>JAOASS010000023.1:71267-94932 GCA_030158485.1 Pseudobdellovibrionaceae bacterium | reverse complement strand
ATATCATTTTCTGAATTTGATCATACAAAATAAAAGTTCCCATGATCAGAACAAAGTATCCAAAACCTTTTTTAAGGGATTTTTCGGAAACTTTTTTTGTCAGATTCATTCCTATAAACAGCCCCGCGATTGCAATTGCAGATATTGTAAATAAAAGTGTCCAATCGATTACAGCTTGATGCTGTAGATCTCCCACGAAGCCCAGTAATGATTTAGCTGCAATAATAAAAAGCGAAGTGCCAACTGCGATTTTCATCGGCATTCCCACAAGTAGAACCAATGCCGGTATAATTAAAAATCCGCCCCCTGCGCCTACAAAACCAGTTATGCCGCCTACAACAAGGCCTTCTAAAGAAATCAAAAGAAATTTATTAAGCGAAGAGAACTGAAGTGGTTCAACAACTGCTTTTCTTGCTTTAATCATGGACAGCGAAGCGATAATCATTAAAGCGGCAAATACTAACATAATCAGTAAAGGTTTTGAAATATCATGAGCTCCGACAGAAAAAACTGGGTCGGGCAGCTCTGGAACAACGTAAGCTCGTGTTAAATAAACTCCGATAAAACTTGGTACGGCAAAAACAAGTCCCGTCTTTAAGTCAACTTCACCTTTCTTCAGATAAGTTACGCCGCCGACAAGAGCTGTCAGCCCTACAATAAAGAGTGAGTAAGCAGTCGCAAGAATAGGATTTATTTTAAAAAGATAAACAAGAATCGGCACAGTTAAAATAGATCCGCCCCCGCCAATCATTCCCAGAGTCAGTCCCATGAAAACTGAAGCTAAATAACCGAAGACTTCCATTTAAAATGAGCTCATTTCTTTAAATTTATTTTTCTATCAACTAACTTGAATAGAAACATTCCTAAAACCATACTGATAACAAAAACAAATGATTTTGTTTCTAAGCTTGCTAGTGAAGTGACTGCCGGCCCTGGACAAAGTCCAGCTAACCCCCAGCCTATCCCAAACAAAACCGACCCTATTATCAGCGAAGGCGTAATCTCGGTTTTTGTGGGGATATGCCATTCAGAGGAGAATAATGGTGATTGTCTTTTGCGAATCAGCTTGAAGCTGACAAAATGAACAATAATAGCTCCCGCCATCACGAACATGAGTGAAGGGTCCCAATTTCCAAAAATATCTAAAAAGCCAATCACCTTTTGAGGCTGAGTCATTCCCGAAATTCCCAAACCAAGTGCAAATATAAATCCCACAATAAGTGAAGCGACTCCATTTTTCATAAAAGAATTCCGATCTTCTTAAAGAAAACAACGGCAACAACCCCAGCTCCGATAAAAACGAGTGTTGCGACTAACGAACGTGGTGACATTCGGCTGATTCCACAAACTCCATGGCCACTCGTGCAGCCACTTCCCATTATAGTTCCAAATCCGACAAGTAATCCGGCAACAAGAGTGGTCCATAAATCTGTTTCTAAGCCACCTGAAAAAACACTAGGTTTAAATATTTTTAAAAAAATTCCCCCTAGAATAAGTCCTATTACAAAAAACACTCTCCATAAAGTGTCGCCTTTTTTGTGGGAAAGTGCTCCGTTGATAATTCCACTGATGCCAGTGACTCGACCGTTCCATAATAACATAAGCGAGACCGAGATTCCGATCATGAATCCGCCTACTAAGGCGTTGATCCAATCTGGGTGCATAAAATCCTCCTGGTAGTTTTAATTTTCATTTTCCTTGGTGCGTCCACAAGCGAGATTGGCAGGTACAGCTTCATGAATTTTTTTAGGATGAGCCAATTTTAATTCAGACATCATTTTTTTGAAATCATCCTGACTGTTTGTTTCGCGTAATCTTGGATTAAACTTTTTTTCTAATAAAATTGTAGAGGAAGTCATCCCACGGTAGTCATGCGCGGGGTAAACAATTGTTTCGTCAGGAAGTTTAAAAAGTTTGCCATGGACACTTTCAAAGAGTTTGTCAGAAGACCCTTGCTGAAAATCAGTTCGACCACAGCCACGAATCAGAAGAGCGTCACCAGTGAAAAGTAAGCCTTCAAAATAATATGTCAAGCAAGTGTTTGTATGGCCTGGGGTCGAAAGCACTTTAATTACTTTTTCACCCAGCTTAAGTTCCTGACCTTCTTCTAGGGGAATGTCCACACAATCGATATGAGCTTTTTGACTCACGCAAGTTTGGGCATGAGTTCGTTTACGAATTTCGCCAGCCCCCGTAATGTGGTCTGCATGAATATGAGTATCCAAAACATATAATAATTTTAAATCGAGTTCTTCAATCAGCTTAAGATCTCGATCAACTGTTTCTAAAACGGGATCAATGATGGCTGCTTCCTTTGTTTTTTTATCAGCGATGATATAAGTGTAAGTGCAGGATTCGGCTTCAAAAAGTTGATGAAAAAGAATATCGGTTCTCATGTGTTTCCTTTTAATATTTTTGTGAGACTCCGTCAGGGTCCATATAAATAGACTGTCATGATGCACACGAATTGAATAGATTTTTATATTAATTTAACTGACGAATCTTTTGATCAATCCAATTTTTGAAGTAAAGGATATTTAAAAAGACAGATTGTTGAAGACAACGGTCATAGTGGCGCTCAAAGGTCCTTGATGGATCAAATAAAACATCAACGGCTAGACCTATGACATAGTTTTGTTGTCTTAATTTAACAACTGCGGGACTTCCAGAATCTCCGAAGCAAATTCCCCTCTGAGTTTGTAGTACTTCAAAGTAAGGCGACTCTAAATTGAAGTTTAAAGTTTCTAAAGAAACTGACCGTAGGTCAAAAGTTTTTGGAATTTTTTTAAGAATCGAACCCTGCTGTTCGCCAAAACCGAGAGCTCCAAAAGAAAGATTTTCGGGCATTCTCTTGCTGTATTCGAAAATCGGTAGGCTTGAATAAGGTTGCGGTGGCAAATCTTTTAGTCTGATGAGCGCGATATCCCGAAGCTTTGAGTAATCTCTTTTTAAGTTTTCAGATGAAAAATCAGGATGAACGATGATTTTGTTTAATCCGTAGAATTCACTTTTTTGAGCTAGCGGAAAAACAACTTCCGTTGATTCAAAAAGTTCAAAATTTAAACAATGAGCTGCCGTCAGAATAAATCGGTCGTTTATAATAACTCCCGTACAGTAAGATATTTCTGTTGATTTGCGGATCGTGTTTGTATATTTCGTTTTTAAAAGAACAACATGATTTTGCAGTTGATCCTCGGTTTGGAGCGCATTTCCGCCAACAATTGAGTCATTATTTTGTAAGCTTATTAAAGAAGAATGGTCACAAGAAACTGTGAAGCTCAGTAACATGATAATTGCAACTGATGTAAAACTCTTACCCATTAAAATGTGATCCCCCCAAACCCATAATCTTTATATTCCATTTTGATCAAGACCCTCTACCGCTTTTAAAAAGCCTGTAAAGTTCACACGACTGTTCAAATAATTATCAGGTAAAACTTTCTAACCTATTGATATAAAAGGACAATTTTTAGTTTGAAAAGACCCTTTGCGGCTCTTGAAAAGAGTTTTTTGATAACCAGTACTAATGTGTTGGGGATGAGGTGCGGCACGATGTTTGTAAAGATCCTGAGCAGATCGTTTATTGTTGGAGGTTCTGTGCCGAGATCTTATTTCGTTGGCTTGCTTGTGTTTTTAAATTTTATTTTTGGTTTGAACGCAGCCAAAGCTGCAATTTTGCCTGGAGTTGCTGCAAGTTCAATTTCTGTTGGAGCCTTGGAAGTCCTATCTTTTAAAGACTGGAGATCAGAGAAACTGAGTTTGGCTCGAGCTCGGTATTCTAAATTACAAACTGATTACATTTTAAAAAAATCTGCGAACCCAAAAGATACGACACTTAAATCACTTTACAGTGAGCTTAAAAACACTAAATCTAATCTTGATGAAGTCAGTGAGCTAACTGTTGCTGATTATTTTGTAGGCTACTTGTCCCGATTCAAGGACCAAAAGCAAGCTTTCAACAAGGCGGCAGAAAAGCTTAACTCTTTAGAAGTGGCCGAACTTATGACGGCTTATGCGGACTCATTACTTAAAACGAGTGGAGAAGGTCTTTCAACTCATCAGCCAGGCTCTGCGACAGAAGCCTCTAAGTAGCCGATTTCATTAATTTACATATTGCATTAATCACCATTCGAGAGCGTCCACCTTGACATCTTCGGGGTCAGCCTCATATTACCGTTCGTGCTCACTTATCAAACCAACAATCAGGAGGTCATATAATTATGGCTAAGCATGAAATGGGCGTTCGTCCCCTGCATGATCGTATTCTCGTTCGTCGCATGGCTGAAGAAGAAAAAACCGCAGGCGGTCTTTTTATTCCAGACACGGCTAAAGAAAAACCACAAAAAGGTGAAATCGTTGCCGCTGGAAAAGGTCGCATCACAGAAGACGGTAAGACATTGCCGCTTGAAGTGAAAGCTGGCGACAAAGTGCTTTTTAGCAAATACGCAGGAACAGAACTTAAGCTGAATGGCGAAGAGTTTTTGATGATGCGTGAAGAAGATATCCTCGGAATTTATAACTAATTAAATTTTCAATTTAAAATATACAGACGGAAAGCAGTCTCAGGCAGCTTTCCAGCTTTGAAGGAGATAATATGTCTAAAGAACTACGTTTTGCTGAAGACGCTAGATCGCTTATTTTAAAGGGTGTAAACACTCTTGCAAATGCGGTACGCGTAACTCTTGGGCCAAAAGGCCGTAATGTCGTCATTGAAAAATCTTTCGGTGCCCCTTTAATTACAAAAGATGGTGTCACTGTTGCTAAAGAAATCGAACTTGAAAATAAGTTTGAAAACATGGGCGCTCAAATGGTTAAAGAAGTCGCTTCTAAAACTAATGATGAAGCCGGTGACGGAACAACAACTGCAACTGTTTTGGCTCAAGCGATTTATCGCGAAGGTGCTAAAATCGTAACGGCTGGTCACAACCCAATGGCTATCAAGCGCGGTATTGATAAAGCAGTGAAGACTGTAATTGAAGAACTTAAATCAATGGCGAAGCCAGTTAAAGGTTCGAACGAAGTGGCTCAGGTTGGAACTATCTCTGCGAACAACGATAAAGAAATTGGTCAGATGTTGTCTGATGCAATGGACAAAGTTGGCAAAGAAGGCGTTATCACAATTGAAGAATCAAAAACTGCGAAAACAGAAGTAACAGTTGTTGAAGGTATGCAATTTGATCGTGGATACCTTTCTCCCTATTTCGTTACAAATGCAGAAAGAATGGAAGCTGTTTTAGAAAATGCTTACGTTCTAGTTTACGACAAGAAAATCTCTTCTATGAAAGACATGTTAAGTGTTCTTGAAGGCGTAGCTAAGCAAGGTCGTCAACTTTTGGTGATTGCAGAAGATGTTGACGGAGAAGCTCTTGCAACTCTAGTTGTGAATAAATTGCGTGGGACACTTCATATTGCTGCGGTTAAAGCTCCTGGATTCGGTGATCGTCGTAAAGCAATGCTTGAAGACGTTGCGGTTCTAACTGGTGCAACTGTTATTTCTGAAGATATGGGACGTAAACTTGAGCAAGCAACAGTTGCTGACTTAGGTGTTGCAAAACGTATCGTAATCGACAAAGACAACACAACAATCATTGACGGTTCTGGCAAAAAAGCTGAAATCAAAGCTCGTGTTGAACAAATTAAAGCTCAAATTGAAGAAACAACTTCTGATTATGATAAAGAAAAGTTGAAAGAGCGTTTAGCTAAAATGGCTGGCGGCGTAGCTGTCATTCATGTTGGTGCTCCTTCTGAAGTTGAAATGAAAGAGAAAAAACATCGCGTAGAAGACGCTCTTAATGCGACTCGCGCTGCTGTTGAAGAAGGAATCGTTGCTGGTGGTGGTACGGCTCTTATTCGTGCAGCTGCTAAAGTTGATAAAACGAAATACTCTGAAGAAGAACAATGGGGTGCTCAAATCATTAAGCGTGCTTGTGAAGAGCCTATCCGTCAGATCGCTTTTAATGCGGGTCTTGATGGTGCAATTGTTTTAGACAGAGTCCTTCAAAACAAATCAGTATCTTTCGGTTACAACGCTTACAGTGATGAATACACTGATCTTATTAAAGACGGCGTAATCGATCCTGTTAAAGTTGTTCGATGTGCGCTTCAAAACGCAGCTTCTGTTGCATCTTTGATGTTAACAACTGAAACAATGATTGCTGAAGCTCCTAAAAAAGACACTGGCGCAAGCGCTGGTGGCGGCGCTCCTGATATGGGCGGCATGGGTGGTATGGGCGGCATGATGTAATGCAGCCCTTTAAATAATAAAGCTTAAAGCCATATTATTTAAAACCAGTTATAAAAAAGCCAGCTGAAAAGCTGGCTTTTTATTTTGATGCAGATGTTTTTTAAAGCTGATTAAAAATAATGACTTATACCGAGCTCGATGCCGGTTGTGTTTGAACTAGTTGAGCTACCTTGCGATTCGTTAGAGTAGAAGCCGTTGGCCCTGACGGCTAACATCGGCGAAAAAATAAACCATTTAGCGAAAGCTCCACCAGTGAAGACAGTCAGACTTTGACTTGAGTTGGCTACTTTGACATTTCCAAGAGTCGCTTCACCATAGCCTCCCCAAATAAAGTCTTCACCTGGCTTATTGGGAATTAAATTGTAATCGAAGAATCCACCAAATTCATAACGTGATACTTCGCTTGTCGCTTTTGAATAAGCATAAACACCAATCGGACCGTATTCGTATTGCTCTTCATTGAAACCATAGCGACCTGATATGGCAAAAGTTGTTGTCGCTTTTGGCGATGTATCCGTCGAAGATAATTCTCCGGCCAAAGTAACTGAATTTTTTCTTTCCAAGGGATTGCGGAGCTCTTTTCTTACCCCGATTTCAGTTCCATTTTCAGAATTAAGATAAACTTTTTGTCCGACACTAAACGGAATATCCTTTTCAAAATGAACGATGGCTCTTTTCCCTTTCATTTGTTGTATAACGGCCCTTTCGGCCGCAAATGAATAGCTTCCACTAAAATAAAATAAAATTAAAATAACATACTTCATGCTTTTGCTCCTTAGAATGCGTATTCAAGACCTAATAAAACTTGAGTGTTTTTATGACTTACTTTAAGAGCGGGGTCGGGTCGGTTTGCAGCTCCGGAAAATTCAGAACTATAATTTTCGAATGTTAAATATCCGACGTAGCTCATGCGAATTGATTTTCGATATTTTGTCATCATGGAAAAATCAATCATGTTAATCGACGAAGCGTCTCCAGATGAACGACTTTCTGTTACATTTTGTGTAAGATAAAATTTGAACTGTGCCCCTACGTCCCAAGGTGAACCTTGAGAAAGTCCAAACATTCCTTGAAAACCTAGATAGAGTCCGCCGAATTGCATTCTGGTAAAAGCTAATTTCGGTGAAGATTGATCTGGATCAGAAGTCCACTGATGAAGCCCAAAAGAAAATTGCATTTTAGGGCCAAAAAAATCGGGACCTAAAAGCCAATTGTATCCACCTGCAATTGTATAAGAACTAAGAGTTGTATTAAGTTGGCTTGGTGAATCTCCAGACACGGGGTTTGAAAGAGTGAACGCCGACTGCATAGTTCCCAATTGAAGATACCAATCAGGATTGAGCCAAATTTCTCCGTCGACTTTGATGGTTGGAGAAACGGGGCTTGAAGAGCTAATTCCACCGTAAGTTTGTAAATCAGCGTTTTGTGTGTAACTACCGATACCTGCGAGTAATATCAGTTTCCCAAACTGAGGAGTCGGAGTTGGAATCCATTCTGTGGGCTGATCGCCAAATTGAGGATCAATTAAATTTTCATTTCCTGATGAATAGACAACGGCACGAGCTGCTAAAATTTTTGTTTTAACCCGTAAGACATTCGGTTCTTTTTCAAATACAATTTTGCCAAAACTTAAATAATCATCTACTTTTGTAATTTTAATTTTACCTATAATAGATTTTTCAGCACCAACTATGAAATGGTGTTTCGGATGTCTTTGGATTTTTAAGATTTGTACAGCGTCTACATTTTGTCCGGCTTTTAAATTCCAATTTTTTCCTACATTAATCGTCACATCATTTCCGCTACGGCTTAGGATTTCTCCGTCGACAGGTAGGCGGTTATGAACAACTTCGTAAAGTTTTTGATATTCTTTTTTAATTTCATCAAGCGAATCGGTCTTTGGAAAAGCTTTACTTTCTTGAACTAAAGGTAGCCCACTGTTTCCGACATAAAAAGTCATGCGAAGGCTTAAACCTTGTGGGCCGCGCAATATTCGCGATGTAATGAGTGCTTGGCTTTTTGCTTCACGCATTATTTTGCTGGCAACTTCCGGGTCTAAGAAGTCTGATTTTAGATTATTTTTATAAACAGTGGGACTCCATTGGTGATCGTCTTCAATTTTTTTAAATAGCCAATCTGATAAAACACCAGAGTAAACTCCATTGACGTTATCAACGACACTTGTGACAACAATATTTTTAATATTCAGTAATTCATCGTCCTCGCTTACGAACTGAACAGACACTCCGGCCTGAGCTAAAGAAATTGAAGAGTATAAAACAAATAAAAGTTGTAAAGATAGAATACGTAACACCACGATTTAATTGTCTTTTCTTTTAATGAAAGGGTAAAGAAACCTTATTGTGAATTCACCTTTAGTCCAGTTTATATACAATAAGACTCGTAGCCCACTAGAGGTCAGACTAGCATAAAGACATGAAGTTTAGATTTGTAGTTGTTGATGATACATCTTTCATTCGGGAAATTATTAAGAATATCGGTGAAAGCTTAGGTGGAGTCTGTGTGGGTGAAGGCGAAAATGGTCGAGACGCTGTTGCGATCGTAAAGAAAACTTTGCCTGATTTATTATTTTTAGATCTCGTTATGCCAGTTAAAAATGGTTTAGAAGTTTTAGAAGAATTGAAACAAATATGGCCCGACCTTAAAATCGTTGCGTGTTCGACTTTAGATCAAGATCATATAGTCGAAGACGCTTTAAGCAAGGGCGTGAATCAGTACTTAACCAAGCCTTTTTCAAAAAATGATATTGAACTTGTTATTGATAAATTGATTTTAGCGAGAAAGGATCAAAACCATGTCTGAATTATTCTTTGTAGTAAAGTGCTTTGTCTACATGCTTTTAATCACGTTTTTAATGCAAACAAAAATTTCTGGTATTTCAATCGAAGCTCACGCAGAATATTATTTGAAAAAATCTGGTATCTCAGCCTACTTGCAAGATGCTTCTGCGGGCGGAGTCCAGCTGTTACACGATGGATATGCTGTATCAAAAAGTTTTGTTCTGGACTCGACTCGATCGTTTAGATCGAGTGAGTCTCAAGAAAGCAAAGCTTCAAGAAGATAATTATGCACCTCTAGTTTTTGATTTTACTGAAGCATTTTGAGTCGGAGCTGGAATACTTTTTTTCTTCTGCTCTGGAGCTGCTGTGGTAACTTCCCAAAGGGCGCCTTTTTTCTGTTGGTTGCAGTCTGCATTCGACTTTTGAACAACTGCTGAATGCGCAGCAAAGCTTATAGACAAGACCATTAAACTCAGGATCGCTTTCATAGGAAATCCTCCTTTTAGAGTGAACATCTACAGAAGATACACTGCGATCCTGATGCCAATGAAAGTCTCATGTTGATACGATATTTTTAAGTATTTTTAGGTGCTTAGGTGGCTGTCTTAAAATGAGATGTTCGAGTGATTAACAGCTGCTGGGCGTAAAAAGTCCTTTAATCAGAAAGTAGATTTAGAGAACTTAGGGACATCGGCGGTCGTTTTTATGTATGTATTACGAATCTATTGCCCTTGTGCCCCGTTGCTGTCGCTTGTTTGAGCTTCTGCCTTGTTAACAGCTGGAGTCCCATTCTCATCGCGTAAGTCTAAGGGGCCGTGCAAGTTACAAGTCGGACAACTTTGGACTGACTCCACATTAGGGTACTGATTTACTGTGGCGGCGTAAGTCCCCGTTATGTCCACAACACTTGCCGCGACCTCATCTTGATTATACAAATTAATTTGTGGATCAGACTTAGAGTTATCATCTAGTTGTGCTTGGGCGACAGCTGTGAATAATGCCAAAAATAAAATTAAATATTTCATATTTTATAACTTCCTTTTTATAAATACACGTCTGTTGTAGCGGGTGCGATAATATCCAACATATTATTAAAAGTTGAGGCCACTTGTAATGCTACCGATGGTCCATCTTTGCTGTCTACTTTTTCAATTTCTCCGCTGGAGCGGTAGCTGACTTTAATAGTTCCTAGTCCAGGCCGAGTCACAACTGCCGGCTTTCCATATCGCTCTTCGTATTGAATCTTAACTAACTTTTTAGCTTGATCTGTAATCGAAGCGATACGTCCTTTATTGTCGTAGGTCATATTCACTTTTTGACCATCGCTATTTTGTGCGTAAGTGAGGTTGCCTTTTGCATCGTACTTAAACACCGTTGTTCGTGTTGATACTTTATCACCCTTGGCATTAAAGTACTCTGTTACCACATCAGAAATTTTACTATTAATACCATCATACTTAAAACTTTGTTTTGCGGTTGAGCCTGCTTTTGTTTTTACAAGACCGTTCGGGAAGTATTCAAAAACCAATCGTTCCTGATTTCGCCGAATCGCAGTGGGCTTGCCTGTTGTATCATCATATGAAATATCAGTTAAATTGCCTTTAACGTCAGATAGAACCCGAGATAGAGCCCATTCGCCATCCAGACGTTGTTTGTACCAGAATTCATACTTATCATCAGCGACAACTTCTTTACCGCAAACTTTTTTAACAGTAGACCAGTAGTGTCCTTTTGGATTTTCTTTTGAAAGTTCATAGCCGTAGGTTTCAATACATTTTTTTCGATCACTGAAAGACGTGACCCAATCTTTTTTTGTATCATATTTTAGCGTGATTGATGTTTTGTCTGGCCAAGTTGCGACAGTGAGATTATGATTTTCATCATATTTATATGTGTAAGTATTTTTCCAAGCATTTTTAGCAAAAACTAAATCATCAAGATCCTTATATTGATATTCAGCTTTCAGACTATTCGGACCTGTAATTTCTTTTACTTTACGATTTGGATAATAACGAAAAGTCAGTTTCCGCGAGTTATTATCCACAACTTGGATCATATTATCCTTGTCGTATTCAAATTTTAAAAAGTTGCCATTTTTGTCATACATATGAGTCATGCGGCCTTTTGTGTCGAATCGCTGACTACTTCCATCGCCTAAGTTTCGAGTATAAAAAGTTTTTTGAAATATCACATGTTCAACTTCGCGACCATTAGCATAAAATTTTGTTCCTTCTTTTACAGGAACTGCGATCCCGAACTGTGCCGCCATTTGAGCTCTTTTGACATCTAATTCCAAAAGATCAGAGGCAGTTTTTTTGTAAAATTCTTGTGTTCGGCCGACAATTTTTTCTTCTTTCATCTTAGAGATAATTTTTTGTATTGTTTGATCGATATCTTTTCGAGTAATTTCACGTGGTGAAAAAAACATTTCCTGACCGGCGCCACATTCAGTTATTTTTAAATTTCCTTCGGCGGTAATATTCATTTTAGTTTCAAAATCTGAACACCAGCCGAATCCGAAAATTCCATTAAATAAAGACCTGCTGTTATATGTTCTTTGGACTCTGAGGTCGTAGCCTGATCCTGGAATTTCAGCATCAACCCAAGTTTGGGAAAAGTTGGCATTCTTCATGTCGACAACGGCAAAGGAAACAGAAGTTAAAAAAATGCTAAAGGTAATTGCGAAAAAAATCCATGGTGACTTCATTGTTTAACACCTCATCCTTGAGGACCAATCAAATTGGTCTAACGATTAAAAAATAAGTTAATTTTGATAACTTACACTTTAATTGTAACAATTTTGCGGATCAAGAAGCCACCAATAAGTTGTAGTACAATTATTGTGGCACAAAGGACTAAGCCCAAAGTCGTGGTGAACATAGGCATGATCATTTGAGGATCAATGATAAAGAAAATAACAGCTAAAACAAATGGAATAAGAGTCACAATAAGTCCTTGAAATCTTCCCATCGCAGTGAGTGCTTGTATTTTTTTTTCAAGCTTTTGGCGCTCACGAATCGTAAAAACAATATTGTCAAAAGTCTGACTTAGGTCGCCACCAGTTTCTTTCAAAATATTAATTGCAGTGACCAGCATCTGGACGTCTGGCCTGGGAACACGCACGCCTAAATCAATTAAAGCATCTTCAAAACTTTGACCTAACTGTTGTTGTGACAAAACTTTTTGAAATTCATTTTTTAAAGGATTTCCCATGATTTCAATGACACGTTCCATACTCTGAGCGACATTTGTGCCACTTTTTATCCCATTCGACATGATCGTGAGACCATCAACTAGCTGATCTCCAAAGCGATCGCATCTTTGTTCAAACAGAATTTTAACAATTACAAGTGGAAGTGACCATCCGGCAACGGTTACAATACAGCCAAAAATAAAACCCAATAAGATGTTTGGATAAAATAAAACAAAAAAGACTGCTCCCAAGCCGAAGCTCATCAATAACATAAGTAAAGTGACTTTTTTTTCGTCAACTTTATCTGACATCAACTTTAAGTACTTAATTACTTCATCTTTTTTACCCAAACTTTTTCGACTTAAAAAATCAATTACGGGATCTGCAAAATTGTAAACAACAAGAATTGTACAAATTGCAATAAGTGGAATAAATATAAAATCTTTATAAAGAAATGACATTATTTATCCTGTCTTCTTTACGACTTGTGTTTTTTGTGAAGAATTATTTGCTGGATTTGTAGAGCTAACTGTTGATGCTCCTGTCCCATTGTTTCCGGTTGCGGGGGCGGGCTTTTGTTCATTAGAAAAAAGATCGCGAGGTACAATAACGCCCTTATCATTAAGTTTTTGTATAAAAGTGGGTATATATCCCGTTGCTTGAAATTGTCCTAGAATCTTTCTGTTTTTATCGTATCCAACTTCTTTGAATTTAAATATTTCACCTAGACTGATGGCATCACCTTGAATTCCGGTAACTTCTGTAATGCTTAAAATTTTACGGCTGTGATCGGACATTCGCGAAACTTGTACAATTAAATTTACAGCACTTGCGACTTGTTCTCTGATGGCTTTGACTGGCAAGTCCATGCCGGCCATCATGCAAAGGGTTTCGATTCTTGAAATACATTCTCGCGCAGTATTCGCATGCGTTGTTGTCATCGAGCCATCATGTCCTGTGTTCATAGCTTGCAGCATGTCAAGTGCGGCGCCATCTCGACATTCTCCCACAATAATTCGATCTGGACGCATGCGAAGTGAGTTTTTAATTAAATCACGTATGCTAATTGCATTGGATCCATCGCCGGCTCCTGGCCGTGTTTCCAAGCGCACAACATGTTCTTGTTGAAGTTGAAGTTCAGCGGCATCTTCGACTGTAATAATGCGTTCATTTGATGGAATAAATGACGACATCATATTAAGTAAAGTTGTTTTACCAGATCCGGTGCCGCCACTAATAATAATATTCAACCCATTCTCGACACAAATTTTGAGGAAATGAATCATGTTCATATTCATTGATCCGTAGTCGACATATTTTTCAGGTGAAACGCCACCTTTTTTAAACTTACGAATTGTTAAAGAGGGACCATCAATCGATAAGGGTTCGATGACAGCATTCACACGACTTCCATCTTTTAACCGAGCGTCTACGTAGGGAACCATGTTGTTAATTTGTCTTCCCAGGGGCGCGACAATTCTTTCTATAATTCTTCTGAGATGATCATTCGATGTAAATGTGGTGGGCGATAACTGTACTTTGCCGGCCTTTTCGATAAAGATTTTTTTTGCACCATTCACCATAATTTCCGAAACATTCTGGTCGGCCAGAAGATCTTCAAGCGGACCCAATCCTAAAGATTCTTCCAAAACTTCTTTGATCAATTTTGATCGATCTTCCCGTGCAGTATCTGGAGCTTCTCGATCCATAATGACGGTGATATCACGTTTGACTCTGTCTCGAAGTTCGAGCTGCTTTGATTCATCACCTTTAGCTTCAGCTAAAAGTTTATTGATATCAGAAGTCCGAATGAGTTCATTGTGAACGCGTAACTTTAACTGAGTTCTAGGATCTAGTGCGCTATCTGCATCTGATTTTTGCCCCGAACTTGTTGAAGCAACTGAGGCTGAAATTGTAATTTTTGGTTTGTTCAGAGATTTTAATCTTTGAAGCGCACCCCCCGTTAGCTTTCTCACCACATCAGTGTAAGACGCAGAGACTGCTGCCTTCGGTGTACTGAGAACAAAAGGGGTAAATCTTTGAATGGAAGTCATAGCAGTTTGGTCGTCTTGTGGGATAACCCCCATGATCGGCATTTGCAATTGCGATGATATCGCTTGTGCTGACACACCAGAATGAGACGCTTTATTGATTACAAGTTGAAACATGTCTCTTGGAAATGTTGCAGAGAGCATCTCATTTAAAAGTCTTTGGGTTTGAGTTATCACAAGAATTTCGGGCGTCGTTATGACGATACAGGCTGTTGCCTCTTGAAGTAGAGACATTTGTAGCGCACCCATATCATTTCCAAGATCGACAATAATAAATTGGTAGTGACGTGATACAAAGTCCATAGCCTTCATAAGGCCTTCAGGTGATACATCCAGTTTTTCTTCTGGTCCGCGAACGGCACCGACATAGGCAAGGCCAGATGGGTGCATTGTCACAAACTGTTGAGGATTTGCTTGCGCTAAAGATCCTTGAAAGTTAGCAAGGTCTTTTAGAATTTTTTGAGGTTTAATTCCGGTGATCACATTTTGGTCACCAATTGATTTAGAGTCTGCATCAATCAAAAGAACCTTTGCGCGTAGTTCCGCTAGGAAAGCACAGGCTAGGTTAGCAGCAAATACACTTTTGCCTACGCCACCTTTACCGCCGACAACGCCAATTAATGTGCAGTTGGGATGCAATGCCATGGACTCCTCCGATATCTTTATCGGAATAACTAATCCTGACATGCACTAGATATTAGTCTTGATATTTTGGCTATTCTGATAAAAAGACTATTCTCGCAGTCTAAATTTTTTCTTGATTTGTTCGGAACCTTGGCTTGCTGAAGTTTTGATAATCGGAGTCACAAAAACAACAAACTGACTTTGGTCTCGTTGAAAATCTTTAGAAGCATAAAGACTGATTATAGGATTTGCAGCGCCTCCAGGATTTCGATTGAATCCGGTCGAGCTTGAATTTTTAATTAATCCACCTACGGCAGCGCTTTGTTTATCGCGAACAGTGATGAGAGAAGTAATCTGATTTTCAGCAGTAATAGGAGCGCCATTGGCTACAGTGCCTAACATAGTAGAAATTGAAAATGACATGTCCATTTGAACGGATCCAGACTTGTCGCCCATAATTGTGGGTGTAATAGAAGCCACAATTCCAACATCCGCAAAAGCAGTCCCCTGAGTTCCATCTTTGCCAAGAACTGTATAGGGTTGTTTTGTGAGTTGTTTGATTTCACCTTTTTTAGATTCTTGAACAATTAAGCTCGTACTTTCAAGTACTCGAGCATAGCCATGAGTTTTAGCCCAATTTAATTTCGGAATAAGATTATTGATAGTACCTGTGATGGCTGAAACAACTGAATTTCCAGATTCTCCAGCAGAAAATTTAATACCGCTACCATCTTCAATTCCAGGTCTCCACTCGAATTTAAAAGATTTTGAGTAGTCTTTTTTAAGTTCAACATAATGAACAACCATTTGAACCATTTTAGCAGGTGGAGCAGCAGGTGCTTCTTTGAGTGTGATTAAATTAATCACACCATCATTAGCAGGTTTCCGTTTTTTGATCACACCTTTTTCTTCTGCGGCATCAACAATAACGTCTGGCATATAAGTCTTTGCAATAATTTCTGCGCGACTTTTTTCATCTTCAGAATTTGCATATCCTTGTAAAATAATTTTATCATTGATAGCACGGACTTCAATTTCAGGATTGTTAATATCACGAACTATATATTCTGTGATTTTCTTTAAAGCTAAAGGACTTAACGTAACTAAGGTTGCCGCTTGATCTCCAAATTGTTGAACAACGCTATAAATGCGGCTCATATCTTTTGGTAAAAGAACTTGTCCATCAACAACGATGCGATTGTTTACCACTTTGATATTGATACCTTCAACATCTCCCAGAAGCGCACGCATTTCATTTGCAACTCCGTCTAAGCGGCTTTTTTTAACTGACACGTTGTACTCAGCTACAACTTTTTTAGATTTGGAATCAATAATTGTCAGAACTGTGCTGCCTTCTTTTTTAGGAGAAAATCTTAAAACATTAAGCTCTCTGGAAATAGAAGCTTTTACGTATTCGCGGAAAGTTCCGCCAAAATCCACACCAGCAGGAAGTGGTGGTAATTTTACATCTTGATCAATCCCAACTGTTAAAGTTAAAAACTGCCTTGATCTAAAATCGTCAGAAGTAATTTCTTGCATATCGGTTGGTGTTTCTTGCGCGCGTAAAGGCGCTGATAGAATCAACATCAAGAATGTCATCAAATAAGCTGATCTCATCATTTCCCCCCGAAAAACCGAACCCACTACAAAGACTTAAAGCCGCTCTTCGGTGCTTGCCTAGGAGGCACAGGGCCTCTGCCGGGTAGCAATCCTGGAGCTTGAAATCCACTCGCACCAGGCGCCACATAACTGGCTGGCTGGCCAAGTAAAGACTCTGCCGTAGAACTTGGAATTCTTAAATTATTCATGCGATCGTTTGGGTTTCTCAATGTGAAAAAGAGATTCCCAGGCGACGTTGCAAGCAAATAAATAAGATCCTGAGCTTCTTTAGGTGAAGCCTCTATTGTTACTGTACTATACCGCGTATCACCAGTGAGAGAGGTTTGAGTCACATTTTTACCAGAAGCATCTAATTCCATTAGGCGAGGAATATTGTTTACAACTGAGACGCCTGTCGCGAGGATCGGAACATCTTGCATCAGAATAGTTGCTTCCCGTCTTTGAGCTTGTCCTTTGCCAACATCAATTGTGGCCACAATATCAACGCGGTCACCAGGCCGAATCAGCTTAGCAACACCACGAATTTCATCAACAGGAACGGTTACTGCCCGTTTATTTGGGGCTACTTGCAATGAAATTCCAGTATCTGGTCCCGGTGTAAACAGCATGTTTTTCATGATGAGCTGGCCTTTTTTAACAGGTACAGCCGCTACATGCCCAATAATTTCGTCCGGTACAGAAACAGTATCGGGGTAAACGTAGTTCGAAGGAATTTCAACAGTTTCGAGCATTGTATCGTAGACTGTCGACATTTCAGGAATATCTTCTTTCGCGCGAACAATTGTTTTTTTTGCACCTAAATTCTTATCGAGTTCTTTTTTCTTTTCTTGTGAATAAGAGTAAATTAAAAAAACTGCGAACAGGGCAGCGCCAATACTCAGCCATAAATTTCTTGTTTCGTTGCCCATAGAATCCCCTTTTTAAAACGAGTCCCCACATTGAGAATTTATACAAATTCCGTAAAGTGACTTAATCCATATTTGTGATACGGCGACATTCGTATTCCTGACATCTTCGTTCAAATTTTTAACAGTTCCATTGTGTAAAGTTGCAGCATTGGGTTCATTGGCAGGACCTCTAGAAGAAAGATCAATGCCGCTTGTGGAATCATTTCCGCCAAAAGCTGCACTAAAAGCAATCGGACGAGTCGGAGCAATCCATTTATTGTCGCCTTCCGTTGCGCGATCAAAAATAATTCCACCAAAACGATAGCCTGTTTTGCTAAAATTATTCTGCGGGTCGTAAACTCGGTGATAAAGCAAGTTTGGACGATGTCTCATGGCTTCAAACGAATAATTCCGGGCCGCGATATTGTGTAAAATCCCTGCGTGAATGGCGCCGAAAAAACCTAAACCAAAGTTTATTAAAAGCATATAAACAAAAAGGGTTGGTATAATTTCCAAGACAGCCATACCTTTTTTATTTTTAAGAAACGAAGACTTTTTTGCAGTTAGCATCCTGTGTCCTCCATGGGAAAAGAGCTAGCTGCTGATGGAACCGCAATGCTGTATTTGCCAGGATCTAAATTTAATATTTTTTGATATCGAGACCGAATCAATTCATTGCATTCGTTTTGGCTGGGTTCTCTAAACATCATACTGCCTATTGTGAGGGAAAACCCATTTCCGGTGTCACTTTCAATTTTACCTAGAGGACCTAAGTTCATTTCAAGTACTTTTGCTTCTAAATTCAAGCGTACTCCAGATGCGGGAACAAAAAACGGAACGGGACTTGCTCCCTGTATCGCTTCCATTTTGTATTCTGTGCTGTAATAGTCAGAAGAGTCTTGACCTAATCTCATGTCTTTAACGGTGACTTGAAACCATCCATTTTTTAGAAGTGTTGTTAAAACTTGATTGTTAATTAGTGAATTTACTTTGTCTTGAGCACGTTGCCTTTGGCTTTCGAAGTTTTTATGTGAAGGCAAAGCGGCTCTTGTTGCTGAATATGAAATATATTGAACGACTTCGATAATTGTAAAAGAAAAGCACATTGCAAATAAAAATGCCGTGAACATACAAGCCAAAAGAAAAGAAAAAATAAAGTCTGCTGTGACCATTCCCGATTCAGATGAAAGAATTGTTGCTCTGGCTTTGTTTGTCATTTTGCGGGATCCAAATATCGTGTTCGAATACTGCTGTTGGGGTGAACGACTGTTCCTGTATCCGGCCAGTTACCATATTCTGTTAGTTGGGCGACGCCGGCCCAGACGGCATTTGTTATTTTACCAAAAGTTTTTGTGTCTCGAAAATACTGAAGGGTTGCACCAAGCAACCCAACCGAAAGTACCATTAAAAGAAGAGATTCGATTAAAACTTGGCCACGTTGGCTTGTTTTTAAATTAAGATCTCTATTTTTGTTGTTCCCATTCATTTTTAAAACCTGATCCTGTTGCAAGTTGTTTTTCAACTCGAGCTCCTAGCATTGGAGCTGAATTTTTAAAGGCATCCATGGGTGCTGAAACAAAAACTTTCAACCCAATTCCAAAAACCACAACGAGAAGAAGGATGTATTCAATTGTCATTTAGTTACCAATGATTGATCCAACCGAACCTTCAAGTTTACCCTGAATGCTCTCGACTTGTTTTTTAAGAGGCTCTTTTAAGAAAAGGACCAATCCGACAATTACGACTAGTAAAAGAATGTATTCAAGCATCCCTTGACCACTCTGATCTTTTATCTTCGCGGAAAAGTGAGACTTTAATTTTTGAATCATTTTCTTCATGGGTGTTACCCTCCCTCATTGGAAGTTTATCGGTCAGTCCAGTATAAAACTTCACGGAAAGATTCGCGAAAAGCGTTTTGAATATGGATCAATTTGAGAAAAAATATTAACCAGTCGTCTGTCCAGGGGGGTTGACCAGACTTTTGACAGGCTTTAATGTGATTTCTAAGAGGGAGAGTGTCGAATGACGAAACAGGTCCTAGTTTTGTATGCAGTCTGTGTCATGGTTTATTTTTTAGTAAACGTGATCGTAAGCTAATTCTTTAAATTATAAATGTTCTTATAATTTCGCCCAAGTTCATCTGAATCCATTCCATATCCAACGACATATCGATCATCAATTGTTTTGCCAATATAATCGGGACGAAGTGGAAGTTCTCGACGTGCTGGTTTATCCAATAAGGTTACAATTTTCAATTGTGCTGGTTGAGAAGCAAAAAGTCTGTTTCTTAAAAAACTTAAAGTTCGGCCTGCATCAATAATTTCTTCTACAATTAACACATTTTTTCCAGTGATATCGATCGATATGTCCTTAACGATTTTAGTTGTACCACCCTTTTCCGTTGAAGTGAGGTAAACAAAATCAAGTAATTGTGGATTGTGAAGTTCGCGCATTAAATCGGCAACGAAATTGATGGATCCTTTCAGAGGGCAAATAATAACAAGTTCTTGGTTGCCAAAATCAGCTTCAATTTCGCGTGCTAATTTTTTGGTAATTTCTTTGATCTCATCTTGAGTCAGGAATGGAACCATTCCTTCTTTCATTGTTGCCATGGTGGCCTCACTTCATTTCAAGCAAACTAACTTTAGATTTCTTCATTTTCAGAAGATTATCTCGAGCCTCAGTATTTCGAGGATCGGTAACAAGGATAGACTCCCACTGATCTCGAGCTTCAGCAAGTCGATTTGTGCGCTGGTAGAGATCCGCCAATTTAAGTCTTGCTGGAACACATTCGGAATCAATAAAAAGAACTTCTCTGAGTTCTCGTATGGCTTTTTGCGACTCGCCGAGTCTGCTATAGGCTTCGGCTAGTTTCACCCCAAGAGTGACACGTCTTTGAGGAGTCAGCTTCATTGCTTTTTGTAGATTTTCGAGAGCTTCGCCCCAAGCTCGTGATTGAGAATATAAATCAGCTAGCTCTTCATGTTTTTTAGAAATGCTTTCATCTAAAAAACTAAGATTTGGCTTCTTTTGTTGATCTAAAATTTGACGAGCTTCTTGAAAAACCTTTTGGCCTTCTTCGTAACGACCAATATCATTTAAAATAATCGAGAGACCAACACTGGCATCAGTATAGTGAGGATCAATTTCAAGTGCTCTTCTGAAAGTTTTAATCGCTTTATTGAATTGGCCACGGTCATAGTACAAAGTAGCAAGCATTTGATAAATTTCAGGATTTTTGATTCCTTGAAGAAGAAGCTGTTCCAGCATCGGTTCGGCCAGTTTATACTGCCCTTCGATAAAATACTGACGAGCTTCGCTTAAAGTTTCTTCAGTTAAACCTTTCACAGTTTAATATCCTTGAGCAAAGATTTTGTTTCAGCTTCCTTTATTTCAGCTTTTTTTAATGATGAAATATAGTGGCGTGCTTTGTGTGGATCGCCGATTTTATAAGCGCTATAGGCGGCTCGAATGAGAGACTTTTCATCGAATCCAATTCCAGGATATTCCTTTAGTACATATTCATAACGTGCTAGAGCGGGTTCGTAGGTTTTGCGTTTGAAATAAAAATCCCCGATGTAAATTTCTTTTTCCGCCATTTTTTTAATAAGTTCTGATCTTTTTTCTTGGGCTTCTTGAATGTATTCAGACTGAGGGAACTTTTTAATGACATCGCTAAAAGCCAAAATAGTTTCTGGAGCCAGCGACAGATCACGATCGATTGTTTCTGGCATTTGCATATAAAGACTTAAAGCGAGACGAAAATAAACATAGGCGCTTTTTGCATGTTTAGGATGTAAATCGCGAAAGCTTTGGTAAGCGGCTTGAGCTTCTGGGTAGGATTCCTGTTTGTAATAAACATCAGCAACCGCGAGTTCAGCTTCTAAAGCTTGCGTGCTATAGGGAAATTTTGAGCGAACTTCTTGATATCGACGTATCGCTTCTTCAAAACGATCATCATTTTCAAACTCTTGAGCGCGGGCCAAAAGATCTTCCGCTGTGACGGCTTTTTTGTCAGCAGAAGAGCAACCCAAAAGGTTTAAACCCATAGCGGATAGAAGAAAGCAGCAGAATAAAAAAGGGGACATGACTCGTAGCATCTTT
This sequence comes from Pseudobdellovibrionaceae bacterium, assembly GCA_030158485.1. Taxonomy (GTDB): domain Bacteria; phylum Bdellovibrionota; class Bdellovibrionia; order Bdellovibrionales; family Bdellovibrionaceae. The sequence goes on along the minus strand of JAOASS010000023.1, from coordinate 73,408 downwards.
AGCTTGTCATTAAATCTAGTGACGAGTCTTATGTCAACGGGATTCCTTGCTGCGCTTAGAGCTCAAGGATCGAGCCGGGCTCAACCCATCCCGCGATTGATCCGGGGTACTCGATTTGTAGCCAGCCGTCTTGATGCCGTAAAATTTGAACTTCTAAACCACCGTAAATTTGAAGAATTTCTGGGGCTGTTAAAAGGGGTGAACTTTTCACAGACACATTTTCCAATTTGACGAGACCTCGCTTCAAGCTTGAGTCAAATTTGAAAAATCCAACCCAAGAAAAACTGATGATTAAAAGTATCGAAAGAATAAAATTAAGAAAACCATAAGCAGGTAAATTTTCGCCTGCCAAGTAAGCACGTTTTTTTTGACCAAAATATTTGAGAGTTCGAGCTCCCCACATTGCGAAAAGAAGGGTGGTGAGAATAAGCGGAACGAAAACAGAGAAGGGTTCAATTAAGTATTCTCGAGTTTTTTGGTAAGTTTCAATGCGATGAGGAATTTCCCTGATCTGGACCTGGGATTTCACAAAATCCAAACCTTGTTGGGCCGTTGAGAGGGAAGGGTCCAAGTAGAGAGCTTTTTTATAATAAGCAAATGCGGCCGTTTTGAGCCCCAATTGGTATTGAGTCGCAGCCAAATTGACGAGCACTGTCGTATTTTCTGGCTGTAAGTCTAAGGCTTGATTAAAAAAAACCGAAGCCTTGTCAAATTCTTGTGATTTAAAGCTTTTAACACCATTTTGGAACAATTCATTAAATGACATAGGATATAGACTACTGTCCGCGTCTCACCTTGTCTTGATGTTATGCGGAGAGTAAAGTTAAAGAAATCAATCAGATGTGGAGTCTCTTATGTCATTTCTTTTTGGCCGCCAAGTGGCTGAGTCCGATAAAGTACAAAAGCTCGTGAAAGATCTTGTAAACGAAGTGCAAAGTATTAATTCAGGCATCAAAACGATTCAGCCAGCAAACCCCGAAATGGCCGATAATTCAAAAAAATGGATTGAAAGTGCGGGAGTTTTTCGTGGTCGTCCGCTTCATTACCCTTATATCGGTTCGGGTTCAGGCCGTGGTGTATATGTTGAACTTGAAGATGGAAGTATCAAGCTTGATTTAATCAATGGAATAGGAATTCATCTTTTTGGTCATGGTCATCCTGTCGTGATGGAAGCTGCTGTTCGCGCGGCTCTTTGCGATGTTGTAAACCAAGGAAATTTAGAGCCCAACAAAGAATACGTTCAGTATTCAGAAAAGCTTGTAAAATTAGCATCTAAAAAAAGTCGTATTAAATATGCATGGTTTTCAACTTGTGGAACGATGGCGAACGAAAATGCGATTAAATTAAGTCGACAAAAACACACACCAGCACGTCTAATTATTGCTTTCAAAAATGCGTTTGCGGGTCGCTCAACAATGATGGCCGAAGTGACAGATAACCCTGCTTACAAGCAAGGCTTGCCCGAGTACAATGAAATTTTAAGAATTCCATGGTATGACAAAAACGATCCACGCAGTGGTGAAAAAACTTTAAGCGCATTAAAAGAACATGTTGCCAATAATCCAGGAAATATTTGCTGCTTTGGTTTTGAGCCGATGTTAGGCGAGGGCGGCTATATGCCAGCGAATCGAGAATTCTTTTTGCCACTTTTGCAGTTCTGTCGTGAAAATAAAATCGCAGTATGGGCAGATGAAGTTCAAACCTATATGCGAACAGGAGAACTTTTTGCATACGAAACATTAGGGATTGGTGAGCATATTGATATTGTGACGATTGCAAAAACGGCCCAACTAGGAGCCACACTTTACACGGAAGAATACAATCCAAAACCAGGTTTAATCGCGGGAACATTTTCAGGAACAACGGTTTCAATGTCCACCGGCATGGCCATGTTGGATGTGCTGACTCAAGAAAATTATTTGGGCCCCAAGGGACGTATTCAAGAAATTCATCATCGATTTATTGGAGGACTTAATAAATTAGCCCAAACGACTTGTCAGGGAAAAATTTCTGATGCGGGTGGAATGGGGTTGATGATGGCTTTTACAGCTTTTGATGGAAAAAAAGAATCTGCAAATGCGTTTTTAAATAATCTTTTTAAAAATGGTGTGATTGCGTTTCCTTGCGGGAAGGATCCCATC
>JAOASS010000023.1:0-71257 GCA_030158485.1 Pseudobdellovibrionaceae bacterium | reverse complement strand
TCCCATCAGGGCCCGTTTTTTAGTACCAGCGATTATTCAAAATGAAGATTTAGATTTAGCATTGCAAGTGATCGAAAAAACTATACTTGAAGGTGTTTAATTGGATTTTATAGAAAAGTGCCGAATACTTATTGGATTTGATACCAGTCCGGGTCAATCTAATACAGCTCTGGTCGATTGGTTGAAAAGCCAAGCCGAAGAGCAAGGTCTTTTTGTTGAAGTTCAATCTTCTATCGTGGGTGATGTCGAACAATCTAATATTATCATTCGGCCTCACAACATTCGTCCCGATTCAGAATTTTTATTACAAAGTCATCTTGATACGGCAGATCCTGGGCCCTTTCAAATGTGGACAGAAAATGAATTCAATCCTTTTGATGGAACGATTCTTGACGGAAAAATTTACGGAATTGGGACGGCAGAAACAAAACTTGATTTTCTTTGTAAACTTGAAGCCCTTGCGCACTTTTCAAATAAAAAGAATTGGAAATTACCACCGGTTTTAGTTGGAACTTTTGGTGAAGAAACCGGGATGTTGGGTGCTATGAAATTGATAAGGAGAAATTTGGTTACTCCCAGAATTGCACTTGTCGGCGAACCAACTGACCTAAAATTAGTGTATGCGGCAAAAGGCTTTGCGTCTGTTGAAATTAGAATTCCATTTTCAGTAGATGAAATGCAGTATCGACAAGAACATAATCTGCGGGAAAGCACGACCACTCAAACAAAACTTTTTATTGGCAAATCGGCACACTCTTCTGTTCCACATTTAGGTGATAGTGCTATTGCTAAGATGTTTGAATATTTGGAACAAATGCCGGATTCGGTTGCGATCATGGAAATTGATGGGGGAACAAATTTTAATACCGTTCCCGCAAACGCCATGCTTGAAATGGATATTCAAAGTGTACGTGATCCCATTTGCGTGAAGCTTAAAAAAGTTTATAGCTTAATTCAAAAAATGGAAACGCAATTCAGATTGATTCAAGATCCTGAATTCGATCCATCCTATCCGACTTTAAATATTGGAATGATCAGAACTTATGAAGATCATGTTCTTTTTTCTGGAAATTGTCGTATCCCTCCCATTGTAAATCAGCAAACATATATGAATTGGATGGAAACTTTAAAAAGTGACTGTGCCAAATTTGGGACTGAATTCCGAGTATCAGATTACAAAAGACCTTTTCGAACCACTGAAAATTCATTTTTTTTAAAGGGTGGACTTGATGTTTTACGTTCTTTTGGTTTGCATGAAAAAGCCGTGACTCAACCTTCTACAAACGAATCAAGCTTGTTTTCGCGAATTGGCGCGGATTGTCTTTGTTTTGGCCCTGGCCGAAGAGAAGCTAATGTGCACACACCTCATGAGCATGTTATTGTAAAAGACCTCGAAACGGCTATTCAAGTCTATGGCAGCATGGTTGAAAGGTTCAGTTTATGAATTTTGTTGTACGTCCCGTCGGTTTTGATGACCTTGCTGGTTTAGTTGATTTAGCTAAACAGTTTAACTTGTTGAACCTGCCTGGCGATAAAAAAGTTTTAACAGAAAAAATTGAACGTAGTGTTCAGTCTTTTTCAGGAGAATTAGCAAAAGAAAAATCTGAATATCTTTTTGTTGTGGAAGATATTGAAGAAAAATTAATAGTGGGAAGCTCTTTAATTTTAGCAAAACACGGAACAGAAGAAGTGCCCCACAGTTATTTTAGAGTTTTGAAAAAAGATCATTTTAGTCAGGCGTTAGGCATCGGATTTATCCACCAAGTTTTAAGATTTCAACTGGACTTTGATGGCCCAACAGAAATTGGTGGACTTTTAGTAGATAAGATTTATCGTCGCCGACCCGAAAAATTAGGTAAACAAATTTCATTAAGTCGATTTCTTTACATGGCGACTCGTCCGGAAAAATTTGAATCGCGAGTTCTTTGCGAGCTCACGCCACCACTGACTGATGAAAATAGAAGTGAATTTTGGGAAGCATTAGGGCGTCGTTTTACGGGGCTTAATTACACTGAAGCAGATCTGTTAAGCCAAACAAATAAAGAATTTATTGAAAGTCTATTTCCTGTCGAAGACATTTATCTTTGTTTATTAGATTCTAAGGCTCGAGTTGTTTTAGGAAGAGTGGGTGAATCGACAAAGCCTGCTCAGCATCTTCTAGAAAGCATTGGTTTTGAATATATTGACGAAGTAGACCCATTCGACGGAGGGCCTCATTATGGCTGCGAGGTAAAAGATATTTTACCTATAAAGCGGGGCCAGAACTTAACACTTAGTACTGCCAAGGAATCTCATTTTTCGCAACGAATGTTGGTGGCAACAGTCGGTGATGACTTTAAATCGGTGTTGTCCCCTTGTGATGTTCGTGGAAATGAAGTTGTGCTTCCGGCCAAGCAGCGAGATATTTTAGGATTAGAAGTTGGGCAAGCGGTCTTTGTCGCGCCTTTTGATTACGATAAAAAAAGATCCAAGGAGTAAATATGAGGACTCAAGATTTTAAAATCAGAGGCGATTTTATTCGCGGTCATTTTCGGCATATAGAAAGACCATCAGCAGAGATTAAAAATGCCAGCCCCGGGGACCTTTCTGATTTAGTTGGAGTCTTTCCTGTTCTGCACTCTCATGTTGAAGAAGCCATTCAAGCAGCTCAAGAAGCTTATTTGCCATGGGCTCGGCTTGATATCGAAGAAAGAAAAAAATATCTCTTGCGACTTCGAGAACTGTTTGTGGCCCACGAAGCAGAAATGGCAGAACTGATTGCACGTGACACCGGTAAGCCGCTTTGGGATGCAACCTCCGAAGCTAAAAATTTAGCAAATAAAATTGACATTACAATTAACCATTCTCTTAGTTTAGTAAAAGAAGAGCGTTTTGAAAACGCTTTGCCACAGGTTGACGGAGTCATCCGGCATAAACCTCGCGGGGTCATGGCTGTGCTCGGGCCATTTAATTTTCCAGCCCATTTGCCAAATGGACACATTATTCCGGCTCTTTTGATGGGTAATACAATTGTATTTAAGCCATCAGAACAAACTCCTGCTGTCGGTCAATTTTACGCCGAGCTGATAGAAAAAGCTCAGCTTCCACCGGGTGTTTTTAATATGATCCAAGGTGATGCGGAAGCTGGAAGAAAGATTGTGGCACACGAAAATGTGGATGGAATTCTTTTTACAGGTTCTTATGAAGTGGGCCTTAAAATTAAACAAGAGACGTTGACTCATTACTGGAAAATTTTGGCGCTTGAAATGGGCGGTAAGAATGCAACAGTTGTTTGGGATGATGCTGATTTTAGTAAAGCAATTTACGAAACCTTAGTCGGTGCTTACATGAGCTCCGGTCAAAGATGTTCTGGAACAAGTCGAATTATTTTACATGAAAAAATAGCTGAAAAATTCATTGAAAAATTTTATCAAGCTGCCAAGCGCCTAACAATCGGTCATTGGTCAGAAAATCATTTTATGGGACCACTGATTAATGCAGGAGCTGTGGAAAAGTATGTGCGTTTCCAGGAAATAGCGAATCGTGAAAACTGTGAAAGTTTAATGCGCGGTAAAGCATTAGATTTAAAAACTAAAGGTTTTTATGTGACTCCCAGCATTCATATTGTGAATCAGTTTGATCCCAATTCAGTATATCAAAAAAGTGAAATATTCGGCCCGAATGTTGCGATTTATACCGTTAAGAACTTTGATGAAGCTTTACAAATTGTGAATTCAACTGGCTATGGTCTGGTGATGGCTTTATTTTCTAAGAATGAAAGTCTGTTTAAAAGGGCTTTGATTGAAGCTCGAGTCGGTCTTCTCAACTTTAATCGAACGACAAATGGTGCTAGCTCAAAGTTACCATTTGGTGGAATGGGAAAATCTGGAAATGATCGGCCTTCTGCACACTACGCTATTCAGTATTGTAGCGTTCCGGTTTCTTCTTTAGAAGATCCAACAGGATTTGATGGAACAAAAGCTTTGCCCGGTATGAATTTAGATTGGTCTAACTGGTGAAAAAGCAGATTTTAGTTTTTGTTTTATCTTTAGGTTTTCTAGCTTTAGTTGCAGCCGGTTTGTTTTATCTTTTGACAAAACAATTCTTATTTGAAGGCCCGGACAAACAAGGCCGAGAAGTAATTTATGAAGTCAAGCCAGGGCAATCACTCAATTCCATTGCACGAGATTTAAAAGATCAAGGAGTCTTAAAAAATGCAGAGGCTTTTGTTTTATATGGCCGAGTCACAAGACAAATTCCCAATATAAAAAGAGGTGAATACAGATTCACTACGGCCATGACGCCTCCGCAAGTAATGTCGGTCATAACATCAGGGTTTTCAATCGCAAGGGCATTGACGATTCCAGAGGGCTATAGTGTTTTTGAAGTTGCAGATCTGTTAGAAAAAAAAGGTTTTGCTTCAAGTGTGGAAGTCATGAGCCTTAGTTTTGATAAATCTTTTATCAAAAAAGTGTTGGGGGTCGAGCGAACTAGTTTAGAAGGATATTTATTTCCCGAAACCTACAGTTTCACAAAATATATGGGTGCCGAAAAAATTCTTTCGGAAATGGTTAGAACTTTTAAAGAAAACTTTGATCGAATACCAAAACCATTTCCATTCGGCTGGACTGATTACCAAGTTATTACAATGGCGAGTATCATTGAAAAAGAAACAGGTGCACCCCATGAAAGACAAATTATTTCTTCAGTATTCCATAATCGGTTGAAAAAAAATATGCGCCTTCAAACGGACCCAACAATTATTTATGCAAAAGCTCTGAAGTCTGGAAAAATTGTCATTGATATAAAAAAAGCAGATTTAAGCTGGGCCCACCCTTATAACACATATACTCGTGCAGGATTGCCGCCGGGACCGATTTCGAACCCAGGATTTGATGCCATAAAAGCGGCAGTTAATCCGGCCATCACCGACTTTCTTTTTTTTGTCAGTCAAAACGATGGAACGCATGTTTTTTCAGAATCCTATGAAAAACACGCAGCTGCTGTTAAAAAATTTCAACAAAAAAGAGCCTCTCGAGTAGGAAAATCTTGGCGAGATCTGGGGAAAGATAAGTAAAACGACCGACTATTAAAGTGGGCCAGTTCTATTCACTTGTTAATTTATCAAAACTTTGAAGGCTTGAATTATATTTAAAAATCAGCAGTCGAGGGACAGAATTTTTATCATACATTGGTGTGACGATTTCATAAACACCATCTGTATCTAAATCGGCCAGCGCAAGGTTTGTGTATCTACCTTGAAAGTAAAATCTGCCGTCAAGGGCTTCTTCTATAGCAATTCTTTGCATAAGCTCAAGGTTTTCATTGGCTTTATATATTTCAAGAAAGTACTGATCTCGGGTTTTAATTTTCAGGATAATAACAGAAGGTCCGTCACTTGAAAGGCGACCATTAATTTTTGCAACAAGTGACCGTTTATCTGGAATCAGAAAATCACGAACCTTCATTCTGACTTGAGGGATCGCAACAATCAAGATGAGCGTTAATGATATGATTGTTAAAATGATTGTCAGCGGGCGTATTGTCATCACTCAAAGGATGCCATAATCTAAGGCGTATGAACAAAGAAGAATTCTATAATCTTGTCGAATCTAGGAAATCGATCCGAAAATATAAGAATCAAGCCGTTCCCCAGGACGTTTTAGAACGGATACTAAATGCAGGTTTACACGCACCATCTGGAAAAAATAGGCAAAACTGGCGTTTTTTTGTTGTGCAGGGCAAAAAGCGTGATGACTATCTTCAATACTCACAAAAATCCTGGCTGGGCATAAAAAATATCCTGCAAGCCAAACTGAAGCCTTCTCTCTATGAATTTACTGAAAGATTTTTTTTTACTTTGGGCGAAGCTCCTGTGATTATTTTCTGTTATTCTCAAAACTCAATTGAAGAAAGATATCATACAAGTATTGGTTCTGTTTATATGGCTGTTGAAAATATAAACTTAGCTTGTTTGGTAGAAGGTTTGGGTTCTTGCACAATGGGTGCTCCTTTGGAAATTAAAAGTGAAGTTGATCAGTTTTTAGGAATTATAGACCGTGAAGATTATAAAAAAGGTGAGCTCGAACTTTTATGCGCTATTGTTTTGGGCTACCCTGATCATAACCCACCAAAAGCATCGCGGCAGCTGCAGGATAGAATTCATTGGCTGGAATAAACTTCCAGTTCTGCTAAGATGGGATAATGATCTGAATAAGTTCTAGTTTCTACAGTTTTCAAGACTTCGGCATGTGTGACTAAGTTTGAAGGGCGACACCACATCCGATCCAGACGAAACAAGGGATAAAAAGTGGGGAAAGTCGGGCCAGGCGAAATGGGCTTAAGGACTTCGTTCATTTTTTTGAGTGGTTCCCCAACAAGAGCCCATTCATTCACATCACCTCCGACAATCAGAGGTATTTCACATTCAACATCAAGTAACTTATGGAGTATCGCATACTGCAAGCTTCTTTCTGAAAGTTTCAGTCCTTTATGAGTATTTACAACGTGTAAAAGTCCCTCTGGTGTTTTGATAAAAGAGTCTAAAATGTTTCGAGGCTCACGTCCAGGGGTGCTAATGTCGATAATTGAACTTCTTAAAATTGGAAACTTGGAAAAAGTAGCATTTCCGTACCATCCATGAGGGCTTTTTATCGTGGGAGCTCCTTCAAAAAAGTTAAAATGATCCACTTGAATGGCCTGAATATCTTTTTCAGTATCCCTATGTTGTGGCCTGGTGTCGAATTCTTGTAGAAGTGCGATATCAATATCTTGTTTTTTTAAAAAGTGACCGATCCTTTCGAAATTACGATACTTATCAGTTCCGACTGCGCCATGAATATTATATGTGAGTATTCGAATTTTCATAAAGGATGTTTTGTTCTCCAGAGTCGAGCTAAAAAATAAGAAGCTATCGCGAGGCTCAGCCAAAGAATAATTCCTAAAAATAAATCAAGTCTTGCAGTTGGTGTTGGATTGATAAGCACTTCGGTAAGTGATTGACCAACAAATCCTTTGACTAGAAGTCCTGGCAGAAAACCTAAAAATGTTCCGACTATAAAATCAAAAAATGTAATGGAAGAAATTCCAGCGACTAGATTAACCAAGCTGTAGGGTGCGATGGGAATAAACCTTAATGCTGCAACTCCCACAATTCCAGACTTGTGAAATTTGCGATCAATCGAGCGGATGCGTTCTCCAAAAAGATTTCGAAGTCCATTAAGACCCGCCCAGTGTCCTAGCCAAAACATCACTGTCGCGCTTATCAAAGAACCGACCATTCCATAAAGAGGGCCCAGTAAACTGCCGAAAACTGTCGCTGTTATAAGAGAAAGAATTGTCACTGGAAATAAAACAAATCCACCAACGACGTAGATAAGACAAACTAGAGGTAAAGAAAATCGTGAGGTTTGTGCATATTCTAAAAATACTTTGATCCTTTCAGGATGAAACCATTCCAAGTGACTTTTAAGATAAACAAAAATTCCAATTAAACTGAAGATAAGAATCGTGAAAAAAATGAGTCTATGCTTTCGGGGATTTGTAAAGGGCTCCATTTTCATAGCGGCTTTATCAAGCGAATTAACTGCAAAGTATGACATCAAAGGTTGTTCGGGATCGGCTATGCGATTAAGAACTGACTTAAAATTTTGATCAGTGAAAAGAGTATCATCTACTTCATAAAGAGCATAGCCGTTAAAACATTCTGCACTTATCAATTGATCTAATGAAAATTGACCATCCAATATTTCAGCTACTTGTTTTAAATTATGACTTGTGTGTTCGGCGATCAAATCATTTCGAACAGAAGATATAAATTTCTTTTGTTCGGCTGATTCGGCCATCAAGCTAATGTCACATTCTGAATCTAAGATCAGGGATCGATGGTTCAGATTCGATGAAGCAATTGTTAGAAACGTATCATCAACAACCAAAACTTTTGAATGAATTCTTTTGAAAAATGAATTTCCGTTTACATCTTTTATGCATGGATATGTTAATCGGACTCTTTCAGTTGAAATATTTTTTTCTAATATTTTCTTAAAGTCGATTCGCCCCGCCCAAAATGATTCGCGTTCAAATACGCCTTGCGGCTCATATGAACTAACAAGTAAAACTTTAAGTTGTGGTTGTTCTGTTAGACGCTGATTCAAAGCGCGTGCAATTTCTTCTGATGTTAGAAATTGATTTTCAATATAAATAAAATTTTGAGCTTGAGCGATTAAGTCCAAATACATTTGTCTAATTTCTTGAACAGGTTCTTGTTCATCGAGACGTGGGATTGTTCTTGAAATAGAACACTCAATATTAAGACTTCGAGCCTTAAATTGACTTGGCCAAGAGGGCACGGGATTGATCAAGTTGTCACTTGTTATCGGCCTTATTGGAATGGCGTTATAATCAACAGCTTTTTTCCAACGTTCTCTGACAAGTTCTGCGAAATCTAAAGTGATGGGACCATCCATCATAATTTGGACATCGTGATAAGGCCCGTAAGGACCCAAAATATCTTGGCGTTCGGGTTCAATAATTCGATGTTCGCGTTCATCCCAGCGCTGTCGAGCGATATCCATCCCGCCTGTAAAAACTAATTCATCGTCTATTAAAATAACTTTTTGGTGCTGACTTCCCCCCATGGGGATTTGTCCATCTAAGCAGATATGAACATTTTCCGGTGTATTGGAAGTCCACACAAATTCGGGTAGAAGGTCTCTGTCCTTGATAAATACAACAGAAGCATCCCATCTCGACAAATATATTTTAATTTCAGAATTCTGATGGGCTTTCCAATTGAGTAATTCGACAGCAATGGAAGGAATTGTTGATTTTTTTTCTTCTTCTCCGCGCAAAAGCCGAGTTTGACTATCGATTTCCCATCCTAAAATAAAAATGCTGTGTTGAGCATTTGTAATTGCACGATGAAGGGCTCTGTAAAAATTAGCACAATCAATTAACAAACTGACATGCTTTGCGCGATTGATCCGCCAACAGTTTTTATTGGGTTGGAAGAAAGTGTTGTTCTGGTTGGGTTGTACCACGGGGCAAACTTCCTTTAATGAGCTCAAATCACATCTCAACAGAATCAAACTGCATCTCATATGCCGCTCAAAAAGCTTTCCAAAAGTAGTCTTTAAAATGAGTTTTCTTATAAATGAGCCACTTTTGTAGAAACAAATTTTCAAGAAACACTCTGAATGAGACAAACTTCTTGCAAAAATAACATAAGTGATTGAAATCATTGATTCTTATGTCAATTAATAGAATCCATCCACTTCAGGCGCTTAAAGAAAATCCATTTGTACTGGCGCCGATGGCGGGTATTACCGATCATGCTTTTCGATCTTTTATGAAAGCTCTTGATGCGGGCGTTGTTGTCACGGAACTTGTGAGTTCCCATGGTATTCAATATAAATCTGATCGCACTTTCTCATTGATGAGCTTTGATGAAACTCAGCGCCCTCTGGGAATTCAACTTTTTGGCGAAGAGCCTGAGTCTGTTGCTTATGCGGCCCAGGTTTCTGAAGAAAAAGGGGCTGATTTTATTGATCTGAACTTTGGCTGTCCCGTGCCTAAAGTGGTCAAAAAAGGTGCAGGTTCTGCCATGTTAAAAGATCTTCCTGGAATGCAAAAAATGCTATCAGCAGTTGTAAAAGCTGTGAAAATTCCAGTTACTATCAAAATTAGAACGGGTTGGGATTCGGGAACTCGCAATGCTGAAGACGTTTGCAATCTAGCTTATAATGAAGGAATCACTTGGGTCGCTATTCATGGTCGAACTCGTGCTCAGGGCTATTCAGGCTTATCTGACTGGGATTACATCAAAGAAGTAAAGTCTAAAAGTAAAATTCCAATCTTAGGAAATGGTGACATCCACTCATCCCGTCAGGCAGTGCAAAGACTCCAGTCTTCAGGTTGTGATGGGGTTATGATTGGTCGAGGATGTCTTAAAAATCCTTATATTTTCTTTGATGCCTATAGAATTTGGAAAGGTCTTCCTGAATTAGGTCGAAAAGATCGAAAGTTTCATGAAATAATCAGAAGACTTTTTGACTATTTAGAACTGTATTGTGAGCCGCATCTTGTCGGAATTCAGTTGAAGAAGTTTGCAGCTTGGTATTCAACAGGGTATCCTGGCGCATCACAATTTAGGAAAGAAATCTTCCAAACAAAAGAGCTAAGCGAAACTCTTGATAAAACCTTGTTATTCTTCGATAGGATTTCGTTGCAAGATCAGGAAGATACAAGCCAAGAAGATTTTCTAATGGGTGGACATGGCTAAGCGAAATGCCATTTTAAATTTGAATAAAAATAATTCGGACTGAAAAATTTCAGACGGTAAGTTGAAAAGGAAAAAGTATGACTATTGATCCAAAAATGATTCGAAATATTGCCATTATCGCACACGTCGATCATGGTAAAACAACACTTGTGGATCACTTGATCCGACAAGCGGGAACATTTCGTGATAACCAACAAGTGGCAGAACGATTAATGGACTCAATGGATCTTGAAAAAGAACGCGGAATCACAATCGCAGCAAAAAATGCTTCTTTTGACTATAAAGGTTATAAAATTAATATTGTTGATACTCCAGGACACTCGGACTTCGGTGGTGAAGTTGAGCGTATTTTGAACATGGTAGATGGCGCAATTATTCTATGTGATGCTTCAGAAGGTCCACTGCCTCAGACACGCTTCGTACTTAAAAAAGCTCTCGAGCAAAATTTGAAAGTCATGGTTTGCATTAACAAGATTGATCGTGCGGATGCTCGAATTCAAGAAGTTCATAACGAACTTTTTGATTTGTTTATCGATCTAGATGCGAATGAAGAACAATGTGATTTCCATACTGTTTATGCAATTGCTCGTGAAGGTATGGCGACTCTTGATCCAAACGTAAAGACGGATAATTTACAAGTCTTGTACGATGCAATCGTTGAATTGGTTCCACCTCCAAAAGTAGTTGAAAACAGCCCACTTCAAATCATGGTTTCTAATATCAGTTACAATGACTATGTGGGCAGACTTGCTATCGGGCGTGTCCGCGCGGGTTCAATTAAAGTGGGCGACGAAATTTTGTGTATTCAGGAAAATGCTCAGAAAAAAGTGAAAGTTTCGGCGTTATTTCAGTACCACGTAAATTCTCAAGTTCCTGTTCAAGAAGTGGGCGCAGGCGATATCGCGATTGTTGCGGGTCTTGAAGACTTCACGATCGGTGACACGATTACATCAGCGACTGATCCCAAACCACTTCCACGAATTGCTGTTGAAGAACCGACTGTGGGAATGCTTTTCTCTGTTAATAATGGTCCTTTCGCTGGGATGGATGGAAAGAACATTACTTCTCGTAAAATTCTAGAAAGACTTGAAAAAGAATTGTTACATAACGTTGCGATTCGAGTTGAAAAAACGGCAAATACAGATTCATTTAAAGTTGTGGGCCGTGGTGAATTACAGTTAGCGGTTTTGATTGAACAAATGCGCCGTGAAGGTTTCGAGCTTCTTGTTTCAAAGCCTCAAGTTATTTTTAAACAAGAAAATGGCAAAAAATTAGAACCTATGGAAATGGCTGTTATCGACATCGAAGATGCTTACGTCGGTGCAGTGACTGAAAAATTGGGTATGAGAAAAGGTGTTATGACCAACATGGTTCAAAAAGGAACGGGTCGAACTCGCCTTGAATTCAGAATTCCGTCTCGTGGTTTGATTGGTTACAGATCTGAATTCTTAACGGATACTCGTGGTACGGGTCTATTGAATACTCAGTTCGATGGTTGGGATGATTTCCGTGGAGAAATTTCAAGTCGTATCAATGGTTCAATGATTTCTGACCGTAAAGGTATGGCAACGGCTTACGCTATTTGGAACTTACAAGAACGTGGAATCATGTTTGTAGCCCATGGACAAGATGTGTATGACGGTATGATCATTGGTGAACATGCAAAGGATAATAACTTAGAAGTTAATGTGACTCGTGAAAAGAAATTAACGAATGTCCGTGCTTCTGGAAGTGACGAAGCGATTCGTCTTGTCCCTGTTAAGCCGATGAGTCTTGAAAAAGCTATGGAATGGATCAAAGACGACGAACTCATTGAAGTTACTCCAAAAACAATTCGTTTGCGTTGTAAAGAGTTAGACCCACATAAGAGAAAAACCTCTTCTCGGGATTCTGACTAAATGGGAGCAAGCACCGTTGTTCATATTAAGAACATGGTGAAGAAGTATGGCGATTTTTCGGCCATAGACAATATTAGTTTAGAAATTGCAAAAGGTGAATGTTTTGGAATTCTCGGTCCGAACGGGGCCGGGAAGTCAACACTCATGCGAGTCATGTATGGCTCTTCTCAAATTACCAGTGGCGAAGTCTTCATTTTAGGTCTCAACGTGAAACAATATATGTCCGAAATTAAATCTCGGGTTGGTGTGGTGCCACAAGAAGATGGGCTAGATACGGATTTATCAGTTATTGAAAACTTACTTATTTACGGAAGCTTTTATAATCTTGATAAGAAAACAATCTCTGATCGAGCTGACTTTTTACTTCGATTGATTAAAATGGAAGACCGAACAGATCGTGCCGTTGAAACCCTGAGTGGTGGTCTGAAAAGGCGACTTGCTATAGCAAGAGGCCTTATTAATGAACCTGATATTCTTTTTTTAGATGAACCGACGACAGGACTTGATCCTCAGGCGCGACAATGGATATGGGATTTTTTTAAATCTTTGAAACAGCAAAAATCAACTTTAATTTTAACTACTCACTATATGGAAGAAGCAGAGTATTTATGTGACCGGGTTGCTATCGTGGACCATGGTAAAATTTTAGCTCTCGGTAAGCCATCTGATATGATTCGAGAAATGATTGGTTATGAAGTGATCGAATTTGATTGTTCGGCAAAAGATTTGAATTACTACGTAGAAAAAGTAAAATCTCAAAATTTTGACTATCAAGTTTATCACCAGACCATTCATGTTTTTTTAAAAGAACATCAGTTGGCAAAAGAAGTAATTCAGCATTTTTCAAGTGATCGGGTCGTGATACGTCGCCCCAGTTTAAACGATGTTTTCTTAAGGCTTTCTGGCGTCCAGCTTCGGGATCACCAATGAAACACGGATATCAAAAAGTTTGGAATCGAAATTTTTATTATTTCCGTAAAACTTGGTTAGTAACGGCTTTTTGGACAATTTTAGAACCTTTGATGTACTTAGGTGCATTTGGTTACGGGGTTGGATCATTTATAAATAACGTCGATGGCATTGCTTATGTTGACTTCTTTTTCCCAGGTTTGCTTTGTACGACAGCTTTACTGGTTTCTTATTTCGAATCAACTTACACAAATTATACAAAGTTAACCCATCAGAAATTGTATTCATCTTGGCTTTTAACGCCGTTGGGGCCTAAAGATATTATCGTAGGTGAAATTTTATGGGGCGCAACCAAAGGTTTTATTGGATCATTGGGCGTCTTGATTATTTCCACTATTTTTGGCCTTGTTAAGACTTGGCTTTTTATTCCGGCTTTAGTTGTTGTTTTTATTTTAGCTTTTATATTTGCTTGTGTGGGTATGATTTTTACTTCCTACGCAAAAAATTACGATTCATTTATTTTCTCTTCATCCGGGATTCTGATTCCGATGACTTTAATTTCAGGGACTTATTTTCCGATTGATTCTTTGTATATCGTTTTAAAAATAGTGGCCTACGCTTTTCCTTTAGCACATGCTGTAGATATAGTTCGAGGTTTTATGACGGGCCAAGCAAAAGTCATTTATTTGTTTCAGATTTTGTATCTCATTTTATTCGCAGGCATTTTATTGAGATTTGCTATTTTTCGCCTTAAAAAGAAATTGATTAGTTAGAAAGTTCTTCTTCTTCGGCAAAATTTTCTAGATTTTCCAAAGTCATTTCATCATCATTTAAAAACTCTTCACCATCAATCGGTTTTGCGGGTCTAAAAAATGTTTCAAGTTTTAAAAGGGAATTGTTGTATTCTTCATCATTGATCAAATTGTATTGGTACATATCCTTCACTATTTGATTAATTCTTTTAGTAGCAAAAGGGGTCAGTTCCTTTTTGTAGTAAGAAGCTGCATATTTTTTAGGATTAGGTAGCAGCATGGCTAAAAATGCAGATTCAACGATATCCAACTCAAGAGGTGATTTTTGGAAATAATGAAGAGCTGCCGCTTTAATGCCATAAATATTTTTTCCGAATTCGATAACATTTAAATAGCGCTCAAGAATTTCCCTTTTTTTAAGGGTCTTTTCAATTTTTAAAGTAATTAAGGCTTCTAAACCTTTTCGGACAATACTTTTTTCGGGTGTTAGAAACATATTTTTAGCGAGTTGCTGGGTGATAGTGGACCCACCACGTTTGTAAAATCCTGCTTTGGCATTTTCTTCGTAATTTTTTTTAATTGATACCCAATCAAAACCCTTATGATCATAAAATGAAGAGTCTTCTGTCAGAATAATAGTTTTCACAAGATAAGAAGAAATTTTTTTTAAGGGCACATACTGATTATTTTTAGGGCAAAGATCAACTTGATACATTTTTGTAATCAGGCATCCTTTTATATCACTCTCGCTTGGAATCTTGATCCAAATAGCGGTCACAATCAGTCCTGGTATAAATATGAAAATGAAAAGAGTAGAAAAAAACAAAAATTTTTTCATTTTTTAAGAAGACCGTTTTCTTTCATCCATTGAACACTTTTATGAATTGCTTCGATTGCTGGTTTGGGATTAAACCCCAATTCACGGCGAGCTTTCGAATTGTCAAACCAGTGATACAAAGTGGAAGTCCATGCAACTTCTTTTGTAATGGGACCTTTTAATCCAAAAACTTTCAGCGAGTCTCCAATAAAAGCGATAGAGTGTAATGCAGATGACGGTAGCATCAGCCGAGGAGGTTCAACTCCAGCTTCTTTTGCAATAGCTGTGAATAATTGGCGTACTGTCCAATTTTCATTTGATAAGATGTATCTTTCGCCGGGTCGACCTTTATCCCAAGCTTTCATAATGCCATCAATGACATCTTCCACGCCGACGATACTAGCTCCGCCAACTGAGTAAAATGGAAATTTGTGTCGAGCCACTTTAACTTGAATTGAGCGGCTTCCTTTTTTAGCATCGCCTGCACCGTAGATGGTGCTCGGGTTAACGATCAGGGCATCAAAAGAACCTTTTGTAGAAGCTTCTTGAACTAAGATTTCGGCTTTCCGTTTTGTTTCAAAGTAACCCAAGTTAAGATCAGAAATCGTATAAGGAGAGTTTTCATTGAGGATTTTATCAGGTGATTTTGAGGCTCCGATTGTTACGACAGAAGAAAGATGCAAAAGTTTGGGGACTTTCATTTTTTCAGCTGCTTTGATGACGTTTTCTGTGCCATGGACATTTACTTTTTCCATGAGTGGGCGATCTTCACGGCGGTAGGCAACAACGCCGGCTAAGTGAAAAATACCTTGTGCGCCGTGAAAAGCTTTTTCTAAGGAACTTAAATCCGTGACGTCGCCAAATGAAGTTTTATAAGAAAGATTATTTAAATCAGACAAGTCACTGGTGGGTCGCGCAACAATAGTGACATCATATCCCCGCCCAACGAGATCTTTTGTCAGCCAACTTCCCAAGAATCCATTGGCTCCAGTGACGACAACTTTCATATAATTCGGCTTTCTTTTTCTAAACGAAATTTTTTAGCGATCCATTGAGCTGCAAAAATAAAAATAAAGCTAATTGAAATTCCCCAAAGTGCACCACAAATGACATCAAGTGGAAAGTGGACTCCGTTGTAGATTCGACTGTAGCCAATAAGACTTGCAATGCCGTAAAAAGCAAAGCGTCCTGCTGGAAAAAAGGCAGTACTGTAAGCTGCAAAAGCAAACATATTGGCAGTATGATTAGAAATAAAGCTGCCACCATGGGCGTTTGACCTTTTATTAACTTCTAACCCTTCAGTTTGAAACGGGCGGGGACGTTGGATTTCTTTTTTTAAAATTCGATTTCCAGAAAAATCAGTCATGGCTACTGATATGATGCAAAATAAAAAATAAAAAAATCCCATTCGTTTGAACTTATAAATATAAAAACCAAATAAAACGGGATAGATAACTAAATTAAACCAAATATTTTTATGTAAATCAGTAATTGCTGGAAAAAACGAATCTTGCCAAGAGCTGGAAAGAGTCTGATTTATAAAGTGAAATAGAATGTAATCCGCGTGGATCAAAAAATCCATTTTATAAGATTAATTGACCCACTTATGAATGTCACGGGGACTAGCTCGAAAACTACTTTCTTTTAACCGATTTAATTACGACGGCTGTCGTTGGAACGTCATCCATTCCGTTTTTCACACCTGTTGAAACAGATTTGATTTTATCTACAACGTCCATACCGCTTGTGACTTTACCAAAAACGGCGTAGCCAAAGCCAGATGGTGAAGTATCGCGTTGATTAAGAAAGTCATTATCAACAACATTAATAAAAAATTGGGCAGTGGCGCTATCGACAACATTTGTTCGTGCCATAGCAATTGTTCCCTTTACGTTTTTTAAGCCATTGCCCGCTTCATTTTTAATCATTTCACGAGTTTTCTTTTGGTCCATATTTTCGGTAAAGCCGCCACCTTGGATCATAAAGTTTTTAATAACACGATGAAAAATAAGACCGTCATAAAATTTATCATCAACGTACTTAAGGAAGTTTTGAGTTGAGATCGGAGCTTTTTCTCCGTCGAGTTCAATTTCTAGGGTGCCTAATGAAGTTTCCATTACTACTGTTGTCATGAGACCTTCTTCTTTCTTAACTGCTTTTTTTGTTTTTTTGTCTTTTTCCTTAGAGGACATGGTTTTAGATAATTCGCTTTTTTTATCGGTCGGAGTTTCTGCTGTTTGTGCTTCCGCGTGGAAGCTAAAGGCTAATAACAAAAATGCAGCAACATAAATCCAGGCCGCTTTTTTTATGCACGCTTTGGTCGTCAAATTAAACCCTTTCGTTAAATGAACGAAAAGGAAACTAAACCCTGACAATAGGGCCTGTCATGACGCGAATACGCCGAAATAACGCGTCGCAATTTTGAGCTTTTAATTGAGATCAATTTTATGTAAAGGGACTCACTTTTTAAGTATTGAAGCCACTATTGATTCTGGCTCCATTTTACTTTGTAGTAATTATAATTATCTAAAGTGACTCGTCTTTCTTCGGCACCGTCAGCTGTAGAAAAATAAACTTGGCTTTTTCCGGTTCGATCACTTGTGTACATCACAAAACGCCCATCTGGCGACCAAGTGGGATCTTCATTATTTGCAGGTCTGCCATTTTCTCTTTTGGCAGAGGTCAGGCGGATCATTCCTGTTCCATCTTCGTTCATCACAAAAATATCGAAGTTACTACCTGTTTGCCCTGCAAAAGCGATTTTTTTACCATCAGGTGACCAGGCAGGTGAAGCATTAAACTGTCCTGCAAATGTAATGCGTTTCACAGAGCTTCCATCTGTATTCATCGTGTAAATCATTGTTCGCCCAGGTCTGTCAGATGAAAATGCTAATTTTCGACCATCAGAACTGGCTGCGGGTTCAACATTCATAGCCCCAGAAGGTCCATTGGTTAATTTGCCAACAATGTCGCCATTTAAATTAATTTTATAAATATTAGGCGAGTTCCCTTGAGAAATTGTCAGGTAAACATTTTGACTATCGGGGGAAAAGGAAGCGCCAGAGTTGATTCCTTGGCGATATGAAAGAAGCTGTCGTTTTCCAGTGGTCACATCAAACAAGAACAGATCAGCATTTCGCAGTTTGGTTTTAGCTCGTTGAACATAGGCCGTGTAAGCAATTTTCTTACCATCAGGAGACCAAGCGGGCGAAAGCGCAATTGAGTTATGGTTTGAAATTTGAATTGGATTGGCGCCGTCCCAATCCATGACAAAAATTTCTCGAGATTGACCACTATTTTTGTTAGTGGCAACTGTAATTTTTGAAAGATACATTCCTTCTTTGCCAGTTAAAGACTTCAGAACATCATTGGCAAAAGTATGAGCCACTTTTCGGGCACTTGAAATGCCAGCTTTATATTTTTTCCCAAAGACAAGAGCAGATTTTGAAACTTCATAAAGATAAATATCAAGGGTGATTTCTCCGCCGACTGTTGAATACCCTCCAAGAATAAGAAACTCTGTCCCAATTTGTTTCCAGCTTGCGAAATTAAAGCCGTTGGCTTCGCTCGGAGCAGGTTTTAAGCCTTTTTTAGAGGGATCTTCTAAGAAAGCAGCTTTATCAATCAGTTGGAAATAAGTTGATACTTCTAAATCATTTTTAATGACGTTAAAAATTTCATTTCCCGCTGCAATATCTTTTGTTGAAGAAGAGCTACTCAGATTTTGTAAAGTCGGAAAAGCGAGTAAACTTTTTTTAGTACGAGCTTCTCCGATTTTAATATAAATTTCATTCGAACTTTGTGCTTGTAGAGCAGTCGAAAATAGAAAAGTCAGAATAAAAAATAACTTCATGGGGTTCTCCTTCATCAATAATTCAATCAAACTTTATTCTGGAAATCCAATGACAATTCCTTGGACACCAACGATCGCAGCAAATTTTCCTGGTGGAATGGGAAAGGGAGCTGATTGGTCAATTGTATCCAATACAATTTCATCATAATTTAAATTTCCACTTGATTTTGAAATCTCACGAGAAATAATTTGGCCCTTTTCGTCGATTCGGACTCGGGCTTGGGCCTTCAGTTCTCTTTTGGCCATCCATTCGGGGAGCGCCCAACGCTCTTTAATATGTCGGTCGAGATCAGCAATATAATTTTCATGTTGTAATTTATTAAGTCCAGTCAATGATGTGCCTGGTGAAAGAATATTGCCTTTAACTTGGGTTATTTTTTTTAAGGCGTCTTGGCTTGATTTTTCTCTTTCGACATCGTTTTTGATTTTATCGATTGCACTTTGTTTCTTGAGTTTTTCTAAAGCTTCTTGTTGTTTTGACTTTCTTTGATTCAAATTAATTGCATCAGAATCTTTTGGTGTATTTGATTTTTTATCCGGCAGTGTGACGGGGTTAGTTTTTTCTTGAAACTTTTCTTCAGGCTTAACCATGGAAATTTGATCGGGGTCTAACTTTTCAGGAAGAGCCACAATGTCAACTCTTATAGCGGCAGAATAATCAATGCCTTCACTTTGAAAAAAGGCAGTTTTCACACCAAAAATCATAAAAACGATAGCATGAGCTATCACCGACCACTTCAAGCCTGATGTGAATTCATTTTTTTCGTTAAAAGGGTCTTCTGCTGTATCTTTCGTCATTTAAATTAAAATTAATTCTCTTTGGGTAAAGTGATCAGTCCAATATTGGTAATGCCAGCCGCCCTAATTTCAGCCATAGCTTCGGCGACAACTCCGTAATCAACTTGTTTATCAGCTTGGATATAAATCTGTTTGTTTTTTCTTGTTTTGAAAATGGCTTGTATTTTATTTCTAAGATCGTTCATTGCAATTCGAGCTTTTCCAGCTTCCATCCGGCGATCCTTATGAATGACCAGCAAGAACGGCTCATCGGTCATTTCAACTCCTGAACTAGCCGTTTTGGGAACATTCACTTCAATGCCTTGTTGCATCAGTGGTGTTGTCACCATAAACATAATCAGCAGAACTAACATCACATCCACAAGTGGTGTGACATTAATTTCACTTAAAACGGCTTTAGATTTTCCGGATCCGCTCGATGTCATCGACATAAGTTAATCCTTAATTCTTAAAGAAGTTACGTTTTACAATGTTAAGAAAATCAGAACTAAAATTATTGAGCTCAATTTCTTCTTTTCGAACTTTAGAAATAAAGTGGTTATAGAGCATCACAGCCGGAATAGCGGCGGCCAGCCCAATTGCTGTTGCAATCAAAGCTTCCGATATTCCAGGGGCCACAACGGCAAGACTGGCGCTTCCTGTTTGTCCAATTTTGTGGAAAGAGCCCATCAGTCCCCATACGGTTCCGAATAATCCAATAAAAGGACCTGTACTACCTGTTGTTGCAAGCCAATTTAATTTAGATTCGAGTGCTGAAATTTCGTTTTCAGTGGATTTGCGAATGACGCGTTCCAAGTTATCGACACTGGATAACTGCGGGCGATTTCCACCATTGGTGGAAGATGATTCTGCTAATTTTTTAAGCTCTAGGTAGGCGGCGCGGTAGACTCTGGCTAAAGTGCTTGAGTTATATTTGTCGATTTGTTCGTAGAGGCTATCTAAAGAAGAAGCTTTCCAAAAGTGAGCTAAAAAAAGCTCGTTATTATCAGCTAGTTTTTTGAATTGACGCCATTTTGTAATGCCAACGCTCCAGCAGACAACCGAAAGACCAAGCAGTATCAAGAGTGTTAATTGAACGATGAAACTGGCCTGAAGAATTGAATCTAATGCACTTGTGTTAACAGCTATTTTTTCCATAGGACTTTATTCTAGGTAGTCCTGACCAAAAGAGCAAAACTTTAATCGTTTGAAAAAATCTATTTATGTAGAGTAGAAGAATCTAAAATAAGAACATCGGGCTTAAGCATCAGAGCTTTTTCTCGATCTTGGTCCGTACGCACGGGGCCAATTGCAACTTTTTTAAATCGTCTTTTCATCTCTAAAGTGAGTTTTGAGTTTAAGACTTCACGGTTTTTTAAAGTAACAGGTGTTATAAAGTAATCACGCTTGAAGTTAACGAGTCCTTCTAAGTGAACCGAGGCCATTGTCATGAGTTTAGTTAAATCCGAAAGAGAAGTTCCGTATATCCAAAGAGGCTTTTGATTTTTCAAGCTGGTTATGACGATATCGGCTTCACTTGTGATCACAACTTTTTTTGAAAAATCATTTTTTTCAATCCATTGTGTCACATGTTTATCAACGTCGATTGCGTTATCAACAATATTAAAAATCCAAAAGCGTGGTTTAAGAGCGATCCATGTTTCGATTGGAATCAAGTCGGGAGCCCGGTTTTTTAGAAATGAAAAATCATAATAAAAATTTTTATTTCCTTTGTATTCAGAGGTATTTGCATCACTGAATTGATAAAGAAAATCTAAAGCATTTTTCGGAGCCGTGAAAAGCTGACCATCTTGAGAAACTTTTAAATTGAGCATCACAAGCGCATCAGGATTTTTTTCTAAAAAAGCGGAAGCTTCTTCAAATTTATCAGTTGAAATCGCGAGTAGAGGTTGACCATCATCCCGAGTCCAGCTGAGCAAAGGATGATCATAGGGTTTATAAGTAAGGCCCTGCCCCCAAAACCATAAAGTGGCCCAGGCCATGGCGGTGACTAAAATTGCACTGAGACTGATTCCGAGTAATTTCATATTGCTTCAATACCACTATAACCTATTGAAATCACGATATATTTAATTACGACATAATTTAGCGTATTTACTCTTGAGTTTAAAGTCATTATCAACTAGTTTGCATTTCGAATCAGGGGTAAGGGGCCTTCAGTTAAAAAGTATGACCAAATTAAATCGTAAGATTGAATATTCATTGATGGCGCTTAAATACATAAACCAGCGTCAATCAAGTTCAAAAGTAACTGCAAAAGAAGTATCTGATTCAGTTCATGCTCCTTTTGAAGTGATTGCGCGTGTCCTTCAAGTCATGGCGCAAAAAGGACTTTTAGTTTCAGAGCAAGGTGCTGCTGGTGGTTATCGCCTGAATCAAGATTTAAAAAATGTATCCTTGTTTTATTTGATTGAAATGATCGAGGGCCCAACGGCACTTGTAAAATGTATTTCTGAAGAAGGGGCCTGTGATATTGAAAGCAATTGCAATATTGTTTCGCCGATTAAAACTTTGAATCATAAACTAAATATTTTTTTAAAAAACATTCCTCTCAGTGAGCTTTTGTCGGGCACTGAAGGGCTCGTCGAAGATATCGAGGTCTTAACTCATGTCTAATCCTGTTGATCAAAAGCCTCAAGATGACTATGAATACAAATACGGTTTTGAAACTCTCATAGAGGAAGAAACTGTTCCCAAAGGTCTTAATGAGGAAATCATTCGACTTATTTCATCTAAAAAAAATGAACCAGAATGGCTTCTGGAATATAGATTGAAAGCTTATAAGCATTGGCTGACAATGACAGAGCCCAACTGGGCGCATGTGAACTATCCCAAAATTGATTTTCAAGATTCACGTTATTATTCTGCGCCAAAGAAAAATAAAGTTGGACCGAAATCAATGGAAGAATTGGACCCAGAGCTGATTAAAACTTTCGAAAGATTGGGTATTCCTCTTCAGGAACAAAAACGAATATCAGGAGTAGCCGTTGATGTTGTCTTTGACTCGGTTTCAATTGCAACAACGCATAAGGAAACTCTTGAAAAAGTCGGTGTTGTCTTTTGCTCAATTAGCGAAGCTGTCCAAACGCATCCAGAGCTTGTTAAAAAGTATTTTGGAACTGTTGTTCCTTTTACAGATAATTATTATGCGGCATTAAATGCGGCAGTTTTTACGGATGGATCTTTTGTTTACATTCCTAAAGGCGTGCGTTGCCCGATGGACCTTTCAACCTACTTTCGAATTAATGCTAAAGAAACCGGTCAATTCGAAAGAACATTGATCATTGCTGATGATCAATCTTTTGTGAATTATTTAGAAGGCTGTACGGCGCCCCAGCGGGATGAAAATCAATTGCATGCAGCTGTCGTTGAACTCGTTGCCATGGAAAGTGCTGAAATTAAATATTCAACAGTACAAAATTGGTACACGGGTGATAAAACTGGAAAAGGTGGAGTTTACAACTTCGTTACTAAGCGTGGGATTTGTTCTGGAAGAAAGTCTAAAATTTCATGGACGCAAGTTGAAAGCGGATCGGCTATTACTTGGAAGTATCCTTCTTGTATTTTGAAAGGTGATGAATCAGAAGGGGCGTTTTATTCTGTCGCTTTGACTCATGACTATATGCAAGCTGATACCGGAACAAAAATGATTCATATCGGAAAAAACACAAAAAGTACGATCATCTCAAAAGGGATTTCAGCTGGCCATTCTTCGAATGCGTACCGCGGTCTTGTGAAGATTCTTCCGTCTGCAATTAATGCGCGAAATTATTCCCAGTGTGATTCGATGTTAGTGGGCGATCAATCTTCGGCCCATACTTATCCGTACTTAGAAGTTAAAAATAAGACTGCGACCATAGAACATGAAGCGACAACTTCTCGAATATCTGAAGATCAAATTTTTTATCTTCAATCGCGTGGACTTGATATGGAAAAATCAATTTCTATGTTGGTCAATGGTTTCTGTAAAGATGTGTTTAAAGAACTTCCATTGGAATTTTCTGTAGAAGCTGTGAAGTTAATTGAAATGAAACTTGAAAACTCGGTAGGTTGATCATGTTAAAAATTGAAAATTTAGTTGCAACGGTTGATAAAAAAGAAGTTTTAAAAGGGCTGAGTCTGCAAGTTAAAGCAGGGGAAGTTCATGCTATTATGGGACCTAATGGTTCAGGTAAATCAACTTTATCTAAAGTTCTTGCCGGTCATCCCGGTTATGAAGTGGTGGGTGGAGATATTCTTTTTGACATCAACATGCAAATGAAAAGTATTCTAGAAATGGAACCCGACGCAAGAGCCAAAGACGGTATTTTCTTGGCATTCCAGTATCCGATTGAAGTTCCCGGAGTGACCAATTTTAATTTTTTGATGACTGCTTACAATTCTATTCTAGAAGCGCAAGGGTCGGCTCCCATGACGGAAAGTGAATTTCGCCAATATGTAATGGAAAAGCTAAAAATCGTTTCGATGCGTCCAGATTATCTTGAGCGTGGAGTCAACGCTGGCTTTTCTGGCGGAGAAAAAAAGAAAAATGAAATTCTTCAGATGGCAGTTTTGGCGCCTCGGCTTGCGATTTTAGATGAAACAGATTCAGGTCTTGATATTGACGCCCTGAAAGTCGTTGCCGAAGGTGTGAATAAATTAAAGAACAGAAACAACGCCATTATTTTAATTACGCACTACCAGCGCTTATTGGATTTTATCAAGCCAGATTATGTGCATGTTTTGGCGGGCGGGCGGATTATTGAATCTGGTGGACCAGAGCTGGCACTAAAACTTGAAAAGCAGGGTTACGACTGGCTTTTGAATTAAGGATATGAAAATGACTTTTCCTCAAGAACATATTTTTCCAACGCGTAAAGATGAAAACTGGAAATATACCAGTTTAAAATCTTGGTTAGAAAAACCTTACGTTTTAAGTTCTTCAAGCGAACTGAGTCCTATTATTAATTCAGCTTTTGCTTACAAAGCCATTTTTGTTAATGGTTGTTTTAACCAAGAAATGTCTGTCTTGCCCTCGATGGTAACGGTAAGCTTTGAAAACACGGCGGCCCCTTCAAAAAAAGATTCGTTAGTTTTATTAAATTCACGGTTTACTCAGTCGACAACAGTGTTGAAAGTTTCTGATGACGCTAACCTCGAATCTGCACTTCATATGATTTTTTTGACTTCATCTGAAGCGGGACCATCAATGAACTATCCACAAGTTCGTCTTGAAATCGGAAACCACAGCCGATTATCAATGCTTATCCAACATCAAGGACTTGATTCTGATCATATTTCATTTGTGTGTTCTTGGTTGAGCATTCAAGTCGGCGTTGGCGCAAAGCTTGAATGTGCAATTTTGCAAAGCCAAAATTTTAAAAGCTTTCATTACGAGAAAGCTCATTTTAAAATTAAAGATCAAGCTCAAGTAAAAATTTTAGAAGTTGCAATTGGCAGTCAACTTTCGCGAAGTGAAATCGATGTGGACATTTTAGGTCCTGATATATCAGCCCAACTATTGGGTATCTACGCGTTATCCCAGAATCAACAATCTGATCACTATACTTCTGTTAAACATTTAGTTGGCGGAAGCCAAACTGTTCAGATTTATAAAGGAATACTAGCTGACCAATCAAAAGGTGTCTTTAACGGTCATGTTTTAATTGCTCCAAATGCTCAAAAGGCTAATTCAGAACAACTGAATAAAAATCTTCTTTTAAGCTCAGAAGCAGAAGTAAACAGTAAGCCGGAACTCGAAATCTATGCCGATGATGTCAAAGCTACTCATGGTTCTACTATTGGCCAAATTCAAAAAGAAGAAGTTTTTTATCTCCAGACTCGTGGAATTACAAAAGAGAAAGCCATTCAGTTGGTTTCGGAAGCTTTTATAATGGAAGTTGTAGAGCGGCTGGATAATAAGCAGTTGAAGAAAGCTCTTAAACTTGCCCTTCTTGCCAAGGGAGCCGTTCAGTGAACGACGAACTCTCAAAACGAATGCTTCAAGTTCGAAACCAGTTTCCTGCTTTAAAACAAAAAATGAGTGGCCATGAATTTGTTTACTTAGATAGCACGAATACGACTCTAAAACCTCAAATTGTTATTGATCGCATACAGAAATTTTATTCTGAAGAAGCTTCGAATGTTCACCGAGGTGGCTATCAATGGAGTGCTCGTACAACGACACTTTTTGAAAATGCACGGGAAAAAGTGGCACAGTTTATTGGCGCTGAACATCCTGAGGAAATTATTTATGTTCGTGGTACAACGGAAGCCATTAACTTAGTTGCAGAATCTTTTGGTCATAGTTTTTTAGAAGCAGGTGATGAGATTCTAATTTCAGAAATGGAGCATCATGGAAATATCGTTCCATGGCACATGCTTCAAGATCGCTATCAAGTCATTGTGAAAGCGGTCAAAATTTCTGATAACGGGGAATTGGATATAAGTGATTTAAAAAATAAGCTTTCCACTAAAACAAAAATTGTCGCATTAACGGCTTGCTCAAATACTCTGGGCACAATAAATCCTGTGGAAAAAGTTGTGCAAATCATAAGAAGTGAATCAGATGCTGCGATTTTAATTGATGGGGCACAGTTGGTTTCCCAACAGCAAGTTAATGTCAAAAACATGGATGTGGATTTTTTCGCTTTTTCGT
Organism: Pseudobdellovibrionaceae bacterium; assembly: GCA_030158485.1. Taxonomy (GTDB): domain Bacteria; phylum Bdellovibrionota; class Bdellovibrionia; order Bdellovibrionales; family Bdellovibrionaceae. The sequence continues at coordinate 45,335 of JAOASS010000023.1, read as the reverse complement.
CCCATAAACTTTTCGGCCCAACAGGCCTTGGAGTTTTGTACGGCAAAAAAGATTGGCTTAATCGTATGCAGCCTTATCAGGGCGGCGGTAGTATGATTTCTAAAGTGACTTTGGAAAAAACAACTTTTAATCAGATTCCGCAAAAATTTGAAGCGGGCACTCCGCACATTGAAGGTGCTATCGGTCTTCATCAGGCAATAGATTTTGTCGAAAGTATTGGGTGGGATGATATTCAATCTTGGGATCAGATGCTTTTAAGTGAAGCTCACCTTTTGTTAGGCCAGATTCCAGAATTGATTATTTATGGACAAGCTTTAAATAAGGCTCCAATTTTATCATTTAATTTAAAAGGAGCACACCATTCAGATGTGGCACAAATTTTAGATGAAATGGGAATTGCGGTTCGAGCTGGTCATCACTGCACACAGCCTTTGATGGACCGCTTATCTATTCCGGGTTGCGTGAGGGCTTCTTTTTCAATTTATAACACCCCGACTGAAGTGCGAAAATTGTACGAAGGTTTATTAAAGGCTAAGGAGCTTTTATTATGAATGCCGAATTAAATGAAACGCTAGTCAATGTTCAAGCAACACCCAATCCAAATGCTTGGAAGTATGTTTTAAATAAACCAGTTCTGAACGAAGGAAAAGCCACATATTCTTCTACAGAAGAAGCGACTCACAACATGCTTGCTAAGTCACTATTTGAAATGCCAGGTGTCAGACAAGTTCATTTTTTTCAAAATGTAATTACTTTAACCTATTATTTTGATGTGGATCCAGATGCTGTTCATCCCAGTATTGTTTCTATTATTCAAACTAGAATGCCCGTGCATAATCCAAATCAAACGATTCAAGATGAGAAAAAAAAATCCCGAGAAAATTTGTCTCCAGAGCTTCAAACAATTGAAGAGATATTAGACCGAACCGTGAGACCTGGCTTACAAGGTGATGGTGGTGATATTACGATTTTAAAATTTGAAGATAATAAACTTCACGTTTATTATGAAGGGGCTTGTGGGACTTGTCCTAGCTCTACAACGGGAACGCTGATGGCAATCGAAAGTATTTTGAAGGATGAGTTTAATCCAGAAATCGAAGTCATACCTGTTGGGTCGTAATTTTAGTTGGTGGTGCTATACGACATACAACTGTCAGATCATATACAAGGATAGCAGATTTCATATAGTATTGATCTATGAGTATTGATCTATGGTCAGAAGAGCAAACATTTTTTTCCGGAGACCAATATTACGCTGCCATTATTCTCGACATACAAAAAGCGAAGAAAAGTATTTATGTTGAGTCTTACATTTTCGATTTCGACGAAGTGGGTCAGAACCTTGCCCAATTTTTAGTTGCAGCTGTTCTTCGAGGCGTGCGTGTTCAGGTTATCGTTGACGGATTTGGTTCAATTTCAGCAATTTCCACTTTGCAACATTATTTAAGCTCTGGTGGAGTTCAATTAAAAGTATTCCATCCAATTCTAAGTTCATGGTTTATACCTATTTTTAGAAATATAAACCGAAGAAATCATCGAAAAGTTTGGATTTTTGATGATACCGTGGCCTACGCTGGAAGTTTTAATATTTCCAAAGTTCATACGAGTTTCAATTCTAAGCCATGGCGCGATAGTGGAATTCGTGTCGAAGGTGAGGATGTTCAACTCTTGACTGAAGCTTTTCACAAAGTATGGAACAAAAAAAAAGTTTGGTCTCGGAAAATATTTAATTTTGATGATCTAGTGGGAAGTCCGTTAGTTCGTTTAAATGATGGAAAAAATAAAAGAAGAGTCAGTTATAGAGATCTGCTATTTCGTATTCGAGAAGCTAAGAAGTATATTTGTTTTGGAAATGCTTATTTTGCTCCGCATTTCCGACTGGTGATGGAACTTTGTTACAGTGCGCGGCGCGGAGTCGAAGTCCATCTTTTGGTGCCACGTCAGTCAGATATTTTTTTTATGCCTTGGGTGAGTTCGACTTATTATTTTGCACTTTTGCAATCAGGAGTCAAAATTCACGAATATTTACCAGCTGTTTTTCATGCGAAAAATTATGTGATTGATGACTGGATGATGATCGGCTCTTCTAATTTGAACTATCGATCTTTATTTCATGATCTTGAAGTTGATTTGCAGGTTACTCGACCTGAAAATAAAGAGATTTTTTTGAAAGAAATTAATGAAGATATTAAAAAATCTGAACTTGTTACGCTGGCATCATTTGAAAAAATATCTTGGTTTCGTAAAATAATAGCAAATTTTTTCTTACTCTTTAAAAGTTGGATGTAGATGCAGACATTAAGAGTCCTTTCATACAATATTCACAAAGGATTTTCTTTAGGCAAAAAAAATTACGTTTTAGATTTAATTCGCGAAAGTATTCAGCAATTTAGTGCGGATTTAGTTTTACTTCAGGAAGTGATTGGTGAGCATGATAAACATTCTAACAAAGTAATTCATGGGCCATCAACTTCTCAATTTGAATATTTAGCGGATGGGGCGTGGTCTCATTATGCTTATGGGAAAAATGCGATTTACGATGAAGGTCATCATGGAAATGCAATTTTAAGCCTTTATCCAATAAAAGATTGGTTCAATTTAGATTTGTCGACCAATCGCTGGGAAAGTCGCGGGCTTTTGCATGCAATATTAGATATTCCCCTAAAAAAAACGATACATGTTATGAGTCTTCACTTAGATTTACTTGAAAAAGGTCGTCAGATTCAAATTCAAAAAGTTTGTGATTATATCAAGCGTTCAACAAAGCCAGAAGATTTGATTATTTTAGGTGGAGACTTTAATGACTGGAGAGAAAAAGCTAGTCATCGCATAAATGTAGAGATAGGTCTTGTCGAAGCATTTTCTGTTTTACATGGATATCACGCAAAGTCTTTTCCAAGCTTTTTCCCAATTTTGCCTTTGGACCGTGTTTATGTCAGAAATTTAAAACCCATTTCGGCTCAATGTTTAAAGGGGCCCATTTGGAAAAAGCTATCGGATCATTTGGCATTGTTCACAGAATTTCAACTTTAAATCTTTTCCCTGAAATAGATTTCATATCAGGCAGTTTCTGCTTTTCTTGTGGCCTTTGATCCGGAAAGTTCTAAAATCTTTCGAAAGTCATTTTTAAAACTTCTTGTAGGCCGACGCCAAGGCCAATAAAGAAACAAAATCCAAGAAGGGCAATTCCATAACTGATCCACATCACAAGACCATCTTCTTCAAGTTCTCCAATTGCATTTGTTAGTAAAAACCAACCCGGAATGACATTCGAAAATGGAATCGGCAAGGGTAAAGATAAAAAAAAGGCAAAAATGACGATAAGTGATCCGTTCAAAATTTGTGTGAAGCGACGACTTGTCCAGGTCGGTAAACGAGGCTTAATCAGCTTTTCTGTTTTATTCAGAACTTTGATTAAAAATTTGCAACAACTGATGACTATTTTTGCAGGTAAATGTTTTCTTAGTATTTTTTTTGGTAACCAGAAAGGTTTCTTAAACATAATTAAAAATCCAAATGTCATTAAAATGAAACCAACTGGAGTTGACAAGCCCAACAGGGGAATAGGTTGAATAAACGGAAGTGAAAAAAATAAAACACAAGCAGCTAAACTTCGATTCCCAAAAGTGGCTAAGATATCTTCAATATAAAGACCGTCAGGATGGGCTTTGTGTTCCAGTGTTAGAGTGGCTTCTTTTAACGAAAAAGCTTTATTCATCGTTTGAAGCTGGCATACGTTCTTTTAATTGGCTAGCTTTGAATCCTTGCGCTTTAACCATAACAGTTGGCGCGATGTGTTCCATCGAGTCTTCAGGTCGCGATGTGATGATGGCAGAGTTTCCTAATTTTGTACCATTGGCATCAAGAGTTGTCGCAATCAAAGAGACATCTTTTCTATCTAAACCATTAAATCCTTTAACTGAAATTTCAACTTCATAAACTTGATTGGGAACAGGGTTTTGAATGTCACTGACTTCATAGCCTTTCACAACTTCAACATCTTCTGGAAGAATCCATTTGTACTGAATAACGACAAATTCAGGAAATGGCGTGCGGATAGTCCCTTTCAGAGTTACAACTTCTTCCATATTTTGGGGAAAAACTTCAGGACCTTTGATTGATAAAATAATTGGCATCAAATGTTTTTCCATCGAAATTGTTGAATGATTTTTTACGCTAGCAAGGATACGGTCTGTCTTTTCTTGTTCAGATTCATAATTTGAAATCAACCACGAGCTTCCAAAGCCTAAGAAAAACAGAATGCTAAATACAATTGAATACTTTAGTTTGCTGGGCATAAAAATGATCCTTGTAAAGTAAGAGAATATTGAGCAGTTCCATTCACTTGAGCACTATTCTTATTATAAGTGTTGGCTTTTACGTTAATCATATAATAACCAGTGGGTACGCCGGATAAACTAAAAGATTCAGTTCCGCTTTCAAAAGCAGGATTGGCTCTATCAGACTTTAAAACGACGCTTCCTGTTGTTTGCCCCAGGGCTTCCACATAATCTTCTTGGTAATTAGCAGCCGTATTATAAAGGTAAAGATCAAGATCAATATTAACCCCAGAGACCTGTGAATAGGTCAGACTTAAAGTTCCACCGGACCCGTTATAATAAAATTGATAAAAATCATTTGATCTTAATTTATTAGATCGAGGCTCAGATGCCGAAGAGTAGATTCCATCAATCACCGGAGTTAGAGCTCGTGGGAATCGAGCACAGCTTCCAGCAGAAGTGACAGTATCGGCATAATCCCGAGTCGTTTTATTTTGCATTTCATTTCCTAAAAGCGCATCCCAAGCGGATGCTTGGCCACCGGGAACTAAGGCATTTAGATATTGATTAAATAATCCGACATTTGAAAAGACACTTGCGGGGGCCCGCATACCATTCACGGTGTCGGTGAAGACAGTCCACATAGAACTAAAGGGGATAGAAGTAGTGGTAATAACTTTGTAAAGAAGTCTTGATATGGAAATTTCTCTAAAAGTTCCTTCTCCGGAAACTGAAACGGGATCAAAAGTAGCAACGCTACCAGATTGTGTCAGATCAAACTTAATCGCGATTGTGCTGGATTCGCCCGTTTCGCTGGTATCCCCTGTATATCCTATTGTGTCGATGTAGTATTGCCCTCGAGTTGCATCTTGGGGCGTGATGATAGCGCCTTGTAAAAAGTTGGCCCAACCTTCGCTCCAGGCTAATCTGGGGTCAATAATAAAATTCCCGTTATGTGATCCGCCAGGGGATGTTGATTTACCATAAACATCTTCTAAAAAATGACCATATTCGTGAAGGATAACGGAATCATCAAAATGATCTGTATCCTGAGTTTTTGTATTTCCATTGATGCCACCTAAAATATACAATTCGCTTTCACCTTGAAAATAGAAAGATAATCCGCTTGAAACTCCAACATAAGACCCAGGATTAAATCCTTGCTTCCAATAAGCTGAAACTTTGTTCGCGACAAAACTAGGGTTTGAAGTTTGCGTGCGCAGATATTCGTTGGCTAAATAAAAATTGTAAAGAATATGAAATGCGGCACCTTCCATGCTGGATGACTGGGCAGTTCTGGCATAAGCATAAAAAGTTCCAGCATTTTTAGGCCCTGATTCTGCGCCCGTTAAAGTAAACGGAGTGGAAATTGAATAAACCGAATTGCTTGAAGGGTCGGTTAGGACGCTGGCTTTTAATTTTGAATTAAAAGCACGTGAATTGACACGAATAGCATAGCTGCCGGCATTTTTATCAATTTGTAGATTGATGTTACCAGAAGCATCAGTTTGTGAGCACTGAACAACAGCGCCTGCAGAATTAGTCACAATAACTTCCGCAAAAGCAATTCCACGCGCAACAGGATTTCCTGTTAAGCCCGTTGTGACATTTGTGGCTCTGTAATAATACTGGGCCAATGCTGTGACAGTGATCGGATTACTTGTTGAATAATTTGTGCTGCAATAACCAGATTCTGCAGTTGAATTAGCGCTTGCGCTATTAGGCGCGCTGGCAGCTCCGCAGCCGGATAAAATGAAAATAAAAAGAACACCGCCGATAAGGCGGCATAAGATTATGCCCACTCTTTAATTATCGGTCTTTTCAGGTTAAAATTTTATTTTTACAGAGCAGATTCTCGCAATGGAGCAATCTGTTTTTTGTTTAAAATGGAGGATTTTGTCTCAAGATGAGAATCGCACCATTTTAATATTTGAGATTAAAATCCAAGTCGTAAAGTTGAACGACTTGGATAATTTTATTTAGTTTTCGATTTTAAGTTCGACACTTTTTCTAAACATCGCAATTACTTTTTTATCTGCTGTGTTTTTGCGACTCACTGTTAAATCTAAGTAAATAGTTGAGTTCGAAGTCAGGTGATCATTTAAAGCAGATTTTGAAACACCCAAACTTGTTAAGTATTCAGAAAACAAATCGCCTTTCATTTGCGTCTGATTAAATGTAACTTGAGCCATTATTTTTTTCTGAAGCCCCAAGAAACCGCCATTGCGAGTGATTGTGAGTTTGTATTCAGTTTGAATTTTTGTGGAATCCTTAATTTGATCTTGAAAAACTAATTTGGCGAATTCTTTTCGACCCTGAATGCTCAAGCTACTCACTCGCTTTTTATTTTTTAAATCTTCAAGTCGCAAATAGATTCTCTCGGTTTGGACTTGAAAAGAAAGGGGTTTTTCGATTCGTTTCCCAGTTCTGCTAACAGTTAAACGAATAGTTAAATCTTCTTCTAAGCTCATTACTTTTGAATCTAAAGCGACTTGAGCCTTTTTATTTGCATCAAGAATGTCAGAAGCAAACAGATCTTTTGAGAAAACTTCATTCCCATTTTTGTTTTCGATACTGATTTTATATTGTGTTACAAGTTTGGGATGTGCGCCTTCGTCATTGAATAAAAGAAACGCCTGCTCTTTTTGTTCCAGAACTTTTATATTTTTAAGTGTTTTTTCGGAATAATCGTCTGGATTTAGGCGTTTGAACTGAACAGCTTTTGAAATTGAAAAGCTGAAGCTTTTTTCAAGCACGATTCCACTTCGAGTCGCCGAAATCTGAACTATATAATCTGAATCTGAAGGTAAAATTTGCGACAGCTTGGCGGTCACTGTGTTTTCAATGGCATTTTCAGAAGACAGCTCACCTTCAGCAACAGTTTGTTTTGTTTGTGTATCTAAGACTCTGTATCTGTAAAGTGTTGTTACTCTGGCGACAAGACCGCGATCTGTTATAATTAACTCATTGAAACTGTCTTCGTTGTCTCCGGTTAATTCAGCATCTTCTAAAAGTTTTTCACCTAATGATTGTTGGTTATATTTTGGAATTAACATGAGCTCAATGAGTCCAGAGCTGGCATTTATCTGTTTGGGGCCGACTTTGTAGCCGTAAATTGTTTTCAGCGGAGTCAATATCACATCAGGTTTTTCTGGTGTTCCTGAAAGCGCGACATGAAAGGTTTCGGATTCATTTCCCAAGAGAGTGGCTTGTGCAGGTAAAATAATTTTCAAATCTAATCTCCAAGTATAATCGAAAACAGATTTGTATTCAGTGACGCAACATTTAGTTACGGTACGATACTTGGTCACAGTTCGTGTTCTTGTTTCCTGCCTGTAGCGAGTGACAGTCCGTGTTCGAGCCTCTTCTCGATACTTTGTAACAGTGCGCGTTCGTCTCTCGTCGCGGTATCGTGTAACGGTTCTGTACTTCGTAACAGGACGTGTTTTGGCAACTTGTTCGTTACGGCATTCTTGTTTGCTGCGTGGAATACTTGTGCAAACATTTTTATTTTCACAATCTTCACGATCGGGGCCATTTTCACACACTTTTCGTGTTTTACAAATGGGCTTTCCGAGCGCGTTTGTTCCGCATTCTTCAACCATTTGGCAAGTCTGATCGCCCGGACGGCGCGAACAGAGCCTTTCGGTTCTGCATTGCTGTTCGTATTCGGTCACAGTGCGACACGTGTATTCATTTTCATAGTAAGTTTCATAATCAAGATAAGATTCAGTTTCTTGGTAAGGTATTTGTTCGTAATAGTCTTCAGTTTCCTGATAAGGAATATCGACATAATAAGTTTCAGTATCTTGGTATGGAATGTCGACGGTGTAATCTTCTTGCGCTGAATAAGCTTCTTGTTCTTCATAAGTGGCTTGGTACGGCACGGACTTATAAATATCCTGAGATAGCTGAGTTTCCATCTTCGAGCCTGATGTGGCGGTTCTTGTTAATGTGACGCTTGGCTGTTCGGCTCTTGCTTGAAAAAAAACAACTGTAAACAAGAACATGAGTATATAGGATAGCTGAGCTTTCATTATTCCCCCCGGAATTTCAACTAAGTGGTGTCATAGAAACACTGACTTGTCGTCACAGGCTCACAAAGCAAGCAGTATGCCATTATTGGTTGGTGGAGTTTTGGTAAGAAAAGTTTGAGACAAAAAAAAGGCCCGCAGACTACTCTGAAAGATAACCTCTGGGCTCAAGGTGGGTGACCATAATAACGACTTTAGGCTTCCCACTACGAGGTGGGCCTGCACACCATCGTCAGGGACAGTCCCCAATTTAGTGCTTGTAAGGTTATTTTCGTTGAGGTTTACATCAACGGACCTGCTATTATTTTATAACAATTTAATAATTTAGCAATCGGACTTAAGGCATATCTTATATATTTAATATTTTTATGTGTTCTGAAATAGCCTCGTCTTGCTTTTGGCTGTTCCGAGTCAGGTCGTATTCACTTGAAATGACTTGCTTCTTAGCCTAGAACCAGAAGCGATATGACGACTTCTATTACAGGTAATTTAGAGTCTCAAAATGACGAATTGACAATTCTCACAGTTGAGCAATTAAATTTGACAATCAAGCAATTGCTTGAAGGCCAGGTTGGTACGATTTGGCTGAAAGGCGAAATCTCAAACTTTAAAGCTCACACATCTGGACACCTTTATTTTAGCTTAAAAGATTCTCGTTCGCAAATCAGTGCCGTTATGTTTAGAGGTTTTAATTCAAGACTTCGATTTAAGCCTTCTGACGGCATGGAAGTGATTGTTCGCGGTCGTATTTCTGTTTATGAACCTCGTGGCAGCTATCAGATTTTATGCGAAAGTATGGAACCTGTTGGCGCCGGGGCTTTGCAAAAAGCATTTGAGCAATTAAAAGAAAAGCTCAAACTTGAAGGTCTTTTCGATGTAGCTCGAAAAAAATCAATTCCACATTTTCCACAACACGTAGCGGTCATTACCTCTCCGACGGGGGCCGCGATTAAAGATATTTTAAATATTCTTTCACGACGTGCGCCTCATGTAGAAGTGACTGTGATCCCGGCTATTGTTCAAGGCGAAGCGTCTGCTTCAAGTATTTGTGATGGGTTTAAGAATGCCCAGCGGCTGCCGAATGTAGACGTCATTATTTTGGGTCGTGGTGGTGGATCGATTGAAGATCTATGGGGATTCAACGATGAAAAGTTGGCTCGATTAATTGCGGCCAGTTCAGTTCCAGTTATTTCAGCTGTGGGTCACGAAATTGATTTTACGATATGTGATTTTGTGTCTGATCTCAGGGCTCCGACTCCAAGTGCGGCGGCGGAACTCGTTGCCAAAAGCCATCAAGAAATTCAACAAAAAATAGAACAGCAAATAAGGTTTTTAATTTTAGCTTGGTCGCAAAAGTTTTCAAATCTTGATACAAAAGCAAAAAATTTATCTCGTCTTTTGGTTGATCCGAAACGAAAATTACAAGATTTGATTCTTAGAAACGATGATTTATTTGATCGATTAAGTTTAGCTATTCAAAATTATTTAAAAGATAAAAATCATCAAATAAGCTTAGCCAAGGGGAAATTAAAATCTCCTATGGAATGTGTCAGTGAAAAGAAATCAAGTTTGGATTTTCTTTTTTTACAATTAGCTCAAGCTTATAAAAATAATTTTCAAAAGCAGACTTATAATTTACATCATTTTATGAATATTTTAAATACGCTTAGCCCTTTGCGTGTTGTCGATCGGGGCTATTCTATTGTTATGAAAGAAAATCAAGTTGTTCGTTCTTATGCTCAGTTAAATCCAGAAGATGAGCTAACGGTAACGTTAGCCGAAGGACAGGCTTGGGTTAAAGTTCAAAATATATCAAAGGAGAATTCATGGAATTCGAAAAAAAGCTAAGCCGCTTGGAAGAAATCGTCCACAAAATGGAAAAAGGCGAGATGGCCTTAGAAGAATCTTTGAAGCTATTTGAAGAAGGCGTTAAGCTATCTCGCGAATGTCAGGGGCAATTGACTCAGGCTGAAGCAAAAGTAAAACAGCTTGTAAGCTTTGACGGCGAAGGTAAGCCTGTTTTAAAAGACTTTAAAGTAGAAGACGGTCATTAATTATGTGGGATCAAGATCTTCACAAGTGGGTTAGGACCATTGAAGATTTTACTTCTACGCACTTTGATATTTATAGATCAGAATATTCCGATGTTCCCCCGATTTTGCTTGATTCAACTTCTTATTCCCTGAGCTCTGGCGGGAAAAGATTTCGACCTCTGCTTTCTATGGCTGTTGCTGAACATTATGAATCCGATCCGATGCAAGTTCTTCCTTGGGCTTCAGCGATTGAGATGGTGCACACGTATAGTCTGATTCACGATGATTTGCCCTGCATGGATAATGATGATGAAAGACGTGGAAAACCGACGAATCACAAGGTCTACGGTGAATCCATCGCATTGCTAGCGGGAGATGCGCTTTTAACTGAAGCATTTTCGATTCTTTGCAAGTTCTATCAAGCTGACCCGCAGCTTGGATTGCAGCTAGTTGAAAAACTCAGTTTAGCGGCGGGTCTTCAGGGCATGATTGCTGGCCAAGTGAAAGATATGCAGGCAGACAAAGTTTCGGTTAACGCAACTGAACTCACTCAAATCCATAAACTCAAAACGGGACATTTAATTCGTGCTGCTTTGGAAGGTGCTGCGATTGCATGTAGCGCTCAGCAAAGTGATACTTTAGCGTTAAAATTTTATGGTGATAGCCTGGGATTGGCGTTTCAAATTCGGGATGATCTTTTGGATTACTCTGAAAGAACTGAAGATAAAAAAAATTTCGTTAGTTTAATTGGTTTAAATGAAACAACTGAACTTTTGGAAGAAACAAGTCGTAAAGCTAAAGCCTTTATCAACAAACTTCAAAAGCCCTCTGTTAAGCTTTTACAGATGGTTGATTATAATTTGAGCCGAAACAAATGAGACTAGACCAATATATCGTACAAATGGGATGGGCGCCGTCTCGCACAAAAGCTCAAGAAATGATCGAACGTGGTGATATTCAAGTTTTTATAAATGGACAAAGTACAGAAGCAAAATCATCGACATTAGTAGATGATAAAATTCGTGTGATACTTATATCAAATGAACTCAATAAGTTTGTAAGCCGTGCGGGCTTAAAACTAGAAAAAGCATTGGAAAGAACAAAACTAGAAATTAAAGGAAAAATTTTTCTTGATGTCGGCCAGTCAACCGGTGGTTTTACGGATTGTCTTTTGCAGTATGGAGCAGAAGTCGTGATTGGCTTGGATGTGGGTCATGGTCAGCTTCATGAAAAAATACGGACTCATCATAAAGTTATATTTTTTGAAAATATTAATGCTCGAGAACTTCAAAACTTACCTGTTGTGACATCTCATTTCCCGGATGGCGGGTTTGATGCCGTCGTGATGGATGTATCGTTCACTTCACAAAAAATTTTATGGCCCTCGACATTGCCTTATTTGAAAAAGGGAGGGTATTTTTTGAGCCTTGTGAAGCCTCAATTTGAAATTGGACTTCAGCCCCTTGAAGAAGAGGATTCTGCGTTCACTTTAGTAAAATGTGAAATTGTAGAAGGTTTAAAAAATCTTCATTTTGAAGTGATTGATTATTTTTCATCAGAAGTAGAAGGTCGCGAAGGGGCTTTAGAGTTTTTTGTTTTAGCTCAGAAGAAAAAATAAAATTCAATTTAAATATTGTGACATTATTTGAGTCTAGTTCTATGCTTTTTTTATGAAAAAAATGATTTTATTGAGTTTATTATTTTTAACTTCTTGCCAATCTCGATTGTTCCGGCAAGAAAATCAAACTCCAGAACAATCTTCCGAAGTGACTCAAGACTCAGGTATTTCATCGGGATCTGTGCTGCAAATAACGAAGGCGCCTTCTCCTCACGAACAAATTCAATTGGGCCTTATATTGGGACCAGGTGGTTCAAAGACTTTCGCGCATGTCGGTTTTTTAAAAGAGATCCAGGCGCGAAAAATACCAGTCCATGCTATTGTTGGCTTGGAGTGGGGCTCTTTGGTTGCGGCAAGTTTTGCAGCTAAGGGATCGGCTCATGAAGTTGATTGGCAATTATCGAAACTAAAAGAAAGCGGGTCGAACTGGCTTGGTAATAGCCAAAGTCATATTCAAGACTTACTTCAGCCGCTCAAGCCCTTTTTAAGTGCCTATTCAGCCGAATCAACTAAAATTCCATTTTCTTGCCCCTCTTTGAATTTGAAAAAATCTCAGGTGTTTATGATGAATAAGGGAAAATTAGATCAGTTACTGCCTTACTGTTTACCCTATCCACCTTATTTCAAGGTTTATGAAGGAACAATTGCCGGCCCACGGGAAATTCAACAAGCTGTTGATTACCTTCGTCGCCAGGGTGCTAACTATATCGTGCTCGTGAATGTTTTGGCTGGCATTAACCAGAACGAGCCCATTAATTGGCTTGAGTTATCTTATGATATGAAGCGCAAATGGCCGGGAGTGCATGAAAGATTAGATATTGTGATAAGTGATCAAAATATTAGCGATTTCAAATCAAGACAAGAGTTGATACAATTAGGCTCTGAGCAGTCTGAAAAATTTGCCGATAAGCTAATGAACAGATTTTAAGAGGTATCATGAGAAAACCAACGGAAAATGTCGATATTTTTAAAAAGAGACGCCAAAAAGCAATTGCCCAGCTGGGTTCGAAAGCACTAATCGTTGGGGCTCACCCGGAGCTTATTAGAAATGATGATGTTCATTTTGCTTACAGGCAAGATACAAATTTATACTACTTAACGGGTTTTGAAGAGCCTGAAAGTATTTTACTTTTATTGCCTGGAAAAAATCCTCAAGAAGTTATGTTTGTTCGAAGGAAAAATCCTGAGCGTGAAACTTGGGATGGGTTCCGTTATGGACCTGCGGATGCTCAAACTCAATTTAAATTTGATCAAGTTTATCCCATTGATGAATTCGAAACTCGAGCTTCAGAATTGCTAAAAGGTTTTGATGGAATTTATTATCGGCTGCGTAAAAACTTGAAGATGGACGATACTGTTTTAAGTATTGCGGAATCATTAAGGCGAACTCAAGGACGCACGGGATTGGGACTTCTTTCAATTCACGATGCCGACGAATTTTTGGGTGAAATGCGTGTGATTAAAGATGAAGTTGAACTTCATAACTTAAGAACGGCTTGTGAAATTTCGGCTCAAGGTCATATCAGCGCTATGCAAAAAATTCGTCCAGGTATGTCTGAACGACAAGTACAAGCTATTTTACAATATGAATTTTTAAATCGTGGCGCTGCTCGGGAAGGATATAATTTTATTGTAGCCTCTGGTAATGCCGCAACTACTTTGCATTATAATTTTAACGATCAGCCTTGTCGAGATGGCGATCTACTTTTGATAGATGCGGGTGCTGAGTTTAATTATTACACAGGAGATATTACCAGAACCTTTCCCGTTAATGGTCAGTTTACGAAACCTCAATCAGAAGTTTATAACCATGTTTTAAATGTGCAGCAAAAAATCATAGATATTTTGAAGCCAGGTGTGCCGTTCAGACAATTGCATGAAATGGGAACGGAACTTTTAACTGATGCGATGTTAGATCTTGGTTTATTGTCGGGTAGGAAAGCTGATATTATTTCTTCTGGGCAGCACCGAAAGTATTACCCCCATGGGATTGGCCATTTCTTGGGAATGGATGTTCATGATTCTGGAAAATATTTTTTGAAAGGTGAGCCTCGCCCTATCGAAGCGGGAATGACTTTCACTGTGGAACCAGGTCTTTATATTCCAGCACATGATACGTCAGCACCAGCGGAGTTCCGCGGCATCGGCGTCCGTATCGAAGACAACATTTTAATCACAGCAAATGGTCACGAAGTCATGACAAAATCCGCCCCCAAATAAAAAGGTACCCACTCACTTACCAGTAGGCGGCGAGTCAAAAGTTTCTGTGATTTTGAATAGATTGTAAGTTTTTAGCTTGAGATTTTGGGGTTGTTCCAAAGTTCTCTTGCGTAAAGAACGACGCCAGTCCACACAAAGAAAAATGCGATTAATTTCGCAGCTGAAACTGATTCTTCATAAATAAAATAACCGATTATAAATTGAATTGTAGGTGCAATAAACTGCAGAACTCCTGTGTGATTCAAAGGAACAGCGCGAGTTGAAATCGAAAACAGCAAAATAGGTAATGCTGTAATAGCTCCGCCACCGGCTAATAAAAACCAATCATTAGTTGCAAGCGAGTCTGTTTGAGTTGATCTCCAGTAAGCTGCGGCGATGATAGCCGGAATCAACATAACTAAATTTTCTAAAAAAGAAGACTCCAATCCCCCCACTTTTGTCTTTTTCTTAATAACTCCGTACGTGGCAAATGAAAAAGCTAAAGTGAGAGCGATCCATGGAAACTGACTATTGAGTAAAATGAGAACAAGCACTCCGAGGCCCGCAATCCCAGAAGCGATTTTCATTCCATTTGATAGTTTTTCTTTAAAAAGCCAGGCACCTAAGATGATATTTATCAGAGGTGTCATAAAGTACGCTAGGCTACCTTCTAAAATATTTCCAGAATTCACGGCATAAACATAAACAAGCCAGTTGCTGCAGATAAGAACTGTTAAAGCAGTCATCACAAAAAAATGATCTTTTAAAAGTTGTAGAGTTTTATGTATTCTGAGTTCTCGACTTAGAAAAATTAGAAGAAAGAAAAAAGCAAAACTCCAAATAACGCGATGAAATAGAATTTCAAGGGAAGTCATGTGTTTTAAGTATTTCCAGTAAAGTGGAAATACGCCCCAAGTAACATAAGCAAAAAAAGCTTGTGCGTGACCTTTTGTGATATTCAATTGAGCTCCGCAAGCGCAGGGGCGCATATTAATTTTAGTGAACTAAGCCTAGACTAAACAAAGCGATGGGCAATCCAGCCATTTTTTTCCGCTAACTTTTGTAAATGAGATTCAGATTTGAAAAGCTTATCGTCTCGGTGGGCAGCTGAAACCGCTAGGCTCAAATGAGTTGCGCTGAAAAGGAGTTCTTGATCGCCTTCGCTATTGCCACAGGCAAAAAAAGGTTTTTTCCCGCGAGTTTTTTCAAGCAAGGCTTCAACTTTTCCGTGGCGATACGTGATGACTCCTTTTTGTTTATCTGAAACTTTATTATGAATAATTTCTGTTTCAACGCCGAGAACATTATCATGCGGAAGATTTAAAGTGGCAGCCCCAGGCTCAACGGCCCATTTCACCGACGCGGTGATTATATAAACTTGAACATTCTTCGTTAAAAAGTAATCAATCAGTTTTTTTTGTGGACCGAAAACTGGAACTGGAATCATTTTAATGAGAGCTTCTTCAGACCATTTTCGAACGGTTTCAAGGCTTTGATTCTGGCAGATTTGTGCAAGCCATAAGTAGGCAGCAGGAAGATTATTTTCTTTTAATTTTTCGTAGTGAGTCCAGGGGTCTACAGGAAGTGAAACTTTTTTGTTTTCAATCAAATAATCAAAGAAAGCTTCCCCCAGATCGGTATCCCAGAGCGTTCCATCAGCATCAAAGGCTGCCACGGGATTCTGATCGTGTTGGAGCACCTGCTCCAGAGTGTTGTTAATTTTTTGCCAGACTTCTGTAGAATAATCTTTGAATTTCACGTTGAATTCCATATGAGCCTAGTATGAAATACAGGTCTTCGTAAGACAAGGAGTGAGCGCATAATGAGCCTTTTTTTTCGTATTGCTACGTTGCAAGATTTAAATGAAATTCAAGAGTTCGAGACGAAAAAACTTCATGAAGTTGTATCAGATCCGATGGAGCGGGAAATGCAAAGTTGGAATTCAAACTGGAGAAAAGAATCTTTAGAGCACTATTTGCCGTCGGGATGGTGTTTTGTTGCGCGCGATCCTCTTATTAAAAGTGATTTTTCAAATGAGGGTCAGCTCGTGGCTTATTTTCTAGCGCAACCGATGCTTTTTGTAGACGGTCAAACGCAGTCACTTTGGGTTGAGCATGTGGCGTTTTCTTCTCTTAAATCGCGAGATGAAATTTGTGATCTTGCGTTTAGACTTTCAAAAGAAAAGCACTTTCAACGTGTTTATTTTCCCCAAAATAGTATGATTCAAAATTCGATATCCCACATGAAGCCTCAGCCTTTTTCTCAATCAGCCGTTTATGTGAAAACAACGAAGGCCTAACTTAGATGAAAGAATATTCTTTCCAAACCCGTGAATTGAATAAAAAGAAAATGGGCCAAGAAGTATTTGATCTGATTATTGTCGGTGGTGGTATTAACGGAGCCGGAATTGCTCGAGATGCTGTTCTTCGGGGTATGAGGGTTGCTCTTGTTGAAGCTGAAGACTTTGCGTCAGGAACTTCTTCAAAATCATCAAAATTAATACACGGCGGAATTCGGTATTTAGAAAATTATGATTTCAAACTAGTTTTTGAAGCTTTGAGTGAAAGAACTAAACTTTTTCAAATTGCTCCGCATTTGGTTCACGGACTCCGGTTTATGATTCCACTTTATGATTCCTCAAGAGTGGGAATGTTTAAGATGGGTTTGGGTATGTGGGCCTATGATTTTTTAGCACTTTTTCAAGCTCCTGAACTTCATGAGAGATTAAATTCTCAAATCTCTGTTGAAAGAATGCCTATCTTGAAGCAGCAGGGCCTTAAAGGTTCTTACATATATTCAGATGCTTACACGGATGACGATCGGCTAGTGCATGAAACTTTGAGATCGGCTCATGAAGTCGACGCCATTTGTGCGAACTACATGAAAGCGACTGAAATTCGCTGGAACGAAAAAGGCCAATTTCAAAGCTTGCTCGTGGAAGATCAAATAACTCATGAAAAAATTTGGATTCAAGGGCGCCATTTAATTAGTTCCGTCGGGCCCTGGACTGATGAATTAGGAAAAAATCTTATTCATAAATGGGAAAGAGTTCTGCGTCCGACAAAAGGGATTCATTTAACTTTTTTAAAAGAACGACTTCCATTGTCGAGTGCTGTCGTAATGGCAGCTGAAAAAAGCGATAGGATTGTTTTTGGCATTCCTCGTCACGAAATGGTGATTGTGGGAACAACTGATACTGACTACACGGGTTCCCCCAGTGAAGTAAAGGCCGAGCCTGCCGATGTGGATTATCTTTTATCCATTGTAAATTCATATTTTCCAGGCGCTAAAATTCAAAAAGAAGATATTGTATCGAGCTATGCCGGAGTCAGGCCTTTGGTCCGGGATCATTCATCTAGCGAAGGCAAAACAAGTCGGGAACATTCCATTTGGAGTGATACGCGCGGTATCACTTTTGTGGCAGGCGGTAAGTACACAACCTATCGGCTTATGTCGCAACAAGTTGTTGAACAAGCGCTTCAATTTTTTGAATTAGGTGAGCGCATTAAATTCAATAAAACTTTAACAAATCAGCCACTTAACATTCATGTTGAATCAGAACGTTATCGGCAAATGTTTTACCAAATTGAGTCCCTAGCTGATTATTTTAATCGAAGTGTGAAAGATGTGACTTTATTAGTCGAAAGATACGGAGCAGAAGCTATACAAATTTTAGAGCGCGGCCAAGGTTTGGATTCAATTTGGGAAGTGGAAGCTCTTCATGCGATTCGCTTTACAATGTGTCTTCATTTGACTGACTTTATGACTCGTCGAGTTCCACTTTTTTTGGCACACCGAGATCACGGAACAGAATTTGTCTCTGCAGTTTCGCTGGTTTTTCAGCGTGAGTTGGGCTGGAGTAACAGTCAAATGCAGGATGAAATTGAGCACTATCAGCAGTACATAAAAAAAGAACTTAATTGGAAGTAATTTTTCAAGTTTGACACGTGGAAGGTTAGACTCCTAGACTCATGAAGTATATTCAACGCAAACAATGGGAATCACATGGGAATTTTGGATCGTGTAACAGATTACTTTTCGAATGATATTGCGATTGATTTAGGCACTGCCAATACACTTGTATACGTTAAGGGACGCGGAATTATTCTTGATGAGCCCTCTGTTGTGGCAGTTCAAAAAAACTATCGTGGATTACAAAATAGAGTTTTAGCCGTCGGTAAAGAAGCAAAAGAAATGTTAGGAAGAACTCCTGGTAGTATCGTTGCAATCAGGCCGATCAAAGATGGCGTAATCGCGGATTTTGAAGTCACGCAATCTATGCTCCGTTATTTCATTACAAAATCAATGGGAGAGAAAAAAAGTTTCATGCGTCCTCGTATTATCATTTGTGTTCCTTATGGAATCACTCAAGTGGAAAAACGAGCCGTCAAAGAAGCTGCCCAATCAGCAGGGGCTCGTGAAGTATATTTAATCGAAGAGCCTATGGCCGCAGCTATCGGCGCAGGTCTTCCCATCACTGAACCAAGTGGTAACATGGTTGTTGATATGGGTGGAGGAACAACAGGCGTTGCCGTTATTTCATTGGGTGGTATTGTTTATTGTAAATCGATCAAAGTGGCAGGTGATAAATTAGACGAAGCAATCGTTAATTATGTTCGTCGTCAGTTTAATCTTCTGATCGGTGAGCGAACTGCTGAAAATATTAAAATTCAAATTGGAAATGCTTATCCATTTGAAGAAGAAAAAACAATGGAAATCAAAGGCCGAGACTTAGTGGCCGGTGCTCCCAAAACAATTGAAATCACAAGTTCTCAAGTGAATGATTCTTTGATGGATCCTCTTTCTGAAATTGTTGATGCTGTTAAAACAGCTCTTGAAAAAACTCCTCCTGAATTAGCTTCAGATATTGTTGATAATGGTATCGTATTAACGGGCGGCGGAGCTTTGCTTCATAATTTAGATGTCTTACTTCGAGAAAGAACGGGCTTGCCTGTTTCGATCGCAGAAGATCCCTTAAGCTGTGTTGTTATGGGCTCCGGTAAAGTTCTTGATAATTTAGAGCTTTTAAAACAGTTAACAATCGAATAACAAAATTGATTAGCACGTTCTGGGTGGAGAATGAAAGAAGATCAGCTTAAGCACATTCTGCTCTTTTTTTTCTTTGTCACTCTAAGTGATAAGCGGTCAAAAATATTGGCGCAAGACGCTTGGTTTTGGTGCTTAGATGAAAAAAAGAGAAGTCCTCATCTGGAGCCCAATAAAATTATCCTTCTTTCTATAGCAAGATCCTGGAAAAAAATAGAAAAAGAAGTTCGAAGTGGTGTCGCATCTTTTTCAGCTGATTCGGGCTGGCTTTTTTCTAGAAGCGTACAGTTTGAACCCTGGAAAGAGTTTCAAAAAACGGCCTCTAGCGAAGAGCTATTTATAACCGTTTTAGCCCAAATTTTAAAATTTCCTGAAGAGCTTTTAACAAATGTTTTGGGTTTGAGCTCGGGAACAATTCGATATCGACTGGCTAAGACAACGCGGACGATAGGGGCTGCGGTTGAAATTCGTCAAAGTGGTACTACATGAAAAAGCGTGAGCTATCTGATTTCATGACACAAGAGCTATTATATGACTTTGTTAAAAACAATTTGGATAGTGAAAGAAAAAAATCAGTCGAAGAAGCTATCGAAAAATACGAAGATATTCGATCAGATTTGAAGACAATTGAAAGTGGTCTTCAATATCTTGAAAGTTTATCAAAGACATTAGTTTCAACAGCTCTTATCCAACAAGTTAATGAAAAAGAAACCTATTTTGGTCAAATTCAAAAGTTAACAAGTTATGAAAATTGGCCTCCATTCGTTAAGTGGACATTGGAAGCTGTGCTAGTTATTTCGGTTGTCATCACGGTTTCACTTCTTGCTCCGTGGGCTCAATTTAAAGATTTTGTAATGCAAAATAAAAATTCAGAACTCATATTGGCAGAATTTACTAAGCCAGAATCCCAATCATTAATTGAAACTTCAAATACGACGGAACAATCTGAAAAAGCACACTTTGAAGATGAAGGCGAAAAATCAGACCCTAAAAAAGCAATAGAGGTTGAAAAAAATAAAAAAACTGATGTTTCACAGATAAATAGTAAAATTTCATCAGTATCAATTCGAAACCAAGAGGAAACTAAAAAAACAGGATTTGTATACCGTGGCACATTGATTATTGTAAACGTAGAAGTTGGCACGGAAAAATTAAAAAATACAATTGTTGAACTGGGTGGCCGAAAAGCTGGTGAAGTAGAATTAGGTTGGCGTCGAAACCAAGGCGATTATTACTTTCACTTTACAATTCCAGAATCAAAGTTGAGTAACTTAGAAGACTATTTTAAAACTCTTGGTACAATTAAATTAAGTCGAGATCCTCATCCTCGGATTATGCCTGATGGAATTTTACGTATGATTATCACCACGGAAGAGCCCAAGTGAGCTTTTACAAAAGAAAATCAAAGCGTTCCTTGAGAACAGTGCTCATTGTTTGGTTTCTGTTATTTTCAATTTTGCCATTAGCGTTTGTAACAGGTTATTCCATTATTAAATTTGAAAAAGCAATTGATCGAGAAATGCTTTTAAGGCTTTCGGGAAACGCGAAAGAAGTTGATCTGATCTTGAGTGATTATATTAATGTTCTTAAGCAAAGAAGAGATAAATACTCTAGTGAACCTTATCTTCGTTACCATCTTTCATTCGGAGACGAAGGCTCTTTGCGGGAATTGGGAACTGCTTGGCTTAAACAAGATCCCGCGACTGGGTTATCTTTTTTTGATCGACAAGGCAGGTTGTTGACCTCAGTTTATGAGGACTTGCGAAATCAAACGAAATCCCAGGCGTCGAAGCAGGATATTGTCTATTTAGCAGATCGGTACTTAAAACATTTTGAAAATTCAAACGAGCTATCTTTAATCGACTCATCTGATTCGCGTAAAGTGTCGTTAATATTGATTTCAAAAGTGACAAATCAAAAAAAAAGGGTGGTTGGTTACTTTGAACAAGTGATTGATTTAGGGCCTGAGTTTCTTCGTAGACTTAAAGATCGAATGAAGCTTGAGCTTATGTTTGTTAAAGAAAGTGGACAAGTTGTTTTATCGACCCAGAGTAAAAATTTGGAACTAAATAAAGATTTTTTACGCAATATAATTACAAAAAAAAATGATCTTTTTGTTGATATCAAAATCAAAGAAACCCCTTACGGACTTTTTTTCTATCCACTTGAATGGGGTGAAAGTAAAATTTGGGTCGCTCTTGGGGCCTCTAAAAGTGATGCAAAAGCAGTTTTAAGAAATGTTAATTTAGCTTTTATATCGGTTATTGGAACTGTTATTTTGTTTCTTATATTTACTAGTATTATTATTTCAAGTTGGATTTTAAAACCATTAAATGAGCTCGTGGAAGCCCTTCAGTCATTTGAATCGCAGGAGCAAGCCATTACGATTCCAGTTAAAAATGACACTGAAATTGGATTATTAACTGAAAGCTTCAATCAAATGTTTAAAAAGATTTGGCAGGCTCGAGCTGATTTAAAAAGAAAAGTTTTTGAACTTCAAAATACAAATAAGGAATTAAAAGAAACTCAGACACGCTTAGTTCACTCGGCCAAAATGGTCAGCTTGGGTCAGCTTGTTGCCGGAGTAGCCCATGAGCTTAATAATCCGATTGGATTTATTTTTTCAAATATGACACACCTCAGAGATTATTCAAATCGTCTTATCCAGCTTGTTAGAATAGCAGAAAAAAATCCAAAAGATTTGCTGAGTGCAAAAGAAGAAATGGAATTCGATTATATTGTACAGGACTTACCTAAGCTGATTTCTTCTTGCGAAGAAGGGGCGAAGAGAACAAAAGATATTGTATTAGGTTTACGAAATTTTTCCCGTCTCGAAGAGGCCAAGCTAAATGAAATTGATATTCATAAAAGTCTTGATACAACACTTGATCTTTTGCAGGGCGAAATTAAAGGTCGAATACAAGTTTTTAAAAATTATGAAAATGTTCCACATATATTTGGGTATATAAGTCAGATCAATCAAGTCATCATGAATATTCTGTCTAACGCAGTTCAATCTATAGAAAACCAGGGGCAAATTTGGATTACAACTCAGCCAGTGAAAGATTTACGGTACAAAGACGGTAAAGTTCAAATATCGATTCAAGATTCGGGTCGTGGAATGTCGACAGAAATAATGGAAAAAATATTTGATCCTTTTTTTACAACAAAAGGCGTTGGTCAAGGAACTGGCTTAGGTCTTAGTATTTCTTACGGTATTATTGAAAATCATGGCGGTGAAATTCAAGTTCGATCGGAAGCGGGTGTGGGGACAGAGTTTATTATTATTTTACCAGTTAGACCACCGCTTAAAGAAGTTGAAAAAGTATAAACCAATCTAGACTTAAGGTTGAGTTATCCTAATTTTTCTCAAGTTAATTTTTTTAGTATCCGATCTATAATGTGTGAAAACGTCTCAAGTTAAAACACAAAAAAAAGAGGATAAGTCTTGGGTTTTTATTCTTCTTTTGTTTTTGGGCTTGGGTATCATTTATTTTTCTCAAAGCTCTGAAGTTAACAAATCGGAAATTCAGATTGAACATACGCCAGAACACATCAAGCGAGTTGATACTCATTTAAAAGATACGGCATTTAGTTTGGAAGCAGATCGTAGACAAAGACAATCAGAAGCTTATCAGCAATTGAATAAGCTTCATAATACGATGGCTGAAGATCCTTACCGTGAAAGTACAGAATTTTCCCTTGAAAGTGATCCCTATATGCAATCTTTAAGTGAGGATCTTAATAGGTCTCGGCAGGCTCCCGCAGATCAGCTCACTCCCGAAGAAATTGTTCAGCAAAGACTTTATGAAGATAATCAATTACAAAAGGCTTCTGAATCTTACCGCGAATCTTATGCACAACAATTTATTGAAAACGCAAGAAAAGGAGGTTGGGAAGTGGAATTAGGTCCCAACTTTGAAGTTTTATCAGTTAAGAAAATTAGAGAGCGAAGAGGTCCCTCGCTTTTTCGCGAAGGCGAAATGGGCGGGGCCCGTTAATTCTTACTTGGTTGAAAATTTAATTTTTTATTAAAAACCCCGAGTTCGTTTAAGCTCACATAATTATTTTGAGTTAGAATAATGTGGTCTATGAACTCAATTTGTAGCAACTGAGCAGCTTTCTGTAATTTTCTAGTGACTAAAATATCGGGGTATGAAGGAGTTGGATCTCCGCTAGGATGATTGTGTGCAAGAATAAAGCTTGAAGCATTAGCTTCAATTGCAAATCGAAAAACATCGCGAGGATGAAATAAACAAAAGTCTACAGTTCCCCTAAAAAGTAATTTTTGGGACATTGGGTTCCTGAGGGAATCAAGGGCTACAATATGAACTTCTTCCTGTGTCCAAATAAAATGAGGGTAGAAATGCTGAAAGGCGTCTAAAGAACTTAATAAGGGTTTTGGTGTTATTAATGCATTCACTGAGTTTTTGCTGTGCAAGATCGAAATAGAATTAAACTATCTTTTTGCTGTGCTGCACATCCGCCTATTCACATTTCGGACAAATCACTTTATGCTTAACTACATTACAAAGCCATTGTTGGCCTGTTCAAAATGAGGAGTTATTTATGGTTAAGAAAATATTTTTAAGTTTGACCGCTTGTTTGGCTTTGTCGTCATGTGGACCTAAGGCCTTTGTAAAAGGAAGCTATGATGACGTTAATCGTGAAAATCTTTTGAATGATCAGTGGTCCGAAACTGATATGCAAAAAGCTGTTCAAGATTTGGTAACTAGTTTAAGCAACCATCCATCAGTAAAAAATGCCAAAACATCGCCAGTTGTGATGGTTACTAATTTGCAAAATAAAACAAGCGAACATATTGATACACAAAATATTATGGATATGGTTCGCGTTGAGCTAATGAACACAAACAAGTTTTCTTTTGTTGATAAAGAGGCGCGTCAAGATGTAGCTGATGAATACAATTACCAAAATTCGGGCATGGTTTCTGAAGAGTCTAAAAAAGGTCCTGGCGGCCAAACGGGTGCCGATTTTATAATCAATGGTCGTTTAGATTCAATTGTGCAAGAAGTTGGAAAAGATAAATCAGTTTATTATAAATTGACCCTTAACTTTACGAATTTAAAATCTAACGTTATTGCTTGGTCAAACTACAAACAAATCAGGAAAACTTACCGTAAAAAGTCGATTGGTCTTTAATTAATTGATAAATTTCAAATTTTTTCAAAACAGATTAAAAGTGATTTTAAATCTGTTTTCTATGATCATGCTCAGCTCATGCGCCAGTTACCAATCTCAAGTTTCTGGCGCTCGTGATAGTATATCAAAAGGTCAAATTGAAAAGGCTCTAGAAGAATTGAAGCCCCGTGCAGATAAGAAAAGTGATGACCAACTAATTTTTGCACTTGATTATGCAACAGCATTACAGTTGGCCGGGCGAATTCAAGAAAGTAATAAATATTTTCTAATATCAGATAAATTGGCTGAACAAATGGACTATCATTCGGTCACAAACGTTGCCGGATCGATGCTGCTGAACGAAGAGATGGTTCAGTATAAAGGCGATACTTTCGAAAAAGTTTTTATTAACGCTTTTTTGGCAATGAATTTTTTGAGTCAGAATAATTATGATAGCGCTATGGTTGAAGTTCGGCGGATGAATGAAAAGTTTAATAAATATCGATTAGATGAAAAAAAAGCATTCGAAGTAAATCCATTTTCAAGATATCTAGCAGCCTTAATTTATGAAGCAGATCGGAAATGGGATGATGCTTACATCGCCTATCAAGAAACATATAAAATTGATCCAACTATTCCTAATCTAAAAGTGGATTTAATGAGGTCATCTCATTTCGCTAGAAGATCTGACGACTATTTGATGTGGAAAAAGAAATTTTCTGATGTCGACTTTAAGCCGGACACCAACCGAAAGCAAAAAGGTGAAGTTGTTTTACTTTATTTATCAGGTTGGGGCCCTCGAAAAAAACCTGATCCTCAAGCGCCATTATTTCCGATTCTAGAGCCCGTTTATAGTCAAACACAGCAAGCAAGTCTTATTGTTAATGGCAAAAATACTTCCCATTCGATTTTAGTTTACGATACTCAAAAAGCGGCCATTGCGACATTAGCGGCTGATCGTCCTGCATTAGTTGCCCGCAGGATTGCAGCTCGAGTCGCAAGAGAAGTTGCCGCGCGTGAATTAGCCCGTAAAGACAAAAACAATGGTGGAATTTTGGGAGCTGTTGCCTTTATTGGAATGCAAGTCTCGGAAAGAGCAGATTTGAGGCAGTGGTCTTTTTTACCGGCATCTATTCAAATTTCAAGAATTTCGTTGGATGCGGGATCTTATGATATTGCAGTTCAAGGTTATGACTTTGGTGGAACCCCGACTGGGGAAAGATCTTTATCTCGAAGCGTAAAAGTTGTTCCAGGACAAACTCAATTTATTATTTGGCGTTCGGTAAAATAAAAAAACCCGCTCTTTTGAAGCGGGTTTTAGAATCTATTTTAATCAAACTTTAGTTGTTCAGATTCTGATTGCTACCCGGAAGAGTCGGAGTTTCTTCTTCAGCTTGGTAACCAGGAAGAACTGTTGCTTTTTCAGCGGCAGCTTTTGCTGTTGAATCTGTGTTATATCGAGTCGCAGCTGTTGCAACACGATTTTCAAGATTTTGTTTCACATCATCAGTTGAAGCTTTTTCGATCTGAGCTTGTGCTTGTTTTGTCATGTAATCTTGAGGAAATGCACCTAGTTTGGCTAAGTAGCTAGAGATGCTTCCGTTTCCATTTTGAATAATTTCACGAAGTGTGAAAAGCGGAGCATACTGAGATGCTTTCTTTTCAGATTCAAAAATAATCTGAGTTAAAGTTGCAGCTGTGATGTCATTTTTAGATTTATTATCAATGACCATCACTTCTTCATTTGAGCGGATCATTTTTGCAATATCATCAAGAGTCACATAGCAGCTTTGCTGAGTGTCATACAGCTTACGATTTTGGTACCGCTTAATGATTTTAACTTTTGAGTTTGGCTTTACGGTCATTGAATCATTTTGGTTGATCAAGTTGCCTCCCAATCTTGAACTGAATCTTTTGAGGCTTTCTTACATCACATTATGTAAGGTTCCCGAGATTCTCTAATATTTAAGGGGAAGTTTCCTTCTCCCTCTGAATTGCCGGCAAGTTAGCTTCGGCCGCCACATGTTGTCAAGTTGACGTACAGTTCGGTAAAAAATGCATCGCGTTAAAGGACTAAGTGACATAATAAAATGTTTTTTTCTTAGGCCTAAAGTTCTGTTCGCAACATGCCGAAATGCTTTTTAAGCAGGACCTTTAGAGGGGAAGATAAATGAAAGACGTTAAAAATCAATATCTTAGAACGGGCGCCACAATTGTTGTGTTATCATTTCTAGGAACATTAGGTCTTTCTCTTTTGGCGCCTCAGGCAACGCGCGATGGCGAAGATGTTCAGACAGCTTCTTACCAAAAAGCAAAAACGATTGGTCAGACAATAGTCGTGAGGCTAGGTGAAGAAGCTCTTAAGCCAAAGGGGCGTATTCCAGCCTCATCTGATTCAGAAGCACAAGCGCAAGGTTATATGGGTACTGATGATCTAGGACAGCCTTATCATTACAGTATTTTGCAAACAGATGCAGGCGTAGCTCGAGTCGTAGTAAGATCAGGCGGGCCTAAAGGCCGAATTGAATATGTTGAAGAAGGAGGGCAAGAAATGCCACTTCCAAAGGCAACCTCTTCTAATTCCTATTAATATTTTTGAACATAATTTGTATCAAGTTAGCGAACTCCTGAGCCGAAGAGAAATAAAGGCTTAGGAGAAATACATGTCTCATCTCAAGACAATTTGGAAAGTTACTTTGCTTGCGTTGCTATTTGTATCTTGCGCGCATCTTGAGAAAACAACCGAAGCTACATATTTTGATTCCGCACATGATGACCGAAATCGTGCGCCAGCGGCTTATTCTCCACCTCAGGCTTTAACAGACGGACAAACAATAGATCCGCTTTTTATCCAGACTCAAGCAGACTTTAACTATTCGATGGGAGAAGCTTTTTCTTTGGAGGGCTCTCATCAAAAAGCAGTCGAACATTTTAAAACAACATTAGTTTATGATCCAAAGTCTTCAACGGTAAAATTAAGACTTGCGACCGAACATCTTCGTTCGGGACAAGTCAGCGAAGCACTCGAGTTAACTCAAGATGTTGTTAAGGAAGACCCTAAAAATGAAACAGCTCAAATGCTTCTAGCGGGCTTGTATTCATCAATGCGCCTTTACCCTAAAGCAGTCGAAAGTTATGAGTTTGTAATCAAGCAAAATCCTGAAAACGTAGAGGCAGCCCTTTATTTAGGAGCTCTTTATGCTGAAACAAAAAAATATGAAAAAGCGATCAAGCACTTTGAAAAACTTTTGAAAACTGTTGATGAAGAACAGAAGCCGACAATTCACTACTATATGGCACGAGTCTACTTGGAAAACAAAATTAAAAACTCACCGCAACTTGTTGAGTTTCACCTTAACAAAGCGATGGAATTAAAACCAAACTTCACGGAAGCATTGCTTACATTAGGGGCTCACTATACTTCGCAGAATCATGATAAAAAAGCGGCTAAACTTTACGAGGATTATCAAAAAAAACAAGGCCCCTCGGTTAAATTAGCTGAAGTTTTAGCACAAATGTATCTTGAAAAAGAAGATTATGATGCTGCTTATGAGCAATTGGAAATTCTTGAGGCACAAGGAGATGATCCACTCAATACAAAGCTTAAAATGGCACTTATTCTAGTTGAAAAAAAAATGTACGATCCGGCAGCTTACAAACTAAAAGAAATTTTAAAAGAAGTGCCAGATTCAGATCGTGCACGTTTTTATCTAGCTGCTATTTATGAGCAAACTCAACAAAAAGAAAAAGCCATTTCTGAATACGGCCGAGTTCCTGCTGACAGTAGTTACTTTAATGATTCAGTTGTTCATGCCGTTTATCTTCTAAAAACGGATCAAAATCTAAAGGCAGCAGAGGAATTGGCTCAATCTGCAATGACTAAGAAAAATGATGAGCCAACTCTTCATTCTCTTTATGCGTCACTTTTGAATGATAACAATAAAGCAGCACAAGCCGCAATTGTACTTGAAAGTGCACACAAAAAATTTCCTCAAAATACTCAAGTCCTCTTTTTTCTAGGTACAGTTTATGATTCTTTAGGCAATAAAGATAAAGTTGTTTCAACGATGAAAATTGTTTTAGAAAAAGAGCCGACACACGTTCAAGCTTTAAATTACATTGCATACACTTTTGCAGAACAAGGGGAAAACTTGTCAGAAGCAGAGCAATTTGCTCGTCGAGCTGTCGCACTGGAGCCAAAAGATGGATATATTTTAGATACACTAGGTTGGGTTTTATATAAGCAAGGCAAGACTAACGAAGCGATCCGGTATCTTGAGGCGGCTCACAAGATAGCTCCAAATGTTCCAATTATTTCAGAGCATTTGGGAGACATCTATGTGAAGCAAGCAATGGTTGAAAAAGCTCGTCAAATGTATAAAAAAGCCATTGAAATGGAAACTGAAAAAGATAAAGTAGAAAGCATTCAGTTTAAAATGACTTCTCTTGAGCCTAACACAAAACGTGCTCCTTCTTCAATTGTGCAACCCTAGTGAAGATTAATTTGAGCTCGTTTCGGCGAGCGGACTTATAAATATTTGACATCATTTCTAGAACTCATCAGTCTGGCTAAATGAAGCAGATTTATTATTTTTTTACTTTAATTGCCGTCTTATTACTTCAGGCTTGTGCGTCGAAGCCCATTCAGATGGATAAAACAGTTCAAAGATTTTCGACACAAGCTTTTTATCAAGATAAAAAAACTGGGAAAAACCAGCAAGTTACTTTAGAAGTTGTGGCAAAGAAGAATCAAAAACTGCGAATGGATGCGAAAGTCATATTGGGATTTCATATCGCGACTGCAGTTATGACAAATGATAAGATTCAAGTGGCAATTCACCCTGAAAAAAAATATTTTTATGGTCCAGCAAACCCCCGAAGTCTTCAAAGAACAATCGGAATTCCACTTTACCCACTGATTTTTCATGCCATGTTATATAGACAGGCCTTTAGTGGCTCTGGTTGGAAATGCGACATCAAATCTGGGAAAGTTCAAAGTTGCGTCCAGAAATCTTCTGAAATGATGATTACTTGGGAAGATCAAGAGGATGCGACCATGATTGTGGCCAATTCTAAAAATTTTAATCTTCAATGGAAAGTGCCGCCTCCTGAAAACGTTGAAGAAAAGTCGATTTATTTTGAAGTGAGCGTTCCACAATCCTATGCTAAGCTCAGCTTATAGCTCGAATAAAAAAGCCTTTCGTCCAGGTCGAAAAAAACCAGACCTCAGACGAATATTGTTCTAACCCTCAAGCCCTAGGGCATAATCTAATTAAGTATGGGGTGCGCAAACCACCCATAGAATATCTGAATAAACAGTCGTCAGATTTAATGACGACAGTCGAATCAGATGGCTTAACTCTTAGAAGGAGTGTTCTATGGCTTCTATCAATTATAAATCTTTGATTCAGCAATATCAGGAGAAATCGAATCTTCATCTTTTGCATTGGTCGGGGACTTTTGAAGATTACGTTGATATCGTCAAAAAAAATCCAAAAGTTTCGAGGAATTCATTTCAGCGCATGTACGATATGATTGTAGAAGCGGGCACTGAAGATTATAT
Source organism: Pseudobdellovibrionaceae bacterium (assembly GCA_030158485.1). GTDB lineage: Bacteria > Bdellovibrionota > Bdellovibrionia > Bdellovibrionales > Bdellovibrionaceae. Next base: position 15,420 of record JAOASS010000023.1, on the reverse strand, counting down.
CGATTTTAAAAAACCTGTGATTCGATACCGCTTTTTTGATGATCAACCAAACAACGGTAAAGATGCTGTTTTTGGATTAGATGTTCCAATCATGAAATTAGTAAATGTGTTGAAAGCGGCGGCTTTGGGTTATGGAACAGAAAAGCGGGTCATCTTACTCCATGGTCCTGTTGGAAGTGCGAAATCAACGATTTGTCGCATGCTTAAAAAAGGTTTAGAAGCTTATTCAAGAACTGAGCCCGGAGCGCTTTATACCTTCGAATGGATCGATGAAAAAAATGAACTGGGTGGTTTGCTTGGTAAGGACGTGAAGTTTTATCAGTCCCCTATGAATGAAGAGCCGTTATTGTTATTTCCAGAAGAATTACGTGCACAAATTTGTGAAGAAATTAACCGTGGTCAAGAAGGTGAATTTCGAATCAAAATCGAAGGAGAGCTGTCTCCTCCTTCGCGTTATATATTTAAGCAACTGATGGATCGGTATCAGGGTAATTTAGTTAAAGTATTAAACCATGTTCGCGTTCGCCGGATGTTTTTAAGTGAAGCGGATCGCATCGGCATTGGAACATTTCAGCCGAAAGATGAAAAAAATCAGGACTCAACCGAGCTCACGGGAGATATCAACTACCGTAAGATCGCTGAGTACGGTTCGGATTCTGATCCTCGAGCTTTCAACTTTGACGGTGAATTTAATGTCGCGAATCGTGGAATGATTGAGTTCGTGGAAGTTTTAAAGCTTGATGTGGCGTTTTTATATGACCTTCTTGGGGCATCTCAAGAACACCGAGTTAAGCCTAAGAAATTTGCACAGACTCATATTGATGAAGTCATCATCGGTCATACGAATGAGCCTGAATATCGTCGTTTGCAGGACAACGAATTTATGGAAGCCCTTCGTGATCGAACGGTGAAAATCGATATTCCGTATATTACTCGTTTCAAAGACGAGTGCAGAATATATAAGAAGGATTTCAATTCGCAAAAAATGCGTGGGATTTCGATAGCTCCTCATACAATTGAAATGGCAGCTATGTGGGCTGTTATGACAAGGCTTGAGAAGCCAAAGAAAGCTAATTTGGCGCGTTTACAGAAGTTGAAACTTTATGATGGAAGAACACTGCCTAATTATACTGAAGACAACGTTAAAGAACTTCGTAAAGAAACCATTCGTGAAGGTCTTGAAGGTATTTCTCCTCGATACATTCAGGATAAGTTATCGAATGCTATTGTAAACGCTCAACAGAATAATAAAGGCTCTGTGAATCCGTTCATGATTATCAATGAGCTAGAAAGCGGATTGAAATCTCATTCTTTGATTTCAAATGAAGAATTGAAAGCCGAGTACCGTGAACTTTTAGGCGTTGTGAAGCAAGAGTACGAAGAAATCATCAAGTCTGAAGTTCAAAGAGCTATCAGTGCGGATGAAAGTGCTTTACAAAGGCTTTGTGCGAATTATATCGACAATATAAAAGCCTATACTCAACGAGAAAAAGTTAAGAATCCTTTTACGGGACAAGATGAAGAGCCAGATGAGCGCTTGATGAGATCCATTGAAGAAAAAATGGAAGTACCTGAATCTCGGAAAGAAGATACTCGACGCGAAGTGATGAATTACATCGGCGCTTTAGCAGTTGAAGGTAAGAAGTTTAATTACAAAATGAATGAAAGACTTCATAAGGCAATTGAACTTAAGTTATTCGAAGATCAGAAAGACAGCATCAAGCTAACATCACTTGTAAGCTCTGTTGTTGATAAAGATACTCAAGAAAAAATTGATATTGTCAAAACTCGTTTGATCAAAGATTTTGGTTACGATGAGATATCAGCTATTGATGTTCTTCATTACGTAGCTAGCATTTTTGCTCGTGGTGATTTGAAGAATAACAAGTAGGAAAAAAATATGTCAATTCGCGAAGATCAAAGTCGCTTTAAAGATATCGTGAAGGGGAAAGTAAAAGAAAACTTTCGTCGTTTCGTGTCTCATGGTGAAATGATCGGTAAGCGTGAAAATGAGTTTGTCAAAATTCCACTTCCGCAAATTGATATCCCCAATTTTCGATATGGTCCTAAGCAACAAGGTGGCGTTGGCCAGGGGCAGGGAGAGGCCGGTCAAGAAGCAGGGGAACCAGGAGACGGAAAAGGTAAAGCGGGGGAAAGCCCTGGCGAGCATATCCTTGAAGTCGAGTTATCTTTAGAAGAATTAGCAGATTTATTAGGAGAACAACTTGAGCTACCTAAAATTTTACCTAAAGGTGCTAAAAATATAAACTCTGAAAAAACTAAATTCAATGGATTGGCTCCGGTCGGCCCTGAAGGTTTAAGAAACTTCAAGCAGTCTTATAAAAAAGCACTTAAAAGATATATTACAACGGGCACTTATGATCCGGCAGAGCCCGTGATTATTCCGATTCGTCCTGACTTTCGATACAAGTCTTTTAAAAAAGTTGTTCAGCCTCAAACAAGAGCTGTGGTTATTTATATGATGGATGTGTCTGGATCCATGGGTGATGAACAAAAAGAAATCGTCAGACTTGAAAGCTTCTGGATTAATACCTGGTTGAAGCGACACTATAAAGGCCTTGAGACTCGATTTATTATTCATGATGCTGCGGCAAAAGAAGTTGATGAAGATACTTTTTTTAGAACTAGCGAATCGGGCGGAACTTTAATTAGTTCTGCTTATAAGTTAGCTCAACAAATGATTGAAGCTGATTACCCACCAAATGATTGGAATATTTATCCCTTTCATTTTTCTGATGGAGATAATTGGAGCGGCGAAGACACAAGACTTTGTGTGAAACTTTTAAAAGAGTTTTTTTTACCTCAAGTGAATGTTTTTTCTTATGGACAAGTTGAAAGTAAATATGGAAGTGGGCAGTTTTTGAAAGATCTGCAAAAAGAATTCCCAGGTGATGACCGGCTGACATTATCCCAAGTTGAATCAAAAGATAAAATTTTGGATTCAATTAAAGATTTTTTAGGAAAAGGGAAGTGAGACTATGGGAAAACTCACGCCTGAATTAGAGAGAGAACGAGTTCGTATTCTAAAAGCTTCTGAAGACTATGGTCTAGATTGTTTTGATACTATATTTGAATTGATTAACTACGATCAAATCAATCAGATAGCGGCTTATGGTGGTTTTCCAGTCCGTTATCCACATTGGAAATTTGGAATGGAGTATGATCACTTATCGAAATCCTATGAGTACGGACTCTCTAAGATTTACGAAATGGTTATCAATAATGATCCTTGTTATGCCTATCTTATGGAAGGCAATATGATGATGGATCAGAAGCTTGTCATGGCTCATGTGTATGGGCATTGCGATTTTTTTAAGAACAATATTTGGTTTTCTAAGACAAATCGAAAAATGATGGATCAAATGGCCAATCACGCGGTGCGAATTCGTCGCTATATTGATCGTTATGGTTATGATCCTGTGGAAAACTTTATCGATGTCTGCATGAGCTTAGAAAACCTGATCGATCGATACAGTCCTTACGTTGAAACTTCGATTGTGGAAAAGAAAGAGGATAAGTCTCCAGGCAATCCGTTAGGGTTGTTAAAAGTCGATAAAGGTTACATGCGGGAATATATTAATCCACCTGATTTCGTTAAAGCTCAAAAAGATAAAATGATGGAAAAGTTAAGCCAGAAGCAAAGATTCCCCTCTTCTCCTGAGCGAGATATTATGAAATTTCTGATTCAGCATGCGCCACTTGAAGATTGGCAACAAGACGTAATGTCCATTATTCGTGACGAAGCTTATTACTATGCTCCACAAGGAATGACGAAAACCATGAATGAAGGCTGGGCTTCCTACTGGCACTCAACGATCATGACTCAAAAAATTTTGAATGATTCTGAAATTATTGATTTTGCAGACCATCATGCTGGAGTTATGGCCATGGCCCCTGGCGGATATAACCCCTATAAAGTCGGAATTGAATTGATGCGCGATATTGAAGATCGCTGGAATCGCGGTCGTTTTGGTCGGGAATGGGAACAGTGCGATGATGTCAGAGAAAGAAAAAACTGGGACCAAAAATTAAATAGAGGCAGAGAAAAAATATTTGAAGTCCGTCGTGTCCACAATGATGTCACATTCTTAGACGAATTTTTGAATGAAGATTTTTGTGTACGAAATAAAATGTTTGTTTATAAGTTCGATAAAAAACAAAATCGATTCGTTATTGATACAAGAGACTTTAAGGCGATTAAAGCAAAACTTTTATTTATGATGACCAATTTTGGTCAACCGATTATTCGAATTGAAGATGCTAACTTCGAAAATCGCGGTGAGCTGTTGTTAAGTCATATGCATGAAGGGATAGATATGCAACCCGATTTTATGACTGAAACAATGAAAAATATTTTTAAAGTCTGGCAGCGCCCAGTGAATCTTGTCACGGCAATGGAAGGTGAAGGTCACTTCTATCGGTTTGATGGAAATGAGTTTATTCAAAAAAAGCTGGAAGCGGCGCCCAAAGCGGAATCTAGTGACGGGTCTCGGAAATAGTTTTAACTTAACGATCAATGTCCGAAAAAAAAATCGTTTACTCAACTGATCCAAAAGATCAGCAAAAAATTCAGCAGACTCAGCAAAAAGTCATTCACAATCAAAACGTTGATTTGACAAAGCTTGAAGTCATTTTCAAATTAGAAAAATCGGGCCGCGGTGGAAAAACAGTTACGATCTTAGAACGTCTTCCGAAGAATGAAAATTGGCTTAAAGACTTCGCAAAAGAGCTCAAAGCTAAGTGTGGAACAGGTGGGACTCATTTGATGGGTCCTGATTTTGGTATCATTGAAATTCAAGGTGATAAAAGAGATCAACTTAAAAAAATTTTAGAGGCTAAAGGTATTCGTTACCGGGGAATGTAGTCTGCATGATGCTTAATCTGTCGCCTCTTAAAAATTCAAGAAATTATCGATTTCTTTACGCTGGCCAAGTCATTTCTTTTTTAGGAAGTATGATCAGTTATACGGCGTTACCTTATCAGGTTTATATGTTGACGAAATCTTCTTTTTTAGTCGGCATGATTGGAAGCGTTCAATTGGTTCCACTTGTTCTAACGGGTCTTTATGGTGGGGCTTTAGCTGATTCAATGGATCGAAGAAGGCTACTCGTAATTTCTGAACTTTTGATGTGCTTGGCTTGCTTACTTTTAATTATCAATACGCTTTTGCCCAATCCTTCGATTGTTCTCATCTTTGTAGCGGCAGCTTCCATGTCAGCGTTTGTTGGACTTCATCGCCCCTCTATGGAAGCTTTGACGCCACAAGTAGTCAGCAAAGAAGATTTCACTAATGTCGCAGCTCTTAATTCTTTTCGTTATTCCGTCGGAGCCATCGTGGGTCCAGCTCTCGGTGGAATGATCATTGCTCAATTTGGTCTCACAATCGCATACATCATTGATCTTCTAACATTTTTTGTTTCGCTTGTTTGTCTTTACAATTTAACGGATCTTCCGCAGCTCACGGAAAAATCGAAAGCCAGTCTGGCGAGTATTAAAGAAGGTATTCGTTATGCAATGTCAAAACCTGAACTGGTGGGAACGTATTTAGTCGATATCGTAGCCATGGTTTTTGCTATGCCAGTGGCATTGTATCCTGCTATGGCAGAAAGCTGGGGTGGAGCAAAAAGCATGGGACTTTTGTATTCAGCCATGCCTTTGGGTGCGTTATTTTTAACCCTATTAAGTGGTTGGAGTAAAAAAATTAACAGACACGGAGCCGCTGTTATTTTATCCGCTACAGGTTGGGGGCTTGCGATTGTGGGACTGGCTTTTGCTCAACAAATTTATTGGGCTGTTTTCTTTTTAGCACTGGCGGGGGCCTCAGATGCGGTGAGCGCACTTTATCGAAGCACAATTTGGAATGAAACGGTTCCTTCGAATTATCGTGGGCGTTTGGCGGGACTTGAAATGTTATCTTACATGACGGGTCCGCTTTTGGGGAATATGAGAGCCGGTTTTATGGCTTCAAAAATGGGAAATTTTAATGCTATTTTCATAGGCGGAGTGCTTTGTGTTTTTGCATGTCTGGCTTGTATTTGGATATTTCCAAAATTTTGGAGTTATAGATCAGAATTAAGCCTCAAATTGTTTGATCAGAAATCAATTTAAGAACAAGATAACCATTCCATTTAATCAGGAGAATTTATGCGAAAAAGTTTTTTATTAGGTTTCGTGATTTTATCTATGACAAGCTTTGCAGCGGCTGCGATCAAAACAGAAGTTGTGACATATAAAGAAGGTCAAACTCAGTTGGAAGGTTTTGTCGCTTATGATGATTCCAAACCGGGTCCATTGCCAGCTGTCATTATTGTGCATGATTGGATGGGGCCCAGCGAATACACGCAAATGCGAGCTAAACAATTAGCTGAACTTGGTTATTATGCCTTTTCAGCGGATATTTATGGTCAAGCTGTCAGACCTAAAAACGCTGAAGAAGCAGCAAAAGTTGCAGGTGAATTTAGAAATGGAGATCGTAAGCTTTTGAGGGCTCGCGCACAAGCTGCGTATGATTTTGTGACGAAGCAGAAGCAAGTTCTAAAATCAAAAGTTTCTGCTATGGGATATTGTTTTGGTGGGACGACGGCGCTTGAAATGGGTCGGGCAGGTATTCCCTTAAAAGGAGTTTTGAGTTTCCACGGGGGTTTATCAAACCCCAATCCTAAGGACACAAAAAATATAAAGTCAAAACTTCTCATTATGCATGGAGCGATTGATCCTTACGTTTCCGCAGAAGAACTGACCGGATTTAAAAAAGAGATCGATGACGCCAAAATTGATTACCAGTTGATTATGTATAGTGGGGCTGTCCATGCTTTTACCCAAAAGCATGTTGGAAATAATGTTAAATCAGGTGCCGCATATAATGAAGTTGCCGATAAAAGGTCTTTTGAGGACATGAAAGATTTTTTGTTGGAAGTGAATCAGTAATTTAACTTTAATTATTTTCTAAGGCTAGGACAATAGCCAATTCGAGGCCCGACAATTGCTGGAAAACTTCGGCAGGTATCGGGTCTTTTTTCATAAACCGAGCAGAGTCTTGTTTTAGGATCTAGAAAATAACAGTCATCGTTTGATTTTTGGGTCAGCATAAAAAATTCCGTACCTTCTCGGTAGGACTTAATGATTCCTTCTTTTTTAAGGCGCTTAGCTAGTTTTTTAACAGACCCCAAAGCCTCGTCTTCTGAGGCAAGGTTCAATCGAACTAAGTCTGAGATTTTAATTTCGACTGGCATGCGGCAACAGTTTGCAACACATAATGTACAAAATGTATTGTCATATTTTTTCCAAGTAGAGGGTCGATCTTTATCTAAAACCATGCTTTTTAAATTCTTTTACTTTTAAAAAAATTTTTCAAAAGTTGTGAACATTCTTTTTCCATAAACCCACCAATGACTTCAATTTGATGATTAAGTCTTTTATCTTGAGCCACATTATAGAGTGAGCCCAAAGCCCCTCCTTTTGGATCGTAAGCTCCGAAAACAACTTTTTTGATTCGTGATTGAAGTAAAGCGCCTGCGCACATTAAGCAAGGCTCTAAAGTCACATAAAGTGTCATGTCCAGTAGGCGCCAGGATTTCTTGAGCTTTGAAGCTCTGTGAAGCGTCAGGATTTCGGCATGGCCAATTGAAGTCTGAAGTTGTTCGCGTAAATTATGGCCTTCAGAGACTTTTTGCCCTTGAGAATCAATTAAAACGGCACCCACTGGGACTTCATCCGCACGAGCCGCTTTTTCAGCAAGTTTTAAGGCCATTTTCATCCAAAATTCATCGTCTTGACGCAAAGCATTCATAATTCTTAAACCAACTTTATGTTGAAGAGTATCCACATAATTTGTTATCCATGTCATTCGATTTCCAATCCTTCCAGCCACAACGTGAGAGGCGGGTGATTATAGTGGCATTTACAAGAGTAAAAGACTCTGAAAGCTTCGAAGGAGCATTCAGACGTTTTAAAAAATCCTGCGAAAAAGCAGGGATTCTTTCTGAAGTCAAAAAGCGAGAGCATTTTGAAAAACCAAGCGTACGCTTAAAGAAAAAATCAATCGCGGCACGCAAGCGCGCAACTAAAAAAGCTCGCCGTTTCGGAGAGTAATTTTATTTAAGTTTATTTTAAGGACTTCATGAAGTTAAAAACTCATGAGGTCCTTTTTTATTTCTGAACCAAACTTCATACCAAAAATGATAACAGGAGCCACGATATGGAAATTCTCCCAAAAATCATGAATGAAATTAAAGACGCCATGAGAAGCAAAGACAGTTTGAAGCTGAATACATTGCGATTTCTTCAAGCTGCTATTAAAAATCGCGAAATTGAAATTCGCCCGAATCCTCTGACGGATGAAGAATCCATGACCGTCTTAAAAAAATTAGTAAAACAAAGAAAAGAATCCATCGAACAGTACAAGGCTGGCAATCGCCAGGATTTGGTTGATCAAGAAGCAGCAGAACTTAAAATTTTAGAAGCTTATTTGCCAGCTCAAATGACGAAGGAACAAGTCGAAAAACTTGTAATCGGAGTCATCGCTTCAACAGGAGCTAAGACCATCAAAGATATGGGTGCTGTGATGAAAGAAGTTTTAGTCCAATCGGGTGGCACTGCGGATAATAAATTGGTGAGCGAATTCGTTAGATCGAAATTGAGTTAAATGCGATTTCCTCAGGAATACATCGAAAAAGTCATCGAGGCCTCAAACCTTGTTGATATCATTTCACAGTTTACTCAGCTTAAAAGATCTGGGAATGGCCTTATGGGCCGATGCCCGTTCCCTTCTCACGCTGAGCGCACGGCTAGTTTTTCAGTTTCCGAAACAAAACAAGTTTATCACTGCTTTGGCTGCGGCAAGTCGGGAAACGTTTTTTCTTTCCTGCGTGATTATCAAGGGATGAGCTTTCCCGAAGCCGTTGAGTATTTGGCAGATCGGGCATCAATTGCATTGCCTGAGCCAGCCACTCAGACTTCGCAAGACCAAGAGCAAATCAGAAAAGAAAAAAGAAAACTAATTCAACATGCCAACCGATTGGCACTTCTTTTTTTTCAACAAACACTTAAAAAATTACCTGTTCAACATCCTGTTCGTGATTATCTTAAAAAGCGTGGACTTGATTCTAGTATCATTGAAACGTTTTATATAGGTTATGCGCCAGCTGATTGGGATGGACTTGTTCAGTATTTAAACTCTCACGGTGTTTCGATGAAAGTGGCTGAAGAAGCTCAACTGATTAAAGCTAAGCAGGGCGGCGGCTACTTTGATTTATTTCGAGACCGGTTGATATTTCCAATTTTTAACCACTTGGGCGAACCGATTGCATTCGGCGGTCGTATTATTTTTGATGGTCAGCCCAAGTATTTAAACTCACCAGAAACACCCGTTTTTTCAAAAAGCAAAACGCTTTATGGGTTGAATGAAACGGCAAAATATATTCGCTCTGAAGATCTTGTTGTCATTGTTGAAGGCTACATGGATGCAGTCGCTCTTTACCAGGCTGGTATCAAAAATGTAGTTGCGATAATGGGAACTGCTATGACGTCTGACCATTGTAAAATGATGAAGCGCATGACTCCTCATGTGTTGATGCTTTTAGACGGTGATCAAGCGGGTCGAAGTGCCGCCGAGCGATCTTTGCCGATCTTGCTTTCCCAGGGACTTTACCCACGGGGATTGATTTTGCCTGACAATCAAGACCCGGATGACTTCGTTAAAGCTCAAGGAGCTCACGCTTTAAAAGCTGAAATTGAAAAATCTCAGGATTTATTTCGACTTGTTTTGGAGCAATGGATGGTCTCTTACAAAGGCGAGGCGCAGCAAAAAGTACAGTTGGCTGACCGTGCGCGGCCTTTATTTGACCAAATTGCAGATGAAAGATTGAAAAAACTTTACGTTCAGGAAATGGCAGCCCAGATGCAAGTTGCAATTCCTTGGTTAGTAGAAGCTTTGGGCGGTCGCTCGCAATTACTTAAAAAGCCTTCAATCTCGACCGAAAATTCCTTTGCGAGTAGCAATGTGGGCCTCAAAGCAAAAGCTATGCCTGAAATTTTAATTGAAAAAAATGAAATTGAGCTCAAGTCAGCAAGTCACATAGAGAAAATGTTACTTTCTCTCTCAATCAAATCTCGTGCCAATTTTCAAATTTTTCTCGACTCAAAAGCTGAAACCTTGATGACCCATCCTGGAGTTTGCAGTGTCTTTAAAATAGCTGAGGACTTGTATAGACAAGTGCCGGAAAAATTTGATAAATTGCTGAGTCTGCTCGTAACTAAAGTGGATCAGCCGGAAGTTTTGTTTTTTAATGACAGGTCTTTAAACCAAGCATTGAAAATTCAGAGCACTGCTTTTTCTGGGATTTCTCACGACGAGAATTCATTTGCTGACAACAAAGCAAATTTTAGTAGTACGAGCGATGAAGTCATAAGCGACGAAGATTTTGAAAAAGAAACTCAGTTGCTGAAAGATTGTATAAAACGTGTGCGGGAAAGCGGACTGAAAGACCAACTTAAAAAATTGGCTCTTGAAATGAAAGACAAACCCCAAGCGGATACAATGGACAAAATGAAGCGTCTTCAGGATGAAATTCGCGGTCTCAACCAGGGTAAAGTTTAAGGGGTACTATGAATAACCAGAATCCGAATGTAAAAGAACCCACAAAATCTCTCTCAGTTGCTGAGCAAGAATTTCTAATCAAAGAAGAGATTCAAAAATTCATCAAACTAGCAAAAGAAAAAACAGCTCTCACAATTGAAGAAATCAATGAACTCTTACCGCCAGAAATTATCGCAGCAAGTGTGCTGGATCAATTCATGCATGGTTTGGAAAATAACAGCGTCGTGATCAAAGAACCTATTGATCCGAATAAAGCTGAAGGTGAAGGGGATGCGTTTTTAGCTGATGCAGATAAGGAAGACGAAGAAGCTGACGAAGACGAAATCGCAGAAGCTGAAGACGTTAAGGGTAATGATCCAGTCAGACTTTATTTAAGAAAAATGGGTTCAGTTTCGCTTTTGACTCGCGAAGGTGAAGTTGAAATTGCACGACGTATTGAAAAAGGTGAACGGGAAATCGTTCGCGCTATTCTGATGTCGCCACTTGGAACTTGGGAAATTATTAACTTGGGTAAGCGTCTTGATGACGGTCGGATCAAAGTTAAAGCGATTTTCCGTGGTCTTGAAGATGAAGACACTCAGTACGATGAAAAAGAGTATATCGATAAGATTCATGAATTAATTGGTCACGTACGTAAATATCAAGATGATACTAAAAAGTATTTTGAAGTTTTAAGACGCGAAGACATCAATCAACCAACCAGAGAAAAAACTCTAGTTGATCTTCGTGTTTATAACGAAGTTCTGATGGGAAACTTCGAAAGCATTAACTTTAATCGTAAAACGATTAACCGTGTTGTGATTAAGTTCAAAAACTTAGTGAACCGAATGTCTACTTTGCGAAATAGAATCAAAGATGGTGTGAATAGAACTTATTCAAAAGACATTATTCACTTAGCAGAAAAATTAAAGTTAATTGAATCGAATGAAAAAGAAATGATCAAAATGACGAAAGACACGGGGCTTTCGTATAGCAAATTCAGATCTTATGTTGTTCAAGCTCAAGAAGCACAGAAACGTTTAGAAAGATTATCAGCAGAAACAGAAATGAATTTCCGCTGGATTCAGGATACATACACAGCAATTTGGAAGGGCGAAAGAGAAGCAGATGCCGCAAAATCTGAACTCGTCGAAGCCAATTTACGATTGGTGGTATCGATTGCCAAAAAATATACAAATCGTGGCCTTCAGTTCTTGGATTTAATCCAAGAAGGTAATATTGGTTTGATGAAAGCTGTTGATAAGTTTGAATACCGTCGTGGCTACAAGTTTTCAACTTACGCGACTTGGTGGATTCGTCAGGCGATCACGCGCGCTATCGCCGATCAGGCCCGCACAATCCGTATTCCAGTTCATATGATTGAAACAATTAATAAATTGGCTCGAACAAACCGTTATTTAATTCAAGAATTAGGTCGCGAACCTAACCCTGAAGAAATTGCTTCGAAAATGGACATGCCAGTTGAAAAAGTTCGTAAAGTTTTAAAAATCGCAAAAGAACCTATTTCTTTAGAAACTCCAGTGGGTGAAGAAGAAGACTCTCACTTAGGTGATTTTATTGAAGACAAAAAAGTCATCAATCCTTCTGAGGCCATTGTGAACTTGAATTTGGCTGAACAAACAAGACGTGTTCTTTCAACTCTGACTCCAAGGGAAGAAAAAGTTTTACGTATGCGCTTCGGTATCGGAGAAGAATCTGATCATACTTTGGAAGAAGTGGGACAGGATTTTAACGTTACCCGTGAACGTATCCGTCAAATTGAAGCGAAAGCTTTACGTAAACTTCGTCACCCAAGCCGAAGTAATAAGCTTAAAACTTTCGTTGATTCATGATGAAAAAAAGAGTGAAATTCTGTAAGTGCCAAATCTTATCGGGGGGCTAGCTTAGTTGGTTAAAGCAGCCGGCTCATAACCGGCGGATCGGGGGTTCGAGTCCCTCGCCCCCTACCATTTTTGAAATTAGAATTTTCGATGCGCCTGTTGTGATTTCCTGGCTTTTAAATATGAAGTTTCAATAAGTTAGTGCGGTCTCATTTCCGTTCGCAAGTTGTCGGAAGATGTGCACCAAACTGCCAGACAAATTATAAATCCCGCCATTGTTAAAAAGCTCAGGTTCAGTTTCAGAGGCAGCAGGTGTCGCCGCAAGCTTTAATAGGATACTTGTCATCATCATTTCTTATTAGAAATTGGGTCTTCGATATACTTCAAAGTCGGGTTTAAATATTGATTTACATCGTCCCTGACTTTATTTGTCGCTTTGCTATGGCCTAGAATAAGACTCAGAATTTTGCGAGATCCCGCATTGAGATCAGGCGTAAAACCAACAAACTTAGTAGGCCTAACTATGTCGGCTAGTTCAAAAAGGCCACGGGCTGTTATCTGCGGCTGATTAAGCACTAGCTCCAAGAAAGAATAAGACGCCTCACTGTTGGAATCGTAGGTGTTGTTTGCAATCAATAACAGGTCTCGCTCTTCGATTCGAGCTTCTGGAAGGAGTTTTTGAACAAGAACCACTTCAGATTTTTTATTTTTCATATTCTTGAGGTAGCGCACATACGAGATCAGAACATTGTCATTGTCTCTAAAGCGAACACCTAATGCGGAAACAACTTCGGAAATTTCGTTTTCCACTGTAGGATTTGCGGCACGCAATTCCGTCGCGGTATCTATAAAATTCTCCGCAGAGCTTGCATCAAAGGATGCCAGTTGCTGACCTAACCGTCGTAAGACATTTAGTTTTATTTCTGGCGATGACTCGTCACCGCGTCTATAAAACGACAAGGTCATTTTGATTGTCTTGGCAGAAACAGGTTCCGACAGCCTTTCACTCGTCACGCGATGAACCGTATCGCGAGAAAGCCATCTAGATTTAGACAAATCATTCTGAGCAAAAGTCGTCATGGCGTCCTTTAATTCACGAGAGGAGCCTTGCTTCCAAAGATCTAAAAAGATGCTTTCAGTATCGGGTATATTGGCGCCTGAATAAAGCATGGTCGAAAGAACTTGGAACTGGTCACCTGTTGTCCGACCCTTTGAGAGTTGCCGGTATAAATCGGTATAGTCTTTTGATGAATCAACTCCGGAAATCGCAAAATTCAACAGAGCTCTGTGATCAAACTCTTTTTCCTTAGCCAAAATACGGGACATCATGAGCCGCTCTCCTGCGGTTATGAAATTTGAAGACTCACTTAAAAGTAGCGGAAAGAACTCTCTTGCATAGTTCGAATAATGATCCGACTTTAAAATTGTATGAAGGATGGATATGCGTGCAGAAGCCGGCATTGGCTTTTTGAAAAGAGATCCTATGAGGTCGCGCAAATTAAACTGATTAAATAACGAATGCGTGATGATTGATTGAGCTATTTCGGAGTCGCGGTCACTCTTGTCCCAAAGACTCAGCATCAAGCCCAAAACTTGAGAATTTATGTTTGGCAGCCGCAATATTGCTTTAATGAAATCGCTAGAGACTCCTGCCGTGGTTTCGTCTCCACTTTTTCCGTCGTTTAATGTCAGGCCGACGCAAATCATCTCTCGAAAATCATCGAGACTTCCAATGACATGGAGTTTTGTGTCGGTGCCTGGAACGAATTGAAAGTAGAACGGACGGTTCAGCTTGCCGACTAAAAAGGAGTAGCGCTGAGCAAGTTCTTCCGATGATTTCATGGGTCTTGCCCAAGTTCCATAGCTTGTTTGAAAGCAGGACTGTTGAAAGACGCCGAAGTCAGAGGGGTCCATCGTATTTTCAGTTTGTTGCTGTTGTGGCATCAATTTTAGATAAAACCGAGCCCGTTGCTCTATAGAAAAAGAATCAGGTTGCGCAAAGGCCGACAATGGCAGCGTGACTGTCAAAATCGTGGACAGAAAAAGCAGCCCAAACCCATTTAAACACGGCGTACAAGATTTTGAATCAGTCATGATCAATGGCATCGCAAGCTCTGAGCCAACTGAGGCCTTTATCTACGGATTATTATGTGAAAATGGACTCTTCTTTTCAGTCTTTGCCTTTAACTTGTTCAGAGCCAGTTCCTACTCTGGTGCGAAAAAATCTAGGTGATCCCCAGGTTGAGGTCCTTGATTCGTAGATAACTTTGGCTTGCGCACGCCAGACCCAGGCTTGAAGGGTATCAAGATTTCCAGTTGCAGCGTAGGCGATGACGACACCTATAATCCAAGTAAATAGTTTTTCCAGATTCATACAAAACTCCTTTGGTTTGTGGTTGCTTCATTTAGTTTTTGAGACGTTGAACGATGTTGAAAACGTGAGCTTGGCGCCACGGTTTGTCATGTCGGGTTTTAAGTCCCTTGCCGCTCAAGAATCGAGCGATTTCCGTTGGCGAGCGGCCAAGCTGACGCTGCTTTTCTATGATTTGAAGGGTTGAATATTCTCGCGGGTCCTTTTGAAGCTGGCCTTCTAGGTAGCAAAATCCGTATGGCGGCGGCGCTGAATTTTTAAAAGTCTGCCGTTGATTTTTGGAAAAACTGACGGACTTGTTTGCTCTGAGCGTCACTCCCTGCCTAATGAGCTGATCTCTTATCGTTGAATACGACAAACCAAGCCGATCAGCGATCTCATTTATTGAGTGGCCTTGCTCGTAAAAGGCCTTCAGATCATGGTTTTCCTGAGTAATTAGGTGGATGGTGATTTCAATGAAATCATGCACTTGACTGAGATTGCAGGTTGTCGGAAGTTGCCTACCATTTTTGAAAACACTACATAAGTATTTGAAATTGCTAGAGAATTTTAAAATTAAAAATCTCATATTGAAACACATTTTGTAGTCCGCGTTGACATATCAAATTTGA
>JAOASS010000022.1 GCA_030158485.1 Pseudobdellovibrionaceae bacterium | reverse complement strand
GCAAAAGAATAAACAATGACTTATGAATAAACCGATGACGTTCGACGAAAGTCATACCGAACTTATCGGCTTTTTCAGACTTTACTTGAATCCGGCCTCACAAACTGTTTCATTTTGAGAACTTGCAGGTTTCATTCATTGATTACAAGAAACCTACTCGCCATCGAAATTAAATCGAGTTTTCGAAGTGACTTTAGATTTCGAAAATTTCCCTCAACCCAAGCTTCCAGTGTCGACATTGGACATCACCTAGATCTTGGCTTTGAGGGTCATTGCTTAAAATAAATTTTTGAGCACCTTTAAAATCTTTTGCAATTTTAATAAAAGACGAAACAGCGTCTTGCTTAAATCGATTAAAGGATTTGATTTCAACAAGAATTGGCTTTCCCCTTGGTTTTTCTATCACTAAATCAATCTCCACGTCTGATCCCGTGCGAAGATAGGAAAAGTTCCATCTTTTTTCCAAACTTTCTTTCAATTTAAAAAATTCATTTATTAAAAAAGTTTCGAAAATTTCACCGTATTCGTAAGTCGAAGGCTCAAGACTTTCGCCTGCCAAATTTTTAAGAGCACGTAAAACACCCGTATCAAAAAAATAAAACTTACTTTTTTTACTTTGCCTTTTTCGAATAGAATTTTCAAAAGGCTCAAGATAGCGTCCAATCAAAGTATCGCATAAAATCTCGAAATGTCTTTCAGCCTGAGAATGAGATATCCCAGCATCACGCTCAAGATGTGAAAAATTAAGAATTTTTCCGTTCATTTGAGCCGCAGATAAAAGAAAGCGGCGGAATGGATCTAAATTTCTGACTAGCTGTTCGGCCGCAACTTCTTCCTTTAAGTATGTTTGAACATAAGAAAAAAGTGAGCGCTCAATATCTTGCGAGGAAAGATTTTCTTCAGACCAGTATTTAGGCAATAGCCCAAAAGCCAACGCTTTCTCCAAATCAAAATCATTCCCTAGCTCTATCGAACTAAAAGGCGATAAAAAAAATGAAGCGGCACGACCACCCAAAAGATTAGCACTTCCTCGTTTTAATTTACGACTGCTAGATCCCGTTAGAGCAAAACGAATTTTGTGATTTTCAATTCCCTGATGAACAACATCTAAAAGCTTGGGAATTTTTTGAACTTCATCAATCACGATCCAAGGGCTTTTTTGAACTGACCACATATCAAGTAAAGAACTGGGATTTTTGCTAAGCTGAAATTCAAGCTTTTGATCTAAAAGATCAATCCACATTGGGTGGCTTTCAGCAAAATAGCTTTTAAGAAGCGTCGATTTTCCAGACCCTCGCGGGCCAAAAAGGAAAAAACTTTGTGATTTCGATAGCTTGGACAATCTCTTGTACATATGCGCATATTGTCGTGCATTTTGCGCATATGTACAAGAGATTTATTAACCTAGCCGAAGGCTCATTTAAATTTTCCCAAGCTCTCGCCAAAATTTTTGCTGCTCTTCCGCTTGGCGTACAAACATTTTCAGACCTGACACATATTCTGCAGCTATTTTTTGAGCATACTTTTTGGCAACCGACTGATCATGGTAACTTATATCAATTATCAATTTTGGCTTCCAGTGTCTTGGAATTTGATCGATCGAATCATGGGGGTCAGCCCAAACTAAAACTTCTGGATCTTTCATCATTTGAAAATTTTCACGAGGCTTACCCGCTCGAGAAGAATAAAAAGACGCTTCAGGAAGAACTTCTTTTAAAATCTGCAGAACACCACCACCGCCCCAAACAACAACGATCCGTTTCTTGTAATCTGCTAATAAAGATTCCGCTCCTAATCGGTCAGTGTTATCACCCGACCAAGTAGATTTAGTTTTCCATAAAGTATTTAAAGGTTTTTGACCCAGCCATTTCCCGGCTTCGACTTTAAGCGGTGAAGTCACAGCGGCTGCTACCATGCCTAATTTATCTAAAATTTGAATTGCTTCCATCCACTCAGATTCTTCGATTTGAATTCGGTAAAAAGGAAGACCCTGATTTAGAAAAAAACTCTTATGATACACTGGCGAAAAACTATGTTGAACGGGATTTCCCAGAACGGCTGCAAATTGCTGAGGACTTAAAGGATGACTCAACCACTGCCACAACGTGGGTTGATCCAAAGAAGATCCTGAACCTTCACGCCAAAAATTCAAAGCTTGTCGACCTTTCATCCAAAGTCTAAACCAATTCCACCTTCCATCAACTGATCTTGGTAAAAATACATACTGGTCAGGATTTTTCATTTGCCATTTAAGGCCTTCTAAAAGTTCAGACCACGAATGAATCAACGGGCAAAATTTCAAAATAGCATTTGTATTTTCATAGAGCTGTAAATCTTTTAATGAATTTTCATGAGTCGATAGAATGTAGGGATCTAAACCTTCCGGAAGAGGCTGTCTCACATCCCAATCAATTTTTACATTTTCTGGATAAGTCAAACCTTGACGAACAGAATAAAGAAGTTGGTCGGTCGCATAATTTTTCATTTGAAGATCATCACGAACTTCAATAAGTGTTCCCGGATAAACCTGAAGCGGCAGTGTTACAGTACCCCCCACATTATCAAACTGATTCAGTAATATTTTTTTTTCTTCTTCATCCGTCTTAAAAAGACCTTCAGGTAGAGTATAAATCGAATGTGCTCGTTTCTGAAAATTGAGCTCTCGTTCTTGAAATCTTTTTTTATATTCAGGCAAAGGTGGTCGATCCAAAAAAATACGATCAAAACGATCTTGATCCCGTCGGACCCATAAAATTTTATGTTCAGGTGAAATCAAATCCAAATCGAATCCACCACCGACAGAGACAACATGAAAAGGGCCCAGCTGATGCCAAACTTTTCTTTCAAGTTCACGAAAATAAGCTTCCCCTTGATTTAAAAAAATATCAGAAATTAAAGCCCCTTCTGCTTTTTCAATTTCTTGATCTAAGTCAGCAAACGCAAGTTCAGGACAATAAATACGCCACCTTTGAAGCAAAGATGTTTTTCCGGCTCCACGGTGACCGACAATCACAAACTTATCCAGGTCCGCCTCCAATTAAACTCCAAAAATCAGAAAAACTTTTGTCAACTACATGCGAATTTTTGATTCGCATTCGATATCCCATCGCTTTTGCCAAAGCCCCAGCAAAAGCTAATCTGTGATCCTGATCAGGATCAAATTCAAAAAATTCATGATGATGTCGACCTGTACTTAAAATTGTAATGCCGTTTCGTTCAAGTTGATGTTCCACTTTCATCAAAGTCAGCAGTTCACTTGTTTTCTGCAATCGATTAGACTCTTTATACAGAAGCTGGGGCGTATCAAAGATTCGGCTTTTTCCTTTTACTTTGGTCAAAAGCACACACAGTACGGGAAAAAGATCTGGAGCTTGCTTCAATGAAACTTCAAGAGGCTTTAAATCACTTCCTCTTTGAACAAACAACGTGGGTCCGCGCTGTTCAATGGGAATCTGCATTTTTTTAAAAAGTTCGACAAAGTATAGATCTGGCTGAAGACTTTCAAAGGGAAATTGATCTATTTCACAACGTCCACGAGCCGCAGCAAGGCTTGCGATAACAAAAGCAGAACTTAAGTCAGGTTCAATATAAATTTGATCAATCTTGATTTTTTGCTGAGCCGGGATTTGAATCAAATTTTCATTTCGAACAAATCGCATCCCAGACTTAGAAACAAGATCTAAAGTCATCTCGAGATAACCATCGGAAACTCTTTCTTGACTGAGTTGGATATTTAAATCGAAAGGCAAGTCCCAAGAATTTAAAATAAGGCCCGAAGCAAATTGGCTTGATTTTGATAGATCAAGAGAAACCACTTCAGAGTAAACCCATCCTTCAGATACTATTTTTAAACTATCAGCTTCAAAATAAACTTGAACACCTAGCTGATTCAAAATATTTTTTAACTCATTTTGTGGTCTTGAAAAAAGTCTGTGACTCCCTTTCAAGCGCCAAGATCCTAGTTGCCTTGAAACCAAAAAGCTCAAGAATCTTAAAGTTGTCCCACCTTCACCTACTTCTAAATCAGAACCAAAATTTTGAATGGCTTTTTGTAAGTAATCAATATCCAGGCTTTTACTTTGACCCATTATCTTCAAACTTTTTTTATAATAGGACAAAATAAGCGCGCGATTAAAATAGGACTTCGAACTGCTAACTGGACCTTTAAAGTCAAAGCTCTTCATAAGAAAAATTCTCTAAGATTTTTTTCTGACGTCTGAATTCTTTTAAAATATCCTGGAGCTTCACAGTTTTAATCACAGTTTGACCGGGTTTTTTAATAAAAATATAGCGCAAACCATTTTTAAAATTTTTCTTGTCTTGCAATAGAGCGCCGACCAATTTTTTTTCATTCAATTTGAATAAAAGCTGATCCGTTTTCATATCAAATAGATTTTCCCAAGGACCTTGACCCATAATTTGCGAAGCTGTCTTCGAAGACAAAATCCCTAAACGAGTGCTCCAGGCTAAATCAAATAAAAGACCATAGTAAATCGCCATGCCGTGGGGAATTCCTTGCGCCCCTTCCCACACATGACCCATCGTATGACCTAGATTTAAAACATGCCGGTGTCCTTTTTTTTCAAAAGGGTCTTTTTTGATGACTGAATATTTCACATCAATAAAGCTTTTAAGATCAGTCCACTTAACTTGCCCTTGCTCCCAATCCCAAGCCGATAATTTATGAAATAAAGAGGGTCCACCCAGTAAAGCTGTTTTTAAAAATTCTCCTGCCGCTTCCTTTAACCGAATCTTGGGTTGTGTTTCTAAAACTTCACGCACAATTAAAATTTGTTGTGGGTAATGAAAAGTCCCGACTTGATTTTTAAATCCATCCACATTTAAAGCTGTTTTTCCGCCATGAGCAGAATCAAGTGCCGCTAACCAAGTTGTTGGAATTTGAACAACAGGTAAGCCCCGCTTCAGAATCGACGCAACAAAACCTCCGAAGTCACCTACGCTGCCGCCACCCATCACATAGATATTGGAAAATGTGATTTGATTTTTTTGTTGTAGCTTTAAAATACTCTTTAAGTGCACGGGTAAGTTTTCGATATTTTTTAAAGATTCACCCGATCGCACAGCGTACTGAATCGAAAATTGTCCGATCCAATTCTTAAGTGAAGCTTGCTTAAGCAAAATCGAATCAAAAATAAGTAGGCTATTTTTTTGATTTTTTATTTTTGGCAGTTGATTTAAAATAAGATATGGTTTCAATCAAGGTTCCAGTCGATAGGTCCTATCCCGTGAGCTTGCAAGTAAGCATTTGTTTTCGAAAAAGGCTTTGATCCAAAAAATCCACGGTGCGAAGACAAAGGTGAAGGATGGACGCATTCTAAAACCAAATGTTTACTACGGTTAATAAAAGTTCCTTTTTTCTGAGCATAAGAACCCCAAAGAATAAAAACTAAATTTTCTTTTTCGTTATTTAAAGCGTGAATCAAACTATCCGTAAATTGTTCCCACCCTTGCCCTTGGTGGGAAGCTGCTTTCCCGGACTCAACAGTTAAAACCGCATTGAGCAAGAGCACGCCCTGGTCTGCCCATTTTTGCAGATTACCAGACTGCGGTTTAGAAATATTTAAATCAGTCTGCAATTCCTTAAAAATATTTTGCAATGAGGGGGGGAATCGAACTCCTTGTTGGACTGAAAAAGAAAGTCCATGAGCTTGGCCTGGCCCATGGTAGGGGTCTTGTCCAATAATAACAGCTTTCACTTTATCAAATGGGGTGAGGTTAAGCGCTGCAAAGTACTGATCCGTTTTGGGATAGATCGTTTTTTTTGAATCGATTTGATTTTGCAAAAAAACTTTGAGCTTTTTCATATAGTCTTTATGAAATTCAGGCTCTATTCTTTGCTTCCAAGAGTTTTCAAGTTTTAAAAGCGACATGGTTCAATTTAATCCGTCTTGTTGTAAGACTAAAGTCAGCTATGACAAGTCTTGTTTTGAAACAAAGTATATCTCGCGATCCTGCTTTTCAAGACTTTAAGCACATTTGAATTTCTTTTGGCAGCCCTAAAGTATCTTGCCAAGCAATAAAGCCGACCCATTGTTATACTAAGTGTGTGGTTATATTCCATTTTGAGAAGGAGGCAGTATGTCTAATATCGTAAATCCATCTCTAGCTGCAGTTCTCGAAGAGAATCCAGAAATTCGTTCATTTATTTATCAGCAGATCGTCGACTTTGAGCACTACGTTACGCCGCAAACCCGAGTTGCTGTTATGGCCAAGGATCCACTGAAGCTGCAAGCTCAGCTTGAAGCTGACGGCCAAACTGTGAATAAGAAAAAATTAGCTAAAATGTACCGAATTTCAATTGTCTTAAAAGAAGACGATACAAAACTACAAAGCGAAGGTTTACACGAAGACATTTTTGAAGCTATTAAAATGGCAAAAACCAAGCTGATTAAAAAACTTGAAGCTATTCAAGACAAAGTCATGACACAACAAGAGCGTGTTGAACAAATTAATCAAGCCCTAACGAACCCCAATATTCACTAGTCACCTTAAGCTTCAATGTTCTGAAGTAACGCTTGTTGAACGTGAAGAATTCAATTCGTTTTTTGCAAGCTCACCTAAGACATCTTGCAAGCGATCAAAAGTATCAAATGTTGTTGGAAGACTTGATTTGAGTTCCGTTGTTAAAACAGGCACACTGCGCTCGGCCCACATAAATCGTCCCAAACTTCCAGGAAAATTTCCAAGAGATTTCCAAGGTAGATAACTAAAAGTTGGTGGCTTTACTTTGGGGCCATCAAAATCTAATAATCCAAGTGGAGTATGAATTGAAACAACAAACTCTGGCTTATAATCTTGCAAATGTTTAACGGCACACTGAACTTCAGGCTCGCCACCGGCAACCGTGCCTGGAAATCTTCTAGGATTAGAAGAAGTTTGTTTTTTCCAACTCGAAGTTGCGAGCTGATCCCAATCTCGGGTCGGAAAGTTTCGATTTAAATCCACATTGTTCGCGTTAGTCCGAGTCTTGGCTTTGAAACCATCAGGATTCAAAACAGGAACAATTCGCCAATCATTTCGTGGATTGATTTCATTTAATCTTTCAAGCCAATAACGGACTAAAGCACCCGCACCTGTTTCATCGCCATGAATCAAACTAAAAACTAGAATTCTTTTTTTGGCTTTATCATAACCTGACTTCTCAAAATGAACAATTGGACTACCGTTCACACTTATACATCCGTCTAAGACTTGAACTTTCGCGCAAACTTTTTTGAGATTTTCAGATTCAAAGCTTCGACCCTTCACATTTTCAAGCAATCCAATACAAGTGTCTTGGTTTGGAACAGACACTGTATTAACAGTCGATAAAAGTTCAGGGCGTGCGATTGGTTCAGACGCCAACACAGATAAACTGAAAAATAAAAGAAGTACTGTTTTCATTCAAGATATTCTCTCACACAGTTTTTAATCTCTCTATCTCAATTTGAGAAAATAAAACTTTAGACTGAGGTCTAGGGACGACTTTCTTGTAAACTATTAAGAAGAGCAAATATTAATAAAGTGAGGGCTTGGATGGATCGACGCGGCGGAACAAGTTTTGCGATTTTTTTTATTTTAAATCCGATTCTGATTCTCTTTTTTCAAAACTGCTCGGTGGTACCTCATCAACCCAAAAACAAATCTAACCAAGAGCGAACAATCAGTTCCGTATCGAATACTAAAAGTTGTCGATTTTTAGCACTTTATTCTTGCGCCGAATAAGATAAAAACAGGTCCTAGGCTTAGATCAAGGTTTGGATATTACAAAATTTAAAAATACTTAAAAAATAAAGTTGACTGATGTCTTTGTGTAAATTATATGTAAAGCATGAAGACTAAGCTCCTCCCTAAGAAATTAAACAAAGTTTCAGATAAGACCGAAATTAGTCCTTTGACTGAAAACGAACAAAACGTTTTGGGTTTTATCGAAACTGAACTTGTCAGAACAGGACTGTCCCCTTCATACCAAGAAATCTGTCAAGAATTTGGATTTGCTTCTTTTAATTCTGTCCAAAACTATGTGAAGCAATTAACTAAAAAAGGCTACATCAAAGTCCATCCCAATCAGAAGCGCGGCTTAGAAGTGGTTCGTAGCGCCACAGCTTTTCAAGCCCAAGTTTTAAGAAAAGTAAATGCGACGACCGGATCTCCGAAGGATATGCTCCTCCAGGCTTCTTCGGGGGTCCGGCCTATTCCTCTTCTCGGTAGGGTGGCAGCGGGTACTCCCATCGAAAGAACTTTTGAAAACGAATCCCTTGAAGTTCCTCCTACTCTTATGAAAGATCCTGAACAATCTTACGCCCTTCAAGTTGAAGGGAATTCGATGATTGAAGAAGGAATTCATAGTGGTGACTGGATCGTTGTGCTTAAAAAAGAATCTGCAAAAAATGGCGATCTTGTCGTAGCTGTTGTTGATGGCACCGCAGGCCAAGAAGCCACTGTTAAAAGAATTTACTTTCACCCTAAAAATAATCCCGATAAAAAAGTCGAACTTCGACCTTCTAATGTGAATCTAACTTCTCAATGGTTTGCAGAACCCAAAGTCCAGATTCGGGGCCACGTCACTGGATTGCTTAGAAAATTTTAATTTTTCGAACCGCAAAATGACACAATTTCATTAATTCTAGACTGTGTTTTTACTTCTTTTTTGACGATATTAATTTATGCGCTTTTATTACTTTGTCCTTATTTTTGCGAGCTTATTTCTAATCTCATGTCAATCTGCGGAATTAAGTCGTTCGCCTCATTTCAGTCAATCCATTTTAAACAATGATTTAACATTAGAAGCTGTCATTACAAATTGGTCTGAATCTTTAGACAAAGTAAACCCTCGCACACCTTCATCCAAAACCAATTGGCAAGAAGACCTACATAAAATATGTCTTAAACAGGATGATTTATGCGAGTTACCAATAAAAAGTTCTAAAAAATCGAAATCTTTAAATAAAAAACTCATCTCCGAAATAAATCATGACTTGAATGAAGGCAATTTTTCCAATCTTGAAAACTATAATATCGAAATCGGTCTACAATTTTTTTCGCGGCTCAAAAAAAACAAGCTCATGGGTTGGAGTCATAAATTAATTCACGAAACAGAATGTAAAAGTCGTGACTTAAGACATGCTTTAGCATCAACACTTGAAGATGAACTCCCCGACTTGGAAGTTAAAAATACAGTCCAAGCACTTTACGAAAAAAATAGTGAATGTCCTTCTTCTCGCACCTCAACACTCTCTTCATACCGCGCGGCCATGTTTCGGCTTGTGGACCAAGATTGTTCAAAAGCGCTACCTTTATTAGATAAAGTCAGCATTTCAACAGAAGATTATTTAAAACCTCGTTCTCAGTATTGGACATGGCGCTGCCAAAGCGCAGCTCCTGAAAAAAAACCGAAATCTAATAGTTTAGATATTCCCTATTTTTCCTACCATCGACTGATGATTGAAGAAACTCCATCAGACACAACAAATGCACCGACTTCTTTAATTGAAAAAACTCCTATTTTGATTGAATCAAATCAAAATGCCCATCTCAATGAAACCGCAAGATTAGTGGAAAAGCTCATTGTCAGCGAACAACTTTTAGCGGCTCGTGCTGTTCTTCAAAAAATTCGAGTTCAAAAAGTTCAAGAAGCAGAACCTGAATTCCAGATTTACTGGGCACGCCTTCTCCATATTACAAATATGGGAATTAAAAATTTTCAAATTTTATCTTCTTTAGTGAACAACTATCCGCAGTTTAGAACGAAAGCTGTCAAAAAAATGCTCTTTCCTAATTCTTACTTTGAATTTGTCGAAGCCACTTCCAAAACAATTGACCCTTGGCTTGTTCAATCACTCATTCGTCAAGAAAGTGCTTTTGATCCCGCTGCAAAAAGTCGCGTCGGCGCCACTGGTCTGATGCAAATTATGCCTGCGACGGCTAGAAAAATATCAAAAGTTCGTGGGCAATTAAAAGACCCTATTTATAATGTACAAGCCGGAGTCAAATTTTTGGAAATGCTGGTCAATCGCTTTGATGGTCAAGTTCACTTAGCCCTTGCAGCTTACAATGCCGGTCCTGGTAAAGTTCAGAATTGGCAGAAACGCTACCCAACAAACGATCCAATGCTCTTTGTTGATACAATTCCTTACAGGGAAACCAGGGAATACGTCGCTTTTATACTTCGGAACTACTACTGGTATCGGTCGCTTAATCCAGAACAAGAAATGTCTCAAACAGAGATTCAAAGTGACCTCGTTCGGATGGCCACTCAAATAGAATCATATTGATACAAAATATTTAAACTTCTAGCGAATGTGACATTTTTTGTTAGACTAGTAAGCATTCAGGGGGAATTAACATGAGATCACGTTACAGAGTGGGTTTATCCGCAATTTTTATGTCTTTCATTCTTGTTTTCGCATTTCAGAATTGCGGACAGAATGGCTCTATCGCTTCTTCTGCTGACAGCTTGGGAAAAATAAACGGAGCCGATCCTCTTGTTGCTGCTGATAATTTGGAAGTTGTTATTCCAACTCCTCCCCAACCTCAAAATTTGATTCCGCCCCAGAACCCGGTAGATATAAAAGATCCCGTAGTTGAAAAAGAACCTGTTATTGAAAACAATGAACCACCTCTAGAAGATGATACTCAAGATGTCGCACTTGAAGACGCAGTTGGTTCTTGTAAAAAAATTGATGTTTCACAAGTTAATTTAGCGATTGATCACATAAGCCTTCCAGGTGGCATGATTGTACTTGCCGCAGAAGGTGATAATCTTGTAATCAGCGACACAAAAAAGACAATTAAAATGAAAGCTCTGGCCGATGCTTCTTTAAGTCAAATTCGATTAGTTTTAAAAGATGAAGGCAACTTTTTAGCTTCGTCAGAAAATCTAAAATACGATTTAAAGACTCCAAGTGCTCAGCAGTCAGGTATAAAAGTTCACTTGGATCAAGTAGTCGATGTGAAAAAAGATTCCATGTACGAACTGACTGTTGAAGTTAATCTCAGTGTACAAATTGTTGGTAACAAATCAAAATGTTTATTTAAGCCCGTTATTAAAAGCGCTAGTCTTTTATAGACGGCCATAAAAATGAAATGGGCCTGTATCTTAAACGATCGACCAAGGCCCTGTATATAAGCTCCCTTTCGGGAGCTTCAATTTTTCGAGCACGAATAGCTAAGAATAAAG
The DNA here is from genome assembly GCA_030158485.1 of Pseudobdellovibrionaceae bacterium. Taxonomy (GTDB): domain Bacteria; phylum Bdellovibrionota; class Bdellovibrionia; order Bdellovibrionales; family Bdellovibrionaceae. Next base: position 84,690 of record JAOASS010000022.1, on the reverse strand, counting down.
ATATAAAGAATGATACTAATAAATTCAGAGCTCCCATTGAAATAATTCCCATTACTGCAAACCAAAAACTCCAAGTTTCAAATACCTGTGAGGGTAAGGAAAAGCTGGCTGCAGCTAATGACCCGCTTGAAAGCGTGACATGCCTAACGTCAAGCATGATACCAAAGAACTGAAGTCCCACTGGAATTATCCCCAACATCAAGGCTAATGAGATATTTCCGGAAATGGCCACAATATTTTTTTTCAAAAAAAGTGAAAAAAGTCGCATTCTTTTTTCGCCAAAAACAAAAATGAGTCTGCGATTTTGGGACAAAGCCTGCGTTAGCCTGTGATAAGCATACCAATTATCGGCCCATCCTGCGATCACACTTGATGCCCAAAGCAGAACACCCGTGAAGGCTGCATAAAGCGGTGTTAAGCCTAGGATAGAAAAACTTTCCATCACATCAAATGCTTTAGCTTCCGAAAGTAACTCGTTATGAAAGATCAATTTTATAACCCAGCAAATCAATAACGTAAAAGGAACAACTCCTAAAATATTACCAAAAACAGCTGCCACTTGAGTCCGTATTGTATTCACAATTTCATCAATTAAATCTTCAAGAGCTTCTCGATTTCGAATTCCTTGCATTTTTGCAGCAAGCGCTGGAGCCGTTAATGAAGATTGCTTTGTTGCTAACGTAAAATTACAAAAATGGATAAATAAAAAACTAATTGAATAGTTTAAACTGGCAAAAAAGCCTCCAAAAAAACCACCAAACCCAACAAAATAAAGTAGAAATTTAATCACTGTTGTGAACGCTGTGACCAGTCCGCCACCTAAAGCCCGTCTGATCATTTCTTTGTATTCACTGGAAGTACGAGTAATATAGTGCTCGCCCGTTTCTGCGGTTCGTTCTACAATTTTTCGAGCCAAAAGTGAAAAACTTTGATTTGCTAAAGACAAAAGGCTGCGTCTTTCAAAACTATCACGCACTAAATTTTCCAAGAAATTTGACAAAGACAGCGGATCCATATTTTTTTGCTGTAAAATATAAATAATATTTTGAATTCTCTTCAGTAAAACTTCTAATTTTTCGATCTGAAAAACAATTTGAATACTGACGCCGAAATCGTCCAAATGCTGCTGAACTTCTGATAAAGAATGAAAACACTCTTCAATTTTTTTATCAACTTGTGATACAATAACCGTCTGAGTAGTCAAATCTTGTTCATTTAAATACTGATCTAAAGCTTTTCCCAGTACATAAAATGATATTTTTTTATAATTTTTTTCAGATAATCTTTGTCGGATCTGCGGGCTTAAACCCAGCGCTTGCATTTGAATTGACAGTAATACAATCGCTTCTTTCGCGTCATCTTTAAGTTGATTCCAATTCTGCTCTTCAGGCCCGACATCGAAAGAGAAAAGCTTTTCAATTTTTTCAAAAGTTTCATGATCAAGTTGCTTGAGCCATTCTAAATCCCTTTGATTTTGAAAATTAGAAGTCAAAATATAAGAAAGTTCTTCTTCATTTGGAACTGCTGGTAAAATGAGACTTTGTAAGCGGTCAATAAATTCTGAAGAAAATGAATCCTGACTTGAAACTCCCGTTTCAACAAACAGTTCAACACCGTTCGTGTCTTTCATAATAGATCTTAATGTTTTTGCGACTTTGGTTTTCCATTCTAAATTGCGTTCCAAAATAAAAAGAAAGTATTGAACCCGCTTCGCTTGTGTTTCGCCCGTTTTTAAACCATCCACTTGTTTAATAATTCCTTCTCGCCGAATCCACTCAAGAACATCAAAAAACCAAGACGTGCGCATTTTAATTTTAGTTTCAGGGCCTGGCACATGAACCAGCAACTGATCTAAATCTTTACGATGTGTTCGGGACAGTATAAATCGTCTTAAAAAATTATTTTTCATGGTCTTTACTTTATTTTCATATCGGCACATTGCGTGAATCATTCTGTTAAAAACTAGACCTTTCGACTAAAAAAATATAAACAAATTACGAGGTGATTAAAATGACGCGAACACAATATGTTTTTCAATCGAAAATAGGGAAAATCTATTTAATCGCTTCAGAAAAAGGTTTGCAAAGTATTTTATTTACAAAAAAAAATCGAACTTTGACTACTCAAGTATCAACATCGAAAAAAGTAGATCAAATTTTAAAAGATACTGTCACACAATTGACTGAATACTTTTCTGGCAAAAGAAAAAAATTTAATTTGAAATTAGACTTACAAGGAACAGCTTTTCAAAATCAAGTTTGGAAAGAACTTCTCAATATTCCTTTTGGCAAAACTTTATCCTACAAAGATGTCGCCCAAAATATCCAAAAGCCAAAAGCTGTTCGTGCAGTTGGAACAGCAAACGGTCGAAATCCAATTTGCATTGTCATTCCATGCCACCGTGTGATCGCTGCCGATGGTACGATGGGTGGTTATTCTGGGGGTTTACCTCTTAAAAAGAAATTACTCGCGCTCGAAAGTCTGCATTCTTAAAATAAAAACCTAAAATATCAAAAGTGAATCAGTTGTTTGTTATAAATTCAACTTGCTCAGGACGAATCAGAAGCCCTTCAGGACTCACGTCAACAACCAGGGGTCTAATGAAAACTCCTTTTTCTTTTGCTTGAATCAACAACTTTGCGTACTCGGGATCCAAATCTGCCGCTACGGAAAAGAAGTCACAATCTGTTCTTTGGATTGTAAAAACAATTTCTGCTTCATGCCCGTCATCGACTAATTTCATCAATTCAATTAAATGTTTTTGGCCTCTTGTAGTTTCTGCATCTGGAAAACAAGCTGTTTTATTTCTAGCTAAAGTCACATTTTTAACTTCAATAAATCTTTTTTGTCCGTTGGATATTGTCAAACAAGCATCCAACCTGGTTTCTTTTGAGATCTTCACTTCGCTTTGAAAATGATCAAAACTCTGCCAATCTTTGATTGTTTTATCATCGAATGCTTCTTTCACGAGCTTGTTGGGCCAACTTGTATTGACTCCGACCAAGGATCCAGAAGGGGACTCCGTTATTTCAAGTGTGTATTTTAATTTTCTTTCAGGATTGTCAGATCGTGAAATATAGGCCCAACGCCCTTCTTCCCAACAGGATTTCAGACTTCCCGTGTTAGGACAATGAGCTGTCACGACTTCCCCATCCAATTTGACATCAGCAAAGAATCGTTTGTAACGTTTTATCATAATTGCTTTAAGTAAAGGGGCTTTAAATCGCATAAAATGAACCTCATTTCTAATCCACACAAATGAGCGCATAGGTTTTCAAATCACCATTTGAGATTCATGACAATTTGAGTTATCAAATTGCCTGAACAACTTCTGATGACTTGCACAACAAGGCTGAACACAATTAAAACAATTGTCTTTGAGGGATCAAATTATGTCAAAGCCCCACATTCCAAAACCCGATTGGCTTAAAGTTCGCGCCCCGTCTGGCGAAAACTACACTAAAATTAAAGACATGCTGGGTGAACTGAAGCTTGCGACAGTTTGCCAAGAAGCTAAATGTCCCAACATGGGCGAATGCTGGTCAGGTGGAACCGCCACATTTATGTTAATGGGTGAAGTCTGCACCAGAGGTTGCCGATTCTGTCATGTTAAAACCGGAAACCCTAAAGGTAAAATTGATGAATTCGAACCAGAAAAAGTAGCTTATTCTATTTCGCAAATGGCTTTGGAATACGTTGTTATCACAAGTGTTGACCGTGATGATCTACCGGATCAAGGAGCCGCACACTTCGCACGAACTGTTTCAACAATCAAAAAACTCAAACCCGATTTAATCGTTGAAATTTTAACTCCTGATTTTAGGGGCCATATCGATTTAATTAATCTTATCGTTGATGCTCAACCCGACGTCTTTGCTCACAATATTGAAACCGTTGAACGCTTAACACCTTCTGTGCGGGATCCTCGGGCGCTGTACCGACAATCTTTAGACGTTTTAGCAGGCGTTAAAAAACATGATCCAACTCGCTACACAAAATCTTCAATCATGCTAGGCTTAGGCGAGCTTGAAGAAGAAGTTCTGCAAACACTTCGTGATCTTCGTTCAGTCGGTTGTGATGTTGTGACTTTTGGGCAGTATTTACAGCCGACTCGAAGGCATCTAAAAGTCATTGAATATATTCATCCTGATCAATTTAAAAATTGGCAAAAAATAGCAGAAGATATGGGATTTTTGTATGTTGCTTCAGGCCCTCTTGTCAGAAGCTCCTACCGTGCCGGCGAATTTTTTATGAAGGGTATCGTTGAAAGACGAAACCAACTTCTATCAAAGACAACAAGTAACGACTTAATTAACACTGAGGTAACAAAATAATGGCAACAGAAATCAGACTTCCAGAATTAGGTGAAGGCGTCACTGAAGGGGAATTGGTCAAATGGCTTGTAAAGCCCGGCGATTTGGTTAAGCCCGATCAAGCTGTTGCCGAAATCATGACGGATAAAGCCACCGTGGAAGTCCCTTCGACAACTTCAGGCATTGTAAAAGAATTAAAATTTAAAGTAGGTGAAGTGATTAAAGTTGAAAATGTTCTGATTACTCTGGATGGAACAACTTCTGCGACAACACAAAAATCAACTGAATCTTCTAAAACAGCACCAACAGCATCAGCCCCCCTAGCAGATTCAAAACCTGCTACACCTGTTTCTCAAAGTTCAAGCACACTTTCTGTCAAGCTCCCAGAATTAGGCGAAGGTGTCACTGAAGGGGAACTCGTGAAGTGGCTCGTGAAGCCTGGTGATAACGTCAAAGTTGATCAATCTGTTGCTGAAATTATGACTGATAAAGCCACTGTGGAAGTTCCGTCGACAATAGCAGGAACAGTAACCGAACTTATGTTTAAAGTAGGTGAAGTCGTAAAAGTCGAAAACACATTATTAAAACTTTCAGGAGGTGGCAGTCCTGTTACTTCTTCCCCAACTGCTGCTACCGCACCTAAAACGACTTCAACTTTTTCAGCTCCACTCACAAACCCGACTGTTGCGGTTTCTGCAGGTTCGGCCATGTACCCACCCGTTGCAGACTTTAAAGTTTTAGCCACACCATCAACTCGAAGACTCGCAAGGGAAATGAATGTCGATTTAAATACAATGTCCGGATCAGGCCTCGCTGGCCGAGTTACTCGTGAAGATGTGATAAAGTCTAAAGGGACGACCTCTATCGGTTCTGGGACTCAGACTGCACCGGGAATACAAATGCCAAAACCTGCTTACCAGTCTGCAACCGGCGCACAAGATGAACGAGTTCCATTAATTGGTGTTCGTAAAAAAATCGCGGAAAACTTACAAAAAGCAAAACAAATTATTCCTCATTTTACATTGATGGATGAAGCTGATGTTACTCAGTTAGTCGGATTCAGAGCTTCTCTAAAAGAAGCGGCTGAAAAATCCGGAACAAAAGTAACTTATTTGCCATTTGTGATGAAAGCTTTAATTGCGACAGTTCGCGAATTCCCGATGTTTAACGCCAGTATTGATGATGCCGCCGCCGAAATCGTTTACAAAAAATATTTTAACCTCGGATTTGCAGCGGATACACCAAACGGCCTTCTCGTTCCTATCATTAAAAATGCAGATCAGAAATCAATCCTTGATATTTCAAAGGAAATTATTGATTTAAGCGCTCGCGCTCGAGATGGAAAATTAAAACTAGACGAAATGAAAAATGCTACGATCACCGTGACAAATATCGGCTCAATTGGTGGCAACTATGCAACTCCAGTGATTAATCATCCTGAAGTCGCAATTTTAGGAATGTACAAAATTTCTGATAAGTTGGTACTAGAAGAAGGTGGGAAAGTAGGCATTCGTAAAGTGATGAACTTTACAATAACTTGTGATCATCGATTAATTGACGGCGCTGTTGCTGCTCGATTTTTGAAATCTTTTATTAATCGCATTCAAAACCCAGGCGTTTTGATGTTGGACATGCACTAAGAAAGTAAACTCAAGAGGCCTCTATGCAAAATTTTGATATTGTTGTGATTGGTTCTGGTCCCGGTGGTTATGTCGCAGCCATCAGAGCCGCGCAATTAGGTTTTAAAACAGCTGTCATCGAAAAAGAACTTTTAGGTGGAGTCTGCTTAAACGTCGGATGCATCCCCTCAAAAGCGATGATTACAGCGGGCCACCACTGGCACCGGGCTCATCATGATTTCAAAACGATGGGCTTTAATATAAAAGGAATTGAGCTCGATTTTAAAAAACTTTTAGAATGGAAAAATTCAGTTTCTAGCAAAATGAGCTCAGGGGTCGCGCAGCTCCTTAAAGGTAATCAAATTACTGTTATCAAAGGGGAAGCGCAATTTAAAACAGCCCAAGAACTCGTTGTAAACGGAGAATCAATAGCTGCGAAAAATTTTATTATCGCAACTGGATCGCGTCCGATTGAAATACCAGGTTTTAAGTTTGATGAAAAAGATATTTTATCATCGACCGGCGCTTTGGCTTTAGATCATGTCCCCAAGCGCGTGGTTGCAATTGGTGGCGGCTACATTGGTCTGGAAATTTCAAGTTATTTAAAAAAATTTGGTGCAGAAGTAACCGTTGTGGAAGCACAAGGAACGCTCTTAAGTGGAGTCGTTGATCCCGAATGTGCCCAAGTTGTGACTCGTAAATTAGAAAAAAGTGGCGTCAAACTTGTCATGAATGCGAAAGCCAAAGGTCAGAAAAAAACTTCTGATGGCTACGATGTGACCCTTGATATCAATGGCAAAGAAGAAATTTTAAAAGCCGATAAAATAATCGTTACTGTGGGTCGCAGACCCAACGGAGACCAAATGAATTTAAAAGCTGCGGGCATCCAAATAGATGAACGCGGTTTTGTTAAAGTCGATGCGCAAAGAAGAACTAATATTTCGCATATTTTTGCAATCGGCGATATTTGTGGTCAGCCCATGCTCGCCCATAAAGCTTCACATGAAGGTGTTTTGGTCGCTGAAGTGATTAAAGGTCACAACCGAGTTTACGACGCCAAAACAGTTCCGGCTGTGGTTTTTACGGACCCTGAAATTGCCTCAGCAGGACTGATGGAATCAGAAGCTCGCGCTCAAGGATACAATGATTTGCTGATTGCAAAATTCCCCTTCGCCGCCAACGGCCGAGCCGTTTCTATGCAAGAAACTGAAGGTTTTGTTAAAATGATTGCCGACAAAAAAACCCATATTCTTTTAGGTGTACATATTGTTGGCCCAGAAGCTTCTAATATTATTTCTGAAGCTGTTCTAGCGATTGAAATGGGAGCTCGACTTGAAGATGTCGCGCTTAGTATTCATCCTCATCCAACATTAGGCGAAACTCTGATGGAAGCAGCAGAAGCCACATTGGGTCACGCAATTCATATTATTCAAAAACCCCTTTCCTCCAATGGGAAAAATGCCCACCCCTAATGTTGCTTCTTTTTTTCAAGACCTTGTCTTCCAAGATTGGGGCTTAATTGAATACCAAGTTGCACTTCAAAAACAATTACAACTTGTTCAAGAAGTTGCCGATCAGGATTTGCCGGGATATTTGATATTTTGCACTCACCCTCCTGTTGTCACAACTGGCAGGGGAACAAAAGAAAATGATATTTTTGCCTGGCCGGGGGAAATCGTTGATGTTTCTCGCGGAGGCCGAGCCACTTATCATGGACCTTCTCAAGTTATTATTTATCCCATTATCAACTTGAAATTTAGCCGACAAGGGCGAAAAGAAAAAGAAGTCGTCGGATTTCTCAGGGTTTTTGAAGATGCGATCATAAAAGCACTGCAAATTTATGGCATTGAATCTCAAGGTAGAAGCTTACAAAAAAAAGTAGACTCTGAAGCTGACGAAACAGGTGTATGGGTTGAAAACAAAAAAATTGCTTCTCTTGGAATAGCAGTCAAAAGATGGGTTACTTATCACGGAGCTGCTATTAATTATTCAAAAGATCAAAATGCTTTTAAAGGCATCAACCCTTGCGGATTCACTTCAAATGTAATGACAACAGTTGAAGACTTATCCCCCCAGTTTCCCACATTAGAAAATTTCAAGAAAACTTTATCAAAAATTCTCCTCGCAGCGCTGTAGCCTAAACCAAAGTAGGACCCCTGAAACAATTGGATCACTTTGACACCAGAACCTTTTAAATTTGAATAGAAGACAGGGTCTCGATGACTTTTCTCCCCCCAACTTGTCAAATAAAAGTCTCCGCCTTTAATATATTCGTTTTAAGGCTATTCCAGCTCTGATCTTAGGACTCGTCATTTTTTTATTAGGAATTTTCCCAAAAACAGTATAAATCTAGGTTTCCAATCAATTGTCTCGCTAGAAGTGAAAAGCATTCCGCTCGTTCCTCTTTAGTGGCACCCGTTCCTTAGGAGGAATTCATGGGCAAAAAAGTATACGTTGGAAATTTATCTTACTCAATGGACGATCAGGCATTAACTGATATGTTCGCAGCTTACGGCACTGTTGAATCAGCACGTGTTGTTATGGATCGCGATTCTGGACGCAGCAAAGGTTTTGCTTTTGTTGAAATGTCTAGCGATTCAGAAGCTCAAACAGCTATCGAAAAATTAAATGGCACAGAACAAATGGGCCGTTCATTAAATGTTAGCGAAGCTAAACCAATGGCTCCACGCGAAGGCGGCGGCGGACGTGGTGGTTTCGGTGGTGGTGGCGGTGGACGTTCTGGTGGCGGCGGCTTCGGCGGCGGCGGACGTTCTGGTGGTGGACGCTCTGGTGGCGGATCACGTTACTAAGATCTCACACAAGTATTAGATAATTTCAAAAAAGGGATTCGAAAGAATCCCTTTTTTATTTTCTCATAAACTACTTTTGAATCAACAAACTTAAATGTTCATCTGATCTAAATTAAAACTAAATGTCGCTCTACTTCAAGTACTGGCGAACTCAAAGGATGAATTTTGACTTTCAGATCTTTAAACTTTTGACGAGCCATTTGAAGCTCTTCTTCAATTTTTTCTTGGCGAGCTTTAAGTAAAAAATATTTTCCGCCGCTTGCATAATAACTACGACTGACTTCCAAAATAACATCTAAAGGTTTAAAAGCACGGGCCGTGATAATTTCTACTTGATCCAATCGAGGTGGAATTTCTCCGTTGATGATTAAATTAGGTGCTATTATTTGGCAGCGCTTAAGAAACTCTTGTTTCAATTTACTTTTTTCATAAAGTTGAAATGATACTTCTGGGAACTGAATGGCATAAAGAACACCCGGCAAGCCCCCACCTGAACCAAAGTCAGCGGCCACTCTAATGTTAGTTGGAAAATATTGAAGTGGCAGAAGGCAATCGATCACGTGGTTATCAATCAACTCTTCTTGAGTCATTTTTCGGCTGATCAAATTAAGCTCTTCGTTTGAGGACCACAATAAATCAATAAACTGCTTCAACTTTGGAAGGGCTTCTTGCTTAAATCCAAGTTCTAAAATTGTCGATTTTCTTTTTTCGAAATGCATCACTTGTCTTATCTGAAATCTTGATGACTTCCTATGTCTATTTTTATTCGCGCTTCAGCAAAGCTTTCAATTATATTATTTTCCATGAACAATCATAACCAGGATAATATTTGATTATGGAATTTGATTGGTCAAAAAAAACGATTGGTGAATGGCGAGCGCTTTTAATGAAAGCACAGAAAGCCAATTGGATGCAGACATGGCCTTATGCCCAAGCTTGTTTCAAACGAGATTATAAAACAACACGCTTGGCCGTTATTAAAAAACAAGGTGCCGAAATTGGAATCATGGCAGTTCAAGAAATTAAATTAGGACCTATTCAAATCGTTAATCTTTTCCGTGGACCTCTTTGGCTCATCGCCAATCCCACTCAAGCTCATTTTCTAGAATTTGCAGAAACTTTTAAAACTGAATTTCCTGATAAAATTTTTCAAAGACTTCGCTGGATGCCCAGTTGGGAAGTCGATCAAGAAACTCAATCTCTATTAGAAAAAATTGGTTTTAAAAAAAGAAAAGAATACTTTTTAACAATCTGGTTAGATTTAAAGAAATCCACAGATGAATTAAGATCTGATTTAAAGCAAAAGTGGCGAAATTCTCTTAATAAATCAGAAAAACTTTCTTTGGAAATTGTTAAAGATGTGAGTTTAAGCAGATTGGATCTTTTTTTAAAATTTTATGTACAACATAAAAAAATAAAAAACTTTCATGGCCCAACTCCTGCTTTTTTAAAAGAAGAATTTTCTACAGCTTTTCAAGCTGGAGATGCTTTTTTACTTTGGGCCTACGTTAAAAAACGCCCAATCGCCGGAGTCGCCATTGTCATACATGGCAAAACAGCTTCTTATCGATTTGGCTGGAATACAGAAGACGGTCGCAAAGCGAATGCTCATTACAATTTACTTTGGAATGCCATTTTGACCTTAAAAGCCAACGGTATTGAATTGTTTGACTTAGGCGGATTAAAGCCAGACGAAGCAAAAGGTATCAGTCACTTTAAATCAGGGGTTGGTGGCAGCCGACAGCATTATGATACTTTTAGTTTTTAAACTCGATATTGCTCAAATATGACTCATTCCACCTCAAGTCATTCACGCTTTAACTGCGGTCGTAACAGTTTGAAATGACTAGCTGATTGGATGCTAACAGAGTATACTGAGAAGATGCGCACACAAACTGTACAAGATCTTTATAAACAATTTCCTGATATTGATGGCTTTTGGTCTTCTGAAGATCTCACAGTTACAGAGTCTACGATTCGTCATCAATTGCCTCAAGATCCAGATGTCACTTGGGCAGCACAAGATATTCAGAGTCTCACTCAATTGGCTAGGGTGCAGAATCTTCAAGAAAAAAGTATTGAAGCAAAAGCCACTTTAGATAAAGCCCGTACACTTTTTTTAACTTGTCCAGAAACGCCTGATCGAATCAAAACTGAAATTCGATTAATTTTAGAAGAAGGGCGTCACCTTTGGCTGGCTCGAAATCCGGCAAAAGCTCAAAACTCTTTCAATCAAGCCTGGACTTTAGCAACCGAGCACAAAGAAAATTTCTTCGCGATTGATGCCGCAATTATGCTTTCTTTATGTCAGCCAAAAAAATCTCAAAACGAATGGCTGCAAAAAGCTTTAGTTTTAGCCGAAAAAGCTTCAGACGAACAAAGTAAACTGTGGCTTTCTCAAGTTTATGTTCTAAATGGATGGCATTGTTTTGATTTTCGTAGGTTTGATGAAGCTCTTGATAATTTTAAAAAAGCTTTGGCAAGACCTCGTATCAACGGAGAAACATCAGATCTCTATATGATTCGTTGGTGCCTTGGCCGAGCCCTCAGAGGACTCAATCGAATCGCTGAAGCCCTCGAAGTACAGACACAAATTAAAACCGACTTAAGTATCATGGGTCGAGTTAACGGCTATGTTTTTCTAGAGATTGCTGAATGTCTTCAGCTTTTACAGCGAACTGAAGATGCAAAGAGTTTTTTTGAGCTTGCTTACAAGGATTTATCGATGAATCCCTGGTTTTCTGACAATAATCCAACAGAACTTCGACGCATGCAGTTTCTTTTTAAACTCAGATAATGCTCGCCTTCTTCCGGTTTTGCCCCTATCCTGACTTCAGATTCTGTTCGCGGATCTTCTTTTCTGTCCTGTTCTAGGTATTTTGAATCGCAATTGTTTATTTTTATATAACTGACTTTGAACTGTATTGGCCATTTCCACGAAAGGAAATTGTTATGAAAGCTCAGATCATTTCATTTCATTGCACTGTCAAAAATAAGTTTGGCAAAATTATGAGTTCAACATTTAATCACGATATCCTAACTGGCGGAGAAAATCTTCAAGCCGATCAACTTGTTGCGCTTTCAAAAGGCTTAGAAAACTTAAAAGCTGGGGAAAAACGTAAGATCACATTAGAAGCTTCACAAGCCTACGGTTTTTATGACCCTGAAATGGTTTTAACCATGCCTCGACAGGATTTTCCAACTGTCAGTAAAGTGAAAAAAAATAGACTTCCGATTACGCTGACTGTCGATGGGCGAAAGAAATTATTCAGGGTTACTGAAATCAATTCTGAAACCATTACATTGGATGGCAATCATCCTTTAGCTGGACAGGATCTGATTTTCGAAATTGAAGCCATATCAGTGCGGGATGCCACTCCGGACGAAGTTCCCATAGCGAACTCTGGCGATCTGGGACCTGTATTTCATTAAATCAAGTATAGGTAGAATCCCCATTTTGTGGTAGAGTATCACTCAGTTATAGAACTTCATTCACTCTGAAAACCGAGCTTAAGCTTTGTTCACTTTTAGATGTGATTGTCCATTTCAGGAGGCTCTTTGGGTAAAAAACTTTACATTCAAAATTTGGACGTTCTTGTTGATTCTGCCATTTTAAACGACATGTTCAGCTCTGTTGGAGAAGTCGTAAATGCTTCTGTAGAAGTTAAATCGGCTCGTGGTAACGACTATCGAGTCGGTTACGTTGAAATGAGCACGCGCCAGGAAGCTTTGGACGGAATTGACCGCTTCAATGGCCAAAAAAAATACGGAACGGTTCTTGTCGTTACAGAAGATAGGCCTCATATTCCAATTCCAACAGTTTCTAAGAAGAAATTGAAACAATCTGCGCGGACATAAATCCAGATGATTGAAGAGCGATTTATTCATATTGAAACAAAAGTAGCCCACCAAGAAGCCCTTATTGAAGAACTAAACACGGTTCTTTACCAACAGCAGCTTGCTATTGATCAAATACAAAAAACGCTGACGGCTTTTATTAAACAGTACAAAGTACTAGAAAAGTCTACGCAAGATATTTTAGGGCCTGCCGATCAAAAGCCACCCCACTATTAATAATTTAAGTTTTTTTTGATTTATCAAATCTTGAAGCTAATTTAATAAAAAGACCTAAGCCTAAGCCCCATACCGCGTTCAAAAAAAGTCCGAAAGGAATAAAGATCGGATTGATTGCAATTCCTTTTATTGGAAAGACCACTAAAAATGCAACAGCAGTGGGACCTATTGAACCGAATATAATCGCTTTTGACCAAAACTTTTTTGGAACATTATTTTCAATAAAAAATCCAACTAAAATCCCCCAAATTCCACCAAAAAAAGCCAGCGATAAGACCGATGGCACACCCAGGGGATCTGTTGGGTTGATGTTATACGGCATGATGGGAGCAATCCCCGCCATGTACATAAGCCCCATGACTCCTTGATGAAAAATTAAAGTCGAAAGAAACCCTGCGCTAAAGCTGATAAAATGTTTTTTCATGGCCTGACTTTAGCACAGTTACAAAAAAATAAAAGTCTGTAAATTTTCATTTAAAATATCGACTAGACTTCTGGGTTAGAACAAATCTCAATTCATTTACATAAAATAACCTTCATGATGAACTAAGAGCGTTCAGATTGTGTTTTTTAAATTATTTAAATTCGAAAGAGGATTTTCATGAATAAGTTTTGGACTCGTACTTTATTTTACTTTGGTTCACTTGCTGCATGCCTTGTTATGGCAGTTACAACAGGCTGCGCATCGGGTGGTTACAAATTGACGCGAAAATATGCAAGCTGGGTAAACTCACAGAACATTATAATTCGTATCGTTCTTTACATCCTCACAACTGTTGTGTTCGGAGTAACACTTTTAATTGATACTGTTGTTTTCAATACAATGGATTTCTGGCAAGGAAAAGTTTCAGAAGGTAAGTACGAATTTAAAGACGCTGATAAGGTCTACCAAGTTGAACATAAAATTGTACCCGGCACTAACTTAAAGAATTCAACTATTAAAATTTTAAATGCCGATAACTCTGTTCATAAAATTGTGATGATGAATGAAACCATTTCTGGTGAGATTGATCTAATTATAGATGGCCAACTCAGGTCGCGCGTCAGAAATATTACAACTATTCCCGTTGCAAAAACTTTTGATCATAAAGGCGATGTTGTGGAAGAAAAAGTTCTACTACTTGATACCCATTCTTTCAGTTCGCAATTTTTAGCTCAGCAATAAGTTAAATAATATTCCAATCAATTCAATTATTAAAATAGGAGACCCCAATGGCATCAAAAGGCGGAGAAAAAAACAAAGAAGGTAAAGGCAAACCCAAGCTGACAACAAAAGAAAAGCAGGATAAGAAAAAAGAAAAAGCTAAAAATAAGTCTAACTAATTAGACTTGCATGCCAACAACTCCAGAAGTTAAAAGTTTTCTTAAAGATGTTGATTTTCTTTGTCAGATTCCGACATTAAAAAAATACAGGAAACTTTTACTTCCGGAATATCCCTTTGATCATCAATTACTTAGCTTAAGTTCAATCTATCGGCTGAGTCGAAAGCAATACCTGTCATTGGGCGGGTCATATTCAGCAAAAGTATGCTCGACCATGCGAGCTCTCAGCGCGCAGGATCTCTTTAAAGATGAAATTAATTTTACACCGTCATTTACAGAGTTAGTTTGGTTTAAAAATTATTTTCATGAAGTTTCTGACCCCGAATTAGAAATAGAAGCATTGACCAGATTTAATGAAATCTCATTATTTCATGAACAAAATCACCGTATTGTCTGGCGCCTACTGCCACCTGCTCCAGAAAATAGAAGCGATTTATTTCGCTATCTCAATTTTGCCGAAAGTTTAGTTGTCACGCTCGATCTGGCTTTAGGCGATGAGCTTGGAAAAGACTTATCTTCTGTATTTGAAAAAATGAAAGTGATTTATCGCTCCGGTGGCGAGCACTTAACTGTAATTGGAAAAAACCAAGAAGACTATCGTCAATATTTACTTGCTCTTTTTTCGACGACCTATTTCGCGCTTGAAACAATTCACTATGACGATATCTTGAATGCCGTCAACTACATGCTACCAGGTCAGAAAAAAATTAATAAGTTAGCTGTTAAGCGAGGCCTAGAAATAAATGAGCTTTTTACACGAGTTACGAATCCTCTTTGGCAAGATCGATACTGGAAAACAGCCGGAAAAAAGTTAGCAAAAATTGATAAAAAATTTAAAGAAGAAATACTTTATCTACCTGAAGATCCACTTGATTTGATCGAAGATTTTCCATTGGTGCATAGACTATTTGATTTCTACGGAATTTAAATAGTACAAAGCAGAACCGTTAACTGGTTCTGCTTTGTAAAATCAATTCACTTATTTTTGAGCATTCTCTTTATTTTTTGTTGTCTGAACCAAAATCCGCAAAAGACTGTGCCGTACCTACGTCTTGTTTAACGGCTGAATCTGCGACTAAAGCTTCTGTTGAGTTATGTTTTTCAATTGCGCTTGCATCATTATGAGAACCTAAAGCTACAAGTCCACCAACCATTGCCGCTAGACCGAAGTACTTACCTTTACCGCTTTTGAATTGCGATGCGCCTCTCAAGTCACGACGATCTAAAGCTTTATTTAAGGATCTGATTAAATGCTGGTCTGTCATAAAATGCTCATGACCGTGAGCTTTAATAAACTTTCGAATTTGTTTAGAATCGCCCTCTTCAGATAGACGATAAGCCTCAGAGCGTAGAACTGCAACTCTGACCTGTTCTTCTTTGGCACGGATTGCGCCAAGCTGCTCGCGCTTTTCTCGCAGGTCAAATCTTTCTTGCGTTGATTGAATCTCGATATTCCGGGCTTCAGATTCCGACCCAGGCCATGCAGAAGCAACACTACCCGCTGAAATAGTTAAAGCAAACAAGCTTGCCGCGAGGATTGATTTTTTGAGGCTATAATTTTGATACATAATTAAGTTCTCCCTTAACACCTATCTTTGCAAGACTATGCCAATGAATAAAATCGTTTCAAAAGAAAACAAAATGAACTGCATTCAAAACTGGTGAATTTGAATCTGTAAAAAACTTGCTCAACCGTCATGATGAAGTGCCGATTTAAAGCCAGACTCTTGGCCTAATAAAAGTCAGTGTCTCATTTTGAGATCTTATAAAAAGTAAAATTCAATTACTCTTTATATTATGAAAGTCTGCATTCCGCTTCTCTTTACTTTTTTCATTCCAATGACTCCATTTGCCGTAACACCTGATGCGATGTCTGAATTTGAGACATACTGCAAGGGTACCAAATCAAATATTGATCGCAATGAATTACAGGCCCTTTTTGATAACGGGCTATTTCCAGGAACCTATGACAGCGTCGGGTCTTTCGTTTCTAAAATTGAATCTTTAAAAAATGCGAAGCCAGCTGATTTGTGTTCACCTTTTTTAGTAAAACCTAAAAACTTACAAGCTCCTTTTCTTTTAAAAGATATTCTAAAGTCCGCAACGGCTTCAGTTTCCCAAGTTTTTGAAAATCAAAATAAAATGATTGAAATCGGTCAGACTTGCTCAAAAGAATTAAGTCATTTTACAAAAAAAAATCGAATTGATTTTAGCAAGTGGTCAAAATCAGATACTCAAGAATTTAGCAAGCAAAGTAAAAGCCCGGTACTCTGTGCTGGTTTTGTGGAAAGCTTTATCCCAGAATTAAAAATGCGTTTTCATGAAATGCGTCAATATTTAGCAATTGCAAAAAATAAATTACAAATAAATCAAAAGATTCCCCACGATAAATCTTTTGGAATTGATTTTATGAGCAGCTTCATTTCAACAACTTGGAAAAAAAATTCTGCTTCAGAGCTTGCTCCCATACCCAATGAACAAAAAGAAGAGCTCACGAAAAAAAGTCAAATATACTCTTCAGAGGATGCTCTTAAAAAATATGACCTCTACCTTTCATCTGCACCCATTCTCACGTTTTTTAGTGATGAACCCAATCCCGAATCAATCCAAATGGCTTTTACTCAACTAGGGCAACAGTCTAAAATCGATATAGCTGAGTTTAAAAAAAATCCAAGCCAAGATATCACGCTGCTTTTGCCTCACATTATTGCAGCAATTGAAAAGTTGCCTCTTGAAAAAAAAGGTGATGCTTGTCAGTTGATCCGCGGAATTCATCAAAATCTTGTCACACGCTACGAGACCGTACCCATGTTGGCAGGTCTCTATTCAATGCTTTTGGGGGGACCTCTTATCAGTTCTGCTAAAACTGCATTGGGAAAGATAATGACTTCCACCGCACTTTTTTCTAGTTCACAGTCACCAGAAAACTTTCAAAGATATAGCGCCTATTCAAAAATGTGTGCCAATTTAATGATGTCAAAATCCGTTAATCAATCTTCAAAAGAAACTTCACTTTGCTCATTCCGTGCGGCTGATGAAATTGCCAGTGATATCAAATCTGGCATTGTTATGGGCGGAGGTGCCGTATTGTTTGGCAATCTCAATTTAGGAATAAAAAAAATGGTTCCACTTGCCGCGCCCTTTGTTGTGCGCGGGGATGATTCGACTGAATGAACTTAAGTTAAGGTAGCTTAAGTTCCCAATTGGCAAACATTGCTTAAGTGAGTGGAAATCACAGAATTTAAAGTTGATTCAAACTGACGAGCTTGTTCTGGAGTGTAATCAATAAATTGGACAAGCTCCTTTTGCATTGTTTTAGGAAAAGAAGCCATTCCAATTCCTTGGCAGTTATGAGCACTAGCCAGAATTTCCAAATGACCACCTTGTCCAAGAGCCATTTCTTTTTTAATTAAGTCTAAATTTTGCGCGATATAGTCAAAATAATGCTCTTGTGTCGCAAAAAGCCCGCCCCACTTACAGGGTCCATTCGTTGAAGTCGACTGCTTCCAAGAAACTGAAGCACCTGTTGACACTCCAGGATCAGAAGCTGCTGTTGAGCTCTCGGTTGTGGCACCCGAAGTTGTTGAAATACCATTTTTTTTTGTGTTTTCAAAAATATCCAAAGGAAGAATTTGATATTTCCTTAACTTTCCATGTTTATTATAAATGAGCTCTCCGCAAGGGTTCGCCAAAGCTGTCATTCCCATGAAACAACAGAAAAGAGTGATAAATATTTTTCTAACTGATAGGATTTTGAGCATATGCGCCTCTCGTGACTCAATTGGTTCAACTTAAGTTAATCGTAAAGAGGAGACCATTTTTTTGTCAATTTCGAATTTAATTATCGGGATGTTAGTTTGTTTTACTGGCCTTCAAACCAAAGCTTTTTTAAAAGATGATTCCACTTGGGTTACTTATAATAAATTAATTGGAAAAAAAGATCCTCAATCTGAATTAAACTCATCTGTGCTTATGTTTAAAGAAGAACTGAAAGCTTCTGATACACATCCACAATGTCTTTATCCAGGTCGTTACTTGATACTTAAAAATAAATATCAGCTTGCAAGCCCTGTTAACTGCCCCAAATTTCAACTTTGGCAAAAAGAATACGGGCTCAAGTATATCAGCATATTTTATGCAGCCCAGTATTTATCAAATCCCGCTTCGGTATTTGGACATACTTTTTTCCTTCTGGGATCAGAAAAAACAAACACTTTTACGCAAATCACATTTAATTATGCAGCTGAAATATCACCTGACGAAAATGCTTTTAATTATGCTTATAAAGGACTCACTGGAAAATTTAAAGGCAGTTTTTCACTTATTCCACTTTACCACCGACTTCATGTCTACAATGATATGGAAAACCGAGACTTATGGGAATATAAACTTAATCTAAATTCTGAAGAATTGGAATTTTTAGCAAGTTTACTTTGGGAATTAAATGAAAAAGTCAGTCTTGACTATTATTTTTTAGATGAAAATTGCGCCAGTCTTCTTTTGTGGATTATAAAAATTGTACGCCCTGGCATCGATGTGAGTGTTACGCATCCTCTCTTTTTTGCTCCGTCAGAAGTCCCAAAAATTCTTGCTCGCGAAAAACTCATTTCTGAAATCAAATATCATCCTTCGCTACGCCAACGCTTAAATTGGAAATATTCCCTGATGAACGATTTTCAGAAGAATCAATATAGATTAGCAAAAAATCAGGTAACGCCAATTGAAAACATAAAAGACTCGTTAATTCTGGAAATTATATTAGACGAAGTGGCCATCGAAAAATCAAAAATGGGTGAACAAATTCCGAATAAAGTAAAAAATATTGAAAGATCTGCTCTCATTCAAAGATCCCAATTATCTTATGATTTACCCATTTTAACACCACAAGCTGCGAAGCCCGAAGAGCCTCACTTTGCTCAAGATCCCATGCAAATACACATGGGGTGGCTTAGAACTCAAAATAGGTCAGCTTTAAATTTGAAACTTCGGCCGGCCATTCATGGAATTTTAGATCGTGAAGCTGGTTATATCAGAAACTCTGCCATTGAAGTATTTGAAATAGAAACAAGCCACAGTCTAGAAACGCTGATAACATTAGAAAAAATTAATTTTTTTACTCTCACTAATTATCGCCCACTTGAGTTTAATGAATTCCCACTTTCATGGTCATTTGACATATTGCTAATGCGAAACCGTTTTTTTGAAACTGGAAATCGCTATCAAGCTCAAACAGGTTTCAAAGCAGGTTGGGCTCGTGAGCTTGGCTCCTCCCAATTCACAGGCTATCTTATGCTCGGTGGTGACTTGATGGCTGGGCAAATTAAGCCTCTGGGTCATTTAAATATAGGACCCGTATTAGGCTTACTAATTTCAAAAGGTTTATTCAAATCAAAAACTGAAGTTTCATCAAGAACTCATACGAATGGAAATACGATTCCCGAATTGTTACAATTTTCCCATGAGTTTCGATATGAATTAAATTTCAAGTGGTCCCTCTTTTTGTCATATTTCAAATATCAAAGTCCTGGTAAAACAGTTGACTACGACGAAATCAAATTTTCCTTTGCACGAGATTTTTAAATAAATCACGAATTGCTTTTATAAAAAAGTCTCAAAATCTTGCCTTAAGCAATGTCTGTTAACATAAAAGTGCGCTCAAAAATCCTTTATGAAGATCCATTTTTCCCGAATACAAGAGTGACAAATCGTGATTATGACTTCTAAACGCTTTTGATGAAGATCGCAAATGGCATCAGGACTGCAGGCAATAAGAACTGGAACATAGACATCAAAGATAAACGTGCAAATACACAATTTCAATAATGAGGATTACAAAAATATGAAACCACAAATTTTATTTTTTAAGTTGCTAGCTATCGTAACTATCATTCTAACGTCATTTTCTTTATCTGCACAAACCAAGTCAGTTATGACAAAAAAAAGTCTTTATGAAAGACTCGGTGGTATTTACGCAATAGCAGGAGTCGTTGATCACTTTAGCGATGCTCTTATAAAAAATCCAGTCGTCGGCAAAAAATCAAAAAATCCAACACTGAGCAAATGGCATACAAAAAATCTAGACCGATTAGCGGGTCTCAAATTCATGCGAACACTTTGGGTTAGTTCGGTAGCCGGGGGACCTAGCCAGTACGTACCAACAAAGCCAGGAAAAACAAATTTAGGCCTTGAAGAAGCTCATCGTGAATTTAAAATTTCAGAATTTGAATTTGATGAAGTTGCAGCTGAGCTAGGCCGAAGTCTTGATTACTTCAAAATACCGAAAACTGAAAAAGAAGAAGTTCTCGCTGCTTTTGCCGCACACAAAAGCGAAGTAACTGCAGGTTATAACGAGAAGTTATTGGCTCAGTAAGTTTTTGAGTCAAAAGCAGCTTTAAGAAATGTCCACTTCATTAATCAAAAGAATAAGTAACGGCGAAGCAAGAATCAACTCATGTTACTGAAAACCAGAAATGACTTTTCAACAATATGAAGATGTTATAGATTTAAGTCGAAATAATTCCAGTCCATGGGAGGACTCCATAAATTCAGTTAGTCTTTCGGGCAGACAGGTCATACTCAGAGATTGGCAGTATTCAGACCTTGATGACTACCAATACTGGCAGCGTCCTGGTCATAAGTGGCAAGAGTTCGACGGACCATATTATCAATACGATTTTGATAATTCTGAAAATCTTCGAAAAAAAGTTGAACAACTCATAGATTCAAAAACTGTTTCAAACCCTAGAAATATACTTGTAATTGCTGACATAACCTCTAATAAAATTATAGGTACAGTGTCCAGCTATTGGGAATCAAAAGAAACCAACTGGCTATGTATTGGTATTATAATTTATGATTCAAGATATTGGGGTCAAGGTATCGGTTTTGATTCTCTGAGTCTCTGGATCCAATATTTATTTAATGCACACACAGAAATTGTTCGCTTAGACATGAGAACATGGTCTGGAAATAAAGGACTAATTCAATTAGCTCATAAACTTGGTTTTAAACAAGAAGCTTGTTTTAGAAAAGCTCGTATTGTTAAGGGTGAATATTTTGATGGTCTTGGGTTCGGTATTTTGCGAACCGAATGGAAAAGTTGAAATTGCGGGCTATTTCGCTGTTCTTAGTGATTTGATTATTTTAAAACTGTCTTAAAATGAGGCGTAGATATTATATTGAGTTTTAAATGAGTAATTTCAATGAGTTAAAAGTGTAAACTGATAAAAATTGGAGTTTTATGAAGTCCGTTCAGCTCAACTATAGTAAATCAAGAATACTACAGTTTAATTTTGTTAAACTCAGACGAAAATACGATTTCATTAAATACATATAGCGCTAATCAATTTGATATTGCAGCACAAGACTATTTAAATTTTGAAACAAAATACTTAAATGATAAACAAATAAACATTGTTCTTGTTAATGCAGGAGATATTAAAAAACTTGAAGAAAGTTATCCAAATTACTTTATGGATACAAAGACTCTCGTCAGAAATTTATGCTTAATTATGCTGGGGCAATTTATCTGATTTAATTTTGTGGGCACAAGTAGATAGCTTTCGAACTTTTTGTCTGGAATTCGTTAGCTTTAAACATTCAAATTGTCGCTAACGCATACTCCTTAAAAATTCTATGAGCAGGCTCGTATGAGCAGCCTAATACTTTAGCTATTGTGTAAGGAGTTTTCATCCCTTTTTCTATCGCTGTGATTATATCAGCCCGCCAAGAAGCTCCATAACGCAATCGATTGCGGTATTGAAGATTGCTCTTTATAAGACTAGTCGCCGATTGAGCGTCAGACGATCGAATTCTAATTGATTCCTTAGGGATTAGAAAACCTTTACTTCTGAAATTCGACTCTTCGCCTTTCATACTGATAGAGCTTAATGCAAGATCCTGGTCTACCAAAGCAAAAGTGTTTTTTTGTTTTTTAATAAGTCGTTTCCATTGGTGAAAACCCATATTTGAAGCACATATAGCCACAGCTACTAACCAGGGAGAGTTTTTTTTCTTCTGAAGCTTCATAAGTTTTTCAATAATGACATAATCACCATGCACTGAAACCCAGCTACAAATAAGCGAAAATAACCGACTATCTTGGGTTACTTCTAAAGTGGCTTCATATAATGCATTTTCGATATCAACCCATTGCTTGGTCCCACCTATTTTAGGCGCGACAATTTGAAAGCCAATGTAACAAAGCTTTTGATCTAAAGAAATCTTACTCATAACCAAGTGCTCTTCGTAAAACAGAAAAAGCTTTCTCAACATGGGCTACCCAATTAGCGTGTGTATCTCTTTCTTTAACCCAATCGATAGCGGCGCCGAGCTCATCCACCGAAGGCTTTAGATTTTTGAGGTCCTCGAAATCGGGTGTTGTTCGATCACAGTATGCAAAGAGTTTAGACTTAAGGAAATCTGCTCTATCTAAAATATTGAGTGCTGCCCCACCAATAATTATGGCTTCAAAACTCAGACCTTGCATATTTAGGAACTTATCAAATTCAATTATGACATTCTTCATAGATATATTGTACCATACAATACTTCCATGAAGAAGTTTATTTTTCTTGTACAAATATCTGATTTTATTGAATTTTATTATTTTGCCGGCAGAAGTAAATAGCTTTCAAACTTTTTGTCTGGAATGGGCTTCTTAACGAACTTAATCGATGCCGCGTGAAAATTCTTAAATCATCAGTTTAAACAAATCCAAATTAAAACAAGCTACGGTCTCCCCTTCACTCTGTTTCACCTTTTTAAGAAATTCTTGAATGACCCCAACCATGTGTTCTCGAAGCACTGCAAAATCTTTTTCAGCAATCGAAAAAGGAGCGGTATACATCAGCTCTTGGTTCGTTAAATGATCAATTTTTTGTAAGGCCTTAACTCTCCAATTAGAATGATGACGACTCAAATAAGGCGAACCCTGTCCTAAATGTGTATACTGAGTTCCGATTTCAAAACGTGCACCATTTTGTTTTACGAAGCCACTGTTGCGTAGAAATTCGATAGCGGTTAATGCTTGTGACCTTGGAACTTGTAATTTTTCAGATATCTCATCAATTGTTAATCCCTCACCAATTGAACAACACAATCGGATAGCAGAGTAAAGCACACCCTAAGAGAGTCATATTTTCTCACACCAATATACATCTGTTCGGTACGGCAGTTTTACTTCTGACCTACTCTTAGTATCGGGATGGGATTGGACTAGATTGCGAACCTGTGTCAGTACTTTTTGTTTATCGACTTCAGATAAAGCTGAAATAAAACTGATCGATCCAATACGATCAACAATCGTCTCAACTGTTCCGACTTGGCTATATGAAAAATGCTGAAGTTGAAGCCTCGAAAAGAGATTTGTTTCAACAAAGGCTTTCTTCCAATTCATCGTTTTATACCGAGGAGCACCGCCCTCGTGTGGGTCAATGATTTTAGTCAACTCAGCAACCCATGCCAAAGATTCGTCGCGAGCATTCCAAATTAGCCCTATTTTACCATTAGGTTTTAGTACTCGGTGAATTTCTCTAACTGCCGCGGGTCCATTAAACCAATGAAAAGCCTGCGCTGCAATTACAGCATCCACCGAGTTGTCTTCCATTGGGATGTCTTCAGCAGTGCCACTCAGAATTTTTATACCTGGATAAAGTGATTGAAACTTCTTTCTCATTCCCTCAACGGGTTCGACAGCTATAACGGTCGCCTTTGCTTGAGTCAGAAGTTTTGTGAACTTACCAGTGCCCGCACCTAGATCCACAACAGTTGAAGTTGGGTCTATTTGAAGAGTCTTCACTAGAAAATCGATAGCATCTTGGGGATACTCGGGACGACCCCGCTCGTAGGAATCGCCGGCTCGATCAAATCCAACAGCTGCCTTTTCATGTATCGTCATTGCTTACCTGCATTTCATTTTGTGATGTAACTTTGAATACTTTTGAAAATACAAACTCATCACTGGTTCTTCCCTTAAAAAAATTAGCATCCTTAATCAGCTCAACCTGAACCATGCCAAGTTTTTGAGCGAGACGATGAGACGCTTCATTGCGGGTATCAGACCAAGCCTTTACTTCGAAAGCTCCAAGAGACTCTTCCAAGTATTTGAAGACAGACTCAAGACACTCAGTCGCACAACCCCTTCGCTGGAAGGCTCTCCCGACAACATACCCAATCGACGCAATACGATCGACCTTCATCCCAGCCTGTATGTGAGCGGCAATTCTGCCGGTCTCTTTGTCTCGCGCAGCCCAGTTCAGCCAGAGCTCGGTACCATCAGGGGACAATCGCTTTGCCCATCGCAAGCAACGTTCAGTCTGCTGTTCAAGTGTTGGCGCTTCAAAGGGGACAAAATGATGAAGGTCGTTGTCACTGAAGAACTCACAGAGCTCTTTTGCGTGAATCGCAGAGATCGGCTCCAAAATAAAGCGAAGAGTCTTAAGTTCTGGCTGTATAAATGATTCTTGATTGAAGGGTAACATTATTCCTCACCACCGTGGAGATCATCTATCAATGTAGGCGACAGTTCGAAAAGGTACAAAAACAAAACCCACTTTTTTAAGCAGGTTTGTGGCTTTCAATTTTTTTTCAGAAGGTAGTGTTAATGTTCAGCTACTTACCCCATTACAAAGGAAAATATTTTTTAAAAAACCTCGGCCTTTAAGATCGCAAGTTTTACGAAGCGTAACCTTCGAAATATTCGCAATAAATGTCACCGCAGTTGTTCTTTTTACAATCACCTCTCATATGATGCCTTTTCAAGCGGCGCGTAGGTTGCATGGAGACAATCCGGAGTCTTTAAACCTTTAAGGAGATTATCTATATGTTGTCACTATCTTTACAAATTGCCATTTTGACCAGTTTACTAGCAGTGGTGTCTTTCAGTCAGGCTAGCGTGCCTAGGCTTAAAAATTTCAATGGCGAATATGGTCTTCAGAAAATCGAAGTTGTTAAAGCAAAGGATAAGCAGGCATTGGCTGCCCTTATCGCTTCGAACAAGACAGAAACTGGTTTTAACATTATAAGAGGACAGCAATATAATTATCTTTTAGGTAGCCAGCTGCACGAGATTAATAGCTGCCCGAGTAAGCTCAAATATCAGGTAGCTGATGGGATTCCCAATTCAGACGAAGCTACAGATAATGATGTTTTTGAAGTTGGTATCGGAGACCTAGAGTACACAAAAGAACCTGATTTACACCAGATACCGGTTAATTCAAAAGGACAAACAACTAACTCTAATTTGTCTAAGTTCTCATACAGATCTTCGTCAATTGTTTTTAAATATGCAATGGAAGAGGGAGATTCTGTCCGTACAACTATTGTTCTAAATGAAAAAAATGGCCAGATTACTTTAAATGCTCTGGTTGGCGAATGGAAAAAGGACGAAGTTGGAGTTGGCTCAAGCTTGCTTTATCTTGGCGAAGTGAATTGTGTATATCAGAAGAGCGCTCAGTAATCATCCTTTGTCGAATTTCAAATTACTGAGTAGTTCTAAAAATTAAATACTCGAGCGTTTGATCCAGACCTGGTAATTAGAAGTAGTGTTGTAAGAAATAAAGCTGAGTATTTGAATATCATGCACTGTCTAGCTTTCTGCTGACAAAGCAAGCTGTCCAGAAGGTAATCGATGTGGCCTCAGTTCAAATTAGCTGGGCCCGAACCTTTTGAAGCCTGCAGACGGGGACATAATTGAGAAGCCCTGGCTTAATTATAGAGGCTGCGAGCCAATGATTAAATCGTGCGGCTTTCTGATCATAGAACTGGGGAACAAGAATTTGTTTGGGCTTAGGCGGCGCAATTCAAATTGAGCTGATCGCCTCAAAAGGCTCAGGTCCCATTAAATCATGCATCAGCTAATATGATTTGGTTTTAGTAAGATTCGTCAAATGAGTTAGCTCCATGGCTGGTCTAACAATTGCTAAATTAACGTACATGAGCATACAAGCTTTCCTCAGCAATATGGCAGCTATGTCAGGACTAATTTTGTCACTTTTAGTGTCGACTTGGACAGGAGCAGTGGCATTTGCAAAAAGCCCCACTATGACAGCTAAAATCTATGATCGTTTTAATATGGACTCTTCGATAATAGTTCAAATGCCAGAAACGAAAAATGGAAAACTAGAAAATTCTACGGTTAAAATTGGCAGTGCTGAGAATGTTTATCCGGATGCAAATAACTGCTTCTGTTTTACAATCAATGACATCAGATCTGCTCACATCAAAGCCTTTTATTTCGCCAACAAGAAAATTGAATACTACAATGGAATTCTACAAAATCTTGGATTTCCAACACTTAAAAATTTACGAATTGATATTGATATTTCTCCTGGGAAGCCAGCTCAGGGACAAGCCAACGGGAATGAAAGTATACGAATTATAGTCCCAACCGAAAATTTTGACGAGACGGTCTTGGGGCATGAGATTGGGCATTCCATTCACTTTACAGTGGCTAAGCATCATGCAGGACTTTACGGCTGGCACGCGCGGCTCTTTGTTGAGGGTAGTGCGCATCTATTGTCAGGTATCTTTTTTAATACTAGCCGGATTGGGGAAGCTGATCTCAAAGAGCTAGCCGATGAAATAAACCAAGAATTACGATTACCAGATAAGGTCATCACAAGAGGTGATAAATATAAGCGAATTACTTTTGCTGAAAAGTTTAAGAAAACTTACCCCATTTTAGCAGAACAGATTTTAAGAGCCGTTGGAAAGTATATAAAGGGGGATGACTCGTCTTTAGATCAACCGGATCAATACTATTCTTCAGCGGTCTTCACGCAGCCATTATGGCTTGCCGCCGAGAAATATGGGTCCGAAGTGGTTTTAAGAATTTACTTTTTGGCTTTACCCAATGTGCATAACCCAGACAGTCTTTCCAGCGTGACATCTGCAATAATTCACGAAGCAAGAAAGTATAACCCAACAATGGGGATGGAACTTGAAAGGGAATTTGCTCTTCGAGGCATTGAGGCTTCTAAGAAGTAACGCCTGACCATAAACCTCTAGCTTTTGAAATAACTCTGCAACTCAAAACCCCGCTCGATAAAGGCAGGGTTTTCTTTTCTAAATATCCAATCCAAATAAAATACGGCGGGTACACATCTTCACATCGTCCACTAAAGTTCGCCTTAATAAAATCATTTCGAATTCTTTGATGTAAGTAACTTCGTGAATTTCGAATAAGAAATAATTCCTCGTTCTGACTTCGTGGCCGCGAGTCCCATCATTGTCAGAGTGCAAGTTTTAAGCTGACCAGCAAAACTTAAGAGTATAGCTAGTCGAATAACGAGCGAGTAGAACTGAATCAAAGAAACCATAAAAAACCTCCAATAAAAAAGATTTTTCGCTCTTTGAAATCGAAGTAGCAAAAGAAGTAGCATTAAGTAGTATTGTTTTAAAAAGCACACGCACTTTTTAAGTTGTGTGAAGTTGGGGACCTATGCGGCTCTTGTGTTATTAAGTACTTGATGCGATTCGTTTAGTTTGTGGGGACATCACGGGGACATGAATTTCGATGAGTTAAATTGGCGGAGAGGAAGAGATTCGAACTCTTGTTAGGTTTTAAAGCCTAAACTCGCTTTCCAAGCGAGCGCCTTCAGCCACTCGGCCACCTCTCCGGATAAAACTAATTCTTGATTCGTAGAATTATCATTTGTACGGCATTTTTCAAGGCTTTAATTGAAATGATCACGGCAACTTTTAGCGCCGTAACTTGTTCCTTCAACCGAAAATAAAGGATGCCTTAACGAACTTGCTCTCCATTTTTCAAGACGCTGGTTAATGGCAATCATTTTACCAAAGTATCGCAGCCCCGTATCGAAAGTATTCGCGCCCTTATCCGGCATGATATCCATTGGAAGTTCAAATTCAACGATAAGATCAGATCCATGTTGATATTGTTTTAATTCCGAGGCCGGCAAATGAATAACTTCATCTTTCATTTGAAAGTGACTGGCACTTCTATTTGTTGTCCCTAAATAATTAGCAAACATTTTCATGATAGGATTATCCTCTAAAGCTTGCATGGCAGCGCGAGCCATTGGGTCGTGAGTTAGATATAACGCGCGCTTATAAAAATAGACTTCATGCAAAAAAGCTCGAGACTGAAAAATCAAACGCATTTTTTGTTTTCCTGATTTTATCTTGATAAGACCCGGGATATCACCCAGCTTATTAAGATAAGAACTCATTGTTTCATCAGATTCGGCTTTTGCTTCTACAGGAACTTCCAACCAGCCGGTAGGCGTGCCTCGTTCAAGTTTTCGCATCTGAAAAGTGTCGGGACTTAACTGTGGATGACGCACAATTATTGTTTCAGGTAAGTCTAAGACAAACTCATGATTTTTATTTTTTAAAATAACTTCTTCGATCGCAAATGCTTGAGTCGTTCCCAAGCTTGAGGGAATTGAAAATTCAACTTTTATACCCCTTGAATCTGGAATAAGCTTCTGAACTTCAATTCGAACTAATCCGTGTTCCATTCGCGCCCATAAAAAAGCGCGAAGATCATGAGTAACCAGACTTGAAACGCGATCTTGAGGTATTTCAACTCGAAAACTTCCATTTCGACTTGCCCCTTTTTCGCTCCAAATTAAGTCATGAACTTTAATCAAGGGTTCCTGGTCTAATACTTCTCTACGACTGATGTGAACCGATTCACCTGGTTCAAATCTTGAGGCGATTTCAACACGAGTTTTTAATATTTCATCTCCTTCGCTCACATCCATGCCTTGCCTCTTGAGCGCAACAAAACTATGTATTGATTTCTCACCTGTTTTTTTTCTTTCACCACTTTGGTCTTCTCGGTCAGTTGTATCAACATACCGGTAAGCTCGTTCATAAACACTGATCAAAAAACGGACAAGAGGCGCTTGGCCTAATGCTCTGTCGACTCGGATTTGCTCGATATTAACTGAAGATGAAAAAACTGTTGTGCTATCTTTATTCACATCTTTCATGCCATGAATTCCATTTATCAAAGCCTCTTTTAAAGTTGGAACATAAGTGAATCCAAAATTATTTTCATGAAAAATAAGGATTTCGCGCCCTTGCCTAATTTGATGAGATTTAAATATGTTTATTGAATTTTTAAAATTGTCACTTGCCGAATCCATTTCAAGCAATGGCGGCTGATACTGAATAGGCGAATTTAATATATGAAGTTTTTCAGTTGGACTTAATTCAATCACTTGATAATCACTTTCAAGGCTGCGTTTAATTTTCGCAGCAAAACGATCTGCCAACTGTATATTCACTCCCGGCACCTTCCAGGCAATCTCGTGGATCAAAATTTGGACAGCATGGGGCAAAGTAATTTCGACTTGGGGGTCATTGGCAATCAGTGTGTTGATCATGATTGGTTCATGTATAAATGGCTTAGTTGAAGCAATCCGCTTTGCCAACCCAGGCTCGAGATCATCAAAATACCGTTGGTCTTCGCTTTCTTTAACAACGAACAGACTGTATTTATCAGGCAAAATTAATTCTTGTGAATTGCTGCGATTCAGATTGCGGGAAACAATATTTCCAATTTCATTAAAAAGATATGTCTCATCCCGAGACATCGGAATACGCCCCATCACAGAAAATAAAAATGATGGCAAATAAGCTAAGGTTCTTTTAAAGATTTCGATTCGATTTTTTTGAGCTTTTTTCGGAGCGTGTTGAGATGACAATTCTGGCCCAGCAACCGTCAATTGTGTAACCGCTAAAACGAATATAAAAAATAGGCCTCGACATTTTTGCATCTTCTTTTCTTTAATTCCAATAATCGGACCAATACGAAAGCTTGAGCCCGAGGCATTAAAGTTGAAAAACTCGATATTTTGATAGCTTTATCGAAGCTGGGTTTTTCGCACAAGACTCATTTGCGATGCTCCAGTCGCATTTAATCTGATTTGTAATTCCCCACTCCATTGATGAGAGCCGCAGTTCCATAATATCTGAGCCCGAACCCAATTTTGATGTTGAACATAAGTCCAACTTTCAATTTTCCAAAAAGCATTTGGGCAACCTAGTACCGATAAAAGGTTGCTAGTTAAGTCATCCGTTGTTTTAGATTTTTCCAATGCCAAAGCTTGGACGATAGATTCTTTTGAATCCGGATTGGCCAATGAAAATGAATGGAGTGTTGAACTTGCTTGATAAAGATAAATACTTCGCATGTTTTCTTCAAATAAGTAAAATACTTCGTAGGGCCAAAGAGCCGCACTCTCAGATATTCCCAGACCGTCTCGTAACAAGACAGACAAGCTTAAGCTTAAAATTTGACCAAACTTATGCGGAACTCCTGAAGTGTAAAGATCTTGTGAATTTAAAAAAAGCGTTAAACCTTCTAACTTAGAAGGACCAGACCAGGGCGCAATGAGCTGCAATTTTTTGAGATTAATTTTTTGTGAAAGTCTGATTAAATCATTTTTTTGATTTTCATTCATTCCACATCTGAATGGTGAATTCACACATATATTTAGAAAAGTCGATATCTGACCGACGATAGAATAAGCTTTCATTTCAGCCAAACCACCACCCGTTCGACCGACTCGAACATTTGATAAAGCCACTGAACTTATAAGTACGATTAATATAAAATTTATTTTTTTCAATTTCAATTCTCCTCGACAAGATTAAATAACTGAGTACTCAGACAATAGACCGAATCTTTATTCTTCTTTTGAGCATATTTATTTGTTAAGTCGACTTGGAACTTATAAACTTCGTCTTTGATTGATTTCAAGTCTTCCTTTCGAAAACTAAAAACAATTGAGACAAATTCTTTTTTATCAATCGGCTGTTCCTCTTGTGCAATAAGAGCTTTTGAAATAAGTCCTGCATGAAAATTTCGAAGGGCTGCGGATGGCACATCTTCGCCCGCAAAAGTCGCCAATGTTGAAGCCTTGTAAATGCCGTCCTGCTTTTCAGCCAAACCCACTTGAATCAGCCGCTCCCAGGATTCTTTAACGGTCTTAACGTTTATTCCTAAAGCTTTACTGGCCGCTTTGTGATCTTGATATTCGGGATTAACATCAATCAATTCGAGTAAAGCGAAATGATACCAATCTGAAACCACTTGAAAAAGATCCAGTGCGATAGTTCCTTTTTCTTGACTCGATCTTGCTCGAACTTTTGCCGCCGCTACTTCACGATCCGCTTTTGATGAAGAACTTTCCATTTTAATCAGATCAAGCCAGTGTTCCTTTTGAATTGTTTTAAGTTGAATTTTTTTACAAACTTGCAACACTCGCTCTTCGGAAAAAGTCAGCTTGCCGTTTAAGTATTCAGACAAAGCCGACGGACTTAAATCTAAATCCCGCGCAAAAGCTCTTAAAGAATAATGGGGACGACGCTTTTTTCGAGCCTCAAATTCAAACTTAAGATAGTGTCGTGAATCTTTTGGATAATAATCGATATACACAAGGCCCCCGAACATTGGTGAACACTTTGTTCGCCAGTTTTGTTGTCCTGTCAACAGAACTTCGCTATCCGTTATTTGTCCCCAACAAACAACAATATGCACGGAGGTTTCGTGAAAAATATTCTTTATGTCGCATTTTTTCTTTTGGCTCAGCCAATCAACAGTTTTGCTCAAAATAATGTCGTATCAACTCAGTCCCAAGATATTCGGAATGAAAAAAAGTACGGCGTTTATTTGGGGCTTGGAACTCCTTACCCTTCTTTGCTTGGTCTTAATGTCGGCTATAATGTTTCAGATATCAGGTTAACTGCTGGTTATGCTGAATTAGAAGCAACCACAAGCTTAACTTATAGTGATGCTGCTGGATTTCAGGAAGAAAAAGCAAAAGCTTCAACTTATGACACGGGCGTCGAGTACTACTTTATGCACGGTGAAAACTGGAGACCTGTCGCGGGTGTCCATTTTGGATTCGTCGATGTCAGTGGAAAAGGTAATATTTCAATAGACGGTTTTAAAAAAGACACTTTTCATGCCTATGCGAACGCAGGAATTGATTACGTCAGCCAAAATGGTTATCAATTCGCAATTGGCTACAATCAAGGATTTATCGCTAATGGAAATGGAAACGTTTATATAAATGCTGGTCAATTCTTTTAAAAATGAGGATTAAAAAATGAAAAAATTTATTAACTTATCAATAAGTATTTTATTCGCTGTAAATTTAATTTCTTGTCAAACTGTTCCCTATCAAGGGCAAGCAAGAGAAGTAAAACGTAAGCCAAGCGAAGGTGGAGTCATCGCTCTCACAACTGATCATCGCCCCGAGGACCGCTCAAAAGCTGATGAAAAAATGAAATCCAACTGTCCCGCAGCAAACGTGAAGATTTTAGAAGAAGGCGAAGTGGCTGTTGGCCAAACAACAACTTCAAATGCATCAGAAGCTCATCGTCCAAGTTCTCAGAAGAAAGTAGGAACTTTATTCGGAATGCCTTTGATTTCAGGTCAGGCCGCAGGCACTGATACGACATCCTCTTCAACTGTTACTCAGCTCAAGGAATGGCAAATTTCTTATGAGTGCGTGTCTTCTGGATCAAAAAAGAAAGTGACTCATTAAATTTTATTAAAATTCAATGCAGGACCGGACTCTCAACCGGTCCTGATCGCCTCTCGGCGCTGCATTTTCTTAGTTTGACCGTATGAGCAAGTCGGTCTGACTTGAACATACTAACCCTTTAGATTAAGTTATAACTCTATGATTATTGTCACAGGAGCTAACGGATTTATTGGAAGTGCACTTGTTTGGGAACTCAATCAAAAGGGATTCCGAGACATTCTGGCAGTGGATTCAGTTAGCTTGGAAGAAAGAAATTTACTTAAAAATAAAGCTTACAGTCTGTTTCTTTTAAAAGACCAAATCTGGGATTTCCTTAAGTCATCTCAATCTCATAAAGTAACTTGGATTTTTCATATGGGGGCTTGTTCCTCCACAACAGAAACAAATTGGGCTTTCTTAAAAGAGAATAATCTAGAATATTCACAAAAATTATTTAATTGGTGCTCTGATAATCAAAAACAGATTGTTTATGCTAGTAGCGGTGCAACTTATGGCGCCGGCGAACATGGTTTTAACGATTCCTTTGATTCAAATGAATTAAGACCGCTCAACCTTTATGGTGATTCGAAAGTTCTGATGGACCGCTGGGCCTTAACTCAAAAAAATATTCCCCGCAATTGGTACGGCGTTAAGTTTTTCAATGTTTTTGGACCTAATGAATATCACAAAGGTTCCATGTCAAGCGTCGCTTACAAAGCTTATAAGCAAGTGAAGGAAACAAGCTCTTTAGGACTCTTTAAAAGCTACAACCCCAATTATCAGGATGGCCAACAGAAAAGAGATTTCGTTTATGTAAAAGATGTCGTTCGTTGGATGGTTGAAATCATGGATAAAACTCCAGCAAGCGGGCTTTATAATATGGGCTACGGAAAAGCTCGTACCTGGCTAGATTTGGCACAATCTGTTTTTAAGTCCCTGAATCAAGATCTCAATATTAAGTGGCTCGAAATGCCACCGGAACTTCAAAGTCAGTATCAGTATTTTACGGAAGCAAACATGAAAAAGTGGCAAGATGCTGGTATGAGCGAATCTGAATGGCCGCTGGAAAAAGCAGTTGATGATTATATCCAAAATTATCTCAAAAAAGCGGATCCTCTACTTTAAAAAGGCTAAGAATGGGCTCATTGCCAAAACATCTCAGTAAATTTGAAGTGAATCAGTCTGATCGAAAATATACTTCTCGAGATCATGCCGTTTGGCGCTATATTTTACGCCAACTCAAAGATTTTCTTTCAACTCATGCCCATCCATTTTATTTAGAAGGCCTTAAGGAAACTGGCATCACGATTGATTCTATTCCTGATATATCGCACATCAGTCAAAAACTTTCACGTTATGGATGGACAGCCTGCCCTGTCAGCGGATTTATTCCACCCGCTGCTTTTATGGAAATGCAATCTCTGT
The DNA here is from genome assembly GCA_030158485.1 of Pseudobdellovibrionaceae bacterium. GTDB lineage: Bacteria > Bdellovibrionota > Bdellovibrionia > Bdellovibrionales > Bdellovibrionaceae. The sequence continues at coordinate 50,620 of JAOASS010000022.1, read as the reverse complement.
CAGTACTTCCAATTGCAAGTGATATGCGCTCAATTGAACAGCTTATGTATACGCCAGCACCTGATATTGTTCACGAAGCCGCAGGACATGCACCCATGTTGGCCCATCCCGAATACGCTGCTTATTTAAAAGAATACGCTCAAGTCGCCAAGTACGCTATTGCAAGCCGAGAAGATTTAGATGTCTATGAAGCTATTCGTTATTTGTCCGACATTAAAGCTCACTCTGGCGCGACAAAAGAAGAAGTACAAGCTGCCGAAAATAAGCTTTCAATGGCTGTCAAAAACATGACTCATACTTCAGAAGCGACTCTTTTATCCAGAATGAATTGGTGGACAGCTGAGTACGGTCTCATCGGAACTCTTGAAGCTCCAAAAATTTTTGGAGCTGGTTTGCTTTCTTCTGTTGGTGAAGCTAAGTGGTGCTTGAGCGATAAAGTAAAACGACTTCCGCTTACAATCGAATGCCTCAATTACACTTATGATATTACAGAGCCTCAGCCTCAACTTTTCGTCACACCTGATTTTAAAAATCTTTCCCAAGTCTTAGCAGAACTTTCTGATAAAATGGCTTACAAAGTCGGTGGCGTGAGCGGCTTAGAAAAAGCGATTCTTTCCAAAACTGTTAATACAGTTGAACTCAACTCTGGGGCACAGATTTCTGGCCTAGTTGCTGAATTTACATTAGATAAAAACGGAGATGTTGCCTACTTTAAAACCCAAGGCCCAACTCAAATATCTTTTAATCGACTTGAACTAAAAGGGCATTCGAAAGCTTATCATGGACAAGGTTACGGTTCTCCTCTTGGAAACTTAAAAGCATTTCCATCAAAATGCCCAAGCCTCTTAACTGAAAAAGAATGGCTCCAAGTCGGTGTTGATTTTTCAAAAAATTCTCAAGTTACTTTAGAATTTTCAAGCGGAGTACTGGTCAAAGGGGAAATAACTTCTTCATTGATGGAGTCTGGCAAAAGAATTTTAGTAACTTTCAAAAATGCGACCGCAACATTACAAAATAAAATACTTTTTGATCCATCATGGGGAGACTACGATATTATATTGGGTGAGAAAATCACTTCAGTTTTTGGTGGGCCCGCCGATCGCCTGGCTTTCGGAGAAATCGCTGATTTTATCGTGGCAAAAGTGCCCGATCTGAATTTTTCAGAAACTGATTACAGAATATTTGCTTACTATCAAATCATTCGAGATATCCGTCATGGTAAAAAAACACTTTATGATTTAGAATCTTGTATTCGTGGAGTCATTGAAGAATTCCCAGAAGAGTGGCTAGTTATACTTGAATCACTTGAAATTTGCCTGCAAGTCAACCAACCACAACTTGAACAACTTTGTCGAAATCATTTAAATCAAAATATTTTTTCTTCGACAGCTTCAAAATGCATTCAAGAAGGACTTGCCATTGCTCATGAAAAAAGCATTTGAAATTCGAGTTGTTTTAGCGAGCCCCATCTATGAAAGAAATATTGGAGCAACTTCACGAGCAATGGCCAATATGGGTTTTGATCAACTTATTTTAGTTGATCCTCAATGTGAAATAACTTTTGAAGCACAACAAGCAGCTGCCACTGGGCAAACGGCGCTTCAATCTAGAAAAACCTATGCCAATTGGAAAAGTTTCTACGATCATGAGCCCGATTCAATACGCCTAGGTTTTACAACAAAAGACGGTCGCGCCCGTCAAGTTCGCGACTTTAAACCCACTCTTGATTGGCTTGCAAATGAATCTCCCTACTTTACAAAAAAAAATGAAAATCCTGTTATCGTTCATCTTATTTTTGGACGTGAAGACTGGGGCCTGTCCACTGAAGATATTGAGTACGTTCATTACGCTTGTAGCCTTCCCACCTATGGTAGCAACCCCAGTCTTAATTTAGCACAAGCTGTTCTGATTGCACTTTTCATGGTGCGCGAATCCTGGGGTGGCACTCTAGGAAAAATTGAAAATCAAATTGCTGATAAAAGATTAAATCGCAGGCCAACAGCTTTTTTAGAAGAAAGCTTACAAGTCTGGCTACAAGAAATGGGCTTTACTCTTTATGGAAAAAAAGTAAACGTCTATACAGTCTTAAAACGCATGCTTTTACAAAACACACCAACTCCAAAAGAAATTAGAATTTTAGAAACTGTTTTACAGCAATCTATTCGGAAACTACGCGAATGGAAAGAGCTTAAAAAACAGAAAAATTAAACCTCTTCTGGCCAATCATGCTTCGGATACCGAGCTTTTAATTCTTTTCTAATTTCTTTGTAAGAACCTTTCCAAAATCCTTCTAAATCTTGAGTTACTTGTGTCGGACGACGATTAGGGGCAAGTAAAACGATTGTCACTAGAATATCATGCCCAAGTCGTGGGGTCTTCTTCCATGAAAAAGCATCCTGAATACGCAACTCAACGAATGGAGCTTGCTCGCCCTCGTAGTGTACTTTCACTTGTCTGCCTTGAGCGGCTTCAAGAAAAATTGGAACTTTGGATTTAAAATCTGTTAATATCGATTGCGGCATAAGATTTTCAAAAAAATAGACTAAATCGATTTCTTTAAGCGCATGTAAATTTTTTTGACCGTAAGTGGCTTCATTTATAATATTTTTTAACTTTTCTTCTGTCCAAAACCCTTGAGTCTCCAAATTGACATGATTCGTATAAAATTCAAAGCGAAGCCACCAATTCCGCATTTCTTCGTTTTGATTACGAATCCAATCCCAATTTTCAAACGCTACTTGTGATAAATGGGCTTCAATCCATTCAGCCTTGGCCGGCTGACTGTGTTCAGACCCAATACTTAATCCAAATAGTTTTTGTGTTTTCTTTTCCAGAAATGTTTTCTTAGACTCATTCCATATGACATGAGAATCAGTTTTTATAAGATCAGAAAAATGATGTCTTAAAAATTCTTCCGAAAAACCCGTCGCTTTCGTCACTTGAGTCTCATGAGAATTTTCCGTATCAATCCCATCCAGCGCAATAAAATAGGGACTTTTTTTAACAACACTTGTTCTCGAAAATGAAATACCTCGCCCCGAAGAGAGTAGACCCTTATCGCTCGATGCAGCTCTTCTCCGGCCCAATCGATCCGCAAACGATTTAATTAAAACTTTTTTTAAGATATTCTCATCTTGGTCGTCCCATCTAAAATGGGCGGCTCGAGATGAAATTTGCTGCGCGACTTTCTTATATTTTTCAAAAAATCGATTACCTTTTTTAAGTTCATAAACCAAATCACACTCATCATGAGTTGATTCTAAACCAATAGACTTTGATCCTCTATCTGACAAAATGGCGCAGATCCATGCTCCTAAGTCTTCTCGATTCTCATTTTTAAAATTTTCCATTAGAACTGCTAACCTTAAAGGCAAAGGATAGCGAATTACTTTTCGCCCGAGATCCGTGATTGTTTCATTTTTAATAAGCCCTAGATCAATTAATTTTTTATTTGCAAATTCAAGACTTGCTGAAGTTGGTGATTCAAACCAAGAAAAGTTTTTAAATTCTTTTAAACCCAGAAAAGAAAGGTACAACAATGTTTCTGATAACTCCTGATTTTTAATTTCAGGTAAACTGTAATCGGAAAATGATCTTTCATCCAAAGGCGTCCATAGTTTGTAACACTGACCTGAAAACTGGCGGGCGGCGCGTCCTGCCCTTTGCGTTGCTGAAGCCAAACTAATTCGATGGGTTGTGAGCTTCGAAAAACCCGATTGCATTTGATAAATACTTGATCTTTCCAGTCCAGAATCAACAACAGTATCTAGACCATCAACTGTAACCGAAGACTCTGCCACATTTGTCGATAAGATGATTTTTCTTTGATCTGAAGTTTTTAGGGCTCGCTGCTGATCATGCAAATCAAGCTTTCCATGAAGTACGACAATATTCATTTTTTGAGTCCAGTTTTCTTTTTCAAGAAAACTTCTAACTTGTTCAATTTCATAGAAGCCCGGCAGAAAAACTAAAGTATCTCGCTCACCATTATTAACTGCGACTTTTATTTTTTCGACTATTTTTTTTGATACATCAAAATTCCACAACAGACTTTGAGGTTTCGTATCATAAATGACCTCCAGCGCACAGAGACGTCCCGGTACATCGATAATCGGCGCTTGATTTAAGAAATGGGATAGTTTTTGAGCGTCTAAAGTAGCTGACATCACAACAATTTTAAGATCAGGGCGTTCAAGATCTTGAAGTTCTTTTAATAAACCCAACGCCAAGTCTGTATGAATTGATCTTTCATGAAACTCATCAATCACAACAATATCAAATTCCTGTAAAGTCGAATCAGACAAGATTTTTTTTATTAACAAAGCTTCAGTTACAAAAGTAAGTTTAGTGTCATTCGAAATTTTTCGATCAAAACGAACTTCGAATCCAATTTTTTTTCCTAAGATTTCATTATTTTCTTCAGCAACTCGAGACGCTGCTGCAATAGCCGCAATTCTTCGGGGCTCTAACACTAAAACTTTTTTTAATGCGATTTCCATAAGCGCAAAAGGAATTCGAGTTGTTTTGCCAGCTCCTGGGGCCGCCGTTACAACAACAGAAGAGTTTTCTTCTAATGCTTTTTTGATATTTGAAATAAAAAAATCGACTGGTAGTTGAGTTTTCATATCGACTTACGCTGACAGGTCTGTATGCTTAAAATTAAGCCCAATCCTTCGTGCCAATTTCTTTTTCATGAGCTCTTACCCACTTCAATTTTTGATTAAGAGTCTGCAACTCAGAACCTAGAGCCTGTCCGATATCACTCAACTGATTTAAGCGCGCTATGGTTTCATCAGGCTGGCTTCCGACTAATTGTAAGCTTTCAAGTTTTTCGGTATTCTGCTCGATTTCTTTGTTCACACTTTCGATCTGCTTATGAAGCTGCTTACGTTGAGCCGATAAGTCTTTGATCAGCTTGCCTACTTGTTCACGAGTCAAAGCTTTCAATGGGTCTGATCCCACTGCTTTATCTTGATCGCCCAAAAGCCCACCCCAAAAAAGTGACCATTCTATTTTAAAATGATTGGTTATAGGCTTTATTATTAAATTATCGTTACTATCGCTTTTATCGCTAGATTCGTCAGGGTCCATAGAAACAATATAACATAAACTGCTGAAGACTTAAGTCCAGACTTGATTAAGCTCGGCATCATATACCCTTTTTACAATGTTAAGTGTCTGAAATATCTACAGTTTAATCATGAGCCCCTGCTATCTTGACGCTGGGTCCATAATAGCCCAAAGTTTGAATATGAGTTTTATACATTTGATTTTGAGCATCGCAACCGCACAGAACTGCCCAAACCAGTATTTTAAGTTAAATAGCTATTCTTTTTCCCAAAGATTTACTTCAAAATTAACTGGTTGTTCGATTTCCGCAAGTGCCAGCTCATTGAGCCTTCCAAATAGAAGAAATTTCAGATTTTTAAAGGGTGGACAATTATCCGTTGTAACGGAAATTGATTCTGTAAAAGGTGGCACAGCTTCAACCGGTGGTCGCTTTTACTTTATTTTACCTGCGGGAAATGAAATCAGTATGGAATCACCTGGTAGCTTGTTTGTAAAAGTACAGGACTCCGCAGGTCTGACTTGGCTATTTGATGAAAAAGACGAAGTTTCAACTGAACAAAATTGTAAACTCAAAATAAATAAAAAAATAAGCTGGGAAAGTGAATCGACAGAATCAAATAAAGAAGGTGGATTTTATCTAAAAAGCTGTCCCCATTCCGTCATTATTGATTCTGGTTTTAAAAAAGGAAATAATGCGTTTCTCAATAAAGCCAGTCATTCTAAAATTCGAGACTCTAAAGGAAATCAGTGCATAGTTTCAAATTCTGAGATCTTTAATTATGTCAAAGAAGGCAAGGAAACTCAGAATATCATTAAATCAACAAAAGATCTTCATGCCATCTTAAGTAAAAAACATGATTGCAAAAACTTAGATTTAAGTCCGATGCTCAATCAATCCAACCAAGTAACTGATCAGACACAGTCTCAACATTAATCTTTAACGCTTTGTCACGCTTAATGTACCTGTCACATAAGAATCAGTGAAATCGACTTGAATTTTATTTTTAATGTGAGGCAGGTTTATTTTGTCTGTCCAGCCAATACCTTGGCCTAAAATTATCGGAGCTGTAAATAGATGAAGTCTTTGAACCAAACCCTGAGATATAAAACTTGAATAAATTTGGCCTCCGCCTTCGACTAAGATGCTTCTTATTCCAAGATGATAAATTTCTTTTAAGACAGTTTCCAGATCAGGGCATGATGATACGATCACATTTTCTGGCTTATGAACTTGAAATATTTTAAGCTGATCTTTAATTTTTAAAATTTCACCGCTTCGATCGAGAATAACTACTTTATTTTCTTTTTGGATTCCCGGCTGACGAATATTAAGGCTGGGATTGTCTATCAGAATCGTGTTTTTTCCGACTAAAATAGCATCATATTGAGCACGTAATTCATGAACTTTCTGTCTTGATTCATGACCCGTAATCCATTTACTTTCTCCATTAGCTAAAGCAATTTTTCCGTCTAAACTTTGTGCTACTTTTAATGCCACAAAAACTTTTTGATAACGTTGATTCCACAAAAACTCTTCACAAGTTTCTTCAAGACCGACTTTTAAATCACCTTGATATTCTTCAGCTTCAATTCCAGCAGCACGAAGAATTTGAGCCCCTTGACCTGCTACCAATGGATTCGGATCAACCAAACCAAAAGTCACTTTTTTTATTGGCAGTCGCGCTAACGCCTGAGCACAACTCGGAGTCTTACCCTCATGGGCACAAGGCTCTAAAGTTACAATCACGTGAGCCCCTTTTAACTGATCAAAAGTCAGACTTTTTAAAGCTTCAACTTCAGCATGAGCTTCGCCAAATTTCTTATGATAGCCCGTCGATAAGAGCTCGCCTTTGGAACCTAAGATCACACAACCAACTCGTGGGTTTGGAGAAACAAAAGGCGCTCCCTTGAGCGCCTCTTTCATAGCTAATCGCATAGCTTGATCAAGATTCATTTACTTCGTCATCCAAGACTTCCAATAGTCCGGAAGTTCGACATTAATTAATTGAGAATCTGTCTGCAAGGTTTGCCAAGTGTCGATCATGATTGCGACTTCGTCTGTATGAGTTTTCTTTTCAACGGCTTTCACGGCTTTTGGGTGCGGACCATGCGGGAAACCCGCTGGATGAAGCGTCATCATGCCAGCATGAAGATTATCACGACTAAAAAAGTTTCCATCGTGGTAAAAAAGGACTTCATCATAATCAATGTTCTGATGATAAAATGGAACTTTTAAAGCATCTGCGTCTGTTTCCAGTGGCCGTGGCAAAAAAGTACAAACAACAAAACCGTCTGCTACAAATGTTGTGTGAACCGAAGGTGGTAAGTGAACCCGAGGACTGATCACAGGCATTAAGTCATTAATATGAAGTGTGAACGGCCAGAAATCACCTTTCCAACCAACTGTATCAAAATAACAGCTCGAATAAGTAAATGTGGTGATAGTATCAAAACGCCGAACATTTACTTTTAAAATATCAAGATGATGCTGTTTTTTAAAAGTGTGAAGTTTATCAAGATCTGGTTTTCCAAAAGAAGCCGGATCATAAAAAGCATTTTTACCTAACATCCCACGATCTGGTTCCCTGAAAAAACTAGACCTAGATTCAATCACTAAAAACTGAGACTCTTCTTTGGGCACAATGACATGAGTCGCGCACTTTGGAATATTAATGTAACTACCTTTTATAAATTCCAAAAGTCCAAATTCAGTCATCACTTGACCAGAACCGCTGTGACAAAAATAAAGTGTGTCGCCATCTGCATTTCGAGTGGCCTCAAAAGTCGAACTTGGCTTTAGCCAAAGATTATAAACAACAACACTGCTATTAAATACCATCCGTTGCCAAACGCCGTGATTTTTTGCCATTTCCACAACATCGTAAAGGTGAGGCTTCAGCGGCCCTTGAATATCAACCCAACGAGTGCTTGGTTCTGGTTTTATAATATGTGAAACTGGCCCGAAAAAACCTTTACGGCCTTGCTCTTCTTCAAAATGCCCTTCAGGAATGGCTTTATGGCCTTGAGTATTATGTTTACCTTGTGAATATTGAAACACTTTAAACTCCCCGCAAATCAAGATTTCAATTACAGATAACCGCGTTCTCTTTGATCTCTTTCGATGGCATCAAAAAGAGCCTGAAAGTTTCCTTCACCAAAACCTGAATGATTTTTTCTTTGGATCAGCTCATAAAAGATTGGGCCAATAATATTTTTAGTAAAAATTTGTAATAAGTAACCATCATGATCACCATCAACTAATATTGCGTTTTTTTCGAGTCTTCCTAAATCTTCGACAACGTTAGGTAAACGATCTTTCAACATTGCATAGTAAGAATTAGGTGGCGGCGAAAGAAATTGCACTTGTGAGTTCTTCATTGTTTCAAGTGTTTTTACAATATTTTCTGTTGTCATTGCTAAGTGCTGGATACCAGAACCCTTGTATTCATCTAAGTATTCTTGAATCTGAGATTTTGTGTCTGTTGGCTCGTTGATCGGTACAGAAAATTTTCCACATGGAGAACGCATTACTTTCGACTCAAGGCCTGTTGCGTTTCCTTTAATATTAAAATAACGAGTTTCTCGAAAATTAAAGACATTCTGATAAAAATCACACCACTTTTGCATTTCACCGCGTGGGACATTATTTGTGAAATGATCCACGTCAACCAATCCAACACCCGCTGGCTTTTGATCGATATCAGCAATTGGGAAAGTTTCAGTGTAAAGCTTTTGATGAATTTTATCATCGATAAAGTAAATCAGACTTCCGCCAATTCCATAAACTGCTCTAAATGGAGTCGCGCCTTTATCATGATCCGAACCCGTAAACGGGACTGCGCCTCTTTCAACAGCGACTTTAAAAGCCTGCTCTGCATCGAAAACTTTAAAGCCAGTCGAACAAATACTAGGACCGTGCGATTTAACAAATCGGGAAGCAAAAGTGTCGGGCTCATGATTTAATATAAAATTGATATTACCTTGACGATAAAGTTGAATATTTTTATTCGTAGTTTGCGATACTTTTTTAAAGCCCATTTTTTCAAAAAGACTTTGCAAGTAGACTCTATCAGAGCTTGCATATTCGATAAAATCAACACCGTTAAGTCCAACAGGATTTTGCGCATGAACAGTCATTCCTACCTCACTTTTATCAAGAGCCTCGAAAGTAGTCAGATTAGAGCGATAATTCAAGGTTTTGATGAGATTTTCACATGAGTTAAATAAAGTCGACTACAGCTGTGTGTAGAAATTTTGCACTTGAGGATCAATCTTAATTGATTTTGTGTTCCATCTTAGAACTTTTAGACCTCGACCAAAGCGCAAACGGCTTAAAGCAACATAAGCTTGCCCTGGTTCCCATAAGTTTGACAGATCACACCAAAGTTCATCCAAAGTCGCACCTTGTGATTTATGAATTGTCGTCGCATAAGCTAGAGTCAGCGGAAATTGAATAACAGATGCGACAACATTGCCATCGGCATCAAGATAACTAAACTGCTGCTTTTCTACTGTCACATCACGACCCTTAAGCTTTTCAACTATAATTTTATCATCTTCTATTTGCACAACATGCCCGCGAGTGCCATTGACCCAGCGCTTATTAGGATCATTCTGAATAAACATGACTTCAGCCCCAACTTTAAGCCGGAGCTGCACGGGGACGGGCCCCTGCTTCATCATCGTCTCTTGAAACTTTTCAGTTCCAAAATAAATCGAATCAATGACAACTTCTTTTGCGTCGATTTCATTTAATTTTTTTAAATTATAAAATAAAGATTGATCTCGCCTTGAAAAAAGTCGAGTAGCAGAATCGTTTTCATCATGTTCAAACTGATGTTGATCTAAAAAGTTTCTAACAACATCATCAACAATTCCAACACGAATTTTATTCAAAAATGTTAAATATTTTTCATCTTGAACGCGCTCATTCTGAGTTAAAACATAATTCAAAAAACCTGTTTGACTCCAGACATGATTGGCAAACGCCCAATCCCTTGGGCCACTTCTGGTGACGGGCGGTAATTGCGCAAAATCTCCGACTGCAATGACTCGCATTCCGCCCCACGGCAGTTTTGAATCTCGTGCATTTTGCGCAAGAGCTTCTGCAATCATTAAACATTCACCCGATATCATTGATACTTCATCTAAAATGAGACCTTCGACTTCACGCAATCTTTTCGCGAGTCTTTTATCGTTAGAAGCACGATTAAAAGTGGCTTCCGCGCCACCTTCCATAATGCCTAATCCAAAAAAACTATGAAAAGTCCTTCCGCCTACCAAAACAGCGGCCGCGCCGGTACTGGCTAAAATAGGCATCTGCTTCGGTCCCAATTCGTCCACGAAATGCTTTATAACGAAAGATTTTCCGCAGCCAGCACCACCTGTTAAAAATACATTTTCTCCGGACTGCAAAAGCTCCAATGCTTTCTTCTGGTCGGGATTCAGAGCGTCGAATGCGCTATTCTTTAACTGATTCGAAGGTTCCTTCTTGTTCGGCATAGAGAATAGTCCTATCATAAATCTCTTGATGAATGCGAGGTCTAACAATGAGTTTCACTGTTTTTAATGAAGTTATTCAAAATCCTCATTTCCAAGAAGTTCAAGACGTCACACCAGAAGAAGTCAAAAAAGCTGAAGCTGATATTCTGATTGTCGATGTTCGCGAAAACGATGAATGGAATGGTGAACTGGGCCATATCAAAACTGCTAAATTGATTAACTTAAGTCATTTGCCAAATCATCTATCGGAAGTAGCGCAAGATAAAACAGTCGTTCTTGTTTGCAGAAGTGGCGCACGTTCTGCACGAGCAACTGCTTTTTTGAAGCAACAAGGATATGCTCATGTTTATAATATGAAGGGTGGCATGATTCTTTGGAATCAAGTGGGCCTTCCGGTATCACAAAAATAATTTTTAAAATTAAAGGCAAAAAAATGACAAGTAAAGTCTATGTAAATCGCACGCTCAATTTAAAAAAAATAAAATACTTGGGTCTTGATATGGATCATACTTTGGTCCGCTACAATAGCGAAAATTTTGAAAAACTGTCTCACTCTATTATCATTGATAAATTAATCAAAAATAAAGCTTACCCTGAAACCCTTAAAAAACTTCAGTTTGATTATAATTATGCGATACGTGGCCTCGTTATAGATCGTCAAAAAGGAAATGTATTAAAACTGAATCGCTATACTGCGATTCGCAATTCTTACCACGGACTCAAGCCGATTGATTTTAAAAACCATCAAAAACTTTACAAGTCGACATACATCGATTTAAGCAGCGACCAATATCTTGCAATTGATACTTTCTTTTCTTTATCTTTGGCTGTTTTATTTTCACAGATTGTCGACTTAAAAGATCATGATACTTCAAATAAATATCCAGAATACGCTAAAATTGCTGATGATGTTTTAGATGCAGTTGATATGGCTCACCGGGATGGTTCGCTCAAAGATGAAGTAAGAAAAAATTTAGATAAATACATTATCAAAGATGAAGCTGTTGTTCGTGGTCTTGAAAAGTTTAAAAGACATGGAAAAAAGATTTTTATTGTTACGAATTCAGATTTTCATTATTCCAAGCTCCTGCTTGATTATGCCATCAATCCCTTCCTGAAAGAACATAAGTCTTGGCATGACCTTTTCGAAATCGTTATTACATTTGCATCAAAGCCTAAATTTTTCTACGAAAGTGCTAAATACTTAAAAGTGAACTCTGATGATGGCACAATGACAAATGTTGATGAAAAACTTTTACCTGGAATTTATCAGGGGGGAAATGCTCGTCAATTCACAACGGATTTAAATTTAGATGGTGATGATATTCTTTATATCGGAGATCATATTTATGGTGACATTTTACGTTTAAAAAAAGATTGCAACTGGCGAACTGCAATGGTGATCGAAGAGCTCGCCCAAGAAGTAGATAATAACATAAAAGCTCAGCCAATTATTGATGAAATTGAAGACCTCATGCGCAAAAAAGAGCCCTTGGAAAATGAGTTGACCGATATGATGACAAATAAAGTTGAAACAGGAAAGGTGGACGACTCAAGAGTCGAAATTTTACAGAAGAAAATCACAGAAATTGATACGCAAATTTCGACCCTTATTAAAAAACAACAAAGTCTTTATAATCCACAATGGGGTCAACTCATGAGAGCTGGCAATGAAGAAAGTTACTTAGCTTATCAAGTTGAGCGCTATGCTTGCGTCTACATGGCGAAACTGCAGGATCTTCTAGAGCTTTCACCGCGAAATTACTTTCGCGCCCCCAGAAGACCACTGAGTCATGAAAAGGTTTCGACCCATGCCGCTGAAACAGAAGAAAATATATCTCAAGACTCTGACTAACAATTTCTGTCCATTTTGAGACACCAAGAGGTCAGATCTCTTATTGTCGACTACGGCGTCTCAATTTGAATCACTTCTTGGCTATCTCCTTGCAAAGAATCTGGTGGTCTTACCACAGCTTCAAAGAGGTGATTGTGAAAGAGTGGATCTTATACTGCCTATTATGCAGCCTTATCTACGCACTCAGTGCTCAGGCAAAGAATTTTGTTCAACAAAAAAAAACTGCAGATGTTATCTACTGGAATAAAGCTAAAATTGGTGTGCTGGATTGCGCTCTTTTTACGCCAAATTTGGATCCAGTTTTAGGAAAAGATACCACCGCTGAGCTTTTTAACTCTTTAAGCATTAAAGGCTACAGACCCATCATGACTTTTTCCCTGAAAATGGAGCAAATTTCACAGGCCGATTCATTAGGCCATAAAGTAATCGAGTTTTACACTGACCGTGATTTTACTAAATTAAATCGAAATGGCCAAGATACTCTTTACCTCACGTTAACAGGAGTTAAGTCTACGATTAAGAAAAAACATAAGTTTACAATAAGACTGCACACGATTGGTCAAAGCAATGAGATCGCCAAAACTGTACAGTCAGGAACTTTAGGGCAAACTCTGATTAACATTAGAGATCTGCCCAACTGTCAGCCAAAAGATTTTCAATGATATTTTTTACGGACGAGCGCACTCGCGACTTTGTTGGCATTCGATCATCATTTGACGAAGCTTCATGAGTTCGTCTAATTCGTAAGGCAATTCACGATCAAAACCTGAAGACTTTGATCCTTTTTGAGCAACTGCAATAAATTCTTTAGTGCCCATAAAATTATCTTTTTTAAATTTGTAATCAGAGTGCAAAGATTTGAAGTAAGTTTGTTTTCCTGATTGTAACGTACTAATAAAGCGTTGTCTTTGATCACGAGCTTTCTTCAGTGCTCCTTGCGTATTTTTCCAACATTTAACTTCAGCAACACGAACTACTTTTTGAGTCGTATTTTCGAACACAACCACGTCAAGCTCACCAATTGTACGATTGCCATCACCATATTCAACTCCCGTTACCACAGCATACTTATTGTTTGGAAATTCCTCTTGAAAACGTAAGCGTGCGACTTCTTCACAAACAGCGCCCACAACTTGGTAATCTACTGCCGAGTTCTTTAAATCACGGAAGTCTTCACCGATACCCGCAAAAACTTGAATGGAAACGAACAACGAAATAATGGCAGATACAAAATTCATAATGGCCTCCAGAATCGGGCTTTTGAAAGCCTCTTTGAAATACGTACCTTTTAAGTGCGTATAAACTGTTATTGTTTGCTTGATCTTAGTTTTGAAATGCCCCAAGGAAGAGAACAAGTCTACTGATCAAATCTTTCTTAACAGTTTTGCAATTATATACTGCGGCGCAAAAAACCGATGGCTTCTTTTATCTGCCAAGGAAAAGCATATACTCGCCCGTGCGAACAAGATTCAAAAATCCTGGAACTTTTCCGCTCACTTCTTTTTTAACGTAAAATTTTCTTGATTGGCCCAAAATAAAACAACCCCAATCTAATTGAGATGCGGAACTTTCAGACGTTCTACAGGGAAACTCAAAATCTTTTTCTTCTTCTCGAGATCTGGGGAAGTTGACGAAGCTCATCACAACGAAGTTTTTTAACTGATCCCTCATTTGAGAAACTGGGGCCTGAGGTGAAAAGTGCGACACGTAAATATTAGGCGCAATTACGATCACTTTTTTATCTTGGCCTAATTCTTTCAAACCTTGAAGAAAACGTTCTTTCTCTTGTCCCAAATCAAGAATTAAATCCGGCTTTAAAGAACCGATCGCTGGATTTTGTTCAGACATAATTGTATCGACTATGATGATGCTGGGACTTTGCTGCGCTAACCACTGGGCCAAATTGACAGCCACTTCAACATGTAAAGGTTTTCTTGGATGAGGACCAATAAAGTAAATTTGGTAGGGCTTTAGTTCCTGACTCATTCGAGTTTGAATAGCTTCGGACACTTCTTGCGAGTTTGCAAAGTGAGACCACCTGATCAAAGGAACACTTTTGCCCTGAAGGCCAAAATAAATTGCAGCCGTCAAACCCGATACTAAAACAACAATAACAATCGCCCAATATAATTTTCCCATAGTTGAATGGCTTTACATTCGTTTTAAGATAAGGTCTAGTAGCTGCGACGTTGCGCATCTTGGCGAATGCTTCGAATAGACATAAAAGGATGCTTGGACTTGATCACCGAAAGGGACAGGTACCGTAAAAATGAAAAATGATATCAAAATTCAGCCACAAGGCTTTTATCTTTTAGTAGGCTCTGGACGCTTAGCGACTCATCTGGCTTATTATTTTTCACACATTTCAATCAAATTTAAAACTTGGAATCGAACCGAATCAGTTTCAATTTTACATCAGTATATTGCCGATAAACCTATTGTCTTACTTGCTATTTCTGATGACGCCTTAGATGCTTTTTATCAACAACATCTAGCCGACCACAGCCTTCAAGTAATTCACTTTTCAGGTGCCCATCATTCAGAAAGACTTATTTCTTGTCACCCACTCATGACATTTGGAAAAAATCTTTATGATTTAGAAAATTACAAAAAGATCCCATTCGGCGTTACCCCTATCAAAAACTTACAAGAAATTTTTCCACAACTGACAAATCCAAGCTTTCAAATAAAGCCAAAAGATAAAGCTCTGTATCATGCTTTGTGTGTTTTAAGTGCTGCTGGTGCGCAAACTCTTTGGGTTGAATCTGAAAAAATACTTTCCGGAATGGGTGTTCCAAAAAGTGCTTTCAATTCTTATGTTCAAAAAATAACAGAAAATTATATATTGTATGGCTCAAAAGCTTTGACTGGTCCGTGGATACGAAATGATCAAAATACGATATCTCAAAATCTACTTGCGTTGTCATCGAAGTCAGATTCTTTACGCCAAGTTTATGAAATTTTGAAAGAAGGCTCTTATGACAATTCCTGATTTCGTTTCTAAAAAATCAAAAGGTGAAAAAATATCAATGATCACTTGCTATGATTCCACATTTGCAAAACTGATCGATCAAACGACAATTGATGCCATATTGGTCGGTGACTCGGCAAACATGGTCATGCACGGTGAAAAAACCACACTCAGTATTTCAGTAGACATGATGGCAGCTCACATAAAGGCAGTTTCAAAAAGTCTGACAAAAAAACTTTTAATCGGTGACATGCCTTTTATGAGCTATAGAAAATCTTTAGATTCCAATATGGCCGCAGTTGAAATGTTAATGAAAGCTGGGTCTCATGCTTTAAAGCTTGAAGGAGCAGAAGGAAATATCCAGCTCATTAAACACGTGATCCAATCCGGAGTCCCTGTTATGGGACACTTGGGGCTGACTCCGCAATCTGTATTCACGCTTGGGGGATTTAAAGTTCAAGGTCGAGAAGCGAAAGCTCAAGATAAAATTCTTCAAGATGCATTGGCTTTACAGGAAGCAGGCTGTTTTTCAATTGTACTCGAATGTGTTCCTAGTTCATTAGCTAAAAAAATAGCCGAAGAACTTCATGTTCCCGTTATAGGAATTGGCGCTGGACAGGCTGTCGACGGCCAAGTTTTAGTGCTTCAAGATATGTTAGGCCTAAATCAAAATTTTAAACCTTCTTTTTTGCGCCATTATTTAAATGGTGCCGAGCTTGTGCAAAATGCTCTCAATCATTTTCATAAAGATGTAATAGAAGGAAATTTTCCTGCAGAAAAAGAGAGTTATTCATGACCCAGGTTGTAACAACTATTAATGAAGTCAAAAGTATTAGAAAAGCTGTTTTAAAAGAAAAATCTGTTGGTTTTATTCCTACCATGGGTGCACTTCACGCAGGCCATGCTGAGTTAATGAAACAAGCTCGCAAAGAAAATGACTATGTCATCGTCAGCATTTTCGTTAATCCAACCCAATTTGATAACACAGAGGATTTAGAAAAATACCCGTCAACAATTCAAAGCGATATCCGAATGGCTGAAAAAGAAACAATTAACTGCGTATGGCTTCCAAAATACTCACAAATTTACCCAGATGAGTATAAATACAAAGTCTCTGAAAGTGAACTTTCTAAAACTTTATGTGGAACCCACCGACCGGGCCACTTTGATGGAATGCTCACTGTCGTCATGAGACTTCTTAATATCATTAAGCCAACTCGCGCCTACTTCGGAGAAAAAGACTATCAGCAACTACAACTTGTCCGGGGTCTCGTGCAGGCTTTTTTCATGGACACACAAATAGTAGGAGTACCTACAGTTCGAGAGCCAACTGGTTTAGCCTTGAGCTCTCGAAATACACGGCTAAAGCCAGAAGAAAAAGAAAATGCACCTCTCTTGTATAAAATTTTAAAGCTTGCGAAAAGTGATGAAGACGCCCGTCTTGATTTGGAAAAGAATGGCTTCAAAGTTGATTATGTTCAAGACATTAATGGCAGAAGGTACGCCGCCGCTTACTTAGGCCCCATAAGGTTGATAGATAATGTTAAAATCTAATCAGAAACCAAAAGTATTGATACTCATGTCGGGCTCTATTGCTTGTTACAAAGCTTGCAGTTTGCTTTCAATGCTAGTCAAAAATAACTTCGAAGTGAAAGTCGCCGCTAGCGCTTCGGCTCTTCAATTCGTTGGTGAAACAACAATAGAAGGCCTAATTGGAAACCCTGTTCATACTGATCTTTGGAAAAAAGGGTCTGCCATGGAACATATTCAGCTTGAAAGATGGGCTGATATCATAATAGCTGTCCCCGCCACGGCCCACTTTATTAATCGAATCGCACATGGAACCGGGGATGATTTACTCACAACTCTTTTTCTAGCTCACGAATTTAAAAAACCATTTCTGATTGCCCCAGCTATGAATACGGCCATGTACCTTCACCCCATCACACAAAATTCTATAAAAAAGCTAAATACTTTTGGGATTAAAATTCTGGAATCAGCTTCAGGTGTTTTAGCCTGCGGAGAAACGGGATATGGAAAACTTTTAGAGCCTGATCTTTTATTTGAAGAAATTCAAAATTCACTATCAATTTTTGCACCAAAAACGAAAGACTTCCCTACTTTTGAGGTAACAAAAAATATTTTGGTAACTGCAGGGGGAACGCGTGAACCATTAGATGATGTCCGCTATATCGGCAATGCCAGTACGGGATTAACAGGTGAAAGAATTGCCACTATTTTGTCAGAGTTGGGCTTTAATGTGACTCTAGATTTAGCAGAATCAGCTACAATCAAAACGAATTTTTTATATCAAGTTAAAAAATTTGATAGCTTTTCAAGCCTCTCAATACTTTTACAAAATCAACTTCAAGAAGAAAGTTTTGACCTTGTCATTCATGCGGCGGCCGTAAGCGACTTTTCTGTGGAAAAGTCTGTGGGAAAAATATCTTCGGACGATGATCTCGTTATAAATCTTAAAAAGAATCCCAAGCTCGTAAATCAAATAAAAAATTGGTCAAGAAATAAAAACACAAAGCTAATTGCATTCAAGCTAACCTCCCAAGCAACTGATGAACAAATACTAACTAAAGTGGAAAAAATAATTAAAGAAGCAAATGCCGAAGTAGTTGTACATAATGACATAGACGCAAAAAAAGATCGCAAAAACCACCAATTTAAAATTTTTAAAAAGAACCACAAGATAGAAGTTATAGGAATTAATGAACTCGTTAGTGAAATTATGAAAGTAGGTTTTTTATGATTTTAACATTAGACGTGGGAAATAGCCAAATTTATGGTGGCGTATTTGATATTCAAAAAACAGAAAAAATGCTATTAAGCTTCAGAAGAAATTCAAAACAAGGATCATCTTCCGATGAAGTGGGGATCTTTTTACGATCTGTCATAAAAGAAAATGGATTTAATCCGACTGATATCAAACAAATTGCATTTTGCTCGGTTGTCCCCGATGTGATTTATTCACTTAAAGGCGCTTGCCAAAAATACTTCGGAATAAATCCTTTTGTATTACAAGCGGGTGTCAAAACAGGTCTTCACATTAAATATCGCAACCCTCTTGAAGTTGGTGCTGACAGAATATCGAATTCCATTGCTGTGTCCAAACTGTATCCTAAAAAAAATGCGATTATCATAGACCTCGGAACAGCCACGACACTTGACGTTCTAACTGAAGAAAAAGACTACTTGGGTGGAGCTATTATTCCGGGCATGAAAATCTCTATGGAATCACTTGAAAGTCGAACAGCACGATTACCAACAGTTGAAATCATATCTTCTCAAGAGGCTTTGGGAAAATCCACAGTAGAAAGTATTCAGGCAGGACTTTACTATGGACACCTGGGAGCCATTAAAGAAATTAGTCAGCGCTTGAGCCAAGAGTGTTTCGAGGGAAAAAAGCCTCTTATTGTTGGGACTGGCGGGTTTTCTTCGTTATTTGAAAAAGAAAAAGTTTTTGATGCGATTGTGCCTGATTTGGTTTTAAAAGGTTTAGTCTATTCTGTACAAATGAACGCATAAGGAAAATATAAATATGCTACTTGAAATGATGAAATCAAAAATTCACCGCGCTACCGTTACAGATGCAGATCTTAACTACGAAGGGTCTATTTCATTAGGCCCCGAATTGATTCAAGCTGCAGAACTTTTTCTAAATGAAAAAGTTGATATCTTAAACTGCAATAATGGAAATCGATTTTCAACCTACGTCATCGAAGGAAAACAAGGGGAAGTCACTTTGAACGGGGCTGCCGCCAGATTGGTTCAAAAAGGCGATATTATCATTATCGTATCATATGCACATATTGAAAAAGAACGGGCGCAAAAACATCAACCGGTTGTTGTTTTTGTTGATGAAAAAAATAATATTAAAGAATCTAGGCCAGAAAGGGCTTTTAGTTTATCTTGAAAATGCGAAATGATTCAATCGCATCTATATGGGCTTTGGGTATATAAATTTGTAGCTTGTCATCCCAATGAAGTCGCTCTAATCCGAAAAGAGCAAAAAATGAATTTTTAGAATTTTTATTCATCGCCTGCTGAGACATAAGATCAAAAATTTTCTGCTGCAATACAACCATGTCTCGCCGCATATTCAATGATGGAATATCAATCTGGACAAACGAAACCTGAGGATAAGCCGCTGCAAAACCGGCTATTCCACTTTTAATATAATGATTATAATTGATCTGATTTTGGAACGAACAGTTTCTAACAACTAATATTTTTCGCACGTTTGCTGGAATAGAAAGTAGGGATTGAAGATCTAAATCATCACAAGATTCCCAAATAAGATTTGATACTTTAAGTTTTTTAAAAGATTTTGCCGGAACCTGGCTTTTCGATCCAATATGAAAAAGTGTTATTCCATCCCAAAGTCCCAAACTTAACGATGTCTGTTTTTTTTGAAAAGACGAAAGTGTATTTAATAAGCCAGACCGAATTTGTGTCATTAAAATTAAATAATCAAAAGAAGCGGTTAACGAACTATTTTCGAAAATATTTTGTAAGTTTAATCTTGAAAAAAATAATACTTCTTTAGAAAAAAGATGCATGAGCTGATTT
Organism: Pseudobdellovibrionaceae bacterium; assembly: GCA_030158485.1. Lineage (GTDB taxonomy): Bacteria > Bdellovibrionota > Bdellovibrionia > Bdellovibrionales > Bdellovibrionaceae. The sequence goes on along the minus strand of JAOASS010000022.1, from coordinate 30,641 downwards.
AATTGATCATAGCTAGAGGTCTCGGGGTCATTAAAGGATTGAATTGATCCTTGCTTTAATAGAGTCGGCATATTTCTTAATAAAAAAAATTTATCTTGAACGGTTAAGCCTGAAAACGCTGTCCACCACTGGTGACCTACATAACTTGAAATTCCACCGTAGGAAAGTGTCTTATTCAAAGACCAAATTCTGACAACAAAATCAGCCATACTATCAAGGGCTAATTGGTTTTTATTGAAAAACTCTGGATTCATTACTCTTAGAAAATTTTTAGAAATTTCAATTTCTAATTGCTGAGTCAATTTGAGATTTTGATCCCAAATAAAAATGTTTTTTTCATGAACTTGTGTTACGCGTGGCTGGTCAACCAAGATCAAAGAGATTCTTGGTACTTTCAGATTCCATATTTGCATCAACCAAGATTCAAATGAAATAATTTTTGTTTCCAAAATACGCTGATTTTGAATATACATCGCCGAATACGGTACTCGTTTTTTTGAACTACAACGAAATACCGTCGAGTTATCTGTCATTGTGATTTTTTCAATTGTTTGAGAATTAATACATAAAGATTTTTGGCCGACTTGGGCCAATACTAATAAAAGTAATGCAACGATTGTTAAGTAAGCACTTCCGATAAATTGCGAGGTCATTGGCAATTATTAAGCAATTTGAAGGCCGTCACTTTATAACTGCTCCAAGAGGGCTCAAGAGCCCTGCCCGAGAGACTTTCGAAGGAAGTATTTTACCCATCATACTTTCTACTTCATGATTTAATGACAAGAGTTTTTCTAAATTAATTCCCGTTGAAATTCCCATTCCCTCAAACATATACACAACATCTTCAGTTGCAACATTCCCCGTCGACCCAGGAGCATAAGGACATCCGCCCAATCCACCAAGACTTGTATCGAAGGTTCTAACCCCTTCACCGTAGGCTGCTAAAATATTGGCCAGCGCCTGTCCGCGAGTATCATGAAAATGCCCCACGAGTTTTTTAAGCGGAATCTTTTTTTTAAGTTTTTTGAATAAACTTCGAATTTGCCCGACATGAGCCACGCCAATCGTGTCACCAATTGAAATCTCATCCACTTTCATCGCCCACATTCTTTGTGCAAGTTCGACTACTTTTTTTTCAGACACAGGGCCTTCAAAAGGGCATCCAAAACAAACAGACAAATAAGCTCTCACTTTAACTTTTCTTTTCTTTGCCAAGGCAATGACAGACTTGAATCTTTCAAAGCTTTCATCAATCGAACAGTTAATATTTTTCTGTGAAAAACTTTCGGAACAAGATGCGAAAATTCCTATTTCATGAGGATTTAAAGGAGTTGCATCTTCCCAACCTTGTAAATTGGGCACTAAGACTGAGTAATAGACGTCTTTCAAGATTTTTTTTTGCTTTTTAAGCTCTTGAGCTTGACTCAAGAGTTCTTTCGTAAAAGCCATCTGCGGTACTTTTTCAGACCTGACAAAGGCGCCTACTTCAATTCTTTTTAAACCTGCATTTGCAAGACCTTGAAGAATATAAATTCTTTGATCCAATGATAAAATTACTTTTTCATTCTGCAGGCCATCCCGCAGACCCATCTCGACAATTGTCACTTGCTTCATTTAGGCTCCTGATTAATTTGAACTAAAATATCGCCTAAAGAAACTTGTGAACCGACAATTATTTTCACTTTTTCAACAGGGCCTGCCAACTCAGTCTTTAAAGTATATTCCATTTTCATTGCTTCCATCACAACAACAGCTTGTCCTTTTTCAACAACCTGGCCTTCTACAACTAGAACTTTTGTGATTTTACCAGGCATAGGGGCGATAATTTTATTATGCGCGAGACCTATATGACCTTTTCGACTTTTCTTAGCGACTTGTGAAGATTCAAAAGTAAAGGTTTTGCCACCTACATGAAGCCAAAGCGTGCCTTGAATCCATTCCGATACATAGGATATTTTTTGGCTTTTATAGCTAAAAATTTGTCTCATTCGGTTCTCCAGGCACCAACAAACGGAGATTCAATCATACCCAATTCTGAAAATACGACTGAAGTCGGTTTCGATTTTATTTTGCTCAGTTCGTTTAATAAAGCTTGTTCAGCTTCATTCGTTTTTAATTCTTTTAATGGTTCTGCAAAGAATTTTTCAATAAAACGAGTTGTCATTGTTCCTTTAACGAATTCAGGGTGATTAATAATTTCAAGTAAATATGGAATGTTAGTCTTGACTCCAAAAATAATTGAATCTTTCAACACCCGTGACATTTTTTCGATTGCACGCAATCTAGTTTCATCCCAGACAATAATTTTTGCAATCATGGGATCATAATAAGAAGTGATCACATCTCCGGCTTCAAATCCATATTCGAACCTTCTACCAGGACCTTCTGGCCACTCTATTTTTCCAAGTAGGCCCGTGCTTGGAATGCCTCCTTGAAATGGATCTTCTGCATAGACTCGGCACTCGATCGAATGTCCGTGTGGATAAAAAACTTGATGTGGTGAAAAGACAAAGTTTCCACTAGCAGTCAGAATCTGCGCTTTGACCAAATCAACACCTAATACCATTTCAGTCACCGGGTGCTCTACTTGAAGACGAGTATTGACTTCTAAAAGGTAGAATTGATTATCTTGCAATAAAAACTCAACTGTTGCAGCGCCTTGATAGCCAACAGATTGTGTTAGCAAACAAGCAGCTTCCCCCATTTTTCTTCTGAGCTCATCAGTTAGCGACGGGGATAAAGCTTCTTCTACAATTTTTTGGTGTCTTCTTTGAACAGAACATTCTCTTTCAAAAAAATGTTTAACATTCCCTGTGCTGTCACCGAATACTTGAAATTCAATGTGTTTGGCTCGGTCTAAATATTTTTCTAAAAATACCGTTGGGTTTCCAAACGCGGCTTGTGCTTCACGCTGAGCCGATTCAATCAGCTCTTTTGCATCTGACCGACTGGTTAAAAGCTTCATTCCACGCCCGCCACCGCCAGCGGCCGCTTTAACTAAAATCGGAAACGTCATTCTTTCGGCTTCTTCTAAAAGAAAATCAACCGATTGATTATGACCTTGATAGCCCGGAATTAAAGGCAAGCCCAGCCGTTCAGCATGAGCTTTACAATTTACTTTATCCCCTACTGCCTTCATCGCCTTAGCAGAAGGCCCAATGAAAATCATTCCCGCTTTTTCAACAGCTTCAACAAATTTGTAGTTCTCGCTTAAAAAACCGAAACCTGGATGAATTGCATCAGCTCCAGCTGCAAGTGCACCTTGAATATTAGCTTCAATATTTAAATAGCTATCTATTGTAGATGCTGGCCCAATACAAATAGCTTTATCAACCATTCGAAAAGCTCTGGAATTTTTATCCACATCAGAATGAAGCAAAACTGTTTCAATTCCTAACTCATGGCACGCGTGAATAATTCTAACGGCCACTTCACCCCGGTTCGAAATCGCGAGGCGCTTAATTTTCTTCACGCAAGTCTCCATGAGGGTTGGCGTTTTTCAAGAAAGCTTTTTAGACCCTCTTGACCTTCTGGACTTGCTCGCAAAAATGCAATTAAACTTGTTGTTGTTTCCATCACTTCTTTATCTTTGATAGAAGGAATTTCACGCAATAATTTCTTAATTGCACGGACTGCTTGAGGACCTGAATCATAAATGTGTTTTAAAAATCTTTGCTTTTCAATTTCCATCTTGCCTACACTTGCAACATGATGAACCAGTCCGGCACTTAAGGCTTCAGAAGCACTAAATGGAACACCGGACAACATCCATGCTGAAACTAAACTTGTGTTACATTTCTTTAGTAAAAACTCTGAAATAACAGCCGGGGCAATACCCAACTTTACTTCACTAAAACAAAGCTGTGTTTTATCTTCGCAAATAACATAATCAGCAACAGCCATAATTCCAAGCGCACCGCCAAAAGCGGCACCCTGAACACAACAAATAACGGGAACTTCACAGTTCCAAATGACATGAAAAAGTCCGTGCAGCTTTTCTGCATCTAATTTATTAGCGTCAACTCCTGAGTTTACTAAAGACTGCATCCAGCCCAAATCAGCACCTGCGCAAAAAACCGATCCCTCACCTTCGATTGTGACGGATCGAATATTTTTATTGGCGTGAACTGTACGGAAGGCATGAGTCAACTTATTAATCATTTCCGGATTAAAGGCATTTCTTATTTCAGGACGATTTAATTTTATCAGGTAGTGAGAACCTTCAAGTTTTTCTAGGATCATAAAGAACCTCCCCTTTAGACTTTTTCCTACATTCGGAAAACGCCATGTTTTTTCTGACCCCAAGACTTATAAAGGCTGCTAGCAATTCCCATCGCAAGCACTCTTCTTGTATCAACGGGATCAATAATGCCGTCGTCCCACAATCTAGCTGAAGAATAGTAAGCAGAACTTTCGTTTTCATATTTTTCTAAGATCGGTCTTTTGAATTCAGCTTGCTCTGCTTCAGTCATATGAATTCCTTTAGCTGCAAGTTGTTCTTGCTTCACAGTCAGCAATACGGTTGCAGCTTGCTCCCCACCCATGACCGAAATGCGAGCATTGGGCCACATCCATAATTGTCTTGGCTGAAAAGCTCTACCACACATACCATAATTTCCCGCTCCGTAGGAGCCCCCAATAATAACAGTGAATTTTGGCACATGAGCATTGGAAACTGCCATAACCATTTTGGCGCCTTGTTTAGCAATTCCTTCGTTTTCATATTTTTTGCCGATCATAAAACCTGTAATATTCTGTAAAAATACAAGGGGAATTTCTCTTTGCTCACACAATTCTATAAAGTGTGCACCTTTTAATGCGCTCTCAGAAAATAGAACGCCATCATTTGCAATAATACCAATCGGCATTCCCCATAGATGAGCAAAACCCGTGACTAGAGTTTTTCCATACAATGCTTTAAATTCATGAAACTCACTACCATCAACAATTCTTGCAATGATGTCTCTGACATTATAAGGAATTCGTGGGTCTTTAGGAACGACACCGTAAAGTTCTTCTGGTGAATACAACGGCTCTTTACGTGGTCTTATCTTAAGCTGATGAACTGTTTTTTTATTGAGATTTGCTACAATACTTCTTGTGATCTCAATTGCATGGTGATCGTCGTCAGCAAAATGGTCTGTCACACCACTTATTTCGCAATGAACTTGCGCACCCCCGAGCTCTTGAGTTGTCACAATTTCCCCTGTAGCCGCTTTAACTAAAGGCGGTCCGCCTAAGAAAATAGTTCCAGTGCTTTTCACAATGACATTTTCGTCAGACATCGCTGGTACATAAGCACCGCCAGCAGTGCAAGATCCCATGACAACTGAAATTTGCGGAATTCCTTCCGCCGACATACGTGCTTGATTATAAAAAACACGACCGAAGTGATCGCGGTCTGGAAATATTTCTGACTGCAAGGGTAAAAAAGCACCTCCAGAGTCGACTAAGTAGATACAAGGTAAGCCATTTTCTTGGGCTATTTCTTGCGCGCGTAAATGTTTTTTGCCAGTCAGTGGATAGTAAGTTCCACCCTTAACGGTCGCATCGTTCGAAACAATAACACATTCTATCCCTTCTACTGTGCCAATGCCTGTAATAACACCGGCGGCAGGAGCTTGATTCTCGTACATTTCATACGCAGCAAAAGCTGAAAATTCTAAAAATGCAGTCCCCGGATCAATGAGTTCTTGAATTCTTTCTCTTGCTGTTAGCTTGCCTCTAGACTTATGTTTCTTCATAGCTTCATCGCCGCCACCTTTTTCTACAACTGCTAAGCGCTGCCGAAAAAGAGAAACATGTTCCAACATGGATTTTTTATTTTCAAGAAATTGTAAGGAGCTAGTGTCTAGATCAGAATCAATTACGGGCACGAGAAGTCTCCTTTTTCTGATTTTTTTTCTGAGTCCCCGAATCTAAATAAGCTGGCAACTGAATAAAAGTTTTTATTTCAACTTCTGCACATTTCATTTCATTTTCGTCTAGCACAGTCCAAGCGAATAAATATTCAATTTGTTGCTTTTGTTGTAATTGATGTAAAAAAATTTCCTTTTCCGAATCACTGAGTTGAAAACAAACTCTGGCACTGCTTTCGACTGGACGAAGCATTTTGATTTGAATCTGTTTGATTTCAAACTCAGTTGCAGGGCCAAGAAGTCTTTGAATCCAAATTCTGAGACCTTCTTTTGCTGCTGTTAAAAAAGTCGCTTCGTGCAAAAATTTTTCATCTTTATTACGAAGCCAATCGGGCACAACAATTTCAACTTGCTGGGGACTTAGTGATGCGACTCTCAAGCCCATTCCCGATGAAAAAGGTCGCATCACATTCACTACAAAACTCCACATGGCTTGAAATCCAGGTTTTGAATAATCCTCCACAAAATCGATGACTTGTTGTATTTTCATAGGTACCTCTTATAGTAGAAGAAAGCTTCGAACTGCCTCGAGCACGTCTCTAGGTATAATCGTTTTCAAACAGGCTTTCAAATAGATAGAAAAGGGCCTTGATATGAATAAAATTATAAGTCCTCTTGTATTAGCTGTTCTTCTTATTTGGACATGGCACACGATCCATGCACCATCAGCAATCGGCTTCGAGACGCATTCCGGCATCCAACTTAAATTGATGGAACTTATCCAATCAACTCTTCAAGCAAAAAAACCTGATGTACAAGATTTAGAAGTCACTAAAATTTGGACTTCCGCATTGGGTGAAAACAAAGTTCAAGCTGTTTTTGCTTACCGTTTCACTGAGCCTGGCGAAGACAGCGGGTCTGCAAAAAAAACCATACAAGGGGAAGCCATTCTTTACCGAGAGCCCAGCGAAGATCCGACGATTGATAAATGGGTTTTACAGTCAGTTAAAACACAACTTGAAGCTCTTAATTTCTCAGAAGGCTCAGAAATTCTACCAGAAACTGAAGCTCCTGAATTGTGACTCATCCACCAGATCTTTTCATCGCTATAGATGAACATGGCCGAGTTCTAAAAGACGAAGTCCGAGTCGAAGATCAAAACCTACTTCAATCATTTTTTAATTCTATCCAAGTCACTGATCGGGGAGCTCTTGTTGCTCAATTCGGAGAAACCCCCTGTTTTGTTGAAGCTTTCGATGCGCCATGGGTTATCGTTGATATCGACTTTTCAGATGATCGAATGATTTTAACAAATACTTATGGTTTTTCAACCCAAGGGCTGGCAGAAGATTGCTACTTTGACGAATGGGACAGATTACATGGAACTAATGATGCAAAAGTTCCGTGGGTTTTGAATCGCACAGCTTTAGAAAAATTTTTTGATCTTCTTGATGAGTACGACGATGAAAGTTTTGTGATTGCTGGAAAACGCTATATCCCAACAGCGGCTTTCAGCCACGATCCTAAAGTTCAAAATTCTGATTGGTGGACGAATGTTTACCGAGAAGAAGGTAATCCCGATTGGAACTTGAAAGTCCCGCACCCTGCCTTTGTTGATACTTTTCCAAGAATGAAACAACCCCGCTCCCGAATCATGGCCTTAGGCGCCGGGGAAGGTCATGATGCTGCATATTTCGCAGAAATTGGACATCTCGTTACGGCTGTGGATTTTTCAGAAGAAGCCATTAAAAGAGCCAAAGTCCATTACGGCAATTTTCCCATTAATTTCATGCAGGCTGATGCTTTCAAATTGCCAAAAAATTATGATAAAAACGTCGACATTATAATTGAACACACTTTGTATTGCGCCATTTCACCAGAAAAAAGAAGTCAACTTGTTCAAACTTGGAATCGCTGCCTTGTTCACGGCGGACTCTTGATGGCCGTTTTTTTCGTTACTGAAAAACGAAACGGACCGCCCTACGGAGCAACTGAATGGGAAATACGGGAACGTTTAAAAAAAGACTATATACTTTTATTCTGGGGACGCTGGCGTCAATCCCCTGGTCGTCGGCAAGGGAAAGAACTTTTTGTTCTCGCCCAAAAAAAATAATAGCAAGTAGAATTTATTTTAAAAAATTGACGATGCTTGAGGGGTTCATCACGCAATGACGTCCTGGTACCACTTCATAATCAACAGTCAGGTCTAATTTCTTCATTTTTTGCGCTAAAAGTTCTGCACCTTCACCAAAACCGTACTCATCTAAAGTGTTGCCAGAAATATAAAATGCAGTTTGCCGTCTTGATTTCAAACTTTCGAGCAGCCCAAAGGGAGAATGGGTCGCCCAGACATCATACGTTGGAAAATCAAGACCTAATAAATCTAAAAGACCAAAAATAAGCTGATCGTTGATAAAAGGTTGGTTTCGTTTCAGATAAGCACTTATATCGGCAACAGAAGAATAAGGCCCAATAATAGCAACACCTGGACAAATCAACGCAACCCGATCAAATTCGAGACTTTTTTTAGCAAGCAACAGAAGTGAATTATATCCTCCCATTGAAAGGCCCATTAAATACCTTTTAGAAGGGACTTTATCTTTAAAAATCTCCAATTCAGTTTCTTTTTGGATTTGAAGATAAATATCTAAAAGAGCCCCTTGATTTTCTCTGCCAAAATCTTTCAACAACCACCACTGACCAAAAGAAATGGAAACAACTAAAGGTCTTTTCAAATTTTGATTTTCCATCATTCGCATAGCTTTTTGAAAAGTTTGATTTTGATCCCAATATTTTGCACTTCCTCCGCTTCCGTGAAGGAAATAAACGATGTTTTTACGGTCCCAATTAGTTGGAATGCTGATGCAAGTTTCACCCTGAAGACTGCGAATATCAAAAGTGCGACAAAGGGTACTTGAAAGGCTGATGGCAAAAACATTCTGAGCCATTGAGGCCAACAAAAAACTAATTAAAATCATGGAGCTCATTGGAAAACCTTTCAGACAAAAATTCGCAAAGAGATTGAATCAAAGAAATCAACTATTTAATTATTCCTGTCAATCATCCGTGACTTTCCCAGTGCTATTCATATTATGCATATGAATCTTCTTATTCTGCATTAGTCGAAGCAACTAAAAGTGTGTAATTTCATTTTTAAATGAAAACACTTATTTTTAGCCTAATTGCATTCTCCAGCTTACTTTCTCAAGCGAACCCCGGTTTAACGCAAGAAGTTGCTCAGGCTTTTTATTCCACAAGATGTCACTCAGAATGCAGTCCGAATCCAAATCTAACGACAGAGGTTATATCGAATCAGGAGCTTTTCAGGTTACCAACGTCTTTGTATAACAACTTGCTAAGTGCTGCATTTAATCAAGCTCAAATTTGGGGCGATACAATTCTAGAAGGTGATTACGCCGCAGATGGCAATGTCAGACTTGATGAAGTCATCATCATTCAACAAAATACTCAAGTTCTGGGTTACGTCATTACTTACTCAGAACGAGCTTGGTATGTAGGACAATGTGCTTATGTTTTTAACCGTCCCGAATCCTTGAACTCTTGTGAAGAAGGCCGAATTCAAGAAACTTCTTTTATTTCAAACAGTTTTAAAGAAATTGAAGTAGCTCAGAATAAATTTGCCGATTTTAAACCAAAGGACTAACCTCCTAGGCTATGTCGTTTGCCATTGAAACTCATGAAATTAGTCGAACTTTTGAAAGTTACAAAAAAAGCGAAGGGCTCTGGAACTCCGTTAAAGGGCTCTGGGACCGACAAGTCGTTTATAAAGTTGCACTGAAACCTACCAATTTAAAAATTGAAGCTGGCCAAATAGTTGGACTTGTTGGCTCTAATGGAGCCGGCAAAACTACACTTCTTAAACTTTTATCAGGCTTAATTTCTCCGACGACGGGTGAAGCTAAGGTCTTAGGTTTTAACCCCTTTGAAAGAAAAACAGAATTTTTAAAAAAAATATCCCTTTTGCTTGGGCAAAAAAATCAGCTCTGGTGGGATATCACTCCCATTGACAGTTATGCTTTGCTTGCGAAAATTTATGACCTCGACGAAACGGCTGCTCGAAATAAAGTAAAAGAACTATCTCGACTCTTGCATTGTGAACACGTTCTTGAAACTCAACTTCGTCGACTCAGCCTTGGCGAAAGAATGAAAATGGAAATCATCGGATCACTTCTTCACTCTCCTGAAGTCTTGTATCTCGATGAACCAACCATTGGACTTGACATCGTTGCCCAAGAAATTATTCGTGAATTTTTAAATGAGTACGTAAAAAATCGTGGCCCCACGGTGATTCTGACTTCTCATTATATGGACGACATCACAAAACTTGCAGACCGTCTTCTTTTGATTTCAAAAGGTGCTTTAGTTTATGACGGCACTGTTGAAGGCTTTGTTGAAAAATCAGAAAATTTACAAATCGTAACTTATAAATTTGAAGGTCAGCCCGAGCAACGATCTGAAATTACAAAAACAGAGCTCAATCGTTTTTTAAATACAATTTCCAGCAAAGGACAGTTGGAAAGTTTCAAAATAGAGGAAACAGACTTCGAACATGTCATTCACAGCTTTTTGCAGAAGGAATCTCGGCTTCTTTAAGCTAGCCGTTGCTTCCAATTTAGAATACAGACTGAACTTTTTGATTGATTCAACTGTCCAGCCACTTGTGAGCTCCGTTGTTGAAATGGTTCTTTGGATGGCCATATTCAAAGGCGCTCAAGCTGTCGAAATTGCAGGATTTACTCAAAATTATTATTTGGCGTATGCACTTTGGGCAACTTTTGTCGCCCGAATCACTGTCAACTGGATGTATGAATTTCGCATGATTGAAGAAATTGACACGGGATCAATCAACGGACTTTTAATTCGCCCCATGAGCTATTTTGAATATTACTTAAGTCAACTTTTAGGCTATAAATTTATAACAACCATTATTTCGTTTATTTTTCCTGTCATTTTTATTTCACTACTTGAACTGCCCACGGTATGGACCCGATTACCTGCAGCTTTGGTACTTATTTTTTATTATCTGATTTTTGTCTACGGCATGAGCTTTTGCATTTCTTCTCTTGCTTTCTTTTTTAATAAAGTTAATTCACTGACAGTCACAAAAAATTTAGCACTTTGGCTTCTCACGGGCGAACTTTTCCCGCTTGATTTGATGCCGGAAAATATAAAAAACTTCTTTCTTGCGCTGCCTTTCAGCTGTGGAGTCTACATCCCCGTCGGATACATCACAGGAAGAATCGATCACTCCGTCCTTCTTCATGGCTTCAAAACAACAACGATTGGTTTAATCATTGTATCAGTCCTTGGTTTTTTTCTTTGGCGAAAGGGCGTAAGGTCTTATGCTGGCACCGGAGCTTAAAAAGACCCTTATAAAATATCTTGTTATTTATAAAGCTTTTATTAAAGCGAGTGCTATCGCGGAAATTGAATTTCGTCTCAATTTTATCATGCGTATTTTTAATGATATTATTTGGTACGCAGCTCAAATTTTTACTTTTGAAGTTTTATTTAGGCACACAAAGCTGATCGGAAGTTGGGATATTTATCAAACCCGAGTTTTTTTAGGAGTTCTTTTTATAATCGATGCTTTCTACATGATTTTTTTACAGGAAAATTTAGATAAGTTCTCTGAAAAGGTTCGAAAAGGCGAACTTGATCTTTTGCTAACAAAACCTGTGAACTCGCAATTTATGATCAGCTTCCAAAGAGTCTCCGTTTCATGTTTTGGCAACTTGATGATTGCCTTCGGCTGGTTCATTCATAGTTTGCTGCAACTACAAGATGTTTCATGGGGCCGCGTTTTATGGATTTTCTTGCTCATACCTTGTGGATTTGCGATTCTTTACTCGATCCGATTTGCAATCGCGGCTCTTTCGATTATTTTAGTTCGCGCAGACAACTTACAGTTTGTTTGGTACCAATTATACCGCTTGGGAATGAGGCCAGATTCAATTTATTTAAGATGGCTTCAAATTATTATCTTAACGATACTTCCTGTCGGACTGATTGCCAGCGTCCCAGCTCGGGCCATTTTAGACCCACCAGAATTCTGGGTTTACGCATGGAGCATTTTAGCCGCCCCACTTGCTTTGATTTTAACAAGCCAATTTTGGAAGTTTGCACTGACAAAATATCAATCTGCTAGTTCGTAAAAAGGTCAGGGCCCTTAAGAATTCACTTAAGAGCCCCTCAAAGATTCACCTGGGTTAAACATAAGCCGGATTCTGTTTTCTAAGTTTCACGAATCATTGAAACCCAGAACGACTGCCATTTCTCTAGGATCCACATTACTGAGGACCTCAAGCGATCTGACCCGAAAGCTCGTGCGGGCCACACTTTTCTTTTCATTTTTAGCTTAAGAATGAACTTAAACTTCAAACTTCAAGATAGCCTTCCTATTTGATCTTGCTCCCTGCAGAGTTTAGCTGTTTTCACTCCAGCAGCTCCCCTAAAACCTCCCGTTCCCGGAATTAGGATCGAAGCCCTGGACATTCTCTCTGTTCCACTGTTCCTCACCTTGCGGTGGAGGGGCGTTACCCCATGCAGTGCCCAGCGGAGTCCGGACTTTCCTCTTCAAATTTTTAAAACTTAAAGCGACAGTCTGTTCAACCGCCAAAAGTGATAACACAAAGTGCCATAATACACAACAGAGTCGCGACAAGTAGTTCCTTTTTATGGCGTTTTACCTTAAAAATTGAAGACACGTTCAAATTGAAGAGGAAAACTATGAAGCTTTTAATTTCGATCTTATTGGCCCTCACATCTCAGGTTTCTATTGCGGCTGCAACAGGCGAAGCTCATCAAGAGGGTGCCAAATCTCATAAAGATTGGAACCAGGTTTTTAAACAGCCTGAAGCCAATAAAAGCCTTTCCGAAACTCCAGAAAAGACTCAACTTCTAGAACCCGCTTTTTTAAGTCAAATTAAAGGCAGCGAAGTCACTTTAAAGTGGAAAGCTGTGGAAGGCGTCAAATATCATCTACAAGTTGCAACTGATTCCAATTTTAAATGGATTATAACAAACGAACAGCTTGTTGATTACACAGAGTACACAGTTAAAAATTTAGAAAATAACAAACAGTATTTTTGGCGTGTTTATACTCAAAAGCCCGAAAACATGAGCGCGTATACAAAAAGTTCAGGCGTGAGCTCTGCTTTTGAAACTATCCAATAAAAATTTTTAGCTCAAAATCTGAAGTATGTAATCTTTTTTTAAAGTGGGCTTTGGAACTTTTTGGTCAAACCAAAAGTGAAGCGGCTTTTCTAAACCCACACCATGCATAAAGTTATAAAGAGCTTTTTTAAGACCAAACGACATTTCATTATGACTGGCTTCTGTCAAATCAACAAAAGGGATTTCGTATTCAGCAAAAAGACCCTGTTGGTATTTTTGTGGAGTTTTTAATTTAATACCGAATTTTTCAGGATTTTTTCCAACAGGAGAATGGGCTGTTGCTAAAAATCGATGCCAAAAAGCCGAATCCAAACATTGATTTTCAAAAAGCTGCCTTACAACTTCCAGACTATCAATTGTTTCTTGATCTGTTTGCGTAGGAAAACCATACATTAAATAAGCGTGCACATAAATTCCTGCGTCTTTGAATGCTTTTGTTACTTTTGCCACCTTTTCAACTTCGACACCTTTATTGATAAGTTTCAAAAGTCGTGGATTAGCCACTTCAAGCCCGCCCGTAACGGCCACGCAGCCAGCATCAGCCATCAATTGGGTCAAATCGTCACTAAAAAGCGTATCGAAACGAAGGTTTCCCCACCAAGTAATTTTAATTTTTCTTTTAATAAGCTCTTGGCTTAGTTGCTTCAGCAGCGCTGGTGGCGCAGCTTCATCTACGAAATGAAAGCCCGTTGATCCCGTTTGTTCGATCATTTTTTCTATGTGGTCTACGATACGTTCTGCTTTTTGTGGCTCGAAACGGCCAATATAATCTAAACTGACGTCACAAAAAGTACACTTTTTCCAATAACAGCCGTGCGCCAAAATAAGTTTATTCCAACGAAAAGCAGACCACATACGGTGCATGGGATTCGGCATTTCAACCATTGAAATATAATCCGCCAAACGAAGACCCGAATAGTCTGGCGTTAAGCTTTCTTTAAATGGAAAATCTTTGATTTCAATATTGTTAAAATCTTCAACAATTCCATTTTTTAAAGACTTAACTCTGAGTAATTTACTTTCAGGTATTTTTCCCTCAAGAAACAGCAGTAATTGTTCAAGAGGCTTTTCACCGTCATCGTAAACCAAATAATCAACAAAATTAAAAACTCTTGAATCTTTTAGATTGCGAAGTTCTGTGTTTACGTACCCACCGCCCATTATCACATTTAAGTTTGAATTCTGCTTTTTTAAGATTTGAGCTGACTTAAGTCCACCGTAAACATTTCCCGCGAATGGAACCGTTATTCCCACAACTTCTGGTTTGAATTCATTTTGCTTTTCCATCAAAATTTTTTCTAACATGATATCAATTAATCCTGATTTTGAATTGAGCTTTATAAAAAGAGGTTCAAAAGAGTTTTGTGAAGAGGCTAGCTTTTCACCATAACGAGAAAATTCAAAATCCAAATCAAGACCATGCTTTATCACATCCGCAAGATCATCCAGATAAAGTGAACCCATATATTGAGCTTGGTCTTGAAGTCCCATTTCTCCAAATTTTGAAATTAAGATTTCATGTTCTTGCAAAACAAGAAAGCGGGGACCTTCCGGAAGCAACTTTCGATTCGCTATTCTGAGCGCCAAGCTAGGATCTTTTCCCTGAAGAAATCTTATCAGAGGCTCAATCGTTTGAAGATAATCTTCGTATGCTTCGAAAAAAAATTGAACTGAATCATGAACTTTATTTTGGCCCGCCCACTTATTATTGAGTGCCGCCTTAAGCTCAGCGAGTCCTGATTTTGAAAAAACTTTTAAAATTAATTCTAAACCTAAATCAACTTGATAAACTTCGTGACCCAATGAGTTTAAAAAAGCTTTCAAATACGGAGTTGCCGGATAAGGAGAATTCATTTGGGTCATGGGGGGTGTAATAAGTAAAACTTTCATATGATTAACTGTTATTCTCTACCATGTAGAGACCTTTTTGTCTAAATTCATGAGTCCATATGAGTGCAATTCAAAATCGATTAGAAAAGAATTACAGAAAACTAAAAGCATGGAGTGACAGAAATCACTTTGAAGCCTTTAGGCTCTACGACCGAGATATTCCTGAATTTCCTTACATTGTTGATGTCTACAAAGATCATGTTCTTGTTTATGATAAGTCCGATGTCCTTAAAGACGCTGGTAAAAATCACCTGCCACCCACCCTCGAAGCGATCAAAAAAGTACTCAATATTGATGAGTGTAAACTGATTTTAAAACGTCGAATTCGCCAAGAAGGCGAAGATCAATATGAAAAGTTATCTGAAAATCATCATGAATTTGTGATTCAAGAAAATCAGTTTAAATTCTATGTCAATCTTTGGGACTATTTAGACACGGGTCTTTTCCTTGATCATAGGCCATCTCGATACCGAATTTTTAAAGCCAGCAAGGGAAAAACTGTTTTAAATCTTTTCTCCTATACAGGATCAATCAGTGTTGCTTCGGCTCTTGGGGGTGGAAATGTCACAAGTGTTGATCTTTCAAACACATACTTAGAATGGTCCAAACGAAATTTTGAACTCAATCAGATTCCAGTCAAAAATCATTCTTTTTTACAAGCCGATGTCTTGCAGTTTTTACAGAACGATTTACCCCAAAATGCTTATGATTTGATTTTTTTAGATCCTCCCACTTTTTCAAATTCAAAGCGCATGAACCAAGTTTTAGATATCGAAAAAGACCATGTTTGGATGATTGAAGAGTGCTTAAAAGCGTTGAAACATGATGGGCTTTTGCTGTTTTCTACAAATAAAAGAAAGTTTAAATTAGAGCCCAAACTTCATAGTTTAGCAAAAATTCTAGAAACGACTCAACAAACGATACCTCAAGATTTTCACGATCAACAAATTCATACAAGTTTTGAAATTCGAAAATTGTGATTGATCGCTTAACAAATTAGCCCTAAAAGGATGACATGAAAGCATTAGGTCGCCACATACTAGTCGAATTTACAGATTGTAATCCTGATATTCTGAATGACGTAGACCGAGTCGAAAAGTCTATGGTTGAAGCTGCTAATACAGCTGGTGCAACAGTTATCAATTCAACCTTTCATCACTTTTCTCCTTGGGGCATTTCAGGGGTTGTCGTTATTCAAGAAAGTCATTTAGCTATTCATACATGGCCAGAATACCGATATGCTGCCGTTGATTTATTTACTTGCGGTGAAACTGTTGACCCCTGGGTTTCTTTTGAGCATCTCAAGAAAGCTTTTCAATCAAATAAGTATTCAGCTCTTGAAATGAACCGTGGATCTATGCATTTGATGAAACGGGATGACTTCAAACCTAAAAAACGAAACGATGCTGAACCGATTGCTCCCGGAACTGCACACCGAATTGAACGCAACGTTTGGTTTACCGATAAAGATGATTTGCAAGCACTAAGCCTTCGCTATAACGAAGTCCTTTTTAATGAATCTTCACCATTTCAACAAGTTCGCGTTTTTGATACACCTTCTTTCGGTAAAATGCTCACGATTAACAACATGGTTATGTGCACTGAGCGCGATGAAGCTCATTATCATGAAATGATCGTACATCCCGCGATGCAGCTATTATCTTCTCATGCTGAAAATGTTTTAGTTATTGGTGGCGGCGACGGTGGAACAATCCGAGAAGTTTTAAAATATCCAAATGTTAAAAATGTAACGATGGTTGAAATTGATGAAGCCGTTATCAGGGCTTCCAAAGAACATTTACCAAAGCTTGCTTCTGCTTTTAATAACCCTAAGCTGAATTTAATTATTGGCGATGGAATTGATTTTATTAAAAAAGCTGAAGCCCATACATACGATTTAATTATCGTTGATGGTTCAGATCCAGTTGGGCCAGCGGAAGGACTTTTTACTGCTGCGTTTTATAAAGATTGTCACAAGTCTTTGAAAGCTCATGGTCTTTTAGTCTCTCAAGGGGAATCTCCACTTTTTCATCAGAAAACATTTGTCGATTTACATCGATGCATCCGAACTCTATTTGGAGATAAAAATGCTGCCACTATGCTTTTTTATGCCCCCAGTTACCCGACTGGAATGTGGAGCTTCCAAATTGCTTCCAAAAAACCGTTTAATCCAATATTAGATCTTAATCCAGAAAAAGCGGCTCAATTTAGCAAAGAAAAGCAGCTTCATTACTACAATGAAGGCGTCCATATCGGTTCATTTTCTTTACCGAACTTTGTGAAACAAATGTTGGAAGTTTAAGGGGCTCGAAAGCCCCAAACTGAAGTTGAATACTTTTGAATATCCTGAAGACCAAAGAAAGCATGGCCACGGTCGCCGTAGTCTTCGCCCCAGGAATTTTTCAACTTAAAACTGACGATTTCATTTCGATTATTATATTCGTAACCCACGACGTTTAAAACATGATAACTGCCGGCCCATCTCATTGAAACAAGTGAAGGCAAACCTCGATCAACAGATCCCACTAAGTACTGCCATATTTGATTCCAAGAAGACTGTTTGTAATTAAATGCCCCTTTAAATACTTTGATCATTTCTGAAACTGCATTTTTTAGATCCCAAGGATCACCCATGTCCCACTTGTCTTGAGCATACATCATATAAACATGAGATCCCTTCTTCACTCCAAAAGCTTTCTGAAACTTACCCGCATTCCAATTTTTACCACCCCAAATAAACTCCTGGGGCTGAAAACCAGCTTCGACTTCAATTCTATTTTGAACCTGAAGTAATGTTTTTTTGACTATTTCATCCTTCAAAACTTCAGCCGAAGCGCTTGCCAAGCGTTTGCGACCCAATTTTACTATTTCTTTTACGTCTTGGTACAAAAGTTCAAAATTCCAATAAGCAAAATCGATTTGTGGCTTAAAAAGTTCCTGTGGAAATAAGCCGACTTCAAGACTGACTTTAAGGGCGTGGTGAACATCTCCGCCATTTAAAAAATAAAAAGAGTCATTCAAGTTTGATTGGTTGGTTAAAACTTCTTTTGACCAAGCTAATAGTTTTTGAATGAATAAGTATTCTGTAGAAAATTCAGGGGCTTGGGCCCGACCCCAAGCATTCATGTTAGCCACTTCAAGAGCCCCCGTAAAAGCAAACAAATAGCACTCTTCAGATTGTTGTTGGTTGATGTTTCGAGTTGTCTTGAGTTCGACTGTTGGATTTGAGCTTTGGTAAGGAAAAACTTGTTCTGATCCAATTCGGGCGCGAAAAGACGACCAGCCCCATGAAACTGAATTAAAAAGAAAAAACGCTAAAAAAAAGTAAAGTTTTCTTTCCATAACAATTAAGTACACTCAATCTGTGACGTTTTTCAAACTTTTTGCTATAGAGTTAGAAGTGTCAAAAATCATACTGTCTACCCTTAATTCAACATATCAACATGCGGCCTTTGGGCTGCGATACCTATACGCAAATCTTAAAGAATTACAGCAAGATACAGAAATCGCAGAATATACGATTCTACAAAATCCAAAAGACATCGTAGAAAAAATTCTGGCAAAAGAGCCCCAAATCGTTGGCTTTGGTGTTTATATTTGGAATACGCGCCAAACATTAGAAGTTGTCCAAACACTTAAAAAAGTAGCACCTCATATTACGGTCGTATTAGGAGGCCCCGAAATCAGTTACGAAACTGAACCCCAAGCCCTATTTCAAGTCGCAGACTATGTTATAAAAGGTGAAGCTGATTTTTTATTTTATGAATTTTGTAAAGACTGGTTTAACGATATCAAACCTGCAAAAAAATTGATAACAGGTCCGCTTCCAGAAATTTCTAAAATTGAACTTCCTTACAATTTTTATTCAGAATCAGACTTGAAAACCAGAATTCTTTACGTTGAAGCGTCTAGAGGTTGTCCTTATAAATGCGAATACTGTCTTTCTTCTTTAGATGTGTCTGTCAGAAATTTTCCAATCAAACCGTTTCTAAATCAGATGCAAAATCTGATTGATCAAGGCGCAAGAACTTTCAAGTTTGTCGACAGGACTTTTAATCTAAGCCCCAAAATCAGTACTGAAATCATGCAATTCTTCTTATCACAAGTTGATAAAGGTCTGTTTCTTCATTTTGAATTAGTTCCAGATAGACTTCCAGATGAGCTTAAATCTTTAATTGAACAATTTCCAGTAGGAGCACTTCAATTTGAAATCGGTATTCAAACTTGGAATACTCAAGTCGCTGCAAATATCAGCCGCAGACAAAATTACACAAGAATTGATGAAAATTTAAAATATTTAAAACAAAAGACAAATGTGCACACCCATGCCGATTTGATAGTGGGCCTACCTGGCGAAACCGTCGAAAGTTTTGGTAAGGGCTTTGATGCTTTAGCTTCTCTGGCACCTGACGAAATCCAAGTTGGAATACTGAAGCGTCTTAAAGGAACTCCTGTTATTCGTCATGATAAAGTTTTTGAAATGACTTATAGCGATCAACCACCTTTCCAAATATTAAAAAATAAGCACATGACTTATTCTGAAATACAAAGAATGACTCGATTCGCGAAGTATTGGGATCTCATCGCCAACAGTGGCAACTTTAATACGACCACAGCTTATTTAAAAACGAAAGGTTCGCTTTTTGAAATTTTCATGAATTTAAGTGATTTTATGCAAAAGCGACACCCTGACTCTTATGGAATTGCACTTGTGAACTTAACGGAATCGCTTTGGATTTTTCTTAAAAACGAACTTAAAATCGGTGAAGAAAAAGCAAAAGAACTTATTATTCAAGATTATTCGATATTAGGAAAACGGGACCTACCCACGTATCTGAGGGAAGATATCTCTGCTTTTAAAAAACCTCGGAAAAAAGTATCTTTACAGTCCAGACAAGAAAAACATATTTCAAGCCTAGTCGTAGAAAATAAGATGGAAGCTCATAAATAGAATTCTCATGAGACATCATTTTATAATTTAAAAATTTATGATTTTTTATTTTCAAAGCTGACATAACTTTGAGTTAAGTCTTCTTTCATCACTTTTTCCAACTGTTCTACGGCAAGCTTCGATGCACTTATGAGGGCTTTTTCGTCGAATCGATTAACATATTGCTGACGCAGTAGCGAGTCATCATGTTGTCTAAACTTTTCAATGATCTGATGTGCTTTGACTTGTGGCATTCCCATTTCGACTAACAATTCTTCCACAAAATAAATGCTGGAATCAATTGTTTCACGCTTCACAAATCGGATTCCCATGTCCATAAGCTCATAGGCGTGTTGTCGATTTCGAGCTCGTGCAAAAACTTTCATGTTGGGAAATTTCTCTTTGATAATTTCGACAGTTTCAACTGAAACATTTGGATCATCAATGGCAACAACAATATATCGCGCATTTTCAGCTCCGGCAGCCCGAAGAATTTCTTCTCTGGAACAATCACCATAATAAACTTTGTTGTCAAATTTTCGTAATAATTGGATTTGATCGGGATCATGGTCAATCGCGGTAAAAGGAATTCCTTGAGCTCTGAGTATGCGACCAAAGATTTGACCCACTCTTCCAAAGCCCGCAATAATAATTTGTGGTTCTACAGACTCAAATTGATCATAATCTTTAAGATCTTTCTTCTTTGATTCTTTTCTTTCATCCATTTTCGTTTGTAAGAAAATAAGAAAAGGTGTCAAGACCATCGAAAAAGTCACCACTAGATTCAGAGTGCTTGCTTGTTCCACCGTGAATAAAGAAGTTTTAAGTGTAAGAGAAGTAATAACAAATGCGAATTCCCCACCTAGTGCAAGATAAAGTGCGGTCTTTTTCGCGTTTTCATGGCTTAGCTTTCCAAATCTTGCGACAACGTACATAACCACAAATTTGACTGACATTAATGCGGCAACCCAACCCAAAATTCTCCATGGATCCGAAATGAGCTTATCAAGTGGAACGGTAATTCCAACGGCCATAAAAAAAAAGCCCATCAACAATGCTTTAAAGGGCTCTAAATCAACTTCAATTTCATGTCTGTACTCAGAATCCGCCAAAAGAACTCCGGCCAAAAACGCTCCAAGCCCCATAGAAAGACCCATCGTATGCATTAAATAAGAAACACCCAGAACAAGTAGCAAAGTAAGTGCTGTGAAAATTTCTCGGCTTCCGTGAAGCGCAATCAAACGGAAAAGTGAACCTACCCAAGTTCGTGAAGAAATAATCAGAAAGCCAACAAACAAAAGAATTGCCAAAAATGTGCCGAAATTATAGGCGCCGGCTTCTGCGCTCCTGTTAATCAAATGTTGCTGAGCTCCCAAAGCTGGAATTAATGCTAATGCAGGAATAGCCAAAATATCTTGCATTAAAAGAACAGAGAATGAGCTTTGGCCATAAGGAGTTTTGAGCTCTCCTTTTTCAATCAAAGATTGTAATGAAAAAGCTGTTGAAGACAGTGCGAGGGCAAATCCCGCAACTAACGAAGGAACCCAAGACATTTCGATAGCAAAGTGGAAAATAGCTCCTAGCGCGGCAGTGGATACTAAAGTTTGCCCGAGACCCAAAACAGTTAACTGGCGCCTCATAGACCATAATCTTTTGGGCTGTAGTTCTAATCCAATCAAAAATAAAAGAAACACCACACCAAGTTCTGCAAAATGCGCCAAACTTTCACTTCCGTGTACCAATCCAAAAACTGATGGCCCAATTAAAACTCCCGCAACCAAGTATCCTAAAACAGAGCCGAATCCAAAGCGCTTAGAGAGTAAAACAGAAATAACTGAAAATGCTAAAAAAATAAGGGCGTAAATGATGAAACCATTTGCTGTCATAATATACTTTAATAATGGGACCTTTAAAGAGAATGTGAAAGTTTTTTTATTCAGTTCTTTTAAAATATTTAATTCGGTAGTCTTAATATTCTATTGATAGCAACCCCACTTTTGACATATATTGGCCGAATGACCGAATTTAAAAATCTTGGAAATTTTTTGAAGCAGAAACGTATCGAAGCAAACCTCACTCAGCGTGAACTTGCACATGCACTAGGAAACATGAACAGTCAGTTCGTTTCCAATTGGGAACGTGGCCTTTGCGCCCCGCCATCGCATTGTTTTCAAAAGCTTATCGATATGCTAAAAGTAAACCGCGACAGTTTAGTTCAAATTATGCTTGAAGATTCTCGCATGGTAATTGAAGCTAAGGTTTATAAGAAAAAGGCGAAGAAAAAAAGCGCCTAAAAGAAACTAGCGTATTGAGCCCTGTTTATTCTCTTATTCTTTGCGTTAGTTCATATTTGTGAATTCAGGGGATACCTTTGAAAAAAAATCACATTCTAATTGTTGAAGATGAAATTGATCTAGCCGATTCACTTAAGCAGCTGCTCGTCGACAATTTAAGCGAAATTGATATTGCTCTTAATGGACAAGACGCTCTCGCGTTGGTTGAAAAAAAATATTACGACTTAGTCATTTCCGATATATTAATGCCTTTTATGTCTGGACATGAATTTGTCAGGAGCATGCGCCTTAAGGGAATTCAAACACCTGTTATATTTATGACGGGAAATGGCACAAAAGACCTTGTTCAATCAGCAATAAAGTTAGGTGCTGTGGACTTTATAGATAAACCCGTCACGATTGATTTACTAAAAGAAGTGATTGCTTCTACTTTTGAAATCGAACAGCACAAAAAAAATATCCTTGATCTCAAAAGAGATTCTATTCCAGATCAAGAGCTTATTCGAAATGAAGAAATGGCTTTAGGAATCAAGCTCGTCAGTCGCGATAAAAAACGTAACTAATTTCATTTAAAAAACCCAGATCTCTTAATAAAATTAGGGCAATTACTCCTGCTTGAGCAAATTTGCGTCATTTAAATATTAATTTTTTTCACATCTAAAATAAAAATAGTTTATCCTGAAGTAGCACTAGCAATGCTCAGTAAAATTCGATCATCAGGAGATTACATGATAAAAAGTAAGAAAAAAATTTATTGGCCGACAACATTATTTCTAACCCTCATGCCTCTTATAACTTTTATAGCTGTTCCTTGGTATATCTTGCAGAACGGAGTGCCAACTGGAATTCTTATTTTTTCACTTATCTTCGCTTTTCTAACGAATCTCAGTATAACAGCTGGATATCATCGCCTCATGTCACATCGTAGTTATGAAGCGCATGCAATTCCTCAATTTTTATTTCTTTTAATTGGAGCTTCTGCTTGGCAAGGATCGGCTCTAAAATGGTGTTCTGACCATAGAAAACACCATCAAAAAGTAGATAGTGACGAAGACCCTTATTCTATCACTAAAGGTTTTTGGTATGCCCATATGGGATGGTTATTTTATGAAGATTCTATTAATATTCCTATTTCAGCACCCGATCTTGAAAAAAATAAACTGGTCGTTTGGCAAAACAAATACTATCTCGCAATAGCAATATTCATGAGCTTCATCTTTCCTGGTATTGTGGGTTATTTTTTGGGCTCTTTTTGGGCTGGATTTTTGATTGCTGGTGGACTCAGAGTTGTCTTAACACAACAAAGCACATTCTTGGTGAACTCGCTCACACACACAATTGGGAAACAAACATATTCCGACAAAGTCAGCGCGCGGGATAGCTTACTAGTCGCATTTTTAACTCATGGCGAAGGTTATCATAATTTTCATCATACTTTTCAATTCGATTATAGAAATGGCATTCGTTGGTACCAGTGGGACCCAACGAAATGGACAATCCGATTTTTATGGCTTTGTGGCCTTGCCAAAAAGTTAAAAAAAATTCCTGACACTGAAATTCTTAAAGCCAAATTAAAAATGGATAAAATGCGTCTACAAGCTCGAGGCTACTCACAAGAAAAAATTGAACACTTACATTTACGCATTTTAGATGCGCAAGAACAAATAAAGAAGCTCAAAGTAGAATATCAGTCGCTTCGAAAAGAATTTTCAGATAAGTCACATCAAAAACTTGTCGACATTAAAAGAGATCTTGAAATCGCCAAAATTGAATTTCAACTGTCTTTAAAACAATGGGACATTTGTTTAACTAACAGTTAAAATTATTTTTTAGCTGGCTTTGCAGATGCTTTTTGGAAAGCGTCTGCAAAAGAACCAAAATTTTTCTGAGTGGTGATATGTGACTGCCATGATAAATCTTCAGCTTCTGTTGGAAGACCTAAAGTTAGCTTTCTTTCTTCAAATTGAATCTGATCGACTCTGACGTGTATTACATCCCCACGTTTTTTACTTTCGTAATGAGCCGATTCAACAGAGTCTTTCCATTTAGAGCGCGGCAATAAGCCTGTAATGCCTGGAGCAACTTGAATAAAAAGTCCAAAAGATTCTTTCTTTTCAACTATTGCATTCATAATTGTTCCAACTGGGAAATCGACGGGAACCCTCATCCAAGGGTCTCCGATACCGCCAGCTTGCTTAATTGATAAAGAAATTTTAAGCCTTTGATCTTCTTCTTCCGCTTTCAAAATTTTAACTTGTACAGATTCTCCAACTTTAAGAGATTCGGACGCATGCTTAATACGGGAAAATCCAATTTCCGATACATGCACAAGACCTTCAACGCCATCATCAAACTTTATAAATGCGCCATAAGATTCAAGACGAGTAACAGTTCCCATCAAAATATCGCCCACTTTATTCTTTTCCAACCAAACGCCTTCATTCTCAGCGCGCTGTAAAAGTAAAAGTTTTTTTCTAGAAACGACAATATTTCTTCCTTGCTCATCAATTTTTGTAATTAAAAATTCTAACTTTTGACCAATATACTCTTCACCGGACTGAACAAATAAAGAATCTATTTGGCTAATGGGACAAAACGCTTTTTGGCCTTGAACATCAACTCGAAATCCGCCTTTTACCAATTCGATAACTCGGCCTTCTATTGGAAGCTCCATATCTGCTGCATCTTGCAAACTATCGATATCAGTTGCCGCTTTTTTCGATCCTTTGCGAGTGACTCGAATTTCGCCACCTTTTACTTTCACTACGACAACATCCAGAATATCGCCCACTTTATATTTGAGGTTTTTATTTTCGTCTAAAAGATCAATTTTTAAAATAACAGCATCTTGTGGTGATCCTGTTGATACAAATGCTTCTTCTTGGCCAATGCTTAAAATTTCAGATTTAAGCTGGTCACCCACTTTTAAGCGTCTTGATGCCTGATCAATTGATTTTTCAAACAAACTTGTAAAATCAGTTTCACTTGTCTTAATTTCGTCGCCAAATATATCTTTTTTAGACATGAAAACCCCTCTTGTGCTGGAAAGTATCTATAACTCGACTTGTGCACGAGTCCAACGAAATTTGTATGTTGTTATTTGATGATACTTTGATAAATTTGGTAGTTTCCTTCAACCATTGACTGAAGACTAAATTCATCCCGAACCCGTTTTTGGGCCGCTAATCTCAATTTTTCGGCTAATTGTGGATTTTCAATCAAGTTCCCTAAATTTTGAGCCAAACCTTTATAATCTCCTACTTCCTGCAGTAACCCGGTTTGATTATGAGTTATAATTTCTGGAATTCCACCCACACGACTGCCCACAACAACACAGCCCGCCAAAATTCCATCTAAAATAACTGTGCCCAGCCCTTCATTATTCGATGGCACAGCTAAGATATCGAGCGATGATAAAAACTCAGGGACATTTTTAATAAACCCAATAAATTGAATTCTATTCGATAAACCCATTTTTATACTTTGTTTTTTAAGGCTTTCTTTCAGATCACCATCACCCGCTATTAATACCGAAAAATTTTGAATCGACATTTGAAGTTCTGCTATTGCTAGCAATAGAGTCTGATGTCCTTTTTGTAATGAAAGAGCCGAAGCATTGCCAATCAAAATGTGATTGGCAGGAATTTTATACTTTTTCTTCCATTCAATCTGACATTGGGTACGATGAATTTTCTGATAGATTTCATGACCTACAGCACTTCTTGCGACACAAATTTTGTCAGGAGAAACTCCATATTCTAATAATACTTCCCGAATGTAGCTAGAAATGGCCGTAAACCTGGTGATGCGATGATGAAAATATTTATATCGAGTCAAAATATTTTTTTTAGGCTTGTTATCCACTCGCCGATGCACAACTATTTTAATATCCGGTAAAAAAATAGAAACGTTTAAAGCTAAAGTATGTGCTTTTGCAGTATGAGCATCTATTATTGTTATTTTTTTGGACCGTACGAATTTAACTACTTGAAAAATATTAACCGGATCATATGGATTCCCCGAATTTAAACCCAGAAGCTCACAATTCCATCGCTTTTCTTTGTAAGCGACACTTTTTTTAGGGGTCGCGCCGAATTGGTCGTCGACACGATTTTTTAATCCTTCAATAAGTAACTGCGCTTGGTTTTCCCCGCCTCGCCATGTGTATTCAGTTCCTATGTGTAAAACTCTAATGGACATTCTTCTATTCTATAGAGATCCTAGATTTGATTCAACTTCTCAATTTTTTAAATGATAAGGTCATTATGTTAGCTACAGGCTTAATTTTAGGTCTCTTCTTTTGGGTGCATCATCAAAAAGAAGTTCAAACACTTGACACGATCTGCTTCAGATCACCGGCAAACCTTAGCTTAGAAAAAGTTCATTCTTGCAGAGCTTTGATCAGTAAAGAGAAAAATTTAAATTCACGAACCGAAAATGTTGAAAAATTTGTTGAACAGTATTTAGATTATGACTTCACAACAAACAGCCAACGTCAAAATTGGATTAATTTTTCCCAAAGATCAAAATCAACTGATGGAAATCTTTTTTTTAGTGTTGAGCTTTCTAATTTGCGAGAACTCAATACGATTTTAAAAGATAAAAACTACGTTACAAGTATTTCAAATAAATATAAAGAAATTTTAGAAAGTTTGGGAAGCCAACTTGTCAAAAAGTGGGGTCTGGAAAAGAATACTTTGCTGTATTCAGACTATAAATCATACCAAGGAATTTATACTGATTTTTCTAAAAAAAACATCTCGCTTCCTGATTTTGAAAAAGATAAATCGCGATATTTTCAGGCCGCTAATAAAATTTTCTCTGAATTTTTAATTAATCAAGGACATATTAAGGCTTCAGATAAGCCACAAGAATGGTTTCGCTGCGGTTTGGGCTTTTCTGCTGATGAAGCAAACTTGTCTGCGCGCGTATCTCGCTACTTGTCAGGCTTCAATCAAATTAGAATTTATTCAAGCCCCGAAGTTCAAGGCGTTTTGCTAGATGCACTCAAGTGGCAACAAAATTTTAGAATTTCTCTACTAAAATCTTTAGAGGGAACTGACCTTTTTGATCAAAAAACAGATTCAAGTCTGGCAATACCACAAATCGAAGTATTTGAAATATTACGCAAAACAGAAGATCTAGAAAGTATTAAAAATGCACTTATTGATGCTTTTGGCCAACAAGATCCTGACAAAATATCTGTATTGAAAGAAAAAGTGACTTTACCGCTCATAAGAGACCTCAAAGTTTATAAAGATTTAGTCGACACGTTTTCTCCTTCACTTATGATGGCAGAAAGAAACATTGCGAGTCTAGAAGCTGCGGACTGGGGTGGGATGAGTGCTGACTTTATGGGACTTGGAGCTCTTAATATTCATGCTGTAGCGCAAGCCTTAGCTTCTAGCGAAAGCGTTTCGGATGCTATTCATAACTCACGATCTTCAGAGACTCGAGTAACAATACAATTTCAAAAACAACTAGCTTCTATGAACGTTATCGTAAAACGCTACTTTCCGCACACTTTACATAGTGGTGATGACTTTGTAGCTTTTGGAAATTCACCCTTTAGCCTAGCGGATAAAAAAAGACTTCTTCAGGATTTAGCAGAAGAAACTTCTGATTCAAAAAAAAGAATTTCTTTCATTCCCGAGGGCGTTAAAAAAGATAAAAGAAATCTGATCGCATCACACGGCGAAAATATTGAAAAAGAATTGCGAATTATTTTAAAAAGAAAAATAAATTCCTTGAAATTAAGTAAGATAATATTGGGTATTGACATGCTCAGTCCCGAAGCTGGTAGCGGGTCCGTACAGGTTTTAACAGGGTTACCCAAATCAATACGCCTTTCAATAACGGAAAGAAAAATATTTTTTGAAAGCATTCCATTGGCAATTGAAAAAGCGAATTTTAATTCGGATCCAGAACAAAGGACCTACTACAAAAATCTTTAAATACAAAAGCCGCAGGGTTGATTCTGCGGCTTTTTATTCAATTCTGAATTGAAGAAAAAAATCAAGAAGCTTTATCGAATGAATTCAGTGTTTTAACACCCTTAGGACCGGCCGCTAGTGGCAAAAAATCTTCTTTTGCTTTATCAGAAATCGGGCGCGCTGTTGCCTGAACTACTACATTCGTACCGAATAAAATATTTTGAAGTTCAACAACCAACTGATTTAAATTTTCAGCTTGAGATGATAGCTCTTGGGACGCGGCCGCAGTCTCTTCAGCTGAAGTCGCATTCTGCTGAGTTACTTTGTCCATTTCATTAACAGCTTTGTTAATATTTTCTAATCCTGCGGATTGCTCTTTGGAAGCAGACGATATCTCATTATTAAGCTGTGATACTTTGCCCACAATTCGAACAATTTCAGTTAATGATGTATCACTTTTTGCTGCCAATTCAGATCCAAGCTTCACTTTATTAACACTATCTTTTATTAAATCCGAAATTTCCTTCGCAGAACTAGAGCTTCTTTGCGCTAAAGCTCTAACGGCTTCTGCCACTACCGCAAATCCTTTACCTTGTTCCCCCGCACGTGCTGCTTCAACAGCCGCATTTAGCGCAAGCAAGTTTGTTTGAAAAGCAATATCATCTATGACTGTAGTGATCTCTTCGATTTTAGACGAACTTTTTGAAATTTCATCCATTGCAACTATTAACTTCTGGACTTGGTCTGCCCCACGAAGCGCTTGTTGTTCACTTTCTTCTGATAAACCTTTAGCTGTGTTAGCATTATCAGCATTAAGCTTGATCATACTTGAAACTTGTTCTGTCGATGCAGTTGTTTCTTCTATGGAAGCTGCCGCTTGTGAAGTTGAAGCGCTCAGACTTTCCGCAGAGGACGCAATTTCATGACTGGCCATTTTAACTTGTCCACCTGATGAAGCCAAGTCTGCAGACACAGCACTTAATCGGCTTACAGATTTAGTGACTAAAATGAATGCCGTTATAAGACAAGCAAGACCACCCAGAGCCGAAAACCCAAAAATCAACCAAGAAACTCTTGCAGAAGCTTCTTGAACTTGTTCTAGGTCAGAAATAATAGTAAAAACAGCGTGCAGTTTTCCATCTTTCCAGTTTTCCATTTTGTAACCTAAAATATCACGACCATTTTTAAATGGCGATGTCGCAGGATCACCATGACAAGCCATGCAACCACTTTTTTCATACAATCGAACTGGTCGATAAACATAAAATTTATTGTTTTTCTTCTCCACCAATTCTGCTAGTTGAGCATCAGCTTCAAATTTTCTTAATATTTCAAGTTCAGCTTGTGTGCCTTGATTGTCTTTGTTTCTAGGTTCATCTGAAAAAACTCTGAATTCATAATGATCTTTCGCTGCATCCTGCACTGCAACTTTCATAGCCGCAAATACGGGAACATGTACGACGACTTCTTTCTTAACTTCATCAGGCACATTACCATCTGGATATTTTGCCATTGTTTGCTCAACGGCTAGCTTAAAACCACCTTGGCTTGCAACGTAATCTCTTACCGCTTCAATTCGCGAAAGAATCGCTCTGGACTTTTCCGACAAAGCTTCTTCTCCTTGCGCTTGCACTCGTGAATAAGCAACGAATGAGGAAATTCCAATTCCAGTTACAACAGTAAACGCAGTTATCAAAATCATTTTCATTTTAAAAGTCATAAGATCGCCTTTTCATATTTTAATTATTATCTTGCTCTAGCTTCGGCAAATATCTGATTAAACAAAATCGTAAATACAGAAAAAAATAATTAATTATGTTTAATTTTCCGTAATGATGAGTGGTTTCAACAAACCCTTACGATTCACATATTGATCTGAGGCCTCTTCTTAAGAAGAATTAATATTCTCATTTTTTCATTTTTAATCTGATGAACAGAGTTTTATTAAAAGCCTCTCAAAACACGACTGGACCCAAAGCTAGTTTTCTTTGTTCTGAACTGCCAAGCCTTAAAAAACCAGGAAAGCTTGTAAGACAGGCCAATTAGAACTGGCTACGAGGGGAAAAAATATGTCAAAAAAATTAATCACGTTTGTTGCATCGATGATATTTGTGAGCGCAGCTTACGCATCGCGCACGGGTACACTCATAGTAGGAGGGGAAGAAGCTGGGCCAACGGAATTTCCGTTTATTGCCTCTTTGCACTCAAATGCTAATTCAGCCAGCCATTTTTGTGGTGGATCTTTAATTAAGCCGAACTGGGTTTTAACTGCAGCCCACTGCGTTCGTGGGGGACGTATTGCAAAAGTTCATATCGGCTTAACAAACCAAAAAGACTTGGCTCGTGGCGAATCTTTTACTGTCGCTCAAATTATCGCTCATCCTAGTTACTCTTCTAGTACAATGGATTATGATTATGCGCTGATCAAACTGAATGGAAACTCTACATTCAAACCTGTCGAAATTAATACAGAAGAAATAAGTATTCCAGATCAATCGAATCCAAACCAAATCATGTCGACAACGGCAGGCTGGGGAGT
>JAOASS010000021.1 GCA_030158485.1 Pseudobdellovibrionaceae bacterium | reverse complement strand
TTGCGATCGGACCGACTGATATTATGAGACCCCCAGGCTACCCCGACTATGTTACGGGAGTGCTTAAGATGCGCGGTGAAATTGTGACTGTTATTAATTTAAGAAAATATTATGGTCTTTCTGAAAAAATAGATTCAATTCACTCAAGAGTCCTTATCGTCCGGGGCAAACAATCTCGACTGGGTTTACTGGTAGATTCCGTTGAAGCAATTGAAAATGTTGACGAAGCCAGTAAATTAAAAATTCCAAGTATTGTGGCTTCTGGTTCAAATGCGGCCTTACAAGGTGCTATCGAAGAAATTGTTGAAATGACAGACACCAAAGGTGAAAAAAAGACATTTATGATTCTTAATGTGACTTTACTAGTTGAAAAAATTGAGTCCACATTCGCTGCGGCATCTTAACTTAAAGTTATTTTAGATCGTTAAATTTTTTTTGATTTTATAAATCTCATTCTGCATTTTAAGTTTCCAGAGTTCATGCCGAGATTTTTTTACTCGACGAAGCTTTTCTGCAGGAATCATTGCATTTTCAGAAAAAAACTTGAGTTCAAGATTAAGTTCAGCTAATGCACAGCCTAAATCTAATGAAAGTTCCACATGTCTTAATAATTGATCTTCATCATAGGGTTTTTGCAGTAATTCTGTAGCGCCAAAAGACAAAGCTTGAGCTAAATGCTTTTGATCTGCATAACCAGAAAGAAACACAAAAGGGACTTCATTTCCAGAAATTCGGACATGGGAAAGCAAGTCAAGCCCACTCATGCCGGGTAAATTAATATCAGATAACACAGCATCAATTCTTTTTTTATTCAATACGGCTAAAGCTTCTTCTGCATTCGTTGCAACTTCAATTGACAATGTTTGAACGCTACAAGTTTCAATTAAGATATCAAGTAAATCTTGTTCGTCTTCAACGATTAGCAAACATCTACTTTTATCATCCGTTAACATTTTAGACTCCTCATGATCATTCATCAAAACCTATGAATAGTATCAACCCAATTTTGATTAAAAAAAAGTTAAAAAATTTAAATGCTAGTCATCCAGAAGATTGTGAAGTTTTCTTAACAAGAATTTAAAGATTAAGTCAGACCTTGGGCTAAGAACTTAGATTAATTTTAGAACCCTAAAATAAAGATGAATTGAGATTCGAACCCATCCCGATAATAAAAACTCCGCATAGGAAAAAAAAAGTTCCGATAAACAGGTAAGCGGTTAATTTCTTTTGACCTGTTATTGTTTCAAATAAAGTTGCAAACAGTGGACTTGTCCCAGCGATAGCAGATACCGTTGCAAGATGTCCGTGCTTCATAGCCATCATATAAAATCCGAGTGAAACAAATGTTCCTAAAAAACAAACCATCACTATTTTTAAAACTTCCAATTTTTTCATAAGATCAAGCGGACGAAATAGCGAGAGCTGGAAAAAATTAAGCCGGCTTAAAATAAAAAAGCCTAAAACAGCAGCTCCACTTCGAAAGACATTCGCATAGAATGGAGAAAGTGTTGGATTGTCTTCGAAAGCTGATTTTGTTAAGAGGACTCCAGCGGCATCTAAACCAACTCCGATGATGGCATAGCCAAGACCTTTTAAATCCCAATGACCTTTCTGCTTAAAAGACTCAAGACTAAAAGTGAAAAGGCAACCCATCAAAAATATGACGGCTACAACATTTAGTAGTGAAAAGCGCTGATTAAAAAGATAGATCGAAGCTACGCCTAAAATGAGGGGTTGAAAACCAAAAAGCATCAGAACACGTCCTGATCCTAAATGAGTAAAAGCTTTGAGTAAAAAAATGTCCCCTATAAAAAGACCTAAAGTACCACTTAAGCTTAAAAATGCAACACTTCGAAATGGCAAATCCGTTTGAAGTCCGAAAACGAGCGTCACACTGGTGAAACAAATAAATGCTATTGAGGCTTTAAAATAATTAACCCATGAAGCTGATATTTTTTTTGAATATGTTGCGAAATACACACTTGCTGTTGCAAAAGAAATATTAGCAAAAAGAGCATATAACACAGGGGACATTTAAATACCTTTACATTTTCGTCACGAGAAATGATTTCAGAATAACTTTTTCTGCCGGTAATTCGAAATCTAAAGAAGGTAAAATACAGCAAACTTCAAGATTTTGAATTCTTAATTTTTTTTCTAATTTTAATATTAATATTCGAAGATCGTCAATTTTCAATCCAGGGTACGCCGTTGAAAAAAGAATTTGTCCCTGTTTATTAAGAGCTAAGAAACAGTGTTCAAGAAACCCTTCTAAATCAGATTCAATTCTAAAAACGTTTTTTTCAGATTTAGCAAATGTTGGAATCTCACACGTGATGAGATCATACTTGATATTTTTCTTGAGGCACTGCTTTAAATAATTATAACTGTCTCGGTATAAAAAATCATACTTTTCATAAGGTAGGTTATTAATCGCAAAGTTTTTTTGTGTCCAATTAAGCCATTTTTTTTGTGACTCGATGATTGTCACGCTTTGGGCGCCCCCCAATGCTGCAGCCAGACTAAAACCACTATTACTTGAAAAAAGACTTAAGACGGATTTTTCATTTGAATTATTTAAAACCCAGTTACGCTGTAACCTTTGATTTAAAAAAAGACCTATCGGCTGCTTTGGATCAGACTGTAATTCATAAATTATTTTATTCTCTTGAGCTTTCCAAAAATTTTCCTGTGTTTGAATCTTTGAATCCGACGGGAAAAGAGTCTGGCTGGAGTTAGAAAATTTCACAATCAAAGGTTTTTTTATTAGATCTACAAACTGTAAAAATATTTTTTTCTCTTGATCAGTCCAACTGTCTTGTGTCCAATTAATAACCAAGTAAGAACCATAATGATCTAGATTCATTTTTTTTTCATGACTTAACAAATTAACAGATGCTAACTTAAAGCATTGCTTGCTTTGAATGGCAAAAAGCCTCTGTCTCCGATCGGCTTCAAATAATATTTTACATAATTCTGAGTTTTTCAAAAGACTGAGATTTTTAAAATAGATTGGAGCTCTTGACTGAATCACAATTCCATTCGGAAATTCGATTTTTTGATTATGCAAACAAAGAAATGAATATTTTTCACCTCCGTATTTTTCGTCACCCAACAATGAAATTCCAGCCGCTTCTGCATGAATTCGAATTTGATGATTACGCCCCGTTTGCGGATTCGCTTGCCATAGCTCAAAAGAGTGAGATTTTTGTAAAAGCTTAAAAGTGGTCAAAGCTTGAAGCTCTTTGGCTTTATGAACAATCTCTTGGTCAATCAAAAATTCATTTTTCATTGATTTCTGAGAGGTTACAAAGAGATATGTTTTTTTCACTTGGCGATTAAAAAAGAATTCTGCATATTTTTTAGCGGCTTCTTGAGTTTTACCAAAAATAATCACACCCGTTGTCGTTTGATCCAATCGATGAATAATATAAAGTTTTTGATTCAACTGTTTTTCTAAAATTTCAATTAAACCGTCTTGTATGTGCTCAAAGTGTTCAATTTTTGAGTCGTTGGTATGAGTATTAAAGCCATACGGTTTATCAAGAGCAAGAATATCTTCATTTTCGAAAAGAAAAGTTAAAAGTGGATCTGGAAGTCTTAGGAATTTCATCTGATTTAATTCACAGTATCCGGAAAGACTTCACCCAAGTCAAATTCAAGTCTGAAATAATACTCCCTTAAAAGCATAGTCCCAGAGCGAAAGGCTAAGTAATAATTTTATTAAATTCAAGAATAATGAGCCTTTTAAAAGATTCCACTAGGGAGCTTCATCAGAAAAAGGTTAGTATTCTTTGATTCTAAAAGATTATTCAGATCCGAAGGACGCTTGACTATGAATTCATTTAGCCCGTTTGAACTTTTACCCTCCTTACTTGAAACATTAAAAGAAAAAAAATTGAACCGGCCTACGGAAATTCAAGAAAAAGCGATCCCCTTGCTTATGTCGGGAAAATCAGTCGTGGGCGTTTCAGAAACTGGAAGTGGAAAAACACTCACTTATGCTTTGCCGCTCTTACATCAGCTCAAAACACTTGAAAATCAGGGTCAACCTGTGACTGAAAAATCCGCACCTCGAGCCCTTATTATGGTTCCCACTCGAGAACTGGGAGAACAAGTTTCAAAAGTTTTTAAAACACTCACCCATCAAACAAGACTTCGAGTCCGGCCCGCATTGGGCGGAATGGCTTTTGAGCAAGCACGGCGAAACATTGCAGAAACTTTTGAAATACTCCTAGCCACTCCAGGACGGCTGGTTCAATTATTGGATCATAAATTGGTTGATTTGACAGATGTGCGAATGCTTATTTTTGACGAAGCCGATCAAATGCTCGATCAAGGTTTTTTACCTGATTCAGACTCGATCGTGGCGGCCTGTCCAGCGGGTCTTCAAATGGCTCTTTTTTCCGCGACAGTTTCTCCGTCTGTTCAAAAGCTGATCAATAACCTTTTTTCAAAAGCTGAAATCATACGAACGACTGGCAGTGGAAAAATTGTTAAAAGCCTGACAACTCAAAATCAAATGGTAAAAGATGGTAAAAGATGGCCACTTTTTGAAAAAATCCTGAAACAAAAAGTCACAGGAGGCACCCTTGTTTTCACTAATACTCGAGAACAATGTGACAAACTCACTCAAGAATTAAAAGAAAAAGGTTATGCTTGTGCCATGTATCGTGGCGAAATGGATAAAAATGAACGACGAGCCAATTTAAAAAAGTTTCGAGACGGC
This sequence comes from Pseudobdellovibrionaceae bacterium, assembly GCA_030158485.1. GTDB lineage: Bacteria > Bdellovibrionota > Bdellovibrionia > Bdellovibrionales > Bdellovibrionaceae. Next base: position 93,218 of record JAOASS010000021.1, on the reverse strand, counting down.
CATCTTGATTTACTAGTTTCCACAGATTTAGCCGCCCGGGGCTTAGACTTGGATCACGTGGGTCGCGTTATTAATTACCATCTACCGGAACAAATGGAAAACTACATTCACCGTGCTGGTAGGACAGCTCGGGCTGGCCGTGCCGGACTTGTCATCAATCTTGTAACTGAAAGAGATGGAAAGCTGATTTCTCAACTAAGTGAAAAAAAAGCACTTTCACTTGAAAATAAATCGAAGCACCCGCCCAAGCCCCCGCGCACGTCTGCTCAAAAATTAAAACGTCAGAATTCTAAAAATAAATAAATCCAAAAATATTTTTTTGTGTTGGTACATCATCGGACTTTCAAGTTTGATGTTAAAAATCAGCTTTTCAAGAACAAAAATTATTTAAATTTAAAAAAGAATGTTTTTATAAAAAAATTCTTTTTTAAATAGAGTCTCTTGGAAATTTAATCAAAATGAAACTTTAATGATCTCAGAAAAGGAGCCTTCTTAATGAAAGCCTTTAAAGTTATTTTGTTGTCTCTATTTTTACTTTTCTTAAGTTCAGGCTTCATTAAAGCATCTGCTCTTTTTGAAATTAGGCGAACGACTTGTTATGAATTTTTTTTAACTGAAAGTCCTGAAGCTGAAATTAAACATGAGCGGAAGTTTTTAAAATCGATGACTCAAATATGGTGCTATCATCGTGGGGACCAGAACCAAGCTCCGCTTTTTGTCTTTAATGCCGACCAAGCCGTTGTTAAATTAGAGCTTAGCTTTACAGTCGATGAAAATAGAAACATCACTCATGGGTCGCTGCAAAAAGGACAGATTACTTTTCACAAAGTTAACGGCAGTGAATTTAATCCTTTTCCCGTACCGATTAATGAACCTCTCAATTTAAAACCAGTTTCTCGGCCCACTCTTGACATTAAAAGCGCTGAATCGGTTTTGAATACTCTTATCAGTATAAAATCTCAAAACGGCCCTCTTTTTCTACTTCAAGAGGGTGAGTTTTCATCTTTTGAAAGCGCAGCCGTGGTTCCATGGCGTGGCTTTTGGTGGCCTTATAAAAACCAACCCCTTTCAGGTTCAGAAAACTCTCCTCTTGCAAAATATGACAAATTTGTTCAGAGCCAAACTGGAATTTCATCAACTGCTCGGTCTTGGGAAAACGCGAACCACCGCTACAAAGGAGTGGGCTGGGAAGGCCATTGTAATGGTTGGGCTGCCAGTTCAATTCTTCGACAAGAACCACGATTTTCGAGGTTCGATCTTTTAAGTGGAATCACATTCACAGTTGCCGATCAAAAAGGAATTTTAGCCGAAACAGACTACTGCGTAGTCACAGCTTTTTTTGGTAAACGCAATCGTGGACGTGCGACTGATAACCCCCTTGATATTGATCCTGCTCTTTTTCATAAAACTCTTATTTACTATATCGGAAGCTTAAAAAAATCTGTTATTATTGATTACCGTGCAGATACCGTTGTCTACAATCAACCCGTTTCTGGCTATAACATGAATCTTCGTAAAATAAGCACCACTGCTTTTGAAGTCATAGTTAACTTAACGTACCGAAAGTTTGATAGTAGTCAAAATTATCCGCCAGGATTGGCTCCCGCAATCAAAAGAACTTATCAATATATTCTGAATCAAAATGATCAAGGACAAATAATCGGAGGCTTCTGGCAATCAAAAAATCCTGATTTTATTTGGGTTCCACTTAGTATTAAGGATTGTGGAAATAATAACCCGCATGTCAATCACGGAGTTGTGGAAAGTCTATTAAATTTGCCAGAACTACCTGATAGCCCTTTAGCTTTAATCGAAAATAAAAAACTAAAGTCCTTTTAAGGCACCGCCATCAACAGCGATACTTTGACCCGTGATATATCCAGCACGCGGCGAAGCTAGAAAAGTTGCTAAATCAGCTAGTTCTTGAGGATCACCTAATCGTCCAGAAGGAACCATTTGTTTAATTTTTTCATCAGATAGATTGAGCTCTTTTAACCGATCAGTATTAGTATATCCAGGTAGTAACAGATTTAATGTAATACCATAAGCGGCATACTCATTCGAAATCGATTTGCAAAGACCTGGTAGTCCTGCTCGAAATCCATTTGAAGTCGTTAAACCAGGCAGAGGTTCTTTTGCTGCAATCGAGGTCACTAATAAAATTCGTCCAAAATTATTTTCTTTCATCTTGGGTAAAACTACTTTTAAAGACTCCACAACGCTCATCCAAAGGTTTTGAAAATCTTCTTGCCACTGGTTTTCTGAAACTTCTAAAAAATGAGCTTTTTGAGGCCCCCCAGTATTCGTCACTAGAATATCAATCAAACCCATTTTCTTCATAGCTTCTTCAACAACTCGTTTTGATTCACCCGGTTTAGATAAATCACAGGAAAAATAATGCTGACAGTGAATCATAGCCGCGGCTTTTTTAAGTTTTTCTAAACTTCTAGAGCAAATTGCAACTTCAGCCCCTTCTTGAACAAGTGCTTCGGCGATAGACCGGCCCAGTCCAGTTGATCCGCCCATGACCAATGCTTTTTTTCCTTTTAATTTTAAATCCATTTATTTGATCCTTTATAAAAAATCTTCTTCTTTTAAATTTAGCCAATTAAGAGCTGACTTTGAATAAAGCCACGCCCTTGTTTCATTGTCGCCAAACGTTTTTTCAATCAACTGGCCCGGAATACTTTCACCTAGTGGAAAAGGGTAATCCGTTCCTAAACAAACTTTTTCCCGACCAAACAATTCAACTAAATACTTCAACGCTTTTTCATCATGCACCAAGCTATCCAAATAAAAATGTCCGACATAATCTTTTGGCGCAACAGAGTTATCAATTGCACAAAGATCAGGCCTGGCTTCAAACCCATGCTGAACCCGACCTAAAGTAAAAGGGAATGCTCCGCCACCATGTGCAAATGCAACTCTGAGCTTAGGAAATTTTTTAAATATTCCACCAAAAATCATCGAGCAAATTGCTAATGAAGTTTCCATTGGCATTCCAACAAGCCAAGGAAGCCAGTATTTTTGCATTTTATCTTGGCCTCGCATATCCCATGGGTGAACAAAGAGCGCAGCACCTTCAGCTTCACAAGCTTCGTAAAATGGAAAAAGGGCTTCGTCTGATAAGTTCCAATCGTTTACATGAGAACCAATCTGAAAACCTTTGAGACCTAAAGAGTTCATCCCTCTTGCAACTTCTTGAGCGGCCATTTCAGGGTTTTGCAAAGGCACTGTTCCAAGACCTATGAATCGTTTGGGGGTTTTTCTAACCACTTCAGAAATGTGATCATTTAAAAACTTTGAAACAGTCAATCCATCAGCATCAGGAATATGATAGTTAAACATTGTGGGAATTGTTGAAAGCACTTGAACATGAACTTGGTGCTGATCACATTCTTTAATTCTTGTATTAGGATCCACACAGTTCTGCTGAATACGTCTAAAAAAAATCCCCTTGTCATCAAGCATATCTAAATCATGACAGCCGGGGCATTTTTGAAGCTTGATAAAGCCACCATAACCAAACATCTTTTTAAAATCTGGTAGTTCTGGTGGCAAAATGTGAGTGTGAATATCAATTTTGAGCATTTTTTAACTTTGGCTCCATTTCCGACCATTTGTGTGGTGACATTTCTGACAAGATGTATGAGGGCTCTGATAGTACCGTTCAAAAACAGCTGGAAACTGAGTTTCAATATCTGTCAGTTTAAAAAATTCTTCATAAAGTTTATTTTCACATTTTTCACAGTACCATTGAAGGCCATCCAGTTCACCTTCCCGTCGTCGTCTTTCAATCACAAGACCAATTGACCCCGCTTCCCGCTGAGGTGAATGTGGAATACTGGCAGGTAGTAAAAAAATATCCCCCGCCTTAATTTGCAAATCCTGAAACTTTCCTTCTTCATTAATCACTTTTAAAGTCATCTGACCTTCAAGTTGATAGAAAAACTCTTCACTTTGATTGACATGAAAATCAGTGCGGGCATTGGGCCCACCGACCGTCATCACAATAAATTCATGGTCTTTCCAGATGACTTTGTTTCCCACGGGCGGTTTGAGCAAGTGTCTGTTTTCATCAATCCAGTTTTTAAAGTTAAAAGCACTTAACATTGCTTAACCTTTCTTCTTTTTTAAAATCGCCACACATTTTAATTCAATCGCAATCGGAGTTGGAAGAGAATTGATTTCTAAAGTTGTTCGGCAAGGTGGATTGTCTTTAAAATATTCTGCCCACAATCGATTATAAATCGGAAAATCGGCTTTCATATTTGTTAAATAAACTGTGACATCAATCAAATTTTCCCAACTCGAACCTGCATCCTCCAGAATAGCACGTACATTTTTAAAAACGCTATGGCACTGAATTTCAATGTCATAACTTTGAATGAATCCCTGTTCATTTAACTCAACACCTGGAATTTTTTTTGTTCCACGTTCTCTTGGTCCGACTCCCGACAAAAACAAAAGATCGCCAACGGATCTTGCATGAGGGTATAAACCCACTGGTTCTGGAGCTCTTGAAGAATTAATTTGTTCACTCATTTACTTATTCCAATCCTATGCAAATATTTTTAACTTCGCTCATAAACTCGAGGGCCTGTTTTCCACCCTCACGGCCGATACCCGATTCTTTGACTCCACCGAAAGGGGTTCTTAAATCTCGTAGCATCCATGTGTTGATCCAAACAATTCCTGCTTCAAGTCGTTGGGCAACTTTATGACCTTTCGTCAGATCTTGCGTCCACACACTAGCCGATAATCCATACTGTGTTGAATTCGCCATTTGAATGACATCATCTAGATCGTGAAAAGGAATCAAAGTTGCAACGGGACCGAATACTTCTTCTTGATTAATTCGAGAGCTTGCAGAGAGTCCTTCAATTAAAGTGGGTTGAATATAATAACCTTGAGCCAAATCACCTGATAGCTTTCCAACTTTACCGCCGCAAAGAACTTTTCCACCCTCTTTTTGAGCGAGTTCAATATATGATAACACTTTGTCGCGGTGAGCTTCTGAAACAAGCGCCCCCTGATCTGTCTCAATTTTAAGTGGGTCGCCTAATTTTAATTTTAAAGTTTTTTCAACTAATGCCGATTTAAACTTTTCATAAATCGCACTTTGGATAAAAATTCTAGATCCGCAAAGGCAAATCTGCCCTTGATTTAAAAAACTTGATCTTAGCGTCATGTTCAATGTTTTTTCAAAATCGCAATCAGAGAAAATAATATTTGCGTTTTTACCACCCATTTCAAGCGAAAGTTTTTTAAAACTAGCCGCTGTACTTTGAGCAATACTTCTGCCTGTTTTCGTACTTCCGGTAAAGGACACGGCTTTGATAAGAGGATGATTAACTAAAGGAACACCTACATCAGGTCCTGTGCCATGAATGATATTCAAAACCCCTTTTGGCAACCCCACTTCGATTGCTATTTCACTTAATAAAAAGGCCGTCATCGGAGTCATCTCTGATGGCTTCGCAACGACTGTATTTCCTGCAGCTAAAGCCGGTGCAATTTTCCATGAAAAAAGATAAAGTGGTAAATTCCATGGTGATATACAGGCCACCACTCCGAGCGGAGAATATGTGACATAATTCAATGCGCGAGAATCTGTTTTAAAAGCTTCCCCATGAAACTGAGTCATGGCATCGGCAAAAAATTCGAAATTACTTTGAGACCTTGGAATATCAACAGTCCGCGCAAGATTTAACGGTTTTCCACTGTCGATAGATTCAGCAAGTGCCAGTGCCTCTAAATTCTGTTCGATTTTGGAGGCGATTTTTCTTAAAAAAAGGACTCGAGTTGCAACGGACGTTTCGGACCAAGAAATAAAAGCTTTTTGTGCCGCTTCGATGGCTTCCAAAACATCAGTTTCGTCAGAGTCCGGAACAAGAGAGTAAACTTGACCTCTTGAGGGGTCTTTATTTTCTAAAAATTTTCCTGATCGCGGCCCCTTCATTTCACCATTGATATAATTTAAAATTCTTTTCATAAAATAGCCTTTTGATCAATTTGAAAACTATCTTGGTATTTTCTTAAGACAGCTCGCACAGGGCTGGCGTCTGCTTTTTCAATTTTTAGTGGGAGAGCAATCAACTCATAAATACCGACTGGCACATGTTCTAAAACAATCCCTTCGAGGATAGCCATATTATTTCTATGAACACAAAGATGACTTTCAAGAATAGAGTCCTGTGCCAGGTCAATAGAAGGAGTATCAAGTCCGACAAGTTTCACATTTTGATCTGCCAGATACTGAACAAGTTCTTCTGATAAGGAATTAAAATCATCGTTCCACTCATAGGGGTTAGGAAATGACAGCGTTTTAAAGAGCACCCGGGGTGCTAAAATTTTTTGACCTTTTAAATCTACGATTCTGATTCTTTTGCCCCGCGGAATTTGAACTTCAATAACTTGGGCTTTGCCTAAATAATAATCCAAAGATCTGACTTCGATAGACTCACTCTTGGCAGCATAGTGATTTGGCGCATCAGTATGGGCACCCAAATGAACAGTCGTGGTTATTTTTGATAAAGTCATGTGTTGCCCCCGATCTGTGCTCATTAAAAAATCTTCTTGAAAGGGCGTGTCGCCAGGAAAAACCGCAAGATTCGAATTAATTAAGGGACTGATGTCGATAATTTCCAATACTTGCCTCTTTCCGGTGGGTCAGATAGTGTTCAGTGCATACTAACAAGGCGGGCTAAATTGGAGAAAGAAAATCTAGATTATTGGGCTGGCGTGTTGCACGGGGCTAGAAGAAAAGCGATCCCCATTGCCCAAATAAGTAAAGAAATAAGCACTTTTTCAAGATCTGATGCTTACGATATTCAAGAACGACAATGGAAACTTTGCGAAGCTGAAGGCGAAACCCAAGTTGGATGGAAAATGGGCCTGACTTCTGAAGCGAAACGTCAACAAATGAACTTGGATTCACCACTTTATGGTTTTTTATCTGATAAAATGAAAATTGAAAACAAAGGCTTTTTTAAACTTCAAGGCAGTATCCACCCCAAAATTGAACCAGAAGTGGCTTTTTTGATAGAAAAAGATCTGAGCGCGCCTGTGACTCGAAATGATGTTTTAGAAGCTTGCGGAGGAATTGCCGCTGCTTTGGAAATTCTAGACTCTCGCTACGAACACTTTAAATACTTTTCCATGGAAGATGTTATTGCGGATAATTCCTCTTCTTCTTTTTTTGTGATCGGTCCATGGGAAAAGAATTTTAAAAAATTAGATCTTCTTAACCTTAAAATGGAAATGATCATTAATGGTCAAGTGGCTCAAACTGGAAATTCAAAAGATATTTCTGGAGACCCCGTTCAGTCGGTTATTCAACTCTGCCAACTGCTTCAGAAAAGAAATCAGTCTTTAAAAGCAGGTAGCGTGGTTCTAGCGGGCGCAGCCACTGTGGCCGAGATGTTAAAACCTGACATGAAGATTGAACTTAAAGTTAATTTACTTCCCCCTGTTTCAGTAAGCGTTAATGAATTTATCAAGAATAAGGAATGTTAAAAAAATGACATTAGCCCATGCTCAAGAACTTGACCGGCAAGATCCTTTAAAAAGCTTTAGACAAGAGTTTATTTTCCCAGATGTTTCTTCAAAAGACGGCCCTTTATATTTTGCCGGCCATTCTTTGGGACTCATGCCTAAAAAAGCAAAAGATTATATTAACGAAGAGCTTCAAGCTTGGGGCCAGTACGGAGTCGAAGGTCATTTTGAAGGAGCACATCCGTGGCTCCCCTATCACGAAAATATCACAGGTTCCTTTTCACGTCTGGTCGGAGCAAAAGAGTCAGAAGTTGTGGCGATGAACAGTCTGACTGTTAATTTGCACTTGATGATGGTGAGCTTCTACAGGCCAACAAAAACAAAATATAAAATTTTAATCGAAAACAATACTTTCCCCTCTGACAAGTATGCAGTGGATTCACAAAGTCGATTTCATGGATTTGATCCTTCAACCACAGTTGTAGAATTAAAACCTCGTCCAAATGAAATCCATATCCGTGAAGAAGATCTCATAGCTCAAATTGAAAGTTTAGGCGATTCTTTATCTCTTGTTCTATTAGGAAACTGCAACTATCTTTCAGGTCAATGCTTCGATTTTAAAAATGTAACGGCCGCAGCTCACAAAGTGGGAGCTCTTGCCGGTTTTAATTTAGCTCACGGGGCCGGTAACTTAAGATTAGAATTACATAATTGGGATGTGGATTTTGCCGTTTGGTGCTCCTATAAATATTTAAATTCTGGACCTGGCGGAATCGCAGGTGCTTTTATTCACGAAAAGCACTTAGGGCCTCAAAATCTTCCACGCTTTGAAGGTTGGTGGGGTCAAAATAAAAAAAATCGTTTTAAAATGGGACCACAATTCGAAGCTATTCCTACGGTCGAAGCTTGGCAACTTAGCAACCCTCCTATATTTCAACTCGCTTCTCTACGGGCCTCGATGGAACTCTTTGATCAAGCCACAATGAAGACCCTAAGAGAAAAAGGTGACAAATTGACAAACTACTTTGAAAAATTAGTCGAAACAGAACTCAAATCAGAAGTTTCAATAGTGACTCCTGAGTCACCAAACCGAGGATCGATGCTCTGCTTGAGATTTAAAAATTCACCTCAAAAGTGGACCCAAACTTTGCGTGAAAGGGGCGTTTTTGTTGACTTTAGGGAACCTGATATTATTCGCGCAACACCTGTGCCTTTGTATAATTCTTTTGAAGATGTTTTTAAACTTGTTCAGACTTTTAAAGAAGTGATCTATGAATCGTAAAATCACGATCATTGGAGCCGGGCTTGTGGGGTCACTATGGGCCCTGTTACTTCGAAAAAAAAAATTTGAAGTCGATGTGTACGAAAAAAGAAGTGATATCCGACTCGATGTCGAAAACTCTGGCCGCTCTATCAATTTGATTGTTACTTCTCGTGGATTGCATGCGCTTGAACAAGCTGGTCTTATGAGCCAAGCCCTTAATCTCTGCGTACCGGTTTATGGTCGTATGATACACTCTGTCAGCGGTGACTTAGTTTACCAACCTTATGGTCAAGCTAACGAAAGAAATCTTTCAATTTCACGAACTTCTCTGAATAAATTTCTTATGACCGAAGCTGAGAAAGCCGGAGCCCGCTTCCATTTTGAGCACACTTTAGAATCGATGAATTTTCATGACAAATCGATGAATTTTACGAACGGTCAAAAAGTTGATTATCATCTTCTTTTCGGTACGGATGGGGCAGGAAGTCTTGTTCGAAAAAATTTAATCAAAGCATTTCCCTTAGATTATTCCGAAAAAACAGAATGGTTGAATGCTGATTATAAAGAACTTTTTTTGCCACATCCCAATTCTTTAGATACCAAAGCCCTGCACATATGGCCCCGTGGCAGTCATATGATGATGGCATTAGCAAACTTGGACGGAAGCTTTACTGTCACTTTGTATTTACCCCAAAAAGGACCTGTTAGTTTTGAATCTGTGCGCTCCGATTCAGAAATTCAACAGCTTTTCTCTGGCCAATATGCAGACTCACTTCCCTTAATGCCAAATTTTTTAAATGATTTCAAAAAAAATCCCCAAGGAGCGTTGGGTACAGTTCGTTTTTCAAATTGGATCTATCAAGATTCAGTTTGCCTGATGGGTGATGCTTCCCATGCCATTGTTCCTTTTTTTGGTCAGGGAATGAATTCAGGTTTTGAAGACTGCACTCAACTTTTAGAAATTCTAAACCAGAAACAAACCTGGTTCGAAACTTTGCAAACTTACAATGAGCGGCAAAGACCCAATGCCAATGCCATAGCTGATATGGCCATTGAAAACTGGGTTGAAATGAGCGAAAAAGTAGCAGATCCACAATTTTTATTACGAAAAAAAGTGGAATCAATCTTAGAAAAAAAATTTCCTGAGATTTTCAAATCTCGCTATGGCATGGTAACTTACACTTTAGTACCTTATCAACTCGTCCAAAAAGCTGGAATTGTTCAAAATCAAATTTTAAAAGAACTTTGCCATAATTTGTCCTCTGTCGAAAATCTTTCAATAGAAAATGCCGAAAAACTTTTAAAAAACATTTATACTCCATTTTTAAATGAACATAAAATCGAATTTAAAATGAATGGTCTCTAAAATTTAACAGATGGAGTCTTTTTGAAAAACTTGAATTCGGCATGGATCATAAGTTTGAAGTTCATCTTTTATTTTCTTTTTACTTTTATTTTATCAAGTTGTTCAAGCCACCAAAAAGCGACTGGAATCAGCGAAGAAGAAATTAATCAAGAAGCCGCTTTAGCTTATCAGCAAATTAAATCACAATCGAAAATTTCGAATCATAAGAAATGGAACGAGATGGTCCAGAGAGTAGCCCAACGTATTTCAGAATCATCGAACGAAAAATTTGATTGGGAGTATGTCCTCATCGAAAGTGATGAAGTGAATGCTTGGTGTATGCCAGGCGGAAAAATTGCTGTTTATACTGGTATTTTACCTGTTGTTAAAACAGAAGCCGCATTAGCGGCTGTACTAGGTCACGAAGTCGCGCACGCCACACTTCGCCACGGAATGCAAAGGTATGCCCGGGCTAAGCAGAATAATTATTGGGGACTCATTGTTGCTGGTGCCACTCTAATCGGAGGAGAAGTTCTTTGTAAAACTGATACATGTCGAAAAATGACTCAACTCGGAGGTTACGCGGCTGGCTTTGCGATCACATTTTTAGATCGTCAATTTTCTCGTGAGGATGAAATAAAAGCTGATCAAACCGGTCAAATTATGATGGCAAAAGCTGGTTATGACCCCACTGAGTCACTCAAACTCTGGGACCGCATGTCGGCTGCGAAGCACGGTATGGCTCCACCTGAGTTTTTATCAACACACCCTTCCGATAAAACTCGAAAGCAAAAGCTAAACTCGTGGCTTCCTCAAGCACAAATTGAGTATTCTCTAGCCGAGAAAAAATATGGTCTAGGCGAACTGATTCAATAAATATGTTTTTTCACAAAATAAAATCTAAATCCTCCTTTCATCTTCACCAGCGATGAAGATGAGTTTAATTTCTAATCGAGCTGTTCTTGACTTTAAAAATAAAGATCAAAAGAGGTTTTCGTGAAAATCCAATTAAAAAACCAGATGTCGAAAAAACTTTTAACAATCAAAAGTGACACAACTCTTGCTGAAGCTCACCGACTTATGTCAAATGAATGGATTCGACACTTACCTGTCGTCAGTGATGATGAACTCTGTGTGATCGGAATCATATCAGACCGAGATCTTTTAAGTGCAAAAGCGGATCATGAGCCCGTTAAATCAGTTATGAGCACAAATGTGAGATCTTGTGAAATCACAACTCCACTTAAAACGATTGTTCAATCGATGATCGATCACAAAATATCATCCTATTTAATAACTCATGACGGCGCCGTTCAAGGAATCATCACTTCAGAAGATATGCTTGTTCTGTTAAACCAACTTTTAAAAAATGAAGCCGAAAGTGAGTTCAATGTTAAAAAATGGCTTTCAAATCCCTTGGCTCAAAATGCCATGAATATGCTGTCTCAAGCAGGAATTTAATTTATTTATTCCGGTTTCTTTTCAGAGCAAGACCAAAGGCGAAGAAGTCGAGCCCCGAAGTAGGTCCCCGCTTTATCAAACTTCCAAGGTGGATAAGGAAAAAACTTAGCTTCAGCGCAAAGCCCTTCACCTTGAACAGCGGCCCACTGGCGATCTTCAGTTGAAGCTGTAAAAATTTCACCTGTTGATTGGTTTTTAATTGCAACAGCAAAAGAAAAAACTTTATTTGAAGGGTCACCTTCACGAGAAATAACAGCAATAGGATCCATAAGTTTTTCAACTTGAATGACAGTTCCTTCAACAGTTTTTGCAAAAACATACGGCCAATAATTAAATAAAGTAAAAACAGTTGTGAAAATCAAAATTAAAATAAAACTACTCAGCATCACTTTTTTCATTGAGTCCGTGTTCCTTTATGGGATTTTCTTATTCGTATTTCAATTGAACGGATATAGCAACGTTTTATGCATCTTCACTTTGTTTAGACAAAACGTAGTTTTCCAAGATCCAAACGCGGATACTTTTAAGGTGACCGTCCGTCAATCCAAAAAAGATAAAATGAGACTGAAAAAGACCTTTTTCAGTTGGATGTTCCACTGAGTAATTGCATGTTGCTCGGTATTCACTAAAAGTTTCAGCTGTTTTTGATAATACAAACTTTCTAAAAAGCCCGGCTTCTAAAGTACGTTCATAATTCATCAAAAGCCCTGCTTCTGAAAGCTCTGCAATAGAAACTGGATTTGCAACCCGAATGACTTCTTTACAACTATTTAAATAGGGAGCATTTCCTGAATCGGCAGTTGTCATTAAATTCGACCCTCGCCACTTCAGTTTTCTTTCAATATAAGGTAAGTCATTGCTATTTTCGTAAATATCTTCAACCCAGCCCATTTTTCTAACTTTACTTTCCATAGGAACTTGTTTGTAAAGAGTTATAAATCTTGGAAATTGCCCTTTTTCATGAGCCGACTTTACAAACTCTTCCCAGTACCCAAGTTTTTCATCATACAAAAATTCTTCCGCAATTAAAATAGCATGGGCTGATTGTGGAGTTGGAAATTTTGTTTCAAACCACTTTGTTCTTTCTGCCAAAGCTGGCTCTACTAGTTCAATTTCAATAAAAGTTTCGTTTTCAACTGTTTTCTTGGCAAATGCTGTCGCTTTGAGTGTAAAAAAATTTCCGTTATGCTGAACAATTAACAGCTCTTGATCAGAAGCCCCTGCTAAGATCCAACTTTTTAACGTAACCACACTCAATTCGTGCAATTTTGAATGAAAATTTGCTTTTTTAAACTCAGCGTAAGGCTCGCCGAAAATTTTCTTCTTTTCCTGATCTTCAGGTAAAATTCGTAAAAGAATGTCTCCGCGCTGATCCAGATGCAAAGTTATTTTTTCAACATCAGACCAAGCTTTTTCTTTACGACTATTTTCAAGGCCACTGGGATCTGTTTGAAAATAAAAAGTATCAAAACTTGAAAAAACTTTAACTTGAGCTTCTGCAACAACGTCTAAAATTTTTTTGAATTTAGCAACCCGCTCTTTATTTGAGTCTAGAATGACCCAGTCTTTCTTAAGGGGTTGTTCCTGAAATGGCGAATTAGCAGAGTACTCAATCTCATTTCTGATCACCATATTTCTTCTGATGTCAGAAATTTGTGAACTTGGAATCCCTAAAAATGAAAACCAGACTCTAAACTCACCCGGCCAGTCCGGGTGAGACTCACAAGCGACACAGCGGCCCATCACATGAGTCCGGCCTTTACTTAAAAACACTTCTCCGTAGTATTTTGAAATTTGCCCCACTTTGATCTCTCGTGGACTTCTTGTGACAAATCCGACATCGCCCACTGCTTCCATTTGAACTTCTTTTGTCATTTCAACTTCTTGCGCAGTCTGAACTTTATGAACGAAAGACTGCGTGGGAGGACTATGACCAACGCACGCATAATGCAGAAGTTGCTGTAAAATTAATTCGTCGAAAGGTTTGAAAATAACGTTACTGACAATTGGGTCTTCGGCAAGTTTCAAGTCAAAATCGGGACTTTCAAAGGCCGTAATCACAAGCCTGGTTGGATTCTCTTTTGTGCAGATTTGTTTTCGAATAAATGTATCCAGAGTTTTTTTAATTAATTTTAAATACCGATATCCCAACCATTCATCTTTTGTAATGAGCAGAATCAATTCGTCCGCTGGGTCCCAAGAAGTGGAAATTGGATTCAAATCTGTTTCGAGCTTTTCACCGCCCTGAAAAAGAGCTTTTTGACCTTCAGTTAAAGCCAAGTTTAACCATTTTTGAAAACTTTCGAAGGAGCTTAAAAAACGAATTTGAGCTTGAGGTTCAGACTTTCGTATACTTTCACAAATCTGACTCTGCAATTTTTGATCGTCCTCAAGCACATATACATATTTCATTCACTCTAGTTTAATGAATGTTCTGTCAGGAAGCGAGTTGTCACTAGACATTGGCCTAGCGACGCTTTATCTTTTTTTAATGGAAAAATTTTTGGCTTTTCTGGGTTTATTTATTTGGATTTTTATTGCTTGGTGCTGTTCTTCAGATCGAAAGCATTTTCCCAAAATCCTAGTCCTTAAAGGATTAGCTCTTCAAATTATTTTAGCTGTTTTAGTTTTAGGAATTCCTTCTTTACAGATTCCAGGACCTCTTCGATTTATTTTCGACCAAGCTAATCTTGCTACAATTGCACTCCTTGATTATACGAGGTTAGGTTCACAATTTCTTTTCGGTGATTTGATGAAAGAAAATCAATTCGGATTTATCTTTGCATTCCAAGTATTACCCACAATTCTTTTTGTCTCTTCTTTGATGAGCGTTCTTTATCAAATTGGAATAATGCAAAAAATAGTTGGTTTTTTTGCATGGATTTTTTTTAAAATATTAAAAACTTCAGGCGCTGAAACTTTGGCAGCAGCTGCTAATATTTTTGTAGGTCAAACTGAAGCTCCTTTAGTCATCAAGCCTTACCTCAATAGAATGACAAAATCTGAATATTTAGCACTGATGGTCGGGGGAATGGCTAATGTGGCAGGTGGCGTTTTAGCTGCTTATGTTGCACTTCTGAAAGATCGAATCCCCGATATCGCAGGTCACTTGATCACAGCAAGCGTACTTTCTGCACCGGCCTCATTGATTCTTGCCAAAGTTCTTTATCCTGAAAATTCGGTGCCAGATACTTTGGGCCACATTCCTGACGAATACAAACAAAAACCTTATAGCAACGTATTAGAAGCCGCAACCGAAGGCGCTTCAGAAGGTCTCAAGTTGGCCTTCAATGTTGGTGCGCAACTTTTAGCTTTTATTGCTTTGATAGCGATGATCAATGGAATTTTAAGCATCATTGGCGGCTCGATGGGCTTTCCGGAGCTTTCGCTACAACTTATGATGTCTTGGATTTTTGCACCCCTCATGCCTTTTTTAGGAATTGCATCTCATGAGGTTTTAACGGCAGCAACCCTTGTTGGCGAAAAAACTATTTTAAATGAATTTGTCGCTTATCTTTCTTTAACTCAGCAAGCTGGCACACTTTCCGACAGAACAGTGGTGATTTTATCTTACGCTCTTTGTGGATTTGCCAATTTCTCTTCTATAGCTATTCAAGTTGGCGGGATTGGAGCTATGGCTCCAGAAAGAAAAAAAGATCTCGCCTCATTGGGTATCCGAGCCCTGATCGGTGGCACTCTTTCCTCTTTTATGGTGGCGAGTCTTGCTGCCATTTTAATTTAGGATAGGACTTCTTAAATTCAGTTATTCAAAAATACGAAATGACCCAAAAAAACTTTCGTGTTTTTCATCTAAAATTTGACCTTCTGCTGTTTGTAGGTCCGTAATAGTTTTAATAAAAATTTCAGATTGCGGCCGCCAGTTTGAGATCTCAACGGTTTCACGGCCGTTTTGAAGAAGTTTTGACAGGTTCTGCTCAAAAACAACTTCATCGCCGTTCAATACCGATATCGAGTACTGATGGAAATGCTGAAAAATAGCATAAGAAACAATGGCAGGCTGATCAACTCTTTCAACAGAAGGATTTAAGTCTTGGACCCATCCTCCCATTTCACATTTCAAAAGTTGAATTTCAATTTTATTTTTCCCTAAGGACCGAATACCGACTGATTTTCTAAGAAAAAAATCTTTTTTATGAGCTTCAGTTTGGCAAAAAACTCGGTGTCCATCTTGAGTTTTGACAATATTAATTCCAGCAAAAGTGTCGATTGAAATAAAAAATGTTATCAAAACCAGCTTGAAAATCTTCATTTTAGCTCCTATTTTCACAAGAATTAACCATAGGTTAGAAGATTTCACGAGACATTGTATTTGAGGCTGTAATATTGACATAAAGAATTGTTAAGTTTTCTCTACAATTATAATAAGAAAACTCATCTGGCATTCGAGGTAGGGTTGCGAAAAACTGTTAAAACTTCAATAGGGGGACTTATGCAAGAGCTTGATCGACCTGAAAATATCCAAGACTACCTCCCACAATTTTTTGAAAATAGAAAAAAAGACTGTTCTAAAGTTAAAGCTGCTTTAACACAAAAAAACTTTGATGAGATTTCCCGCGTAGGACACGCTATCAAAGGTGTTGCAAGACCTTTTGGTTTTCCAGAACTTGAAACAATGGGTCTTAAACTTGAAGAAGCTGGCTTACAAAAAGATTTCGAAGCCATAACAAAAATTATGGAAAATATTGAAAAATTAATTGAACAAGAAATGGTTAAGTTATCTCAAATATAAGTCAATTTCGCAGACTTTTTTATATTTACTGGCTACCATGCTTTTTATTAGGTCTTGGTTTCTTGGGAACTTTAGTTAGTTTTTCGATTGGCCACCAAACGAACCCTCAACCCAATCTCTACGGTCTTTTTTTAATTTTTTTAGGCTTTATTTCAACAGCTTTGACTCAAAATCAAAAAATACGTATTTCAATTCTCCTTATCAGTATTTTTTTTGCTGTCATTCGTCTTTGGCTATTTGCATCTGATGATATTTATAATCCCGAAGTTTACCAGTGGTGGCTCAACAATGGGTTATCGGATGAAATCATCAACTTACCACTTAACTATGCGATCGGTGCCGCTGCATTTCTTCTGTTTCAAGTATTTGAAGAAATACATTCAACGTCCCGTCATTTACGACTTTGGACAAGCGTTGCTGCCATTCTTATTTTTTCATTTATTTCGATTGGTGTTCTTCGAATTTTCTTTAAAAACGGAGAAGGCTTTAGTCTATATGGTTTAGCAAGAGTTCAACCCTATGACGCCTTTTTTCTACAACTTTTTATGTCTTACCATATTTTTAAATCATGGCATGCACTTTATCGTCATTGGGAACTTTTTAGAGTCTCATTAGCAATAAGCGCAATTGGTGGCATTTTTTTAGCGATTGTTGCAACTGGAATTGAGAGACAAATCTACACTGTAGTTCAATCTCAACTTGAAAAAAAAGTCACCGATATCAAATCAGCTTTAATGCAGAGTGTGCACGATCGGCTTTCGGTCATTTCGATTTTCGGAGATTTTCTTAATACGGTGTCTGAACCTTCAGAAGGGCAAATTTATGCTATGCTCAGCAGGCTTGATAGCAGTGGCATGGAAAGCCCCGACGTCTTTTATCTTAATCAAAATTACGAACTTAAGTGGCTTTTTAAAAATAACAAGCTGCAATCAAGTGCAACAACTTTATTAGAGCTTCCGGAAAAACATAAAGCCCTCATGACATCCTTAGAAGCTGTTAAACTAGGAAACAAATTTTTTAGACAAAAAAGTGCTCTTGGACACTCTATTTCTTTTTCTCGAAAAATTATTAAGAATAATAAAATTAAAGGTTACTTAGTTTTTGAAGATTTAATAGAAAATCAAATCAAATCCTTCTTTTTTAAAAATGATTACGGTCCTTTTTATATTAATATCCAAAGTATGGATGGTGCCTCCCTCTTTACAACCGTTCCTTTCCTTAAACCTGCAGCCGAGCTTGATGCAAAAATTGATTTTCTAGGAGAGCCTCTCAAACTCACAGTTTATCCGTCACAAGAATTTTCTATCAATACGATGTTTATTCCGCTTTTTTCTTTTCTTTCAATCGGACTTTTAATTGTGATCGTGCTTATTTATGCAATTTATATTAACCGTAAACGAGTTCATGATGTTGAAAAAGAAGTCCAAGACCGAATTCAAGATATGAAAATTTTAAAAGAAGAAGCCGACAAAGCAAAACTTGTGGCAGAACATGCAAGTTACTCAAAATCTCAGTTCCTAGCTAACATGAGTCATGAGATTAGAACACCACTTAATATTTTACTCGGATCATCTGAACTTCTTTCTGAAACTCATTTAAGTCAGGAACAAAAAAACTTTGTTCAAATGTTTCAAAATTCAGGAAAGCATCTTTTAGGTCTTTTGAATGATATTATTGATTTATCACGAATTGAATCTGGTCAGCTTGAAACAGAAAAAATATCATTTGATCTTGCTAAAAATATGGATTTTATCCAAAATCTCTTTTACTTAAAAACTCAGGAACAAGGTCTTGAGTTTATCGTCAATACACAAGATGTAAAAAACCCCATACGATTAGGAGATCCCTTAAGAATTCGCCAAATACTCGTTAATTTAATTGGAAATTCACTTAAGTTTACGCAAAAAGGAACAATCCGCCTTACCGTCAGAGAAGTCGATCAAAATGATGTACAGTTTGTCGTCGAAGACACAGGTGCTGGAATACCCAGTAGCAAACAAAAGGAAATTTTTGAAAGTTTTCAACAAGGAGATGTTTCTTTTTCACGCAAGCATGGTGGAGCCGGATTGGGATTAGCCATCACAAGAAATCTTTGCGAACTTATGAAAGGTAGAATTGAACTCTATTCTCGGCCTAATGCTGGTTCAAAATTTATTGTTCAAATTCCTCTTGAAAAAACAACTCTTGATCCTGCCAAGGATGAAGACTTCGATGCATTTGAACAAGTCGTAAATGAAAAAAATACCTCAGTTCACTTTCAGATTAAAACTCTTCTAGTAGATGATTCTGATGATAATCGATTTTTAATAAAATTATTTCTAAATCATTCGCAGTTTGAAATTGTTGAAGCTAAAAATGGCCAAGAAGCTTTGGATTTTTTTAAACTAAAAAGTTTTAATATTGTTCTTATGGATATGCAAATGCCCGTCATGGACGGATATGAAGCCGTAAAGAAAATTCGTGAATACGAAGAAATTGAAGGAAAAAAAACAAAAGTACCGATTCTGGCCCTGACTGCTCACGGCACAAGTCTTGAAAAAACTCGATGCCTTGAAATTGGTTGTAATGAATATTTATCAAAACCTGTTTCGAAAAATGTTTTAATCAAGAGAATCGCCGAGCTCATCCAATCAAGTCATTATCTGTAAAATCAATTTGACTTCAAATAAGATTCATTTTGTAGCCATGTCCAGATGCGCTCTCGATCAAAAATACGACCTTGGGTAATTTTCTTCGTAAATTCGAAACATGTGTATCCACTGACCGTGTATAAACTTGAAAACCAGGACCCCAAACTTTTTGAAGAATTTCATCACGAGAAACAGTTTCACCTAAATGATGAATAAGAAGCCAAAATATTTTGAATTCTAATCGAGTTAATTCAATCAACTTATCTTGACCTTCCGTATTCCAAAAAACTTCCTGAGTATGGACGTTAATCTTAATGGGACCAAACGATTCAATTTTTTTTATTTCACTAGAAGCAGATAACTTTCTAACACGTGCTTCAAGGCGGGCCTTCATTTCTAAATAATCGCTGTTTTTCGTAATATAATCTTCTGCTCCGAGTGAAAATCCTAGTACTTTTTCAGAAACATGGCTTTGAGCTGTTAAGAACACAACTGGTGGCAACGTATCTTTCATTTTAGTTTGTAGTTCGGCTAAAAAATGAAAACCATTACCATCTGGTAACATGACATCTAAAAGAATAAGATCAATTTTTTTATGCTTCAGAGCTTCTTCAGCTGAGCGCAAAGACTCTGACCAAAAAACTTGATGTGCAGGTTCTAAGATCGACTTGACTAGATAAAAAATATCTTGAACATCATCGATAACAAGAATTTTTGACATGTCAGCATTATAACTCAAAATTTGTTTTTAACCAATCATATTTACTTTTAATTCTGACACACTTTTGAAATTGGAACTAAAGTGACCGTCAAACTATAGACAGTGTTCCCCTCTTTTGCCTGAGGAATATCCATCACTAATTGATCTGCTATTTCAGATATTTTTTTTCTAATAAAGGGTAAGTCAGATAATCTGAAACTCAACATGAGGCTTGTCAAATCTTGAAACTCAGTCGAGTGTTCAGATATTGACTTCTGAGCTTTTGATAAGAGACTCGCATGGAGAATTTTTAGAACCTGAGGGGAAACCTGTGAGATCTCCCGTGCTTCGGAATCATTCAGAACCCAATCGTTTCCTCTCTTTATAATTTCTTTGGCTTCCATAAGGACCTGAAAACTTTTTTCAACTTCAAATTCTGTGACATTAAAAAAATCACTCAAATCTTGAATTGTTTGAGGTCCTGATTTTAGATTCAGGGCACATAAAATCGCAATATCAAGCCAACTTGAAATTTGTGGAAAATATTCAAAAGTCCACCGGTTTTTTAATTTATAACTGAGAATCTCGAGCTTTTTTTCAAGTCTCATTTTTTGAGATAAAATTTTTTCTTTTTCGAATTGGACTGAAGTAATAAATAGATCTTTTTTTAAATTTGAAAGATCTAGTTTGGATGCCATGTGAAAAGCCATTGGCAATGACGGGATTTTTTTTGCATTCAACACGTCACTCAATCTTGAAACAGGAACTTCAAGATCACGAGCAAAAGCCCGTAAAGAATAGCGCTGGTTACGACTTTTCTTCATTTCAAAATGCTGAATTAAGATTTCACGGTATTGATTTGTTAATAACATATTCATTTAGGCCTAAATAAAATGTTAATTATAGCAAAATCAATGTGAATCTACCAACCAATTTGTGAGAATTATACTATTTTTTATAGGTGGTACAATTCAGTACGCTCTGAAGACTTGAATGTGGACCCGCAATCAAAGAGGCTGTCCAACCATTTCGAGATTGAATCAATGAAAAACTAGTTCTTTTCCCATTCCCAAGATAGCCGTAAAGTTTAAATGATCCTTCTTCTTCAAAACCTAATGCTTCAAAAACGACAGGCTGAGCACATTGAGTTACGGATTTATTACAATCATAAACCAGATAAAGACTGTCAGTTTTTTGCTTGAGTACGAAGTTTTGCGATCTGTTTGTACAAAGTAAACTCGTGGCATGAGCTGATGAAAAAGGGAGTAAAATGGCGGTGAGTATAAAAAATATTTTTTTCACTTTTGAAAACTCCTTCAAGTAAGTCGAACCGTTATATCATATTTTTGAGCCAACTGATTGAATGCTTTTTTTGACGTATAATTTCTATCTGTCGAAAGAATGTACATTTATGTATAGGATACAAGACTTTCAGAGAGATCAGAGAGCTTTTGAAGCTCTCTTCTTGCTCATCAGCTTGAATTAAGTTCACCTGTTTATATCTAAGAAAATGGAAGGAAGAAAAATGAAAAAAATCTTATGTTTCACGCTCTTGTCATTATCTTCCCTCATGATTGGATGCCAGTCCGCGAAGACAACAGATATTCAGATAGCTTCAGAAAATTCGATTTTAGAAAAAGATGAATCCGAGAGTCAATCTTGCATTAAGTTAGGCTCGGTTCGACATTTCAATGATCAACGGATAATTGCTTTTCAAAAACTGGTCGAACTTCAGATTCTAAGAATTAAAGCCCAAACGATGTCCGAGGTTTCAACTGAAGAATTAGCAGAACTTGAAACACTCAGAAGACGAGTGAGCTACCCACTTCTCACATCATCACTCAGACCAGTTGTGGTAACGAAAGTTTTAACTCGAGAAGCTCATCATTTTTCAGTTATTTTAGATGCAAAACGAAAAACTGATCCGCAATCGCAAATATTGTACGATGAAGTCAAAAATCAATTTTTGCCTGTTCTGGAAAACGAAGAGCATTGGAACTGTCTTGAAAAAAGGGTGGACTTCGAAGAAGATCGTGGTCTTGAAAAGACCCCCGATCTGATACCAGAAAAGAACCTCGAGAAATCTACTGAAGACCCCTTGATCAATAAATCTGAAGAGTCTCCTTAGGAAATGCCAATCGCCCTAAGCCCTTGCACAAGGCCAACTGCGATAAGATATGCAACCACGTTAAACAGTACTAATTGGATGATTGCAAGTTTAACTGAGTTTGATTCTTTTATCATGATACCCACCGTACTGAGACACTGAAGTGCAATCATAAAGAAAAAGATCAGACCTGTTATTGATGCCACTGTAAAGATGTGTTGCCCATCTTTGAATTGAGCCGCTTTCATTGCGTTCAGTAATCCCGCTTCTTGATTTTCATCTGCCACATTGTAGACAACAGCCAAAGTTGAAACGAAAACTTCTCTTGCTGCAAAAGCTGCGATAAGTCCCACTCCAGCGCGCCAGTCAAGCCCCATAGGTTCAAAAACAGGTTCAATTTTTTGTCCCATTATCCCAAGGTAACTGGTCTGAATTTTTTCAGAATCACTGGCTTGATAGTTTGGAAATGTGGTTCCGATCCAAAGTATAACGGTCAGAACAAAAATAACAGGCCCAGCACGTGTGACAAATGATTTTGTTTTCATCCATGCTTGAATCAAAATTACATTCAAGCGCGGGCGTCTGAAGAGTGGTAATTCCATCAAAAAAAATGACTTTTTATCCTGCTTGATCAATTTATTTAATATTCCCGCAGCAAAAGCAGAAACTAACATTGAGCCTATATAAAGCCCAGCCAGAACTAATCCTGGAATCCAAGCTGCACTTTCAGAAAAAAGAAGTGCTAGTAAAATTCCATACACAGGCAACCGTGCCGAGCAGCTTAAGAGTGGAATAATAAATCGTGCAATCCAGCGTTCCCGTTCAGAGCTCATATTTCTGACAGCCATCAAAGCGGGTACAGCGCAAGCATAACCTGATAAAAAAGGAACAAAACTTCTTCCACTTAAACCTAATTTTGAAAATGGCTTATCAATTAAAGTAGCCGCCCTTGATAAATACCCGCTTGATTCCAAAAATCCCATACCTAAAAAAAGAATGAAAATCTGCGGAACAAAAATAAGTACGGCACCAAAGCTTGTTACGATTCCATTTGCTAAAAAATCAAGAAATAAATTTTGTGGTCCTAAAGTCAAAAGCCAAGAAGAAATGAAAGCAAATAAAACATCCACTTGGTCCATAAGGGGTGCTGCTAAATAGTAAATACTTGAAAAGAGTGTTGTCATAATAACAACAAAAGACACCGTACCGCCGACTGGGTGCAGAAATAGACGATCCCATTTCATTGTTTGATTCCAAATTGCTGGAATTTTTTCATCTGATTTTTTAAAAACTTCATGCGCCAAAGCTTCAGCCCATGTTGCTTTCTGATCCAACTCTTCTGTCGACCAATTTTTAATAACTGATTTATTTTTAATGCTAGAATTTTGAGGAAATTTTTCGATTAGTTCCTGGACTCCACCACCCAAGCGACCATCGATTAATATGACCGGACAATTAAAGTGTTTTTTTAAAGGCTCTAAATCAAGTTCAATACTTTGTGATTTCAAAAGATCTGCCATCGTAATCGCTAAAAGCATAGGAAGACCCGTCAACTTGATTTGTTCAGCCAAAATTAAATGACGAGCCAATTGGGTTCCATCCAAAACAGTGACCACATAATTTGGATTTAATTCATGATCGAAACTGGAAAGAATTTTTTGAGTCACAAGTTCGTCATCAGATTTTGCCTGAAGACTGTAAGTCCCCGGAGTGTCCAAGACATTAATTTTATTTTTCTTCCAATGGTGAGCCAGCTCACCTTTCATATAATCAACAGTTGATCCAGGATAATTGACGGCTTTAGCATGCGCTCCCGTTAACCAATTATAGAGAGTTGTTTTTCCACTGTTCGGAGCTCCTACAAGCGCCACCAACGGAGCCTCATAAGTTTGTTTCTTTTCGACTAGAGGACTTTGAACTTCAGACATGCGAGCTCCTCTTCACGAAGGGCCAAAAGAGTTGTTGAAAGCTGAAAAAGAAATGGACCACTAAAGGGGGCGCGACGAATAAACTTTAATCTAACACCAATTCTAAGACCCATTTCATGCATACGCTCAATCAGTAAATCATCGCTTCCTTGAAAATCCGATATTTCTAATGAGTGACCTGGGACCAGGTCGTATTGATTTAAGAGCATCATAGGGAACTTAATTTAGCTCTCATTACGAGAAACGGGAAGTCGCTTAGATTTATACTAGCTATGTGAAAACCACTTGATAATAGACTTCGGTCCAGTTCTGAGGCCAAGACTCGACTATTTTTGCTACCCACCTAAAGGCTTAGGCCTTTTATCCCGATTTCAAGGACATGAGTCGAGATTTTTTATACTTTAAACCAGCTTTTATCATGACGATCTTGGTCTTCTTTCAAAGTTTATCCGTGCTTGCCCGCGATTTTGTCTTTCAGAATTCAGAGACACAGACACTGACCCAAGTGCAAATCTTGAATAAAACTCGAGAAATTCAAACTGTTTGGGTTCTTTTCTATGAAGATGAATTTATTGAAGAGCATTCTTTTGATATCCCTGCGAACTCAATTAAAAGATTGGATTTAGAAGGTCTTAAAAAACCCAATTGGAATTTTTCTGTCCTAACAAAATCTTTGTCGGTAGCGCCTGTTTCGAATCAAAATTTCAAAAATTTGTACTCCTTAAGTCTTCTTAACACTTCTAATTCAGGCAAATGGGAGTGGTCATCACAAACTCGATTTGAAATGAAACTTAAAAATCAAAAAGAAGTTGATTTACATTTTTATAATCTTTACGTTGAAAAACAAAAGGTGACTTTAACATTCATAAACTCGGCAAATGAAGTATTACAAAAAACTCATTTTTATTCTGCTTCATTCAGAAAAAAACTGAGTCGTTCTGAAATGGTCCCTTTTGGTTCAAGCCGACTGATTGTTGAAACAGAAGCACCAGTTCAGCTTTTGAGTTCTGAAATTTTTATGCCTGTTATCGACACTCAAAGACCCGTTGAACATCATTTTAAATATTTTCTTGTTCAAAATGGGCGCGGGGGAAGCACTTTTGTTGCTCCTATAGAAGATCTTGATTTGATATTAAAAGCTCGTGAAGAGATTTTGAACCCTCAAGGTTATATCGTTTTTGCTGAAATTGAACTCAATAAAAATCAAGCCAATCGAAATTTTTCTTCACCCGAAAAGCCTTATTGGTCTTGGGCAATCAAAAAAGTAACAGGAATGTCTCAGGTTGGTGCTGACTGGTGTCAAGCGTACCCTGAAATGATCGAAAGAATGCTTCATCGTTTTTTAAGACAAGAAAGCGTTTGCTTCAGAGGTCAGCGCATCATTCGTGAGCTTAAACCCGACGAAGTCCATTCTGGACAATTGAATCCTTAAAGAGACGGACTCAATTGTCAGATTTATTCAATGATTGTACTGGCACTTTGGCCCAGAGTTTCTTCGACACGAACTTCAATTTTTTGAACTTTGAACTTTTTAAAGTGGTCAGAAAAAGATTCTGCCAATATTCTTGATAACTGTTCAACACTCGTGTTGGTAACAGGTAACAATACAACTTCATTCTGCGGTAAAGAATAAAATCGGTCTCGAAAATGAATATCGTAATTTGATTCTCTTTTTTTTATTTTCATATCAGGATGCTGAGCTGGCAAAAGAACATGTTCATCCCATTCATCAAGTTGGGCTTTAATAATTTTTTTAAATTCACTAAAATCTACAAAGTAACCAGTTTTTGACAAGTCGACTTCTTCAGGAACTGCAATATTAACTTGAACTTGGTAGTTGTGACCGTGCAATTTTTCCGCATTTAAATCATCAAATATCAAAAAGTGACCCGATGAGAATTTGAAATTTTGCTTCGCTAAGTGCAATGTGGTAAGACGCATAGTCTATGTCTTATACCATGAAGTTTGAACTCAAGTCACAATTTCAAATTGAATCAGCTCGATTTTTACCTAAATTACCCTCTGAACATCCCTGCTCTCGAATGCATGGACACAGTTTCATTCTTATTTTCACTTTCCACGGTCATCTGAATCCAGAAACTGGATGGGTTCAAGATTATCACGAAATTTCTGATATTTTAAAACCCCTACTTAATCAGCTGGACCACCATGTATTAAACGAGGTCCCGGGGCTTACAAATCCTACTTCCGAAATGTTAGCTCTTTGGCTTTTTGAAAGAGCTCAAAAAGTACTTCCAGATCTAGTTCGAGTAACTGTTAAAGAAACTCCAACTACTGAATGTAGTTTTCCGATTTAATTTTCCCATGGATTTTTGGTTTGTTTTAAAGAACCACCGACTTTCACAGCCGTTGAAGATAAAGCTTGAGTATCAATTTTAGCAGACTTTGGATAAATCATAACAATCGTCGAGCCCATATGAAAGACTCCGAGCTCTTCACTTTTTTGAACAAATTCAGTTTCTTTTTTGAGAATCTCGATACTTCCTACATTCGTTGCTCCAACAAATACCACTTCAACGGGCCCTAACTGACTATTAATCGAAACAACAACCCGTTCGTTTTCGATAAATAAATTGGGAATACTGGAAACACTGGCTTCATTGACAGGCCATAAATCAAATCCCAGTTTTTTTATTTCTTTTATAACCCCTTCAACCGGAGCATGAACGCGGTGATAATCCGTAGGGCAAAGATAATAAACAATGTACACACCACTTTCGTATTTTTTTGATTTCTCATCACTTCCAATCAAATCCGAAAGTTTGTAGTTCAAGCCTTTTGCTTGAATCAAAGTTTCATTTTCAATGATCCCGAATTGAGTCGTGACGGAATCCGCTGGGTGCACAAAGTATGTGCCCGCAACGGGTCTTAATCCCGGCTTTAATTTTCGAGTAAAAAAAGCATTTAAACTTTCATATTCGTAAAGGGGTTTTTCGGCTTCTTCTAAATTAATTTTATAACGACGGGCGAACCAATTGATCACGGGCCTGACAATAAAAGTTGGTTTCGTCAATTGAGCCAAATGACCGATAAAACGAGAAATGAAAACTCTTGGTAAAAACTTCAATATCTTGAGCATATGTTTCTACTTTAAGTCTCAGATGCTATGTGTCAAGGTCCTATGTCACGCGTCTTTCATAATGTGCAAGTGCCCCTTAATCAGTCTCTCGAAGAAAGTTTAGCTTGGCTGATGCCAAATGAACCTTATGGTGACTATCGGATTTTGCGGCAAAGTGTTGATGCACGGCAAAGACATAAGCCCCATTTTGTTTACACAGTGGAAGTCGCAAATCAGGGTGAGAAGTTATCTCAGCACGAATTCCAATTTGAAAAAATCAATCCGGATCAAAAAAAGGAAAAGGTTCTTATCGTCGGATCGGGACCAGCAGGTCTTTTTGCCGCCTTAAGACTTGTGGAACATGGCATCCCTTGCATTTTATTCGAACGCGGAAGTGATGCCCATCAACGAATTAAAGGTATCAACCGATTTTGGCGTTACGGCGAACTCGACGAAAAAAATAATGTTTGCTTTGGTGAAGGTGGCGCTGGTCTTTATTCCGACGGAAAACTGATTACTCGAATAAAATCGCCTTACATTTCTTATGTTATGAATCGCTTAGTTCAGTTTGGAGCCCCCGCTGAAATTGAATACATGTCGAACCCCCACGTCGGTTCTGATCGATTAAGAAGGGTTATTCCATTTTTAAGAAATTTTTTAATCGAGAACGGTTGTGAAATTAAATTTAATTCTCAAGTGACAGACTTAGTTGTTGATAACAATCAAGTTAAGGGACTGATCACAGAACAAAATGAAACTTTTTATTCGTCACATGTGGTTTTAGCAACTGGCCATTCGGCAAATGATATTTTTACTTTACTTCGAAAATATGAAGTCTTCATGGAAGGAAAAAGTTTTGCCGTCGGATTAAGAGTCGAGCATTCTCAAAAATGGGTGAATCAAATTCAGTATCGAGATGCCGCTGATCATCCTAAATTAGGAAGTGCCAATTACAAACTGACTCATCATGATGATAAATCAGGAATTGGTGTTTATAGTTTTTGTATGTGCCCAGGTGGATTTGTTCTTTCAAGTTCCACCGAAGCTGATGGGTTAGTCTGTAATGGAATGAGTAATTACAACCGAAATTCACCTTGGGCTAATTCTGCTGTTGTTGTAACGATGGATCATGATACTCATTTTGGAAAAGATATTTTCGCAGGACTTCAATGGCGCCGTGATTTAGAAGTCAAAACTTACGCTAGTGTTCTTTCTGCCGGTGGAAAAAAGCAATTACCAGCACAAAGTCTTTACAATTTTATAGAGGGTCAAAATGGCGAAGTCCGAAAAGGTTCAAGTCCATCTGGTGAAATTAGCACTCGACTGGATCAAATAGTCCCTGATTTTTTACGCTCTCGATTAATTGAAGGTTTTGAAAAGTTTGATCTCAAAATGAAAGGTTTCTTGAGGGAAGATGCCCAACTTTACGGTGTCGAGTCAAGAACAAGCTGTCCGATTCGCGTGACTCGCGATGATGATTCTTTACAAAGTGTTTCGCACATGGGCCTTTATCCCGTCGGCGAAGGTGCCGGTTACGCCGGAGGTATCACTTCCGCAGCCTGCGATGGAATCAAAGTCGCTGAAAAAATTTACGAAAATTATCGCTCACAAAGCAAACGAGATAATCTCTAATATTGATTAAAAAACAGGACTTGCAAAATATGTAAGTTATATGTAAGTTTAAAATCATGCTGCAACACCCGTCTGCTTATTCAAAAGCTACAGAATCTTCACAAGCTCCATCTTCGGCGCATCTTCACTGGCTTTTATTGGATTTAAATTCTTTTTTCGCTTCTTGTGAACAACAAGAAAGCCCGGAACTCAGGGGACGACCTGTGGCTGTTGTTCCTCTCAAATCAGATTCAACAAGTGTTCTGGCGGCAAGCTATGAAGCTAAAAAATATGGAATTAAAACAGGCATGCGTGTGTCTGATGCTAGGCGAATATGTCCCGGGATTCAATTTGTCGAAACTCATCATCGACTTTATTTGGAATATCACCACCGAATTTTAGAAGCCGTGGAAGAAATCATTCCCATTCATTCTGTTTTATCTGTGGATGAAGTGGCTTGTGAACTCACGGGATCTCAAAAGCAAGTTTCAAAAGCTTTAGATCTGGCTCGCCGTCTCAAAAAACATGTGCAAAATCGTGTTGGGATTTGTCTGACCTCCTCAGTCGGATTGGGTCCCAACACTTTAATTGCAAAAATGGCTTCCGATATGCAAAAACCAGACGGTCTCGTTTGGGTTTCAAAACAGGAAATTGAAAAAAAAATGGGTGAACTTTCAATTCGCTGCATTCCTGGAATTGGATCCCGAATGGAATCGCATCTGAATCGTATACAGCTTTATAAAGTTTCAGATCTTTTGAAGTTAAGCCCTGGCCAAGCTCGATCGGCTTGGGGTAGTATTCTGGGAATTCAAATTGTCCAAGCCTTAAAAGGTGAACATTATGTTTATAAAGCAGGACAAACAAAATCTATTGGACACGAACACGTGCTTGCGCCCGAACTCAGGAACCCACAAAAAGCTTTCGAAGTTGCTTTAAAATTATTAGATAAAGCTTGTGTTAGATTAAGAAAAAATAAATTTAGATGTCGACGCCTTCAATTGGCTATCCGATTCGTTGATTCCAGTCGTTTTGAAAATGAAGTTCAATTCAGTCAAACTTCAGATACCGGGTTTTTGATGAAACAACTGAAATTTCTTTGGGACTTAACGTCTTATCAGACACCTCTAAAAGTTGGCATTGTTTTATCTGATTTTGAAAATGAAGGACTTCATCAGCTTTCTTTTTTTGAACAAGATAATTCACGCCGTGAAAAAGCATTTCAAGCAGCTGATCAATTAAATGAAAAATATGGCAAAGACACTGTCTCTTTAGCAAATCTTTTGGGAATGAAGAATCAAGCAAAAGGTGGAATCGCTTTTGCAAGAGTCCCCCCAAAAGAAGAATTTAATTGGCTTCAGAATAAATCTTCTGCAAAAAAATCGTCCTCAAGCTAAGCGTTTAATCAGATGATAGCCGAATCGTGTTTTCACAGGTATTTTTGAAGTCTCACCAATTTGAAGACTCAAAGCAGCTTCTTCAAAATCGGCATCAGCTTTACCAAGAATTAAAGTCCCTAGATCCCCAGCCATCTGACTTGAAGAACAAATCGAATTTTTCAAAGCCAATTCGCTAAAACTTTTTCCTTCTTTTAATTTTTTAAGAAGATCTTCTGCTTCGTACTTGTGGGTCAATAAAATGTGAGCCACACGATAACTTTTCATTCTTAAACCTTATTTTTAAATATTTCTACGGTATTGTCCGCCCACTTCAAAAAGAGTTTGAGTCATCTGAAAAAGACTGCATTCTCGTGAAGCCACCATGAGAGCTTCAAAAATATTCTGTCCACCCAGTACGGCTTCTTTTAGTTTTTGCATTTCAATTTCGGCTTGGGATTGATGCTTTTTTTGAAAGCTTTCAACATTTTGTAGCTGATGGTTTTTTTCTTCGTAACTGGCGCGAGCCATTTCAATTTTCGGAGGAACGTAACCAACTTGTATTGTTTGAGGATCAATAAATGTGTTAACACCCACAATAGGCAAAGATCCATTATGCTTTAAAGTTTCATAATACAAAGATTCTTCTTGAATCTTTGATCTTTGATACTGAGTTTCCATAGCTCCTAGAACTCCTCCACGCTCATTAATCTTCATAAACTCAGCTAAAACAGCTTCTTCCACTAAATCCGTAAGCTCTTCGATAAAATAGCTACCTTGAGTCGGATTTTCATTTTTAGTCAGTCCAAATTCTTTATTTATAATTAACTGAATCGCCATGGCCCGACGAACAGATTCTTCCGTAGGAGTTGTTATCGCTTCATCGTAAGCATTTGTATGAAGTGAATTGCAATTATCATAGATCGCGAGCAAAGCCTGCAAAGTTGTTCTGATATCATTAAAATCAATTTCTTGAGCATGTAAAGACCGGCCACTGGTTTGAATATGATATTTTAACTTCTGCGAACGATCCGAAGCTTTATAAAGATTTTTCATTGCAAGAGCCCAAATTCGTCTCGCGACTCGGCCTAAAACTGAATACTCTGGATCAAGACCGTTGGAAAAAAAGAATGACAAATTTTGCGCGAAATCATCGACGTTCATACCTCGCGATTTATAATATTCAACAAATGTAAAACCATTTGATAAAGTAAAAGCCAACTGACTGATAGGATTTGCTCCGGCTTCCGCTATATGATAACCCGAAATACTGACTGAATAAAAATTTCTTATTTTATTTTTAACGAAGTAAGACTGAATATCACCCATCATTTTGAGAGCGAAATTAATTGAAAAAATACAGGTATTTTGCCCTTGATCTTCTTTTAAGATATCAGCTTGCACCGTTCCGCGAACTTGAGTCATCGTCCAAGAAGAGAGCTGTTGATGTTCAGAAGCTGTTAATTTTCGACCGATTTCACTTTCTTTCTTTTCAACTTGTTGATCAATAGCCGTGTTAAAAAAGAAAGCTAGAATCATAGGCGCTGGACCATTAATTGTCATGCTGACAGAAGTACTAGGAGAACACAAATCAAAGCCTGCATAAAGCTTTTTCATATCATCAAGAGTGCAAATTGAAACTCCACTTTCGCCCACTTTACCAAATATATCAGGTCGCAAGTGAGGATCGTTCCCATACAAAGTCACACTATCAAAAGCTGTCGAAAGCCGAGCAGAGGGTTCTCCCTTGGTTAAATAATGAAACCGCTTATTTGTACGCTCTGGTGTGCCTTCACCAGCAAACATTCTTTTGGGGTCTTCATCAGTTCTTTTGAGGTGAAAGACACCGGCGGTAAAAGGAAACTCGCCGGGGACATTTTCAAGCTTTAAAAATTGGTATCGATCACCCCAATCTCTTAAACGAGGAAGGGAGACCCGTTTTATTTTAATTCCACTGAGTGATTCTGAAGTCAAAGGCTGCTTAATTTCTTGATCCCTTACTTTATAAACAAATTGATCACTGGAATATTTTTTTTCAAGCTCTTTCCAGTTTTGAAGATGGCTGAGTTCATCTTGAGTTAAATCTTTTGATAAAGTTTTTTCTAATTGTTCAAATTCAGCATCAGTTAATTTCAAATTTGATCGAAGAGAAAAAAGACCTCCCAATTTTGAGACTTGATCAGCTGTTTGTTTGACGTTTTCTTTATACTTTCTGATTGTGGAAACAATTTCAGCTAAATAATTTTGTCTTTCAGGCGGAATAACGATATGTTCTTCAGCAGAAAGAACGACATCTTTTCGAGCTTGTAAAATTTGAAAATCTTGATCTTTCTTGGACAAAACATCACTTAAATGAAAAAATAACTTATTCACACCACCATCATTAAACTGACTGGCTTGAGTTAAGAACACCGGAACCTCGGCTGGCTTCGGATCATGGGCATCAAAAATATGACGAGAACGCTTAAACTGTTTGGTCACATCACGAAGGGCATCCAGCGCACCCCGACGATCGGCTTTATTAACAGCAATCATGTCGGCAAAATCAATCATATCAATTTTTTCTAACTGTGACTGGGCGCCGAAGTCTGAAGTCATCACATAAAGTGACAGATCAGAAACTTCAGTGATCGCCATATTCCCCTGACCAATTCCAGAAGTCTCTGCTATAATAAGATCAAAATCCAAACTTTTCATGAAGCGAAGAACATCGGGCAAACTTCGAGCGATTTCTTGTCCTGAACCACGCGAAGCAAGAGATCTCATGAAGACGCGGGAGCGAGACAGTGAGTTCATTCGAATCCGGTCACCAAGAAGACCTCCACCAGTTTTTCTTTTGGACGGATCAACGCAGACGACACCAATTTTTTTATCTGGATAGAAATTTAAAAATCTTTGAACCATTTCATCTATTAAAGATGATTTGCCGGCACCTCCCGTGCCCGTAATTCCCAAAACCGGCGGAGTTTTTTGAGCTTTAAAATTTTCTAAGCCCGTACTGAGGAGCGAAATATCTTTTACTCCATTTTCAACCATCGTCAAAGCAACACCCAACTTAAAAGACGGCACAGGATCCATAGCAAATGGGTTGTGAATAGGTTTCTGAGTTTTTATTTCAGTTTGTTTTTTTTGAGCTTCGACAAGATTAAAATCGCAAGAATGAATGATCATTTCAATCATTCCTTCAAGACCTAATTTGCGACCATCATCCGGGTGAAAAATTTGATCAATTCCGTAAGCTTCCAGTTCACGCTTTTCTTCATGAACAATCACACCACCGCCGCCGCCAAAAATTTTAACGTAACCTGCACCATTTTCGAATAACAAATCTTTTAAGTACTTAAAGTATTCCATATGTCCCCCTTGGTATGAGGAAATACAGACACCTTGTGCCCCTTCTTGTAAAACGGCTTTCGCTACATCTTGGACCGACTGATTATGTCCTAAATGGATCACTTCAGCGCCCCTATCTTGCAAAATTCTACGCATGATATTGATGCTGGCGTCGTGGCCATCAAAAAGACTTGCAGCCGTCACGATTCGAATTGGATTTTTCCAGGTCTTTATATTTTGATTCATTATTGTCCTGTAAATTGTGCTTTTCTTTTTTCCATAAAGGCTTTCATGCCTTCTCGAGAATCTTGTGTTTCAAATAGTTCACCAAACTGTTCTGCTTCCATATCAAGAGCATCATCAATTTGCATATCCCAAGCGACTTGCATTGTTTTTTTAGCCGCTTGAACAGCTACTGGACCTTTATTTAAAATAGCTTCCAAACGCTTGTTAACAGAAGAAAGTAATTCCGCTTGAGGAACTACTTTATTAACAAGACCCGAGCGAAGAGCGTCTTCAGCTGTTAGCATATCACCTGTGAAAATAAGCTCGCGAGCTTTTCTTAAGCCTACAGCACGCGCGAGCCTAACCGTACCGCCGAAACCAGGAATAAGGCTGAGAGAAACTTCTGGAAATCCCATTTTGGCGTGATCTGCAGCAAAGATAAAGTCGCAGCCTAATGCCAATTCAAGACCACCACCCAAAGCAAAACCATTGATAGCCGCAATCACGGGAATCTTGATTAATTCTAATTCAGAAAAAACACTTTGACCTTTTTTTGAAAACTGCACAGCTTCAGAAGCACTCAAAGAAGCCATCTCTTTGATATCGGCTCCGGCAACAAAAGCTTTTGTACCGCTGCCTGTGATCACAAGGGCACGAGCATCTTCAAATCCCATTTCGGAAATAAAGCGTAGAGCTTCACCCATTTCACTTAAAACAAGAAGGTTCAAAGCATTTAAACTTTCAGGTCTATTGATCGTGAGTCTCCAAATCGCATTTTCAGATTGAAGCTGAATTGTTTTATATTCAAACTGCATAGGTATAGACTCCGCGATTTGTTTTTTTACCTAACCAGCCCGCTTCGACATATTTAATCAATAAAGGGCAGGGCCGATATTTAGAATCACCTAAGCCGTCATGCAAGACATTCATAATACTGAGACAAGTATCGAGTCCGATAAAGTCAGCTAAAGTCAGAGGTCCCATTGGTTGATTGGTTCCTAGCTTCATAGCTTCATCGATTGCTGAAGCTTCTGCTATTCCTTCATGCAAAGTGTAAAACGCTTCGTTAATCATCGGCATTAAAATTCGATTGACGATAAAACCTGGCATATCTTTTGTGCTTTCAACAAAAACTTTACCCATTGTTTCACTTAAATTTTTGACTTGAGTAAAAGTGTCACTTGAAGTTTGCAAACCCCGAATACCTTCCACTAATTTCATCAAAGGAACGGGGTTCATGAAGTGCATACCTGCTACTTTTTCTGGACGATTAGTTGCCGATGCAATTTTTGTAATCGATATCGACGAAGTATTTGTCACAAGAAGAGCTTCTTTTTTTACAACCAAGTCGAGCTCTTTAAAGATTTTGATTTTAAGATCAATGTTTTCTGTCGCAGCTTCAATCACGATGTCGCAATCTTTTAAATCTGCTATTGAAGTTGTTGTTTGAATTTGATCTAAAAGTTGCTTTTTTTGATCTTCGGTGAAAGTTTGCTTTTTGATCAGTCGATCGCAAGAAGTTTGAATCGTCTTAAGTCCCTTTTCAACAGCCGCAGAAGAAACATCCATCATCATCACTTTGAGGCCACGACTAGCTGCGACCTGGGCAATTCCATTTCCCATTTGACCTGCACCGATTACACCTATTTTTTGAAGAGACATTGACACCTCGCATTTAATGCTGAAATTCGGATTTTATATGAATCAAAACACTTTCACATGTAGCAAAGTTAGTACAAGGCCGTCAAAAGATCTAGTCGAACTCTTAAGTGCCTTGTAAGTCCTTAACACCACATGGCATTCTACAGGGAGGATGAGTTTTAGCTTGAAAATGCTTCTCTTGATTATGGCGCTACTAAACGGAATTAATTTTTCTGCTGAAGCGAGTTTATACCAAACGGCCTATGAGCCTGCGACATCCTTTTACAAATCAACCAACAGTTTGTTCGCATCAGGTTCAGCTTCAAAATCAGAACTCTTATCCCAAGCTCGGCAGTCTTTCACTGAGTTTAATTTTGAAGCCCAAGTAGGAAAAAAAACAGTCCAAGTGGAAAATGAACAAATTTTACGAGAGATCAATGTCGCTTGGAAAGTCAAAGTCAAAAAAATCAATCCAGTTTACTCACAAAATGATTTGAGCTCTGCTCCATTGGGACAACTTCATCCTGGTGAAATAATCGAAATTGAAGACTTAAGGGGTGCCTTTGCTCGATTTCAAAATTCGAAATTCAAACTGGGTTTTACTTTGACTTCAAATTTAGAAATTTTAGATAGTGACCCAGGTCAATGGGTGAATATCGCACCTTTAAGCTTAAAAGAAGCCCCCCATGATAATGCAAAACAAAAGATTTTAGTGCCGGCACTTTCAAGGCTTGTTGCCATTAAAATTCAAAATGGCTTTGGGCTATTTAAAATTGGTCGTTATCAAGGTTACGCCCGAATTTCAGAAGTTTTAGGCCGAGTCGATTTTGCAGAATATGGATGGGATCAAAATCAAAAAAAATGGGAAAAGGTTCTTTACCGTGATGGACTTCATGTCGTGGTTTTCCCCAATAAAAAACTGGAGATGACTTCCTTTAGAGCTTTCCGAGGTCGAAAAAGTCGAGCCCTTATTTCCGGAGACCATGCAACTCTTGCAAAAGGAACTCGGACTGACTTGATCAAGCCACAAGCTATTCGCTGGACTCAAAGTGAGATCAAAGGGCACGGTTTGATTTGGTGGCGACAGGATCTGTTAAAAGAAAACTTAAACGCCGAAACAATCACGACGAAAGAACTTTTGAAAAGAAAATTGAACGGCATCAGCTATGATTCTAAAACAAAAAAAGGCTTGGCATCTGCTGGCGGTATCTACAAAACTTTAGATGGCAAGACTTGGAGCAAAATAACTTTTTTTGGTCAAGATGACTGGCCTGTTTGCATTCACCCGGCTGGGGTTTGGTTTGTTGGATCTTTTAGGTCAACAGACGAAGGAAAAAAATTCGAACCTTCTTTGAAATACAGTGAAATTGCCCAAATGTTACAAAACTCGGGAAATCGCAATCGCGCTTTTATTCACTTAAAAGTTCTTGATATTGAACCTGCAACGAAATCTCATGTCATAATGAAAATTGATACTGGGGTCACCATCGCCAAAATAAAAGCCCACGTCTTATCAAATTTGTGGCTGCTTCAACGTTAAAACAGCTTGCATTTTAAGTCTCACGGAATTTTGAAGTTCTACTTTTTTATCTTGCTGAAGATCATCTGTTTTAACAGGATCCAAAACATATAAATGGAGTTGAGAAATCAGCTTTTGAATATTCGGCAGTAGTTGCCCTTTTGGTAAAATTTCATAAGCCCCCACAATCACAACTGGAATCAAATCAGCTCGAGATTGGAGTGCAAAAATAAATGGTCCGGATTTAAATGGAGCTAACTGAGCAGGAGTCGAAGTTCTTTTTCCTTCAGGAGCAAGCGCAATTTTCCCACCTTGACTGAGTCTTTTCATCGCTTGCTGATAAACTTCAAAAACTTTTTCTTTTCTTTGACGATCAATCGGAATAATTCCGACTCGCTTCATGGCAGCACCAAATAAGGGAATTTTAAAAAGTTCAACTTTGGCGCCAAAACGCATATCAGGAAGAAAGCCCGCCATAGCAAAAATATCAAAAAAACTTGTATGGTTAAAAAGTACAATCGCTCCGGAATCTTTTTTCCAATTTTCTTTGCCGTGAACTGTTACTTGAACACCAAAAAGCCAGCAAGCCGAAAGGCCCCAAAACTTCATGTGAAGTCTAGCAATACGACCTGAGCTGGTCAGAAAACTAAAAAAGAGCGTGGAAATTGAAATTAAAATTGTGACAATAATGAAAATATAACTGGCCAACAAAGACCTCATGATGAAAATAAACTTCAACTGGGTCTTTCCTGATTTGCTTCGTCTACTGGAAAAAGGCGGTTTCGTGCGGCGATTCTTTGGCGTTCTTTATAAGCATCGTGTTCGGTGGGGCCACTCATCGCCTGATCAAAAGACTTTTGATCCATCACTTGAACTTCGAAAGGATAAAAAAAACTAAATTCTTCTTTTGCGCCTTGAGGTTGAATCCGAATCAACTTTCTGGAAATGAATTTAATAAATTTAAAATCAATCGCTGATTGATGATTTAATTTTCTAAAAAGCTGTTCGGCACCGGATTGAACCAACTTTGATTTAAAGTAATTTTCAGTTTCAAGATCATTTTTGAGATCTATTTTTAAATTGTTATGATCGAGTTCCTCACAAATTTTTAAAAACAATTCCACTGGATAAAGATTGTTTGACGACTGATCCGGCATGATATGAGGAAAACTAATTAAATTTTCGCGGACTAAAAACCGAATCACTTTAAAACTATCAAAAAGAGATTTTGTCACAAATCGAACACCAATTTTATCATAAATCCGCATAGCTAAAGCATCATGACGTGCTAATAATTTAATCACAGTGCTAGAAGATGTTTTAAAGGGTTTGATTTTAAAATCAGAAAGTTCAATGACATCATCTGTCCGGACTTGTCCTTTAAGCGCAATTCCTTGGCCCGCATGAGAAATTGTTTTTTCGAAAGGCGATAAAATTTGTTTTTGAATTTCTTCTGAAAAGAAACCAAAAAGATCACTTTCTGCATGAACAAAAACGTGCATGCATCGCAAGATAGCACAAGCCCACTTCTGTAAAGGATCAGAAAAATCTCGACTAGCGTAAAGAAGAAGAAGCCTGACATCTTCTAAAACTTTGGGATCTCTGACTTCTGCTGGTATTTCACTTTCTTTAAATCCAATTTTTTCTGTCATCAGAACAAGGGCTCTTCGGTGATGATGCCAAAGTTTTCGAATATCTGAGTCTTGAGTGATGTCAAAGCCGTAGCTCAGCAAAAAGGAATTTGCAGCCTCTAGATTCAGAATGTGAAGTCGGCGCATTTCAAGCGCCGAACGACCACCTGCTACTGATTGAAGAATATCAGGGTCAAATGAAAAATCCATGGTCAATTGGCATTGAAAACCCATGGATTTATTGCTTCAAGTCGTGGCGCGTTGTCTTTGTTCTATTCAGATTCCAACTGCTGCACAAGAGTCGATAACGAAAGAGCCTAGCAATTGCTCACCTTGATTGTAGTTATTAAAGTAAGCTTGACCGAAAAGAATTTGTTGACCTTGGTAAACTGTCTTTGTTCCGTCCAGGCGAACATACCCTTTTGTGTCACCAATCTGAGCACTGAATTGTCCGCCACCTTGAGCTTGTCCACCCATACCACCCATTCTAAATTGGATGTAGCCACCATTTTCTTGAATCGTAATGCTATCCGATATTTTAAAGCTGGCTTGTGAAGTCGATGGAATCAGTTGCCCGTTTTGAAAAGTCAGCGTCATTTGAAATTCAATCCCTGTGTTACTGTTATAAAGCGGACTGATATTTCCAATTTCGTCTAAATTTCTTAATGAAAAATCTGCTACTCGTTGACGAAAAATCGTTTCGTTTGTGGTTTCGTCATAGATTCGGCCCCAAGAAGACGCTTGGCAAGATGTTGTTCCCGATACAATTTGATTGGCTTGATACCGGTTGATCCGAGTCGAGCCTGAGTTTTTGCTATTTTGCTTACCGCAAGCACCGGTCATCAAAGCTATCACTGTTATTAAGACTAATTGTAGTTTCATATTCACCTCTCATATAAGAGTATTACAAGGAAAGTGCCAAACCAGTGTCTCAAGATGATGGGTTTTAAGCACTCATTTGAGACACATTCAGTTTCAAGACGAGACACATGAGAACTCGTGACAAAAACGGCTAACAGTCGTCATTTATGATCGGATCCGGCGCAGTGCTTTCGAAGGCCCTTGTCTGAACGTTTAAGCTATGAGAATCTTTTTTATAAATGATGATATTTTGGGGACTCTTTTTTTTAACGGTTTTTCTTTTAGGGCTCTACTTAATGGTGATAAATCCGATCGCCAAAAAGTATCAATCGACTCATTTCTTAGATTTGGGCCTGGGTAGCGGTTTAATGGCCGTCGCTTTGATCTATGTGACCCTAGCCCACATCATGCCACAGTTTGAAGATGAATCTGTCACACAGCCTTGTGGGAAAAAATCACCACAAGCTATCTGCTATGGTCTTGATACAGTCACTTGTTCTAGAGCTTGGCACAGTTTTGATGAAACTTGCGAACTTGAAATTAAACCGATTCGCGAAAAGCGGCCGACGACTTTACTTTATCCGATTACATATAAATGCCATGCTCAAAAATTCGATAAAATCACTTTTTATAACCGTCGTCGAACGGACACGGCTTTTTGCCGCGAATATTTTAAAAAAATTGAATAACTGATATTAGTTCTCAAGTTTTTCTTTGAACCAAACTGCTGAATTAGCACGAGGACTTTCGTAAATTAATTGACCTGAATTTCCATCAAAAACACGTAAATTTTGATTGCTATATTCTGAGGTGACTAAAACATAATCGTCTTGAACGCCGAAAGCTAACTGTCGATCTTCGATACTTTTAAGTTCAATTGCAGTTTCACAATCTTCTTTGCAAAAATAAACAGGCGGTACTGCGTGGGGGCTATGACCAAAAACTGCTGCAAAAACAAACTGATTCCCACTTTTTGTTTGGACC
The DNA here is from genome assembly GCA_030158485.1 of Pseudobdellovibrionaceae bacterium. Lineage (GTDB taxonomy): Bacteria > Bdellovibrionota > Bdellovibrionia > Bdellovibrionales > Bdellovibrionaceae. Next base: position 53,279 of record JAOASS010000021.1, on the reverse strand, counting down.
CTACCGTGATTATCAGTTTCTGCTAGCTTCAGAAGTTTTAATATTTTCTTATCTTGCAAATCACAGACTAACAATCCTGAAAAACACGACATTTCATTCATGACTTCTTTTAATACAAACCCTTTTGATGAAACTTTCTTTAAAACACTCACGCCAGGAGTGTCTCCGGCTGCACTTTTTGTTGGCTCGATTTGAAGTCGTTTCCATTTACCTTTTTCAAGCTTCGCTAAAATGGCCATGTACGGCAAACCCCATGTTGGAGTTTGTGAAGCGTCGTATTTTTTATTTTCGAAAGTGTAAACTTCTTTACGATTTTCTTTTAGACCAAATTGTCTGACTTGCTTTTCTTTCAGTGGAACAAGGTAAGCAATCAACAAAGTGTTCGTCTCTTTTTCCAAGAATAAAGTCACATTTTCTTCCGGCAACGGACCCAGATCTTTTGATTTCTCGTTTTTACTTTCAGCCAAGCCAGAAAGCGAATCTGAAGCCGGCCGGGAATAAAGTCGACCACTTTGGGTGTAGTAGATTATTCTTTCAGAAGTATCCCAAATAAGATTATCGGGACAAGCTGATGCTGAAAAGACTTCCATGGTCTTTTTTGAAGGAATTTCTAAAAGAGTCGCAACGCATTTTTGATCAGATAAAACGTCAAAATAAAAGATCTGAAATGTTTTTGCGCTTTGAGCGCTGTTTAAGCTTAAAGCCAAAAATTGAAGCCCTAAAATTTTTAAAAATAACACGGCTTTGAAATCCCCCTTAAATGTAAAAGGCCTTTAAGTTTTTTAAAGCCGGTGCCGGAGCTAATCGTTTGCTTGCATTTTTTTGTGATGAATACTTTTCAAGCTGCTGAACAACATAAGAGATCGTGACTTTATCTGCATACTTTGTCAGACCGCCTCTAAAGGGTGGAAAGCCAGTGCCCATAATCATAGCCAAATCTACTTCATTTGGAGTCGCCACAATTTGATCGTCTTTCAAAGCTCTGGCACATTCATTTATCATCGCAAAAACACCGCGCTCGATACATTCTTGATTCGAAATCAAGTTGGTAGGAGTTGTTAAATTCAAAGCTTGATAAATACTTTGATCAACTTCACCACGGTAATCTTTTTCGTCATAATGATAAAAACCTTTTTTGTTTTTCTTTCCTAAACGGCCTGATTTTTCAAGAGCCTCCATGCAGGGAGCTAACTCGACTCGATCGCCAAAAGCTTTTTTAAAAATTTTTAAAACTTTAATACAGACATCAAGTCCCACTTCATCCATTAATGCAAAAGGTCCCATCGGCATACCAAACTCTTTAACATAAGCTTGATCCACGACTTCGATACTCATTCCCTCCTGAAGAAGGAAAGCGGCTTCTGCCATATAAGGAAGTAACAGCCGATTGACTAAAAAGCCTGGTCCGTCTTTAACGACGACAGGCATTTTTCCCATTTTTTTTGATAATTCATAAATAGTCGAAATTGTTTCATCAGATGTTTTTTCGCCTCTGATAACTTCTACTAGTGGCATTTTATGAACGGGGTTAAAAAAATGCATGCCCGCAAAATATTCTGGTCGTGGATGTCCTTTCGACATCTCGGTCACTGACAATGAAGATGTATTTGTTGCGATAATAGCATCAGGCCGCATATGAGCCGCTGTTTCTGCGATGACTTTTTGTTTGATTCCCATGTCTTCTACAATCGCTTCGATCACAATATCTAGATTTTTAAAATCAGCATAATCAGTTCCACCTGAAATTAAATTGATTTTTTGTGAGAATTGAAATTTATCCAGAACTCTTTTTTTCATTAATTTAAACCACAGATCATGAGCATGTTTAAAAGCTTTACCTAATGCTTCTGGATTTAAATCTTTAATACGAACGCGAATTCCTTTGTCTGCGGCAACATAAGCAACCCCTCCACCCATGGTACCCGCACCTAAAATTCCAAGCGCTTTAATTTCCTTTGCAGTCACTTGAACTCCGGGAACACCATTTTGTTTTTTGACCATTTCTGTTAAGTCATAAACATGAATCAAATTTTTTGAAATATCAGTAACCGCAACTTCACAAAAAGCATTTTTTTCAATTTCTAAAGAGCGTTCACGGTTCGATGATTTAAAAGTTTTCTGAATCACTTGAAGGGCTTTAAGCGGCGAAGGATAGTGTCCACTGGTTGCTTTTAAAGTTTGCTTCCGAGCTTGAGAAAAAACCACTGTTTTCAAAGGCCCCTCTAAAAGCACATTCACAAAACCTTTGGGTTTGAAAGTTTGGCGACGCTTGTGTGGTCCTTCTTTAAAAACATCTTGCACAAATTTAATTGTTTGATCGGACAAAAGATTCACATGAACCATACGGTCAATAAGACCCATTTTCTGGGCTTTTTTTGCGTTCACGAGTTTACCAGCTAAAATAATATCCAAAGCGGCTTGTAAACCGACCAAACGTGGAAGTCTGACACAACCGCCAAAGCCAGGCAAAATTCCCAACTGAGTTTCAGGCAAACCAATACGAGTCGCCGAGTCATCCGATGCAATTCGGTAATCACAAGCTAAAATAAGCTCACAACCACCTCCGGCACAAGCACCATGAATGGAAGCAAAAACAGGAATTTTTAAATCTTCGATCATATTAAAAATACTTTGCCCCTGGCCCACAGCTTCGCGGAATTGGTCTGGGCTTGTCATGCTTCTGATTTCATCAATATCCGCACCCGCGATAAAAATTTTGGGTTTTTTCGAATTGATAATCACAGCTTTATAATTTGTATTTCGATCGACTTCTTGTAAAAGCTCTCGAAGCCTGAGCATGATGGGAGTGCTTAATTTATTTGCAGAAGAATCTTTCATGTCAAAAACAATCTGAGCAACCAACCCGACACCTTCAACTTGCAAAGGAATAATTTTTAAACTTTCATTAACCGACATGTTTAAGCCTCCTGCTCAAGAACGATTGATCCACCCTGACCGCCACCAATACAAAGTGTTGCTAAACCAAATTGAATATTTCTTTTTTTCATTTCTTTCATTAAAGTGACGACAATTCGAGTCCCTGTTGCCCCAACGGGGTGACCGATCGCAATGGCACCGCCATTCACATTGACCATGTTGGGATCAAGAGTTCCAACTTTTGATCCCAGACCTAATTTTTTCTGAGCAAATTCGTTTGAATCAAAAGCTTTCATACAACCAATGACTTGCGCCGCAAAAGCTTCATTGAGCTCAACAAGGCCGATGTCTTTCATTAAAAGCCCTGCACGCTTCAATGCTACTGGAGTCGAGTAAACAGGCCCCAGCCCCATTCTTTCAGGCTCTAGACCGGCAAATGCATAGCCTCGAATTCGAGCCAAAGGTTTATAACCCAAACTTTGTGCTCGTTCACGAGACATCATCAACAGCACAGCCGCGCCGTCTGTAATCGGACATGAGTTTCCAGCGGTAATCGTACCCGTGAGTTTATCAAAGAAAGGTTTTAATTTAGATAAAGCTTCTATCGTTTGCCCATCACGAGGCCCGGTGTCTTCAGTTAACGTTGTTTTAAAGTCTGGTGGCATAGGAAAAGAAACAATTTCATCTTTGATGCGACCTGATTTTATCGCAGCCACTGCTTTTTGGTGTGACTTCAATGCAAACTCATCTTGTTCGAGTCGGGAAATATTAAATTCTTTTGCAATGATTTCGGCAGTCTGCCCCATGTTGATACCTGCAAATGGATCAGTAAGACCTTGCATCACTGAAATAACCGGGAAATATTCGTCTCTGAAGTTTCCCGACAAAATAGCTTTGATTTGTTTCAAATCACCTTTAAACAATTGCCAGATCAAAGCTAATTTTTTCGCCGTGGCTTTTGCCGCAAAAAGCTCATCAAAAGTTTTTTGAATTTTAGGCGGCAGTAACGTCGGCATCTGAGACATATTTTCTGTTCCACCCGCAATCACAACATCCATTGTACCCGATTTTATTTTTTCATAACCGTTCGAAATACTCTCAAGCGCCGAAGCACAATTTCGATGAACTGTATACGCTGATGTTTTTTGTAAGATTCCTGCATTCAATGCCACAACACGAGCAATATTGACTGAATCGACTGGGTTTCCAGTGTTACCAATGATGACTTCATCGACTTGGCTGACGTCTAAGTTTGTTTTTGCAATCAATTCGCGGAGCGCCACTTTTCCAAGTTCGGCTGGATGGATTTTTTTAAGAGCTGTTCCTGATTTGGCAAAAGGAGTCCGAGTCCCGTCAATAATCACGACATCGCGTGCAGACATAATAAACCTCTTTCCTTGAGATTTTATAAATTTAAAATAGCTTCTCAAAGGCTAACGTTGATTCACCTAAAACCCAAATAGCATTGGCAATGTCTAGTCGCGTTATTGGGCGTGCTTAAACGTCAGGCAAGACTTTCAGAGAAGATATTAAACTTTCAGATCTCACGATCTGCGTCGTGACCTGTTTTGGGCTCAATCTTAGAGTCTGAAGCGTCTACTCTAAAAGGAGCCTCCTGCAAATGATATCAAATTTTGATCAAGAAGCACTCGACTATCACTCAAAAGGCAAACCCGGTAAGTTAGAAGTTAACTCTTCAAAACCTTGCGCCACTGAAAAAGATCTTTCTTTGGCCTACAGCCCAGGTGTCGCGGCCCCTTGTAAGGAAATCGCAAAAGATCCGGATAAAGTTTATGATTATACCAACAAAGGTAATTTAGTCGGCGTCATTTCAAATGGAACAGCTGTTTTAGGATTAGGCAACATCGGCCCCTTAGCTTCAAAACCTGTGATGGAAGGAAAAAGTATTCTTTTCAAACAATTTTCAGGTCTTGATTCCATTGATATTGAAATTAAAACTCAAGATCCAAAAGAATTTATTATTGCTGTTAAAAATCTAGAGCCTACTTTTGGTGGCATAAACTTAGAAGATATTAAATCTCCGGAATGTTTTGAAATTGAAGAGACTCTCAAAAAAGAAATGAACATCCCCGTTTTTCACGATGATCAACACGGAACTGCCATAGTCTCGGGAGCGGCCTTGATTAACGCTTGCCTGATCACAAAAAGAAAAATGAGTGAAATTAAAATTGTTGTCAACGGTGCGGGCGCTTCAGCTATCGCTTGCTCTAAAATATTTAAATCTTTAGGCGTGACTCCTGAAAACCTTTTAATGTGTGATTCTTCAGGTGTTATTTACAAAGGTCGCACCAGCGGAATGAATAAACACAAAGACGAATTTGCCGTTGAAACAAAAGCCCGAACTTTGCTTGAAGCTCTGGATGGCGCCGATGTTTTAGTGGGACTATCAGTCGCAGGCGCTGTCACAGGGTCAATGATTATGAAAATGGCCAAGGACCCGATTATTTTTGCTATGGCCAATCCTGATCCCGAAATCACTCCACCTGACGCTAGAGCCGCTCGGCCTGATGCTATTGTTGCGACTGGAAGATCTGATTACCCAAATCAAGTCAATAACGTTTTGGGTTTTCCTTCGATTTTCAGGGGAGCTCTTGATACTCGAGCTTCGCAAATCAACGAAGAAATGAAATTAGCAGCAGTTCAAGCTTTGGCTTCACTTGCGCGCGAAGAAGTCCCAGATAAAGTTTCCGATACCTACGGCGGACAAACTTTTAAATTTGGTCGCGATTACTTGATTCCCAAACCCTTTGATCCTCGAGTTCTCATGTGGGTTGCACCTGCTGTCGCGAAAGCCGCTATTTCATCAGGTGTGGCTCGAAAACCCATCACGGATTGGGACCAGTACCGTGATAAATTAGAAGCTTTTCAAGGCCCTTCAAAAGCATTTATCAGATCCGCTATCCACCGTGTTCACAGAAATGCTTCGGGAACAGGAAAATTACCCAAAATTGTTTTTCCTGAAGGAAGTTCAACAAAAGTTTTAAAAGCGCTTAGAATCTTAGTTGAAGAAAAAATTTGCGAACCTGTGTTGTTGGGATACCCGCAAGTCGTCAAAGAAAAAATTCAACAATTGGAATTAGATCTTTTAAAAGATGTGGTTGTCATTCATCCTTCACAAAGTCCAAAATTTAAAGAATATGCCAACGAACTTTATGAGTTAAGACAAAGAAAAGGTATCACCCAAAGAGAAGCTGAAAGATTGATGGCGGACCCCAATTATTATGCTTCGATGATGCTTAAAAAAGGTGATGCCGACGGCATGGTCACAGGTGCTTCTCAAAACTACTCCGATGCGGTGAAGCCTATTTTACAAATAGTAGGACTTCACAAAGCCGGAGTCCCTGCTGGTATTAATTTTATTTTAACTGAAAAAGATTTTCTTTTACTAGCCGACAGCACAGTCAATTTTAATCCAAACCCAGAACAACTCGCCCAAATGGGAATTCAAGCTTCTCGCATCATTGAGTATTTTGGACAAACTCCAAGAGTTGCGATGCTTTCGTATTCAAACTTTACAGGAACTGAAGGCACTCCTCACAAAATGAAAAAAGCGGCAGAACTTTTCAAAACAATGGCCCCACAAATTATTTGCGACGGCGATATTCAAGCTGATACTGCTGTTAATCCCAGTATCTTAAAACGTATCTTTCCCTTTAGTAATTTGGCCGGAACAGACGGCGCTAATATTTTAATTTGCCCTAATTTAGAAAGTGCTAATATCAGTTATAAGCTGCTTCAACAAGTCGGACAGGTTGAAGTAATCGGGCCTTTCTTAATGGGGGTTAAACAAGCGGCCAACGTGCTTCAGCGAACAACAACTGTTGACGGCATCGTTCACTCCGTTGTGATTACGGCACTCGAGGCTCAGTATCTGAAAGAATTAAGAGAAGAAAGAGTCAAAAGCCCAAACTAGGAAATAAAGTGACTTCATTGAAATCAGTTTGAAAAATAGTCGGCAAAGCTTAAATCGCTTATGCAAAGGATAAGAAAATATAAGACTAGGCACTTGTAACTGATTCAACCATTTGCTTATAATAAAGTCTGAACCGTTGCGGATGACTGTTGCTACACTTTATGGAGGTCTTAAAGACTTGACTAAAACGCCTCAGATCAAGAATCAAGAAAGAGCTATTGTTGTCGGCGTGGGCCTCAAAGCTGATCCCTTAATTGAAATTAAAGAAAATCTTTTAGAACTTGAAGAACTCGTTGGCGCTGCCGGTGGCGAGATCGTCGGTTCGTTGATTCAAATTTTACCCGCTTGGAATCCTGCTACTCTTATTGGAACAGGCAAAGTTCAAGAAATCGCAGATATGGCCCGTGAGGCTCAAGCTTCGGTGATCGTTGTTGATCACCAACTCACAGGTGTACAAACTCGAAATCTTGAACAAGTCGTTCAAGCTCGGGTCATCGATCGTAATCAATTAATTTTAGACATTTTCGCAAGACGTGCTCAGACCTTTGAAGGAAAGCTTCAAGTTGAGTTAGCACAACTACTAGATCAAATGCCCCGTATGGTCGACGCTTGGATGGGATCTCTTTCGCGACAAGGTGGTGGAATTGGAACTCGAGGCCCCGGAGAAACGGCACTAGAAAGTGACCGTAGACGAATCCGAGAGCGGGTTTCTCAAATCAAAAAGAAGCTTGAGCAAGTGCGAAAAAACAGATCCCAATACCGACAATCTCGCAAAAGACAAGAAGTCCCCAGCTTTGCTTTAATCGGCTATACTAACTCGGGAAAAAGCTCATTACTTAATCGTCTAACAGGCGCTCAAGTTTTAGTTAAAAATCAAGTCTTTGCAACTTTGGACCCGACAACAAGAAAAGTTTTTTTACCCGATGGCCCCCCCGCTGTTGTGACTGATACCGTGGGCTTTATTCGCAAGCTTCCCACGCAATTAATCGAAGCATTTAAAGCAACTTTAGAAGAAAGTGCTGAAGCTGATGTGCTACTGCATGTGATTGATCTTTCTTCTCCGAATATGCTTCGACAAATCGAAGTCGTTGAAAATTTAATCCAAGAGTTTAATTGGCAAGATAAAAAAATACTCCACATTTTTAATAAAGTTGATATTGCTTCTGTGGAAAAGCAATTCAAAGTGAATCATTACCCACGAGTTTTCATCAGTGCTCATACGGGACAAGGAATTGAAACTTTAAAATCGACTTTAGTCGAAATGATCCAGGACCTCCACACAACAGTTGAACTTTATTTTCCAAGAAATGCTGAACATAAAATTTATGACCTCAATCGTGAGGCTAAAGTCATTAAGCGCGAAACGGCAACCGAAGGTACTGTTTGTTCTGCTCAAATGACACCCGCCTTAATCGCCAAATGGCGAGAATACTTAGTTAAGTAAAATTGTGATCAAGCCCCCTCCCACTTTGAGATAAAAGTAAATAAACTATTAAGTATTTATTTACTTTTTCCGATTACAAGTAAAATTCATTTTCTTAAAGGGGTGCTTTTTGAGCTCTCAACATATTCAAATAGTTCTATGTCCAGGTCGCTTTCCGGAAAAAAAGTATGAGTCAATGTATTTTGATATTTATAAATGCTGGCATCAAGTTTGGTCTGAAACCTTTCTTGAAATAGACAAAAACCCAAAGCTTTTTTCTGATGCTTTTACTCGGCAAGATATTGTCGCTGCCATCTTAATCGAGGGACAGTGTAAAGCGCTCAGTCTTCACCGCTACACTTCAAAAGAAAGTATACTCAAATCTCATGATTCTTACTTCGATAATTGGTCACGTGAACATATCGAAAAGCTTTGTTCCCAAGGACCCCAGATTTTGGTTTCCAGTTATTTTACAATTCATTCAACAGCCCGGGGTCAAAGTCTTGGCTTTTCAACGAAAGACTATCTCTTGGCTTTAACCACAGAAGTTTTTCTTAATTCGAGTTGCCATGGCATGACGGGTGCTGCGCGAAAAAATCGAAAAGTTCATGATATCACCTATGCTTGGGGGGCGACTCCTGTGGCCCAAGATATTCCTTCAGGGCATAATGACTTAGTTGATCTTGTTGCCTTTTTCAGACCCGAAGTCGAAAGAAAAAGGAACGAGAATCAAATCACAGAACACTTTAACCAGATTTGGGATCAAAGAATTGTGATCGACCAAGCTCTTCCTGAAAATATTCGAACTTTTAAAGCTTGGCCCTACTTAGATCGGATTACAGCCTGATGGTTAATCAAAACCCTATCGAAAGAAGCGCCATGAGTTTTTAGAAGAGAATAACTTTTCGAGTGTCTTCAGAGCCCATTGTATGAGTTTGAGCCGTTGAACTAACAATAATACCTGTGACTTTTGAATCAAAATTGTTTTTTGGATTATAAAGAGGACAAATATGTCCGAACTCAACTAAAGTTGAACGCGGCGTAAAACCGGCGAGCTCATCGGTTGCGCTATAAATTTCTTTGACGATGTGCTTTGAAATATCCATTTTTACAACTCCGGTCATTTCACCAGACATAATTCCATTCGAATATTCAAAAATTCTTTGCAAAACAAACTTCGGTCGTTCCCAGAGGTTATACCATTCGTTAATTAAAAGATCAGTCAATGAATAGCCACTGGTTTCAAAAAAGTTAAAAGTTCGAAACACCTGAATTCCATCTTCGTTATAAATTTCTAAGATATCATGTGGCTGAACTGTAGCCCAGAAATCATCTCGCAGTTTCAAGTCAAAAAACTGAAGTGCTTTTTCAACTAAAAACCTTTCAGGATGAGGTAATGGAAATTCTTTGGGAATGTCTTTTTCAATAAATGAATAAGTAGACAAAAGTAGCTGGTTTAAAATTTTAAGCTGCTGGACAGCTTTTTCTTTTTTCGACTCTTCAAGAGATTTAAATTTAAGTAATGCCTGATTTGAAAAAGGGGCTACGTCATATTGACTTTCCCGTTCTAGAAAAGAAGAAATGCTTTCAACGTGACTTATGATCTGCTGGTCATGAATCGACTTTTCAAAATCAAATTCATTCTTTTTTTTTGCAAAACCTATCATTCGAGACCTCTTATTAAAAACTGAACAATTCGAAGAGTGACCCCCCTTTTTATCATTGCCTAAAAAAAATGCAAAGTTCTATTTTAAAATGAAGTTTTATGTCAAAAAGTTAGACGCTCTATCCAATCAAGAAGCTTGTTTGATAACTTCAACAAAAGGTTCTTCGTAAGGTTTGATCACAGCTAAAATGTGAAGCTTACGGTTCTGTCGAATCCAATCAAACCCTGGGTCCATTTGTTGATGTGATCCTAGTTCCATCTGCACTGATTGATGAAGCTGATCCAATTGGTACCACGGAGCATCAGGATACATATGATGTTCAGCATGATAATTAAAATTAAGTACCACAAAACGAGCCAACCAATGGGGATAAAGACAAGTCCGAGCCACTTGATGTTGTTCCCAAACGGGCCACTTCTGGTCACCTTGAACCATGGGCAATTGCAGATGGTGGGGCAAATTCACGGCATCGACCATCATCAAATAAAGAACAATCGCGGGAGCCAGTACTTGGTAAAGTATAGGAAAGGGAGCAAACCAAAAAAGAAGGGTCCAACAAGTGACCGGCAAAGTCAAACTGAGCCAAAACTTAAACGACTTTGTTTGAAGTGCATTTTTGATCGATAAGATCCAAAAAACACCATACTGCATAAAAGCTAAAATAGGCATCCACTTCTGCCAAAGAAAATTAATCACTCCGATTGTTCGCGTTGACCATTTTGGCAAAATCGTCACAAGAGCCATGACAGGGTCTTTTTCATAATTACCACTCCAAAAATGGTGAGATAAATGACTGACTTTCCAAGGCTCAAATGGCAAAGCGCAGCCCACTCCACTCAACAAAGAAAAAAAATCGTTTACAAATTTATTTTTTGATATCAAACCGTGAACACCTTCGTGCATCATTGAAAAACTTCTGAACATAAAAATAGCCAGAAGCGGAACAGCTAAATACTGCCATCCACGACTTTTAAAACATAAAATAAAACTGAAGCCAACTAAAGCGATATCGATCAAAATATGCTGAACCAACATTAAAAATTGGATCTCAAATTTTTGGAATCTGCGAATTTGAAGATAAGTTTCTTTTTTTAACTTAAAGCCCATAAAGTCAGTTTTTTATCGGACTCAATAATATTTTAGTTAAGTCCAGATTCAAAAAAATTGATTTTATTAAGAAATGTCGGCTGTTAAGTGTGACTTTTGTACTTTTCGCGGCGACGTAGTCTTTCTTCACGTCTGTATCCAGCTTCTTTAAAACGACGCTTTTCTTGATCTGTTTCAAGAAGAAGTGGAGCGGCCAATGTCGGTCTACCATCAGATCCTAAACAAACAAAAGTAAGATACGCCGATGCCGTGTGGAAGCGTTCTCCTGTTTTGGGATTTTCGCTTTCAACTCGAACTCCGACTTCCATTGATGATTTTGAAACAAAATTAACAGCTGCTTTTAAGTTTACAACCCAGCCACGATAAATAGGTGCAAGAAAATGAAGTTCATCGATACTTGCCGTAACAACATCTTTTTGAGAATGTCGTTGCGCCGCAATCGCAGCCGCAATATCAATCCAGGACATGACCGTCCCACCGAAAACTGTATCGAGCGCATTTGTATGAGTTGGTAAAACAAGTTGGGTCATGATCACTTCAGAAGCCGATTGTTTTCTTGCTTCCATTTTGATCATGACCCCCATAAGAAAAAACTAAATTAGGCAGGAACGGTCTTGATTAAAGACCGCCACCCATTCCGATATCGCCATTGCCACCATTGCGGTTAATGCCTTGTCCAGGAAGAGTTGTCACTGTCGAGCTTCCAGCTGGAATAGTCTGAGTATAAGAAGCTTGAGTCGCTGCTTGAGCCGCATTGGCTTCCACACGAGCTTCGCTTTCCACAAATCCCAAATGAGGAAGACACCATACGATCAGCTGAGCGCGAGACTTCACGTTCATCTTCTTGTAAATGTTAGTTAAATGAAATTTGACCGTCTTTTCAGTCACGAAAAGCTGGTTAGCAACTTCCTTGTTGGACAGTCCTTTTGATACGAGTTCAGCAACTTCTGCTTCTCGATTGGATAAACCTTTTTGAATTAGGACATCTCTGAGCATCCTTGCTCCTCCTGTTATTTGTTAACGTTTCGAACCTTGATTTAAAGTAAAAAACCGATCCCACATCAATTTTTCACATCTGCCTTGCCTTTAGTTCAGACCCACCTTGGTCTTAAACCGGTTAATCGAGATGTTTTCTTAAAGTCTTTTAATAAAGACTCGAGTAACACATCGGCTTTCCGCCTAAAAACGAGACATCACCACCTGACTTTAAGTCTGACAGAAAAAACCCGACGCTGGCAAGAGGTCTGTACTTCATATTTTTTAAAACTGGACCGATAAGAGGGCTGTTAGACATGTTCAATCGCTTTTCAACAAGCTAAGGGGGCTCGATCTATGTTTGCACCGACAACTAAATTTCTTGTTATTGATGACTTCGCAACTATGCGAAAAATCATCAAAAAAGTACTCAATGAACTCGGTTATACGAATGTCCAGGAAGCAGACGACGGCGCCACAGCATGGCCTAAAATTCAAGAAGAGCATGCTAAGGGCGAGCCCTTTCAATTCGTTATTTCGGATTGGAATATGCCGCAGATGCAAGGCATCGTACTTCTTAAGCATTGCCGCACCGACCCTCGATTTAAGGATATTCCTTTTATGCTGGTAACAGCGGAATCTGAACAAAAACAGATTCTAGAAGCTGCTAAAGCTGGGGTCTCTAACTACGTTGTGAAGCCTTTTAATTCGGTTACACTGAAGCAAAAACTAGAACAAGTTTATGCTAAAGTTGCGAATCAAGCAAAACCGGCTGCTTAGAAAAAAACTGACTCTGACTTTTCATCCTTGAAGTTTGGATGATTCAAACCACAAGTTGTTTAAATGCAGCTTTGATTTTAAATGTCGCCTCAATCTGAAGGCTACAAGAAGGAATTAAATATGGGCGCAGCTCCAAAACTAGAAGGCCACCCTCTTTTTGAAAAAAAAACCATCGAAGCATTCGTTAACGGCGTTCAACACACGCTTTCAACTATGGCCTCGACCGAAGTGGCATTTGGACGACCTTCGATTGAACCCAACTTCGTCATGAAGGGCGATGTTGCAGCCATTGTAGGCCTTATTGCTCCACCTCTTAAGGGAAATTTTATTATCAGTTTTTCAAAATCCGGAATTCTTCAAATCTACAACAATATGGTTGGTGAAAATTTGACAGAAATGAATGACGAAGTAAAAGACTCTGTTGGAGAAATTGCCAATATGGTTTATGGAGCCTCAAAAACTTTGCTCAATCAAGGTGGCCATCAATTTCAAATGGCTTTACCAACTGTTGTCTTAGGTGAATTTTTTCCTGCTAAAGACGATCAAGGTGTCACACTTGTCATTCCATTTAAATTTCAACCAGATCAAAATTTCTTTATCCAAATTACTGTTAGATAAAAGGAAAACATGGGCGCCCTTGCAGGGACTTCAAAAAACCAAGTCGTCTTCGTCGCATCGAAAGATGACTTTGAAGCCATGGCCCGAAACTGGTTGAAAGACTTTTCTGATTTACAGTTTTTACCAGCACCTACACTTGACACCTTAATTGATGGCGTCCCGCCTGGCTTCGAACCTAAATTAGTTCTACTTGATGGACGCGGAACTAGCGAAAATATCTTAGAGTGGACTCAGGGCCTTAAAATGGCATTTAGTGTCCCACTTGTTGTTTTCTATGATTCAACTTCACAGCTTCAGTTCTCAATTCTTAAAAAAAATGGAGCTGATAGTATTTTGCATCTTTATTATGATTCTGAATTCATAGTCGACAGACTCCTTGAGCTCGTACAATGGGACGAAAGCGGTACTCCGCCCCTTGGTCTTTTGAACTCGATTGCTGTTGAAGACCTCTCGTCTGAAATGGATCTTAACTTTGATGTGTATGTTCATTTACCTGGTAATCAGAAGTCGATCCTTGTCAGAAAAAAAGGAACAGCTTTTGATCAAAAACTTTCAGATAAAGTGAAAGATTGCCATCAAAACGTCTATTTTAAAAAGACACAGATGAAAGCTTTTTTAGAATACTCCAGAACGGCTCTCAGTTTAAAGAACTCAGAAGAAAGAACTGGAATAACCGATAAAATTTTAAGAACTCGTCAAAGAATTCAAGAAATTAATTCCCAATTCTTCGATCTTGAATCAACTGACTACAAAGGTGGCAAAGTTATTCTCGATAATTGTGAAAAAATAATAGAGGATCTTGAAATCAGAAAATGGGCCTCAATCGAAACTGTTGTCAGAAACATCATTCTTTTTTCTGGAAAAACTCGATCTTTTTATAATGACGTGATGGTTCTTTGCATCTTCAGCGCAGCACTTGCTTTCTTGCTTGAAAAAAAACCAGAGGAAGTGTCCGAATTAGCTTTAGCAGGGTTGATGCATAACATGGGACTTGCTTTCCTGAGCCACCCAGAACTTGAACCGGATTTGACAAAGCTTGAGCCTCAGTCAAAAAAAGAATACCTGCACTACCCTGAACGAAGTGTTGTTCAAATTAAAAGCAAGAAAGTCCCTTTACCACAAGCCGTCACAGATCTGATTCTTCAACACCGAGAAAAAGTGGGTGGCGGCGGCTTCCCCAAGGGAACAACAAGCGACAATCACCATGGAAATTCTCGAATTATTCAGTTCGCTTTTATTTTGATGGAACTGACACAGCTTCAAGATGATAAGCCCAAGCACACAATCAAATCAGCGCTCAACTACCTTCAGGAACAAATGATGGCAGGAAACAATTTGATAGATGGAACAATGCTTTTGACGATTAAAAAGAAAATTGACCCTTTGGCGAGCTAGCTCGAACATTTGAAAGCCATTGAAAAGCTTGTTCAGCAGTCAGCCAGTTTTGATCCAGTTGTTCAATATAAATTTTTTTAAGCATTTGCCCTAGCTCAGGACCTTGAAACTGATCTTGAATATGACGTGCTTTAATAAACGGCTCTGGTAAGGGACCTTGGGATTTGAATAAGTTGAGCTTATTTAAAAGCTCTTGTTTACTTTCGGGCAAACATTTTTTTTCTATATAGAATTCAAATCCGCAAAGAAAACTTTTATGAGAGGCTCTTAATTTTTGTTCCCCTATTCGGGCTTTTAAAAACTGAGGGATCGATTGATACGCTTGATGCGCGGTCACGACAAAATTTTCAATTTCTTTTGAAAGTCTAAAAAACTTGAAATGATGACGAATTGAGTTTTCATCAAAAAAGAAAGAAAAATAATGAGCCCAAGCTTCATTTTTATTTTCACGCGAAATATTCCAAGTTTTTATATTTTTAAAATCTGAATCATTTTTCCAAGCGGGGTCAATCTGCAAGGCCATGCCTGTTTCCAATAAAAGCTTAAAAGCTTCTGGCAAATAAGGTCCCAGCCACATTTTCCCAATTTCTTCTGTGACTCTTTCTGCACTGACTTTCTGAAGACCTTCAACTCCCTTTTTGACAGCTTCTAAAGTTTTAGTCTCAACTTGGAATCCTAACTGGGAAACGAACCGAACTAAACGTAAGCGACGCAGTTGATCTTCTTCGAAGCGCAGCTGAGCATCGCCGACACACTTTAAAAGTTTTTGATCGAGATCTCTTTTCCCGTTCAAATCGTCGTGAACTGTCTTTGAAAAGGCATCATAAAAAAGAGCATTGATTGTAAAATCACGACGTTTAGCGTCTTCTAATCGGTTGGTAAAAATAATACTTTCTGGACGACGTCCATCTTTATATTCCCTATCTTGTCGATAAGTGGCCACTTCGATTGATTGTCCTTTAAAAATAATTCGAATAACACCGAAAGCTTTTCCGACAGCTACGGTTTGACCATGAAACAGCTGCTCAACTTGGTCAGGAGTCGCATTGCTGGCAATATCAAGATCGCCAGGTATTCTTCCTAGAATCAAGTCACGAACTGCACCACCCGCAATTAAAGCTTCATAACCTTGCTGACTGAGCTTTCGAAGAATAAAATCAGCAGCGGGCCATTGAGAATGGCTTTTTAATTGCGGGAACTCGGCTTTAAAAGAGTAAGACTTGTTTTCGAACACCATTCGATTATAAAAGAGCTGTGATCAATTGGGAATCAAAACTTCAAGACTATTGCGAAAAAATAAATGCGAGTCACGCAGGTCTTGCCAAGCTCGAAGGACCTCGGACTTGGCTTCAGTATCAAAGTTGGCTTGAAAAAGGCTTCGCCGGTGAAATGGAGTATTTAAAAACTCATGCCGAAATCAAAAAAGACCCCTCTATTTGGAAACCTCATTTAAGATCAGCATTGGTTGTGGCCTTTCCCTACATTGATCACCCCGAACCCCATCATATTTTATCCTCGACTCGTACTGCTCTCTATGCAAAAGGCTTCGATTATCATTTCTGGATTAAATCAAAACTTCAGATTTTAATAGACGAACTTCAAGTGCTTTATCCAAATGAAAAATTTGAGACCCATACAGATTCAAGCCCCCTACTGGAACGCGACTTAGCCCAAAGAGCCGGCCTTGGATGGTTTGGAAAAAACACTTGTCTAATCCATCCACAAAAAGGGAGTCTTTTCCTGATTGGTGAAATTCTCACTTCACTTGAGTTTAAATTGAAAACAGATCCTCTTCCCGATTTTTGTGGTAAATGTCAAAAGTGTTTAGAAGTCTGTCCGACTCAAGCGATTACTTCACCTCGAATTCTTGATGCCACAAAATGCATTTCCTACCTGACCATCGAATCAAAAAAAATACCTCCTGAAGATTTGAGAAACAAAATGGGAGACTGGTTTTTTGGTTGCGATTTATGTCAAACAGTTTGCCCTTGGAATCAAAAAGTTTTTAAAGGGCGCTTACAGGCTAGTCCTTTTCTGGCATTGAATGAATTTGAAGAAAAGAAGTTAATAGAGGAACTTCGTTGGATACTTAAATCTTCTCACCATCAAATTCTCAAAAAAGTGAAGGGAACACCTCTTCACCGTGCGGGGGCTAAGGGTTTAAAAAGAAATGCGCTTGTCGTAATCGGCAATAAAAAAATAAAAGAATTAGCCCCTGAAGTTCAGGCGTTGACTGAAAATTCGTTTCTCGGTGAGCTTGCTTTCTGGACTCTTCAACAGCTTTCCCCAAAAGAGGATTAAAATGCGAATTCGACAAATGGGTTTTTCATCAAGATTAAAAGCCCATAAAAATATTCTCACATTGGAAACACTTAAATTTATAATTGAATATTTAAAAGATGGAAATGCCAAACAGGCCGCTTTGCGAACTGGCATTCCTGAAACTTATGCTTCAAGACATGGCCTTTGGTTGAAGAAGCACCCTTTAGTTCAAAAGGCCCTTGAAACAGAACTGAACGAAAGGGACTTTGCCAAACTGGAAAAATCTCTGAATGAGATCGAACAGCAAATGGAAATTTGTCGAGAAATTTTAAATTTAAACGAATAAGAATCTAAAGACCTAATTTTTTAAGTAAATCATCGATTTCATTTTGACCCATTTTCTTACCATCGTGACGACGCTTTTCAATTTCATCGTATTGAAGAGAAATCCATTTCAATCTTTCTAAAAAAGTAATAGAAAATATTTTTTTGAGTTCCGTAACAGACGAATCCAATCGATTAAATAAAACTTTTGTCATTTCAACTGCATCTAATAAAAGCGCTACAACAACATTGTAAAACTGGTCATTATTTTGAATTTGGGCACCTTGGTATCCGACTGATTTACAAATCGCACAGTAATCACCAATTAAATTAAGCGCGTGTTCCGGCGGCGCAATGAGGGCTAAACTCTTGGCTCCACCCATCACTCGATCAATTCGATTGGCAAAATCTTTTAGCTTCTCGACTTCAGACGGGTCATTTTCAATCGTTTCAAGCAGATCTATACATTGATCCACAAGAATCAGTGACTCTTCAGTAAAATCCTTTAAGATTGATTCATCAAGACCGCTGTCTGCCATTTATCACCTCTGTATTGAGAGTGTCAGAGCGCAAACTCGAGGTCAATGAAGGCAAGAACAAGTTCTTAAAAAATGAGCTGCTTAGAAGTAAAGGCCCCTTATGGATTACGTTTCGATTCGAGTAAGCACTTTGCGAGGTGATCAAAAAATCAATTTTGATGCTTACGTTAAGATCAATGATAAAATGATCCTCTACCTTCGTCGGGGAGACTCTTTCGAAGGCAATCGACTTCAGAGGTTAAAAGAAAAAAAGTTGAAGAAAATGTTCATCGAACCCCAAGATGAAATCGGATACCGCGATTATATGCAAAAAAATATTGAACTTGCATACGATAATAACTCGACAAAAGATATTCAAACTCGATCTGAAATTATTCAGGGACAGCAACAGTCTAATGTTGAAGATGTTTTTGATAACCCCGAATTGGCAGAGTCTTATCTGAATGCAAAAGATGCTGCTGGTAAATACGTGCAATTTCTTGTATCGAATGCGAAGGGCTTACAAGCTGTGATGTCGATTCAAAACACAGACAAAAGCATTTCTCACCATGGAGTTTCGGTGGCAACATTAAGTGTTGCGTTGTCACAAAAGCTGGGACTGACCGACACAAAAATGATTCAACTACTTTCACTTGGAGCTTTTCTTCATGATTACGGACATCACGAGTCCCCGATTTATCCGCGAAAGAAAACTTCCGAAATGAATGCGGATGAACTGCTGCTATATCAATCTCATGCCCAAGAAGGTGCTAAAAAAGTTCAAGATAAAAAACACTTCGACCAACTTGTTTTAAGAATCATTAACGAACATGAAGAATGCGCAGATGGCTCTGGTTATCCTAGGAATTTAACAGAAAAACAATTAGATCCTGCAAGCTTGATCGTCAGCACTTGCAACAATATGGACAAATTGATGACTTTTGAGAACTTATCAAAAGAGGCGGCTTGCAAACAGCTTATGCTCAATTCTGTTGGAAAGCATCCTTTAGGCCATATTCAAAAACTAATTGAAGTTGTGAAAACTCTTTAAAAGAAAAACTATTTTGGACTTCCCGTTAAAAATAAAGGAATTTTTTAAATGATGACTTCGCAAACTCAAAATCCTTTTTATCTTGCCGAAATGACATGGCCCCAAATTGAAGACTATTTGAAAAATAAAGATTCTATTTTACTTCCCGTGGGCTCTACAGAACAACACGGACCAACAGGGCTTTTGGGAATCGATTTTCTGACTGCATTTGATATCTCAATGGCTGTTTCGCAAAAAACGAAGACATTAGTTGGCCCTGTGCTTCCGTTTGGCATGGCCCTTCACCACATGGCCTTTCCGGGAACTTTAACGCTGACGCCAACGACTTATATCAAAGTTTTAGTCGAGCTCATTGAAAGTTTACAGAAACATGGTTTTAAAAAAGTTTGGGTCATCAACGGGCACGGAGGCAACATTGCTCCGATCACAACTGCTTTTTGCGAATTTTTAAATTTCGATCAAAAAATGGATTTGCAGCTTATTAATTGGTGGCATTTAGAAGAAGTGACTCTTTACGAAAAAGAAGTTTTCGCAGACCAAAATGGTTTTCATGCAACTTGTGGTGAAATTTCTACGACCATGTATACACACGAAGAAGTTTATAAAAGAAATCCCCAAATCAAACTTCAAGAGCCCGGAGCAAAAAAAACAACTTGGCCCCTTTCACCTTTGGAATTTCGAAAACACTTTCCCGATGGACGCATGGCTTCACTGCCGTCTTTAGCCAATGCTCATCACGGAAAAATTATTTTTGACAAAGCTGTCGACTCCATCGTCAGAAAAATTCATAAATGAGTTTTATTAAAATAAACCCACAAGACTATGTTTCTGTTCAAAATCCTCAAGATCCTCGATTAATTTCCCGTCTCATCGAAAATTTAGAATTCGCAGATTATGTTTTGTGTGGCTACCCAGATGATGAAGGAATTAAACTCAATGGGGGGCGGCCCGGGGCAGCCTCAGGCCCTTTTGAAATCCGAAAAGCTTTTTATAAAATGACTTCAGGCTTCTTATCGCAGTTTTCAATTTATGATGCTGGTGATATTTCATTAAAAATGAATCTTGCGGAAAGACACCAAGGGGCCCAAAAAGCTGCTGAAAAAAATTATCAATCGGGAAAGTTCATGCTCAGTCTTGGAGGTGGACATGATTACGGTTACCCTGATACTCAAGCTTTTCTCAATGTTTTCAAAAAATCCAAACGAAAACCAATTGTTATAAATTTTGATGCCCATCTTGACGTCAGACCTTTAGATCAAGGCCTGACTAGCGGAACTCCCTTTTACCGATTGCTGTCTGAAAATCCTAACGCTTGTCATTTTTTTGAAATTGGCATCCAAAATCAATGCAACTCCGCTGCACATTTTGATTGGTGTCAAAAACAGGGTGGCAAAATAATATCGCTTTCTGAAATTGATAAGAAAGGCCTGCTCCCCGTTTTAAAAAACCAATTGAAAAAACTCAAAGGACATCCTTGTTTTATCAGTGTCGATATTGATTCCTTTAGCAGTGCGTTTGCCCCTGGCTGCTCACAAAGTTGGCCCACAGGCTTGGTTCCCGACCCGTTTTTCAATGCTTATGACTTCCTGTTTCAACATTTAGACATTAAAGGCTTAGGGATTTACGAAGTGAGTCCCCCCTTAGACGTTCAACCGTTGACTTCTCGATTAGCCGCCCTCATTCTCTATCGTTGTTTAGAGAATAGAAAAATAAAAGGGGCTAATCGTGAAAAACTTAAGAGGATTCGGAAGTGATAATCACAGCGGAGCTCACCCACAGATTCTAGATGCTTTAACGACTGTTAACAATGGGCACGCCCCTAGCTACGGCACAGATGATATTTCAATTGAAGCTCATGGGCTTTTTAAACAAAAATTCGGGGCTCAAGCTCAAGTTCAATTCGTTTTTAATGGAACGGCCGCCAACGTTATGTGCCTCAGACTGGCTTGCGATAGTTATCACTCTGTTCTTTGCGCTGATGTTTCCCACATGAACGTTGATGAGTGCGGAGCCCCCGAAATACTAGGGCACACAAAACTTATTGCTCTTAAAAGTGTAAATGGAAAAATCACTTTAGAAGAGGCTCAAAAAGCCCTGATCAGAAAAGGTGATCAGCACTTTGCCCAAGTCAAAATGCTTTCTATAACCCAACCAACAGAATTGGGAACAGTTTATACTTATGATGAAATGAAACAGCTTTTTAGTTGGGCTAAAACTGAAGGGCTTTTGATTCATATCGACGGAGCACGATTTGCAAATGCAGCTGTTCTACTTAATAAAACTTTTAAAGAACTGACAACAGATCTAGGCGTGGATCTTCTTTCATTTGGTGGTACTAAGAATGGACTTCTTTTTGGTGAAGCCGTTGTCATTTTAAATCCTGATCTGAAAAAAAAGGCGCCTTACGTCAGAAAACAATTAGGTCAACTTCCTTCAAAAAGTCGCTTTATCGCAGCTCAGTTTATTGCTTACTTAAAAGCTGACCTTTGGAAAGAAATCGCATCCCACTCTATGAAAATGGCTCAACATTTAAGAATCTTAGTCGAAGGCTTACCGCAAGTCAGCGTGACTCAGCCAACGGATAGCAATGCTGTTTTTGCCACAATCCCGCAAGCTTGGATTAAAAACCTACGTGAACAATACTTTTTTTATGTTTGGGACGAGCACACTTTTGAATGTCGCTGGATGACCACTTGGGATACACAGCTTGATGATGTTAAAAGTTTTGCAAAAGCCCTTCAGCGAACCCACCAAGAGGTCCACTTATGAAATATGCACCCGTTCGTTACGATGATTACTTGAAGCTGAATCAATTGCTCAGCGCTCAAGAAAGAATCAGTGAAACTAAAGGTCGTGCGGCTCATGACGAAATGCTATTTATTATCATTCATCAAGTGTATGAACTTTGGTTTAAACAAATTCTTTTCGAACTTGATTCTATTCTCAAAACTTATAATCAAGTTCCCGTTCCAGAATCTTCTTTAGGACAAGTTGTTCGTGAATTAAATCGTATCAATGAAATTTTTCGAATTTTGGTTCAGCAAGTCTCTGTCCTTGAAACCATGACTCCTTTTGACTTTCTCGATTTCAGGGACGACCTCTATCCAGCCTCGGGCTTTCAAAGTCTTCAATTCAGACTTCTTGAAACAAAATTAGGTCTTAACAGTAATAAGCGAGTTCAATTCGCAGGCTCTAGCTATATCAATCATTTGCCAGCTGACCAAAGAGCCGTCATCGAGCAGGAAATGAAGCTGCCTTCCCTAAAAGAATCCCTTGAAAGTTGGCTTGAAAGAACGCCTTTTGTATCAGAAGGGACTTTTGATTTCTGGAATCAGTATTTTGCATGCGTAAAAAATATGATTGAAGGCGATATGGAGCTTGTTCAAAAAAATCCAAGACTCAGTGAAGAAGAAAAAAAAGTTTCAATTGGTCGCTTAGAAATGTCACTCAAACAATTTGAAATGCTATCTGGTGACCAAGATTATAAAAAACTTCAAGACTCTGGTTTTTTTGAAATGTCCCGTAAAGCCATTTTATCCGCACTCTTTATTTTAATTTACCGTGACGAGCCTATTTTGCATAAACCATTCGAAGTGATAGATGCTTTACAAGATCTTGATGAATCCATGACTCAGTGGAGAAGCCGCCATGCGCTGATGGCCCATAGAATGATTGGAACTCGAATTGGAACAGGTGGATCAAGTGGTGGCGACTACTTGCAAAAGGCAGCTGGTCAACATAAAATTTTCACAGACTTTTTTAATCTAAGTACTTTTTTAATTCCACGCTCACAAATACCAAAACTTCCAGATTCCTTAAAAAAGAAAATGGGTTTTGTTTAAACAAGATTATTTTGACCCACAATCCATTAGGAATTGTGGGTCAAAATAAAACTTATGTCGTTTTTTTCATTGATTTAATATCGGCTAGAACTTGTGCCGCATGACCATCGGCTGTGACTTTTCGATATTCTTTAATCAAAAGTCCCTTTTCATCGATTACAAAAGTACTGCGCTCAATTCCCATCACTTTTTTTCCGTACATGTTTTTTTCTTTAATGACATCAAAAAGCTGGCAAGCTTGTTCTTGATTGTCTGATAAAAGTTCAAAGTTAAAATTATATTTACATTTAAATTTATCATGAGACTTAACGGAATCCCTTGAAATACCCAGTACAATTGCATTGGCTTTTTTAAATTCAGAACCTAATTGCGTAAACTGCTGACCTTCCAAAGTACATCCAGGGGTATCATCTTTAGGATAAAAATAAAGAACTACTTTTTTTCCGTGAAAATGAGCTAGATTTTGTTCGAGACCTTGAGAATCTTGAAGAGCTAAAGAAGGAACAACGCTACCGACTTGGAGTGGCTGTTGGGACTTCAGTTGCATCTTCGATTGGGGGGACTTCGTCGATTGAGTGAGTATTGGAGTCGTTGACATTTTCTTGGTCGCGGATTTCCTGGCGATCAGGACCGTTGAAACTTTCTTGGTGCTTTTCTTTTTCAGGGTTTTGGGGGCTTGTTTTTTTGCCATCAGAATCTCCTCGAGTTATTGGATCAATCGGAGTCATATTAGATAATTCTGATTTTTCTTCAACTAATTTCTGTGAAACTTTTTTGACTTTCAAAATAATATCACCGACTAAGGGAACTTCCGTTTTAAAGGTAGAGATCACTTGTAACTCTTTCTTCACATGACCTTCTAATTTCATGATTTGAGAAGATCCTACTTGGTATTCAAATACACTGAATTGGACAATCTCATGCATTTTTCGATCCCTGACATAATCAGGGCAAGACATCCGACTGATTCGTCCTTTTTTATCCATTTCAATTTCACAGAATTGTTGATGATAAAGAATTGATGTACTCATACCAAAGTGATCTGAAAAGGGGCTTGTTTTCCAAGTCACTTTCCATTTTTGAAAATTTTCTTTTTGCACAACGCCTATTTCGATAGCCGGTTTCTGGCAATAAGATTCAATTCTCCATTGATTTTCATTCTGCTTCAAAACACCTAGACTTTGGCAAAATTTAAGACGGACTTGAGACTTTTGATTTTTTTGTAATTTGGCAGCTGCTGCTCTAAAAACTCGAAAGGGAGAAGACGATCCTTCAATTCTTTGAGTGGTGATCACCCACCAAGCTTCACGTTCAATATCTTCGGCTTGTTCTAAAAAACTAAAGTCCGGGATCTCTTTTTGAACTGTTTCAGCCCGAACAAAAGCAGAGTTCACTAGTATAAATAAGAACGAAGTCAGAAGACGTAAGCTGCTGAGCTCCAAAAGTTGACGCATTCTTTTATTTTGATTGCCCTCAAGCCAAAAATCAAAGGATCATCTTCTTATGGAAAAAATCTGGCTTAAAAGTTACCCCCAAGGCGTATCACCTGAAATTAATCTCAACCAATACCAAAATCTGGTTGAAGTTTTTAATGAATCTTGTCGCATTAACAAAGACCAACCTGCTTATACCAACATGGGCGTGACTCTGACTTATGAAAAAGTAGAAACTTTAACCAATCAATTTGCTGCTTTTTTACAAAATGAACTCAAACTCAAAAAAGGTGACCGTATCGCGATCCAAATGCCTAATTTATTGCAGTTTCCGATTGCTGTTTTTGGCGCACTCAAAGCTGGATTAATTGTTGTCAATACTAACCCACTTTATACGGCTCATGAAATGGAACATCAGTTTAAAGATTCCGGAGCGAAAGCTATTGTCATTTTAGCAAATTATGCGAGCCTTCTCGAAAAAATTATCAATAAAACTCAGGTTCAATCTGTTATTGTAACAGAAATTGGTGATCTTTTTCCTTTCCCTAAAAGCCTGGTTGTCAACACAGTCGTCAAGCATGTCAAAAAAATGATTCCAAGCTACAAAATTCCACAAGCTTATCGCTTCAATCTGGCACTTGAATTGGGAGCAAAAACTTCTCTGACTTCTGTAGATTTAAAACAAAGTGATATTGCCTTTCTCCAGTACACAGGCGGAACCACGGGTGTTGCAAAAGGGGCGGTTCTAACCCACCAAAATATTCTCGCTAATATGCTTCAAATTGTTTCGTGGATGGGAACTAAATTAAAGAAGAAAGAAGAAGTGGCGATCACAGCACTCCCGATGTATCATATTTTTTCTTTAACAGTTAACTGCCTCTCTTTTATGTGGTTCGGTGCTCAGAATATTTTGATTACGAACCCACGGGACATTCCGGGTTTTATCAAGGAATTAAGAAATACTCCTTTTTCAATTATAACCGGAGTTAATACTCTTTATAATGCTTTAATGAATCATCCTGACTTTACGAAAATCAATTTTTCAAAACTCAAAGTCTCTGTTGCTGGAGCCATGGCTTTGCAAAGGACTGTCTGTGAAAAATGGAAAGACTTAACTGGAACAACTCTGGTCGAAGGTTTTGGTCTCACAGAAACTTCACCCGTGGTTTGCGTGAACCCCATTAATGGCGGCGACAAGATTGGGACGATCGGAGTACCTGTGCCCAGCACTGACGTCAAGTTTGTTGATGACGATGGGCATGAAGTGAAATTAGGCGAACCAGGTGAGCTTTGTGTTCGAGGGCCACAAGTCATGCAAGGCTACTGGAACAGGCCGGATGAAACGGCTCTTGTCTTGTCAAAAGATGGCTGGCTTAAAACAGGAGACATCGCACAAATTGATGCCCAAGGTTTTGTTAAAATCGTTGATCGAAAAAAAGATATGATCTTAGTGTCCGGATTTAATGTCTATCCAAACGAAGTCGAAGACGCCATTGCCAGTCATCCAAAAGTTCTTGAAGTTGCCGCTGTTGGATTAAAGGATGAACATTCAGGGGAAGTTGTTAAAGTCTTTGTGGTCAAAAAAGATCCCACGCTCACGGAAAATGAAGTGATCGATTATGCTAAAGAAAGTTTAACAAACTACAAAGTTCCAAAATTTGTAGAATTTAAAACCGAATTACCTAAAACAAATGTGGGTAAAATTTTAAGAAGAGCCCTTCGGTAAATAAAATCGGTTCGAAGTTTTTATTTTTCAATATTTGTAACAAAAACTTTGAACCGATTTAAAAAAATAGGCCTTTAAGCTTTTTTATTCCAAGATGTACACCAAGCTTCAGACTTCACTAGTTTGCCTGGAAAAATCGTACAGTTTCCAGCTTTTGTGCCTTCTTTTGTTCCGACTTCGGAATAGAAACTACAGTTGTTACATTTTTGCTTTTCAAAAGCGACACCATTGCGCTCAACTTTAAGATCTGCTTTTTTTACATCCGCATGTTTTTCAGAGTAACTCAAAGCTTGGGCTGTTTGATCTTTGGGATCAAGCCATGGATTTGCAAGGGGACCCGTTGCACCACCTGCTTTATCGCTACCCGCTGCTGGACGAGCTCGTCTTCTTTCCTCTGCATTTACGAGGGAACTGATAAGACCGAAAGTCACAACTCCCACTGCTCTTACAAAAAAACTACGTCTTGAATTATTCATCAAATTCTCCTGTCAAAATAAGTCGTGAAGATATCTTGTAACTTTTTCATTTAGTTTTCAATTAGAAAGATCTACAGGCCCTGTCATACAAATTGCGAGGCTTCTGATAACCAACTCAAATACAATCCACAACAAGGCCTTCTGGGATGGTCCAGAACTTGGACTCTTGAATGGAGCGAGGAGCTTTTCTTAAATGGTCAGATTTTTCATATTTTTTAGCTTTATCGTTATTCTTTGTAGAGCCCCTGCTCAAGAACCTGTTTATCAAACATCAGACTTAATGGAAATGCCTCATTTTCAAGATCTTAAACCAATGGAAGTTCAACATAAAATTAATCATCAGCATATTTTGATTTTAAAAAAGCTCGATTTTTTTATCAAACAAGGAGTTCCTGCCATCGCGCTCAGAAGAGCTTTTGAGTTTTTCTTTCAAACATATGGAAAGACTCTCAGGGTCAAGGCGACGGATCAGATGACGACTCTTAATTTCAAAAACGACCGCTATTTGGGCATCGTAGATTACACTCAACCCTCAACAGAAAAGCGTTTTTACCTGCTTAATTTAAAAACAGGTGAAGTCGAAAAACATTATGTTTCGCATGGCCGCTTTTCTGGGTTCAACTGGGCCCAATCCTTTTCAAATGACCTTGATTCTCAAAAAAGCTCTCTTGGGATATTTATAACAGGTGAAATTTATAAAAGTCGTACCTTTCAAAGTCCTGCCATGAAAGTTTACGGATTAGAAGCCACAAATTTTAATGCCTTTTCCAGGTCGATTGTGATTCATCAAGCCGATTATGCTTCACCACAATTTATCGAGAATTTAAAACAAAAATTTCAACAAACAAATGAAAAAAAATACTCTCCGCGACTGGGTCGATCTTTAGGCTGTTTTGCTTTTGATCCTGAAGTGGCTCAACAAATCATTCAAAAACTCAGAGGTGGCGCCCTGATTTACTCTTATGTTAAAGGCGCTGAAAAACACATTTTAGAATCAGCACAACATCAAAATATCATCCGAATAGACCCCTCGCTTGACCCAGGAGAAGATACTGAAGAAGAACTACTTCAGATCACAAAAGATAATAAGAATAAGTAAGCTACCCAAATGAATCAGCTTAGCGTATTTTTTTTCTATGAAGAATTCTGCGATTATTTACAATTTAGGTTCTCCTTTTTATGATCCTGTGGAACCAGCTTCCTTTCCCCAGGGGAAGTTAAAATGGTTTAATCAAGAAGCTGCAAAAATAATCGGCCTTGAAAATTTATCTGATCAAGAAATTAAAGATCATTTCTGGCGATTTAAAACTTTTGATTCTAATATCACTCAGCCTTTAGCTCTGCGCTATCATGGACATCAGTTTCGTCATTACAACCCCGAGATCGGCGACGGCCGTGGCTTTCTTCTGGCTCAGTTTAAAAGTGGTAACAAAAATTACGACCTTTCAACAAAAGGCTCTGGTACAACTCCTTATTCCCGAGCTGGAGATGGGAAGCTGACTTTGAAAGCCGCAATTAGAGAAATTCTGGCTTCAGAGCAATTGGAATCTTTAGGTGTTAACACCAGTCGAACCTTTTGCGTTTTTGAAACCGGTGAAAACCTTGATCGTCAGGATGAGCCCTCACCCACCCGATCTGCTGTCTTAACTCGAATGGTGGATTGTTCGATTCGCTTCGGAACTTTTCAAAGACTAGCTTATTTTAATCAGATTCAAGAAATGGAAAAACTCGTCGACTACTGTTTGAAGTATAATTTATCGGAAGTCACTGTTTCCTCAGACCAAAAAGTTTCGATGTTTTTCAAATCCGTCATCAAAAAAACAGCCGCCTTAGCTGCGCAATTGATGACGGCAGGCTTTGTTCACGGTGTTTTAAATACTGATAACATGAATATAACGGGTGAAGTTTTTGATTTCGGCCCTTACCGTTTTTTACCCTACTACAATCCCTATTTCACAGCTGCTTACTTCGACTCACAAGGGCTTTACGCATACGGCAGGCAACCAGAAAGTTTTCTTTGGGGGCTTCAACAATTAGGCCTTTCTTTAAAAAAAATTGAACCTCAACTAGACGTTGATTTTTTTATCGAAGACTTCGCAAAAGAATGGGACTATCAACACCGAATTCATTTTTTTCGAAGGCTGAATTTGATCCCACGATCTCGCGAAGAAGATAATCTGTTAATTCAAAAATTTTACCAGTTTCTTTCTCTTGATCAAAAAAAATTCGAACAAACATTTTTTGATTTTTATGGCGGATTCGAAAGACAAGGCTGGAAAAATTCTTTCCACAAAAAGATCTATCAGAAAACCGAAGCCCTTGAGCTTATAAATAAAATTGAAGATTATAAAACGGCCAACACTGACGGGATTTTGCTGCCTTACTTTTTGCAAGAAAAACCCGAAATGCTTTTGATTCAAGACATCGAACAACTTTGGCAACCCATACTGCTACGCGATGATTGGTCGTTGTTTGATCAAAAAATTCAAAAAATTAGATCGTTTCGCGGCGCTTACAAACTGATTTCTGCCGCTAAACAGAGCGAAGTTCTATAAACAACCTGCGTTATGCACAAACAATTATCAACAAATAACAAGAATTGATTACGCACCTAGAAACTGTCATTTCCAAGAGTGACAAGAATTTAAAAAACAGTCCAAACTGATCATGGTACTTAGAATTTTCTGAGGGGGAGTTCTCATCCATGAAAAAAAATTCACGACTTCCACTTTTTTTCGCAATCCATTTTTTTATTTCAAATGCAGAAGCCAACTCTCAAATTTCCGAAAAAATTATTAATGCTTTTTTTTCAAGTCCGATCAGTTTAATGAATCAAATTTCCACGACAAATGATTTGAAAATAAACCTGCTTAAGTGGAATGAAAACCCCCAAGACCCGCCAGTGCCATCTGAACGTTACAATCGACTTTTTCATTTCGGACAATGGATCACTTTAAATCAAAACCCAGAAGACTGCGTTGACGTTCGAAATAGAATCTTAATCCGCGAATCCCAAATCCCCGTTGAGATGAGACCCGCCAACCCTTGTAAAGTTGGAACAGGGCGCTGGCATGATCCTTATTCAGATAAGATTTTTGAAAAATCAGAAGACGTACAAATCGATCATTTTGTCCCCCTAAAGGATACTTATACGAATGGGGGCTGGAAATGGGATTACCAAACTCGCTGCGTTTATGCTAATTACATGGGCTACCGAAATCACCTAAAACCCATTCACAGTTACGAAAATAGTTTGAAAAGTGATAGAAGCCCTGACGGATACATGCCCCCGAATTCTCTTTATAAATGTGAATACTTAAAATCGTGGCTTAGCATTAAGCTTATCTGGAGACTGGGAATGCAAAGAGCAGAAGCTTTGGCCATTAAGCAATTAGTGGCTCAAGAAAACTGCAACCCCGCCGAATTCAAATTCTCAGTGGAGGAACTGCAAAATCAAAGGCTTTCCATCCAGAATATGCTACCTATTTGCCCTGAAAATTCACCGTTTGAAAAAGGATCTGATAAAGGCCAAGATCCTTCTGAGATTAAGTAGCTGACTTCCAAATAAGATAAGGAATCAGAATATAAAGTGTCACATCTCGAATAAGATAATAGCAGAAAATAATAACAACAAGCTTCCAACCAAAACGACGAAAGACAGCTTTGAAGCCTTTTTCGCGATAAATTTGACGAGCTTCGGTGAAGCTTGAGTTGATTTTAATCCAGATTGATTTCATTTATTAAAACTCATAACCCGAATAAATTTATCTGACAACTGTATCAAATGAAATGACTGTCTAAGACTTTTGCAATTTCTGATTAAATCTTTTTACACATCCCTGATTTTTCGTCGATAAGTTCGACGAATGAAAATGCGAAATAATCTTCTTACTCGACCAAACTTAAGAACATTCAATACTTAGCTTGTCTCATTTTGGGATAAAAACTAAAAATAAAGATCATTTCAAGGACTTACCTCAGTCGTTGGAGTTTCTGACTAGATCCTTTCATACTGTCTTAAGAAAGAAAGTGTCTAGATGGATCCGGGCTTACGTCTAGCGCTTAAAAGAGGGTACTCAAATGAAAACGTTAACAACAGGACAGAAAACTTTAAAAGTATCAGCAGTTGCAGGACTTTTAACTTTAGGTCTTACAGCTTGTGACAAATCAGGTGGTGGCGTTTCTATTTTATCTGCAGAAGAAAATTTTAAAGTTTCTATTACGACTCAACCTCGCCCGGTTGATATCTTGTGGGTCATCGATAATTCAGGTTCAATGCAGTCTTCACAAACAAACCTCGCAAATAACTTTAACTCTTTTATCCAAGATTTTGTCACACTTAAATACGATTTCCGCATGTCCACAACAACAAGTGATACTTGGTTTGAGCAGTATAACAGCAATCAACTGTACAGTTCGCGTTGGAGAACGGGCAATAGAACCGGGTCAACACCCACCAACAGTGGTGTTTTTGTAATGGATAAAAATACTCCAAGCCTGAATTCAGTTTTTACCACAAATGCGACTGTCGGGATTAATGGAAATGGCGACGAAAGAGCTTTTGCTAGTCTTCAAAGATCACTCAGCAATTCCGCAAATGCTGACTTTAGAAGAAGCAGCGCTTTTTTAGCAGTTGTTATCGTCAGTGATGAAGAAGACTTTTCAAGAACTGATAGCTCTTTTTCAGAAAATTACAACGATCCCAAACTAATTCCAGTCAATAATTATGTTTCATACCTTGATACTTTAACTGGAAGTAACTCAACCAATCGAAAAGATGCCTACCAAGTGAATGCGATTTATATCAAAGACTCAGCTTGCTTAGCCTCTTTAAACAACTCATCACAAAAAATCGCAGTTCGATATGGTCAAATTGCTGATGCTACAGGCGGTGTTAAAGCAAGCCTCTGTGATCCATTTACAACAGTCCTTCAAAGTATCAAAGATAAGATCCTTGTTGCTTCAGCCGTTTTTAAATTAGACCGTCAACCACAGCCAGGAAGTATTTTGGTGAAAGTTAACGGCACTCAATTATCTGAAAGCTCGACAACTTGGCAATACGACGCGACTGTGAATTCGATCCGATTTGCACCAGAATCAGTTCCTGCTGCAGATGATAATATTCAAATTACTTACGATCCAACGACTTTAATATAAAGCTAACGACAACGAGGGTGGGCATGACA
Organism: Pseudobdellovibrionaceae bacterium; assembly: GCA_030158485.1. GTDB lineage: Bacteria > Bdellovibrionota > Bdellovibrionia > Bdellovibrionales > Bdellovibrionaceae. The sequence continues at coordinate 21,685 of JAOASS010000021.1, read as the reverse complement.
AATATTGGACAACTCAATCTAGAATTAAAAAATTGGCATATTCTTCGCGGGGACACACAATACGGTCCCTATGATTATGAAGTCATGATTAAGATGGTTCAATGTAACGAAATCCAAGATTATAACTATGTCTGGGCGCCTCACTTGGAAACATGGCAAATGCTGGGTGAATGTGCTGATTTTTCGAAAGACAGACTAGCCCTTTTGATTCGTGAAAATCAAGCTTTGCGTGATGAGTTTTCAAAACGCGAAGCCAACCGAAAGGATGTCTTAAGTCCTGTCATGGGTCATAATGGCTCTACATTCTTCGATGGTGACTGCAAAAGTATTTCTCAAAATGGAGCACTGATTTTAATCAACACGCCCCTATTGCTTCCAGACGATCAAATTGTTGTACACTTTTGTGCAAGTTCAACTTTTCCAGAAGGATTTAAAGTTCTGGCGCAAGTCGTCCGAAAAAACTTTACAAAACAAAGACTTAATACCAAATCAGCTTTGCAATACGCCGTACGTTTCCTCCAGGTGCAAGCAGATGGTTTAAAACAAATCAAAACACTCTTTTAAATAAAGGGTTTTTGAAAAAAAGTTTTAATCCATCCAAGATTTGAAGAAGGCTTAATAAGTGTCAGACTTTTAAAAAAGCCTGACAAACTTGGAGGAAACAATGGATGGAATTTTAGGCTTACTGAGTCACGCAGGCCCAATGGGATTTATTATTATCGCAACAGGCGTAGGCTCGATGGCACTTGTGGCTGAACGAATTCGCGCCCTTTATTTCAGTTTTGGAATGGATTCTGAAGGTTTTATGAATAAAATCCAAAATCTAGTCCTTTCTAAAAAAATTGATGAAGCTATTGTTCTTTGCAATCAATTGGAAAAAAAACCAATGGCAAAAGCTTTTAAAACAATTTTAGAAAAAGCAGACCGAGATGATGAAACAATCTTTCAGTCTCATGACATTGCAATGAGCGAAGCTGTTCCCATGTACACCAAAAGACTGCACTATCTTTCAATGTTAGCAAACGTTGCAACACAGTTAGGTCTTTTGGGAACGATTTATGGACTGATTCTATCTTTCCAAGCCGTATCACAAGCGGACCCCGCAACAAAACAGCAATTACTTGCTAACGGTATTTCCGTGTCTCTTTATACAACAGCTTTAGGACTAGCCGTTGCCATTCCCGTGATGGTGGCCTACTCATTCTTATTTTCAAGACAAAATGAACTTTTGGAACAGCTCCAGGAAAAATCCGGAAAATTAACAGAGCTCTTAACGGGGTCCCACGTTCCGACCCTTAACCGAGCCAATATTTTCCCAGACGCACCCGCACGAACGCCAGGAGCATCCGGCACAACGCCTCCACCGGCAGGTCATAAAGCTTCTTAATAGAAGCTTTATGAATACTCTTTGCAGATGACACTTTTGAAAGATGGAGCCGCATGAAAAAATTAAAAATAAATCATCACTCTGAACTTGAAGTTGATTTAGCTTCATTGCTTGCGGTGATGATGAAACTTGTTCCAGTCCTTTTACTTTCAAGTGCTTTTATGCAAATTATGGTGATCGAAACAGACCTTCCACAAGTCGTAACAGAAGCCATCGAAAAACAAGAAAAAGAAAATAAAAAAAATGTTCTAGTAGAAGTCACTCCAGATCGAAAAATCATGATTACAGTTGATTCAAACGGTACGAAATCATCTGTTTCAGTCGAATCTAAAGAAGGACAAATTGATCTCAATAAACTTCACATGGCTTTCCGGGAAATTAAAAAGCTTCATCCTGAAGTATTTAAAATTGACTTAGCACCTTCAGGAAATGTGGCCTACAGCGAAGTTGTTCGCGTGATGGATGAAGCTCGCCGAAGTCGAGACTTTAACATTCGATTTCCAATCAAAGACGAAAAAACAGGAAAAGACACGACAACAGATTATATGTTTCCTGAAATAATTTTTGTAAATATGATGGAGGGCTAGAATGAGCCGTCGTCGTCGCTTTTCATTAGATGTAAAACAGAACTCAACTTTTGCACTGAATATTACAGCTATGACAGATATGTTTACTTTGCTGCTGGTATTCTTACTTCAAAGTTATTCAACAAGTTCAGTTGAAATTAATCCGATTGACCAACTGACTTTGCCGCACTCGAATTCTTATAAAAATCCAACGGATGTTCTTCAAATTTCAATCAGCCTAAATGAAATTCGCGTACTAGACAAAGTTGTTGCAACAGTAAAAGATCGGCAAATCGCAAGCGCTGATGTTGACCCACAAGATTCAAATTTTATTCAACCCCTTTTCAAAGAACTGCAAGAACGGGCAAAAGATCCAAAATCAAAAAAGTCAGATGAACAAGATAATGGACAATTACTTCTTCAGGCTGATCAAAACCTACCCTACCAAACACTGAGAAAAGTGATGTATACGGCTAGCATGGCTGGATTTCCTCACGTTAAATTAATCACAGTGATTGGGAACTGACGAGAGTTGCACTATGAGCGTTCTGAAAGCATTGACTTCAATTCTACTTATTTCTTTGCTTTGCAAAAATGCTCTCGCCGCAGAAAAACAGGATAAGCGCGGCCTTTTACCAGAACTTAAGCTTAATAGTTCAAATGAAGAAAAAAATGAACAGACGATGCTTCATTCAGAAATTATGATCTCGAAAACTGAAGACAAAGCGATTGAAAGCCTTCAGAGTCTTTTAAAAAAAAACAAAGGGACTTCACAAGAAGCTAATCTTCTTTACCGATTAGCAGAACTTTACATGCGTAAAGCCAAAACAGGACGCTTTTTTGATCTCAATAGCGACACAAAAGCTGTTAAACTTTCATCTTTTCCTATTCCTCCTAAAAAAGGTAAAGATTGGATTCGGAAAGCTTCACAAACATATTTTGAAATTGAAAAAAGATTTCCTGAATTTTCAGAAATGGATGGAGTCATATTTAATAATGCTTTTGCAAATCAGCAGTTAAATGACATCAAAAATTCAGAACTTCTTTATAAAAGACTTCTTCATAAATTTCCGACTTCTTCCCTTGTTCCAGATGGCTTAATAGCCTTAGGGGAACTTCTTTATGATCAAGCCCGCTTTAAAGAAGCCAAATCGTCGTTTGAAAATATTGAAAGATTTCCTGAAAGTAAAGTTTACTCCTACGGGATCTATAAACTGGCTTGGACACTTTACAATATGAAGTTGTCAGATCAAGCAATCGATAAACTGATTGAAGTCGTCGAAAAAAATCCTCTTTCAACTGATCAAACTCGCCGCCTTTATTTACGACAAGAAGCTTTACGAGACTTAGTCTTATTTATCGCAGATAAAATTAAAGGAGAAGATGTTTACGGATTCTTTAAAAAAATAGCTTCTGCTGAAGAATTAGGCCAAGCCATGATCAACACAGCAAAGCTTTACCAATCTTATTCTCGAGAAAAAGAAATCCATACGTTTTTAAATGAGTTTTTAAAAAATGAAAAAACACATTCCTATCGTCTCAAAGCCCATATGATATTAGTAGAGGCTAACGAAGTGTTAAAAAAACGTGAAGATGTCATAAAGAATTTAGAAGAAGGCAGTCTACTTTGTGATCTTGATTCAGTTTGGAAAGCCAGACAGGAACTCACTTGGGCAACAGAATCTTGTGAAAATGATTTTCGAAGAACCAGTTTAGAAATTGCTAAAAAGTGGTGGGATATTTGGTTAAAAAATAAAAGTCATGCTGAGTTTTCCAAATTAACAGAAAAAGCTTTGCGCCTTGTTTTAAAAGGTGATGATCCCGATAAACCAGACTTTAAAACACGTTATGCTTTAGCGGAACTACTGTTTCAACAAGGACTGCTTGATGAAGCCAGCACACAATACGAAAAAGTGGGGCAAACTTCGACTGAACCCAACATGACTCACGACTCTCACTATGCGTCACTTTATTCAGTTCAAAAATCAATTGAAAAAGAAAAAACTAAATTTAAGCAAGACCGCATCCGTCAACTTTCATTTATATATCTAGAGAAGTACCCTAAAGGGGTCCATGCCCTTCCCGTCCAATTACAATTGGCATTAGCTGAATACGAAGCGAATAAAGATCTTGAGGCTGAAAAATATTTGATCCCACTTGTTGCTCAAAAAACAAATAAAGAAGTTCGTATCAAATCTCAAGATCTAATGCTTGATATTTATAACTCTAGAAAAGATTATTCCGAACTTAAAAAAATTGCAGGCCATTATTCAAAAGAAGCCGACAGTTTAGATCGAAAAAAATCTCTTCAGAAAATCTATGAAGAAGCTCATTATTCTGAAATTCAAAGTGCTCTTAATTCTCAACCCAAAATTGTGACTTCTGAAAAATTGATTGAGTTTAGAAAAACTCATCCAGAATCTAAACTTTCAAAAGAAGCTTTGTGGCAATCACTTTCCCTTGCCTACAGTGACGGCTTTATCGTCAAAGGTGCTGACTTATCACTTGATTTTGTGAAGCAGTATCCAGACGACAAACGGTGTGCAGACGCTCTGAAAGAAGCCGCCCAAGCCTATTTAGATGCGGGACGTATTCAACAGTCGCTCATCGTTTATCAGCAAATGATAAAATCAGCCTCAGGAGATAATAAAAGAAAGTTACAAGACTTTATTGTTGAGCTTCATATTTTACAAAAACAAGGACCTGAAGCACGGCAAATTTTGAAAGCCATTATGAATTCGACTTCAGGCAGTGACAAACGAAAGTTGCAAGATCGTTACTTATCAACTTTTACATCCCAAGAAAAGAATTCTACAGAATATAAACAATTTGAACAATTGCTTTTGTCACAGGGTGTGGAACCCCTCAGCACACAGTACTTAACAAAAATATCTCGTCAGCATTTAGATAACAAAAAATGGACACAAGCTTTTCAAAGCGCAACTCAGATCATGAGCCGAGACATCGACATGGGACACAGGGCTGAAGCTCGTTACATACAAGCGCGTGTCCTCGAACAAGAACTCATTTCTCAAAGTGTTAAAACAACAAAAGAAGATCGACTTTCAATTGTGTTAAATATTAAAACTGACAAACTTGATAAAGCGCTGACGGCTTATAATTCTTCGGCCAAAATGACAAACGACCCCGTTCTACTTTTGCAGATTCTAGAAGGCCTTGATCGAAGTTATGATAATTTTGTGACTTCTTTACAGTCAATGGACTTACCTTCCACTTTGGCCAAAGAAGATCAAGACGCTTTAAAAGCTGAACTTTTAAAAATCACAAAACCAATTGAAGATAAACAGTCTGAAAATAAAAAAGCAATTTTAGATCTAAATAAAAAGTCAACTCCAGGCCGCTCTCAGACTTTATGGGCCGACTTGCGTCCAGAGCAAACGGCTCCCCTTGCCTTTTATGAACTTAATCCTGAAAGTCTTGCTGTCTTTATTCCAGACAACTGGTCGGCAGATGGAAAATGGAATCTTTATACGAATAAAAAACCAATCTGCTCGGTTGAATCTTTCAAAAAAGATAAAGAATTAAAAAATCGTCCAGAACTTTTAGGCAATTGCTTTCTTTCACAAAACTGGAAAGTTCTTGAAAGCGAAGCTTTAAACTTAACTGATACTCCCGCTCATAGGGCATGGGGTCTTTTTTACTTATCTATTGCCAGTGACAAACAAGGATTCAAAGACAAAGCCCTGTGGCTGAATGAAAAATCACTTAAAATTTCTCAATTTAATGATGTCTTCAATTACCAAAAAGCTCGCTTAATTGCACAACTTGACGGCTGGACAGCGGCTCAACCTGAATTTTTAAAACTTTATAAAAGTCAAATTTCAACAACAGATTTAAAAGCGGTTGAAGCTGTTCAAGCGGCTTCGACTGGGAACTGGTTAACTGTGAAAGACATCTTAAGTCAATTTTCAAAATTAGATCTACAAAACTTGAATTTGGTTATGGTCTACGCTGAATCACTTAATAAATCTGGCGATCCAGAACGTGCTGTGACAACTATTACAAGTTCTTCTCTTAAAAATACTTTACCGGCTTGGCTTTACTTAGCAAAAGTATTCGAAGTCGATAAACCCGAATTACCAAAAGCTCAAGACTCGTATAAAAAAGCTCTGGTATTAGCCGAAGATTCTGAACAAAAAAAATGGATCGAAAAAAAGATCGAATTTTTAAATAGTTATAAAAAATAATCGCATCAAGATCATCAAAAGTTCGACACTTTCTAAATAATTCAATTAAATCATATTCTTAGCTTGTCCCAATTTGAACAAAGTGGATTTTTAGCTCATTTTTATATCTGATTATGCCGTAAACTTAGAGGAAGGAGTTCATTCCTATGGATATTTTCAAAAGTCGCAATTTGAGTCTTTGCATTTTCGTTATGACACTTTGTTGTCAATCCTTCGCTCAGTCTAAAAAGCGTACTATCCGAAAAGTTCAAGAAGTTAACTTCGGTGAGATGAGTTTAAAAGGCACTATTCGCAATCCCGACGGAGCGTTTCTCGTACAAAAAAGAGGTATTCAATTTTTACCTCTTTATGATGTCAAAAAAGACATGGATAGTCGGATTCGGGATTCTAGTTTTTACGTGAAATAAATGTTTAAAGGGGCCTCATGAAGACACTGATCGTAAAGCAGTTAAGACAAGATGGTGTTCAAAAAGTTTGGAAAGTCAAACCAAGCCAATCACCATGCACATTTGGAACATCTCGAATTTCGGGAATTAGTTCAATCGATCAAAGCCTTATGCCTTTTGAGGGCGTTTTTCAATTAACAGAAAAAGGCTGGATCTATGTTGATGTCAACTCTCAGCGAGTAGAAAATAATAAAACCTGCCAAGTTAGTACTGGAACTAAAATAATTTTTGATCAAAGTGTTATTGAGTTCGAAATTGTTCAAAAAAATTATGATAACCTTCAAGCTTTTGAAAGCTTCTCAAGTCCAACAGACGGATCCAAAACTTGTCAGCTTTTTGTTCTGACTTTTCAAGGTCAATTCATGAGAAGCCAAGTTTCTGAAATGAACGAATCCTTTTCGTTAACAGAATGTTCTCCGGCAATTCAGATTCCTGTTCAAAAATCAGCTTCATGGATCAAGCAAAGTTTTGAAAATTACGTTGTTCAACAAAAAACAGTCAATTTAGCTGATGCCACTTCACTTGCAAAAATGGCAAAGAATGAATTTCTTGACGAAGAAACTAAAAAGCCACTTGTTATTACTCTGAGTATCTGTTTGGTATTAGGACTGCTTTTTATTTTAACTCCTCAATCTCAAGATCAAATTGTGGCCGTCATACCCAAAGAACCACAAAAAATGATTGTTAAAATTGACCAACTCAAAAATCGCAAACAAGCAGAAAAAAAAGCACAAGTCATCGAACAAACAGAACAAAAAAAAGTGGCTGGTGGTGGCGGAAAAGTGGGCGGATTGCTTAAATCTTTTAGTGCTGGTCGAATATCTCAACTTGTTGGAAAAGTTTCAGCCGGAGCGATTGCTTCTAAAAATATCATTGTTCAACAAGGCGTAGTCGCTGGTTCTGGGCCTTCTGGACGAGCCCTTTCTGCTTTAGGTAAAGAAAACGTGTCTGGTAAGGACTGGGGAGCAGATTCAAAAGGTAACGGTTTCGGTGTCAATACTGTTGGTAAAGGTGGGGGGCGCAACCTCGCGGGACTGGGTGGTTTAGTGGCTGGAAAAACAGGACTTGGCGGCGTTGGCTTAATCGAAGATGAAGGTGAAGTTTCCGGCGGTCTTGATCGAGATATCATCGCAGAATATATTAAAAAACAAATAGGCCATATTTTAGCTTGCTACGAACGACAACTTTCATCTCGAAAAGATTTAGGTGGTAAAGTTTCCGTCAAATTCACCATCGGCGGACAAGGGGCCGTTGAAACACAAAATATTACAGAATCAACAATGAAAGATAACACTGTTGAAGGTTGTATTTTGAACCGAGTCGCAAAATGGAACTTCCCCGCCCCAACTGGTGGAACGAAAGTCATTGTCACTTACCCATTTTTATTTAAAAGCACGAATTAAATTTTGCCATGAAAGTAACAGGAGACCACAACATGAAAACACTTCGAATCACCCTCCAGGCCGCGTCGCTATTGATCGCATTAAGTTTGTTACCGACACAAACGTTTGGCCAATCAGGAAGTGATAAACTGGATGTCAAAGCTCTTGAGCAAAAATACTGGGCCGCAAAAGATGATGATTTTAGTGTGGTTCAAAATCGTGCTTTTTCAAAAGCTAAAAGATTCTACGGAACAGCTCATCTGGGGCAAACAATCAATGACCCCTATTATACAGGTTCCTATTTAGGAGCGTCTGTCGGATATTTTTTTAACGAAACTTGGGGCCTTGAAGGAACCTATCTAACGACAAATTTTTCAGATAGTCGTTCATTCAAAGACATCACTTCTTTAGGAGGCGGCCCTAAAGTGAATGAAGCAAAAGGTAAAGCGGTTATCAGTGGTCTTTGGTTCCCGATTTACGCAAAAATGTCAGTGATGGATAAAAAGATTATCCATTTTGATATGGGGCTTTCATTTGGTGTAGGTCATTTTGATTATGAAAGAAAATACTACGTGGGAACATCCCCCACGGGACAAGAAAAGTCCGAAAAAGCTTCAGCTTTAGGTTACAGTCTAGGTATCACCCAGCAGTTTTACTTTAACAGACTCGCTGCGATTAAAGTCGATTTTGTCAATACGGTCAGTTCGCAAAAACAAATCAACTTTAAGACCCGAGCCGACGCTGGATCAAAATCAATCAACGACACTTCACTTATAATCGGTTTATCAATTTTTTCTTGGTGGGGCGAAAACAATAAATAGTTTAAAATATTTTTTTACTTTTTGGAGCTCATCATGAAACTTCTGGTTCTTACAATATTAACTTCAACTGCTTTAGCTGCCGATTTAGATGTGGTTTCATCTGGATCGCGTGCCAGTGGTATGAAAATAAAGTCTTCAGGAGTTGCAACTTATGATGCAGTCCCAAACGCTCGCCTACCAAGATTAAAAGTGGGTGAAGAAAGAACTTTAAAAGAAAATGTGAAAGATCTGGCACCAATCAATACTCCTCAACAGACAACAGCTGCTTTTAAAAAAGCTCAAGAAGTTCAGATACTTTCATACGATACAAAAAAAGCTCAACCTGAAACTGTCAAAACGGCCACGATATTTGTGTCGCCCCAAACAATATCAAAGGTTCCCAACATAAAAGAATTAAAAGAGATCAGTGATCCCGTATTAAATGAGTCCAGCACAATATTAAAAGATATTAAGCAATTCACAAGCAATGAATACAAGCTGATCGAAGGACTTATTTTCCTTCAGATTCATCAAAATAATGATATGGCACTGCCCATTCTTTCAGAACTTCTGAATGACAAATCTGTTCGGACAGAAGCTTTGTATCATTACGCTGAGGCTGCTAGAAAATTAGGTTTACCAAAAGAGTTTAGAAATTCCCTCTACTCCGTTGCAAAAGAAAGTTCAGACAAAGACCTCAAACAATTAGCAGTTCAACAACTTGTCAGTCATATCAAGCTACTTGATTACTATGATGTAAAAGAAATCGAACCTCTTGTTCAACAAAATGATATCGATGTGAGCTCAAATGATGATTACAATTTTTACCGCGCTAAACACTATTTGGAACAAGGAAATCTAGGGCAAGTCGAAGATGCGGTCACACTGATTCCTGAAAAGTCTTCTTACTACAGCGATGCTCTTTTTATTTCAGGACTTTTTAATTACCGCCAAGGACAAATTGAAAAAGCGGCCCAGCTGTTTGAGCAAGTTCTTAAACGCACAACAAAAGAAGATACTATTCATACTTTAGCCGCTATCACACGGGCACGAATTCATTTCCAAAAAAATCAATTCAAAGAAGCTTTTCAAGCTTACTTAGAAGTTGATAAATCACAGAATTTTTGGCTTCAAGGAATGGTGGAACAGTCTTGGTCACAAATTCTAGTAAAAGATTTTGAAGGTGCCGCTGGAAATATGTTTTCACTTCACACAGATTTTTTTAAAAATGCCTACAACCCAGAATCCTACGTAGTGCGAACAGTGGCTTATTTGAATTTGTGCCAGTTTGGTGATGCTCAAGCAGTATTACAAAACTTAGGCAGAAAATACGGTCCACTTTTTGGCAAACTAGGAGCTTATAAACAAGCGCATAAAAATTCTGCCGATTATTACTCTTCAGTTAAAGCTTGGCTGAAATCTCCGGAACAAAAAGAAGTGGACGGACTGCCACGATCTTTTATTGTGGAATGGGCTCGGCATCCATCTTATGTTAATATTCAAGAAAATATTAACAGCTATGAAGATGAAATATCCAACTTTAATAAAATTACTTTGAACTTAATTCAACGTGAAAAAGATATTCTCAAACTTCAAAATAATACAAATAAAACATTATCCGAGATTCGTATTAAAATGAACGATTCAAAAGCTAACAAAGAAATATTACTAACTGAAGAAGCTCAGCTTGTAAAAACATTGTCAGCACTCAAGTATGAATCCTCAAACATTAACAGAGCCCGCAATCAAGTTAAAGTCATTCGTGATATTGCTTCTCAAAAACTTGAAAAAGACAAATTAAGCTTGCGGTTACTGGCCTCAGATACTTTGAAGAAAAGATTTGATAAAATGGTGGATGATTTAAAAAATCTTTTAGATCAAAACGAAGTTCTTCAGTATGAAATTTACGCAGGCGCCGGTGAACATATCCGTTATCAAACCGCTGGCGGAGACGTCAACAAGGAACAGCGTGATCAACTTAAAGTAGCTAAAAACAAAGAAATGCAATGGAGTTTCAAAGGTGAGATCTGGGAAGACGAAATCGGTCACTTCAGGTCCTCTTTAAAAAACGTCTGCGCACAAGAAGATACTAAATAAGTTTAATGAGGAGCTCCAATGAATAAACAACTACTTTCAACTCTTACGGCATTATGTGTAGCAAGTTCTCTTGTTTATGCAAAATCGACAGCTCAAGATGGTATTGCGAAAATTAAAGAAAATCTTGAAAATGCAAAAGCCAACTTAGAAGATTACAAAAAAAATCTTAAAATTGTTGATGGAAATATTCAAGAAGTAAACAAAGCTAAATCAAAAGTTGAAGAACAAAAAAAGCAAGTAGCTTCTCAAATTAAAGAAAATTCCACAAATCAACAACGACTTAAAAAAAGTGATCAAGATCTTTTGAAGCTTTTAAAAGATGAAGAAACAAAATCCACACTGGAAGATAAAAAGATTTTAGAGCTACAGGCCATGATCGCAAAAATCCAAGAAAACAAATCAAAGCGTGATCAAAACATGCAATCATACAAAGTCCAGCAAACGCAAGTGATTGAAGAAAAGAAAGTTTGGGATCAACGTGGTCTCAATTTGAAAGATCAGGAAAAACAAGTGGCCGATCGATTAAAAGCTTTGAATGCTCAAGAATCAGAATGGCGCAATAAAAAGCGCGGATATGAAGGTGAAGTTTCACGCTGGCAAAAAGAAATAGATAAGCAGCAAAAGACTTACAATCAATTTAAAGACTTAGCAGAAGCCAAGAAGTAGAGCTTAAAAAGCTACTTCTTTTCTCTTTCAATAATGAATTTCACTTTCAGTGTAAATCTCATTCATGCCGTTTATTCGAATAAGTAAATCTCCGTTCGAATACAGAGCCAGGATCAAACCCTGCTCTCCGTATCGAGTGCCCACTTGACGTCCCGTCCTGATGTTGTAGTGGCAACCCGTGATTCCAATGTCTTCAAGACGTATAATTTGATTCATACCTTGGTTGTTAACGCTCACCGTACGACGTGATCTATTCATTCCACTATAAGTCACAGCATATCCACTTCGTGTGTAGACCCTGTCGCCTCTTCGGACTTGATCAAAATCCCAAGCTTCGCAAAAATTGGATCTTCTTGGGTTGATATCTTGATCATATTCCCTATTGTATTGGCGTTCTTGTGATGATTCATGCGGTATCCGATTGGGTGGCGGAGGCAACCTGCGGTCAGAACCGACTTGCGAAGGACCTTCAGTCCGAGTTCTTTCTCGCTCAATCAACTGGCCTCGAATAAATAGGCTTCTTTCATCTAATGAATAAAATGTTCCATCAAACCTTTGGCAAACGATACTTTTGGTACGAGAAGTTCTGTCCCCGCGGTAAGTCACACTTTGATATTCTCGGCAAACTTCACGAGTTTGTCGGTGGTAGCCCTGCTCAATAGGACGCATTCGCCCTCTGATTCCAGTGCGTGAACCATATCGTCTACCATCCCAATCATAATCACGATTCAAATCACCATCAAATGATCTTCTTTGAGACTCTTCAAAAGCTCGAGCATCATTTTCGTCCATGTCTCGGCCGATTTCGCCGCCAATCATGGATCCACCGACAGCACATAAAGCCACAGCCGCCGTTCGCCCGCTTCCTTTGCCAATTCCTAATTCATTACAAAGTACACCACCAATAATTCCACCTGTGATTTGCCCAATGAATTCACTAAATCCTGCTTGTGAAACAGAGGCCGTCAAAATTGATAGCGTTAAAAAAGCGCTCATGGATTTTGTTTTCATACCAGTCTACTTCCTTCTTAAAAAAATTCGACTTATTCTTAATTTAAATAACTCGCTGGCCGCATTTTAATTCCACGCTTTAAATCGTTAATGACAACATCGCCATTTCTAAAAACATACTGAAGTTTTCCTGCCATTCCATCTTTTGTCGTCACTTCCGAATTGTAACAAAGATCAGTTGCACGGCACTCGATTGCAACATCATCAATTCCGACAACGACTTGTCGCTCGGGACTAAAATAAATAATCACACCTCTGCCATCGTCAGAAAGTGCTTTTAGAATTCCCACTTCAACTTCACCTGGAAATTCAGTTCGGCGAGCCAATTTTAAAACTCGCTCAGTTCCTAAATCATTCACATGGCGGCGAAATCTTTCTAAACTCCAGACTCCGCGAATATGACGAGTGTTAATTTCAGTCGGCGCTTCGACGCGGCTCTGGCCGGTGTAAGCTCCTGAATCAATTCTCGATGAACCACAGGTCTTAACATTTTGTTTGTTAATCCAATTTTCATGAGTCACGATCCAATTGCCCACGTTGTTTTTGCAAGCCCAAGCCTGAGTTCGACCTACAAACTTTCCGCTGTGTTCAAAAATTGTGGTTTCAAATTGCTTACAAATATTATCCGTCCCTGCATCATAATGTGATCCTGTTTTCCAACTCTCACTGATGATATTCAAATTTCCTTTGTAATGACGACTTTGCCAAGATTTCTGGCTACACACAGGGCTGTCTAAACCTGCTCTAAAAGCAGCGGATTGAGCACCTATATTCACATCATCACGAACCCATTTACAAAAGTCAGCGCCGATCAATCCGCCGACAAGTACTCCTAAAAACGTAAAAGGATCGTTAGCACCTGCACTTTTCATGATCACGCCTGCTGCTGTCCCACCAGCGACAGCGCAGAAAAATTCACTGATAGATAAAGGCTTGCTCTCATTTCGCTCATACCTTGTGTGCTGCGAATAACCACTATCGGCACGAGCCGCGCTCACGAGCATGCAAATAGCGACAATTCCTAACATCAGTTTTTTCATAAAAAACTCCTGTTCTCTTTTAACCCATTTCTTCAATTAGCAGGAATAAGGCCAAGAAAATCGGATGCCTAACAGAGGCTCAAACCAACTCAAGTGTCTAAAATTTTGACACAGACAAAAAAGGCTTCTTTATTTTTCGAAATTTTTAGGATTATTGAATTTTGTCTTATAGAAAGAAGTGATCCTGAATTACTAATTCATTTTATTTTCTTGAATCTGGCTTAAATCGGGACTTCAAAACTGTTCGAAGTCGACTGGTAAAAGAATACATATCAGGGTGTTTTAAAATAGAGCTTGTCAATAAGTACCCAGCAATACCGCAACCCCCACTGATGACTAAAATATAAATCCAGCTACTTAAACTACTAGCTATCGGTAATTGATCTAAAATTTTCTGACAAATAAAAATCATCACTCCAGCAGCTAGAGAAGTTTTTAAAAATTTGATCAAAAAGATCTTCCAGGGGAATCCCGTTATAAAATAACTGAAGAAACCTAAAAGAAAAAAAATGTTCACACTGGCGCTTACAAAAGATGAAAAATTAAGTCCTTGAAGACCGTATTCTTTCATCATCCACGGGGCGATCAGAATATGAACGCCCAAAGCCAAAGCCGAACACAGGGCGGGAAACCAAGTATTCTTGACTGCATAATAAGCCGGCGCAAGAACTCGGATTGCGCTTACTGGAATTAAAGTCAGGGAATAAACTTGTAGAACAGATGCGACAGCTACAGAATCAGCCGGAGTAAACTGTCCTCGTTCAAAAAGAACTTTTACTAGAGGAAGAGCTAAAACATAAAGTCCGACAGCAGCCATGGCTCCGATAAAAAAGTTAAAGGATAAATATCGCTCACTCACTTCAGCCATTTTTTCTTTTTGGTTTTGTAACCAGTATTCTGCTAGCGCCGGTAATAAAGCGGTCCCCAAACTGACTGATACCAGTGAAAGAGGAAGTTCCAGTAATCGGTCGGCCCAGTAAATATAAGAAATCGCACCTTTTCCAAGAGAACTGGCAAAGTGCGTATTAATTAAAAGTGTCATCTGCATGAGGCCTAGGCCTAAAAGGCCTGGAACCATATTTTTTAAAATCTTGAGAACTTCTGGATTTCCAGGATTCCACTTGAATTTTGGAATGAGTTTTTTTTGACGAAGCGGATAAAGTAGAACAGCCATTTGTAAAAAACCACCGACCAGAACTCCCCACGCCAAAGTGTCACCTTTGACCGGCAACCAATCGGCAGGCACAAGTGTTGAAGTGATTAAGCTGATATTAAAAAAAACAGGGGCCGCGGCTGGCCAACCAAAAGATCCAACCGAATTTAAAATCGCCATGTAGTAAGCAAACAAGCAGATAAAAAAGAGAAACCCGAACATAATTTGCGCTAAGCGAACTGTCAGAGCAAATGCTTCCCCATTTTGAGTGTAAGCTGAGTCCAAAACTAGTTCTAAAAGAGGGCCAGAGAAAAGAATACCTGCAACTGTTAAAACAGAAAGGACAATAATCAGAAGTAAATGCAGAGATGCCATTAAATTGAAGGCCTTTTGTCCCCCCCATTTTTCGTCCTCAATTTGAGCTTGGATTAAAATCGGCTGTAAACTGACAGATAGTGAACCCTCACCCAAAAGCCTTCGAAAAAGATTGGGTAAGCGAAAAGCTGCCGTCCAAGCATCCGTTACTGTACGATCAAAAAAGGCCGCCAAAGCAATTTCTCGAATAAGACCTAGAATACGACTCGAAAAAGTTCCCGCTGCCATCATCAAAGCCTTTAAAATAACTGAGCTTTTACGTTTTTTAGAAGATTCGCTAGAAAACTGATCTGTTTTTCGATCTTGAGGTGTCAAACTTCATCCTTTGAAGACTTGCAGCGGGCTGTCATCTATGCTAAACCACTTATCTTTCCAATTGTATTGAGGAGGTCCTACCTTGGCAAATCATAAGTCGTCTGAAAAAAGAGCCCGCCAGGCCGTTCGCAAAAATAAAGTGAACACAAGCCGTAAAAACATGGTTCGCACCCATGAAAAAAACCTTGTTAAAGCTCTTGATGCTAAAGATACAAAGTCTTTACCTCAGCTTTTAATTGAATTCTCAAGCCAAGTTATGAAAGCAGCTCAACGCGGTCTTTTCAAGAAGCAAACTGCTTCTCGAAAAATCGGGCGCCTGTCTGCTCGTGTGAATCAAGCTACTAGCAAATAGTGGTTTGTTAACTTCGACTTGAAACATAAGAACGGATTTGCCGTTTCAAAGCAAATTCAACGTTTGTGAAAGCAAGACCGTGTATGACAGTATCAGCGCGGTCTGTGATCTCGTCTTTTTGAGTTGACCGAACAACAGCTCTTAAACAAACAAAATCTCCGTTTGGGATTTGAAAACTGATCATCAAAGGTTCTTCTTCGGTTAAAACTAAGTCTGTTTTAATTGAAATTCCGCCCTCACCGATTTCTCCGGCCTGAGCTAAAAAATAATGACCTTTAAACAAAATACCAACGGCCCGAACAAATGGTCGCCTGGGATAACTACGTCTGAAATGACCTTCGTTCTTAAGAGCCATAGTGTCTTATCGGCTTAATGAAAGTAAAATTTAAATCTGTGCAGGTGTCATTTTGAGAACCATATTTTCCAACCAAAGGGGCGCTGAGATCGGCGAAGTTTTAAGAGCTTTATCGGTTTCATTAAGAGTCAGAAGCGCTTTTTCCAAACCCGAAACGGACCAAAGGCTAGCTTGCTTTAAATAATGACTCATAAAATAAGGTGGGACTTGAACGTATTGTGCAAGCCGAGGCCCTGAATAACCCAGTTCTTGCCCTTTTTTAATTTTAAGAAGAAGGCGCACATGGCGTGCCATTAAAATAACAATTCCAACTTCTGATTGTCCTTGATCAAGCAAAGAAGCTAATAGTTCAAAGGCTTTGATCCGATCTTTCGATGCCACTGCTTCTGTCCACTGAAAAACACTTTCTTCACGCGCTTTTGATACAACTTGAGTCACATCTTCAGCTTCGATTCGATTTCGTGGAGAAATATAATCTTTGAGCTTTAAAATCTCGCTTTCAATCTCAAGTAAATGTGAACCCACCATTTTGTGTATTAAGTGGTTTGCGGTTTCCGAAATCTGCAAGCCTTCCAAATGGCAAATATACTGAATCCATGAAGGAATTTGGTTGTCATAAAGTTTTTTAAATTCCACGCATGTTGCTGTTTCATTTAAAGACTTAAAGTATTTCTTTCGCTTATCGATACGCAAAGCTGTTATAACAAATAAAGTAGAAGTCACTGGATTTTGCAAAACCGGTTCTAACACTTCCCAATCATGATCTGATAATTCGTGGGCTTCTTTAAGAAAAACAATTCGAAGAGGCGCAAAGGTTGGCAATGTTTCAACATTATCACGAACTTGATCCATTTCAGCTTCACCGGAAAAATAAACTGTGAAGTTAAAATCTTTCATATCGGGATTGACGTACTGAGATTCGATTTGTTCTAAACACTGACGAATCAGATAAGGCTCTTCACCTGTGATTAAAACCACGGAATTTAAACCTTGAGACTTAATCTTTGAATAAAATTCTTCCGGAGTTATCCAAGCCATTTAACTTCAATCATTTTTTTAAAAATCATTTCTTTAAAAGTTTTCCGTCATTCGATCGTGCGCTTCAACCATTAAATCTTGAGCAATGGACTCAATCGTTCGACGACGCGACGAGAGATTATAAAGAGGATTCACACTATTCAAGCGCGCAATGGTCACTTGGGGAGCCGCGTAGGAACTTTCGCCATCAAATGTGCTAGTCCAAAGAGTTTGACCTGTGCTTTTTTTAATCAAAGTAATTCTTGTTGTAACCAGGACTCTGTAACCTGTGGCTAAAACAGCATCAAGTGGTAACAAAGGAGCTTTATCTTTCTTTTGGACCGGGCTTGTTGCTTTGTAGTTGATACTGAGAATTTCACCTTTGACTAAAACCGCAGCATCATTCTGACGCGACGAGTAGACAACTTTGCCAACTTTATTTTTTTCAAACTCTTGCACAAGAGAATTTGTAAAAGCGACTTCCACACCAGGCTCTTGCGTTAGATTTAAAAAAAGGGGTACTTCCACACTGGAGTAACCACCGGGTAAAGTCCGCCCTTGAACGCCCAATTGATAAGCACAAGAGCAAAAACTAAAGACTGAAAGAATTGCCGTGAAGAGTCTCAAGACTGTTTTCATTTTGATAGGATTATGATTCAATCTCGAAGTGGATTCAAATCTTTTTAAAAAATATCGTTTGATGGCTCCAGGTCCTGTGCCTTTGCATCCTGACGTGGAAGCAGCACTGAGTCTTCCCATGATCCACCATCGCACTCCCTTGTTTGATCAAATTTTAAAAAAAGTTTTAAATAATTTAAAGAAAGTTTTTTGCACGGAAGAACCTGTCTATATTGTTTCAGGAACAGGTTCTGCCGGAATGGAAGCTTGCTTAGTGAATATCTTAAGCCCCGGCGATGAAGTTTTATGCATTGTGAGCGGAAAATTCGGAGAACGATGGGCCGAAATGGCTGCTCATTTTGGTTACAAAGTGCATCTTTTAACTGTCCCATGGGGTGAAGCAGTTGAACCCATCGAAGTGGAAAAGATTTTAACTCAAAATCCGCAGCTCAAAGCGGTCTTATGCCAAGCTTGCGAAACAAGTACGGCAGTTCTTCATCCAATTCAAGAGCTTGGAGAATTGATTTCAAAATGCCCTCATACACTTTTTCTTGTTGATGGAATCACAGCTGTTGGTGCCGCACCACTTCCGATGGATGAATGGAAAATTGATGGTTTAGTTGCCGGTTCTCAAAAAGCTTTTATGCTCCCAACGGGGCTGAGTTTTGTCAGCTTCTCGAAAAAAGCCCAGTTAAGTTTAACAGATTCAACGAGTCCTCGTTTTTATCTAGATCTAAGAAAAGAAAAAGCTGCAAATGAAAAAGGTGAAACTTTTTATTCGTCTTCTGTGACGTTGATTCGGGCTCTCGACCGGGCTCTGGATATCATGCTTGAAAAACCACTTGAAGAATGGCTTAAAAAAATTCAAAGGCGAGCCGACTTTACAAGTTTTTGTACCTTTTCATTACGCTTAGATCTTTATTCTCAATCCCCGACACCTTCTTTAACTGCGATCAAAGTACCTGAACAAGTTGACGGATTGAAGTGGCGTCTGAGATTAGAAGAAAAATACAACCTGACTGTGATGGGTGGACAAGATCAATTAAAAGGAAAAATTTTACGAATCGGCCATATGGGACACATCACAGATTTTGATCTTTTAGCTATGGCTCAAGCCCTTTATTATTCTTTAGAAGATGTGAATATCGAATTACCCATCGATGCCGAGCAGTTCTGGATTCATAACAACAAGTGGCTCGAAAAACATCCATGAAAAAGAAGATCTTGATCACAGATCGATTTTCATTTGAGTCCCAACTTTTTCTTGAGCGTGAAGGTCCTTTTGATTTAGTTAGGACTCAAAATCCGTATGATTTGCCCTTGGATCAATTGGTGAGTTGTCATGGAATGTTAATTCGCTCAAAAACACCAATCACTGCTGAAATCTTCGAAAAGGCTCGAAATTTACAAGTCATTGTAACGATGACAAGTGGCTTTGATCATATTGATTTAAGAGCCGCCCAAAAATGGGGAGTCACGATTATGCATACTCCTTGGGCTCACAGGGAAAGCGCTGCCCAATTGACTTGGAGCCTTGTGATGGCTTGCGCTTCTCAAGTGGTGCAAGGGCATCAGCAAATTGAAAATAAAAAATGGAACCGTGAAAACTTAAAAGGTTTTGAACTTCAAGGGCGCACTTACGGTATTTTAGGTTTAGGACGAATTGGTACACGCGTGGCCGAAATGGCGCAAGCTTTTGGCATGAAAGTCGTCGCTTTTGATCCCTATCAAGAAGAAGATGTTTTTCAAATTTTACATGCCGAACGTATGGGCCTAGAAGAAGTTTTTCATCAAGCTGATGTGATCAGCTGTCACGTCCCGAATACTTCTGAAACAAAAGAGTTTTTACACCGACATATTTTCGAATCAATGCCCAAGCCTGTTGTTCTAGTGAATACTTGCCGCGGTTCGATTATTAAAGAAGAAGTCTTGGCTGAAGCTCTTGAAAAAAAATGGCTGCTAGCGGCAGCTCAAGATGTTTTCCTGGTAGAACCTTTGCCTGAAGATTCACCACTTCGAAATTATCCCAATCTGATTCTGACACCACACATTGGATCACAAACAGAAGAAGCTTTAGAAAAAGCATCTCAAATGGCAGCTGAAAAAATCTCTCGCTTCTTTATATCCGGAATGACTTCCGACACCCTGCCCCCCAAAGCAGCATGGTATCAAGAACCTTAATTTAAAAAATCAAATTTGAGATTCCCTTGACCCCAGGCGCACTCCTTGAGCATTCTCATGGGGTTGAAAACCAAGGGGGATTGATGTCTGCAAGTATCGTGGTGGGAGCCCAATGGGGCGATGAAGGCAAAGGTAAATTAGTTGATGTTTTAGCTTCAAAAGCGGATCTTGTAGTCCGATTCCAAGGCGGCGCCAATGCTGGCCACACTTTAGTCGTTGACGGTCATAAAACAGTTCTTCATTTAATTCCATCCGGCATTTTACACCCTAACACTCTGTGCATGATCACTTCTGGAGTCGTTTTGGACGTCTTTGGAATTCTTCAGGAAATGGACAAATTAAAAGAGCGCGGCCTAATGCAAAAATCAGAACAGTTTTTGATTTCAGACAACTGCAGCCTGCTGATGCCTTATCACAAAATTTTAGACGTTGCCCGCGAAAGCCATTTGAATAAAGAAAAAATTGGCACGACCGGAAAAGGCATCGGACCTGCTTACGAAGATCGAACTTCCAGAAGAGGCCTGATTTTTTCAGATCTTTTTGAACCTTCTACATTACGAGAAAAAATTGACCGCGCCCTTTTTGAAAAAAATGTTCTGATCGAAAAAGTTTACGGTCAAAAAGCTTTTGACCCTTCAGAACTTGTTGAGAATTTAAAAATCGCTGCGGAAAAATTACTTCCTCACCGTTGCACTGATACTTCTCAAACGATTATGAAAGCAATCAAAGGTGGAAAAAAAGTTTTATTCGAAGGTGCTCAAGGAACTCTGCTTGATATCAATCATGGCACTTATCCATTTGTGACTTCAAGCTCGACAATCTCAGCCAGTGCTTGCACTAGCACGGGAATTGGTCCTCAGAATATTAAACAAGTCATCGGTGTATTTAAAGCTTACGCAACACGTGTTGGCTCGGGCCCCTTCCCGACTGAACTTCTGAACAGCACCGGCGAAACCCTGCGCACAACAGGTCATGAGTTTGGTAGCACGACGGGCCGACCTCGTCGTTGTGGCTGGCTTGATCTTGTCGCTTTAAAGTATGCGATTCGTTTAAATGGAATCACATCTTTAGCTCTGATGAAATTAGACGTATTGTCGGGCCTTGATAAGATCGCTGTTTGTACAGGTTACAAAATCGGGAACCAAGTTGTAACGGAATGGCCGTCTACTTTAAAAGATTTAGAAAAAGCAGAACCCGTGCTGACTGAATTCACAGGCTGGAAAGAAGATTTAACTCAAATTAATCAACTTTCTGCCCTTCCTCGTCCCGTGAATCAGTACCTCGATTTTATCACAGACCAAGTTAAAACACCGATTGATGTAATTTCCGTCGGTCCCGGTCGCGAACAAACTCTGTGGGTGAAGCCTTTGTATAATAACTAAAGCTTCAAATCTGTTCGCAAAAGCAGCAATTTAAGAATTTACGCAAAAGTTTTAAGCAAATGAAAAAGAAGGGTTGACTAAGTCGCCCATTTTTAGCAAATTTCTGAGTCCAAACGATACGTGGTTCGCTAGCTCAGCTGGTAGAGCACTTCACTTTTAATGAAGGGGTCGATGGTTCGAATCCATCGCGAGCCACCAATTTTTTTGAAAATCTTGAAATCAAGATTTTCCAGAGTCCCCATCGTCTAGTGGCCTAGGATGACTCCCTTTCACGGAGTAGACACCGGTTCGAATCCGGTTGGGGACGCCAATTTACTCGTAGGCTTAAATGCCG
>JAOASS010000020.1:86436-108587 GCA_030158485.1 Pseudobdellovibrionaceae bacterium | reverse complement strand
ATAGTTTTGGTCGGGCGACGGTCAGCGTAACCTGAGCTTTTCCAATCAAACATCGCTTTACGAATACAAAAAATCAATGAGATGACTAAACTTCTTTTGATCTGCCAATTTCAGACACTCAATGTAGTGCTTTCGAGCATCGCTTTCATTTTCGAGTTCACCTTCAAATTTCCGAGCGCCCCATGTAGGAGCATTTTGTTCGTACTGAAGTGCTAAGAGCTCCGTATGAAGCCGTGCCTGTCTGCCATTACCATTAACGAAGGGGTGAATGAAAACAAGGCGGTGATGAAATCGGGCGAGAAGTTCTTGCCATTGATAGGAACTGTGATCAATCCAAGTTTGAGTGTCCTGCATGAGCAAGATAATTTGGGTTGAAATTTGGTGGGCCTTGATTCCAATCGTTTTTTGCGATGTCCGGTATTGACCTGCCCATTTCCAAACATCTTGATACATTTTTTTGTGAAGCCCTCGAACGAAGGGTTCTTCGAGAATTTCCCTTTTATACTTCATTGCCCAGCTTTTGCCGTTCAGTATATTTTCTTGTTCGAGAATATTCAGCTCTCCTTGCGTGGTGATGAATCGAGGAATCAGGCCTGCGAGTTCGTCCGGATCCAGCGGAGTTGCTCCGGGCGGATAGTGCGGTTTGAAAATCATTTCTTAGATCGTTTCCATAATCTCGGGTCGAGATTACGTTTGAGCTCCTGAGCGAGATTTTTGATTTGGGTATTGGTTACTTCTTTTGAGACAGATTGTTCTTCAAGTGACATGGAGTGCGCGACTCCTTTTGAAATTTTTTGCGCCAATAGCAAAGCTTTTTGATCGAGTATTTCATCGAGAGTTCTGTTCGGGGATTTTGGTACGATGGCATAGACGAGTTCGCAGTCCATGGCCGCAGCAGCGGTGGCGAGACTTTTGAGTGAAGCTGTTTTTTTTATTTCATTGATTTCTAATTTAGAGATTCCGCTTGGGTTTGTTTTCATTAATTCAGCCAATTGACGAGTCGTTAGCCCCAAAGAATTGCGCACAGACTTGAGCCAGCCGGTTTTAGGTACCGGGCTCCAAGTAGGAAGATTTTGATTTCTTTGATCGAGAAGTTGGCGCTGCTGAGTCTGTTGTCTTTTATTTGGCTTCATCTGTTAATGATCTCTTATAAGTGATCATAAGTCAATTTTATGGTTACTTATAAAGGATCATATCGGCTATTTATAGTCCCTTTTAAGGGGACATAAGTAGTGAAAATGCCAGATTCGGGTGACTTTGGCTGGTATCCGGGTGACCTGTTAAAATCCCTCTTGAAATCATAAGTAAATTCATGTATTTACGAAATCTATGCCAGAACTACCGGAAGTTGAAACAGTTCGACTTGAACTCTTGAATCAGTTGCAGCTGCCGTTGACGTTACGAAAAATAACTTTTCATCGGGCTGACTTGCGCAATAAGTTTAATCTTAAACTTTTGAAATCCTTTGAAGGGCAGAAATTAGAAAACATTGCGCGACGCTCCAAATATTTATTGTTTCAATTTGCAAAAGGGGGGATTCTTTCCCACTTAGGAATGACCGGGCATTGGCGAATTGAAGTGGTTCCGATTCGATTTCGAAAGCATGATCATATCCAAATGGATTTTTCTTCCGGACAGACTTTGCTTTACAACGACCCCCGCCGTTTCGGTTTCTTTGATGGTTTTCAACAAATTTCAGAACATTCCCTTTTAAAACATATCGGACCGGAACCTTTAAGTGACGATTTAACGGGTGAAGTTTTAAGAGAAAATTTAAAGTCTCGCTCGGGTGCTATTAAAAGTGTTTTAATGAATCAGGCTGTCGTTGCCGGAGTGGGCAATATTTACGCAAGCGAAGTTTTATTTAAAGCCGGTTTAAATCCCTCAAAACGTGCTTCTTCCTTGAGTCAAAAGGATTGTGATCTTGTGGTCAGAGAACTTAAAATTATTTTGCAAAAGTCGATTCATTTAGGAGGATCATCTTTTGATGATTTTCGGCACGTTTCGGGTGAAAAAGGAGCTTTTCAAAACCACTTTTTAGTTTATGATCAAGCGGGTCTGCCCTGTTGTAAATGTGGGCAGAAAATTCAGAAGAAAGCTCTTTCAGGGCGAAGTACTTATTGGTGCCGTGTCTGCCAAAAATAAATTTTTAAAAAGGTAAAAAAAAATACTTGTTCAAAATTCATTTCGGTGGTTAATCTGACTTTAGTCGTGAAAACGAATATACAATAAGAAAGGTTCTTTATGAAATCTATCGTAGCTGCCTCTTTAATCGCTCTTGCATTAACAACTGGTTTTACTTGCTCAAAAAATCAGCCAACAACTGAAGCTCCTGCTGCTCCAACTCAAGAGCAAATGGCGGCTCCTGCTGAAGCTGCTGCTCCAATGGAAGCGGCTCCAACTGAAGCTCCAGCTGCTCCAGTAGAAGAAACAAAATAATTGTTGTTGAAAAGACACAATTAGGTTTTTGCTTTTTAAATTTAAAGTATAAACTCTTTTAAAAAACCTAAGGACAACCTCCTTAGGTTTTTTGTTTTTTAGGCCTGATCTCTTGCTGGTACCTCTGTTTCTCTAGACACGTATTCCATTTGTCGATCTAATAATGGCAGAACAATACATCACGGAGGAACACCATATGGACATGGGTGCCTATCACGGTTTTTTTCAGGCCAATATCGGTCTTTGGATTCCACTCACAATTCTACTTTTTTTAACAATTGGTTATTTTGGATTACCACTGATTGTTTGGGCTGTTGGAATGATCTTAGGCCTCTGTTTGTGGGGGGCACCAAATGCTCTGATGTATTTTACAGCAGCCGTTCTTTTACTTTTTGTAATCAAGCCATTTCGTGCAGCTACAGCTTCTCGAGTGGTGATGTTGGCTTTAAAAAAATTAGGATTTTTACCTAAAATTTCAGAGACTGAAAGAACGGCCCTAGATGCGGGTGTGACTTGGGTTGAAAAAGATTTGTTTTCTGGAAAACCTGATTTTCAAAAATTAATGGATGAAACTTACCCGCAGCTGACAGCTGAAGAGCAAGCTTTTATGGATGGTCCAGTGAATGAACTGTGTCGTCTGATTGACGCTTGGAAAGTTTGGAAGTCTCGCGAAGTCGATGAATCCATTTGGAATTATATTAAAAAAGAACGCTTCCTAGGAATGATTATTCCAAAAGAGTACGGTGGACTTGGTTTTTCAGCGATGGCGCACTCTGAAGTGATCATGAAATTATCTTCACGCTCTATTGCGGTGACGATTCAAGTGATGGTGCCGAATTCATTAGGGCCTGCGGAACTTCTTGTTCATTACGGAACGGACGCGCAAAAAAAAGATCTGCTCCCTAAATTAGCGCGAGGTGAAGAGATTCCTTGCTTCGGCTTGACTGAGCCTATGGCGGGATCAGACGCGGGCTCGATTACTTCTTCCGGTGTGGTTTTTAAAGGGACTGATGGGAAGCTTTATATTCGACTGAATTGGAATAAACGTTGGATCACATTAGCTGCCATATCTTCTATCATTGGTTTAGCATTTAGACTGCGTGACCCTGAAAACCTTCTTGGAAAAGGCGAAGACGCTGGAATTACTTGTGCGTTAGTACCAGCCCAGACTCCTGGAGTAGTTTTGGGTAGAAGACATGACCCGCTGACAATCCCCTTTTATAATTGTCCGACAGAAGGCCAAGACGTGGTGATTCCTATCGACGCTGTTGTGGGCGGTGCTGAAGGTTGCGGTAAAGGCTGGCTGATGCTTATGGAGTGCTTAGCAGCTGGTCGTGGTATCAGTTTACCAGCACAGGCGACAGGGGGCTCGAAGCTTGCGGCTCGAGTTTGTAGTTCTCATGGAGTTGTTCGTAAGCAGTTCGGTATGTCGATTGGTAAATTTGAAGGAATCGAAGAGCCGATGGCTCGAATCGCTTCTTCCACATACGCTCTTGAAGCTATGAGACGATACACTTTAGGAGCTCTTGATAAAGGAATTAAGCCTGCCGTTATCACAGCCATGCAGAAATATTACTCGACCGAAATGGGTCGAAAAGTCATTAATGATGCAATGGATATTATGGGGGGAGCGGGAATTTCTTTAGGAAAAAGAAATTTACTAGCAGAAGTTTATATTGCCACACCAATTGGAATTACTGTTGAAGGTGCAAACATTATGACTCGAACTTTGATCATTTTTGGTCAAGGTGCTTTAAGAGCGCATCCTTTTGCTTACCAGGAAATCAAAGCGGTGGAAGCTAATGATTTAAAAATGTTTGACCGTGCGTTCTGGGGACATGTGGGACATATCGTGAGCAACTTATGTCGCTCGATTTGTCTTTCTTGGACTCGTGGATATATTGCAACAGCGCCTAAAGCTCACCGTGAAATGAAAGTTTATTTTAGACGTCTTAAATGGGCTTCTGCTTCTTTTGCAATTTTAGCTGATGTGGCGATGGGAACTCTAGGTGGAGAACTTAAAGCAAAACAAAAGATCACAGGTCGATTTGCAGATATTTTAGCTAATATGTATATGGCGACATCTGTCTTGAGAAGATTTGAAGCGGATGGAAGAAAAGAAGACGATCTTCCTGTCGTTCATTTTATTATGAAGCAGTTTATGGCGGATATTCAAAAAGCTTTCGATGGTATTTTTGATAACTTGAAAATTCCAGGTTTACGTTGGTTTATGAAGGGTTGGATTGGGGCGTGGTCTCGAATTAACTCGATGGGGTCGCAAGCTTCTGACGGCTGGTCTCATCAGATTTCAACTCGCATGATGTACAATGACGATCACCGAGAGCGTATGACAGATGGTATTTATTTACCAAAATCACTGACAGAGCAAATGGGACGCCTTGAAAATGCTCGGGTTGTGGTGATGAAAGCTGAAGCGACAGAGAAGAAAATCAGAAAAGCCATTAAGGAAAAGATTTTACCAAAGAAAAAAATCCACGAACTTTTCGAAGAAGCTTTTGCAAAGGCTGTTATTACAGAAGATGAAAAGAAACTTTTAAAAGAAGCTGATAAAATTCGCTACGATGCAATTTTAGTCGACGATTTTGATGAAAAAGAATACCATAGCAAAGGCTAAAACTTTAATTTTCCAATCATCTCTAAAAAATAAAAAGGGCTTTTTAAGCCCTTTTTATTTTTTAGAGATGATTAATTTTTAAGAATCAAATTTAATGATTTACATTTTTAAAGTTCCAAGAAATTCAGGGCTCTCAGAAACTTCGCTGCCCATTTCTAAAGAATAATAACTTGGGCCTAAGATATCGCCCATTTCCTTTTCATGCTGCTCAAAAGCTTCAGGCGGATAGATTGTTGATAAGCTTCCCGAGTAAAGAGTGTAGGGGATGTCGTGCTTGATAAGATTAGTTTTGATCAGCTGAAGATCCAGAGGATCATGGTTAAGATTTTTAATACCAGAAATGGAGCTGGTTCCTAAAGTTACTTCCATTCTGCAACTGTTGATGATACCAGGGGTTTCTTTTTTAAGAGCATCTGAACATGCCGAAAACCCTTCAAAGGGATGAAGATCCAGAACCCGAGCCACAGAACTTAAATCTAAATCAGCTTTTCTTTTTTCTAAAAGTTCGATGAGCTCAGTGGACTGGCTTTTGTTTTCAGAATAAGATTTTATTAAATTTCCGATTGCAGTCCACTGGCTTTTATAAGACATCATCATACCGCCGTACAAATCCAATAAAACACGACAGCTCGTAAATCCTTTACAAAGCTTATCTGAATCTAAATTTTTAAGAGCTTTATTTACAAGTTCTTCTGTTAATTTTTCTTGAACCATGATTTTTTCAAAGACCGCAGATTCTTGAGCCATCCTAAACTTTGCTAATGTGGTTTGATTTTGAACTGGAACATAGTCTGCAATATGCAAGGACTCAATGCCATTCGGCGCAAGCTGAGCATACTTCAAAGCAACAACTCCACCAGATCGATGGGCTAAAATTTTCCAAGGCCTATCTTTGAGTAAGATTTTTCTAACTTTTTCAGCATCCGCAACTGCGAATTTTGAACCATATTGATTGAGTTCTGAAGTCTTAGTTTTTAAATCAGGAGTTGGAGAAGAGCAACCAGATCCTCGCATGTCGATCAAAATTGGATCGATTTGGTGTTCTCGAGATATATTAGAAAATTTCTTTAAGTCGTTAACTTTCATGCTTTGAAAAGCATTTCGATTAAAATATACAACTGGATTTTTCATTTCTTCTTGTAAGGATTTTTTTAAAACGTAATAAACAACTTTGACTTTCTCTTCTGGAAGATCAAGGCTTTTTACTTCCCAACCATCTTCCTTCGCCGAAGACTCTAAAGTTGCGCAAGTGACTGTATTCGAAGCCTCTTTTTCAGCTTCGGGTTTTAGATTTTTGTCCTTTTCAATGCGGGCAGAGTCAGAAGCAGGATCTGTTTTTAAAGTTTGATTGCGGCTTTTATCATCTAAATCATTTGCTTTGCCATTTTTCTGAGGTTGTGCGCCCCCAGCTTTGGCTTTTCGGATCGTCGTGCGTGAACTATCTGAACCGCCTTTTTTGCAAGCTGTTAAAGATATAAAAGTCAGCGACAACAGCAAAGATAGCGTGAGTTTGTTTGGTCCCGTCATAAAAAGCCTCCTGAAGAATTCACTTCAAGAAATTAAGATTGCAACTATCACGCACAATTGAAAGTGTTTTATAATGAGACAATTAAAGTGGTATGGGCCACTTTGTTTTATTTAAGATTTCAAAGTCTCAAAATGAAACGTCGAGTTTTTTTGAAAAAGTGACAAGAAAAGGCCTTATTTTTCTTCCTGCAAGTAGATTTTAAACTCAGAGCCAAGATTGATCTGCGTTTCAAGTTCAATATAAGCATTCCACTTATTCAATCGATCTAACACTGTTGATAAACCTAAACCTGTTCCCTGACCCTCTTTTTTTGTTGTATAAAAAGTTTCAAAAATATGAGAAGCCACTTCAGAAGTCATTCCGATGCCGTTATCTTTAACGCTTAAAAAAACGTAATGCCCGGCAGGCATGATTCCGTTTAAAGTTTTTTTTGTTTCATTATTCTTATATTTCTTGACCGTTATTGCGATTTCCCCTGGGTGGTCGGTCAGAGCATCTTTTGCATTCACAGTCAGATTCATTAAAATTTGTTCAAGCCCTACTTGGTTGGCTTTTGCAAATAAGTTTTTTTCGAAGTTCAGAATAAGGTTATTTTGGCTTCCAGCTAAGACTTTGAGCAGAGGGGTTAAACTTTCAAAAATTGAATCAAATGAAACAGTCATTTCGTTTTCTAGAGATTCCCGAGTTTGATTAAGAATGAGTTTCTGAATGTTTTGTGATTTATCAAGGCTCTTGATCAGCTTTTCCGAAAAAACTTTTATTTTATCTGAGGACTCTTGTTCGGTAACGAGTTCAAGAATTTTTCTTGCAGAAAGATTAGAAATCATGAGCATGTTATTTAAGTCGTGAACTATTGTGCTGACGTTAATTCCAACTAGACTCATTTTTTCAGCACGAGATAATTTACTTTGAATCAAACGAATATTTTCATTCTGCTGTTTCATTTCTTGATTGAGCTGAATCATTTTAACGTAGGGCTCGAGCAGCTCTGTCTGTAAACAGGCTTTGAGAATGCAATAATATGCCAGTACTTTTAACACGTGTCCTAGAAAAATAAGCACATCGTGTCCATTTGTGAAGGAACTAAAACAGAGACCTGATATAGCAATAATAAAAGAAGCTGTGGTTAAGTAATAGGTTCGAGGACTTGTTGAGTTTTTTTGCTGGTAGTGAATCAGATATAAACCTAAAATAAGATGAATCAAAATAAGAAGATATTCTAAACCTATTTTAGTAGGTGTAATCTGAAAGTTGTAGTCAACAAAGTTGGGTAATATTTCAGGGAAGCCTAGAATCAGTGTTGTGATAACAGTGACGTAAAATAAAACATTGAAGTAAACAGTAGATTCTTTTGGATTCAAGCGACTTTTTTGATCCAAGTTGAAGGAAAAATAACAAAGAGTAAGGGCTTCTAAAAAACGTGCCGCTAACCAAAAAGAAATTGATTTTTGCTCGGAATTAGCTGTGAAAAAATCAGATAGACCTTTGTAAGAAAGAAGGTGAAATAAATCAATCAGGCCAACGCCTAAAAAGGGAATTCCTAATGTTTTAAATTGATAGCTTCTGGTATAATTCCGTAAAAAATGAAGAATTGTAAAGATCATAAAACTGATGCCGATGCATAAAGTTTCGGCTGCTGTATGAAATTCAACGAAATGGGGAACTAGAAATGATTTTAAAGGCAGAATATAGAGAGTTATTGTTGCAATCAGTACTGTGAAGACTAAGAATCCTGAAAAGTCATTTCGACTGTTTTTGATCAAGACATAAAAAGACGCAATCAGTTTTGTTAAATTTATACTCATAGAGTTGCTCGAGGTGAGTATTCAAGTACCCATGAAGCATTGCAAATAAATTGAAAAAAAATGAACAGCTTATCGTTAAATTGGAATAAATTAAAAATTTATTTGTTTTTTATCAAACCTGTTGATTTAACTTGATGCCTGAGTACAATTTTCTGATGGCAGTAAATGTAAAAGCAATAGGTCTTAAAAAAGCAAAGAAAAGAAAACACGTTCGATTTCCTTCAGATGTCGGGGCACAAGCTTACATTTTGACTGATAACGATAATAAAAAACTCAAAATTCCTTTACCGGCTTTAGTTGTGGAAGAGTCTTTTAAAGGCTGTAGTTTGGTGGCGCTAAAGAACTCGATTTTTTATGAAGGGGCTCAGTTCAAAGTGAAAGTCGGTCGGTTGGATGTGATGTCTGCAGAAGTCCGATGGGTGAAATCATTTGATGGAAAAATTTGTTTTATGGGCCTTGTTTATTTTGATTAATCAGTTTTATGATGCGGCATAAAATCATGTAAAATCAATCGCTTAACAGTTTCAGCAAGGCCTTAATTTAATTAATTGAACGTTTGTTTAAACTATGTTGAACTGTTTCCATGAATCCTCTTGTTAAAAAAGAAGCTGACGGGCATGCAAATACTGCGCTCACTGATATCAAACAAAAAATAGTTGATTCGGCCACTGTGCTTTTTGCTGAAAAAAGTTATGAAGGGGCTAGCGTGCGCGATATTGCGTCTCACTGTGGCGTCAACATTGCCATGATTTCCTATTATTTCGGTGGAAAAGAAGGTCTCTATCTAGAATGTATCGCGAATTTTGCCCGTGGCCGCGGTGAAATAATACAAAAAATTTTAACTCCTGTGCAAAATGCAGAAGAATTCAAGATGAGATTAAAACTCTTTTTTGAATCTATGATGTCCTTGTATGCATGCGATAAACATTTACTTCGAATCATTATGCGTGAAGCGCAGACCGAGCGGGGAGAAGAGTTTCATAAAAAAGTAATGACTCATATGCATCCAGTTTTTCTTCAAGTTCAAAATTATTACGAAATTGCGATCGAAAATAAAGTATTAAAAAAAGGCACTCATGCCCAGTATCTAGCGACCATGACAATGGCCGTGATGTCCCATCCCTGTATGATGGAAAAAGCGATGGTCGCTTCCTGCGGAATTTCCATCGAAAATAGCGAATTTCAAGCGGATTATATTAAACAAATTTGTGACACATTTTTTTCTGGAGTTCTGATATGAAATTTTTGATATTTATTTTTCTTTCTCAATTTGCCAGGGCTCAAAGCTTGAGTCTTGAAGATTATAAAAAGCAAGTTTTAGAAAAAGATCCAGAAACTCAAGCTGTTTTAGAACGTAAAAACGGATTTGGGCTTACGCAAAATTCAGCGTCACTTGTGACCGGAGTCAATCTTTTTGCGAACACAGTGTACACAGACGATCAGCGACCCACCACAAATCCTAGTTTTCAAGGTTTAAAAACAAAAGTAAATAGCTACACTTTAGGATTGCAACAACAAACTCGATTAGGTTTTAAGTGGGCTTTGTCGCAAAATCTGA
This sequence comes from Pseudobdellovibrionaceae bacterium, assembly GCA_030158485.1. Taxonomy (GTDB): domain Bacteria; phylum Bdellovibrionota; class Bdellovibrionia; order Bdellovibrionales; family Bdellovibrionaceae. The sequence goes on along the minus strand of JAOASS010000020.1, from coordinate 98,622 downwards.
ATCGAACTGAAATATCCGGAGCCAGTTCGAATTTTCTACCTTTATCGACTTATTATGACAGTTTTCCGAAGCTTGAATTAACGATGCCTTTGTGGCGCAACTTTTTAGGGAATGAAACATCTGGTGAAGTGGATCAGCTCCGGTTTCAAGCGCAAGCTGAAGTGCAACGTGCCGAAATGGCTTGGGTCCAAAGGCAAAATGAAATTGAAGAAGCTTTTTATAAAGTTTTATCTCAACAGGAATTTTTTGAAATTCAAAAAGATTCTTTGTCTCGATCTGAAAAAATTTTAAATTGGACAGACGGCAGAGTTAGAAGAAATCTGGTGGACGCCAGTGATCTTTATCAAGCGCAAGCCGCTGTGGCGTCTCGAAAGATTGATTTAATTAAAGCAGAAAATCAACTTCGAGAAGTGAGTCGCGTCTTGAACTCTTTAAGGGGGTTCGCGGGTGAAATCGTGAGCGAAAAATTAGTGGGACCCGAAATTGATCTCATGAAACTTAAAATTGCAAGATCGGCATTCAAAATCCAAAAAGACACTTTAGCTCAAAAAAACATCAATCAAAGCGCTGAAGCTGCTTACCGCGCACAAAAGGAAAAAAACAAGCCGTCTCTTGATTTGACTTTGCAAGCCTTTACTCAAGGGCGTGATGCTCAATCTTTAGAAGCTCAAGATAAGACTTTTAAAAAGCAAGATTACTTGTATGTCGGACTGAATTTTGTTCTTCCGCTGGATCAAGTGACAGCTTCTCATGCAAGGAGTGGTTATGCGTTACTTGAAAAGTCACAGAAACTAAAAGAGCAGGCTCGAATGCGTGACGAAAAAACGACTTGGGAAGAAACGGTTGATCAAGCAGAAGCATTATCCAAACAAATTTCTCTGTTAAGAGAACTTGAAGTTTTGCAAAAGAAAAAAGCAGATGCGGAAAGAGACCGGCTGAGCCGTGGTCGTTCAACGACATTTCAAGTGCTGAATTTTGAACAGGACTATAGCATGATTCGATCACAAAGAATTCAAATTGAATTTCAAGCCCGCCAGTTTATCAATTCACTGGCTTTGTTTGAATAGGAGTATTTTGTTATGAAAATTTGGGAAATCTCGATTAAAAGACCTATTTTTATGTCCTGCGTATTGGTTTGTTTATTAGTCGTAGGCGTATTTACTTTTAAGAAAACTCCAATTGAACTTTTTCCTGATATCACTTTTCCCATCGTGACCGTCACGACCCTTTATCCGGGGGCTGGTCCCTCTGAAGTTGAAACCTTAGTTTCAAAGCCGATTGAAGAAGAACTCAGCACGGTTGCTGGCATGAAAAACATCCGTTCGATTAACCGTGAAAGTATCAGCGTTGTGGTTGCAGAATTTAATCTTGATATGGATATCAAATATGCTGAGCAACAAGTTCGCGATAAAGTTTCAGGCGCTAAAAAAAGACTTCCTGAATCAATCGATGAGTCCGTCATCAGAAGAGTCGATCCTTCGGCTCAACCCATTATGGTTTTGGCACTTAAAACAAAACTGACGGGCGGAAAACTTTACGATTTGGCAAACGAACAAGTTAGGCCACTTTTTGAGCAAGTGGCACAAGTGGGACTTGTTGAAGTGATCGGTGGAAGAAAAAGAGAAATTCAAATTCAGTTGGACCGAAATAAACTTTTACAACGTGAAATGAGTGTGACCCAAGTCGCAGGTTCTTTAAGTAATGCAGGTCAAAACGTACCAGCTGGTAAAATTGATCAGACTCAAGGTGAACTTGTTTTTAGAACATTAGGTGAATTTAATTCTTTGGATCAAATCAAGCAAAGCGTTGTCAGTTTTTTCGGTAACGATGTGACGACAAAAGTTTCTGATATCGGTCAAGTCGTCGACACATTACAAGATGAGAAAATGAAAGCTTACTTGAACGGTGAAGAAACAGCTTTTCTTTTTATTTACAAACAGTCGGGTGCTAATACGCTTCAAGTATCAAGTAATGTTTTAAAGCGGATTGATAAGATTAACACTGAATTTAAGCAAGTTTATGGTGATGATTTTAAAGTGATTGTGGCTCGGGATACGACTAAGTATATTTGGAATAACGTTTTAGATGTTGCGGAATCAATTGCCATCGGTGTGATACTCACTGTTCTGGTTGTTTTTCTTTTCTTGGGATCGATTCGCAGTACGCTGATCACAGGCCTTGCTATTCCTGTTTCATTAATTGGTAGTTTTGTTCTGCTCTATTTAGCAGGCGTGAGCATTAATATCATGTCCCTTCTGGCCTTCTCATTGGCAGTAGGTTTGTTAATAGATGATGCCATTGTGGTGAGAGAAAATATTTTTAGACATCTTGAAATGGGAAAAAACCTGATCAAAGCCGCTTTGGACGGAACAGCTGAAGTTGGAACTGCCGTTATCGCCGTGACTTTAGCCGTATTAGCGGTATTCGGACCTATTGCATTCTTAACCGGTGTTGTCGGTCAGTTTTTTAAGTCATTTGGACTTGGAATCTGTTTTGTTATGATGATTTCACTTTTTGATGCTTTATCTAATGCGCCTATGTTGTCTGCTTACTTCGGAGGCGGGCACGTCGACTTAAATAAAAAAGAAATGAGCTGGAAACACCCAATTCAATCGGTCTTAGTTTATTTTAATCATTTTCAAAATAGATTAGAAATTCGCTATGAACGTTTTTTAAATATAATTTTAGGTCACCCTGGGAAAACTCTTGGAGGGACCCTTTTGGTTGTGATCGGTCTCGCTAGTACTTTTCAATTTATTCCTAAAACATTTATTCCAGCAAATGATTCCGGTGAATTTCAAGTGGCTGTTGAACTTAAGCCTGGTGTTACTTTGTCTGAAATGAGTGATCTTATTCGAAAAGTTGATCAAGATGTCAAAAATAATCCAACAGTTGAATTGACGATTGCAACAGCTGGAAATGTCAGTGGCCAGTCTTATGTGGGCGACATTTATGTGAAACTTGTCGACTTTAAAAACAGAAGCCTAACAACTTCAAAAGTAAAAGAACAAGTTCGTGAAATGATGAAAGCAAAGTATCCAGAAGCGGCCCCGAAAGTAAAAGACATTGATTTTGTGGGTTCAGGACAAAGACCTTTTGTGATTAATATCCGAGGCCAAGATTTGGAGCAAACAAGAACTGTGGGCTATAAGCTTTTAGAGAAATTAAAAGCTCACCCGGGTTTGATTGATCCTGAATACACTGACAAGCCCGGACTTCCAGAGTTTCAAGTGAAAGTAGATAATCAGAAAGCTCAGTACTTCGGTGTGACACCTGTACTTGTCGGGCAAGAACTTCGTGCACAAATCGAAGGTTTAACTCCGGCGAAGTTTCGCCAAGAAGGACTCGAGTATGATATTCGTGTTCGTTTAAAAGAAGATCAAAGGAATTTAGAACAAGCTTACGGTACAGCTAAGATTCCTAACGTTAACGGGCGCTTAGTTAAAATCAGTGATTTTGCGAGCGCTCAAAAAGAAGTGGGTGTCGCTACTATCAATCGAGAAAACCGCGCCCGCTATGTCAGTATTGAAGCTGACGTTTCGCCGACGGGTCCTGGTATGGGTGGTGTCATTTCGGATATTAATTCTTGGTTTTCAAAAAAAGAAATTGAGTTGCCAGAAGGTGTGACTTATCGATTTGTCGGCCAAGCTGAAAACTTTCAAGAACTGGGTTTGAGTATTCTTGTAGCGGGACTCTTAGGAATTATTTTTATTTTCTTAGTACTCGCTTCACTTTATGAATCTGTCGTGACTCCGTTGACAATTATGTTGGTGATTCCGTTAGCTATTTTTGGAGGTTTTTTTGGTCTGTTTGTGATGCAATCAACGCTTGATTTATTTTCAATGATTGGTTGCGTGATGTTGATGGGGCTTGCAACGAAAAATTCAATTATCTTGGTCGATTACATGAATCAAAAGTTAGCTGCGGGTATTCCTCTTCGAGACGCTGTTATTCAAGGTGCAAAAGCACGACTTCGTCCTATTCTGATGACAAGCTTAGCTTTGATTATGGGTATGTTGCCGGTGGCAATTGGACTTAATGAAGCTTCAAGTCAGAGAACATCGTTGGGAATTGCAGTCGTCGGTGGAGTTTTTATTTCAACATTATTGACGCTTATCGTGATCCCTGCCGTGTTTACTTATATTGAACGCGGACGCCGCTGGATGATTCAAAATGTCGGACTTAAATTAATTAATTCTGATGTCGTAACTGAAGTGAATCATACTACGACGGTGAACAGTCAAGTTGAGACGCTTCACCAGAAATCACATTTGAACGAGTCCAGACTTACTTAGATAAAGTCGATTCGGCGACGGATGTTTCCCTGACGACAACGACTTTAATTTGTCCTGGGTAACTGCATTCGTCTTCGATTCGTTCTGCAATTTTCTTTGAATATTCAAGAGCCAAAACATCATTTACTTTTCGACTGTTAACAGTGACTCGGCATTCTCGGCCTCCGTTTAGTACATAACAGTCGGTGACGCCTTCAAAGCTCATTGAGATATCTTGAATTTCAGAAACTTTTTGATTGTAGGTTTCAATTGTTGACCTGCGAGCACCAGGTCTTGCACCTGAAATAGCGTCGGCTGCGATCACAAGAAAAGCTTCATCCGAGTTCGGAGTCACATCGTAGTGATGGGCTCTGACATTATGAACAATTTCTACTTTTTCCCCGCGCTTTTCAATAAAGTCAGCACCAATCATAGCATGCCCGCCATCCATTGCATGATCCATTGATTTCCCAATATCATGTAACAGCCCTGATCTTCGGGCTTGTTTGACATTGGCTTTTAATTCAGATGCAAGAAGACCCGCGAGCCAACCCACTTCGCCACAATGAAAATACTGATTTTGAGTAAAAGAATAGCGGTACCTAAGGCTTCCCATCATCTGTTTGATTTCAGAATGAAGTTCGGGAACTTTTAACTCACGTGCCAGAGTGTCACCGTCTTGTTGAATTTGTTTGAATAATTCTTTTCGAGTCTGTTCTGCGACTCTTTCAATACCAGCTGGGTTCAAGTCCCGCTTGTTTTTAATTAATTTTTCTAAAACTCTTCTGGTGAGTTCCCGTCGGACGGGGTCAAAGCCTGCTACACCAATTGTTTCCTGACCGTCTTCGATAATGATGTCACAGCCACAAGCTTTTTGAATCGTTTGGTTGATTCGAGGATCAGCAAAAATTTTTCGAGCGCCAGGGTCTGGTAAATGCACAGAACCGATTCCTCGTTCTGCACAGTAAGGGCGGACAAATCGATCAAGGGCGACATCAAGAATATGCTTAGCTTGCGTTTCAGCATTATCTTTTAAGTCTTCTTCGAGTTCGAGTAAATGTTTTTCGGCCCTTCTTTTCGTTTCATTTTCTAACTGTTCTTGAATTTCTTTTTTAATATCCTCAGGCTTGTATGAAAAGCGTTCGATTATTTTTTCGCTGAATTGTTTTTTTAGATCAAGCGCGACTGCTTTTTTCTGATTCCATTTTTGTTGTTCAGCTAAGATCAATTTTTCTTTATCTTTTAAAGTATTTTCTTGCTGGATCATCAAGTTTTTAAGTTGGCTGTATTTGTCGTCGAGTTTTTTCTTTTTATCATCGGCGAGGATTTGCAAATCTTCGACTTTTTCTTCTGCTTTGAGAAGTTCGGCTTCGACCCGGGTCCAGAGCTCAAGTTCAATTTCCTGTTTGATTTCTTGCTGTTCGATGCGAAGAAGGTCGAGATCATCTTGAGTGTTTTCCAGAATTTCTTGAGCTTCTTCGTGGGCACGGGCCAATAACCGGTTTCTGTAACTGCGGAAACTTAAAAAACCCAAAGCTCCGCCCACAAGAAGAGATAAGAGCGTAGAAATCAGAATAAGGATAGAGTTTGTCATAAAGGTAAGTAGAATACGTTATCAGGGCAGAATATAACAATAACGCAATACATTATGTAAAAGAACACCCGACTTCTGTCTAAATGCTTTGGGCCATCGCTAGCCTTTCACTTTATTTTGATGGAATTTAAGTTCAATTAAGAACCAACGAATAACTTTCGACTTCAATGTCAGGTTCTTAAAGTAAAGGATTCGACATGAATGATAAAACTGATCTCCAAATTAAAAGTTATGAAATGGAACAAAATCACAACAGTCAAAATGAAAAAGTAGAAAATTATGATGCCTACAATTCAGGCGTCAATCGGCCCAGTGTTCGCATCAATACAAAGCAAGAAAGCTTAAAATTAAAGCCTGTTCGAAAAAAACGTCGTCAGCTTACGGGCTGGTGAGCTGAATTTTTGACGCGTCAGGAGTTTTCCTAACTCCTAACCAAATCTGAACAGAATCTTGAATTGTTTCATTTTCGTATCAAGCCTAACTTGTGTGACAAAACCTAAAAGGGAGATTCTTTTTATGATGTCAAAAGCATTGGCTTTAATTGTTTTTTTCGCGGGCTTTCAAAGTTTTGCAGAAAAAGTCGCAATCGATGGATCCAGCACAGTTTTTCCGATTACTGAAGGAATTGCTGAAGAATTTCAAAATGCAAATAAAGGGATCCAAGTGACAGTGGGCATTTCTGGTACTGGCGGTGGTTTTAAAAAGTTTTGCCGCGGCGAAACAGATGTGCAAAATGCTTCCCGGCCGATCACGGAATCAGAAATCAAAGCCTGCCAAGAAAAAGGGATCCGCTATCTTGAACTTCCAGTCGCTTATGACGCGATTGCGATCGTAGTGAATCCAGCTAATAAATTTTTATCTGAAATCACAACCGAAGAGTTGAAGAAAATTTGGGAGCCTAGCGCCAAAGGAACCGTGACCAAGTGGAACCAAGTGAATAACAAATGGCCTGCCGAAGAATTTAAACTTTACGGTGCGGGTTCAGATTCGGGAACGTTTGATTATTTCACAGAAGCGATTGTTGGAAAATCAAAATCCAGCCGAGGTGACTACAGCGCAAGCGAAGACGACAACACACTTGTAATGGGAATTTCGAAAGAAAAAAATGCATTAGGATACATTCCACTCCACTATTACATGGAAAATCAGAAGAAATTAAAAGCAGTTGCGGTCGTTTACAAAGGTAAAAGTCAAAAACCTGATTTAGAAGCTGTGAAATCAGGAGCCTACGCGCCGCTTTCAAGACCTCTTTTTATCTACGTTTCAGATCAATCACTGGGTAAAAAACATGTTGAAAAGTTTGTTACATTTTATCTCAAAAATGCGATCAAAATGGCGGAAGAAGTGAACTATATAGCGCTTCCTAAAATTGCAATGGATATGACTCAAGAACATTTTCAATCTAAAAAATGGGGAACTGTTTTTAAAGGCCACGCAGAAGTAGGGATGAAAGTTGAAGATCTGATGAAGAAAGAAAAACAATAAGAGATCATGTCTGGTGAAATAATAACTCAGCCCGCAAGACGGGCTGTTTTTTTGAAGAAAAGCACAAAAAAGCCTCGCAACATCGTTGAGAGGCTTTTTGAATTTTGGTTTGCGCTATGCGCTTTTCTTTCTGTTTTTATAACTGCAGGAATCATTCTGATTCTGATCTCAGAGTCCTGGCCATTTTTTCAGCAAGTGAGTTTGGCTGAGTTTTTAACAAGTCGGGACTGGTCTCCTCTTTTTTCTGACCCACATTTTGGTATTCAGCCTCTTTTAATGGGGACCTTGCTTTCGACATTTATCGCCTGCGGAATCGCAGTGCCAATGGGAATTTTGATCGCATGTGGCTTGAGTGAGTTTGTGCCGCCTCACATTCGACAGTTTTTAAAGCCTATTATTGAAATCTTGGCCGGTATTCCTTCCGTTATTTTTGGTTACTTTGCTTTGCTTGTTGTGACTCCGGCCATTCAAGTTTTGTTCCCAGAATTGCCTGGGTTTAGTTTGCTTTCGGCCGGCATCACGATGAGTTTTATGATTCTACCTCTTATTGTTTCTTTAAGTGAAGATGCTTTGCAGTCGGTGCCGCGAACCTTAAGAGAAGCCAGCTATGCACTCGGTGCAACTCCTCTTGAAACTGTGTGGAAAGTCGTTTTGCCTTCGGCTTCCAGTGGTGTGATGGCGGCTTGTATTTTAGGTGTTTCAAGGGCCATCGGTGAAACAATGGTTGTGGCGTTAGCAGCTGGGCAGCAGCCGAATTGGACTTTGAATCCAGCAGAGCCCGCAGCGACAATGACAGCTTACATGGTACAAGTGGCTTTAGGGGACTTGCCCCATGGGTCGCTAGGATATCAGACTGTTTTTGTTGTGGGGCTTACTCTTTTGTTGATGACTCTTGTTTTTAATTATTTAGCACTTCGAGTCCGAAATAAAATGAGGCCCCTGTGAACTTATCGACAAACAGTTTGGGATCATCAGTTAAATTTCGTCATTTCCTGAGCTTTATTTTTAAAATATTAAGTCTTTTAGGCTTACTTTTAGGTCTGATCGTGTTGCTTGTTCTGATCGGTGATTTAATTCGCCGAGGAGGCGATCGTCTTTCAATTGATTTTTTTACGAACTTTGCTTCAAGAAAAGCTGATCGTGCCGGAATTTTAGCAGCTTGGGTCGGAACTCTTTGGGTGATGTTGATAACGGCCGTCTTAACGATAGTTGTCGGCGTTTCAGCTGCAATTTACTTAGAAGAATATGCGCCCAAGAACCGCGCCACCCGATTAATTGAACTCAATATTTTAAATTTAGCTGCGATGCCATCGATTCTTTATGGTTTACTTGCTTTAGGACTTTTTGTTCATCAAATGAAATTGGGTTCAAGTCTTTTAACAGCAGGAATGACTTTGAGTTTGCTGGTTTTGCCAGTCGTGATCGTAGCTTCAAGAGAAGCACTTAGATCTTTACCTTTTACGTTGAAAGAAGCTTCTTATGCTTTGGGGGCCACTCAGTTTCAAACTTTAGTTTATCATCAAATTCCCGCTGCTTTAAGTGGTATTATGACAGGTGTAATTCTAGCTCTTTCAAGAGCGATCGGGGAAACGGCGCCGCTCATCACGATCGGAGCTTTGACTTATATTGCATTTTTACCACAATCTTTAATGGATTCTTTTACAGTGTTGCCAATTCAGCTCTTTAACTGGTTATCTCGCCCTCAAGAAGAGTTTCATGCGAACGCGGCAGCTGCCGGACTTGTTTTACTTTTTTTAACTTTTCTTTTAAACGGTGTCGCAATTTTGATTCGAATTAAAGCAAGAAAGAATATCAAATGGTAATGAACTCAGAAGAATCTCTTAAAATAGATATTCAGAATCTCAATTTTTTTTATAAAACCAAGCAAGTTTTAAAAAATATCAATTTGCAAATGGCAGAAAAAAAAGTCACAGCATTAATGGGTCCTAGCGGCTGCGGAAAGACGACTTTGCTTCGGTGCTTGAACTTGATGCATGAATTGATTGAAGAGACTCGGGCCGAAGGAACTGTAAACCTTTATCCACAAAAAGTGAATTTGCTGAGTGACGAAATGGATCCGCTTTGGGTCAGGCAAAGAATTGGAATGGTTTTTCAAAAACCAAATCCTTTTCCTAAAAGCATGTACGAAAATGTGGCTTATGGTTTACGGCTTCGGGGGCTTAAAAATAAAACAGAATTAGAAAGTCGTGTTGAAAAAGCATTGAATCAAGCAGGGCTTTGGAAAGAAGTTTCGGACCGCATACATCAACCGGCTTTTTCTTTATCAGGTGGGCAGCAACAGCGACTTTGTATTGCGAGGGCCTTGGCTGTGGAACCTGAAGTTTTATTATTAGATGAACCCACGAGTGCGCTTGATCCGATTTCAACAGCTCATATCGAAGAGCAACTCTCTGAAATTAAAAAACATGTGACAGTGATCATGGTGACGCATAATCTTCATCAGGCAGCCCGTTGTTCTGATGAAACTGTGTTTATGTTAAACGGCGAAGTCATTGAAAAGGGTCGAAGCCAAAAGCTTTTTACGAATCCTCAAGATCAGCGGACAGAAAATTATATCACAGGCCGCTTCGGATAAATTCGATTAGAAAAAGACACTCGACATAAATCCACCGCACTTAAGTACAGGAAAAGACTGTTTGGTCGGAATCTGTTTACGTTAACTCTTTTTTTTACCGAAGAACAGACTGAACAGTTCTGTTGAAGAAAAGAGTCTGACATCAATGGAAGATGAAAAGAAATTAATTGCTAAATCCATGTTGATTGTGAAGTCGGGGCCGACTTCATTAAAAGGAGTGGAGCAATTTTTAAGGAACCGAGATTGGAAGCTTGATTCCACTTTTGAAGTGAAAGATGCGATTGTTGTTCTAAGCCAAAAAAAACCATCTTTCGTTTTGATAGCACTCGATCATCCGAATTCACTTGTTAAAAAACTTCCCAAAATTATTCTTTCGGCGTTTCCTTGTTGTGTGATGGTTTTTGTCGAAAAATCAAATTCAATGTCGTTTAAAGCGCTGACGGATTCAAGTGTCGATTATAAAGTGAATCCTCCTGTGACGGGCCCGGCGATCGAGCGAGCTGTGAATAAGTTTTTACGCGATCAGCAGCAAGTCGCAAAAAATCAGGCTAGCGAACATCTTATCAAGTCATCAGGGAAATCGAAAGATGAATTTGAATTTAATGTTGAAATAAAAAGATCGAGCGAAACAGACAGTTCTTTTATTTCCTCTGGGGCATCTGAAAAAGGAAATTCTGAAGACTCGTCTTTGCATGTGGCTCATCAAATATTGGCACAATTAGAAAACGAATCGGGTCGTGAGTCAGGAGCAATCGGAGGAGACTCTTTTATTAGAACTGAAAAATCAGGTCGTGTTGAAAGCATTGGCACTGATAGTCCATTAGCGCAGAAAGATTCTGAACTCATGATGACAGATGCGGCAATGAAAAAGTTGGCAGAACAGGCCAGTTCGCCAGCTGATTTATTGACTCCAAACGCGGTCAGTTTAGAAAAACGAAAAGACTCGAATCAAAACAAGCCTAGCTTAAATCATGATTCTGTGACTTCAGAAGGCTTTTTTGCAGAAACTTTAGATCCTCAAAATAAAAAAACGAACCGTCCCGAAAAGCCTAATCCGGAACAACCAGAAGACTTTTCCCTTGCGCACGCCAAATTAAAAACAAAGAGTCGGAATTCGCCTCAAAAACCGCAGTCGTCAAATCCAGACGCTGTTGTCGGTATTGAAATTAACGAATTGGAAAGTTTTCGAGGAAGAAAATCAAAACGAGATCAGGAATTAGAAAAAAAACTTGATGATGAAGAATCTGTCTTGGCCAAAAGTGTTTCACAGGCTTTGGATCAGACTGTTTTAAAAGGTGATGGTAAAGTCAATCAAGTGCTTCAAGATAGCAGTCATTTAGCTTGTATCGTGATCGAGAGTTCCCGCTTCAGTGGATACTTGGTGGCAGCTCTAGGAAAAAATAAAAAAATTGATAAAAACTTTATCGACTTAGTTAAATACAAACTCGTCAAATTTTTAACAAGTCGTGGTGAACAGATCGGTCACGAATCCAATCTTGATTTAAAAGTTAGGCAAGTTGATTTTGAAGGTTGGGCTTTGGAATATGCGCAGTTTTTAAGAAAATCTGTTCACAACGGTGACCAAGTGGCAATGGCCTTTTTTCCGAACCAACAAGTGCAGCCAGTAGTTGGGATTTCGGCATCAGAAGAAATGGTTTCGATTCAAACTCAAGATATTCAGACGAATGTAGAGCTTGAGTTTAACATGTATATTTACCTTCCTTCTAATAAAAAATATATTTTGTACACACCTCAGGGCGGGAAGTTTTTAAGTGATCAAAAAGAAAGATTGGCTCGTCAGGGTGTTCAAATGATGCATATCCAAAAAGAAGATGTTCAAAATTTAGGCAAGTTTAAAGCTCAAAATCATTTAAACTCACTGATTCAAGAGTACTCGGGAAATGCTTCTGATGATCGTTCTGTTCTTCAGAAAAAAAAATCAGCTTAAATTGATCTTTAAATCGGGACTCATTTTTGATCTCCATGTTTCGAAGTTTGATTCGGATATTTATTCTTAAAAATTCATAACATGAAGTGCTGCGTTGAAAGTGGACGGGGGAAGGTTCAGCCCTGTACATCTATGGGTTCGCTTACACGAGTCAAATTTGAAAGGAAAGATCTTCATGTCATCTTATTTGCTAATTCCTATTATCGCCGGGGTCGTCGGCCTGATTGTGGCTTTTGGACTTTATCTTCGAGTCAAAGCTCAGCCCACTGGAAACGAAACCATGAATCGA
>JAOASS010000020.1:28217-86426 GCA_030158485.1 Pseudobdellovibrionaceae bacterium | reverse complement strand
ATCGAATTGCTTCCTATATCCGCGAAGGGTCGATGGCATTTTTGGTTCGGGAATATAAAGTATTAGCAATTTATGCTTTAATCGTCAGTGCTGCTCTTTATTGGCAGTTGGGTCTGATGTCAGCTATTTGGTTTATTCTCGGAGCTTTTTTAAGTCTTCTTGCCGGTTTTTTTGGAATGAAAGCCGCCACTTACGCCAATGTTAGAACAACTCAAGCTGCTGCTAATAAGTCAAAAGCTAACGCTTTACTTGTCGCTTTGGATGGCGGATCTGTTATGGGACTTTGTGTAGCAGGTTTAGGTTTATTAGGTTTAGGTATCTTATTTCTTCTATTTAAAGATAGTCCTGATGTTTCAAAAGTTCTTCACGCATTTGCAGTCGGAGCTTCATCGATCGCACTTTTTGCGCGAATTGGTGGCGGTATCTACACAAAAGCAGCTGATGTGGGGGCTGACATTGCGGGTAAAGTAATTGAAGGAATTCCGGAAGACGATCCTCGTAATCCAGGAGTTATTGCAGACAACGTCGGTGATAATGTCGGTGACGTTGCGGGAATGGGAGCAGACATTTATGAATCCATGGTGGCTGCCATTGTATCTGCGATGGCGATTGCCTTGACGATTTCTCCTTCTGGTTTGCAAAATCTAATGCCGCAAGCGGCAGAAGCTGAACTTCGTTCGATGGCAGTCATCCTTCCGCTTTTTTTATCGGGTGTGGGTCTTGTGATTTCAATCATCGTGATTTTCATCACGCGTGAACTTCGTCGTATGAAGCCAGCTTTTGTTTTACGAAGTGCCTTGATGATTCCAGCTTTACTTTTAACTTTAGTGAGTTATTTTTTGATGCCGATGATGGGTGTTTCTCAGGGAGTAACAATGGCTCTTGCTGCCGGCGCAATCGGTGGTGCCTTAATCGGTTTGATCACGGAATATTACACAGCTGCGAAGCCAATCCGAATGGTGGCAGAAGCGAATCTAACAGGTCCCGCGACTGGTATTATTCGGGGTTTAGCTGTCGGAATGGAATCTGTTGCGATTCCGATGTTGATCGTCGTTGTTGCGGCATACGTAGCTGATCACTATTTGGGTCTCTACGGTATTGCTTTAGCAGCTGTTGGAATGCTTGCAGGAACAGCTGTTGTGATGACAGTGGATGCTTATGGTCCGATTGCAGATAACGCCGGTGGAATTTCAGAAATGTCCGGTCTAGGAAAAGATGTTCGGGATATCACAGATGAACTCGACGCCGTTGGAAATACAACAGCCGCAATTGGTAAAGGTTTTGCGATTGGTTCTGCAATATTAACAGTTTTGGCTTTATTCTCTGCATTCAATATGGAAGTTAATCACGTCAGAGAAAAAGCGGGAATGGCAGCGATTTCTTTAGACCTTACATCAAGCGGAGTTCTAATTGGTCTTTTAATTGGATCAATTCTGCCCTTTTTAGTGGGATCAACGACAATGACAGCAGTGGGTCGGGCTGCAGGTCGCATCGTTGAAGAAATTCGTCGTCAATTCAAAGAGATCCCGGGACTTCTTCAAGGGACGGCTGAACCTCAGCCGGCACGTATTGTGGATATTGCAACCGCTGCGGCATTAAAAGAAATGGTTTTGCCAGGTATGATCGCTGTTGTTGCGCCAATTTTAGTTGGATTTATTTTAGGTCCAACGGCATTGGCCGGGACTTTAGCAGGAGCTCTTGCTGTTGGTGCGACAATGGCATTGTTTATGGCAAACGCCGGCGGAGCTTGGGATAATGCGAAAAAATTTATTGAAAAAGGTGGAATGCCAGGACATCCAAAAGGTTCAGAAGTTCATAAAGCGGCCGTTGTGGGGGACACTGTGGGCGATCCTTTTAAAGACACTTCAGGCCCAGGTGTTGCGATTTTAATTAAAGTCATGAGCGTTGTATCGCTCTTGATTGCGCAGCTGATCGCGACGATTAATTAAGCGTGTGGCGATAAAAAAGTTCTAGACTTGAAGTCTTAAAAAACCTCCTGTGAAGTGATATTTATCACAAATTCACCGGAGGTTTTTTTAATGTTTAAACAAATGATTATCAGTGCTTTTCTGATCAGTTCTTTTTCGTGGGCGCATGGTCCTTGCAAAGAAGATAAAGAAAAGTTTTGTAAAGAGGCCATGGGCGATCAAGTCAAAATGGCTCAATGTATGAAAGATCACGCCGATCAACTTTCAGCTGAGTGCAAAGATAAAAAAGAAGAGATGAAAGAAGTTTTGGCAGAAATCCATGAGGCCTGTGCAGAGGATGTTAAATCTCTTTGTCCTGATGTTAAACCCGGCGGCAAACGTATTATGAAATGTTTGATGAAAAGTCGCGACAAAGTTTCAGATGCTTGCAAAGCCACTTTAAAAGAGATGAAAAAGCATCATCATAATAAAAAACACAAATGATGATATTTTGTGAAGGATCAGGCACAGAAAAGTCTTTCGATTAGCTTGATTGATTCATTCCTGTACTCACTGATGGTGGGTGCAGGAGAATCTTATTTGCCAGCTTACGTGTTATCTTTAGGACTTTCCGAGTGGATGGCCGGTATGATTGCAACGATGCCACTTTTAAGCGGGGCTTTTTTACAAATCGTGAGCACAGAAGCTTTAAGGGCTGTTAAAAATCATAAAGTATGGGTTTGGAGCTTGGCCTTTTTACAAGCTAGCACTTTTATTCCTCTGATATTTTTTGCAAGTGGAGCGAAACCTCATTTTCTAACTCTTTTTATTGTTCTGACTTTTTATTGGGGTGCGGGTTTTAGTATTAGTCCTGCTTGGAATTATTGGATGGGAAATTTAGTTTCACCAGACAAAGCTCAGAAGTTTTTTTCACAACGAAGTCGAATTTCTCAAGCGGGTTTGCTACTAGGACTGATTTTAGGTGGCGTGGCTTTGCATAACAATATTCACTTAGGTCCCTTTACTTCGACTTTTGGTCTTATCTTTTTTATCGCTTTTGTCAGTCGAGTTCTTTCCTCTTGGCTTCTTTCAAGAAAACATTATGAACATCAATGGACAGGGCAAACAACTTACTTGCATATTCAGGAGTCTTGGAAAATATTTTGGAATGATAAGAAAAAAAGAAATTTTTTCCTCAGCATACTGCCATTTCAAATGAGTGTTTTTTTTTCAGCTCCCTTCGTGACCCCTTATATGCTTGTTAAGTTGAAAATGAATTACGGTCAGTACATGTCGGCTGTCGCGTTTTTAATGATTGGAAAAATCATCAGCACTTTGTATTTTGATCGAGCCAAAGAGTTTCATTATCACACGGCTTTTAAATGGGGGCTTTTTGTGATCGCACCAGCTCCTTTTTTTTGGATTTTTTCAGATCATTTTGTTTACATTTTAGGTCTTCAATTAATCAGCGGAGCAGCTTATGGCTTTTTTGAAGTGGGTTTAGCTTTGATGTTTTTTCAAGACTTAAAAGCGAATGAAAAAATTCCTTTTTTGACATTTTATAATATGTTGAATTGTTTAGGTCTTTTGATTGGAAGTGCTTTGGGTGGAATTTGGTTAAAAATTCAAAATTCTGAATTGGAAGCTTATTATATGTTGTTTGGAGTGGGTGCTGGCCTGAGGCTTGTTTCATGTTGGTTACTTTTATATCAAAGTCGAAAAATGCAAAGTCGCCAAAAATCAATTTAAGATTTTTATTTTTTTAAATTCCAAATATTAAACTCTCGATGGATCTGTTTGTCTTGGTAGGGGTTTTTAAAGTCTTGAAGTTCACTTTCAGTGTAACCTGATTGAATTTCAAGAATTTGACTTAATTTTTTTTCTAAATTCACTTTGAAAAAAAATCTCCAGGTTCTGTAAGATAAAATGTAAATTTCATTGAAAGCTTTAACGCGCTTTCTTTTAAATTGCAGTGGCGGAGTGCCGAACTGACTTTCAAAAACATCTTCGATTTCAGTTAGGCCATTTGTTTTAAGCCAGCAAATTTGTTTTAAGGCTTTTTTTGCAAAAAAATACTTCCAAGTTTCAACTTCATCAATCCAGCCTAATTTGGGATTTTGAGGCAAATCACAATCTGTTACATAAGGTTTAAGATCCAGGATTGGAGTTTGATCAAGAAGATCGATTTGAGATAAAGAGAGTTTATTTTTTTCAATTTTTTCAATTTTTCCCAGAGTCAGCCCCAAAGAGTTTGGTCGATAGGGGGACCGTGTGGCCCAAACTCCAACTTGAATGTCTGGGTTTCGTGGCGGTCTGACGATTGCTTTCGCTGGTGATTGAGCTTCGTGAAATTGAAAAATAATCCAAACGTGGCTCATTTTTTCAAGACCCATAAGGCCTTTTTTTGAATCAAAATTTTGTGTAAACTCAATCCAACCCTGCTGCTGGCTCAAGGTTCCTTGTCTGGGGATTGCGCTTTTGCTTTTATGAGTTCCGTTAAAATATCCAATTGGATCTAGTGTGATTTTAGCCACTGCCTGCGCCATTCGTATGCTGCAATGGCAGCACTCTGTCCCACATTCAAAGAGTTTTTAATTCCAGACATTTCAATAACTCTGACTTCGTGACTTAATTTTAGTCGATCTTTTTCAATCCCAAATCGTTCGTTACCAAAAAGAAAAATTGTGGGAGTTTGTTCAAAATGTTCATGGCAACTTAAAGCACTTTCTGCTGTTTCCCAAGCGATGATTCGGTGACTTTCTTGATGCCGCTCAAGCCAAGATTTTAAGTCCTCAACCCATTCCCAGGGTACCGATTCTTCTGCGCCAAGAGAAGTTTTTTGGACACTTAAAGAATGGGGGGTTGGAGTGTAGCCAGATAAAATTATTTTTTCTATTCCTAAGCTGTCGGCTAATCTAAAAAAAGCTCCGACATTAAAAGCAGATCTAATATGGTCTAAGACCAAAATGAGCGGAAAAAAAGTGCGCTCCGATTTAAGATCATTTGTTCGAACAAGAAACTCGTCATCGCGAACTGTTCGATTTAGCCATCTTTCAAGTGGGACAATTAAGTTCTGAAAATGCTTTAAAGTCATCCCTTTTTTAACATGAGTTGAAAGGGCCGCTAGTTTGTCCGTGTGAAGTTCTTCCAAGTCCGCTAAATTCATTAAAGTTGATTTAATTAGAACTAAATCTTCGTCACTGATTTGATCAAATTTTTTTTCGAGTTCCCGACAGAATTTATAAAGTTTCAGGATTTTATCTCGGCTGGCTTCCATTTTATTTCACTTTATCGCCAGCTTTGGCGCCCTCATCCGGAGATATGACGAAAAGATCTGGTGCTCCAGGTCCGGCGGCCAAAACCATTCCTTCAGACATTCCAAACTTCATTTTTCGAGGGCGAAGATTAGCCACAACTAATACTTTTCTTCCTAAAAGTTTTGCTGGATCATAAGCGGCTTTGATTCCGGCAAAGATTTGTCGAGTTCCTAAATCTCCCAGCGAAACTTTTAATTTTAAAAGTTTATCGGCTTCAGGTACAGCTTCAGCTTCAACAATTTCTGCGACTCGTAAATCGACTTTGTTAAAAGTTTCGATATCAATCAAGCCATCATCTGGATTTAAAGCGGAAGCTTTTAAAGGTGTCTCAAGAACAGGGTTTGTTTTCACGGCTTGTCTTTCTTTTTGAGTTTTTTCAGCTAACATTTGAGCTTCATCCATAATCGCTTTAACCTTTTCAGTTTCAATTCTTGTAATAAGAGGTTCGAATTCATTGATAGTATGCTGAGATAATATTTTCTGAGCATCATTCCACTGGTAGGGAGATTCTTTAAAAAGTTTTTCAACTTTCAAAGTAAATTCTGGCATCACAGGCTTTAAGTAAATTCCTAATATTCTAAAAATATTCAAAGTTGAAGTCAGCACTTCTGTGGTTTTTTGTAAATCGAGATCCACTGTTTTCCATGGAGCTTTTTCATCAAAAAAACGATTAGCTTCTTCTGCTAAAGTTCTAATTTCAGTTAAAGCTTTTGAGAAATCCCTTTTTTCATAAAGGAGACCTATTTCATTTGATTTACTTTGAGCTTTTTGCACAAGTTTAAGGCCATCAGAATCGCAGCGGGTCATTAAACCTTGAGCCTTTTTACCCAGCATTTGCGCGCCTCGAGAAGCTAAATTTGTAATCTTACCGACAAGTTCCGCATTCACTCGAGAAACAAAATCGTCCATATTTAAATCAAAATCATCTAAAGAGCTATTAAGTTTAGTGGCATAGTAGTAGCGTAAGTAAGTTGCGGGTAAGTGATTCAAATAAGCTTGAGCATTGACAAAATTCCCTGTGGACTTGCTCATTTTTTCACCGTTGATCATCAGGCGACCATGGACGTGAACAGCTTGTGGAGTGTTAAAGTCCGCCGTTTTTAAAAGTGCTGGCCAAAACAAAGTATGAAAGTATGTGATGTCTTTGCCAATAAAATGATAAATTTCAACATTTGGGTTTTTCCAGAATGATTCCAAAGAAATCCCTTTTGAATCAAAATATTCTTGAGAAGTGGAAATGTAACCCATTGGGGCGTCGACCCAAACATAGAAAAATTTATCAGTTTCCCCTGGAATTGGAAATCCAAAGTAAGGCCCATCTCGGGTAATGTCCCAGGCTCTTAAGTCACCTTCGAACCATTCTAGCATTTTTTTTCGTACTTCATCAGAAGTGTGTTTTTCAAGCCAAGACTTTAAAAAATCACGATGGGGTTCAAGCTCAAAGAAAATATGCTCGGAAGATTTTTTAATGGGTTTTGTACCGCAAAGTAAGCAATTGGCATCAGACATATCGGAAGGCGAATAAGTGGCTCCGCAATGATCACAAGAGTCCCCATTCTGATTAGGCGTTTTACATTTTGGACAAGTGCCTTTCACAAATCGATCAGGTAAAAACATTTTATCAAATTCACAATAAAGCTGTTCAATAGACTTTCGAGAAGTGGCATTTTTTTCGAGCATTTTAGAATAAAAATGTTCGCACATTTTTTGGTTTGTTTTTGAATGAGTTGAAGAGTAATGATCAAAGCCGATGTCAAAACCTTTGTAAGTTTGGGTGTGTTCTATCCAAACGTCTGCAATTACTTTTTCCGGAGTTGTTTTCTTTTCACGGGCTTTGATCATAATAGGCGTACCATGAGTATCATCAGCACAGAAAAAGTAAACTTCATGGCCTTGCATCTTTAAAAACCGGGACCAGATATCGGCCTGAATGGCTTCGACCATGTGGCCCAGATGGATGGGACCATTGGCGTAGGGAAGACCTATCGTCATCAAGATTTGTCGTTTCGAATTGATGGGAGCTTGTGTGCTTTGAGTGCTTGCCATAGACTTAGAATACTACTTTCAGAGAGGTCATTATGTCACGGCCCGTATTGGCAGCTGATGAATTATTGAAACGAATTTTAAGTCAAGAAGTGGAAGCCAGATCTTCTTACCGAGCTTGTTATTTGGGCTGGGCTGAAGCATTTGTAACAGACCCCCGGTTGATGCTCTTAAGTCTTGATGATCACATGGTGCATCGGGGTGACGGGGTTTTTGAAGCGATTAAAGTTGTTCATCAAAAACCTTACCTTTTAAAAGAACACTTAGATCGACTGAAAGTCTCTGCGGATTTTATTTCGCTTAAGCTTCCTGTGGACTTACAGACTTTAAGTCAACTTGTTCAGGAAACGCTTGAAGTATCAGGTCTGCAAGAATCGATCATTCGAATTTTTATTTCCAGGGGATCTGGCTCATTTAGTCCCAACCCCTACGATTGTAAAAAATCAGGATTGTTTATTGTTGCAACGGAATATAAGCCGATTGCTCAGGAAAAGTATTTAAAAGGTGTTAGAATTGGAAAATCACAAGTCATGCCAAAATCCTCTTTTTGGGCTCGAATTAAATCCTGTAATTATTTACCCAATGTCATGATGAAAAAAGAGTCTGTTGACCGAGGTCTTGACTTCACAGTGAGCTTTGATGAATCGGGGAATTTAGCTGAAAGTAGTACAGAAAATATGATCGTTGTTGATCAAAAAGGAAGGCTTTGTCGTCCGTATCTAAACCGAATTTTAAAAGGTTGCACAATGACTCGTGTGATGGAGTTAGCTTCCCAGTATCAGGTTCTTTCTTCAGTTGTGGAAGATCACTTAACCGAAGAAGATGTGATCAGAGCTCGGGAAGTAATGATGGTAGGAACGACTTTAGATGTCTTGCCCGTGACAGAGTTTGAAGGAAAAAAAATTGGAAACGGTCAAGTCGGGCCACTAGCTCAGAAGCTTCATCAGCTTTTGCTAAACGATCAATTTTGATTTTGGACCTTTCCTTCTCGAAAGTACCAAATACCGCCTTGTTGACGGAATTTACTTATTTCATGATGAGTGAGCTCAATCCCGTCTTTGTTGAAATAAGCTTTAAATTCAACAGTGGCTTTATTTTTAATTTCTTCAGCGTTTAAAATTTCAAGCTTTACAAACTGAACGCTGTCGCCCCATTCTCGATTCCCCTTATGATCAAAAGTCAGAATGGTTTGGGGATCCAGAGTTTCTTCTAAGTAATGATAGGCTTTGACCGCAAAAGCTGAATAGCGTGAGCGCATCAATTTTTCAGCTGTCGGAGGGTTGTCTTCACCCAAATGAAAAGGTCCACAGCAAACTTTATATTCAAGCCCAGAGCAACAAGGACAAATCATTTTTTAAATTCCTTTTACATATCTAATAGAATTTTTTTAAGAAGTTCTTGGTCTTCAAGAACTTTTGAGCCGCCAAGAGCGATGGCAGTCAGAGGGTTCTGGGCAACTCGCACGGGGATTCTGACTTCACTTTGAATTCGAATATCGAAGTCTCTGACAAGAGCGCCGCCGCCCGCTAAAACAAGTCCGGCTTCAATTAAGTCTGAAACTAGTTCAGGAGGAGTTTTTTCAAGAGCTCGGTGAATTCCATTGATGATGATTTCCAAAGCATCATTCATGGCGTTGCCAACATCTTCAGAACTGATTTCGATACTTTTTGTGAGTCCAGTTGTGACATCGCGACCTTGTACGGTCGTCACCCGAATATTTTTTCGAGGGACTGCCGTTCCAAAGTGAATTTTAAGATCTTCGGCCACACTTTCGGAAAGGACTATTTTTTTTTGTTTTTTAAAGTAGTCAATAATGCCTTCGTCCATGCGGTGGCCGCCAACTTTGACAGCTTCGCAATAGACAATATCAGACAATGCAATCACAGCGATTTCAGTTGTTCCACCGCCAATATCAACAATCATGCAACCACGAGCTGACTTGACAGGGAGGTCGGCTCCAATAGCAGCTGCCATCGGTTCATCGATTAAAAAAACTTCTCGAGCACCAGCCGATTGGCAGGCCTCAATGACGGCTTTTTTTTCAACTTCAGTGACGCCGTAAGGAAGTGAAACCACAACTCGAGGTCTGCTAAAAGCTTTTCGCACTAAGGGCTTGCTCAGAAAGTGTTTAAGCATTTCTTGAGCAAAGTCAAAATCGGCGATGACTCCATCGCGAACGGGTTTTAATAAAAAAGTATTACCCGGAGTTTTTGTTAAAACTTCTTTCACATCAGAGCCAATGGCTAAAATTCTTCTTCGACCAGGAGAGTTTTCTGAATAGGCAACAAGAGAAGGTTCGTTCAAAATAATTCCGTGTCCCCGGGCGGCAACAAGGGTATTGGCGGTTCCTAAGTCGACATAGATATCGGCAGCGGTGCCAGTTTCATTTCGAAGCCAATTAAGAAACATCAACGAGACCCAAACCCTTTTTTGTCATCAAATGGAAAACTTGCAAAAAAACTGATACTGCTCGTGCTATCTTGAAGAGATGAGGCCCATTCAAAAGTGAAATTGGCATTTTTAAAAGAAGGATTTTTCCAGTCCGTTCCAATAAAAAACTGTTGGCCTGAATCAGAATCTCCCGAGACGCTTGATTGGCTTAATCCGTAAGCGGCATACGGAATAAGTTCCCCGTATTCAGATTGATATTTTTTACTGAGCATAGGGGCCGCTTGTAGAGTGTTAATATGAGTTGAGCCTTCACGAGCATACCAAAGACTTAATTTAAGGCCCATAGCGGGTTGGCGTGCAAAGTCGGGGAAAGGAATAAATTTAGCGCTCCCAGAAACATAAAAATCAACTTCTCCAGAGCCTAAAACAAATCGAGAAGAAAGAGAATCTGTCCAGGCGGCATCAAGAAAAGCAGCAATATTAAAACCGCCGTCACCATTTGTCACAAGTTGTGGGGCTGCGCCTAATTGGTAAGTGCCCTGCGGAATCAGTTCGCCAGATTCGCCGATGGATAAGTAAGCTGCGCTGGCTTTCGATATGAAAAAGATTTGGGAAAAAGCAGTCAATGTCAGAAAAGTCAGTTTCATGTAGATCATCATGAATTGATGTTAACAGTTTTAAGACCTTTGACAAGTCTGCAATTTCAAATTCATCATCAAAGGATGAGATCTTTTTTGCTTTTCATTTTTATCTTTTCAATGCCACAGGTCAGAGCTTTCGCAGCTCAAAATAAAATTAAAATCTTGCAAGCCTCCGGTGACATTTCAGATTTAAGCCAAGATTCAAAAATCAGTACTTGGAATAAGAAGTCATGGATTGCCGACCGACTGGCTCTGAAGCTGAAAGAGGGAGCTTACACAAAAATTCAACTCAACCCTGAAATTGTGCTCACGGCTTACGGAGGAACAGAATTTATGATTCCCGCAATTGGTTGGGAATCTCGAGAGTTTCGAGAACTGAAGCTTACTCAAGGAGTCATCCGACTTGAAATTCAGAAAGTTCCCTTCGAATTTGAGCTCAGTACCCCTTTTTTTAAAGTTCGGTTACCAGCCGGAATTTGGGTTTTCAAAATGGATCCAGAGCGAGCGCTGGTCGATATTTTATCGTTTAAAGGAAATCTAGAATTGACCTCTTTGAATTCAGATGAAAAAGCGAATTTGAAGACAGGAGAGAGTGTGACTTTTCGGGGAGTTTTGGAAGAAAATGAAATTTCTTACGACTTACTTTTGGAAGGAAGAAAAATTCCAAAAGGTAAATGGCTCAGTGTTGAAAAAATAAGCCAAGATTATCAGCAAAAGTACTCTTTAGAAGCCGAGAAAAAAAGATTCGATAAAGAGCGTCGTCAGCAGCACCGAGCCCAATCTCAGAAGCTTAAAAGACAAGCGGGTGAACTGTGTGTTAATCCCCCAGGGAATTTAGGAGAATGTGTTTGGAAAAAGCAAAAAAATGAATGTATTCGTACTCGTTGTGCGGCAGATGGAAAGTGGAAAGACCCGCAAGTGATGGGAAACTCTTTTTGTGATCGCGCCAGCGGCGGGATTGCAGAGCCCAAAGAGTGCGATTACTAAGTTATTTTTTAAAATGAAATAACTTTACGCGTTAAAAACCCTGCTTTTCAGATCGCATGAGCTAAGTTATAAAGCCTTAGTTCTTAATAAAAAACTTCGTGGTGGTCGTAGCTCAGTTGGTAGAGCATGGGATTGTGATTCCCAGGGTCGCGGGTTCAAGCCCCGTCGATCACCCCAAATTTTCTTTTTTCGGTTCTAAACAACAAACGAATCTCTTAAAGTTGAAGCGATTGGATTTTCAATTTTTCTTTGTGCTGTCACTAAAAAGAGTTCTTCATAGACGTTTTGAAGCTGACCAATTTCAATAAGCTCACCCCTTGAAACTTGATCAGTCACAGAGTGTGCTGCCGTTGGGATCAATCCAAGTTCACTGACTGCCATCAGTTTTTTGACTGAAATATCTTGGCTTTCAATTATGATATTGAGTTCAATTTTATGAAGCTTTGCCCAATGATCCAGGTCTTGCCGAAGGCGACTATCGTAGGTTGGAAAAATCATGGGGACGGTAGAAATTGATTTGGGAAACCCCTTTCTGAGGCTTTTAAACTGAGGGGCTCCGTAGAATGCAACATTCTTTTTTGTAAGAGATTTCGGATAAAGCCCTTTGCCATCAGTGCCGCTGGGTAGAAAATTCGTCACCATCAGGTCCATTCGGTGGGCGATGAGTTCCCTTAAGAGTTCATCTGACTTTCCTTCGGACAAAGTGATTTGACAGGGTGATATTTGAAAAGCCTTTTTCACCAGCTGAAGCACTATTTGTTTGGGAACACTATCAAGGGCTCCTAAGTGTAGGAAGGGCTTAAGCGGTTTCAGTCTATCGTGCAGCACTTCATACATTTCAGAACCCATTTTGAAGATATTTTTTGAGTAATCCAGTGCCACCTTTCCTTGTTCGGTAAGAACTAGTTTTTTGTGATGTCTTTCAAAAAGTTGAACACCAAGAGTTTCTTCAAATTGCTTGAGTTGCGCCGATAAAGTCGGTTGGCCTAACCTCAATTTTTCCGCAGCTCTAGAAACTGTTCCTTCTTCTGCTATCGTTTTAAAGTAAAAAAGATGATGATAATTAAGCCACTGATTCATGAAGAACTCCTCAGCTTTTTTATGTATCGTATAAAAGTATACTAATCAATTCTATTATCGATTTGATCGATACATATTTTAAGTCGATACCTAGATGGAATATCTAAAAGGAGATTTTGCGATGTTACTTTTCCCATTTGAGAGTTATTGGTGGTTCTACTTAGGGTTCACAGTTTTTGTGCTAGCTGTTCTGGCGCTGGACCTGGGTTTTTTTCATAAAAAAGCCCATGAAGTGAGTTTTAAAGAAGCTTCCATTTGGACGAGTGTCTGGATCAGTCTGGCACTTGTTTTCAATTATTTATTTTATCTTTACGCCCAGCACAGGTTTTCAACCCATGAACTCTACACTTCAATTCCAGGTTTTGATCCAGAAGCTCAGGCACAGGCGACAGCTTTGGAATTTTTAACGGGTTTTGTCGTCGAAAAGTCTTTAGCAGTCGATAATATTTTTATATTTGCAGTGGTCTTTGCTTACTTCGGAATTCCCAAAATCTATCAGCACAGGATTCTTTTTTGGGGAATCTTAGGAGCCCTGATATTCCGAGCCCTTTTTATCGCAATGGGTTCAGTTCTTATGCAGTACCATTGGGTTATTTTATTTTTCGGTGCTTTGTTAATTTTAACCGGTCTTAAAATGTTCTTTGCTGGAACAAAACCTCAGACTCTTGAAAATAACTTTATTGTGGGCCTACTTAAAAAATTTTTAAGAGTTCACCCCCAAATTGAAGGGCAAAGTTTTTTTATCAAGAAAAAGGGGCTCACTTACGTGACACCTTTGTTCTTGGCTCTTATTTTTCTTGAGTTAAGTGATATTATTTTTGCAGTTGATTCAGTGCCCGCAATTTTTGCACTGACCAAAGAGCCTCTGATCGTCTTCACTTCCAATATCTTTGCTATTTTAGGGCTTCGATCTATGTACTTTATGCTTGCGGGAGTCATGGATCGATTTGCGTACATTAAATACGGATTGGCTTCCGTGCTTATTTTTGTAGGCTTGAAAATGGTTTGGCTTAATGAAGCTTTTGGAGGAAAATTTCCCATCAGCTGGTCACTTGGAATTATCGCGGGTCTGATGGGCTTATCTATTCTGGCATCATTTGTTTTCGACCGCAAAAAGTAGAAGTATCAGACCAACAAAAAGCTTGTTAAAAGCCAATTTTTGATTAAAAACACCCAGATCCTAACTGGATTTGGGTCGTAGCCCTGACTTGTGAGCTGGCAAAATTCATATTTCCAAGTCGATTTTTAATAATTTTTTAAATAATGTTAATAAAATCTTACTTATAAATAAAATATAAGATATAGCACTGCTCCTTGATAAATTGAAAAAGGGTCTCTCTTGTGATCAGCAGTCATCTTAAGATAGTCTCTTTTAGAGCAACGTGAGAAGAAAGTGGCTACAAAAATGTTAGATGAGACCCCCATTCAAAACAGTTTTGATCCCCAGAGAAAAAACGACCATCAGAAAATTAAAGATCTTGTCGATATTTTAGAGTGTATGAGCGACTCTTTTCTTTCGGTAGATCAAAACTGGATTTTGCGAATGGGTAATTCTGGACTGGATCGTATTTCCGGTCGAAATCGACAAGATGATATCGGTAAAAACTTTTTGGATATTTATTTTTCAACGCCAGAGCTCAAAAACACTGAACTTTATAAAGCCTATCAGAAGTGCATGGTCGAAAGAATTTCCATGAGCCTTGAGGATTATTATGCGCCTCTCAAAATATGGATTGAAGTTCGAATTTTTCCGATCCCGAACAGTGGACTTGCTGTTTTCTTTTCTGATATCACCGAAAAAAGGAAAACCAAAGCTAAGCTTCAAGAAAGTTCAGAGCGCTTAAAACTTGCAACTGAAACGGCTCGAATCGGGACATTTAATTTCAATATTGAAACAGAAAAGTTTAAACTATCTGAAATTTCTCGACAAATTTTAGACTTGCCCCCGCAAGAAGCTTATACGCCCCAGGAAATTTCTTTGTCTTGTCATCCCGACGATCGTTCTCTTGTAGAAAGTGAAACTCGGCGGCTTCTAGATCTGAATAGCTCAAGATATATGGCTCGCGATTTTAAAATTTTACGGCAAGATGGTCAGCTTCGTTATGTTTATACAACAGCGCAAAGTCTGGTTGAAGAAACTTCTAGTGGAACTCAAGTGGTCTCGATTATAGGAACTCACTTAGACGTCACGGACCGAGTTCAGCTCCTACAAGATTTAGCTCTTGCAAAAAAAATTGCAGAACAGGCAAATGAATCTAAATCAACTTTTTTAGCTCATATGAGTCACGAAATTCGAACTCCTTTAGGGGCTATTGCGGGGTTCGTGGAACTTTTGAAAGTGAATGATCTTTCATCAGAACAGGTTCTAAAGTACTTAGAAATTGTCGAACGGAACTCAAAACATTTGATTCGAATCGTCGATGACATTTTAGATTTGTCAAAAGTTGAAGCTGGAAAAATGTTAATTGAAAATGTTGAGTTTAGTTTAGTCGATTTTTTGGCAGACTTTCAATCTTTTGTCGTTCTTCGAGCAAAAGAAAATCATAATAATTTGATATTCGATGTCGAAGGGTTTTTGCCTGAAGCTTTAATTTCTGATCCAACAAGGATCAGGCAGATTTTAAACAATCTAGTCGGCAATGCGATTAAGTTTACAGAAAATGGACAAATAAAAATCAGCCTTTCTTTTAAAAACTCAACTTTATGTTTTACTGTCCAGGATTCCGGTCGAGGCATTTCAGAAGAACAACAAAAAAAAATATTCCAAACTTTTTCACAAGCTGATTCTTCTACAACCAGGAAGTTTGGCGGCACAGGCTTGGGTCTGGTTCTGGCTAAAAAGTTAAGTCAAGCTTTGGGCGGGGACTGTCAATTAGTTCAAAGTGAATTGGATAAAGGCAGTATTTTTAAATCAGAAATTAAAGTACAAGTTCCAAGCCATACTCGATTTGTAAATCTTGATCCAAGTCATTTAGTTGTGAAAGCTTCGACTCCTTCTGGCGTGCCACTTGATACTCATCTGGGGCTCAATATATTAATCGTTGAAGATTCCTGCGACATTCAAATGCTGATTCGTTTAATGCTTAACAAAACAGGTTCTCAAGTGACTTTTGCTCAAGATGGAATAGAAGGAGTCGATCAAGCTTTGAAGTCAAAATTTGATGTGATTCTGATGGATATTCAGATGCCTAAAATGGACGGGCACCAAGCGACTCGAATTTTAAGGACAAAAGGCATTCAAACGCCAATCGTGGCCCTGACTGCGCACGCGATGAAAGAAGAATATATTAAAACTCAAGAATCCGGGTTTTCATACTTTTTATCAAAGCCCCTATACCGCCATGAATTGCTGAACTTGCTTCGACTAATTAAACTAAGCGATAATGTTATCGCTTAGTACATAAAAATATATTTCAATAAAATAAACATCTCACGCGCTCTTCTAATAAAGACGAACTCTATGGATTTTCCTGAAGTCCTCTTAATTAACAGCCGAGTGTTTTCTATTATTAACCAATTTAGTGTCAACTTCTTAGTCAATGATTTTTTGTTAAATTCGATCTAGTTGACATAGAAATGGCTTATCACTTGCAAGCCACTTTAAGTATTGTTGATTGCGCTTGATATTAAATGATGAGGTGTTTATGAAAAAGTTGTGTTTGTATGTTTTTATTTTGAGTTTTACTTCGATTTCTCAGGCTATTATTTTTATTATTACTTCTCCAGAGACTTCAAAGAATGTAGTTCGTACAGCAGGAGATGTTTTCTCGCTTGGGCAAACAGCTCGTGACAGGGAGCATGATTATACCCAACTAGTTGCTGAGAAATCACGATTAGAAAGAATTCGTTTCGAACAGGAAAGATCAACTGACCTTCAAAACAAAAAAGATCGTCTTCAAGAAATTGTGAAATCTCGTGATTATGCAATTAAAGTAAAAGATCAGAATAAACACATTTTAGATTCAATAGAGTATTTAATGAACTGGGGTTCCAAGCAATTGTCGGGTGAATACAAAACTGAAAGAAAAACTCGCCAGACAAAAGCAAACACCGAATCTTTAAAGCAAGATTTAGATTTGATCAAATTATTTATTAACAATATGCAAAACAAAGAAACACAAAACACTGTGGCGATTCTTTTAGTTGAAACAGCAAAATCTCGGGGTTTGGCAGTTGTTGAGTTTATTAATCAAACTTTGTCGCAAGTTCAAGTGAACCAGTCATCAGTCAACAGAATGATTAAAAAACTATCAAGCGCGCACATTGTCTACATTAAATTTGTGAAGGAACAAGAAGATTATATCAATGCACAACAAGAAAAAGTTATTTCTTTAAGTGATCAGATCGATACCATTCATAAATCTTTAGCAGACGAGAAAGCGGCAGCAGCTGAAGCGGCCACAAAAAAAGCAGCAGCTGAAGCGGAAGCAGTAAGAATAAGAAATGAAGCCTATGAATATCAAGAACGAATTCCAACGACAAGAGAAAGACGAATGCGCGATTAGCAATAAGAGGCAGTGAAATCAAATGAACAATCGAATTTTAAAATTAATTGTAGTCTTGGGTCTTGTCTTTGCAACGAGCATTGCGCAGGCTCAAAAAGTAGAAGACGTTGCTATCAATATAGGAACTTCAGTTTTGATTGAAAGTGGAAAGTCGACTATAAAAAAATACGCCCTTAAACGGGCGGATGAGTATCTATTTAAATGGAGTCATGATGCTGGTTCTATACCACTTGATGGACAAGGCTATGCAAGTCAAGCAGTACCCTACATTGATCTTGGTTTGACAATTTACGATCTAACACAAGCGAAAACTGACAAACAAAAAACGAAAGCAGGGCTTCGAACCACTGCAGCCATCTTGACGCTTTCAGGTAATCCAGCAGGAGCCGTCATGACGACGATTTTACTGATTAACGACGTAAGCGAAGCACTTCTTTCAGCGGCTTCTGCTGAAAAAATGATGCAATTAGAAAAAGAGATCAACGATAATTACGCTGTGATCAAAAACGTATTAACGAGTTTTTCAAAAGCAGATCAAGCGGTCCTCGGTTCACTTTATAGCATGAGGGAGAAAGCTCTTTCAGATTTATCAGCAATTGAGGAGAAAATTAAAAATCAGTGCCTCAATACGAATAAAGTGAAGACAATCGAAGATGTGCGAAACTGCGTTGAGTTATCAGTGCAAGCCATTAATTCAATGAAAGCTTACGTTCGTTTAACTGTTGATTTTTTTCGCACTCCATTAATGGTTTTGAATCGTCAGGATTTTTTTAGAGATCAAAAAAATAATATTGATGACTTTTTAGATTCAGTTGAAACTATTCAAGTTAAAATCAAAGAAAGTGAAGAAGCACTTAGCAAAGATTTAGCGGTATTTTCAAATTACGTTTATGAAACTTTATTGAAGGAAGCAGAAAAGGAAAGCTACTCAAATATAGAAGAAGATGCTTTTAATTTGTGTTATTCACAATCATTAAACTTAATTCAACAAGCTGTTTTGTTAAAAAGCTTTAATGAACAAATCCCAGAAGTCTTTGGTGATACTTTTAGTCGAATCAATAATGATCAGTTTGATCAAGCTGTCGATTTTTTTAAAGAGCAAAAATGTTGGAGTCGCGGACGTCAACAAGTCCTTTACAGTGAGTTAATTAAAAATCTACAAACTCTGGATACTCTTTTGGCTGATCGAGAATTAAAATGAAAATACAAAATAGAATCTTTCGAATCCTAGTCGCCGTGGTTTTTTCTTTTCAAACTTTAGCTTTTGCCCAAGACAGGAGGACAACTCATCGTGGTGATCTTACTTCAAGTGAAGTGATTCGACTTAAGTCAGTTGGCCAAAATAATGAAACATATATCATTGATAGCAACGGACAGATTTTTTGGGGTCGAATTGAAAGCATTGAAAAGCTTTCGAATGGACAAGACTATTTTATATTTGATCGTCTTGTGCCTTACGATAAAAATATCCATCCCACACTTCTTGGAAACGGAGTGGGTCAAAAAAGTTTGTCACCAGATGTAGAAAAAGACTCAATTATAAATCAGCAAAATTCATCAAGTAGTGCAAGTGAGTCAGGTAATGGCTTCGAAAATGCCGCAAAAGCAGGGGCTATCAACGGTGCGATAAAAGGAACGGTCAGCGTCCTGACCGAAGCATTGGGTCCAAGCGATGAAACTAAAGCTCAAGCGAAAGCTGCACAAGCTCGCCAAGACCAAGCAGAAAATGACTACAAAACTACAATGAATCAGGGACAACAAGCTGGCCGCGATATTGTCAATAAAATGGGTCAGTCGTTAGATGAAGCTCACAAGTTCGATATTGCGGGTTTAATCAATAAAATGGATTTTAAACTGGGAGTTTCTGAGCTTCCACCTTTTATAAATATAAAAGACAAACAGTTGGGATTAGAACTTAAAAACACTTGGGAAATCTTACAAGGTTACAGACCCACATCAGAAACCCATTCAAACTTAAAAGACATCGGACTTGCCGCAGTTGCAACTTCTGTGGAGCTTGGAGTTGAGGGTGATGAGCCTTCTGCCCGAGTCGGATTAGAAATAGCTAAATGTGTAACAGGTTTTATAATCGGATTTAATCCTGTGACATCATTTGTGAGCGATGCCTATGCGGTATTTTATGGTCGCGATATCTTAAGTCCTGAAGTTGAGCTTCAGCACTGGGAGCGCACAATGGCCGGTGGAAGTTTAATTTTGACAGTCGCGACAGGGGGCTTAGCCGTGCCGATCATCAAAATCGCTACGACAAATTTCCGTATTGCAAAAAAATTAAATTCAAAACCCGCTTTTCAAGCTCTTGAAAAAGGGTTTTCCGGTGTCAAAGAATCTGTACGAGTTGGCATTCCAATTTCAAAAAATGTGATGAAAGCCAGGGATTTTTCAAAAAATATTTTAAAAAGCAAAGTTAAAAATCTACCAGCGATACATCATTTTTCATTAAATTGGACTGATCAAATGAAAGCTGATTTTTCCCAATTTTCAAAAGAAGTGGATATCGAAATCAAAAAATCAGGCTACGATCCGATTGGACCAGCAGTTACTAAAGGCGTGCGCCCTGAAATTGCCCAAGCTCAATATGAGTTAGCCAAAGCTGCGACTTATGGAATTGAAAATTATGGAAATCATCCCGGCCGAGTCGCAGATCGTCTACTGCTGATAGATTTTAGCAAAGAAGTCAGACTTGATAAAATTCCGAAGGGCACTCTTCTTTACCAGTATGGACATTCAGGGGTCAATCCAGGAGACTTTGTCGCGATAACAAAAGAAACACCCAGCCGTGTCGGAATCGGAGAAATCGGAAAAAATCCAATCACAGGAAAACTAGAGCCTGTTCAACTTCGCCGAGTCACAACAACTGAAGATGTCGTTGTTTTGCGATCAACAGCTGCTTCAGGAATTGATAACCGAGTGGATGGTCATTTTCAAGAATTTGATGGAGAAGGGATTCAGTTTTTAATTGGTAAATCAAAGTTGAAATTAGAAATAAAAACTGGAAATTAAATTCATTTCAGAGCCTGTAAAGTTTAACTAATTAAATCGCAAAATAAAGAAGTTGAATCCAAAGCAGTAAAAGAATGATCCAGCCAGCAGCGAAGGGAAGGACTCGGTTTTGCGGTTTGTTGGATCCCAAATGAATCCACGAATGGATCAAGCGTGTCACAACAAAAGCCCAAGCAAGCAAGATCGTTAAAGAGTTTACATGCCCCATCGAAAAATGCAAAATAACAGTCACGAAAAATAACATCGGGACTTGGAATTGATTGTCGTAGTGACGGCCGACCACAACCGCACGATCAGTTGGGGGTTTGCCAAGATAAGCTTTAAAGTAGTCAGCTGAGACTTGGCCATTCCTTATTTCTTGGACACGGGTTTTGAATAAATAAACAACCAGTCCAAAAATATAAAATATATAAAAGCCAAGTGGGAATATCAGCTGATTATTCATAATCCAAAGAAGATCGAATCTTTAGTTCAAAGTCAAAGTGCAATTGATTTTAGAAACTAAATTTTCAGTTTTGTTCGTTTTATCAACAAATAAAAGATCTCCACTGATTCTTTGAACTAGCTTTTTTTTCAAATTTAATTTTGTTGAAACTTTGTAAAGTTCGTCTTCACGCTGAAGGATGATCGCAGACGAACCATCTTTTGTTTTGGTCAAAGAAGCTGAAAAAACTTTTGTCGACCAACCCCATTGAGTTTGTACCGTAACATAGGGGTTATCTCGAGTTGGATTTTCTAAAGTTGAAATGATGACACCGTTTGAAGTACCACAATCAAGACTTTTAAGCTGTGCTGCTTGTGCTGTTGTAACTACAAATAAAACAGAACTGATGACAAGTGCTTTAAACATTTAGAACTCCATTTTTTAAGTTAAATTGATGTCGCTCAAGTATTGATAGTGCAAACAGCAGTTGAATTCAAGAGACATTGATTGAAATTAAAAACAGAGCATCAAGAATTTTTACTCTACTTAAATTTCAAGAGTATTTACTCTTGAAAACAAATATTTGTTTCAAGATAATTTACAACTTCTAAAGCAGATAAATAATATTCAAAAGCGCGGCCTTCTAAACATTTTTCGGGGTCGGGTTGTTCGTAGCAAAGATCGTCGCCATTATCGAATGGAAGACTAAAGTGATATTTTGATAAATCAGATGAATTGAGTGAAGCTTTACAAGCGATTAAATTTGTTGTCTGATTTGTTGTTTGGGCGAATAAATTTAAAGTACTTGTGACTAAGCCAAATGTTAAAAGAAAACGTGCAACATTCAAAATCATATAGACCTCTTTTGATAAATTTGAAAGATTAGGGTTAGCTGTTTTTTTTGAAAATAGCAATTACGCGGGCTCAATCATTTTCCTCAAATTCTATTAAACAGGACATAAATTGTTATCGATTCCATCTTTTGACACTGAAAGGGTTCTCAGTTCGGTTTAAACCCTCCTTTACAAAGGCCCTGATTTGGCATATTAACAGGGCAAGTCGAGCGGGTGCTGGCCTTCGGGAAATGAATCCCACAGTGTTTAAGCACGCTTCAAGGATTTAAGGTGAAAAAATCATTTTTGGCATACTTAGTGACTTTATTTTGCTTAAGCTTAACCCACGCCGCGTCCAGTTCAGGTCAAGATTTTATTCTGAATGATACTTTAAAAGATGTTTCGACTCTTGAGCAGTCTGCGGGGCTCACGGAGCGCCTGATCGTTACGAATTTAAAACAATACTCATGGTGGGTTTCTCTGAAACCATACGGAGACCTAGCTGAAGTAATTGTGGACGGATCTTCGGGCACTCAATTGCATTTTTTTATCTTCCCTCGAGATCGAAGCATGCGATCCCCACTAATCGACGAAATTATCCTTGTTTTTAAAAGACAGTTCAAAAAAAATCACCTCAGTCCCGAACTTGTCGTTTTAAATCAGAAAGTTCCAAGCCTTGCCATAGCGGCGGCTCCGGGCGTTGTTGAAGCCGCCACATTTGATCTGAAAAAGTTGACTCGTCCCCAAGTTCAAATGATTGTGAACACGACTCAAAAGATTCTTAACACCTACAAAGAATACGGAATTCTGGGCTTACAGTCGCTTTAGAATAAACAGCCAATTTATTAAGTCGACCTATCAGATCTTAAAAGTGTGATACTTTTTCAGATTCTAAGATTGTTGTTTGAATCAATGAACAGAGTCCAGACTCTGTTCTATTCATCTGACAAACTTATTTTTTTTTGAAAGAATAAGTTTGAAAGGTGAGACCTTTGAAAATTAATCAGATAACCTTTTCTTCAAGTCAGTCGGCCAATACAGCTGATCAAAAGCAGATTCATCAAAAAGTCGAAGATCTTTTCAGAGACAAACCGGATTTAGTTTTTATTTTCGGTGGTGTGAATAAATTCAGTTCTTCGAATGGAGTTTTACAACATGTTATCAAAAAAAAGGGTTTAGCTAAATTAATTGGTTGCTCGGGTCTTGGTGAAATGAGTTGTGAAGCTGTTACCGAAAATAAAATGGTCGCAACAGCTTTGACTTTCGATAAAAAAATTGAATTTAAAACAACTTTTTCTTATGCAAAGGATTCGCTTGACTCATATGGTGTGGGAAAAAGAATAGCCAAAGATTTGTTAGCAGATGATTTAACGGCTGTGTTTATTCTTTCTCCGGGCGTTGATATGAACGGAAGTCAGCTCCTCAAAGGTGTACGTGAAGTTTTAGGGAATCAAGTGACCGTTACGGGAGGGATGGCTGGTGACGGAGCTCACTTTATAAAAACTTGGACACTTTTGGATGATCAAGTTTCAGATCGAAATGTTGTAGCGGTGGGTTTTTATGGTACCAGTCTTAAGGTTGGTTTTGGCAGTGCCGGTGGTTGGAAGCGTTTCGGTCCAGCTAGGACAGCAACTCAATCTGTTGGAAATGTTTTATATGCTATTGATGGAGAGCCCGCTCTTGATGTTTATAAAAAATTTTTGGGTGAAAAGGCCCAAGATCTTCCCAATTCCGGTCTTCTTTACCCGTTTGAAGTGATGGGGCGAGATCAAGCCCCATCGGGTTTGATTAGAACTATTTTGGGCGTAAATGAAAAAGCGGGCTCGTTAATTTTAGCGGGTGATGTAGAAGAGGGAAGTTTTTTACACTTAATGCATTCCAACAACGAAAGTTTGGTGGCAGGAGCGCAAGAGTCTGCTCGGCAAGCTTTTACAAATCAAGATTCAAATATAAATTCTTTTGGAATTCTGATTAGTTGTGTCGGGCGAAAAATTGTGATGGGAGAAAGCGTTCAAGATGAAGTTGAAGCTGTCAAATCAATATTTGGGAAGTCAACAACGGTCACAGGATTTTATTCACACGGTGAAATTTGTCCTCTTGAAGGATTTCAATGTCAGTTGCATAATCAGACCATGACGATTACGCATTTTACTGAAACCTAAAGAAAGAAAATCTTTTTTGAATATTCAAAGTTATAAATTAAAACGTCAAAATTTTCTTGAGACTCAGCCCCGGTACCGGACACTTTGTTTGAAGTGTCTTCAGCCACAGTTTGGATGCTACTGTGAGTTTGTGGAAAGTTTTGATTCTCAGATTAAATTTGTTATTTTGATTCATCCCATTGAAGCTAAAAGACGAATTGCGACGGGAAGAATGTCGCACCTATGTCTTCGAAATTCAGAGCTCATTATGGGGCAAGATTATTCCGCGAACAAACATGTGGATCAAATTCTTTCAGATGAAAAGAATCAGTGCTACATTCTTTATCCAGGACGTCAGTCACTGAATCTTTCTGATTCCACTCAAAATAATAAACCTTTTGCCCTTTTTAAAAAAGATAAAATTCCTACGATATTTGTGATCGACGGAACCTGGGCGACAGCTCGAAAAACTATGCGGTTAAGCGAAAACCTTAAAAATGTTCCAAGAATTTGCTTTACACCTCCGGGCCCTTCCCGCTTCCGCGTGCGAAAACAACCTTCTGAGCATTTTTATTCAACAATTGAAGCCATTCATTATTCAATCGAGCTTTTGGGAACTCAAGTCGGTTTCGATCTTGATAGCCGAAATCATGACAAGTTACTTGTTGTTTTTGACAAAATGGTGGAGCGACAACTGGCATGTATCCAAATGTCTTTTGACGACCCGAGCACTTCAAATTACCGACGCCCACGTTTTCGTGTCCGTCCTGGCGCGTTATAGGCTTTATTTTTGACATCTGACAGCCGTCTTAAGAAACTCCGGCCCGACGGAGGTTTTCGTGAAAACTGTTTTATTGTCTCTTCTTTTTGTTGTGCAAATTCTTCAAGCTAAAAACTTATCAACTCAAGAAAAGTTAGCTGATTTTGCACAAATTAACTTAGTTGTCGATTCCAGTTATGGTCCTCTTTATTACAAACAAAAAACTCAAGGTCTTAATTTAGAAGCTTTGCGTGAAGATTATCGGAACCAAATCATATCAACAAAAACAAATTCTGAATTTTATTATACTCTTGTTCGCTACGTTTCAGAATTTCATGATGGCCATTTCGGAGCTGTTTTGCCAAGCGATTATAAAGCTGAAATTCCTATTTCTACAGATCTTGTTGAAGGCAAAGTTTTAGTTGGTGATATTGATCGAAAAAAACTATCAGAAAAAGATTTTCCTTATCTAAAAGGGGATGAAATTATTTCTTTGAACGGGGAGCCTGTCGAACAAGTTGTCCAGACATTAAGTCAGTTTTTAGGTGGTGGATTTTCCCTTTCCGAAAAACGATTAGCAGCCATGTCGCTTTTTTTTAGATCCGGTCGACGATTTCCAGTTCCAACCGGTGATGTAGTTGTTGAAGTTCGTCGTGGAACTTCAGATTTGATTGAAAAAGTAAAGTTAACTTGGACTGTTTCGGGCACTCCGTTCGACGAAAAAATAAGTTTACAAAATTTCAATAAGCCTGTTTCAAATTCAAAGACTAATTTTAACAGACTTTCAATCCAAGATCATTTGCTGGATCTTTTTGGCCCCATTAGACTTGAAAAATCTTTTCAATGTTCAGGGTCGACTCGTATCGAAATTCCTCAAGATGCAACGATTGTGATCAGGACTCCTTTTTTGGCCTACTATCACCCGACGGCAAAAGGAAATGTGGGTTACTTGCGAATTCCTCACTACTTTTTTGATAAGCCCGAGCAAGTTTTTAAGCAGTACGAATATGCCGTTAAAATTTTAGAAGAAAACACAGTTGGTTTGATTATTGATCAGGATCATAATTGCGGTGGTTCAGTTGATTTCTTACATTCAATTTTAAGTCTTTTTATTTCAGAACCTGTAAAGCCCATGCAGTTTGAACTTCTGGCTTCAAAAAAAGAATATTTTCAATTCAAATCTTGGATTTCTGAAATCGTGCCTGATTCAATTGATATGAAATCGTTTGAAAAAGTTTTGGATCTGATCAAAACAACTTGGGAAAAAGGTGATTTTTTAACAACCAAAACTGCCATTGGTGGTGATGAATTAGTATTTCCGAATCGTTACCGCTATACAAAGCCTATCGTAATGCTCATAGATGAATTGTCAGGTTCAGGTGGCGACGCTTTTCCGGCACTTATGGGTGGATACAAGCGGGCAACTCTTTTAGGAACTCGGACGTGGGGTCTTGGTGGACACGTGGAAGAAATGCCCCCTTTGAATTTTTCGGGTCTTAATGTCAGAATGACAAAGTCGTTATTTTACCGTCCAGACGGTGTTGCTGTTGAAAATAACGGAGCGGTTCCAGATGTGGCTTATTCAATGACTCGTGATGATTATATGTATCAATACAAAAAGTATCAGAAATTTTACTTAAAAGTTCTTTTAGAACAAATTAAGTAAACCCTTTGGTTTTTTTCATTTAACAACAACAGAGCTCCCGAAAGTTTTTTTTATAAAAATTCGGGCAGTCTGCCTTATCTTAGGCCTTATAATCCGTTTATTATTTTTTAAGTTGTAAATAATGAGCTCTTGTTTGGCATCGACGTTGCTTCGAAGGCCAGTGACGATGTGATTCGAGACACAGAAATTTCAAATTAAGAAGGAGAAATGCGCTATGGGTCTAATTGCAACAATCGTAATTGGTTTAATTGTGGGTATTTTGGCTCGGTTCCTCATGCCTGGACGAGATGCCATGGGTTTTGTTTTAACGGGAATTTTGGGTATTATTGGCGCGGCATTGGGGGGCTGGCTTGGACGAGTCATGGGGCTTTACCGAATGGATGAACCAGCCGGTTTTATTATGGCAGTAATCGGTGCGATGATTGTTTTGTTTATTTACAAACTTGTATCCCCGAGAGTTCGAGCTTCATCCAGAAATTAAAAGCTAATTAAAGAGGGACTCCCCCCAAGATGAAGCATTGAAAAAAGCCTTCTTCTCTTTCACAAGAAGAAGGCTTTTTTCAATTAAACTGAAGACTTTTTAAGAGTCTTCATCTTTCCAATGACTCAACCATTTCTCAAATTTTATTTTTGTTAATTCAAATCCGCTTATTTTGAAGGGGCTCGACTGACTCATTTTATCAGAAGCGACAATCACTTGAAAATCTTGAGACTGGGTGACTCCATCTAGATCATAATGACCGGCTTGATCCGATACATAATTTTTATTATCCAATATCTTTTCCTGATCATTTAGTTTTTTGAAAGTTTCGAGTTCTTTTGCCATAAAAACTTCTTTCTTTTGTTTTAATGATAAATGTTTGAAATGTTCTGAGGTTCGGAAATATGAAAAATAGAAGGTGATTTTTGTAAATTGTGTTCGACAAAATTCCAGTTAATGATTTTTGTAAAGCATTTTAAATATTCACTTCGTTTATTTTGATGATCTAGGTAGTAAGAATGTTCCCAAACGTCGCACACAAGTAAGGGGGTTTTTCCAAAGACGATCGGATTTTCTGCATTTTCTAAGGGCATGATCGAAAGTTTTTCATCTGAATCTTTCACAAGCCAAACCCAGCCAGACCCAAAAAGATCTTGGCATGCGGTTGTAAATTGATCTTGAAATGATTTAAATTTTCCGAAATGTTTTTCAATTAAGACAAGAAGATCACGAGACGGTTCAGGATTGGCTTTGGCCGATAAGCAATTCCAATAAAAAGTATGATTCCAGGCTTGTGCGGCATTGTTAAAAATTTTTTTATCTCCTGGATTTTGTGCAGATTCAAAAATAATTTCTTCTAAAAGAAGTTTGTCATAAAAAGTATTTCGAATCAGAGAATTAAGATTATCAACGTACTCTGCATGGTGCTTTCCATAATGAAAAAGCAAAGTCTCTTCGGATAGGTGCGGCTCAAGATCTTTGTATTCGTAAGGGAGGGGGGATAACTGAATAGCCATGTTTATAATCCTTTGTTGTTTGATTCTTTAAAATTTGATTTACAAAATTTGTTCCAACGCCGAAGTCGGTAGCTTGCGCTTTAGAAATTGAATTGGGGCGAAATGACTCCTTGTTGAAATTTGTTGACCCACAAGCTTTGACTCAGAAGTGAATGCGACTTGGCGTGTTTAGGAATTGCTAAATCATTTCATGATTAAAACAGGATTAAATGACTGGTGCCAAATTTTCTCTGCAGACGGGGCATATGGATTGCTTTTGCGGTTGAGTTGATATTGATCAACAACGAACTCGCATGAAATACAGGTGAATAAAAATGAACTTTAAAAAATCAGTGCTTGTACTGCTCTCAGTTATGTCTTCATTCGGATGGGGACAGCCAATGAGTCAGCCACTTGTCGAAAGACCGCCCAGATTTCCAGGGCCAGGAAACCCACGTCCTGAGCCAAGACCAGAACCTCGTCCATCTCCACGTCCTGAGCCAAGACCAGAACCTCGTCCATCTCCACGTCCTGAGCCAAGACCAGAACCTCGTCCATCTCCGCGTCCTGAGCCAAGACCAGAACCTCGTCCATCTCCGCGTCCTGAGCCAAGACCACCAGTGAGACCTGACCCACGTCCACCGCGCCCTCATCCTCCAGGGCCGATTCGACCTGATCCAAGGCCGCCGGTTAGACCAGAGCCTCGTCCACCGCGCCCTCATCCGCGGCCACGACCACGTCCGCCAGGTCATGTGAGACCTCATCCAAGGCCTTACCCACCGCGACCGGTTCGCCCTTTGCCTCCGCGACCACAGCCTCCCATTTTGCGACCTGATCCCGGTGCTCACTTTTCTCAGTTTGTTAATTTGAACTACACAGTTTCAAATCAGTATCTAGATTTAATCCAGATGCTGAGTTTGTATCGATATGATTCTGATTACACAGTGGAATCAGTCGTTGTCAGAACCGATGGCAGTGACCAATCGATCATGAGGCTCTGGGTGAATAATCAAGTCGAAGATGAGGTCAGGTGGCCTTCCAGTTTGGTCTCACTTTACCCAAGATACGATTTAAGATTAGGTCTTGAAATGCAAAATCTTTTCCTACAAATAGAAGGATCAAGTTATATTCAGCAAATCGAAGTCAGACTTCGTCGAGTGGGATATTCGGGCGAATACAATCAGTTTCATCTTCCGATTTTGATTGATGAGGATCTTTACGATGACGATTCTGTGACAATCAATGATTGGATTGATTTGTCTCAGTACCGTGGCTATCGACTCATTGCAGTTGAAGTGGAAGCCGATGCTTATTATGAAGCTGAAAAAATATCTCTGATCGTTGATGACAGTATTTCAGGTGAAGCTTACGTCATTGGAGAAGAAGCTCGAGTGACCATTTTCCCGAGCTCAAGTGTTGTGCTCGGAAGTCAATCTGACCCTATTTCTTTAATGGCAAATGGCGGGGGTGTTTTAGGTTTGAAAAATGTGACTTTGCGCCTTTCTCGCTATTAACTAAAAAAGGCTCTGTAACTGAATAGAAATTGATAATCAAGAGGGGGAAGGGTTAAAAAGACTCTTTCCCTTCTTTGTTACAAGGGTCATTTTTTCAAAGTCGTCATTTTAAAATAATGAAATCTAGGGCAAGTGTGTTAATCATTTTGAATGTCAAAAGCTTGTTCGAACTGCAGTCGTATAAAAGCCAACTTAGAATGTGGACTTTGTCATTCAATTCTTTGTAAGTCATGTACTCAATTTGTTGATGAAGAAGCTTTTTCTTATTTGCT
The DNA here is from genome assembly GCA_030158485.1 of Pseudobdellovibrionaceae bacterium. GTDB lineage: Bacteria > Bdellovibrionota > Bdellovibrionia > Bdellovibrionales > Bdellovibrionaceae. The sequence continues at coordinate 57,448 of JAOASS010000020.1, read as the reverse complement.
TAAAATTCCAAAAGATCTGACTCATCAGGCTTATTGTTTTTCGTGTTTTGAACAAAAAGTTCGGCCTGAAAAAGAGGCTTATGATCAAGATTTAGAAAAAGCGAAAGAAATTTCTGTTTTTAATAAAGCTCAACATAAACTGACTCGACATGTGAAGCGAATTGAACCGGCCCTTCAAGTTCGAAACTGCGCAGACGAAAAAGAAGCCACAATGAGACTTGCCTTTCTTGCCGTGAAACTAAATTTTAATGCTTTACTTGATATTGAACTTGAATATGAAAAAGTCAGAAGCGGCTCTTATCAAAAATTGATCTGGCACGGCTCCGCTATTCCCGCAAACTTAAGGTGATAGTTTGATCAGGTATGACGGAGCATCAAATTTGATCCAGACTCTTTTTCCAGTAGTTTGAATTTTTAGCCAGTTTTTGAACATAGGGTTTGATATCATTTTTAAGATTTTGTGGAAACTGTTTAAGCACTTGAATATGTTGGTCGGGTACAAATCGAAAAGTCAGATTAATTCTTCGAGTTTCAAAGTTTTCAATTTGAGCGGGTGGAAGTTGTTGAGCGTCTTTTCGCTCAACTCTTTGGACGCGGTGAAATAGGTGCGATTTAAATCTCTCGCCACCAAAAACTTGTAAAGAATTGTCTTCCAGCCACTGTTGAAGAATCACTTCACTTTTTGAATTTTTACCTCGACTTTGAACAAACTGAAAAAGAGCTCGTTCTCCGAATGAAAGCGAAGCAACTGGCCCAGGTTCGAAGTCTTTATGTTCTCCAACGCGAGCGGCATCAATTTTTTTACCATTTTCAATTTTTGATCCGTAATAGTTAATCAGGCATGTATTTAGATGCCAACCATCAGGAATGTCTTTTGGATTCCAATTATCTCGGACTCGAGCTTCGATATCGTGCACAATTTTTTGTAAAGTCGGTGGGTAGCTTTCACCTTGAACACACCGGAAATCAATACCTTTTGGCGGGTGGTAATAATTTAAACAAGCAAACTGCCAGTTTCCAAGCCAGTAAACAGGTCTTAAAAGCATTCTATTTTTTTCACCTTGAGGTGGGGGATTATGTTCTGAAAATCGAAACTCCCAAATAGGGTTGTAACATAAAATTTCAGTAAGAGCTTTTATGCGTTCTTCTGACTTTAAATAATTTTTAACTAATAAAACATTTCCTTTGAACATCAGTCTTTAATTTCGGGTGTTGGGTAAAGGGCAATGTAACCCGTTTGAAGTCCAGTTGCGACAAATTGATCATTTCGAGTCCAAAGAGCCGCTGAAATTTCTTGATCGCGAATACCCGCAATGGCCAGTGGTTTTTCTCCAAATAAATCAGGTCTCCAGAAGAGAATGACTCCATCTTCTCCGAAAGTGGCTAAAGTTTTTCCGTTGTGTTGGTAACGAACGAATTGAACATCTTTTTCTAGAGGCCCTAAAACTGTCGGTTTTTTATTTGCCGGACCGGGTTCCATATAATCCCAAATAATCACTTCAGATCCAGAAGTATTTGCCATGTAAAGTCCATCAGGTCTGAAGTGAAGATCTCGAACTTTTGCAACGAAACCACGCATGGTGAGATCTTTATTTCTTTTTAAGTCCCAAATATGAATCGTGAGATCATTTGAAGCACAAACGGCAAATCGTTCATTGGGAGAAAAACACAATTTAAAAAGTTGCCCTTTCCAATTAAAAGTTTGGTTTTCTTCCATTGTGTCGAGATCATAAAGGGAAAGTCTTGAGTAGCCACAAACAGCCAATTCACTATTATTTTTTAAAACAAAATCCGAAATAGAATGTTCCCAAGAAGTGACTAAAGTGGGTTCTGTCTGTCCAGACTCCCATTTGAACAGATTTTTTCCTTGAGAAAAAAAGAGTTTATTCCCAAGCCATTTGGCATTTTCGATCCAAGATTTTGCTTTATAACTCAGGACTGATTTTTTTTTGATAAGATCCCATATTTGAATTTTATTATCTTCACCGGTCGTTGCGACTAAGTTCGATTCAGAGTTTATCGAGAGTGCTAAGATCCCCATACTGTGAGCTGAAGTTTCAAAAATTGTTTCACCCGATTTTAAATCAAGTTGACGAAGAGTTCCGTCGGCCAGTCCTGCTATTAAACTTTCACCGTTTTGAGCTTCTTCTAAGTGAGTCACGGGTTCCGTTGTGACGCTGAGCCAGAGAGGTCGAATAATCGGAATTTGTTGTGGATTTAGTTCAGTCGACATGCGTTTAATCCTGCTTGAAGAACTTCTCGATTTAAATTTCTGCCAATAAATACAATTTGTGTTTGAACTTTTTCATCTGGTTTCCATTCAGGACCTAGGTTTCCATCTAGTTGCATATGAACACCTTGAAAAACATATTTCTTTTTTTCATTCGGTAAAGAAATAATTCCTTTTGATCTAAATATGTCAGCGCCTTGGACTTGAAGGACTTGACCAATCCAAGCTTGGAACTTTTCAATATGAACAAATCCTTCCATGGATAAACCTACAGACCCGACATTTTGATGATGATGACGATGAGTTCCATCTAGAAAATCAGGATGAGTTTCAAGGGTTCGATTTAAATCAAATCCACCAATATGAAGAATTTGATCCAAATTAATTTGAGCTTTTTGCGTTTCATGAATTTTCGTTAAGCCATTAAGGGATTGAATTTTTTCTTTTAAATTCGAAATTTCTTCCGGGGAAACAAGGTCAACTTTATTTAAAAGTAAAACATCTGCAAAGCCAATTTGTTGTTGTGATTCTCGGTCATCCCAGTGTTGATTTATATGAAAAGCATCGACCAGAGTCACAATACCATCAAGTCTAAAGTTCTTCTTGATGTCTTCATCTACAAAAAATGTCTGTGCAACCGGAGCTGGGTCAGCCATTCCGGTTGTTTCAATTAAAACATAATCGAAGCGATCTTTCTTTTTACTGAGCTGATTCAAAATCCGAATTAAATCTCCGCGCACGGTACAGCAGATACAACCGTTATTCATTTCAAAAATTTCTTCATCCGAATTGACGACGATATGATGGTCAACTCCAATTTCACCATATTCATTTTCAATCACGGCAATTCTTTTTCCGTGCTGAGCAGTCAAAATATAATTTAGTAAAGTCGTCTTACCAGAGCCGAGGAAGCCCGTTAAAACGGTCACAGGAGTTTTTTGTTCTTTTAAAGTTGAATTCGAATTCACGGTGAAACACCTTTCATTGATTTTAAAATTAAACTAAAATTATAGTCTAACATTTTTAAGTACGTAGAAGCTTCTTCAGAGGATGACAGACAGTCAGAATAGAGAACGCCACTTATTTTTTGACCTGTTTCTTTTGCTATACTTCTGAGTAAACTTTCCGGAGCTGATCTTTCTAAAAAAAGGCTTTTAATTTTTTCAGCTTTAATTTTTTTTATAAGCTCTGAAACTTTCTTAACTGAAGATTCTCCTTCTTGAGAAGAGTCCAGTGGTGAATCAATTTGAACTTTAAATTCTTGCGCGAAATATTGCATTGAATTGTGCGAGAGAATCATTTTTCTTGAGCTATCAGGGATTTTAAGAAAACTTTCAGTGTAATATTTTTGTCGTTTTTTAATATTTAGCAAAAAGTCTAAAGTTTTATTTTTTATTTCTTTCCCTTGATTAGGAAATGAATTTTGCAAGTGAAGTGATAAATTTTCGAGCATTTTGATGACAATAGCCGGGCTGTGCCAGAAGTGAGGATCAAATTCAGATTGTTTACTTTCCCAAGAATTCAAACTTGTTGTGTGGTGGTGATGACCTGATTGATTTTTTTGAATTGGTATCAGGTCAAGTTTTGCTGTTACATAATAGATCTTGGCATGGGGTTTGATTTTATGCAGTGTTTTGGATGCCCAGGGTTCAAAGTGATGGCCAACTAAAAGAATATGATCAGCTTTTTTTAGAAGAAGATAGTCTTTTGCTGTGGGATTATATCCATGAGAATCAACATCTTTTGCAACAAGAGTTTCCACTTGAAAATCATTTGGCACTATATTTTGAACAAGATCTGCTAAAACTGAAAAGCTGACAATAATAAGTGGTTTTTTTGCAAAACAAATTGAATTCCAAAAGACAAGAATTAAAATAAGATTCTTCATTTGACGGACCGTTCAATGTTTAGAAATAAAACAATAATATAAAATGAACTTAAAACAACAACAACGCTGGGTCCAAGTGGCCATTCTAAAAATAGGGATAAAACAAATCCTAAAAATGAACCAATGAGTCCTAGAAATCCCGCAGCCAAAAGACGGCTGTAAAGCTTGTGAAAGAGTTGCTGCGATATGAGTGAAGGAATCACGACTAATCCAACTGTCATAAAAGCCCCTAAAGAATTAAGACCAAAGGTTAAGTGAGTAATGAGTAACGACAAAGACACAAATAAAATAATTTTTTGAAAGCGTGGGCTTAAAGTTTGATTTTCTAAAAACTGTGGATCGACAATCCAAAGACTCCACACTCTTCTGCTGAAAAAAAACAAGACAAATGTCAGAAGAGTGAGACCCAAAGTCAGCATCACTGAAGTTTGGTCGAAAGACAAAACTTGTCCAAAAAGAAGATGCAGAATTTCAGGAGATGTTTTTGTTTTAAATGAAAGAATCATTCCAATAGCCACAAAAAATAAAGCGAGGAACGCAAAAATAGAATCTTGATAAACAAGTCGTCTTTGTGAAATAAAAAGAGTCGCACCCATTAATAAAAAACCTGATATCCAGCCGCCCAACAAAAGTGAAAATGGAGATTGTCCTAAAAAAAGAGTCGCGATCACGACTCCTGGCAAAATAGCATGGCTAAAAGTGTCACCAATAAGTGTGAGTTTTTTCTCAACTAGAGTTGTTCCTATTAATGCAAAATTAACACTCAGTAGGGAAGTTCCAATCCAAGACCAATAGATCAAGTCTAACTCCAAATAATCACGCCAGATCATTTGTGGTTCTCTGATCTATTAGGTTTTTGTTGAACAGTCTTCATCCAACTATGAAATCTAAGATCAACTTTTTGAAACCATTCATTGAAATCTAGAATTTCCCAATTTTCAGGTGACTGAATCCAAAGAATAGGACATTGAAGCCTTTCAATTTGTTCGAAATCATGAAGGACTAGAATCTGGATCATTTGGGATTTGGTTTCATTCAGCCACTGAATCATTTCTTGAGTGCTTGTTTGGTCAATCGCATTGAACGGCTCGTCAAGAAGAAGGGCTCGGGTTTCCATTAAAAGAGCTCGCGCCATTTTAAGTTTTTGTCTTTGGCCACCTGAAAGATTTTTCAAAGGCATGTTAATTAAGCGAAGTTGACTTTGAATCGCTCTGACTTTTTCAGAGTCCTGAAGAGTGAGTTTCGTGAAGGGTTTTTTAAAAAGTAAGATATTAACCAGATAGTTTTCAACGTCGTCGGGAGTTTGGGAATGAAATGGACTTTGCTGTTGTAAATAAAGAATTTTTTCAAGAGGAGTATTCCAATGAACTTGGCCTTTTAATCGATGAATGGGTTTGATCAAAGATTGAAGTAATGTTGATTTGCCTGTGCCGTTGGGACCATAAATGATCAGTCGATCCCCTTGGGAAAGTTCAAAATTAAGATTTTGAATTAAAGGACTTGTGTACCCAATTGAAAGATCATTTATTTTAAGATTTGCAAGTGGTTTCATAAAGCAGTTCTTTCTTGTTGGTTGCAATCAGGACAAAGCCCAACAAACTCGACTTTATGAGATAAGCTGGTGAAGCCTTTTTTCCGAAGCTCTTCTTGTTGTTTCTCAACAAAACAACCACTCAAGTGTTCGATTCTGTGACAAGCTTTGCACAGAAGTGTGTGCAGGTGACTTGAAGCTGGTTTCATGACATAACGAGAATAGCCGTCATTTAAATCAATTCGAGAAATCCAATTATTTTCTGCAAAAAGATTCAATGTTCGATAAATTGTCGCCAAATCCAGCCCTGATTTTTTGAGACCATTTAAGTAGAGATCTTCGGCGCCGAAGGGGATTTTAAAAAGAACCATTTTTTCTACAATTAGTTTTCGTTGGCGAGTGAGTTTAATTTGAGATTGATGAAGTTTATGGATAAAATCAGAAGCTTTTGTGTTGGGCATAGTGGGGACAATTCATGCCTCAAATGAAGTTTAATTGCAAATGAATTGCAATTGGAAATCATTTTTTGAAGAACTTGCCTCTTTAAAGTTTGTTTATTTGACATAAAAATAAATCGATTTGGGATTAGGCCTACAAGCCTAAGATGACAAGCCTAAAGAGAAAAAGACACGAATTGTGAATGCGGTTCGGATCTTGGCTCATTTGTTGATAAACAGAACAAAAACACTCCCCTCTGAAGAATGACTTGTTACTATAGTGAGCAAAGATCCAAGAAGGATCACTCGAAGGATGAATAAAAAGTAGGAAGGAATCATTTATGTATAACAGTTCTCAGTTAGCTCAATATTTAAAGAAGTGCCGTGAAAAAGCAGGATTTTCGCAAACAGAAGTTTCTTCGAAGCTTGGATACACATCTCCTCAGTTTATTAGTAATTGGGAGCGGGGTTTGTCGCATCCTCCGGTTAAGTCATTGAATAAACTCGCCAGGATTTATAAAGTAAAAGGTGTTGATTTAGGGGAAGTCTTTATCAAAACCTATATGAAAGAAGTTGAAGAAGATTTACGTCGACAAATCAAGCAAGTAGTTTGAGTATCAGGAATCGATTGACGCTACCCATGAAGCTTTGAGACTGGAAACAGGATCGGGACACTGTGGTTGCAAATTTTATTTAAAAGGTTGTTGAGGTCACTTCAGATACAAATTGAATGACAAAAGCTTTTGTTTGTCACATTCTTCAAGAGGACCTTTTAACTAAACAACACGAGGTTGATTTCATGGAATTAGCAATTTTGACGTATCCCGGTATTCATTTCATTTTAAAATGGCTTCACTTCTTTTTTGGAGTGATGTGGATTGGACATCTTTACTATTTTAATTTCACTCAAGGTGCTTTTATGGCAGCTGTTGACGCTGCTACAAAGTCTCAAGCTCAGCAAAAATTATTTCCAGTCGCTCTTTACTGGTTTCGTTGGGGTGCGATGTGGACTTTTGTATCAGGCGTTTTGATGCTTTACACCGCTTCTTACACGGGTTTTGCTATAACAAGCGACTGGGGAGTTAAAATATTAACAGGTTCACTGCTAGGTACGATCATGTTTTTGAATGTTTGGTTTGTGATCTGGCCGAAACAAAAGGTGATTATCGCTAATGCTGAAAATGTAGCGAAAGGACAAGCTGCAAATCCAGCAGTGCCGGCTCTTGCTGGACAAGCTTTGTTAGCATCAAGAACGAACACCATGTTTTCAATACCGATGCTTTTTTTCATGGGAGCTGCTCCCCATTTGCCAATCCAAATTGATGTCACAAAAGCCGGGGTTTGGTACGTTTTGATTTTCGTTCTATTCGGGGTTTTAGAATTAAACGCGCTCAAAGGAAAATTAGGACCTTTGACAACGGTTAAAGGAGTCATCACTTCTGGATTTGTTTTAACTGCAATAACCTATTTTCTAATGGAAACTATTCTTTAGATTCCTGATTCATTTCATGCGGTCTGTATTGGTGGCTCCCCTTTTGGTGGGGCCTGACTGACCAGTGATGGGCACAGTTTTTTGAACAAGTGTCTTTTTTAACAGCTATTTCGACGCATTTTTCACAAATTTGAAACTCAGTGTCGCACCGAACACATTCTTTTTGCAAAGCCCCAGGTTGGCCACAATGAGGGCATAATCTATAAACTTGGCTGGGACGTAGTTCCTGATCAACAGCGACACGGTTATCAAAAACAAAACATTCGCCTTTAAATTCCTGATGGGGTTTTTCTTTTAAATATTGAAGAATTCCACCTTCAAGCTGGTAAACATTGTCATAACCTTTTTCTTGAAGTTCGAGAATTCCTTTTTCACACCGAATTCCGCCTGTACAAAAAATCATAATTTTTTTTGATTTTTCAATTTTTTCATTTTCAAAATATTGGGGAAAATCAGTGAACTTTTCGATATGAGGATTTCGGGCTCCGGAAAAAGTTCCGATTTTATATTCATACCAGTTTCGAGTATCGATTAAAATAATATCATCCCGCTCGTTCTTCATGACCTGATCCCATTCATCGGGACTCAAGTGATGATTCTTCCCCATTTGAGATGATTCAAGATTGAGATCGTTTCTTCCAGTCGTGACAATTTCAGGCTTCACTTTTGCTGAAAATCTTAAAAAAGGAGCTTTCAAGCTCAAAGAATCTTTATTGTTAAGCTTTTCTAAATTAAATCGGCTTTTGAAAAGATCTTTCCATTTTTCTAGGTTTTGTTCAGATTCACAGCTGGAAGTTGTATTAAACCCTTCATGTCCTAAAATAATCAAACCTTTGATGCCTAATTTTTGAGCTTGATCTTGAAGCTCAAGTTTAAAACTGAAAGGATCCGCAATTCGAACAAAATGATAGAAAGTTGAAATGAAAAATTGAGAAGAAGGGCATTTATCTGATAAAGATAAGTGATCGTGCATTTAAATCTCCAGTCTGAGGTGCAAGCCCAGGGGAAAGTTTTGAGCAGTGTTTCAAAACGAGGTATAAACGCAAGGATCAAGTTGAGTCAAGAAAGTGCCTGTAAGCACTTGAAATACCAGAGGACAAGTTATGCAAGTTTTACCAGCCGTTGCAAAAGAAATCGAAAGAAGAAGAACTTTTGCCATCATTTCCCATCCCGATGCCGGTAAAACAACTTTGACAGAAAAGCTGCTTTATCACGGCGGAGTCATTCACGAAACAGGTGAAGTAAAAGGTAAAAAAGGAACTAAAGCCGTGACTTCGGATTGGATGGAACTCGAACGTCAAAAAGGAATTTCAATCACTTCAAGCGTGATGACTTTTGATTATGAAAAATTACGCGTGAATTTACTGGATACTCCTGGACACAAAGATTTTTCCGAAGATACTTACCGAGTTCTGATGGCCGTTGATTCTGCTTGTATGCTGATCGACGTGGCGAAGGGTGTAGAAGAAAGAACAAAAAAACTTTACGAAGTTTGTAGTTATCGAAAAATTCCTATTTTTACTTTTGTTAACAAATTAGATCGCGAAGGAAAAGATCCGTTAGCTCTGATTGACGAGATTGAAAAAACATTAGGCATGCAATGTTATCCGGTGACTTGGCCCCTTGGAATTGGCCCCAGATTCAGAGGAGTTTTTAATCGTATTACAAAAGAACTCATGATCTACAATCAACGCCGAGAAGAAGTTGAAAGTTTTGAAATTGTTCCAACACTGGGGCAAGATTTAGCTCTTCTTTTAAGAAAATATTTGGATCCAGAAACGGCAGAGCAAGTGATGAATGAACTTGAATTGATCGAAGGCGCCTTACCACCATTTGACGAACAAGCTTTTTTAAGAGGCGAAATTTCACCTGTTACTTTTGGCTCAGCTAAGCAAAATTTTGGTGTCGATTTATTTTTAAAGTTCTTTTCTCGATATGCTCCAGGGCCTGCAACAAGAACGACCCAAGAGGGCGTTCAAATGGATCCTTTGGATCAGAAATTCACAGGGTTTGTTTTTAAAATTCAAGCCAATATGGACAGAAGACATCGAGACCGAGTCGCCTTTATTCGAATTTGTTCGGGAAAATTTGAAAGAGGAATGAAAGTCTTTCATTCAAGACTTGAAAGGGAATTAAGACTTTCGTATTCAAATCAATTTGTCGCCCAAGACCGTGAAACTGTGGACGAAGCTTATGCGGGTGACATTGTGGGAGTTAATGATACTGGAAATTTTGCGATAGGAGATGCTGTGTCTTCAAGTGGTAAAATTTTATTTGAAGACATTCCTCGGTTTGCGCCAGAGCTGTTTGCTAAACTTTCTGTTCAAGATGCGATGAAAAGAGCTCGCATGCAGGAAGCTCTTCAACACTTATCAGAAGAAGGCGCTATTCAGCTTTTTATCGACCCGGTGATTGGTCCTCAAGATCCACTCATTGGTGCCGTCGGAGAACTCCAATTTGAAGTTTTAGCTCATCGATTGCAAGACGAATACAATTTAGAAGTTCGTATTAATCGCTTACCTTACACGGTCGCGAGGTGGCCTCGAACTGAAGAAGGAAAGCCTGTTTTTGAAATTAAAGGCTTCAATCTTTTTCGGGATACGAAAGATCAGCCTGTTTTACTTCTTAATCAAGAGTGGGATCTTAACTGGGCTCAACGAGAAAACCCCAAAATAACATTTGCTAGCTCGATCAACCGCTAGATGAGACAGACAGACAGACAGACAGACAGACAGACAGACAGACAGACAGACAGACAGACTAAAACGCGACGATGCGTTATTTTCTATCGAATTTTTTCATCGAAATAGTTATTTTGTAAGTCATCAGTTTTTCCTGGTTTTTTTCTGACAAAGCATAGCCTTCAAAAGTTCCATTTTGTCTTTCAGCTTCAGCCATTGCGAGATTGATTAAATCATCAATAATTCTAACTTGCTCAGTGACAAAGTGGACGGGGCTTTCGGCTCGTTTTAAAAAAGTACATTGGAAATCTTTAAATATAAAACTAATCGGGACTTTTTCTTTTCTCATGCGATCAAGAAGTCTAATTGCAATTGAAAGTTCTGCTCCCATTGCAAGAGCTCCAAAATACATCGACCCAAGGTGATTTTTCGTTAAAAATTCAAAGGGAAGTTTAACTCGAGCGATATCTTGGGTCAGTTCAAGAACTTGGGGCCTGCATATTCCAAGTAAAGGAACTTTAAATAAGCTGAGGGCTCGAATAAAGCGATTTAATTTTTTCAGTTCTTTTTTTAAATTGGAATCTTGTTGCATAGTTTCATAAGTTTGAGCCAAGTTTGGCTTTTACTCAAATAGTGGGATATAAACGCACTGCATACTAAAGTATGCTATAAGTTGAGTCGTTCAAGTGAAAGGTTTTAAGTCATGTTTGAACAGCTTTCGGAAAAAGTTTTAGGTTCGATTAAAAAGCTCAAAGGGCAGTCACAGATTTCGGCTTCTAATATTGAAGAGGCCCTTAAAGATATCAGAATGAGTTTTCTTGAAGCCGATGTTAACTTTAAAGTTGTCAAAAACTTTCTCGACCGAGTGAAAACGAAAGCTTTAGGAGCAGAAGTTTTACAAAGTCTTCAGCCGGGACAGCAATTTACTCAAATTGTTCATGATGAACTCGTTCAAACTTTAGGCGGCGAAACTGTTTTTTTAAATGTACAAAATACGTTTAATACAATTTTAATTGTGGGCCTTCAGGGGAACGGTAAGACGACCACTTCTGCTAAGTTAGCTCTTTATGTGCGTCAAAAATTAGGAAAAAAACCAGGACTTGTTTCTGTTGACGTCTATCGACCCGCCGCTGCTGAGCAGCTAGAAATTCTAGCAAAACAAAATGGGATTCCATATTATCCTGTCGATTTGAAAGATTCACCAATCCTGAGGTTAAAAAAGGCCCAAGCTTGGGCGGAATCGCAAATGGTCGAAGTCTTGATTATTGATACTGCTGGTCGATTACAAATCGATGAAGCACTGATGTCAGAACTTCAGGAACTCAAAGAATTCAGTCGTCCCAATGAAGTGCTTTTGGTGGCGGATGCAATGCTTGGGCAGCAATCAGTCAATGTGGCAGAAGGCTTTAATAAGCGTCTTGAATTAACGGGACTTATTTTAACCAAAGTCGACGGTGATGCTCGTGGTGGAGCCGCCCTTTCATTTCGCGAAGTCACGGGTTTGCCGATTAAATTTTTAGGAGTCGGGGAAAAAGTGGCGGCTCTTGAAATTTTTCATCCAGACCGCTTAGCAAAGCGAATTCTTGATATGGGCGATGTTCTTTCGCTTGTTGAAAAAGCGCAAGAAGTAGTAAATGAAAAAGAAGTTCGCGAGTCTGCTCGAAAGATGGCAAAGAACCAATTTACTTTAGAAGACTTTCTGAAACAAATTCAGCAACTGAAAAAAATGGGTGGGCTTGAAAATATCATGAAATTTTTGCCTGGCTTCGGTGAAATTTCAAAGCAAATGAAAAATATGGCGCCACCTGATGATGAGATGAAAAAAATTGAAGCGATCATTCACTCAATGACTCCGAAAGAGCGGCATGATCATCGCATTTTAAATGCTTCTCGGCGGCAACGTATTGCTTTGGGCAGCGGGACTCAGGTTCAAGATATCAACAAACTCGTTCGTCAGTTTGAACAGGCTCAGAAAATGATGAGCCAAATGATGAAAATGGGAATGGGTGGCATGGGTGGTATGTCTGGAATGAAGGGCGGATTTGGTGGAAAGCCGCGACTTCCCTTTTGATATTCATTATTAACTTGATCAGGGCTTGAGTTTTGAGTAGAACTTCAGATCTTTGAATCATGGCAGAGGTAAAAAATGGTTGTTATTCGTCTAGCTCGTATGGGTACAAAACACGCTCCAAAATACCGAATCACAGTGGCAGATTCTCGCCGCTATGTGACTTCTAAATATATTGAAGTTTTAGGTTATTACATTCCAACCCCAAAGGGTAAGGACACAAAAGTTGTCGTTAACATGGAAAAATACAATTCATGGGTTTCTAAAGGTGCACAACCAACTGATCGCGTTAAACACGTTGTCAAGATGGCTCAAACTCCAAAATAACGCTTGGAATTCTCACATTAATACCCTAAACCTATAGTAGGTGTTTTGGTAATCCAAGCCTTGTGAGGTCAAAATGGGAAGTCCTAATATTGATAATCTGAAAGAACTTGTCGAATTCATGGCGAAATCACTTGTTGATAAACCTGAAAATGTTGAAGTGGATGAAATCCCAGGTCAACAAACTACTTTATTAGCTCTCAAAGTAGATAAAGATGACCTTGGAAAAGTAATCGGGAAGCAAGGTAAAACAGCCGCTGCCATGCGGACTATTATTCGTGCTGCCGGTACCAAGCTGAATAAACGTTACCACCTGGATATCGTTGAATAATCCTGACAAAAAAAATCAAAAAGTTGGAAAAATAAAAGATGCGCACGGACTTAAGGGCGAAGTTTATGTCTTGGTTTTTTCTCAAGATACAAGTTGGTCCGAAAAGCTAAGTGTTGTGTATCTTGAATCACCTGAAAATGAAATAATTCCATATCAAGTTGCCCACTGTAAGCCTCACAAAGACGGATTAATTTTAAAGTTTGAATCTGTAAATGATCGAAACCAATCAGAAGCTCTAAAAGGTTGGTCTTTTCTGATTCCTGATGAAATTTTAGTTTCATCGGAAGGGGAAACTATTTACTTAAAAGAAGTTTTAAACTTTCAAGTTCTTTTAAAAGATCAATTTGTCGGCTATGTGAAAGCTTTTAGTAGCAATGGGATGCAGGACCTTTTGATTATTCAGCATGATGATCATAATTTTGAAGTTCCCTTTGTTTCAGACTTTATTCTTAAAATTGATTTTAAAGCACAAAAGCTTTTCATGAACTTCCCAGAAGGCTTGATGAGTTTAGATAAAATAGACTAGTCTCAGCCGCAATTAATATGAAATTTCAAATTATCAGCGTTTTTCCGTCACTTTTCGATTCTTACTTAAGCCAAGGCGTTTTGTCTCAAGCTTTGAAGAAGAATCTTTTTCAATACCAAGTCTTGAATCCTCGAGATCAATCAACGGACTCTTATAAGTCAGTGGATGATCGTCCTTTTGGAGGTGGCGACGGAATGGTGATGTTGCCTGAAGTGTTAGAAGCTACAATGAAAAAAAGGACACTCAAAAAAGACCATGTGATTTATTTAAGTCCTCAAGGAAAACCTTTGACGGATGAAAAGGTTAATCAACTTCAAGCAAAAGTGGAAATGACTTTGATTTGCGGTCGCTACAGTGGTGTGGATCAAAGATTTCTTAATGAATATGTCGATGAAGAAATATCCATAGGCGACTATGTTTTATCGGGCGGTGAGCTAGGAGCTCTTGTTTTGATGGATGCATTGGTTCGAAAAATTCCAGGCTCTTTGGGGCACTTGGAATCAGCAGAAAAAGACAGTTTTGCTTTGCCAGGGCTTGAACATCCTCTTTTTACGAGGCCACAAGACTGGAAAGGGCAGAAAGTTCCAGCTATTTTACTTTCAGGGAATCATGCTTTGATGGAACAGTGGAAGATCAACGTCTCTCAGTTGGTAACTTTGAAAAAAAGACCGGACCTTTTGCATCTTAGTGCAAAAGAATTTCAGATATTAAAAGCATTTTTTAATTCAATGACCGACGATGAAAAGCGAGTTTGCGGTTTGGAGGATCTTAAGTGAGTTCTAAAGTTCCAAGGCTTGCGATTGGCCTTGTTCATTATCCTATTCTTGATGGACAAAAAGATGTGGTGGCTACGAACATTACAAATTTCGATATTCATGATATTGCCCGCGCCGCCCGAGTTTACGGAGTAGAAAAATATTACATTATTCACCCCGTGCGCGAGCAATTGATGTTTGTTGAACGGGTACTTGATCACTGGCGAACGGGGACAGGATCTAAGTATAATCCAATGCGTCGGACAGCCTTAACTCAAGTTAAAACAGCAGAAAATGTCGAAATGGCATTAAAAGATTGGGGAGTTCCCCAGGCTCTGACTATTGCGACTCATGCAAGAAGCTTAGAGGGGGCGCCCTTCTTCAGTTTTCAGGATTTGCGGGCCACTTTACATGAAAAGGATCAGCCGGTCTTACTTCTTTTTGGGACGGGCTTTGGTTTAACTGAAGAATTTATGCGATCTTGTGGTGGTATTCTGGAAAGCATTAAGGGAGCCCCACCAGATGATTATCGTCATCTTTCAGTTCGATCTGCTGTGAGTATCATTCTTGACCGTGTCATGGGCCCATGGTAACTCTTTTTTCTTCGTAAAGACTCTTAAAGTTTAAGGATGGATTGAATGGCACAGGCAAAAGCAAAAGCAAAAGTAAAAACAGTTAAAAAAACTAAAAAACCAGCAGCGGCTCCAGGTGCGGAAACTAACCTCGTTCGTCGTGTGACATTTAAGCCTGTGCAAAAAAATATCGCTGATTTTCGTTCTGGTGACACTGTTGGCGTTTACGTCAAAGTAAGAGAAGGCGATAAAGAACGTGTTCAGCTTTACAAAGGTGTTGTGACAAAAATTCAAGGATCTGGGACTTCAAAAGCTTTTACAGTTCGAAAAATTTCAGCAGGTGTCGGAGTCGAAAGAACTTTTCCATTCTTAAGTCCTTCAGTTGATCGTGTTGAATTGATTGCGACAGGTAAAGTTCGTCGCTCAAAACTTTACTACCTTCGTGGTCTTGATGGAAAAGCGGCTCGTATCGAATCTGAATTAGCGATTCCAAGATCGGCAGCTGAAATCGCAGCCGATGCAGCAGAGTAATTGTAGTTCAAAATATCGACCGCACTTTTCGATCTAGATCTCATATTGTTTTATTTGAAAGAAAATACAGAGAAAGCGGATTTTGAAAAATAAAAATTTTGAAAAGATTCAATGGAAATCCTTCTGTAAAGAAGGATTTCTAGTTTCAGGAGTAGATGAAGTCGGGCGGGGTTGTTTAGCGGGTCCTGTCTATGCTGCTGCTGTGATTTTGAATCACTCGAACTGGGATGATCAACTCACTGATTCAAAAAAACTATCCGAAAAACAACGGACTTATTGGTTCGATAAAATCCAAGCAGAACATCAAGTTGGAATTGGCTTTGCAAGTGTTGATGAAATAGAAAAGTTCAATATTTTGCAAGCTTCGTTTTTAGCGATGAAAAGAGCAATTGAAGGTTTAAAATTAAAATCAGGAATCATATTGGTCGATGGCCACATGAAAATTCCGGGTCTTCCAGGTTTTGAACAACATGCAGTTGTGAAAGGAGATTTAAGACTATCTCCGATTTCGGCAGCTTCAATTGTGGCGAAAGTCACTCGTGACAACTTAATGAAAGAACTTTCGAAGGATTTTCCAGAATATGGATTCGAAGTTCACAAAGGTTACGCCACAGAAATCCACCGAAAAGCCATCCAGAGAAAAGGACCTACTTCCATTCATCGAAAAACATTCGGTGGAGTTAAAGAATTCCTATGAAGTGGGTCTTCATACTGAGCTTCAAGTTATTCAAAATCTGATTCAAAAAAAAGCGACAATTATCTACCATCGTGCTCAAACTCCCTTTGCTGAAATTGATATTCTTTTTCGAAGTGCAAAAGGAAGACTTGTTCTTTTAGAAGTTAAGACTTTGTCGAATTGGATATGGATTGAAACTCGTTTGACGAAAAAACAAACTGTAAGACTTAAAAAGGCAGCCCTTTATTTTGAAAATAAAATGAAAGAGTCGGTTCAGATTTGTGTTGCTTTTGTAATTCAAAATAAAATCTACTATTTACCTGTTGATTAATTTATTTTGAATTGATTTCCCTTTTTTAAATTCAGAACAATCAATTAATTCGTTCGAAATTGGTCAAGAGTTGATCGCGGAGGCGGAGGCTTGGGAACTCCGTCAAAATTATATTCAAATCCGAGATCAATACGAGTATCGCCACCTACTTTTTGTCCATGAGTCAGGTTGACTTGCCAGCATTCTCCGGGTGGTTTTAGTTGAGCAACGTAGCCCCAGGATTTGATTTGTGAATTCCCTTTTGTATTTTTCCAATTCGCATCGTAGACTAGTTGCCCTGCAAAATTGAGGGGGCTTGATGTGAATCCCAATCCGAACGAAATATCTTCAACTCGGTTTTGTTTAACCACATCTTGGCCTTGAACGATGGTGTAAGTTCGATCAAGACCTAATTCAAAAAATTGGCCTTTATTATTAATTAAAGCTGTTCGAGTTTTAATATTTGTTACGTTTTGATCTGGGAAGTAGTTCAGATTTGTGTTGGTTTCAATATTATCAAATTTAACAGTCAGAACTCCCGCTAAGTCGGACCATCGGTTCTGATTATTTCTTGTGGCATCGCTCGTCAGATTGTAACTTTGAGAAAGTTTAAAGCGGACGACTTGTCGGTACTGATTAGCATCACCACCCCAGAATCTTTGAATCAGACGATTGGTGACTCCAAGAGTGATGAGATTTCGATCTAAAATGCGGTCGTTTTCATCGAACTGAACTCTGAGATCTCCGAGTAAGTCACCATCTGATACAGGAGTCGAAGTTCCAAAAGACGGGGAGACAGAAGTTTGATTGGGAAAAAAAGGATGATCCTGTAAATCAAGCCAAGGAATATTAGCATAAGATATTTCAGGTTCAATGACATGTTTATAACGATTAGCTTGTGGAAGATCTTCGCCGTAAATTTGACTTAAAGTGAGTTTCGTCCCTAATTCTGTTTTGAGGTAGCGACGTGTGACCTCGCTGTCTTCGCCGACTGGAAAAAAATAATGAGTGTCTCTGTATGTGATTCGAGGAACAACATCTAAAGCATCACCAATCCGAAAATTGGCATTCAAAGTCGGCTTGAAATCGATTCGCTGACCAGTTCGAATCAAATCTTTTGATTCGTCGTATTGGCCGTCATAAACGTACTGACATTCAGGATCGTCGTCGCAAAGCGAAGAGTCTGAAGAAGAATTTTCTGGGACTCTTGTTCCTGCTGCCAAATCATCATAACCTTTAAAGGATCTGGCGAAATTAACGTAATGAAAATCCCAAGAAAACAAAAAGGGAGATTCAAAAATTCTTTCAGGAGTCTTTGAAAACGAAATTTCTGGAAGTCTGTGAACGGCATCATTGTTGTTTGCAAGGGGGTCGGCCCTGAGTAGATTTATGTAGTAGGAAGTATCAAAAGTAAAATGGTATTGATCTTTATTTTTAGAAAAGCTTAATCGGTTTTCGAGGGCCGGGTCGCTTAAATTTCTTTCACTGGTTTCTTTTTCAAAGTCTCTTAAATACCTGAGGTCTGAGACATTGTGCACTGTCATTCTTTGTGTCCAACCGTCTTCAAGTTCTAAGTAATGTTGATAGTATAGATACCAGCGATTAAAGTTTGATTGATCCGGATGGAATTTTCTAAAATTGGTATCAGGTTTTGTAAAAGCACGGTCTCTGATATAAGCAGTGTCAAGTTCGCCAAAACTGTTTTCACTTAAAACATAACGATAATTCGTCATTCCCATAAGGGATCTGTTTTCATAATTTTTTAAGGTGAGAGTCATGTCAGAGCTTCGGTCGATAGCCCAAAAATAAGGTTGAGCAAATTCAAAACCCCCTACTTCAGTACGTCCAAAAGTGGGAGTTAGAAGCCCTGATTGCCGGTCGCTTTTAAGTGGAACGACAAGATAGGGAAGCCACAGAACTGGAACGCCACCGATTCTCATGACTGAATTTTTGATATAAGCATATCCACCGAGTTCGGCTCTGATTTGTTGTCCTGAAAAACTCCATGTCGCCGGGCAATTTGTACAAGATGTGTAGTTGGCGTCAGAAACAAAGAATTCATCTTCTCCAATTTTTTGAATCACATCACCTTCAAATAAAACTTGGCCGGCTTTGATGTATCCGTTTTTAATAATTCCGGTTCCAGATTCGTAATCAAGTAAAACTTCTTCTCCGATAAGAGTTTGTGTTGAGGAAATGACGGAAACATTTCCGAAAAGTTCAATTTTTTTTGAACGAAGAAAAATCACAGCTTTATGGCAAGAAATATGCTGTTCACCGCGAACAATTTGCACGTGACCTTCGAGCTCAACAATATCTCTTTCGTGATCGCGGGTTAAGTTATCAGCTTGCAAGGTGAGACCCGAAATCTTGGCAGCAGAGGCCGAGAGGGCCTTGCTAGACGACGAAGTTCCGCTTTGACTTGTTTGAGCCAGTAAATGTGGAATCCATAAGAGAGAAATTAAGCTGAAGATGAAGTTCACAAATGACATCACTGACTATTGTAGAGAGAGCTTCAGGTAAAAGGCAAACTGGTCTTATGTCGCCTGTGGTAAAAAGAAATAAAGCCGAAGAGTGTACAGATAAGACATGGAGGGCTTAAGATTTATGGAAACATCAATTCGCAGACAAGGTGAGTGGACAGTCGTTAAAATTTCAGGACGAATTGAACTTGAAAAAGCTCAAATTTTTCGTGAAGCTTGTCTCAAATCTTTAAAAAATGAGAAAGTTGTTTTTGAGCTCGATCGTCTTCAATTTGTGGGCTCGACTGGAATGACTGAATTCTTTGAGTGCCTTCACGATATACAAAAAATGAAAGGTTGCGGAGTTCAGCTTGTGGGGTTATCCCCTGATTTCAAGCGCTTTGTGGCTTTTACGAAAGCTTCACATCTTCATATTCATGAAACTTTAGAACAAGCATTTAAGCCTCAGACAGTTGAAATTAATCGAGACTCGAGTCAGGATTTTGTCGAAACAGAAGCTAGCTTCCAGGATTTTCTGATGAATTCCGAACTTCCTCGATCTTCTGGCTCAGGGAATAATTAAGCTGCTCAAGAGCCTCTAAACTTTTTCTTTGGCGCTCAGATTCTTCGTTTTTTTGGCTCCACATGAAGCGGAGGCTTTCTAATTGTTTTCTCAGTTGAGTGAGCTCTTCTTCTTGCTTGATACGATTTTTATATTCATCTTGGATGTAGTTTTTAAGGTCGGTATTTTCAATTTCGAAGCGAGTTTTAAAAGCTTCAAGTTCATTGACTCTTGTTTGTAGGCGAAGAGTTTCAACTTCAAACTGAGATTTTAAATCAACTTTTGATCGATTCAGTTCGATCACTTTGTTTTCCAGTTCTGCTTTAACTTCGAGTGCCTGGCTGATATGTTTTAATTTTAATTTCATCTCATTAAAGCTATTTTCAAAATGCGCTTTTTCATCTTTTAGTGACTGCACTTGGTTCTCGAAATGTTCAACAAGTCCTTGTTTTTGTCTTTGCATATCATCAACTTGATTTTTTGATTGCCTTAATACCTCTTGCATTTGAAGACGCATTTCTTTGACTTGATTATCCTTTAAATTATTTTGGGATCTCAGCGTTTCTAATTGGATTTGTGCTTGATCGCGTGAAACTTTGAGGGATTGAATATAAGGTTTCACTTGGTACTTCACTTTATCGTGATATTTCCGGTACCTTTCGATTTCATTTTGAATTTTTTCAAATTCTTTGGCAACTAAGACGAGGCTGTCTTTTTCGATTTCGAGTTCGTCGACTTTTGCTTTCCAAGCTCCGTCTTTTTCTTTCAAAACTTGAACTTGATCTGCATAATTTAAAATTTGATTTTTTGCTTGGAAATTTTCATTTTGGAGTTCTTGATTGAGATCTTCAAGCGTTGCGAGACGGCGTAAAACAACACGCTGACGAGTCATCATATCTTCGTTTTGTGAAATCAGATTTTGAATTGTCGCCGACTTCAAAAGATCTTTTGAA
This sequence comes from Pseudobdellovibrionaceae bacterium, assembly GCA_030158485.1. GTDB lineage: Bacteria > Bdellovibrionota > Bdellovibrionia > Bdellovibrionales > Bdellovibrionaceae. The sequence continues at coordinate 37,119 of JAOASS010000020.1, read as the reverse complement.
ACATAAGATTCGGGCGCGTTGATAAAATCAGTGGAGTCTTCTTGAATTTCGTAGCTATCTGAAAGTGAATGCGTAAAAGATTGATTTAAACGACTATTTTCCATTGGTTTATTGTCTCAGACTGAGTCATCTTTTGTAAACAGGGACGGGCTTAAGAAAGCTCAAGACCTAGACTTAAGACTTACATCCGCCTTGGAACTTTAAGTTAAAGACAAAAACTGAAACTTAAGAATCCTAGCAAAAGGTCCGATAGGGTCTTTATGGCAGGATCCAGTCTTAAAGTCGATAAACAGCAACTTCAGAATGTGCTCGAGATGGCTCAGTCTCAAGAGCAATCAAAAATTTTTGAAATTGGAAATGAGCCCGTCGACTTTGGTCGCGCTGATAGTTTGAGATACAATATTTTGATGTGGGTCTTAGATGAAAAGTATGACAAATCAATTCAGGAGATGAGAAATTTTTTAATAAACCCGTCTGAATACCCCAATTTCCAAAGCAAAGTGGAGCGTTTTGTGACCCATGGAATTGATCTGATTTATGCGATTAAAGCAAAACGAAATTTTCCAGGTATCGCAAGCCTGACAAGAGCTAAGCAGCAGGAGCTCAGGGAAAAATTTAAAGAGCATTTTAGAGAACTGCAAATGGTTATGAAAAAAATTGAAAAAATCCAAGTCGACATGAGAATTGAAGACGCTAGGTCAACGATTTATGTGATCAGGGCTCTTTGGCTGGCAGGTTTTTCTTTAGCTGTGGTCGCTTTTTTTGTTGAAGTCGTAAACGGCCTTGCTGTCACAAGTCAGGTTGTGATGAATGATATGCTAGAGCAAGGCGTTGAATGGCTTTTTGCTCTTATTGGTTTTTAGTCAGCACTTCGTAAACTTTTTCTAAAACAGGCAAAAACTGTCCGCCCGACATCAACTTATTGTTAATATAAAAAGTAGGAGTTCCTTGAAGTCCGGCTTGAGTTCCTTCTTGAGCCATTTTTTGCACTATCACTTTTGTGGCATCGTCGTCCATACAAGTTTTCAAAGAAGCACAGTCTTTGATTCCCGATTCGCAAAGTTTTTGATCCACAAGATCGATTGAATTTAACATTTGATAATCTGATTGATTGTTAAAAATTGAATCATAAAGGTTCCAGCCCTTTTGTTCCAATTTTTCGGCACAAACAACTGCCATTGCCAAGCGGCAAGAGATCCCGTCGCCACGGCCTTTAAAACCAGGATCTAGATTGCAAGTCCCATCTAAGGGATAAGCTTTAAAAACAAGAGCCACATCATTTCGAGACTGAACAAAAGCTTTCACGGAAGGGGCTGCAAATTTACAATGCGGACATCTAAAATCGGCAAATTCAACAATTGTCATTTTAGCTTTTTCAACAGGTGCGCCTAAGTGAAGCCCTAAAGAAAGATCAAATTGCGATACCGGCGCGGCCGTCCAAGCAGCCAATCGATCTGTCACAAGACCTTTAGCTTGTGATGAATTCAAAGACGACGAACCACCCCAATTGGATCCGATAACAAAAACAAGGAGAGGGATTGAAATGGCAGCCATCCAGCTTGTGCGATCTTTTATAACAGAGCCGAAGTTTTTAAAGGACCGCAAAAAGTCAAAGCCTGCTAGCTTAAGTAAGACCAGATTGAGAATCGATAAAGCATAAGCGATAAGGCAGAATAGACAAATGGAACCTAATTTTGTCAGAGAAATAAATCCCATTACAACAGAGGTTAAAGCAATTAAAGATGAAAGGTAAACGACAACATCAGCCCATTGATCTTTAAGGTCTTTGCGCCAAGCGACCATTATTTGGCCGATCAAGAAAATGAGATGAGTGGCAAGTCCCCAAAGAGCAATAGGGTTTCCTAAAAATCTTGAGTAAGGAGAAGTATTGACAGCATCACAGTTCCAAAGCCCCCCCAGGTTGCAGATGCTTTGACCAGAAGATTCAGCATTTTGAAGGAGAAAAAATTTATTGGCTAAATAGCCATGAAGACCAAGAGCTATGAAAGTGAATAAGATATTGATGTAGAGCGGTTTTGTTTTTATCATAATGGTGTGTATCTCAACATGATTTTCAAGCCTAAGCAAGGCGATGACGCAGAAAGATCTATGCGGAAAATTGAAACGATTAAAAAAGAACTTTATGTTCAAATACGAAGACAAGTTTCAGATCGTTTGGGTCTTCAGGATCGAGAAATTAAAAAATCAGAAAAATCTTTCAATCGATTTTTTTCTCGATCCTGGAAAAAGTCCTCTACTCTCGCTTTGCAAAAACAGATTGAGAATTCAAATTTGATATTCTGGGGAGATTTTCACGGGGTCCGGGAGTTTCAAAAAAATTTCTTACGCTGGATCAAAAAGCAGGATTTGACCCAGAGTCCCATCGTGGTTGCTCTGGAGTGCTTGCCAAGTCAGACTCAAAAATGGGTCGATTTGTATTTAGATCGCCAAATATCAGAAGAAGATTTTCTTAAAAAAGTGAAATGGGACCAGGCTTGGGGCTTTCCTTGGTGGCATTATAAACCCATTTTTGAATGGGCTCGCGATCACCAGCAGATACTACGGGTGATCAACAGTCCAAGCGCTCGGAGTACTTCAAAGCAAAGAGAATCAAAGGGACTCAAGCTCTTAGCTGACGTTTTAGTTCAAGTTCCCAACTCCCGTATTTTTGTTCTTTACGGAGAGTATCATCTTTTGCCTCAGGGTTTTCCGTCGCTTGTCAAAAAAAAGAAAAAAATAAAACCGCTCTTTGTATTTCAAAACTCAGAAGCTCTTTATTTTTCAAAGCCTTTTTTTCAAAAAGATTCCGAAGGGGCCGTTTTTCAATCTCGTTCAAGAGGCTTTTGTATTCAAAATGTTTCACCTTGGGTTAAGTGGCAAAATTATAATCTGTTTTTAGAGTCCTCTCAGGACCTTGAATTTGAAGAAGATTTAGATTTAACAGAGCATATTTTAGGTTTATCCAAAATTCTTTCTCAAGTTTTGAAAATCCCTTTGGATCCTGGTAGCATTAGCATTTTTACGAATATTGACAGAGCTTTATGGGATCATCTTCGCAAATTGCCTGAACAAAAACTAATTTTTTTTAAAAATTTGATCGAGCAAAATTTGAGTTTTGTTGACCCCTCAGGAGGGTGGGCTTATCTAGGTCGAATTTCAGCCAATGAAGCCGCTAGCATTGCGATGCAGATTCTCTTTTTTCAAATGAATAAAAAAATGGACTGGGAGTCACAAAATCCGTTTCATTGGGAACATTTAATTTGGGCTCAAGCCTTTTCATATTTTGGATCGAAAGTGATTAATCCCCATCGCAAAAGTGCAACACTTTTAGACTTGCAGAAAAAATCTAAAACAGCTGCTTCTGGACCTGTTGAAAGACAAGCTGCTCGATTAGCAGTTCATTATACTTTGCATCAATCGTTAGGCTTCCCAGCTTCTTTTCAGGAAAACTCGATGTCCAGGCAAGTTCGTTTTCAAGCTGTAAAGTGGATTTCTGGATTGTTAGGGGAAAAGCTTTATCAAGAGTATTCAAAAGGTACTTTAAGTTTATCAAATTTGAAAACTTTGATGGCAAAGAATTCGTTTGATAAAAAAAACCAGTTCATTGTTCAAAATTAACTTGAAAATAAAGAACTTAGATAAAGAATTAAAGTTAAAAGATTTAGTTTTTTTTAGAAACGCGAGTTCTAAATTCTTTTCCAGGTTTAAAGCGCGGAACTGGCATGCCTGGAACTTCAGCATATTCACCAGTTTTGGGGTTACGTCCAGGTCTAGCTTTACGTTCAGTTCGAGTAAATGAGCCAAAGCCAACAAGTTTTACTTCTTCACCTTTTGAAACAGTTTTTTGGATTAAGTCGAGAGTTGCATCTAACATGTTTTCCGTTTGGCTTTTAGGGCAACGAAGTTTTTCAGATAATTTTTCGACAAACTCAGCTTTGTTCATAGAGTTTGAGAAGCTAAATGTCTCTTGAAGGTCCGTCAAGGGGGCGGTAGAGTTTTGACATGCTTGCACATTTGAAAAAACAATTAGGTCGTGAAATCGCAAAAAAAGTGTCTCTTTCAGAGCTTGACATCTTTCTGACCCTTGAGGTTCCAAAGATCTACGAGCATGGTCATTTGGCTTGGCCTGTTTTTCAGTATGCTCAATTATTAAAAAAAAATCCAAAGGAAGTGGCTCAGAATTTAGCTCTTGAATTGCAGAACTCAATCGAAGGGTTGAAATCAGTTCAAGCTTTGGGGGGATTTTTAAATTTTAAATTTGAAGCTTCAAAGCTAGTCGAAATTTTGTGTCTTTCGGCAAAAGAAAAATTTTTAAGTCAGCAAAACGAAGGAAAGGGTCGGACCGTTGTCATTGATTACGCTTCTCCGAATGTTGCAAAAAAAATGCACATCGGTCATTTGCGGGCCACAAATATTGGTCAAGCCATTCGGAACTTAGCGCAAGCCAATGGTTACAAAGTCATTGGCGTGAACCATTTAGGTGATTGGGGAACTCAATTTGGTAAGTTAGCTTGGGCCTTGGAAAAATGGGGACCTGCTTTGGGTGAAAAAGCGTGGACTATCGATGGCTTACTTGAACTTTATGTGAAATTTCATGAAGAAATGGAAAAAAATCCTGCACTGGAAGCCGAAGGGGCCGCTACTTTTTTGCGACTGGAGCAAGGGGATCTTAAAATCAAAGAAATTTGGCTTAAAATTATTGAGGCTTCTTTAAAAGATTACGCCCGGATGTTTCAGATTCTGAATGTGAAACATGATTTAATTTTAGGAGAATCTTTTTATAACGACAAATTAGCTGATGTTCTAAAGCTCTTAGAATCAAAAGGACTGCTGAAGGAAAGCGAAGGCGCACAAGTGGTCATGTTTGAAGAAAAAGAAAAAATGCCACCTTGTTTGATCAAAAAAAGCGATGGAGCCTCCCTTTATGCAACTCGAGATTTAGCTGCGGCCATTTATCGACATGATCAACTGAAAGGCGATGAGCTGATCTATGTCGTCGGGGCTGATCAGAATTTGCACTTTAAGCAAGTTTTTAAAGTTTTAGAATTAATGGGCTTTGATTGGAGTAAAAATTGTCATCATGTTGGCTTTGGTTTAGTCCGTTTTAAAGAAGGAAAAATGTCAACGCGTAAAGGTCGAGTGATTCATCTTGAAGATGTGATTGAATCAGCCATTGAAATAGTGACGAAGACTGTTGAAGAAAAAAATCCGGATCTTGAAAATAAACAGGAAAATATTCGAAAAATTGCGATAGGTGCTGTTATTTTTAACGATTTAATAAACGACCGAATGAAAAATATTGAATTTGACTGGGATCGAGCCCTTAGTACAGAAGGGGATAGCGGACCTTATGTTCAATATACGACAGTTAGATGTAAAAGTATTTTACGAAAAGTTCAATTTAAATGGGTTGGGATGCCTTTGGAAAAAGATTGGACTCAAGAAGAAGAAAAACTTGTTTTTACGCTCATGCAATTTCAAGATGTTGTAAAAGTAAGCTACTCAAATTTAAAACCCAATATTTTGGCGCAATATTTACTGCAAGTGTGTGCTGATTTTAGTCATTTTTATCATCATAATCGCGTCATTGGTGTCGAGTCTCAAATTGAGAATCGCCGTCTTCATTTAGTCGAGCTCTGCCGAAGAACACTCGAAGAAGGTCTAGGTCTTCTTAATATTTCAGCACCAGAAATGATGTAAAGTCAGATTTTCACACTTTATTTGTGAGTGAATTCATCCGATTAGTCAGATGTGAGATCACGTCGAAATTGGCTTTTTATCAATTTTTCTTGGATGCTTTTTGCCGGGCTTATTTGGAGCTACGGACTTTTCAATTCTTATTTTGCAGCTTCACCGGATTCAACTTGGAAGTTTGAAAAAATACAAAAAGAGCTTGTTAAACTTAATCAAGAAAAAGCTCTACTAGCCTTTCAGTTTGAAGATTTCAGGCAGAATGCAGCAATCCATTGGCCCGAAGCGCGTAAGAAAAATTACAGGTGGCCTGCTAGCATCACGATTGACCTCTCAACAACAATTTATGAAAAAGGTCGTCAACTTTTTCAAGAAAAAAAGTGGGATGAATCTCGGGCTCTTTTTGATCAATTATTGACTGACTTTCCTTATTCAAAATGGGTCACAGAAGCTCAATATTATTCCTGTGAAATTCAATTTCAGATTCGAGATTTTAAGTCAACGACTGATTGTGTTGACCGGATGGTTGAAATGTTTCCAGAAAGTGCTTTAACGGGATTTCAATTGATGAGACTCGGGCAGGTTCACGAAATAAACGGACACATCGTTGAGGCAATTGAAGTTTACAGAATTGTTCGCGATCAGTTTCAAGAACCAATTTTAAAAGAACAATCTTCTGAATCAATTCGACGCCTGGAAAGTTTATGATTCGACTTGTCTTTTTTCTTTTCTTTTTTTTTAAACTGGGCGCACACTCAGAATCTTCTTCTGCGGAGCAAGTGATCAATCAAAGTTCTTTTCAGATTTTACACGATGAAAAAAGTTATATTGAAAAAAACCAACTTTTATCAGGTACCCATTGGGTACAAAAAACAGATCATTATTATCTGAAAACTCCTTACGGAGATATTTATTCCAATCAAGGAGATTTTTTTGTAACTTACGCAAACTCTCAAGTGCGTGTTGTGAACCACAAAGGTTTATTGCAAGTCAGACTTCGAGACGGCCAACAATTAGAAATTCCACCGGGTTTTGAAGTATGGTTTGCAGAAGTCATGGTTGATAAAAAAAACAAAGTAGGTTTAATTCAGCCTGTTGATTTGAAAAAACACACTCAAGACCTGGGACGAATCTGGACTTGGGACTTAAAATTATTGAAAGAAACTTTATTAAGTTTTCAGTCTAACTGGGGAGATCGACCTTTAATGGCCTCGAGCTATTACAAAAGTCTAGCTCAGCGAAAAATAGCTTCTATTCAACGTGAAAATCAACGAATTGAAAATCTCAAACGTCTTGAATTCAGCCGACGAGCTGAAAATCGCAAAATGATGTTCGAAAGAGCTTTCGGCAGATAGTCTTAAGTCTTAAAAAAAAGATCTTTCAACAGAGCTTGGCTTTTTTTATGCTATTCTCAAAAGGAGATAGAATTCAAGGAGTTGAGTTATGGCGATTAGTGCAGCCGACAGAGCTCGTCAGAGCGATCGAATCAGTCAAACACGCGAAGAAGCTGAAGAAAAAGAAACGAAACTTCTAAAACGAAAAAATGAGCAATTAAAAAGAGCGGAACAGCGACATCAGCAGGAGCTGGCAAAACTGAACCAAGCTTATCAAAGTCAGCTGGGAAAAGTTCGAGAAGATCAAAAAGAAACTTTAAGTGAAAGAGAAATGGATCACCAGGAAAGTCTTTCGACTTTGCGTAAAGTTTATACTGGAAATCTTCAAAATAAGATGGAAAGTCAAGAAACAGATAAAAAGATTTTGATTGAAAACTTTGAAAATGAAATTGGAAAAAGAAAAACGATAGCGGAATCTCAAAAACAAAATCTTTTACAAAAACAAGAAATCGAACTTGCGAAGCGTGACGAGAGTTTAGGTGAGGTCACGGTTAATGCAAGAGAAAAAATGAAAGAAGCAATCGACAACACTTCGCGAAGGCTTCGCGAAGCTCATGAAAAAGAAGTTAAACTTTTTAAATCCAATAATGATCAGACTGTTATCCAGAGCCAAATTGATAAGTCTCAGATGCGAAAAGCATTTGAGAGTCAAAAACAAGCGGCCATCAGGCAGGGCGATTTTAAAGAAGCGGAATGGAAACAAAAATATCAAGAACTTTACGATCAAGTCACGGAAACTCAAGAGTCTGGACAAAATTCTCAAGGTCAATTACTGAGTCATGGCCTTAAGCAAGTAAAAGATAAGTATGAAAAAAAACTTCAAAAGAAAACTGAACAAATGGAAAAAAGCAATGAAGCTTTTCAAGACTCAGTCGCCGGAAGAGTTGATGGTCAAGTCAGATCAAAAGACAGTCGAATTCAAGCCTTGAGTCATAAATTAAATAATCAAATTGTGAATGATCAAAGGTTGCGCTCGATTGAACGAAATAATTTACAATCAACTTACGAAGACAAGTTACACAATCTAGAAGGTCAGCGTGATATGACAAAAGAAACAATGCTGGAATTAAACAAAAAACGCATTGAAGGTATGAAAGAAAAAAATGATCATCTTTTAAGGCAAGCCAATCAGGACTATAGATCACAAATCGATATTGAAAGATCTCGTTTTCGTGAAAGCGAAATGACTTCAGAGCAAATGAAAGAATATGAGCTCAATCGAATTGCTAATCGCGCGGAAGATCGAGTTGGTAAACTGCAACAGTTAACAGAGTTAAACGCGAAGAGACTTTCTGGGTATTACGACGACAATCTTGATTTAGCCCGAGAAGGATTCGAGAAAAAAATTGTTGATCAGCGAGAAAGAAATATTGAACTTCAAGGTCAAAATAATCGAATGATGGCAGACCGATTTCGCAAAATTGAGAACACTTATTCTAAAAAATTAGAAGCTGCAGCATCCAATTATGAAATAAAACTTCAAGAAATGAAAGACCGTCACGAGCGTGAAATGCGAAGATTAGAAGGGACGTCTAAACTTCTGCTAGAAGATAAAGAAAAAGGTCACAGGACGGAAAAAGATTCGACTGAAATGAAGTATGAAACACGAATTTCTTTGATGCAACAAGAGCACAATGAACGTTTAGAAAAAGTGCAAAAAAAGCACCAAGAAGAACTTCGGGATTTAGCCTTCAAAATGAACCAATATAACAGGAAAGCTTAAAAAAAATGCTAGCAGAGAGACGGGCGAAAATAGTGGCAACCATAGGTCCCTCAACTCGTTCTCCGGAAGCTTTAGAGAAAGCCATCAAAGCCGG
>JAOASS010000020.1:0-28207 GCA_030158485.1 Pseudobdellovibrionaceae bacterium | reverse complement strand
GTTCTCATGAGGATCATTTAGCTGTTTTAAAAGCAATCCGAAAACTATCCGTGGAGCTTCAGGCTCCGGTGAGTATTTTGCAAGACTTGCAGGGTCCGAAAGTTCGCGTCGGGAAATTTAAAAATGGATTTATCGAGATCAAAGAAAATCAAATTGTCACAGTCACAATCGAAGATGTTTTAGGTGAAGGAGATTTAATTCCAAGTGATTTTAAAGAGATCACAGCGGTTGTAAAGCCTGGAGACCGTGTTTTGTTAGATGATGGTTTGATGGAACTTGAGGTTGTTAAAACAGGAACGCGTGAACTGCAAGCTCGAGTTATCAATGGGGGGCTTTTAAAAGATCGTAAAGGAATGAATCTACCAGGAATTCCTCTGCCAATTGATTGTTTAACGGAAAAAGATCACCGAGACCTGATATTCGGAATTGAAAATGAAGTGGATTATATTGCTCTGAGTTTTGTGCGCAAAGGGCAAGACATTCGGATACTCAGGGAAATTTTAGAAAATAAAAAATCTCAAGCGCGTATTATTGCCAAGATTGAAATGCAAGAAGCGCTGGATAATTTAGAAGAAATTATCCGTTTGAGTGATGCTGTCATGGTCGCTCGTGGTGATTTGGCAGTTGAAGTTGGAAGTTCGAAATTGCCAGGGTTTCAGAAAAAAATTATTAAACTTGCAAATGAAATGCAAAAGCCTGTTATCACTGCGACTCAGATGTTAGATTCAATGGTTGAAAATCCAAGACCGACTCGAGCAGAAATAACGGATGTTGCAAATGCAGTTTTAGATGGAACGGACGCTTTAATGTTAAGCGCAGAAAGTGCGAGCGGAAAATACCCATTTCGTTCGATTCGGCAAATGCATGACATTATCACAGAAGTCGAAAAGGGTGATGATCGGTATTACAAAATTTCCATGGAGCATGAGTTTTTAAGCATTCCTTCTGCCATCGGAGCCAGTGCCAGTTTATCCGCTCTAAAACTCAATGCGAAAGCTATCGTATCTTTAACAACGACAGGTAAGACCGCCAATATTATCACCAGTTATCGACCTCAAGCCAAAGTGATTGCAGTGACAGATCGGATTGAGGTTTTGAATCGGCTTGAGTTAATCTGGGGAATTCAAACTTTTAAGATTCAACCCTATAGCAGCATGGAAGATATTTTGTCCCAAGTCGATCAAGTCTTAGTCAGTTATGGTCTGGCTCGAACCGGAGACCGAATTATCTTAACTCTCGGACAACCTATTGAGAGCGGGTCTAAAACGAATGCTCTCTTTGTGCATATAGTGGGAGGGGAATTGGCGCACAAGTTAGAAGATTCAAAACTTCCGCTTCGCTGCCAAAAACTGCCACCGATTTAAACTACTGAAACAAAAAAATCCATTTGGATTGAGATTTCCCTAAAGAGGGAGCAATTTAAAACTATCTCAGGTGCTTTTTTAAATCGTGGATGAGCTTCCAGTTTTTTGCGAGAGGTTCAATATCTTCATAATTGACGTTCACGAAAACTCCGCCGTCTTGCATGACTTTTTCTGAAACAAATTTCTTTTCTGATAAAGAATTTAAATCTTCGACTTTAATAACATGTCCCAGATCCTTCATGGAGTTGTTTTGCATTTCAGTGAGACTCAGTTTTCTGAGCTTTGTTTTTTCATCGGCTGGTAGTTTAGATGCGTAAAAAATAACACCTTCAAGAATTTTAATCTCTTCAGGTGAAACTGGAATTTTATCCTTATCTTGTTTGTAAAGCCACTCATTGTACCAGTCGACAAATTTAATAAAAAACTGAGGCTGTTTATTGACGATTTTTTGCTGCCCTTCGCCTAAGTCGGTGATTTCAAAATAACCCAGGTCCTTCAATGTTGATAAAATACTTTGCATTTTATTTGTGGGCTCTTGAAAAACTTGAATTGTGAAATTTCGAAGTCGATGCTGGGGGATCACAACAGAGTCTTCTTCTTTTGTCCCAAATACAGTTCCAATATAATTCATAATTGAAAGCATTTTATTAATCACATGAGGTGGGTAGCGTTCGGCATCAGGATTTGCGTTTTCAAGCATTTTGATTTTCTTATTAGCTTCTCGAATATTTTCATTCATTGTTTTCATGATGGCTTTGACCCAGACGGGCAAACTGTCCATTTGTTTTGTTAAGCTGTCATAAGGAAGTACGATCACTTCAGAATCTTTAAGGGCTTTTACGTTTGCGGATCGGGGTTTCATATCAAAAATGGCCATTTCGCCGACCATTCCGCCCGGATTCAAAGAAGCTAAAACAATTTCTGATGTGCCTTTTGTTTTTGTGACAGCGAGTTCTCCGCTTTTAACAATGTACATAGCATCAGGAGCATCGCCCTCGCGAAACAAATAAGTGTCTTTGTTTACTTTTTTACCATCAGCCATAAGTGTGCCCCTTTATGTGAATACTTTTAGATTCGCATAGGCCAGAAGCACTAGGTAGAAATGAAATTTTAACTTGGACTTTGGTCTTTGAGTTGAATGGGCTTACAATTGGGATCTATTCGCATGAAACCTTCGGTGGCTTTGAGTACTTGTTCTGGAGTCATATCGGGAGCGTATTCTTTTAAAAGAAATCCCTCACTTGTGAGGTCAATCACACCGAAATCACTGACAATTCTATTGACGCATTTTTTTCCAGTTAAAGGGAGCGTGCAAACTTGACGAAGTTTAGAGTTTCCTTCTTTGTCGGCATGTTGCATCGCCACTATTACGCGTCTAGCCCCCGCGACTAGATCCATGGCTCCGCCCATTCCTTTAACCATTTTTCCAGGAACCATCCAGTTTGCAATATCGCCATTTTGATCGACTTCCATAGCGCCGAGTACAGTCAAGTCAACGTGTCCACCGCGAATCATTCCAAAACTGTCGGCACTTGAAAAGTAAGAAGCCCCTAAAGCTTCAGTCACGGTTTGTTTGCCCGCATTAATTAAATCAGCATCGACTTCGCTTTCCATTGGAAAAGGACCGATGCCTAAAAGGCCATTTTCGCTTTGTAACATAACAAATTTATTATTTGGAATGTAGTTTGCGACTAAAGTGGGAATTCCAATTCCCAAATTCACAACAAACCCGTCTTCAATTTCTTCAGATATTCTTTGAGCCAGTTGTTCACGATTCAGGGGCATAAAATTGAGACCTTTCTGACGGTTTTTTGTTCGATGCGTTTTTGATAATTTTGACCTTTGAAAATTCTTTGAACAAAAATTCCAGGAGTGTGAATTTGGTCAGGGGGCAATTCACCAATCTCGACAAGTTCTTCGACTTCTGCCACTGTGATTTTGCCAGCTGTCGCGGCCATGGGGTTAAAGTTTCGGGCCGTTTTTCTAAAAATTAAATTTCCAAACTTGTCACCTTTCCAGGCTTTTACAAATGCAAAATCACCCTTAATTCCACGTTCAAGAAGATATTCTCGGCCTTCAAAAACTTTGACTTCTTTGCCTTCAGCGACTTTTGTGCCAACACCAGTTGGAGTGTAAAAGCCTGGTATTCCAGCGCCGCCAGCGCGAATTCTTTCCGCCAAAGTACCCTGTGGGCAAAGCTCAACTTCAAGTTCTTGATTCATAAACTGTTTTTCGAAAGTCGGATTTTCACCCACGTAAGAGCTAATCATTTTTTTGATTTGTCGTGTATGAAGTAAAATTCCAAGCCCGAAATCATCAACACCCGCATTATTCGAAACGCAAGTCAGTCCTTTGGCTCCGGAATCCTTAAGAGCTTGGATGCAGTTTTCAGGAATCCCACAAAGTCCAAATCCCCCTACGACAAGAGTCATGTTGTCTTTGATTCCTTCCAGAGCCGCTTGGGCGTTAGGGTATACTTTGTTTCTCATGCTATTTTAGAGTCCTTGAGTCTGAAGTGTTTAAGGGAGTTTATATTTTTTCAATTATCAAAGCGACGCCTTCGCCACCACCAATACAAAGACTTGCGATTCCTCGTTTTTTATTGTGAGTTTGAAGAGCGTGCACAAGTGTTGCTAAAATTCGAGCACCGGAAGCTCCGATAGGATGTCCTAGGGCAATCGCGCCACCGTGAACATTTATTTTTTCAAAAGGAACTTGAAGATCTTTTGCTGCCGCCATCGTCACGTTAGCAAAAGCTTCATTGATTTCCCATAGATCGATGTCTCGGGCTTCAAGGCTTGCGTTTGATAAAGCTTTTTTCATGGCCCCTACCGGTGCTGTTGTGAACCATTTCGGATCGTGAGCAAAGGTTCCGTGGGAAAGGACTCGAGCAAGGGGCTTCAGTCCTAAAGCTTTTGCTTTTGATTCGCTCATCAGAATGTGAGCAGCAGCTCCGTCATTAATTTTTGAAGCATTCGCAGCTGTAATAGTTCCTTCTTTATCAAAAGCTGGGCGAAGTGTTGGGATTTTATCAAAGCGAGCTTTTCCGGGTTCTTCATCTTTTGAAACTAGAATCTTTTCTTTGCCTTGAATCGTAACAGTCGCAATTTCATGATTGAAAGCTCCTGATTCAATCGCTTTTTGAGCTTTTTTATAGGAGTTGATTGCGAACTCATCTTGAGCTTCGCGTGTGAACTGGTACTCTTTCACACAAAGTTCGGAAGCATTTCCCATATGCCAATTGTTGTAGGGATCCCAAAGTCCATCTTTTAGCATAGAGTCCACCATTTGCACGTGACCCATTCGGTAGCCACTTCGGGAATTTTCCATCAAGTGAGGAGCTAAAGTCATATTTTCTTGTCCACCGGCAACAACAACGGAAGAGTTTCCGAGGCGAATGGCATCGGCCGCGAGCATTACAGCTTTCAAGCCTGATCCGCAAACTTTATTAATAGTCATACAAGCAACGGAATTTTTAAGGCCAGCATAAAGAGCAGCTTGTCGAGCCGGAGCTTGACCTGTTCCAGCAGCTAAAACATTTCCCATAATACATTCGTCAATTTGGTCCAAGTTAAGACCTGCTTTTTGAACAGCATCTTGAATTGCAAAAGCACCGAGGTGAGGAGCTGTTACAGTTGATAATGATCCTTGAAAAGAACCCACGGGTGTTCGCGAGCTTGAAACAATCACAACATTTTCCATTTATTCTCCTTCGATTTAAATAGAACGGAATGTGAACTTGAACGACGAAAAGAGTCAATTCATGGCGAGTCCCAATACAAACAGAAAAGCAGTTGACTCTTTTGGTTAAATGCATCAACCGTTGAGTCCTATGGCAAAAGCAAAAGCAAAACCTAAAAAAGCTGATAAAAAAACTTCTCAAAAAGCCTCTAAGCCTGCGAAACCAGTGCAAAAGGCAAAACAGCAAGCTGCGTCAAAAGTAAAACCGATTAAGAAGGCAGCTCCTGTAAAAGTTCAACCTCCCGCAGCAAAAGCGAAGCTTCAGCCTGCAGCGGAGCCTGTTAAAAAAGAATCTAAAAAAGCGAAAGTTGCAAAAAAAGAAGTTAAAGGAAAGAAAGAAGAACTCGATTTGTTTGACGACGGCGATATCACTGAAAGTGAAGAACTTTTAGAATATCAAGAAGAACTCGATGTCGCAGACGAAACGGAAGAATCACTTGAAGCTGAAGAGGCTCTTCTTGAATCAGCAGCTGTGGCTGCGGGAACTGAAAACGAAGAAGATGTTATTTTAACGGATGCTGAAGGCAACCGATATTGCCGAGCTAAAGATTGTGATCAAATTTCCATGGTTGATGGTTATTGTCGATTTCATTACCTTCTTTTTTGGAAGAAGATTCAGATTCGAAAAGAAATTTTGCAACACGGAAAATTAGAAAAGTATGTAGAAGAATTGACTTCAAGATATCCCGATAAGTTTCTTGAAATGCTTCGTAAAGATTTACGCACGACGAAAGATTTCTTTGCCGCTATCGCTGAACTTGAAATTGATGAATCAGCTGGTGAAAATGAATTTGAAGAAGACGCACAAACTTTTATTGATGAAGTGCGCGGTATTTCCGATACGGGCGCCAGCATGGAAGACGACGAATTTTAGTATTCAATAAAAGAAGACGTCAAAGTCTTCTTTTATTGATGTCATTTGAGTTGGTCATGTCACCTTGTGGGTGAATAATTTGTGATCTCAACGAGATTCTCCTTGAGCGACTTGGGCGTTACGCTTCGCCTGGGCTTGCTGTTTTTTTTCTGGTGATCAAACTTGTCATTTAGCCAGAGTCAGTTCTTTCTTGAATTTTGAATATTGAATGAGTTCGTTAATTAACGAACTCATTCAATAACTAGTGAATCAAAATTAAAGCTGAAGCTAATTGCACTTTGCAGAACCACTCCGGTTCTGCAAAGCGTTATCGCTATTTTGGCGGAAGTGGTTGATTCGATGAATAAAATCTTCTGCCTAACCTAAATAAAAAGGTGCCAAGTAGGTTTCATCAAATAAATGAAAACAAAGAGCACTAAAAACAAAGAGCACTAATGGAGTGTGCTAGTCCCCGAGCCCGAGTCATCGTCGGGGTCGTCTTCAGAAGACGTTTCGGTGTCATCATTGGAATCGTCTAGGATTTCTGAATCATCAAAAGCGGCATCGTCTGGTTCGTCTTGAACCAGGGAGTCATCCCATTCGCCTAAAAACTCATTGGCTTGTTTTTCCAAAATTGTATTTTCTGTTGAATATTGGAGCCAAACTTTGTGATCTTCAAAGGGAAATTCAGTCCATATTTGAGGGATTTCGAGAGTCCCTTCGCTTTCGAAATGTTCAGTCAACAAAGAGGCCGCAACATCAACACAAATATGAATTGTAGAGAGCGCTGCATTTTCATCATCAGCTTGGTAGTCCATAGAGATTTCAAAGTTATTTTGTTGAAGGCGACCAGGTTCGGCAAGTCCAACGCGAAGCAGAATTTCTTGAGGGTAGAGTCGGCCTTCAACAATAAACTGAGAGTTTCCCAATTCTTTTTGAAAATTTTGCTCGAAAACCGTTTTGATCTGGCTTGCGACATCAGGAGGAAGGTTCGTCCACTTGGTGGAGGATTGAAGCCGGGGCTGCATAAGATGTGACCTTTCATTGACAGTCAAATAACTGAAACCTATAACCAAATTCCTTCTTTGACACAACTAAGAAACTGTAAAAAATATGAATGAAATGAGCTCTGAAAATTTGCAATCCCCGGACTCTTTGAAGCCAGTCAACCATGATATCGGCGCCGGCCGCGGCGTGTTTATTAGCACATACGGCTGCCAGATGAACGTTAATGACAGTGAAAGAATGTATTCGATTCTTGAAATGTCAAATTTTATGCCTGTGGAATCGGCGGAAGAAGCCAGTCTTATCATTATTAACTCTTGTTCTGTTCGCGAAAAACCCGTGCATAAAGTTTATTCCGAAGTTGGAACTTACCGGGAACTTAAGAAAAAAAATCCAGATCTTTTAATTGGAGTCGGTGGCTGCGTTGGTCAGCAGGAAAAAGAAAAACTCATTAAGACGCAACCGTTAATTGATTTTGTTTTTGGAACTGATGCAATTGATGAGTTACCTCAAACGTTACAAACTCTTTTGGGCCGTCAAAGTAAAAAGGAAAAAGTTGTCAATGCTCAGTTTCATCACCGGGAGCCTTATCACGTTGATACGTTAGTCAGAAATCCGGGAGTTTCAACTTTTGTGAACATCACAAAAGGTTGTGATAACTTTTGTACTTTTTGTGTTGTTCCTTTTACTCGAGGACGTGAAAAATCAAGACCCTTTCAACACATTATGACGGACATCCACTCTCTTGTTAAAAGAGGAGTCAAAGAAGTGACTTTAGTGGGGCAAAATGTGAACTCTTACAAAAGTGACTGCGGAATTGATTTCCCTGATCTTCTTAAAAAAGTGGCACTTGAAACGGGTTTAGAAAGACTTCGATTCACGACGTCTCATCCTAAAGACTATAATCAAAAATTAATGGATGTCTTAGCTTTGTGTCAGCATAAACTCTGTGATTACGTTCACTTGCCTTTTCAAAGTGGAAATACTCGAATTTTAGAAAGAATGAACCGCGGCTACACAAGAGAAGAGTATTTAGAAAAAATCAGACAAATTAAAGCCACGATTCCAAACGTTGTTTTGTCGACTGATATTATTGTGGGTTTTCCAGGTGAAACTGAAGAAGAGTTTTTAGATACGGTGTCAATGGTGAAAGAAGTGGGTTTTGAAACAATTTTTGCTTTTAAGTATTCGCCGCGGCCCTTCACAAAAGCGGCTCGGTTTGAAGACCAAATTGATGAAGTGACGAAGTCTCGAAGATTAAATCACTTATTTGATGTTCATAATAAACTTTCTTTTGAATGGGTGAAGAAATACGAAGGCCAAACACTTCAGATTTTGGTTGATAAAGCAGAAGGTGAAAATAAGCTTTCGGGACGAAGCACTCAAAATAAAGTCACTTACTTTGAGGGCCCAGAAAGTTTAGTTGGTCAAACAGTTCCAGTTAAGATCCATAAAGCTTTACCGAACGTCTTGCGGGGAGTCATTGAACAATGAAGTCGAGTAGACCGGGACTCAAGATAGATCTTAAAAGCTTACTGGATAAAGGTTTGCCTCAGCATGAAATGATTTTTATCGAGTCAACCAATGAAGAAGAAGTTTTTCATCAGAAAGATTTAATTCAATTGGAAGTTTACGGACTCACTCTGAACACGGATCCACAGCACCCGATTTTGATTTTAAAAGATAAAACTGAAAAATATGTCCTCAGTGTGATGATAAATCCTCTTGAAGCCGGAGTGACGTTGACTCAGTCGAATAAGTCAATTGCCCCCGTGACTCCACATCGTTTTGCGCATGAACTTCTGAGTTCTCTTGATATTCAGATTATGCAGTGCGTGTTTGTTCAATTAAAAGGCGTTCATCAGTTTGTTCGAATTTATTTGAAAGGCCATCCTAAAGTAAATTCCATTAAGCTTCGTGCCGATGAAGTGATGTCTTTGGTGCTACATTTAAATGTTCCAATTTTTGCTTCAAAAAAGTTTATCGAAAATTCAAAAGTTTTAAGCGCACAAATTGCAGGTCTTGTTGAAATGAGCCTTTCTGAAAAAAGAATCACTTCAAAAGATCAGCCTTACGTTATTTGATAATTTAAGAATCTTTTAGGATCTCAAGCTCGTTTAAAAATTAGGACTTAATGAAGCGATTATTAAAGTCAGACTTTAACTTGAATTATGAATTTAAAGTCCTGACAATCTCATAACTTGAGACCACACTTTGTTTATTATAGGAGTATAAGATGCAAGGTCCACTTTTCGAAGCTCGAAATAAAAAACCTCTGTTACATAAAAATTCTTGGGTAGCGCCGACGGCGGCTGTGATCGGCGATGTTCAAATCGATGAAGGTGCTAGCATTTGGTTTCATTCTGTTCTTCGAGGCGACGTCATGCCGATTAAAATTGGTCGGGAATCAAATATCCAAGATAACACTGTGATTCACGGAACTTTTGAAAAGTTTGGCACCACTATCGAAGAACGGGTTACTGTCGGGCACTCTTGCGTGCTTCATGGAACTTATATTGAAAAAAATTGTTTGATCGGAATGGGGAGTATCTTGATGGACGGATCTCGTATTGGAGCTGGTAGTATTGTGGGTGCGGGAAGTCTTGTGACAGAAGGATCTAAGTTTCCAGGAGGAGTTTTAATTTGGGGGCGACCGGCGAAAGTGGCCAGAGAGTTAAAGCCTGAAGAAATCGCTTTTTTATCGAAAAGTGCAGACAACTATTTACATTATCAAACTTGGTACAATCAAGAAGGAGTCAAATCATGATTCAGAACTTTAACCCTCACTTGGCTCTTACTTTTGATGATATTCTGCTTGTTCCTCAGTATTCAGAAATTATTCCAAGTGATGTTCAGCCGAGAAGTCATTTTGCGCGGGATCTTTATTTGAATATGCCCGTCATTTCAGCTGCTATGGATACTGTGACCGAAAATAAATTGGCCCGAGTTATGGCTCAAAATGGGGGACTCGGAGTTATTCATAAAAATATGCCAGCTGAAAAACAAGCTTTTGAAGTTGAAAAAGTAAAAAAATATGAAAGTGGAATGATTCAAGATCCGATTACTTTAGGGCCCGATCATTACGTTCGAGAAGCTTTAGAGGTAATGGCTCGGTATTCGATTTCGGGAGTTCCGATCACAGTTCAAGGAAAGCTTGTCGGAATTTTAACAAACCGTGATCTTCGCTTTGAAACAAATATTAACCAGCCCGTGCGAAATTTGATGACGAAAGAAAATCTGGTAACGGCGGAAGAAGGAACAACGTTAGCGCAAGCCCAAAAAATTCTACAAAAGCATCGAATCGAAAAATTACCAGTCGTCGATAAAGCGGGGTATTTGAAAGGGTTGATTACAATTAAAGATATTGAAAAAGCTCAAGCTTATCCGAACTCAACAAAAGATTCTCGTGGGCGCTTGATTGTGGCGGCGGCGGTTGGGGTTGGAGTAGAAGCGATCGATAGAGTGGATGCTTTAGTGGCAGCGCAAGTGGATGTGATTTGTGTAGACACAGCTCATGGTCACTCTAAAAATGTGATGAGTGTCGTTCAGTATTTAAATGAAAAATATCCTCATGTGATTGTTGTGGCCGGTAATGTGGTGACAGCTGTTGGGACTGAAGCTTTGATTCAAGCGGGTGCCGATGTCGTTAAAGTCGGAGTCGGACCTGGTAGTATTTGTACAACTCGTATTGTGGCTGGAGTTGGCATGCCGCAGATTTCAGCTATACAAGAATGTGCGAAGCAAGCTTCGAAATTAGGAAAATCAATTATTGCAGACGGTGGAATTAAGTATTCCGGCGACTTAACGAAAGCTTTAGCTTTAGGTGCTAATTCTGTCATGATTGGAAATTTACTGGCCGGAAGTGACGAAGCCCCTGGTGAGACTATTTTATTTCAAGGTCGAACTTATAAAGTTTATCGTGGAATGGGAAGTTTGAGCGCCATGGCAGAAGGTTCAAAAGATCGTTATGCACAAGCTGATGTTTTAGATGAAAATAAATTAGTACCTGAAGGGATTGAAGGAAAAGTTCCTTATAAAGGGAGTGCTTCTGGAATTCTTCATCAGCTCGTGGGAGGTCTTAAGTCTGGCATGGGTTATTTAGGAGCTGTGAATATTGCGGAACTCCAAAAACGGGCGCAGTTTGTGCAAATCAGTCAGCAAGGTTTAAGGGAGTCCCATGTTCATGATGTGAGTATTACAAAAGAAGCCCCTAATTACAGACTGGAGTCGTAATTTCTATGCGTGGATTTTTAATTTTAGATTTCGGTTCTCAGTACACTCAAGTGATTGCTCGAAGATTAAGAGATTTGGGATTTTATTCCGAAATTTCTTCTTTTGATATTTCAATTGATCAAATAAAAGAAAAAAATCCTTACGGAATTATCTTAAGCGGTGGCCCCCAATCTGTTTATGATCCAACTTCGCCGTCCAGAAAAGTCGCAGAGTTAGAAAAAATCGCTCCACTTTTAGGAATTTGCTACGGTTTTCAACTGATGGTTCACCAGGGCGGTGGAAAAGTCGAGTCCTCAACTTTCCGTGAGTACGGTCGGAAAGATTTGAACTGGAAAAAAAGTTTTCGTGGATGTGATTTGATTCAAAAAGTTTGGATGAGCCACGGAGACGTGGCCACTCTGATTCCCCCCTCATTTAACATACTAGCTGAAACTTCCCACCACCCGGCTGTGATCCAATCTAAAAGAATGCTCGGAGTGCAGTTTCACCCTGAAGTTTTTCACACAGAAAAGGGAGAAGAGATTTTCAAAGAATTTGCAGAAATGTGCGAAGCGCATCCTGAATGGGATGTTGAATCTATGCTTTCTGAAATTTCAAGTTTCGTGAGAACACAAGTCAGACCAAACGAGAAAGTTCTTTGCGCATTAAGCGGCGGAGTGGACTCCACTGTTGTAGCAACTTTGTTACATAAGATTTTAAAGCCAGATCAGTTGCATTGTGTTTTTGTTGATACAGGCTTACTTCGAGAAAACGAAGCCGAAGAAGTGATGAAAACTTACGCCGCTTTAAAATTGCCTGTCGTTAAAGTTGATGCTTCAGAAATTTTTATCAATGCGCTTGAGGGTGTGACGGATCCGGAACGAAAACGAAAAGTGATTGGCCAGCTTTTTATTGAAGTTTTTGATAGCAAAGTGAAAGAGCTTAATCTGGAATTTACTTGGTTGGCTCAAGGGACTTTGTACCCTGATGTGATTGAATCCGTCAGCGTGAATGGGACGAGTGTTACAATTAAATCCCATCATAATGTGGGGGGATTGCCCGCAAAAATGAATTTGAAAGTTTTAGAGCCAGTTCGATTTTTATTTAAAGATGAAGTCAGAAAAATTGGAGCAGAACTTGAAGTGCCATTACCTATTTTAAATCGACACCCTTTTCCAGGTCCGGGACTGGCGATTCGAATTTTAGGTGAAGTGAATCAAAAAAAAATAAATCTCATGAGAAAAGCAGATCAAGTTTTTATTGATTACTTAAAAGAAAAAAATCTGTACCAAGAAATTTGGCAAGCTTTTTGTGTGTTATTGCCTGTGCAATCCGTAGGAGTTCAAGGTGATTCGAGAACTTACGATGCGGTCTTGGCATTAAGGGCCGTCACCAGTCGAGACGGTATGACAGCTGATTGGTATGATTTCGATCCTGCTCACTTAAGGGAAGTTTCAACACGAATAACGAATCAAGTAAAAGGTATTAACCGTGTGACTTACGATATTACTTCTAAGCCTCCGGCTACGATCGAGTGGGAATAAAAACTCAACCTCAGAATGATCCATTTTAAAAAGCCTTCACGGAGTGTGACAAAGTTTGACACTTTTTTGTCTCCAAAGACAGCGAGTTCGTTTTAAAGTTATTGTGTATTTTTCAAAACGAAGCCTTTTATTGCCTGTAGATATTTTTTTAAACTCTGTGTTACGAAGTGAAATCAGTAACGGGGGTTACCAAAATGGACAAAGAACTTCAAAAATCTGAAAAGCTTGTGCTTCTGAATCAGTTTTTAGCACTTTGTGTTTTAACTCTAGCCATGGGGATTTTTTTGATTGGCTGCGGTCAACCGGGAAGCGTAACGGGCTCACCTCAGACGGTGTTGAAGACTCAGCCTGCTGTGGCGGTGGTGGAAGTTGTTGTGCCAGTTGAAGACCCAGTTAAGCCAGTTCGAAACCTTTCAAAAGAAATCGTTGTGACTGAGTCTAATTTATCTGATGTTATTATCGTCATCGATAATTCCGCTTCTATGAGATTTGAACAAGCTAATATGGCAGAGCGCTTTTCAAGTTTGATTGATGAAATGTCAGCACTTGATTGGAGACTCGGTATTATTACAACTGACGTTTCCAAAGATCAGCCTAAAAAAGATGGCAGATTTTTAGAGTTCTCAAGTTTGCCTGGGATAGAATTTCTTTCTTCTGATATGGATTCTGAAGTTTTAAAAACGGCTTTTTCACGCACGATTCAGCGTCCAGCAAAAGAAGGCCATGCTAACGAACAAGGTTTAAAAGCGACTTACCGCGCTTTAGAAAGAAAACCAGAATGGCTTAGGGCGAATGCTTCGCTGAATGTCGTTGTGGTGACAGATGCAGATGAAACTCCTTATAAAGGGAAATCAGAGAAACGAAACAACCCAAGCGAATTATTAAAGTACGTACAATCTGAATACCCTTCAAAATCTTTTTTCTTTCACTCGATTATTGTGAAAGAAGGTGACGTCGCTTGTTTGAAAAAAGAAAGCAACGAAAGCTATGGAAGAAGTTACGCTTGGTTATCAGAAAAAACCGGAGGCCTTATCGGAGACGTATGCCAAGCTGATTATTCAAATCAGCTTCGAATGATTGGTGAAAAAGTCAGTCAAAAAATTAAATCCGTAAAACTTGATTGTGCTCCCATCGAAGGATCTGTTTTGGTGGGGTCGGGGCCGGATTTAATGACAGATTTTGTTCTGAATGGCGCGCAAATAGAATTCAGTCATCATCTGCCCGTAGGAACGACAAAAATTGATTATCAGTGTGAATAAAGATGGGGCTTTGCTTTAAGAGCAAGTCTGATCTTTTGAAGATTGACCTGATTGAAAGTGATTTGTCATAATTGAAGCTGTGAATTCATTTAAAAACTCTCTTGCGATTGATTTTGGAACGACAAACACTTTAGCAGGTGTTTGGGTTGATCAAAAAGTGGAGCTCCTGAAGCTGGACCCGTTTTCTGAAGATCATTCTTTATTTAGAACTCTGCTTTACTTTCCTCATAGCGAAAAAGCTTTTTATGGTGCTGAAGCCATACTTCAGTACATCGAAAATGAAGCCGAAGGTCGCCTGTTTAGATCTTTTAAAACCCATTTATCGAATCCTCAATATCTCGGAACGGCCATTGGCAACCGGATTCTACCAATTGAGCATATGGTGGGGCTTTTTTTATTAGAAGTTAAAAAACGAGCTGAAAAAATAACAGGGAAACCTCTGCTGAAAGCTTTAATTGGAAAACCAGCCCGTTATTCAATGGATCCGATTAAAGAAGGTTTAGCTTTGCACCGGATGAAAAAAGCGGCCGAGTATGCTGGATTTCAAGAATTTATTTTTGTTCCCGAACCTTTTGCCGCTGCCTGGAACTTAAGAAGTCATATCAAGAGTGAAAAACTTGTTTTAATAGGTGATTTCGGAGGCGGAACCTCTGATTTTACCTTGATGCGTCTCAATCCTCGAACTTTTAAAAAAGAAGATGTGCTGTCAATTCAAGGTTTACCAAAAGCGGGCGATAGCTTGGATAGTGTTTTTATGAAAAATCGTTTGAATTTTCATTTCGGAGCTCAAAGTCAATACCGTTTACCCTTAGGTTCTAATGTCTTGAAAATGCCACCAGCTATTTTAGATAAATTAAATTTGCCTGCCTGGATTGTTCACTTGAAAGAAAAAGAAACTTTTGAATTTATTAAAACCGTTCAAAAATGTTCTTTAAGTCCAGAAAGTCGGAAATCAATCGATCAACTGATTGTGCTTGTGGAGGATCAAAGAATTTTTTCATTTTTTGAAGAAATTGAAAAAACAAAAAGAATTTTATCAAAAGAACTTCAAACTTCTTTTATTTTTGATGAGCCCGGGATTCAAGTCCGGGAAGATTTTAAACGAACTGATTTTGAAATTTGGGCGGAACCGGTGGTTTCAGAAATTTTTCAAGTTATGGATGAAATGATGATTCAAGCTCAAGTTAAGCCTGAAGATATTGATTTGATTTGTCTCACTGGCGGGACGGCTCAGGCACCTTTAATCAGACAAGCATTAGAAAAGCGCTTTGATCAAAGTAAATTGCAAACCACCCAAGCTTTTCATTCTGTGATTTCAGGCTTAACTCAAGCTCTGGAGCTTTGGGAAACCCAAGGTGATTTTCTGAACTGATAACGCATCGCAAAGCTAAGTGTTTGAGCTAATGATTTGAGGGGTGCTTTTTGTTATCACTTGAGAGTGTCATTTGTTCACCTTCACACTCATTCTGAATACTCACTTTTAGAAGCGGCTTGTCGCCTGAAAGGTCTTGCTAAAAAATCAAAAGAATTTGAAATGCCAGCTTTAGCCTTAACAGATAACGGCAATATGTTTGGAGCAATTGAATTCTATTTTTCCTGCCAAGATCAAGGCGTTAAACCCATTATCGGAATGGATGCCTATGTTGCGCCTCAAGGAAGATTTGAAAAAAAGCAAGATCGTGAAGCTCATTTAGGACCGCGCAAACTGGTTTTGTTAGCTCAAGATTTAAAAGGTTACCAAAATCTTTGTTGGCTTTCTTCGAAAGCTTTTCAAGAAGGGTTTTATTGGAAGCCTCGAATTGATGATGATCTTTTAAAAAGTCATTCCAACGGTTTGATTTGTTTAACGGGTGGATTACGTGGAGAAATCCCAGATCTCTTTTTAAAAGAAGGACCAGAAGCAGCTTTAAAAAGAATTCGTCAATTAAAAGAAATTTTTGGGGATCGTCTGTATTTAGAAATGAATCGGACTTTACCAGTGTGGAAAAATATCAATCAATTTATCTTAGAAGCGGCTCGGATTGTATCTGTTCCGATTGTTGCAACTAACGATGTTCACTATCTTGTGCCAGACGACCAAATCGCACAAGAAGTTTTAGTTTGCGTGGGCACCAATAGAACACTAGCTGATGAAAATCGACAAAAGTTAGGCTCTTCGGAATTTTACCTCAAAAGTCCTATTCAAATGCGAAAACTTTTTGAAGATATTCCTGAAGCGATCGACAATACTTTAGAAATTGCCGCCCGTTGTGAAGTGAAATTTAAACTTAAAAATGATCAAGGAAAGCCTCTTTATCATTTGCCAAATTTTCCAACGGAAGCAGGACGCACTGTTAAAGAAGAAATCGAATATCGCTCGACTCTTGGTTTAGAAGAACGTTTTGAAGAAATGAAAGTGATCGGGCTTGTTTTATCCGCAGAAGATATCGAAAGATATCGTGATCGTTTAAATTATGAACTTTCGATAATCGATAAAATGGGTTTCAACGGATACTATTTAATCGTACAAGACTTTATTAAATGGGCTAAGACCAATGGGATTCCGGTCGGCCCAGGCCGGGGTTCAGGCGCAGGAAGTCTAGTGGCTTATGTTTTAAGTATCACGGATTTAGATCCTCTTCCTTACGGACTTTTGTTTGAGCGATTTTTAAATCCAGAACGTATTTCGATGCCAGATTTTGATATCGATTTCTGTATGGAACGTCGGCCTGATGTTATTGATTATGTGACTCAAAAGTATTCTGCGGAAAGTGTTTGCCAAATTATTACTTACGGAAAACTTCAGACACGGGCTGCGATTAAAGATGTGGGCCGAGTTCTGGGAATGACTTTTGCCGAAGTTGACATCGTAACAAAGTTGATTCCTGACAAACTCGGGATCTCTTTAAAAGAAGCGATTGAGCAAGAGCCTCGTCTTTCTGAAATGATGGAACTCAATCCGCAAATTGCCACCTTGATGGATTTAGCTCAGCGAGTAGAGGGAATGGTTCGACATGCAGGCATTCATGCTGCCGGTGTTATTATCGCTGATGGACAAGTCACAAATCATGCACCGCTTTTTAAAGGTGCTGATGACGAAACAGTCGTTCAGTATGACATGAAACATGCTGAAAAAATTGGACTGATCAAATTTGACTTTTTGGGCCTTAAAACTTTGACTCATATTCAACGAGCTGTGAATTTAATTGCAAAGAACCAAGGAAAAAAAGTCGTTCCTCACCAAATTCCTCTTGATGACAAAGCTTGTTTTGAACTTTTAGGTCGAGGTGACACCGCTGGGGTTTTTCAATTTGAAGGTGACGGCATTACCGATGCCACCCGAAAAATCAAACCTTCAAGTTTTGCAGACGTCACTGCGATCACGTCCCTTTACCGTCCAGGTCCCATGGCGAATATTCCCGAGTACACGGCCCGTAAGCACGGTGAAAAACCCGTTGAATATTTGCTCGAAGAGACCAAAGAAATTCTACAAGAAACCTACGGTATTCTTGTTTATCAAGAACAAGTTATGGCGATTGCTTCTAAAATCGCCGGTTACAGCTTAGGCGAAGCCGATATGCTTCGTCGAGCTATGGGTAAGAAAATCAAAGCTGAAATGGATTCTCATCGCGATCGCTTTATGCGGGGAGCGGCTGAAAATAATTACGATAAAATAAAATCCGGTGAACTTTTTGATCTGATGTATAAATTCGCCGATTACGGTTTTAATAAATCCCATGCGGCAGCTTACTCTGTTATCACTCTGCAAACAGCTTATATCAAAGCGCATTACCCAGTTGAATTTTTTGCGGCCCTTCTTTCAACTGAAATCAGCAACACGGACAACATTGTTAAATACGTCAAAGATGCGCAAAAAAGAAAAATTGAAGTCAGACCTCCCCACGTTAATTTTTCTGATTATTTATTTTCTTGCCATGATAATGTGATTTATTTTGGACTGGGTGCGATTAAGGGTGTGGGCGAATCAGCTGTTCAAGCCATCCTAGACGCAAGAGAAAAACACCCTCAGAAAAAATTTGAAAGCTTAGAAGATTTTTTCAGTCATGTGGAATCTAAAAAATTGAATAAAAAAGTGATTGAATGCCTTATAAAAGCCGGAGCCTTTGAAGGTTTTGGATATCATCGGGCTCAACTGCTTGCCGGCTATCAGAAATTTTTAGATGCCGCTTTGACAAAAAATCGAGACAAAGAATCGGGCCAAGTTTCACTTTTTGATCTTGATGAGTCCCATGAAGAAGTCATTAAGCTGGACCAGGTGACGCCTTGGACTCGAACTTTACAGCTGGCTTCTGAAAAAGAAGTCTTAGGTTTTTATTTAAGTGATCATCCTTTAAAAGGTTACGATTCACTTTTAAAAGTTTGGAGCACGGGAACAGTTGAGCAGATTATGCAAAGTCTTGCTACTTCTGAGGCAAAAGAAAAAAAACGAGTTGTTATAGCGGGACTTATTTCGGAACTTCGAGAAGTGATAACTCGCAAAGGAACGCGCATGGCGTTTGGTAAAATTGAAGATTTAACCGGACAAATGGAAGTTATTTTCTTTCCTGATACTTTTGCAGTTTATGAAAGTTTGATTAAATCAGATAAGCCCTTACTTTTAGGTGGGAACCTAGAATCAGAAAACTCGTCTGGGAAAGTAATTGTTGATACGGCTAGTACAATTGAAGGTGTTTTTGCTAAAACAACGAAAGTAATTTTACATCTAGATCGTTTGGCTCCTGAAAGTTACGATGAACTTTATTCGATTCTTATGGAATTCGAAGGAAAAATTCCTGTTGAACTTCAAGTCTTTGTGTCAGAATTAAACAGAAGAGTAGTTTTGCAAAATTCTGGATTGAAAGGCTTACAAATTGACTCGACTTTATTTGAAAGAATTCAAAGTCAATTAGGACAAACTCACTTTTTTGAAATTCAGATGGGATCAAACAAATGAAATGCTTTATGATTTTTATGATTTTCTTTCAACTCATCAGCTTTTCAAAAGCTCAGATTGTTGAGCGATCAGTCACGATTGAAAACCCTGATACGACTGGGAAAGTTCCTGTGTCTCAAATGACAGAACAAGCCAATCTTAAAATGGCCGAAGATTTAGTGCTTGAATATGTAGGGGCCGAGGGCTTTGCACGAAATAAAGCACTTCTCACTTCAAAAGTAATTAAAAATTCTTCTAAGTTTACGCCGTATCAAAAAGCACTGGAACCCGATCAGGGATTATTCGGTGTCCGATTGACTGTTCAGTACAAAATCAATTTAACAGAGTTTAGAAAGCTTTTAACTGAGAGCGGCCTGTTTTCTAAAACCAGGTTGGCCCATCATGTGGTGAGCTTTCTTTCAATCGAAGACGAGTCCGGTCAACGACAAGTTATGAGCTGGAAGAAAAATACAAACCAGGAATCAGCAGCTTGGTTAAATGAATGGAATGACGAATTTAAGAAAGTCTTTGAAAAAGCAGGTTACAGTTTTAATAAAAATTTAAATCCTGCATGGCTTGATTCTTTTTCTGAAAATATTTCAGCTCAAGACGTATTAAATAAAAGCACAATGGCCCAGTCTTTTCTTTTATGGGGAACGGGTCGGATTGTGAAAAATGATTCCACTGGTGAAAAACGTTTAGTTATGCAAACTAAATTTTATTCCCAAGACTTCAAGAGAGAAGTTTCAGACTCAGCCAGAAGATTTAATTTAAAAGATGACGGCCATCATCAGTACGAAACTTGGGCTCAGGATCTTGTCGCCCAGCTTGATGAAGTCGATCTGAAATCATTAAGTTCAGAACCTCTGATGAAATTAATTGTTCGTGGTGCCATTCCTCTGTTTGAACAAGATCAGTTCAAGCAGGTTCTGGCGAACTCATCGACTTTGATCAAGAGCATTTCTGAAAGACGTTTTGAATCAAATCAAATCACTTACGAAGTTGAAACCAATGCTTCAAC
This sequence comes from Pseudobdellovibrionaceae bacterium, assembly GCA_030158485.1. Taxonomy (GTDB): domain Bacteria; phylum Bdellovibrionota; class Bdellovibrionia; order Bdellovibrionales; family Bdellovibrionaceae. The sequence continues at coordinate 8,296 of JAOASS010000020.1, read as the reverse complement.
AGCGGAACTTGTTCAGAAATTAAAAAATGTCGAATGGAAAGGGCAGAAGTTAAAATCTGAATTCAATCAAAATGAAATCCGGATGGAGATTCTTTAATGAAAAATAATTTTATATTCAGTCTGACAACTTTTATTCTACTAGTGACTTCAGCTTGTTCTTTACTTGAGCCGACTCGCTCAACTCCGCAGCGAGAAACACGAGATCAAAGCACTCACGGTGTTGGTTCAGGTGAAAAGGGACCTAAAAAAAGATTGGGAATCCTGCCTTTTCTAGATCTGAGTTCAAGACCCGAATCTTTAAAGCAGCAATCACAAATTAGATTTGTCGAAGAACTAAACCGTGAAGGGCAATTTTCAGGGTTTTTAATCAATCCCTCTGACTTGCAGTCCTGTCCTGTTTTAAATCAAGAGTATGATTTAAAAAATTGTTCAAGGGATTCTCAGAAATTAGGTTACCAAGCACTAGTCGAAGGTAAGATTGTTGATTTCAAAATAAAAAGAACAGCTGATAGCGTCGGTGTCATTCGAAAATTAAGAACAACTTTTGAAGCGACTTTAAAACTGAGAGTTTTTGCCGTCAGAGGTCAAAAAGAAGTTTTTAACACAGTCAAAACTGTGACTTACAGTTTGGATGATGTTCGGATTGCAGAAAGAACGACTGCTGATCAGTTTATAGAAAACAACCCAGAACTTGTTGAAAAAGTCATAATTGAGGGTTTTCTAGAGTACATTCCACAGATTTCAAAGCCTCTGGGTAAAATGAATTGGGAAGGCCGAGTTGCCGCAATTCAAGGTGAAAAAATATATATTAACGTGGGTAGCCTCAGTGGACTTCAAGTGGGTGATCTTTTAAGAGTCTACGAAGAAGGTTCTGAAATTTATGATCCAGAGCTTGGAACAGCCATCGGAAAAGCTCCTGGCCGTATTAAAGGCACTCTTGAAGTCGTTAGTTTTTTTGGTCATGACGGAAGTGTTGCAATTGTCCATTCGGGTAGCGGGTTCAAGGAAAATGATCGAATTGAAATCTATTGAGTCTTACTACTGGGGACTTGAATTTTATTCTCAGACTCTTTTATTACAAGAACAAGCTTGGAAAAAAGTTTGTCTTGAAGATCATCCCGGATTTATTTTGGCCGGCGAAGTCAGACCTACGATTACTCAAGGTATCAGAGCCCAAAGTTCGGATATTTTTAACCCCCAGATTCTTGCAGAAAAAAAAGACTGGAAAATATTTCAAGTCAAACGCGGTGGCGAAACCACTTTACATTCGCCAGGTCAGCTTGTGATTTATCCGATTTTCAATTTAAAAAAACTCAAATTAGGTGTCCGTGAATATGTGAGTCTCTTGCTTCGAGTATCAGTTGAAACTTTTCGGCATTTTGGTGTGGAAGTTCAGTCTCAACTAAATCCCGTGGGGCTTTTTACAAATACGGGTAAAATTGGCTTTTGCGGTCTTCAGATTAAAAATGGAGTCAGTCAGCATGGCTTAAGTCTGAATATTCAAAATGACCTGACACTTTTTAATTCTATTATATCCTGCGGGATGAAATCAGCTTCTTACGATAAACTGCAGAACAATTCTAAAGTTCAGATAAGCCCGCATAACTTTTTTAATCACTGGGCCGAGAAGGCATGCCTTGAAGGTAACCTCCAAAAAAATCAAACCCTGGCGACAAACTGGAGCTCGAGGGATTCTGCTTTTTTAAAATCTTTTGCACTTGAATTTTAAGTACAGGATCAACCAGCTCTAAATTTGAAAGACTAAAAGCTTTATTTAGAACTAAATCATTTTTCTTTAAGTGTATCAAAGCTACAATTTCCATCCAATAAAGACCTTGTGTTATAAGTTCAGGAGTTATTGCAGTTTGAGCAAGCTGAAGTCCCCGTTGGGCAGAAACAAGAGTATCAAGGGGTCGAGTAAGTTTATTTTGTAAAGCCGACAGAGCTAAAAAAGAATCTGGATTATGTGCCAAAGGCTCAAGTAACCGAACAGCTTCTTTGTATTGCCGCAGAATCTCAAGTTCATAGACTCGAACCCACTGCTGTTGTCGAAGTCTTAAGCTTGAAGAAGTTTGAAGGAAATTAAGGGTTTGAAATTCCAAATTTTGAGATCCTGATTTTTGAAAAAAATCCTCCATTCGAAATTTTGCCCAACGCCCGGCTGGAGTTGGAGCTGAATCCATTGTAACATAAAAGTTTTTTAACAAGTTTCGCTTAGATTTTTCAAAAATCACAGCTTGAATCGTAAAGTACTTCATCAAATCAGAAACAGGAGAAAAAATTTGCGAATTTTTTTGCCAAGCCAAAGTTTGAGCCATATTAAGAGCTTTTGGATTTTTCCAGAGCTTCATATCTTCTAAAACTTTTTGATATCGAAAAAGAGAGTTCTGCCGAGTCCCTGAGTCCATTAGACTGAGTTCTTTTTTTAAATTGTCTTCTAAATGATTTGTTTGAATAAAAAAATCATCCTTTTTGAAACGAATATTCAAATGTGTATTTGAAACATCCACGCTTAGGGCTTGTCCTGTCTTGATATCGGAAATCACAAAAGTCCAAAGCGGGCCTGGCCGATTTTTTTTTATAATCGCGATAGCTTCATCTAAACTTCGAGCCGAACGTAAAACAAGTTCACCGATGTAGGGCATGGGAACGCCTTTAAAACTAAGAAGACGAGTGTAATTTTGATGAACTGAAAATGTCAGACCGGCTTCGTTAAAGCCCGTGATCCCTGAAAATTGAACACCGGCACTACCGACTGAAACATGTTTTAATTCTGGTGATCCAGGCGAGGGAAGATGCACAACGAGTAAAGGATTTTGATCAAAGGCTGGAGATCCTGGAAAATCTAAATTGCGACCTTGAAGAAACTGTCCCGTGGAAGCATTCGAATAAATCGCACTGGTACAACCTTGCGTTGGCAGACTTTTTCCTTGCCGACTGAGAAGGGCCCAAGAAAATGCAGCTAAATCAGGAAGTGCAAAAGCTCGTTTTAATTTTATCGGATGTAAGTTTGCCGATTTCGCCATGGCAAAAATTTCTTCATCATAGGATGCCGCAGTATCTTTGGTTGACCATTGAATTAAACGGTTCAAAAGCCAATCAACCAATTTAAATTGAATTGAATCAGGATCAATTCCTCGAGTCGAAAGGGAATAAAAAAGATTTAAATTTTCAACCGTCAATTCGCGGCCTAATAATTCTCCGTGAGCACGAGCTCTTTCTACGGGAGTTCCTTTAAGCCAAAGTATTTTAAGTTTATCGCAAGCTTGTAAAGTAGCGTAAGGTGTTTTTTTGATAGTTTCACATTGGCCCGCGAAAACTGAAGTGGAAATAAACTGAAAAAATAAACTACACAAAAAAACTAAGTTCAAAGATCTCATGCTATAAATCTTCCAGATCTGCCAAAGGTTTTAAATAATCACCGACCGATTCTTTGGGTCTCAAATCTAAATACTTTCCAGTAGTTGAAATCGACTCATGACCCAAGGACCTTTGAACGACGTGTATCGGAGCTCCGGCTTCAATCGCATGGGTGGCACTCGTATGACGAAGCCAGTGGGGTGAAGGGGCCACGCTCAGTTTAGCTGTTTTAGCGGCCCGCTTGACGATGCGAAATATTTGCGAAGTTGACAGGGGTTGATAAGCTTCAAAACAGTTTTTTTGGGTGGTAAAAAGATATTCGGAAGGCAAATTTTCAGCGTACTGAAATATTTCTGAACTTAAATGCGCGGGCAGGTGCAGAGATCGAACTTTTCGACCCTTTCCTTCGACCATCATAATGACTCCATTTTCGGTGCTCTGAAAAGAAGTCTTTCGGAGTTGACTGATTTCTTCAACCCGAAGCCCTGTGAAATAAAGAATTTTAAGGATCATTTTGTTCCTTAAACTTTTTTCTTTAAAAATCATTTGTTCAACTTGAGCTTTAGATAAAACTTTAGAATAAATTTGATCAGGAGTTTTAATACTTTCTAATGCCAGAGCCGGATTTCTTGGAATATAACCCGTTTTAGTCGCAAAACTAAATAAAGATGAAAGGGCATTTTTATAAGTATTTCGAGTGGAATCAGCAGTTATTCCGTAAGTCTTCAGAAAAAGTGCCAAATGTGTCACTTCCGTGGTTTTAAGAGTTAATCCCGGATAATAACCAAAAAAAACTTGAACGATTCGGCGGTAATAACGCTGAGTTTTTTTACCTTTTTGAAAAAGCCACGAGCCTAAAATTGCGACATCTTCAATATTTCGAGTCAGAATAAGTTCGTTCACGATTTTCACAATCCTTCTGTGGACGCCGTTAATGCTTGTTTTTTAAATAATAAAGTCAAGTTTAAATATTAAAGATCGCTTGCGACATTTGCGCAAGAATACTTCACTAATCATGCATAGATAACTAGACTAACGTCCCGTAGTATTTTCTGGAAGTTTTGGCAGAATTTGACCTATGAAAAAAATCAAACTGAGTTCTCTCGAATATCCCGTTGTGCTTCGCAAAGTACTTAACGAAATTGTGATTTCAGTTCCTGACTTAGGATTCTGGAAATCGGTGCGCCTAAGTGAGGAATCGGACACTAGAAATTCTGCCAAAACTTCCAAGATAGATTCTGATTTTCAAATCTCTGAAGATATGTTAAGGGGCGTTCTTGAAGGTCTAAAGCAAACTTGGATTTATGTTGATGAACATCTTTCCGAAAAAAAGTGGATTCCAGAACCTTCGACTTTTCGACAGACAATTCAAAAATCAGAAGTAAAAGATTTTACTCTTCCAGAATTTACAGAAGCGCTTTCCAAACACATGAGCATTTCTGAAAACACAGTCCGGCGTGAAATCAAAAGGGGCACTATTCAGTGTTACCAAACTGAAGGCGGACACAGAAGAATTCCATTTCAAGAAGTCGAATTGTATCTGAATCGCCGAAATACAAAAAACGAAGTCCCAGTTTAAGCCGATTTTGCATTAAAACTGGCAACTTCTTGCCGATTTTGCATTAAAACTGGCAACTTCTTGCCGATTTTGCTAAACTTGTCCAATGTATAAAAGAAGTCTGAATCTTCAAGAGATTATTAAAAAAACAAATTACTTTTTATTTGGTCCACGCGCAACCGGGAAAAGCTCTTTAATTCGAGCACAGTTGAAATCGGCTCAAATTTTTGACCTTTTAGACGCTGATGTTTACGAAGAATTTTTAAGACGCCCCAAGGCTTTAGGAGAAAAAATTAAATCTAAAAATCAAGTTGTTGTGATTGATGAAATCCAGAAGTTACCCCAGCTTTTAGATGAAGTTCATCGTTTAATTGAAGAAAGAAAAATTAGATTTCTACTGACGGGGAGTTCGGCCCGTAAGCTCAAAAGAACAGGCGCAAATATGCTTGGTGGCCGTGCTCGCGAGGCCCAGTTATTTCCGTTAACTTATATAGAACTCACTGATTTTGATCTGATGAAATATCTAAATTACGGAGGATTACCTTTAGTTTGGAACTCAGAAGAGCCCATTGAAGATTTAGAAGCTTACGGTCGTGTTTATTTATCTGAAGAGATCAAAGCCGAAGCCGCCGTGAGAAATTATGAACGCTTTGTTCGTTTTTTAGAAACAATAGCTCTATCGAACGGGCAAGAGTTAAACTATCAAACTCTGTCCAGTGATTCTGGTGTTCCCGCACGAACAATTGAAGGTTATATCGAGGTTTTAAAAGATACCCTTATTGGTTTTGAGCTGATGCCTTTTAAAAAAACTTTGAAAAGAAAAGCTTCGACGAAATCTAAATTTTATTTTTTTGATTGTGGTGTTGCTAACTATTTTGCTCGTCGGTTACCACTTCCTGAAAGTGCTTCTGACCTAGGGGTTCAATTTGAATTATTTTTGATTCAAGAAATTCGCGCCTATTTGTCTTATCGACGAATACGTAAAAATATTTACTACTGGCGCTCAAAAACCCACGAAGTTGACTTAATCGTTGAACAGGATATGGCAATTGAATTCAAATTAAGCAAGCAATTCAAACCAGAATTTACAAAAGGACTTCAAGCTTTAAAACAGGAAGGTTTGATAAAAAAATATTATGTCATTGGGCGTTTTTCATCAAGTGGAGTTCATGGTGGCGTTGAGTATCTGAATTTCGAGAAGTTTTTAAAAAAACTTTGGGACGGTCAGCTTATTTAGGATTTTGATTTTTGATTGAAAAAAACCTCAAAAACGGTTCGTCGAACTTTTAGACAGGTTTTGAAGAAAAGATCGAGATTTTAGAAAAATTTCATTCACTTTGAAATTTTAAGTTATATTAGTTTTTAAATGAAATCACTCAGAACGTTAATTCCATTTCTTTTTGCTATTTTAAATCAATTGTCAGTTCATGCTGCAGATTTTGATACGGATCTTCATTTTCTTTTCAATGCTTCGATTCAATCTGAATTTTCAACAGATCTACTCCAAGATTTTCAAAATCCTTATAAAGGCTACGGGCGCTATTTGCTGACTGAAGACCGAGCTCCGTGGGCTGGAAATTATTTTCCGATGAAAAAAGGGGGCTTAGCAAATCGGTGGCAAAAAAATAGAGCTGCCGGATTTGTGAGTCCTCTGCCTACTTTTCAGGAAGTGAGTCAGCTGAGTCTTGAACAAATCGATTCTTTGTCTCCTGCTGAAAAGTTTGACCTGTATGTTGGCGACTATCAATATTCGATGACTCAAACAGAATTATCAAAGCGGGGCCCACAACGCCAAATGCCACCTGAAGAATGGGAAGGTTTTTGTAATGGCGTTCGTTGTGCTGGGATTTTAATGGAAGAACCACAGCATCGGATTGATGTGGTGAACCCGGATGGAATTAAAATTCGCTTTCAACCTGCGGATTTAAAAGCACTGGCTGGGGCTAGTTATTTTTACGTGGAAAAATACAGTCAGATTGGTGCCCCATCGCAAAGTTCCAGAAGTGAAGCTCAACCGAATGCTGCCGTTTTTGATATGGCTCTTCGGTTTTATTTAAGTCATCAACAAAAATCTTTTGTGATTGATTCTCATTTAGGACCTGAGATTTGGAATGAAAGTGTTGTTGGCTATTCAAGAACGTTAAGCGCCCATGAAAACTTAAGCCTTGAAGAAAAAAATCAATTTCCAAAAGCCACGCAAAAAGTCGAAGCTCAAGTGGAACTTTTCACTTTATCTGAAATGAATGTTAAAAAAAGTAATCGACAGACAAAATTTAAAGTAGCTGCAGGACAAGTTCACAAAGTGTTGCCTGTTTCTTATTCTCTTTATTTAGATGCGCATGGAAAAGCCGTTGATGGAGTTTGGAATAATAAAGCGGGGACCGCTGGAGTTGATTTTGCTTGGTTCGGCGCAGGCCAGGGAACGGATTCTCAAAATTCACATTTAAGCGGAAATCAATATCTTGATTTTGAAGTCATCAAAAAACTTTTCGAAAAAGCTTCCGGTGTTAATCGAAGTTGTAAAAGCTATTTTTAAGACTGATCTGTTTCATTTCGAGAAACCCGAGAAGCTTTCGAGAGTTTAAGCAAACAGCAAAAAGTGCCGATTATGTAGACATGATTGGGCATCGAAAACCCTCCTTTTTAATCTACTCTATTTTGTTAGGCTTGTGCTCGTTTTCAATTAGAGCACAAGCACAAGTGCCGATGTCGGGTCCGTTTAACCGAGGCGGAGCCCGCGCTATTTTAGGAAATGCGATCAATCGCTTCGGGGATTTGTGTTTTAATGGGGATGTTTATGCAATCTCTCCAGTTCCTGCAGCTAACCGAGTTGTTGTGGGAGGATCTTTTACCCAAGTCGGAACTTGTACGGGTTCTGCGTTGCCAATCGACAGCACAACGGGAAAAGCGCTGACCAGCTTTGATCGAAAAACAATGGCTATTGCAGGAACTGTTAATGCTACAATTTCAGACGGTGCGGGCGGCTGGTACATCGGCGGCGATTTAAAATCTGTTGGCGGAGTTTCCAGAAAATTGGCAGCCCGTATTTTGGCTGATGGCAGTTTAGATACAACTTTTAATCCCGATATCGGAAATTTAAACTCAGGCAGTGCGGCTAACGCTTTGGCGTTAGGTAGCGGGGTTCTTTATGTCGGTGGAAACTTTGTGGCCAATGCTCCAAGTTATGGAACTCCACTGGATACAACGACGGGAAGTTCAAATTTTCCTTCGGCTCAATTGCAAAATGGAACAAGCTCGCCTTTTAATGGATCTTTAAATGCTGTGATCTCTGATGGCGCCGGCGGCTGGTATGTGGGAGGAGCCTTTACCCAGGTTCAAGGGTTTAATATTCAAAAATTGGCCCACTTAAACCCCGAT
>JAOASS010000019.1 GCA_030158485.1 Pseudobdellovibrionaceae bacterium | reverse complement strand
AATGGTAGGGAGTACAGGATTCGAACCTGCGACATCCACCTTGTAAGGGTGGCGCTCTACCAACTGAGCTAACTCCCTGTTTGGTAAGAAGCCGACGTTTTAAATCGTCGGCTGGTGGATGGCAACAATTATTTTACCGGTTTGCAAGGATACTCTGTACGGTCGGAGATCTTGGTCATCGGATAATTATAAACCTTGTTCGAAGTTTGAGGCATGATCGTTAAAACCATGACCTTGCCTTTAAACGGCTGGACACCATGCCCCTGAGGAACCCCTTTGGGATCATACAAGCGAAGCATCATGCGGTACCGAGCCCGAGCATCATCGACATATTTCATCTCGGCCACGATTCGACTGTTGTTTTCTTCTGTGCCAAAGCCTGTCGCCACAACCGAACACGTTGCTGCTTCTTTTTCGGTGATAGATAAAAACTTGATTGTTTTATTGAGCCGATCTTTTGTAACCCTAATATAGAAATAACTATTCACTGGCCCAATCCCAGTGCCAACAGTCCACACACCTTGTGCCGTAGACCATGTAAAAGGTAGTTCCTGAGCCCAAGGAAATGGCACCCAGTTATTGGGTGATTTTTCTGCAGCTTCTGCGACGGTGCCCCATGTCTGAGAACTCATAAATAAAACAATTAAAATACCAATTAAATTCTTCATTTTCATAAGCTCAAATCTCCTACTGTTCCATCAACACGCGAGCTGATTTATTCATAAAGTAACCGTTTTTAGCTCTAAAAATATATTTCGGTTTTTCATAATCAGGTTCAATCATTTTTCTAAGTCGCTTAATCGTCACGTATATTTTATTATCATGTACACTTGGATCGTAAGGTTGCTTCCAAACGTTTTCAACTAAGTACTCTTTAGAAAAAACTGCACCTGGGTTTTGAACAAAAAGCTTGAGCAAATCAAGAAGGATAAACTGATTCTTGAAATCAACTTTACCTAACTTTTTTTCAATAATAGCGTTCTGAGCTTCATCGAAAATTAAATCAAACTGAGATTGTGTTTCGGCTCCCATTTTTTCAGAAAGCTGCTTACCCATTTTGGCCGTACGAACAAAATTCTGTGGGTCCACACTGCGCATCAATAAACCAACATAGAAGCGAGCCATTTCTTTATCGCCCGCTTCTGAATAAATCCAACCCAGCAAACCTAGTAAGCTAAGAGATGTTGAACTGTTCTTAGTCACTTTCAGCAAGTCATACGCTTTCCATGCCACATCTATGGCCTCATCGTATTTTTTTAAGATGCAAAGAATTCGTGCATTGAGCATGTAAGTAGCTGCTTTTAAATCAGGAATATCAAGAACCTGAAAAAAAACTTGAAGGTTGTAGATTTCTTTCAATGCATCTTGATGACGGTTGATGGGTTCAAGAGTGTAAGTGTTTGCAATCAAAAAGATAGCGTAGCAAATATCTTTTTTATTATCTTGAGCCAGCGCCAGCGATAATGCTTTTTGTCCGTAGTCTAAAGAAAGTTCGGCTTGATTACGGTAGTGAGCCGCCAGCCCCAATGTGTAAAATGTTTTAGACGAAAGTTCGAATCCTTCTTTTAAAACAAGATCTTGGAGCTTTTCTTTTGTTTCTTGAATTTTGTCGAATTGTTCACGTTCAGCAAAAATTCTTAAAAGTAAATTTTGTGCTTCTAAAAAATTATCAAAATCTTTCAAAGCAAAAAATAAACCCGAAGCTTCGACCAACTTTGGTTCTGCTTGCTTCAAATCTCCACGTTCGCAATAGAGTCGGCCTAATTCTAAAAGGGTATTAGGTGTCATTTAAAGATCGCCCTCTCATTTCATGTACTGTCAAGAAGGGCCAGAAAATGTCAGAATCTGTTTTAGTGGTCAATCAGAAAGCTAAATGAGGCTCTAAAAGTCGGAGCGCATTGATTTAAACAACTTGTCATTTTGCTTTGTTTTTGAGCATGTTTTGTGATGTTTCACAAAAACAAAGCGCCTGGTTGATCCAACCAAGCGCTTTGTTTTGCTTTAGGTTATTCTAAATTAGTGAGTTGTATGAAGAACTTGGCCTTCATATTGAGCAATAATTCCAGCTTCACGAGCTTTCATGTTTTTAAACAAATCTTTTGGAGACTTAATATCCAAAGCATTGATTAAAACTTGATCAACATGGTCCACTAAAATCACTTTGAGCTCTTTCATCACTTCTTTTGGAATATCCTTCAAATCTTTGTCATTTTCTTTGGGACATATAATCATTTTAATTCCACCCCGATGTGCCGCTAAGATCTTTTCTTTTAAGCCACCAATCGGCATAACACGACCTCGTAACGAAATCTCACCCGTCATTGCAACAGTGCGCTTAACTGGAATCTTTGTGATTGCAGAAACAATCGAAGTTGTCAGCGCAATGCCCGCAGAAGGACCGTCTTTAGGAACTGCGCCTTCTGGTAAATGGATATGAACATCAATGTTCGCGAAATATTCTTTATCCAAACCAAACAATGGGCCACGAGATCTGACGTAAGAAAGGGCCGCCGTACAAGACTCTTTCATCACATCACCAAGTTGTCCCGTAACGGTAAATTTTCCCTTACCAGGAACAACTGTTGCTTCAACAGAAAGCAGGTCTCCGCCCACTTCCGTCCAAGCCATCCCATTTGTCAGACCAATTTCATTCTTCTCTTCAATTTTGCCGAACTTAAATTTTTCAGGCCCTAACAATTCAACTAATTTTTTAGGTGTCACCACATGAGACTTTGCAGTTTCTTTCTTTTTGGCTTTTTTAGCACCCTTCATATCGGCAACGGCTTGCTCCATAACAATTTCTTTAGCCATTTTTCGACAAATATTCGCTAATTGTCTTTCTAAGTTTCGCACACCCGCTTCTCTTGTGTAAAAACGGATGACGTTTCTGATTGTGGCTTCAGGAATCGTCACTTTGTACTCTTTTAAACCGTGATTTTCGATTTGTTTCGGAACTAAGTAGTTTTTTGCGATATGGAATTTCTCTTGCTCGATATAGCCTTCCAAAGAAATAATTTCCATTCGATCCAATAAAGGCCTTGGAACTGTATGCAGCGAATTCGCAGTAGCAATGAACATCACTTTAGAAAGATCATAATCTAATTCTAAATAATGATCCTGAAAGTTATGATTTTGTTCCGGATCTAAAACTTCAAGCATAGCCGCAGAAGGATCACCCCTGAAATCATTCGCCATTTTGTCAATTTCATCAAGAAGTACAACTGGATTTCCTTTATCAACTTTCCTTAAAGCTTGTAGAATTTTGCCCGGCATAGCACCCACATATGTTTTTCGATGGCCGCGAATTTCTGCCTCATCACGCACGCCCCCCAATGAAATTCGAGCAAAACTTCGATTGAGTGAAGTCGCAATTGATCTTGCCAAAGAAGTTTTTCCAACGCCCGGAGGTCCAACAAGACAAAGAATTGGGCCCTTCATTGTGTTCGAAATTTGTAAAACAGCTAAGTATTCTAAGATTCTTTCTTTTACTTTTTCTAAACCCCAATGATCATCATCTAAAACCTTTTGAGCCCGTTTAATATCATGCTTTTCAGCAGAATAATCTTGCCAAGGAAGACTCAAAACCCAGTCAATGTAATTGCGAACAACAGTTGCTTCCGCAGACATCGGTGACATCATTTTAAGTTTCTTAATTTCTTTCATCGTTTTTTCGAAAGCTTCTTTTGATAATTTTTTAGCTTTCGCTTTAGTCTCGAGGTCTTGAAGCTCGGCTTGATAATCGTCTTTTTCGCCTAATTCTTTCTGAATCGCCTGCATCTGCTCATTCAAATAATATTCTTTTTGTGAGCGCTCCATTTGCTTTTTAACACGTGTTCTAATTTTCTTTTCAACTTCAAGAATCTCGATTTCACCTGTCATTGTGTTCAATAAATGCTCAAGGCGCTTAGCCGGATCCAAAATTTCTAATACTTTTTGTTTTTCTTCTAATTTCAAGTTTAATTGGGCCACAATAATGTCAGCCAATTCACCCGGATTATCAATTGATGACACTCGCATCAAGATTTCAGGTGGAATTCTTTTGTTCAATTTCACATAAGTTTCAAAAGTATTTTTTACCGAACGAATAAGGGCCTGTGCCTCAACAATGTTATCCACATCTTCAGGAATTTCATCAATTTGCACGGAGAAAAAAGAATCATTGTTAATGAAACTTTTAATTCTGACTCGACGCTTACCCTCAACAAGAACTTTCACAGTACCATCGGGTAAGCGCAATAACTGAATAATTGTTCCGATTGTTCCCACTGTATAAATATCTTTAGGTTCTGGATTATTTGTCTTTGCATCTTTTTGTGCTGCCAAAACGATATCAGTTTGCTTACTCATGGCTTCTTCGAGCGCGTTGATTGATTTTTCACGTCCGACAAATAATGGCATCATCATATGTGGAAAAATAATCAAGTCTCTTAAAGGCAGTAAAGGTAATTGCTGCCCTTTTGTATCACTTCCTTTTGTATCACTCATGAAGCCTCCCTCAGTGGATTCGAGGTTTAACAATGTAAACCTACGTGATCTCAGTATAGGGACTATCTTGTCAGAGAGAAAAGGAAAAAGTACCGTTTTGAAACTGGACCCCAAACAAGTGACATAAAATCGCTATAAGAATTAATTATGTACCGTTGCAGAAGTGAGTCGATAAGGCTGAAAACACACAGGTTTAGTAAAAAGAAGAAGTCGAGCTTATGATGATTGTGATTAAGCCTCATTTGGATCATTTCCTAGTCGAGGCTTCATCGGTTAATAAAAAAATAAAATATCTTATGCCTAAATTTCGGGCTGATTACGCACTCTCAGCGGGATCACTCGATTGCCGGCTTGCTGCCGCTTCAGATTCAGTCTTGTAAATTAGAACGGGCTGCCCTTTTTGCAAGATCACATTTTCGTCGATCACAACTTCTTTGATATTCGTTTTCGATGGAATATCAAACATAATATCAAGCATTGAAGTTTCAATGACTCCTCTTAAGCCCCTTGCCCCTGTTTTGCGCTTGATAGCGGTTTCAGCAATTGCTTTTAATGCTTTTTCCGTAAATTTTAATTCAACACCCTCAAACCCAAAAAGTTTCTGATACTGCTTTGTGATTGCATTTTTAGGGCGAACTAAAATATCAATTAAAGCCGCTTCATCCAAAGGATCTAAAACAGCAAGTGTTGGCAAACGACCGATAAATTCTGGTATTAATCCAAATTTGACCAAGTCATCAGGTTCAAGTTTCCTGAGCATATTGCTATCAGGCATCGCATTTTTTTCTTTTTGCGTTTTAATATCCGCACCAATTCCCAACGACTTATTTAAAGTCCGACTTTCAATTTGCTTATCCAGACCAACGAAAGCTCCGCCCACAATAAAAAGAATATTACTTGTGTCCACTTGGATAAATTCTTGTTGAGGATGTTTACGCCCACCTTTTGGGGGCAAATTCGCAACCGTTCCTTCTAAAATTTTAAGCAAAGCTTGCTGAACACCTTCACCACTTACGTCCCGTGTGATAGATGGATTTTCAGACTTACGAGAAATCTTATCGATCTCATCAATATAAATCACGCCTTTTTGAGCTTTTTCAACATCCCAATCTGCAGCCTGCAAAAGATTCAGAACAACATTTTCCACGTCTTCACCAACGTAGCCGGCTTCAGTCAGCGTTGTCGCATCTGCCATTGCAAATGGAACATTCAAGATTTTTGCAATTGTTTGAGCCAATAATGTTTTACCTGAACCCGTTGGTCCAATTAGTAAAATATTTGATTTTTGAAGTTCGACTTCTTGATTTTTCTTACCACCGGAAGCATTCACACGCTTGTAATGATTATGAACTGCCACCGCCAAAGCTTTTTTTGCATCTGTTTGGCCGATCACGTATTCGTCCAAATGAGCTTTAATTTCCGCTGGCCGAGGAACTTTTAAATTACCTTTGACTGAAACTTCTTTTTCTTTTTCTTCGACAATAATATCTGTACAAAGATCAATGCACTCATCACATATATAGACGCCAGGTCCCGCTATTAGTTTTTTAACTTCTTTTTGACTTTTTCCGCAAAAACTACATTTAAGATTACTATTCAACGTGCTCATCTATTTATTATCCTTCTGCTTGTGCTACTTGCTGATACCAATTGTTGACACATTTGACTATGTTGATACTTTTCGAGATGGAACAATATGATCAACCAGCCCCAAAGACTTCGCTTCTTCGGCGCTCATAAAGTAGTCTCTTTCCATTTTGTTGTACAGGATATCATAACCAAGTCCTGTGTGTTTCTCGTAAATCTTAACAAGCTTTTCCTTTGTCTTCACGAGCTCTTTTGCATGAATTTCGATATCTGTAACCTGGCCACCTAACCCGCCACCGCCGAGATGTGGCTGGTGAATCATGATGCGGGTGTTTGGCATGCTGTATCGTTTGCCTTTAGTTCCCGCTTGAAGAAGTAAAGAGCCCATGCTGGCGGCTGTTCCCATGCAGAACGTCGCACAATCACATTTCACAAATTGCATCATATCGTAAATTGCTAAACCCGCAGCAACGCTGCCACCAGGTGAATTGATATAAAAGTGAATATCTTTTTCTGGGCTATCACTTTCTAAAAAAAGAATTTGGGCAATAATTGCATTCGCAACATCATCCGTGACCGCTGTGCCAAGAATGATGATTCGATCTTTTAGTAATCTTGAATAGATGTCGTAAGATCGTTCGCCTTTAGATGTCTGTTCGATGACGTACGGAATGAGTGCTGACACGGCTGTAACTCCTAGTTAGTTCTTTTCAATCTATCGGTCTCTGGGTCTTTTGACTTTAAAAATTCCCTTGCTTGGACCTAGATCTATGTTATTCCTGATTTCTAGGTCTTATTGATAGCTTACATCGTTTTATAAAAGAGGATTTAATGTTAACTCACCTGATAAAAAAATCTGTTCAAGAAATCAAATGTCCCACTTTGATTGTTTTCTCGAAAGCTTCATCTCAAAAAGAGAAGTTAGCTGAAATCACCCACAAAGAACTCAATAAAAGTCTAGCCGAAGCGATTCAAGACAAGCATATTACAGGTAAACACTGTGAAATCATCCTTTATCGTGAAATGAATTTTCAAGGCTATAGACATGTCATTGTTATTGGTCTTGGTAAGTCTTCGGATATAAATCACGAAAAAATTCGCCAAGCTTCAGCATCGGCTTATGATGCTGTTAAGTCCTTAAAAAGTGCAGAAGCTGCTTTTCATTTTGATGGAATAACAACTTCTTTAAAAGATTCTTCTTCTTATATAAAAGCTGTGACAGAAGGATTACACTTAGCTTCTTACAGCTTTGAACAATTTAAATCAAAAAAATCTGATAACAAAAATGAAATCACTTTTCATATTTGTTCACAAAACGCAGCTGACAAGAATGTTAAAAAAGGATTTGAAGAAGGTGTTGTACTTGCTTCATGTGTGAACTTTTCTCGAAACCTAGGTGACACTCCTGGAAATTTAATGACTCCTGAAATTTTAGCTCATAACGCAGTTCAAGCAGCCAAAGGCACGGGCGTTAAAGTTCAAGTTTGGAACAAGGCGCGCATTAAAAAAGAAAAAATGGGTGGCCTCCTTGGCGTTTCAATGGGCTCTTCAGAAGAACCTCGATTTATTATCATGGAATATAAAGGAGCAAAAGCAACGGATAAGCCTCTTATTTATGTTGGCAAAGGTCTTACATTTGATTGTGGCGGAATCAGCATCAAACCCAGCGCTAGCATGGAAGACATGAAGTACGACATGTGTGGCGGAGCTAACGTCATCGGAACTATTTTAGCAATTGCAAAATTAAAATTAAAAATCAACGTCATCGGATTAATTCCATCGACTGAAAATTTAGCTGGTCCATCTGCGACCAAGCCTGGGGATATACACACAGCTCGAAATGGGAAAACATTTGAAGTTAATAACACGGACGCTGAAGGGCGACTTATATTAGCGGACGCTTTAAGTTATGCTTCAGAACTGAAGCCACAAATGATTCTTGATGCGGCCACATTGACTGGCGCTATGGTAATGGCTCTTGGCAATACTCACACTGGATATTTCACTCGGCATGCGGAATTAAGTAAAAAAGTTGAAAAAGCAGCAGAAGTTTCTGGCGAATGGGTTTGGAGAATGCCGTTAACTGACTATCATGTTCAAGATATGAAAGGCACTTTCGCCGACTTATCAAATATATCCTCTGGCAAAGGGGCCGGATCAGCCACCGCTGCTGCATTTTTAGAACAGTTTGTAGGCGAAGGAATTCCCTGGGCTCATTTTGACATCGCGGGAACTGGTTGGGCTGTTGGTAATCGCTTAAACTACTGTTCTAAAAAAGGGGCGAGTGGCGCCATGATTAGGACATTTGTTGAATTCGCCAAAGCCGCATCCGGCACTAAGTAAGTAAATTAAAAATATTTTTCGCAGTCAGAAATGACTGCGAAAATTCAAAAATAGACTAATTAAATTCGAAAACAAAAGCGCGACCGGCAACTTTTTTAATCTGAGCCGCATCAATTGATATTTTACCCGCATCGCCTTCCATTTCAATTTTTTCGAGTATCCATTTGTCAGGCCATTTATCTGTGATGTTAAACGTTTTAACAGTTACTTTACTGGGTTTACTGTATTCAGAAACTCCTTCGAAAGGAGTTTCCATAGCCAATTGCTTCCAGGGAACCCAAGTCACTTCAGTATGATTCAAATCACTTGAGACCGCACAAGGCGCCTCGATATCCATTTGTCTTTTATTTCCGCCGACTGATTCTCCATCGGCAAGAAATATCAAATTTATCTTGGGATATATTTCACAAGCCATTTTTTTTGAAGCTAATGAAAACGCACTGCTGATATTTCGATCTTTATTTTGACTGCAAGATTCCTGTTTGTCTGATTCAGAATCAGAATAAGTAAAATGCCCAACATGAATTCCCAAGTATCCTTCTTTTCGAACACTTTTAAAGCCTGCCACGACTCGATTTACAATAGCCGCCGACAACTGCTCACCACTGAGACAAGTTAAATCATAATGATTTTTAAGAGACGCTGTAGAACGTTTTTGCTGATGCTCAAAAGTACCCACAAAAAAAACCACGCCCAGGATAATCGCTGAAATAAACACCGCTACACTTGCAATATAACTTTTCATTAATTCAGTTTAGTTGACTAAAACTTTAAAGGCAAAAGTGCGTCCCGACCTAAGGCGCGCGCCCACCGCAAGAAGCATTTAGAAAGCCCTGGAAATTAACTTTCATTTCTTGGGCTTCAAGACCAATCGCCAAAAGTCCTAATTTTGCGGTCCAACCATAGACGTTTTCCATTGGACATTGTTCTGGTTTAATCAGTAAGTCAGACATGCACAGTTTTTTGTACAAAGCTCCGGGGCTGTTCAGACTTTCCGTTGGATCTTTTTCTGCGTGAGTCCTTAAAAATCCACCACCAAGCTCACAACCTACCATATAAATAACAGGTTCTGCTGTTGCCGCACCAGCTTGAATGACAGAGGGAATCCCTTCTTGGATAATGACCTCTTCGACTTCCCGCCCGCCTTTTGCTGCTTTCATTTTTTTTCGCGATTTATAGCTCCACTCTTTAATTTCTTCCGGGTCACTGACTTTGATGACTGCAAGTCCATAGGTTCCAGAATTATTTTTCACAAATACGAATGGCTTTTGATCAATACCACGCTCACCGTAAGACTTTTCTAAGCTTTTCAAAAATCCACTGACTTGATCTGCAAGCGCATTACGGCTTACTTCACTGTTAATATCAAAATTTTCAAATATTTCTGTTTCAACACGCATTGTGAATGGATCCAGTTGTGCAATTTTTGAAAACTCTTCCACTAGTTGATTGTAGTGCTTAAAGTATCTTGATTTTTTTCTTTGATACCAACCCAGCTCGCGTGGAGGATTAAGTGGAACTTGAACTTGGTGTCCCCACTCCTCATGAGAAATTGAAAAGTCATTATTACTGATAACAAGATCAGGTTTAAACTCCTGCCAAATGGCGCTGCCAATTGCTCCACCCCAAATTTCGACTTTTTTTCCCTTGGCAGACTCA
This sequence comes from Pseudobdellovibrionaceae bacterium, assembly GCA_030158485.1. GTDB lineage: Bacteria > Bdellovibrionota > Bdellovibrionia > Bdellovibrionales > Bdellovibrionaceae. The sequence goes on along the minus strand of JAOASS010000019.1, from coordinate 98,583 downwards.
AGAATTAAATTATTTTCCAAATGACTGGGAAAAGCCGCTTTAACTTCATAGCCCGATTCGCGCAGAACACTCATAATTGTATCAATATTGTCTAAATAATAAGGATTTTGAGTATGCTCTTCCGTGATCAATAGAATCTTTTTAAAATTTTGCGGGTAATGAGCTTTTAAGTATTTCTGAAATAATTCGGGTAAATTTTCCTGATCAACAGGACAAATATTATTGAATCCCGCGGGATAAATGTTGGCATCGACATTTGTCACTTTGTAGCCAGAGTCCCTAATATCGTAGCTAGAATAGATAGGAAATGAAATGTCCTTGATTTTGTTGCTGTACCAATCGCAGATGGCGTCTTTATTTTGAATTGTGTGCTGATGAAGAATTTTTTGTGTCATATAAACCTACAAGTTGGGATCGTTCGAGTTATTGTCAATCCCACCTGACTTCGGATTAACTAAAATACCATCTCGTTTAAGAGCATTTCGTTTTTCACTTTGGCGACTAAGGGGCGCTGAGTCTTTTATTTTATACAACTTGTCTTGAGCTTGCTTTTGATTATCCGAAACGGACTGATAAAAAAGCCAAACTAATCTGGATTTTTCAAGATCAAGTGGACGATAGAGCTGAATTTTTTCAAAGATTTCTTGCAAAAGATTAATACGATCACGAACCTGAGACCCCAATAAAACACTGTTCTCTTCTAAATCACCAGGACTTGTTGATAAGAGCTCAAAGGATTTCTTAAAAAACATTTGCGCCAACTCAAAACTTCTTTCGGACCAAACAGAGTCTGACAATTCCATAGATTGAATAAGATATTGGCTGGTCGAATGAAATCGACGAGCAAAGTTTTGCCAGTTATCTGCACTTAAGGACTGAACTGGAAAACTTCCCATTCGATAAAGAGTTTCTGCCCACCAAGCTTTCTGTTCGGATAAACTTATTTGCTGCCTGTAGATCTGAAGATTTGATTCGACTTTTTTTGCATACAGTTCTGAAATTTGAAGTTCTCCCAAAGTCGCGTAAAGACCTGCTAAACGCGCAGGCAATTCAAGTTCAGCCTTGAATCCTTGTAAATAATTTTTTTTGATTTCACATTCTTTAAACTGAGATAATGCTAACAACCATTCGCCTTTTTTTTCACTTATCTGCCCTAATTCAAAAAGTGCTTTTATAGCCAATTCAGGATGAGCAAACTGCGCCGAAGAATACAGCTCTTTTAATACAGGCTCTGCTTCTTCAAGTTTTTGCTGTTTGATCAAATTCACGCTTTCATCCCAGTGGACTTGATAATAATCAGGTCCAACAACAGCGTTTCGTTTAAAGTATTGGCAAGAAGTCGCCAGTAGAAAAAAAATGAATAAAAATATTTTGTTCATGTAAAGGCTCTCATCATATCCTCTGACATTTGCTTAAGTCTTTCTAAATCATGAGAAGATTTAAGGGTATCGTAAACTTTCAGTACTTTTACATCTTGCGGCCAACGCTTCATCAAGTCTAATGATGATTTTTGATTCGCACTTAACAAATCGATAAGATGAAGAATTTGTTTTTTTTGATCTGATTTAAATTTCTCAAGACGAAGGTCAGTTACTTTATTTTCTGGCCATGCTCGGTTCAAAATGACTCTTTTAAGTTGATATCCTTTTTCTTTCATCTCCTGGACATACTCAAGACTTTCTCGAATTTTAAGCTCATCTTGTGTTGTAATCAGAGTGAATTCTGTTTCTTTGCTTTTAAGTAACTCATGGCTTTTTTTTACTTGATCCCGAAGCTGATCTTGGAAAAGATGAATAGCTTTAAAAAAATCAGCGATTTGTTTTACAAATTCAGATCCCGTTAACAACTCCATCACTTTAAAAACTTGCTTGGCTCCAACATTCACTACTTGAGACCAGATTGAGGTCGTATCGCCACCCATCCAACGAAACCATTTTGCGACTTTATCTTGAAAAAGCGTGACGATTCTTAAGGGAGCATCTAAAAATTGCCAAGCATGCTCAGCCGGCGGAGTATCAAGAATAATAATATCATATTCTTGGCTTTCAGCTTTGCGATAGAGCTCAATCAAAGCCGTAAAATCCTGTGAACCCTGAAGCTTTGTCTTCAAAGCTTTATAAAGTTTATTTTCAAATAATTTTTGGGCAACGGAATTTTTCTGAGCTGCTTTCAAAACGAAAGAATCAAAAATTTCTTCATGATTAAGAATCATAGCAAAAAGCTCACCCTTGAGGCTTCCCTTATAATCAACTTTTACAACGCCTTTTTGCCCTTCGATTCCTAAAGCTTGCGCTAGTCTTTTAGACGGGTCGATTGTCATAACAAGAACTTTTTTTCCCATGGCCGCCCAATAAAATCCAAAGGCTGCAGAAATTGTTGTTTTACCGACTCCCCCTGGCCCCATTTGTATCATTATTTGAGTTTTATTTTTCATATAAGCTCATACATATCTTGAAATGTCTGAAGTTTTTTAATCAACGGAACTTTTATTAACTGCTTCTGATTTTCGCTCAAAATTTTAACGGCCAGTTCCTGTTGCAAAAGTTTATTATGCAAAGCTTGAAGTAAAAACTGATCTTGATGATTTAAATCTTGAGAATTTAAAAATGTTTCTAAATAGCGATTCAAAATAAAATCGGGTCTCCACGACAATTCTTTTTCTAAAGTTTGCAGAAGCTCAAGTGATTCAGTTAGAACAAGCTCTTCCGCAGCTGTTACAATATGACAATGGCACATTTCGGAATTTCTTAAGACTTCGTCCATTTGCGCACTTTGATCATGCATAGGGCCGATAGGTATTGTCTCGGCCATGGCGCTAGGGGAACGCACGAGGTTTAGAAAATGACCCGTGGCGTAGGCGTCCACGACAAGAACTTCATGATTTCCATGAGGGCCATGTTGCCTTGGAGATGACGTTATTTGGCCAATTACAGCAAGTTCAGATAACGCAGGGGCCACTTGAATCAAACTCTGACTGATCGGATTTTCAAAAAAGAGCTTATAAACAGCCTGAACTTTCACTAATGACATCACATAGCTTTTTAAGCACTCGTGCGCAGACCAATGCGCCACTTCCAAGTTATCTACAATTGATGTGGGCTTATATTTTATGGGTTTTTCAAAAAGTGATGAATAAAAGCTTCTATCGCCTATTTCGACAAGTAAGGTTTGACGGTTTTGCTTTGCAAATCGAGCCGCAAGTAAAACTGCATAAGTTGATTTTCCAACTCCACCCTTTCCGGTGACAAAGTGTATTTCTTTCAAGGGACCCTTAATTTGTCGCGTCAATTTTCTTGCCTTTTCAGAGTGGTTTTCCTAGTATCCCACAGCATTTTAAACATTCAATCATTCATCGGAGAAATTAATGAAATCCAGTGTTGAAAACGTTTCTTCATTACAGCGTCGCCTTCATATTGAAGTTCCAGCTACGACTGTTGAAAGCACTTTCCAAAAACACTTCAATAACATTCAAAAAAATGTGCAATTAAAAGGTTTTCGTAAAGGAAAAGCCCCTTTATCAGCCGTTCGATCCATGTATGGCGACCGAGTGAAAGTCGATGTCGTTCAAGATCTTATTCAAAATCATTACGGCCAAGCTCTGTCGACCCACAAATTAGATCCAATCGGCAACCCTGAGTTCGAATTTGCTGACCCACTGGAAGGTGTTGATTTTAAATTCTCTGCTGAATTTGACGTTCGCCCAGAAATTTCTTTAAAAAAATATGAAGGTCTTGAAGTCGAAAAAGAAAAACTCGAATTCGATGAAAAACGTATTGATGCTGTTCTGGAAAACGTTCGTGCAAAAAATGCTAAAATGGCTGACATTTTAGAAGATCGTCCTGCGCAAATGGGTGATACAGCTGTTATTGATTTTGATGGTTCGGTTGATGGCAAACCACTCGATGGCGGTAAAGGCACAGATCATCAATTAGAATTAGGATCTAAGCAGTTTATCGAAGGTTTTGAAGAAGCTGTTGTCGGTATGAAAATTGGTTCAGAAAAAACGATTAACTTACAGTTTCCGACTCCGTATCATGCCTCTGACCTGGAAGGTAAGCCAGTTTCATTCAAAGTTATTTTAAAAACATTAAAGAAAAAAGTGCTTCCTGAGCTAACTGATGAATTTATTCAATCAATTGGTGGGGAACAAGATCTTGCGAGCCTTAAAAACACAATCAAAAACGATATGATGGAAAGTGACAAAAAGCGAATTGATGAAGCTTTTAAAAATCGACTTGTACGCAAGCTAGCAGAAGAAAATCCAGTAGACGTTCCGCCTCGTTTGATGGAAGAACAAAAAAAATCTTTAATCGAAGACTTCAAAAACAGAATGCAAAATCAAGGTATGACTCCAACTGATTTTGAACAATACATAGAAAAATGGGACGCAGATTTTGCTAAAAGCGCAAAAGAAATGATCCAATCAAGCTTCTTGATTGATGCAATCGCAAGAAAGCACGACTTGGGCTGCACTCCTGCAGATGTTGAAGAAAAACTTGAACAGTACGCTGCGCAAACTGGACTTGAAGTTAAAAAAGTAAAAGAGTTTTATGCAAAGCCAGAACAGCTGAGCAGGCTCACTTATTCTTTAACTGAAGAAAAAGTAATCCAGTTCTTATTGAATACGGCAAAAGTAAAAGAAGTTCCAGCGTCACAATTAAAAGAACAAGAGTAATTTAAAAAAAGGTGCCTACTTAAAAAAATAGGGAGGCACTTTTTTCTAACGACAGTAGTTTTGATTGCGAAAATAAAGTTGGCAAAGGGAATAAGAATAGTCGCAATCTTCCGGATTTTCAGTTTGTGTTTCCCTTGGGGAACAAGAACGAGTTTTACCCCGAGTAACTGAAACATTAAAAGTATCGACTTCTATAACGGTATTTTTTTTATCCAATAAAACATATCTTAATTTATTCTCGCCGACTTTTAGTAGTGGCTTCTGGAATAAAGAATAAACTCCTAAGTTAACTTCAGCAGATTTCCCTGTTTTTCCATCGTAAGGAACAACTACAATTTGTGATTCCGTGCCTACTGTTGAACGCAATTCAACGGATTGAACATGAAAATTTCGGGGCCCGACGAAAGTATCGTAAGGCCAAGGCTCCATAAAAACATCTCGGCAAGTCACAGTTTTAGTTCGAGCTTTACAAGTAATCGTCAGCGTCCCGTCAATATTTGCATACTGAAAACTGTCACCGCGTGTGAACTTCGCTTCAGCCGTACTTAAAAACGCAATGAAGAATAACCTTCCTATAAAGCTCATACTCTAAACTTAGATGATCCGAACCTTAATGACAATCATTGAGAAATGGAGCGAAGTGTCTTCCAAGCTTTTAGATAATTAAAAGCCTGGTATACCTGATAATCAGACCTGAAAAGCTTTTCTTTTAAAGTGAGCTCATCTTGTTTAGATCCGTAGTCGATCCACCAAGCAAGAGCGTCATTTGATTTTTGCTTATTATCAGACTCATCTTTCTGTTCTTTTTCACTTTTCAAGTGACCTTGAATATCTTTTTCTCGACTGCCTTTATTTTTAACAATCGATTTTGAAAAGACTTCTGGATCTACATCATCAATTTCAATATCAGGCTTAATTCCTTCGGCTTGGATGCTCACTCCACGAGGAGTATAATATCGAGCAACTGTTAATTTAAGACCACTACCATCTTGTAATTTAACTATAGATTGCACTGATCCTTTACCGAAGGTCTTTTCGCCTACGATGAGAGCTCTTTTATTATCCTGCAAAGCTCCGGATACAATTTCACTTGCAGAAGCTGAATATTGATCCACTAAAATCACAATTGGAAAGTTTGTCCGCTTTCCTTTGCGAGTTGCAGAAGTCACTTCTTTTTCTTTAGCACTTCGGCCAACTGTGCTGACAATGACTCCATCTTTAAGAAACATATCACTTGTTTTAACAGCTTGATCAAGAAGGCCGCCTGGATTTTTTCTTAAATCAATCAGAAGTCCTTCAATTTTTTTATATTGAGATTCATGTTCTGATAACACTTTATCTAAATCTTTCGCCGTGTTTTCAATAAAGCTTGTGATGCGAACGTAAGCATAGCCGTCGTTCATATCAGTATATTTTACGGAACGAATTTTAACACTTCCGCGCACAATTGTAATGTCTTGAGGCTTCTCTTCTGTTTCTCGAACAATTTTAAGAATCACTTGAGATCCTCTTTTTCCACGCAAAAACTGAGAAGCTTCAACAAGGCTCATTCCTTTGGTTGAGTGCCCGTTAATTGCCACGACTTTATCGCCTGCTTTAATTCCCGCTTTCCATGCTGGTGTATCTTCGATGGGCGAAATAATTGTTAAAATTCCATTCTGAACTGAGATTTCAATACCCAGACCACCGAATTCACCGCTTGTTTCATTTTCGAACTCCTTAAACATGTCAGGCGGCATAAAGTTTGTGTGTGGATCAAGCTCTCGAAGCATGCCTTTAATGGCACCATAAATTAATTTTTTTGTATCAACTTCTTCAACGTAATACTGCTGTACTAAGTTCAACACTTTCGAAAAATTCTGCAAATCAGAATAACGATCTTCAGCCCAAGCAGTCATCATTCTTTGCGAAAAACTCACAGCGAACAAAGCGCCAATTAAAATTGTCACAAAAAAAGTTGATTTGAAGGACCGACTTGTGAACCAATTTTTCATTGTTGAGCTCCTTTGAACCAAAAACGAGGATCGACGGGTTCTGAATAATGTCTGATTTCAAAATAAACGCCTCGTTCAGTCTTTTGATTATCGTAAATCACATGCGCAACCTCGGCCAGTTTTTGCTGAGTAAAAACCCGATCCCCTGGCCTAACGCTCAGGTTCTTAATATAACTATAAACAGAGTAATAGGATTCACCATGGTCGATAATGATTGTCGGACCCCAACCCGGAACATTCTCTGTGTATAAAACCTCACCCTCAAATACACTACGAACCTCAAAAGCATTGGGTGATATAATATACAGACCAGTTTTCAGTATTGCCAGTTGTGTTTCAGAATCTCTCACAAGCCCGAATGCACCTTTGATGTTTCCATCAATTGGAAGCTCGAGTTGCCCCCGAAGTTCAGAAAAAAAATTTTGATTCATGAGAATTTGATCGCTTCCTACTGGGCCTTGCACCTTAACGCTTTCACGGATCTGTCGAATGAGCTCTCGCTGTTTAATTTCTCTTTCTAAAAACTCAGTGTATTTTAAGTTGTTCTTATTTTGAAGATCTAGAAGTCTTTTCATATAAACTTGTATTTTTAATTTCAATTGATGGTTTTCAAGTGTCTTGATTTTGAATTCGTCTACAAGCAATCGATCTTGGTTATTCAAAAAATTTAGGTAATAGCTTTTCCTTAAAAAATCTTCTTCTTTAACAATTGAAATAAGTGTTCCTTGCGGGTAGGCCCGCTTTATTTTGTATAACGTTGAAATCCGATCTAAAATTTTAACTTTAAGACTTTCTGTTTCTTTTTGGTTTTGAAAAAATAATGAGTTTTGATTTTCAATATCAATTTTAAATTTAATAATATCCTGTTCAAAGCGAGACTTATCAAAAACCGCTTTCTTTAATTCACTTCGAATTTGATAGAGCTCACTTAAGTACTTTCGCGTTTGGTTTTCGGCGTTTGATGTTAAACAAAAAAGAAGACTCCAAATCAAAGATATTTTCATAAGTAAACGCGCTCACGCACACAGACACGCGCCGCCCAAGCCGAAATAGATACCACAACTAACATAACAAAAAAGGTTTCGAATAAATTAGGAGCCAATATAATTTCGGACGATATCATATCACTTCTTGGCTGGATATTCTGCTTAAGAAATGAAATTCCCGTAACTAAAAACGAAATGGCAAGTAATGAGCTTAAAATTCCTAGAAAAATGGAGTTTATTATAAATGGTTTTTCAATTTGCCATATCGTTGCGCCAAGAAATGAGCGAATTTCAATTTCATTTTGTTTGTGAACCACTTGGCTTCTAATCACATTTGAAATGATAAGAAAAAAAATCAGGAATATAAATAAACCTAAAAACATCATTCCTTTTTCCGCTTTTATAGTAAATGAAGCTAACCAGTTGGCCCAGTCTTGTTGATAAACGTAGCCGTCGTAAGTTGTTATTTGCTTAGCAAGATTGACGATTTCATCAACTTTAATTTTTTTTGTTTCAGCAGATACGCCTTCTTGAAATTGAATGGACACTGATGACGGCAATCTTGAAAGCAATGAAGCTTCCTCTGTCAGGCTACCAAAGCTCGAGATCATCATTTTCTTAAACTCTTCTTTAGCCTGTTCTTGAGATAAAAATGAAATATTTAAGATCTCTGGGAATGATTTGATTTGATTCATCCACTCAAAATCAATTTCAGGCTTTAAATCTTCTTTAAAAAAAACTTCAAGCTTTACATTTTGTTGTGATTTCATAGCAGCGTAACGTGATGATTTGATAAAGCTGAATATAATTCCAAGCAAGACTAAACTAAAAGTCAGAACGATCGTTGAAGTCATTTGAATTGCCCATGAACTACGCACGACCATCCCTCACAACTTCACCATTTTTAATGGAGATAATTCTTTGCTTTCTTCTTCTGACAAGATCCGAATCATGAGTCGTCACTAAAACTGTCATTCCTGATTGAGTGCAAAATTCAAGAAGATTCATGATTTCTTCACTGCGCTCTTGATCTAAATTTCCCGTGGGCTCATCGGCTAAAATAATATCTGGCTGGTGAATGATCGCTCTTGCTAGCGCAACCCTTTGCTGCTCTCCGCCCGATAAGCTTTCAGTTTTTATATCTTGTCTATTTTCAAGTCCTACTTTTTGTAAAAAAACACTTGCAAGCTCAAGACTTCTAGATTTCTTTTCCCCGCGGATTACAAGCGGCATCGCGATATTTTCAATGGCTGTTTGGTCTTTCAAAAGTTTAAAATCTTGAAACACGACTCCTAATTTTCTTCTAAAGTAGGGCTTTTGCAATGTTGTGAGTTTATTTAAGTCAAAACCCGCGACTTGAAGTTTCCCGGATGTTGGCTGGTCAAATCCTGCAAGCATTCTAAAAAGTGTTGTCTTACCAGCTCCGCTAGGACCCGTGATAAATACAAATTCACTTTTTTTAATGTGGATATCAACATTTCGTAATGCGTGAATAGCGCCAGGATATGTTTTGTAGACATGACAAAGTTCGATCATTTTATGAGTTTAACGAATAAGGGGCTTGGGACGTTAGACGACTTTTGTCGCGTTTTAAAGAGTTCGTCCTAAAACCAGATCTTTTGCCAATTCTTCATGCTGATGCTTCAAAGCAATTTTCACAACATCAGAGGCAATCCGGAGTGTGCCGAAAATTTCAACATAAGATCTTTTTAAAGTTTTAACAACTGCCCCTTGGCAGTAAAGCCGAGTCACTAAATAGGGGTTTTGCGTACCCCAATCTTCCGATTGAAGATGATAATGCTTACCCAAAATATAAAAATCAGAGTTAAAACCCTTAACCATATTCCAACCTAGAAGTGTCTGAAGATGCTTCAATACTCCTTAACTTTGCTTTGGTCTAGATATTAACTAATTGTGTTCCATATGTGAAGTGAGATTTCATGATCTATTTTTTTAGTTTGAAGTGCCCCGTCGCATCCAGGCATGCAAGCCTAAAGTCTTTATTTACATATTTTTGATTTTTTAGAATTGTGCTCTATCTATACCGGTCTATCCTGGCTAAATGACAGCTTTACAAATTGCAGAAGCGTTCCATAACTTCAAAGTTGAATTTATCTTCAGCGGCACAATAGCTGCTAATTTATGTGGCGTTCTGCTTGATGATCCAGAAATTGAAGTGATTATTCCCCAATCACTTGAGCATTTCAAAAAAGCTGAAAAAGCTCTTTTAAGAATCGGATATGAAAATACTTTGCCCATCGGAGCAGAAGAGCTTTTTCACTTTTTAGACAAATTCAAATCAGAAAAAAATATGAAGTTTTGGACTTTCCAAAGCCCAAGCTCCAAATCACACAAAATGATGATTCGACTGGGTGTCGAACCAGAATATTTTCAGCCCCACGAAGTCCTGATTAAAAATCGAAGTCTCAAATTTTTAAAAATTGAAGATTTAAAAGAGCTCGGACTGCGAATTCCTCACGATACTCCTCGGGTCACAAAAGTAACTCCCGAATTCTTGCTGCAAAGATTAGAAAACTTGCGCTTTTACTTGCAACTCGAAGAAAAAAAGGAGCTTGGGAAATCTAAACTGATCAGCATGAAAATACCGCAGCCTCTGCTAGAAGCTTTTCGCGAAAAGTCTCAAGTACTTGGGGTTCCCTACCAAACTCAAATTAAAGTGTTGATGAAAGACTGGCTGAAATAGTGACCCCTAACCAGCCTTAAAGCCAGACCGGGACACTGATCTTATATTTTGCATTTACAAGTTCATCTGTATCATTTTGAGAATTAAATTTAAACTTCAGTCTTAACTTTGCCGATAATGGTACTGAGTTTGCTTTTATATGTCATTAGCTCGGGGGTCTTTATGAATCGTTTTACACCGCTTATGCATTTGACACTTGTTGTGTTTTCATTTGTCAGTCCTGGCTTCGTCTGGGCACAGAATTGTGAAACAGCGGATGTCGCAAGGTTGGACGCGAAAAAAACGGGCTTCAAAGAGCAACTTCGTGGGCTTAAAGACAGAAAAGATAATATAGTTATTTCAGATGGTCAAAAACCCAGTGCTGATTACAAAGAATTAACGCGTAAAATCGACGGCTTGGAAGCTAATTTAGCTGATATTGAAACTCGATTAAATCTGTGTGTAAAAATCGCAGCAGACACTAAAGATGCTTGTGACAAAGCTTATAGCCAGTACTCGGATCTTAATAAAAAGCTTAAATATCCTGATCTTGTATCTGCTAAAAAATGTTTGTCTGTTGATGAAGATAGTCCTTCTGAACTAGCTGAAATTGCATTTTACGCATTGGTTGAGTCTTACGAAAGCAAAAGCAAACCTGGGTGTGAAAATTATCTAAAGGATAATAAAGATCAGGCCAAAGATGCAAAAAAAGAACTCAAAGACATCAATGAAGATATTCGAAACGATGAAAAGAAAATTCTTGATATAAAAGAAGATCTCAAAAAAGAACTTGCAGATCTCAACGAAAAACGACAAGCACTTGAAGAGTCTGCCGAAGACTCGGCCACCGAGCTCTTAAAACGAATACAAAAAAGACAAAATGATTTAGAGCAGGCGATAATAGAAGCGAACTCAAAATTAATTGACGCAAAACAGGCCTTCGATGCTTTACCAGAAAGTATGAATAATTCACTTACAAATTATCAATACGAAGGTGAATTTATTGATTTAACGGATAACGCTACGATTGATATTTTTTGTCGTAACAAAGTTAAGAAAAGTTTGAACAGCAGCAAAGTGCCTGGCAAATCTAAAATCGGAATTATGGAAAGCAGCGCAAGTAAAGGTAAAGCAAAAGTACAAGAACTTCAGAAAATATTCGAGAGCTGCCGAAAGCGTCTTAATAACTCTAGATCATCGATTACAGCACACTATGATAGAACTTTTATCAAAGCTAAAAAAGCTGTAGATGATTTAGAAAATTATATTACAAAGCAGACTGAAGAACTGAAAAAAACAGTTGAAGAGTACAAAACAGAAACTGAAAAAATCAACAATCGCACGATGAAAGCAGCTTCTCTTTTAACTCAAAAATTTCAAGATGCTCTTGAAAATTCAGAAAATAAAACGAAGGCACTGGAAAATGAAATTAAAAAAAATGGGCAGCTTCGAATTGGAGCTTTAAACACGAAGGGTAGTTTTTCAAGATCAAATGCCAAAGAAGTGATTAGTACGCACAGTGAAATGGTTGAAATTTATGATAAAAATGTAGGTAGCTGCAAAACATTTCAAGGCATTTCAGATCCCAATGTGTCCGGGAACAAAGCCGATAAAGAAGTCGAAGATTATGATGCGACAAAGTAGACCCTAACCCCGCCTTAAGTCGAGACTTTTCAAAAATGCGGACTTCCACAAAGTCCGCATTTTTTGTTTAAGTCCACCTCCCAGACTAGCAAAATTGCAATTGTCATAATGGTGACTGCGCTCTCATCTCTTGTTAAGCTTTCCGAGTTGCATGACTTCGCATTTTTAATGCGCCGTCATGCCTAATGTACCTATCACCTTGGATTTTGGAGAGATATGGGTAAGAAAATTTTGCTTTTTTTGATTTCTGTCATTGTGATTGGAATTGTTTCGGTTTTGATTTTTTATAAAGCTGTTAAAAGTGGCCTGCCTGAAATTATTTCTGTTGCGGATTATAAGCCCTTGTTGGTTTCACCTGTTTACGATCGTAATGGAAAAAAGGTGGGCGAATTTTATCGCGAGCGAAGAACATTAGTTCCCTATAATAAAATACCTGAACATGTTGTAAATGCTTTTTTGGCAGCAGAAGATGATCAGTTTTTTCAACACAGCGGAATTAATTACAGTTCAATTTTACGAGCCACTTTAGCCAATATTCGCGCAGGACACTCTGTGCAGGGCGGATCAACTATTACCCAGCAATTGGCTAAAACCTTACTTTTGCGTGATAATGAAAAAACTCTGATGAGAAAATTTCGGGAAGCTCTTTTGGCTACTGAAATGGAACAAAATTTAAAAAAAGAAGAGATCCTTTATCTTTATTTGAATCAAATTTATTTCGGACACGGCGCCTATGGAATCCAAAATGCGTCTCAGACTTACTTTAAAAAGTCTGTCGATAAAATTACAATCGAAGAAGCCGCTATATTGGCCGGTTTGCCCCAAGCCCCTAGTCGGTATTCTCCGGTTTCTAATCCTTCGCGCGCGAAAGAACGACAGCTTTATGTTTTGAAGCGAATGGCCGATGTGGGATTTATTAAAAAGGATCAAGCCGAGTTAGCTTCGCAGTTGCCCGTCAAAGTTTATATTCGCGATAATTTCGAAGACCTGGCACCTTTTTATATGGAAACCGTACGCCAAATTCTTGTGGATAAGTTAGGGGAAAAAGCCGTTTTAGACGAAGGAATTTCAATTCAGTTAGCAATGGATCTTCCAAAACAACAAGCCGCACAAGAAGCTTTAAAAAAAGGTCTAAAAGATTTAGACAAGCGCCAAGGCTTTCGTGGTCCATTGAAATCGATAACTGAAGAATCCGAAATTACAGATCTATTAGAAAAAGAAAAAAAGAAACTTATTTTAGCCGCCAATCCCGAAAGAACAATTTTACCTGATGGTCAATTTGCAGAAGTGCAATTGGCAAACGAAGCCCGTCTAAGCGGAATTAAAATTCCTGGATATTTAAAATTAAATGAAAATTATTTGGCTGTTGTCAAAGAAGTGAATGACGAAGAAGGCTACGTACTGACTGATTTGCCGGGCGCACAAGGCTTAATTGATTTTGAAAGTATGAAGTGGGCTCGAAAACCCAATCCTGAATTGAAAGCAGAAAATTCTCAGATTTTGAAGCCCTCTTCTGCTTTGAAAGTTGGCGATGTTATTTCCGTTCAGCTTATTTCGGATAAGGTTGTCTTAGAAAAGTACAAAGATCCAAAAGTAAAAACGAAGCCTAAGATTGATGTCAGTCCTTATTTGAATGTTCAACTAGATCAGGAGCCTCTTGTCGAAGGAGCCCTTGTTTCTTTTGACCAACAAACTCAGGAACTTTTGTCACTCGTAGGAGGCTACGATTTTAAGCGAAATGAATTCAACCGCGCGCTTCAAGCCGCCAGACAAACAGGTTCTTCATTTAAAACAATTGTTTACGCCGCAGCTTTAGATAAAGGCTACAATCCGTCGACTCCTGTTATGGACGTGCCTATCGTTTATGAAGAAAAGCAACAAGATGAAGAAGGGCAAGAAGAAACAAAACTTTGGAAACCGTCAAATCATGGTCGGGAATTCAGCGGTGAAATTATTTTTCGAAATGCTTTAGTTCAATCGCTTAATATTCCAACGGTCAAAATTATTGAAGATATCGGAGTTCAATGGGCTGCTGAATATGCCAAGCGACTAGGAATTTTTAGTCCTCTTAATATGGATTTTACATTGGCATTAGGATCAAGTTCTGTGACTCTTTACGAAATGACAAAAGTCTTCTCTGAAATTGGCCGACTCGGAAAGCGCATTCGACCAATCGTGATCAAGAAAGTGAAGGACCATAAAAATGAAGTCTTACTAGAAAATGTTTCATTAGACGTTCGTTTTGAAAAAGAAATGGAAGCTCAGGAAAAAGAATTTGAAGAAAAAAGAATCACTTTTATAAATTCTGGAATTGTGGCGCCAGTTGAAGATTCTCAAGATCAAACTGCACTGAAGAATGATCCAAAAACTCAGACTTCACCACCCGCGACAGCTTCCGCTCAGTCTTTAGAAAAAAAGAAAGCGATGCCACATCTCTTTTTTACAGATCCTGATCAATTAATTAAACCTCAAACAGCCTACATTCTGACAAGTTTACTAAAAGGGGTTATAGATGACCCCGAGGGAACGGGCGCTCGAGCTCGCGCTTTGGGCCGGGATGTTGCTGGAAAAACTGGAACTACAAACGGATACTTTGACGCGTGGTTTATCGGATATTCTGCGCAAGTTTCAACTGGTGTGTGGGTCGGCTTCGATAAAGAGCGCAGTCTAGGGCGTGGTGAGGTCGGTGGAAGATCTGCTTTACCAATTTGGGTCGACTATATGAAAAGCGCACACGAACAACTTCCCCAGATGACTTTGCCAATACCGGAAGGTATTGTTTTTGCGAACATAGACGGAGAAACAGGAAAGTTAGCTGGCGCAGACTCTAAAAAAGTTGCCAAGCAAGCTTACTTCGAAGGCACCGAGCCCACGACAAACTCCAATAAAGAACAAGAAAACAGTGACTTCTTAAAACAGGATTTTTAATGAAAGAAATTCACCTCTGGGGGGTGAAGCAAAATAATCTTAAAAACATCGATGTGAAAATTCCTTTAGGATCTTTCACCGTCGTGTGCGGCCCTTCAGGTTCGGGCAAGAGCTCTCTTGCTTTTGAAACACTCTTTGCCGAAGGTCAAAGACGTTTTATTGAAAGCATGTCGAATTATGCTAGGCAGTTTTTAAACAAAGCGCCTAAACCCGACATTGAAGGCGTCGAAAATATTCCTCCTAGCATTTCAATTGAACAAAAAAATACAGTTAAAAGCAGCCGATCTACTGTCGGGACGACAACAGAACTTGTTGATTATATGCGGTTACTTTTTGAAAAAGTCGGAATTCCCCACTGCCCGACTCATCATATTCCTGCAGAAAAGCAAACTGTAACCGAAGCGACTGAACGTATTTTAAATAAATACTCAAATTTGCGCGGCACAATTTTAGTTGAAATTCCTGAAGACGGAAGACTCGCAGAAGGAAAAAAACTTCATTCTCTACTTTTACAAGATGGTTACCTCAGAATTTGGGTCCCCACTCAAAAAATAAAAGCCTCACCAAAAAAGGCTTCGACAAAAAACTCTGCATTAAAAGAAAAAACAATAGCAAAACTTTTAGAAAAGCCTCATGAAAAGCACACTGAAGGCGAACTCATTGAAATCAGCGAACCCAGTACTATTAAAAAAGGCCTACCAGTCGAAACTTTCTATCTTGTTATTGACCGTATGGCTTTCACTCAAGAAGATCGAGGCCGATTGGCTGATTCTGTTCAACAAGCTTATGAGGCCAGCACAAAATATAACACCCATACTGTAACTCGAAAATGTTCACTTTTGCTTTCCACCGGAGAAATGCTCCCTATCAGTGAAGAACCCGCTTGTCCCGAATGCGGCTGGAATCCACCGCAAATCACTTCAAGACTTTTTAGTTTTAATTCTCCGCTGGGTGCTTGTCCGAGTTGTAAAGGGTTTGGAAATATTTTAGATCTTGATGAAAATAAAGTCGTACCAAATCCCAATTTAAGCCTACAGCAAGGGGCTTTAAATCCATTCACTATGCCTTCCGCAGAAGCTGATAAAAAAGCTTTGTTCGCTTTTTGTAAAAAACAAAAAATCAGTCTTTCGACTCCTTGGATGGATTTAAAAAAATCTCAAAGGGACATGGTTTGGAATGGTCATGATGATTTCTACGGAGTAAAAGGGCTTTTTGAATACTTAGATCAAATTAAATATAAAATGCATGTTCGTGTTTTTATATCTAGGTATCGAAGTGCTTCTCTTTGCCCCAGCTGTAAAGGATCAAGACTACGACCTGAAGTTGAGCATATTCTAATTGATGGAAAAAATATTCATCAACTAAGCGGAATCACAATTGAAGCGCTTTGCGAATGGTTTTCAAAACTTAAACTATCTCAACAGCGTGAAGAAATTGTGCCTGAAGTTTTAAAACAACTGAGATCACGCTTAAGTTTTCTGATGCGCGTAGGCGTCCACTATTTAACTCTGAACAGGGAAACCAGAACACTTTCCGGAGGCGAATATCAAAGGCTTGTTTTAGCCAACCAGCTTGGCATGGGCTTGTCACAAGCGCTTTACGTATTAGACGAACCAACTGTAGGCCTACACCCTAGGGACAATGATAGGCTTATTAGTATTTTGAAAGAATTAAAAGAATTGGGCAATACTCTTGTCGTTGTTGAACACGATCACGATGTGATCCAAAGCAGCGAACATATTATTGAAATGGGACCAGGATCAGGCGCGTTGGGCGGAGAAATCGTGTATGAAGGTAAGACTTCAGACTTTTTAAAATCAATGACTTCACAAACGGCTCAGTTTGTGAAGCCTGGAAAAAAGCAGAATCTCTTAAAAGAAGTTCGGCCAGTTAACTTAAATAATTTAAAATACAAAATCACTTTGAATGGCGCCAAAGGAAATAATCTTAAAGATTTAAATGTTATTTTTCCCTTAAATAGAATGGTTGTTGTTACAGGTGTAAGTGGTTCTGGCAAATCAACCTTGGTAACAAAGACTCTTTACCCCGCTTTGGCTCGAAAACTTGAAATTGAATTTTTACCGGCACAGGAATATAGCGATATTGAAGGTGTCGACAACATTAAAAATGTGATTTTAATTGATCAGGGTGCTATCGGAAAATCTGCACGATCTAATCCCGTCACTTACTTAAAAGCATACGATGCGATCAGAAATCTGATGTCTTCAACGCCAGAATCAAAATCTCGAGGTTATACTCCAGGTACTTTTAGTTTGAATGTCGACGGCGGCCGCTGCCCATCTTGCAAAGGCACTGGCTTTGAAGAAATCGATATGATGTTTATGGATAATGTTATTATTCCTTGTGATGTCTGTGACGGTAAAAAATTTAGATCTGAAATTCTCGAAGTTCAACTTTATGGTAAAAATATCTACCAGATTTTATCGATGACCATCAAAGAAGGTTTAGATTTTTTTATAGCCCACCCGAATATCAGAAAGCCCTTAAGTGTTTTAAAAGAAGTCGGTCTTGATTATATACAACTGGGACAACCTGCAAGTTCTTTAAGTGGTGGCGAATCTCAACGGCTTAAAATTGCCAAAGAACTGACCGATTCAAATCAAAAAGCGACTCTTTACATATTGGATGAGCCCACAACCGGACTTCATTTTAAAGAAATTGATCTTCTAATGAAGGTTCTTAATAAATTGATCGAAAGTGGAAGCAGCGTCATTTTGGTCGAACATAATCAGGACGTCATTCGCCAAGCAGATTATGTGATTGATTTAGGCCCCGAAGCCGGGGAAAAAGGGGGCTATCTTGTTGCCCAAGGATCACCGGAAGACGTCATAAAAGTGAAAAAAAGCCTGACGGGACAGTTCCTAAAGCGCTACATTGAGGGCTAATGTTAGTTCAAATTAAAAAAGTTCTTCTTGAAGTTAAGCCCCACTGGAAACGCGTTATCATTATTGCGTTAACAGGAATAATTTATTCTGCTTGTATGGCCCGACTGATGTACATGGTTAAAGACATCGAAGCTTCTTTTCGATCTGGAAATCCAAATCTTATCAAAGAAGTCACTTTCACTGTTTTAGCTTTAGCTTTGACTGTCGCAATTTGTCGTTATTTTCATATTTATTTAATGAATATAACGGCCGAACAAGTTGTAAATCAATTCAGACAAAAGTTACAAAAAAAGTTTTTGAATATGGACCTCAAGTTTCATTCTGAGTACGCATCAGGGTCGGGCGGCCTGATGAGTCGAATTATGAATGATATTAAAGTCATTCAAGATGGTCTTCGCATGGTCGCAGATTTTTTTCGAGAACCGCTGTTGGCAATTTTCTTAATTTACAATTTGTTTGCGCTGAATTCAAAACTGACTTTTATGATTATTCTTATCGCTCCTGTTATTTTATTTTTTCTTCGTCAAATTTCAAAAAGTCTTAGAAAATATGTTCGATTCGGGCAGGAAAATCTAGAAAAAATTTCGGCTACGATTAAGGAAAGCTTAGATGGCGTTAGAACTATTCAATCTTTTAATTTAGAATCCGTATTGGAAAATAAGCTAAAGTCAGAATCTGATTACTATTTTGGCCTCAGAAAGAAAGTCCATTCTAGAGTTGAGCTCATGGGCCCTGTAACAGAATTTGTAGCCACGTGTGTGATTTTAGGAATTTTCTTTTACTTTGGGGCGGCTGTTGCCAACGGTGAAGCAACTGTGGGTGATGTTTTGGCTTACATCGCATCGATGCTTTCCGTGAATCA
Organism: Pseudobdellovibrionaceae bacterium; assembly: GCA_030158485.1. Classification (GTDB taxonomy): domain Bacteria; phylum Bdellovibrionota; class Bdellovibrionia; order Bdellovibrionales; family Bdellovibrionaceae. The sequence continues at coordinate 79,905 of JAOASS010000019.1, read as the reverse complement.
ACCAATAAAGAAATTTCAAGAAAGCTACTTACGCATTCAAGAAACTGTCGTGGCAACAGAACGAATCCATCAAATTTTAGATCAACCATCCGAATTAAAAATGCCGATGAATCCGACCCTATTTCCAAAAAAATGGAATAAAATCGAATTTAAAAACGTTTCATTTTCTTATGGGCATCATCAGGTCTTAGAAGATTTTAACCTTGAAATTAAAAAAGGCGAAACTGTCGCTTTGATTGGCGAAAGCGGAAGCGGAAAATCCACTATCGCAAATCTTTTGGAACGTTTTTACGATCCAACTGATGGTGAAATTCTGATTGATGGCGTTTCATTAAAAAATCTTGACGTGGCTGATTTAAGAAAAAATATTGGTTTAGTTTCACAAGACGTTTTTCTACTTCGCGATACAGTGGAAAATAATATTTGGTCCGGAGACTTTGCAAAACCAAAAGACTTAGTTAAAATAATGGCCCAGAAAGCCCATGCTCAGGACTTTATTAAGCGGTTAAAAAACCAGTACGAAAGTCAGGTTGGTGACCGCGGAGGCCTTCTTTCGGGCGGTGAAAAACAGCGGGTCAGCATTGCCAGAGCCTTTATTAAAGATGCTCCGATTTTGATTCTTGATGAAGCAACTAGCGCTCTTGATAGTCAAAGTGAAGTCGAAGTTCAAAAAGGTCTTAATTCTTTAATGGAAGGCCGTACTGCGATTGTGATTGCTCACCGCCTATCGACGGTACAAAACTGCGACCGAATTGTTGTGTTGAAGTCCGGACGCATTGCTGAAGTGGGAACTCACGAATCTTTGCTCAAAAGCCAAGGGGAATACTTCAAATTTTATAAACTTCAGAATCATCTTGCCTCAACTTGATACTTGATTTGTTTCAGTCTGAAACGAAAATTTCCTTTTATTAAAAAATGATTACAAAAACGACAGCTTCGGTCTTCTAGACGTAAAGTCCGTCAAAAGATTAGTCGATAGATGTATTGTTATTAGTCAGATCTACAATGAAGGAGAATTCAATATGTCGATGATCAACTGGGATGAATTTGAACATATACATGTTATTAAAAAACTAAAACAAATCTTGAACACGTGGTGGAATATCGATGTTATTTTCACTGACGAACGTGGACAGCTTAAAGGTTTTGATGGCGGCAAACAATCGTTTTGCAATCCTGCTATGGGCTTTTACTGCTCAAAAGAATCTGCGCAATTAGGAATTGGCGAACTTGTTGCTAAAACAATTGATGATTTAAGAGTATCACAAAATCGGTTTGCAATTAAAAAATGGGATCTCACGGGATGTGATGTCGGAATTTTTCCAATCATGATTGAAAACGACATGGTCGGAACTGTTGTTGCGATGGGATTCTTAAAAGACCCCGCAGATTCAAACCGCCTAGGTGAAGTTCGTGAACGTTGGGCCGCATTCGGATTATCGAACGATATGATTGAAAAAGGGTTAGGAAAAATTAAATGCTTAAGTGATTATGATCGGTCTCACTTCAGCGAACTTTGTGAACTTGTAGCCCAGGAAATCGTGACTCTTCATGTGGAAATTTCCTCACGGGAAACAAGAATTCAAGAATTAAACAAAGAATTAGGAAACCGATTTAAATATGACAATATGATTGGCAAATCAAAACCCATGCAATCATTGTATGCATTGCTAGATAAAATTAAAGGCGCTGATTCGACTGTTATGGTCCAAGGTGAAAATGGAACTGGAAAAGAATTAATTGCGAAATCAATTCACTACAATTCGCACCGCCATGATAAGCCGTTCGTTCTTCAAAACTGTTCTGCTTTTAATGATAATTTATTAGAATCCGAACTTTTTGGTCACACAAAGGGATCTTTTACGGGTGCTTTAAAAGATAAAAAAGGACTTTTTGAGATTGCTGATAAAGGAACTTTTTTCTTGGATGAAATTGGTGATACTTCGCCACAAATGCAAGTTAAGCTTCTGCGCGTTCTTCAAGAGGGTACTTTTACTCCGGTCGGAGCAACTGAAAGTCGCAAAGTGGATGTTCGAATTGTTGCCGCAACAAATCGAAATTTAAAAGAAATGGTCGAACTAGGGACATTCCGAGAAGATCTTTACTACCGTTTAAACGTTATTAACATTCGAGTTCCACCACTTCGCGAAAGAAAAGAAGACATTCCTTATTTAGTCGATTTTTTCTTAGCAAAACTTCACGAAGTACATCCGGCAGCATCAAAAAAAGTTGTCACCAAAAGAGCGCTCGAAAAACTTTACGACTATGCTTGGCCAGGAAATGTGCGTGAATTACAAAACGAAATCGAGAGACTTTTTGTTTTGTCAGGTGAAGAGACAAAACTTATGGCAGAACATCTTTCTGGTAAAATTCTAGAGTCTGCCGAAAAAACAAAGGTTCAAGGCGCTCGCTTACAAGGCAAGTTAAAAGATTCGTTAGAAGAATTAGAGCGCGAAATGATTCGAGAAGGTTTACGTCGCACTGGTTGGAATAAATCTAAACTCGCAAAAGAGCTTGGTATCAGCCGCGCCGGCCTTATCATGAAAGTAGAAAAATACGGTCTCGACAAACGCAAACTTGCAAGATAACAGGGACATGAGGCGGTAACGCTGCATTAGTTTAAAAAAGCCCTCAGGAAAAACTGGGGGCTTTTTTCATTTTAAAATTTGGTATTTTCTATTTAATAATGCAGCTCATATTCGGTAAGTTTGAAAGAAGACCCCCCGTTTCTATTTGAAAAAATCACCTGATCTGAATCTGTCATTGTCACTGTTATCTACTTTACAAGTCTAAAAAATTTTCTAAAGATGATTTGTAATCAAATTTACGAAGCCGCCATGACCTGTTTTATCGAATTCTTTGAAGCCCATTCGCGGCACGATAATTGGATATCTTTATTTTCAGAGGCCGTTAGTCATCAGGGGGTAAGTCGTATGGTTGAAAAGCTGAACGACATGTTAAAGCAGCGCTATGGTAAGGGGATTTCGATTCGTCGCTTGGCGGGAATTGGAAATAATTTGACCGAAGAGACTTCTCTGAGGGGGGAAGATCTCTGCATCCCGATCTTCGTGAAAGACATTTTCTTGGGGTACGGCCTGGTTCACGAAGCTCGGGATCTTTCTTCTGAAGCCCAAAGTCAAGTTGCCCGTTTAGTACGTATGATTTTAGAGCCTCACCTGTATTCACAGCACTTAGAAAGAACAATTAGCAATATCGAAATTGAAAAGTCGATGCAAGCTGAAGCTTCTAATGGAACTAAAACAAAAGGTCTTTATCTTTTTGGAAGCCAAGCTTCGATGGTTCAAAAGGCAGCACTCGAGATTCATGAGATGACACAAAATTTCTGTTACTTACCTTTTTCAGATGTGGCAAAAGAAATTCACTCGACCGAAGATTTGAAATCAATTGAAAGTTCGACTTTAGTCGTGGATTTAGAAAAAGAACTTAATCAAGAGCACCAGAATCTTCTGACCGAGTTTCTTAATAGCTCGCAAACAGGACCTCTGATTATTTTTGTCGGATCAAAATCGGCAAGTCATTTGAACCTAGATAATACTTTTGCTGATACTTTGAAATCTCTTGAGTTTTCGGTCGATCGCATGCCGCTGGACAAGACAGCTCTTAACGAAGTTCTTGAAATGCTCTACTTTAAATCCTAATCAAGTCTTGATCACGAAGCTCGCTTCTGCCACACTTTTAAAGTGTCAGTTGTAGAATTTTTCGTCGAATCTTTTCTTAAAAAAACTCTGTCTTTTGAAGACATTAAAATTTTGCCATTGGCAGGTGATGCTTCCAATCGTAAATACTACCGCATAGTCCACGCAGAAGACTCTTGGGTTCTGATGAAGTGGGAACCCTTTAATCCAGAAGAATACCCATTTTTAAGCGTCCTCCAACATTTTAGTCAAAATGGGGTTCAAGTACCTAAAGTCGTCGGAATGTCTCCGGAAGAAGGATTGGTTCTTCTGGAGGACTTGGGAGATCTCACTTTAGAGCGCCGCTTTTGGGAAAATCAAAATCAAGAAACCGTGACTTTTTTTTATCGAATGGCTTTAGACGAAATCATTAAAATTCACGGCCAAGCAACGCAAAATAAATCAAATTGCACCGCATTTAAAATTCAATTCGATACCGAAAAATTACTTTGGGAACTTAATTACGGCAAAGACAATCTTATTTTAGGTGTTTTAAAAGCGGATTTGTCTTCAAAAGTACATGAAGAGTTACAAAAAATATTTCTCAATATTTGCGAGACTCTTCACAAAGAACCAAAAGTTATTTGTCATCGTGATTACCATTCTCGGAATCTCATGATTAAACGAGATAAAATGTTTGTGATTGATTTCCAAGATGCCCGCATGGGCCCAGTACAATATGATCTTGTGAGTCTTTTTAAAGATTCCTACGTTGATTTGCAAGATGAAACAGTTCAACAATTAATGAACTATTATCTTGATAAGTCGAAAGATTTTTTGCCGAATAATTTTTCAAAAGAACATTTTGACAAAATCTATGAAATCCAAAGCCTTCAACGATGTTTTAAAGCTTGCGGTAGTTTTGCAAGTTTTTATCACCAACGTGGAGATAAACGATATTTAAAATACTTAAGCCCAACTTTAAAACGAGTTTTCAAGTGCTTAAATCAGTTTCCTCAGTATAGGCTCTTCTCTGACATTCTGCTTGATTCCGGAGCTTTAGAAAAACAATTCGAAACGATGTGAAGGTCTTATGAAAGCCATGTTACTAGCGGCCGGAATTGGGAATCGATTTAGACCTCACACTCTAAAAACGCCCAAACCAGCAATTCATTTTTTAAACGTTCCATTAGGATACTATTTTTTCCCATTTCTAAAATCTGTAGGCGTCGATTCAATCGTCGTTAATACATTTCATCTGCCCCAATTAGTTGAAAGTTTGTACCGTGAACAGACTTACTTCGAGGTCGCATTCAGTCACGAAACAGATAAAATTCTAGGTAATGGGGGGGGCTTGGGAAAAGCTCATGCTCACTTTTCCAAGGAAGAAAATTTTTTTCTACTCAATGCTGATGAAGTTTTTGTACCAAAAAATATAAAATTTTTAGAACAATTGAAAGAAGCCCATCTCAAAAATAAGCCTCTGAGTACGCTTCTTGTTATGAAACACCCCGAAGTCGGCACAAAGTTTGGCGGCATTTGGGTTGATGAAAACCAAAATGTAATCGGCTACGGAAAAACAAAACCCGCAGGTGCTACAGCTGGATTTCATTACTTAGGAATTCAGCTCTTAAACAAGAAAATTTTTAAATATATTGAACCTGATGTCGAACAAAATATTTTGTATGACAATTTAATGGCTGCGCAAAAAGCCGGACACAAAGTCCAAATTTTTGAAACTGATGGCTCTTGGTACGAAACGGGAAATCTAACTGATTATTTATCCGCAACAAAAGATGTCTTAACAAATTTAGCAAAGGGCACAAAGACATTTGAACCCCTCAAAAGATTTCTATCGGAATTCGCTAAACACTCGCAGTTGGAAACTAAAAATGGAATTCTGATCTGGAAAGATTCCAGCTCAAGAATCTCTAACTGCGAAGTTGTGGATTTTGCTGTTTTCGGAAAAAAAGTAGAAGTGAGAAAATCAAAAGTAGAAGGCTCAGTTTTAGGTGCCTTCGCGGTTATTGAATCGACTACAGTTTCAAAAGATCTTTTACTTTACTGAAGATCAGGTCCAAAAAAAGACTTTTGCGAATTTTTTAAGTTATACCGCCGGCTCATCATTTCAAAAATACTATCAGACGCGACTCCGATGGGGTCTCCGTTAAAGTTCTTAGTCAAACCCTTCGCTTGTGCTGCGGGTTTTCTGAGGCGATCAAGCTTACTTGCGACTCCGCCATCAAGGCCATCGCCGTAACCACCCTCACCTATTGCGAAATTCCCGCCGCCGCCATCGAAACCAAGTGCAGCGGTTGCATTTTTAATTTGATCAACTTTTGACTTAGCATCTTTTTCGATATCACTGACTTGTCCCATCAGACCTTTTAGCCCCTCAGCACCGAGGCTGGCTTCAAGGCTTGAAGAATCGCTGCCAATATTACCTTTAGGAGTTTTAATTTTTCCTGACTCAAGATCGACTGCATAGCCGCCTTTTGATAAAGCATCTGAAATATTTTGAGCATCTGCATCGCTTTTATTTTCATTAATAACACCAGGAGTAAGTGATGCCGAATAAGGATTTGTCGGAGTATTACCACAACCTAATGTGCTATACGTACAGGCGTTGTCCCACGCATTTGCAATCGGTGCATTGAAACTTTTAGCTGATTTGGCAGCCTGGCTTCCCATTAAAAACATGACGGCCGCTTGCACGCAGGCCGATGGACTTCCGGGTCCACATTGTGAAGCGTAGTAAGCCCCCGCTGCGTAAAGGCCCACTTTCATAACTGTTGCGACAGCCTGACCTTTTTGACCATTTTGAACTGTATCTCGAGAAGATTGTTCAAGGGTTTCATAACTAGTTGAAGTCGTTGTTGCTCCAGCTTGTGCGCTTCCCGCGATTCCAGTCGCTTTTGTCGTACCCTTAAGTGTCGCGCGCTCGCGATCACTTTTTGTGAACTTAGCTTCTGCTTGTACAACAACAAGAAAAAACATGAAAAAGATTTTAACTGACTTCATCGTGCGCCCCTATTTTTTCAACAAAGAACTATAATGATCGCGGTATCGTAATCTAATTTTTTCCCAATTCGAACGACCGGCCTGCGGAGTAACTTCTTTCGCCATCTGTGACGCCAGCGATCGATTCGGATCGTTTTTTCCACCCGGCATATAATCTTTTAGTTTAGCATCCATTTCACCGTAGCCTGGTCCACCGCCACTACTTCCGCCGCCGCCACCACCGCCAAATCCTCCACCGAGAATATTCGTATTAAGTCGTTTACCATTTCCCGCACTGTCTTGCGCGCCACCACCCGTGCCGCCGCCTCCGCCCAATCCCCCACCGCCACCGTCAACTGGGGACGGCGCACCCGAAAGCCCCGCATTTTGCGGACCTAGTGAAGAAGAGTCAGCATCTAAGCCTAGCCCTCCACCTAATTTTTCATCTTTACTATTTTGCGAATTTTTAGGAAGCGCAATGGCCGCAGTTTTAAGATTACCCGTATTGATATTTATATTCTGACATTCCGCCGGTGATTTTTCACCACGAGCACACATACAATTGGGCGATGAATACGATAGCGATTTTGTATTCGAACAATCCATGGAAGCAACATCACCATTCGAATTTTTATCTTCACAGTTTTTGGATTGCGCAAAGCCTTTGAGCGCAGATACTGCGCCTAACATCGCTGTTTTTGCAGAGATTTTATATTGACCACAAACCACCCTCTTATCAGAAGTTATTGTTTGAGCAGAAGGAAGAATCGGATTAACTGCGCCTGCGAATTTTGAAATTTCATTTTTGTCCTTATGAAATGATTCGCAAGCCGGATGGATTGCAGGACAATTTGCAACCATTGCATTTGCGTCACTTACTAATTTTGTTACTTGCGTTCGAAAGACCTCAAGTTGTGTATAAACTGTTGCACAACTACCCTCACAAATAGCTTGTGCACCCGCACATGCAGCTTGATATAAACCTAAAGCAGTTCCTGCTTTGGAAAGGGCATTAGAAATTCCTTTACATTGTTCACCAATTGAAGAACCGATCATGACCCCTAAATTAATTAAATCTCCGAACTCAGAAACATATTTTGATATAGGTATGCTTTCATTTTCTAAACACGCGGCATCCGCGAGCGTTTTCTTAAAATCACAAGACGAGCCTGTTACTGAAAGCTTTTCCGCTGCACTCTTAATTTCGGTAGTGTCAATTGTAGTTGTATTTAGCATGTTAACTTGATCTTTAATTTTCATTATCAATGGGCTAACTGGCGCGATTGCCTGCGCTGAAGCCCCGGCCGCAGCTGCCGGCGCTGTACCTGTACCCGTACCAAACCCAAGTGTAGGAAAAAAAGATAAAACGATGAACAGAAATTGTCGTACTGTCACAGTTCCCCCTGATTCTTTATTATCGACGCTAATTAGTTGAAATTGAATGGGAAAACCTAAAGTTCTCATCTTGATATAAACGTGACCGATACCCCTCAGGTTGGATGTAGAACTATCAATCAAATTGACGAGGTGAAATCTCGATTTGAGACGAATTTTCTACCATTCAGGCGGTGGAGGATTTCGTATCGCGCCAGTTTGTCCGCTTCCACCGAGTTCGAGATCAGAAGACTTCAGCCAATCTTTTGAAACAAGCTTCACAGAGTTTCCGACTCGACCCCCGTCAACACAATTTCCTGGCGTTGGTGGATTCATTGGAGTTTCAAAATCACCCGAAGCTGGGGAAAAACATTCACCAAATTTTGCGCTATTTATTTTGTAGTCTAATAAATTATCCACGGCCCATGAATTTAAAAGATGACTGGCTTTTTTGACGGCATAAGGCATCGAAATATCAGAATTTAATGCTGCCGTGGCACCGACATCTCTTTGGATTTTAATTTGATCAAAAATATTCATTTTCTTTCCGGCTTCTGTATCGCCACGCCAGCCGTAGTCTCCTAATAAAACATGTCCCGCGTCCCAGCCGCCGCGTTTTTCTTTGTGCTTTTCTATTTGCGTAAAATAATTATTATAAAAATCAGGGTCGATCGAATAATAATTTAAATCATAGATCGTCGGCGCCAAGGCCGCAATTTCCATCAGGCGTAATCGCGGTGCCATATTTGAAGTTTTATCCCAAGTTAAAGAATCCCGCGGGCCGTTTTCAGAATAAGTTGAAATAATATCTTCGTAGTATCGCAAACTCACTTTTGAATCGGGTGAAACAGGAAAAGGATAATTTTGAGCTCCAGTTGATAGTTTTTCATAACTGTTCGGAGCCTCATAGTCTCCCATTAGAGCTCGATGAAAATAAGCAAGAACTCTTTCAGAAGAAAAACCTAAAGTATCACCCGCAAATCTTGCGATATTGGCCGCCCAAGCAGGATCATCAATTTTATCGATTCCACTTAAGTCTGTGACTCGAACAGGCCCGATTTCTTCGCTTCGATCTGATTGAAAATTAATGGAGTTTGCTTTGTAAGATAATCTCGCGGCAGGAGTGACTGCTTGTGGCCAATCTTTTACGTACCAGGGCCCCATCCTACCGCCGAAAGGTTTTGTGTAAGCTTCTGCTGTAATTTCAACTTCTGATAAAGGCATAAAAGGAATTTTTGGTTTTGCACTGGCTCGTACACCGACATAAGGAACACACCAAGGATCTTTTTCAAAGCCAATCAACGTCGGCCGTGGCTGAAGAGCTTCACTGACTTTTTTGGCACCTTCTTTATAAGATTCCGTTGCTTCATCGATAAGCGCTGGTAATTGCTGTTTTATAAGTTGTCTTGAAGATGAAGAAATAGTTCCATCTGTTTCATTTAAATTAGAATTACAGTCAAGATAACGCCAAACAGGGTAAGTGTTAATAGGAACCATCCACTGAGGTTGATTTGTTCCACCTGGCCCGACAGCATTGCGACAAGAACTGGCAGCAAGTGAATTATACACTTCAAAGTCAACTGTCGCGCGATTGGCGTCAGTCAAATTTTTCTTTAAAGTTTTTTCTAGTCCTAATTTAACTTGATCACCTGATAGTTCGTAAAAATTATTTTCATCAACACTCAAACCCGTTGCTAAATAATTCATCAAATACGCACGCTCTTCCGAGTCCCTAATATGAGCTGCGATAAAGATACCGCCGATCATATAATTTAGAGCACCTGTATCGGCGCATCTTTTAAAAGCTTGATTTGCTGCCGACGTAATCGCCGCAGCAACAGTTGTTCCGAAGTTAAAGAACCCGGGTATATAAAGAATATTAGCTGACGGTAATTTTATGAAATTTGAATTATACATAAATCGACAAGTATTTTCCGTTGAAACCGCAGCGCCCTGTCCTTTGATTTCGTGTGGCGAATACGTAATACAAAAAGTGGGACGCTTAAAAACACTATTTTGAGGCTCGGCTTGTCCGCCCGCTAGCACTTCACCCAAAGCTTGATTCATAGCTAACTTTCTATAAGGAAAATTAGGTGATGTCGGGTCAATTCCCGCTGTCCCCAAAACCTTCTGTCGCCAAACTAGTAATTTCCAGCTTTGTCGAATCTGATAATTCACATGAGAAATCGCGTTTAAAACTTCTGCTTGCTTTGAAGCTCCGTAATAGGCCGCAATATCCACAGAGTTTTGAAGATTAATCTTATGATGAACAAGTAAACCAACGTTTACAATCATAGCAAAAAAAAGAAAAAGAACTTGAAACATGAGGGCTATAAAAATAGCGACTTGTCCCCGGTTATTTCGAATAAAACGAGTCTTCATTCATTCTTATTCTGCGCCGAGTCCGTTTGAAAATCTTCAGTGTTCTTTTCCCTTTAAGACTTTTGTCAGACAGACTTTGACGTTGGCCAAGACTCACGAGATCATCTTCCAATAAGAAAGTGGTGTAACTAGACTATGATCCAGAGCTTATTTTATGTCGTTATCTTTAATTTTTTGCTTTTTATTTTAACACCCTTTGCATTTGGAGCTGCGCCTACCAGTGCCGACACTTTATTCGAAGGATACTACAAAGTTGTTTCTGGGGATCAACACATTGGATTTTCAATTATTCGTTATCAGTTTAATTCAAAAGAAAAGAAATTTATTTCACAGTCGATAACTCGAATTTCTGCCGGCGGAAATGAAATCATGGAAAGCCTTGTCGCGACTTCAGATGAAACTCTGAATCCCCTTTCTTATAAATACACTTCTCTAGTCGGCAAACAGTCAAAAACAATCGATGCTAAGTTTTCGAAAGGTAAAATGACCGCGACTGTGATTGAAACAGGTAAGAAAAACATTTCAATTAAAAATGATATCAAGCCAGGCACTTTTTTAAGTACTTTTCTAGTCTACACAATGCTTAGATCAAAAACAGGCTTACAAACTAGTTCAAATTATGAATACACGGCCATTGCAGAAGAAGATGGCACAGTCGAAAAAGGACAAGCACAAGTCTTAAAAGAAGAAAAGTATAAAGGCTTTTCTTCTTTTCGCGTGGAAAATATTTTTAAGAAAAACAAGTTCACAAGTTTTGTGAATGATAAAGGCGAAGCTTTAGCTACAGAAGTTAAAGATGCCAGATTAACAACTGAACTGGTTCAAAAGCCTGCAGATGCAATCGGAACAATTGGCTTACCAGAAACCGTTGCAAAAAATATTTTTGGCTCTGTCCCCATGGGTGAAAAGAATGTTGTGACTCAGTACTTTAAAAATCTTGAAAAAGCACCTGTCCCGGCGGGAAAACAAGAAGGTGTTCCGCAAGGACAGGGAATCTTGATTAAAGGCCAAACGCCTACCCCACCTAATAGTTCCCAGAAAAATGAGGGCCCATGATTCAATCTGTAATCGGTCAGCATTTGATGATCGGGTTATCTGGCCCATCGGTAACAGCAGAAGAAAAAAACTTTATTATTGAAAATAATATTGGTGGCGTTGTTTTATTTTCACGAAACACAAAAGATCCAAAACAGCTTCACGAACTTTGCACCGAAATTCAATCCTTCCGCCATTTAATGCCCGATAAAGCTCCACTTTTTATTGGTATTGATATGGAAGGTGGACGTGTTGCACGGTTAAAAGATCCTTTTACAATTTGGCCGCCCCTAAAAAAAATTGGCGATATTGATAATCCAACACTTTCATTTCATTTTAGCCAATGTTTAGGAGCTGAGCTTAACGCTTTTGGAATTAATTTAGACTTCGCACCTTGTGTTGATGTTTTAACAAATCCGCAAAATATTGTAATTGGTGACCGCTCCGTTGGCACTGATTTCAACTTAGTCGTTAAACATGCGTCTGCATTAGTTCGAGGACTTCTGAAGTCTCATGTTATTGCGTGTGTAAAGCATTTCCCAGGACATGGAAATACTTTACTTGATAGCCATGAAGCTCTTCCTATTGAAAATCTGGATATTACAAGGCTTGAACAGATTGAGCTCCAGCCATTTAAAAAATCTTTTCGTTCACGCGTAGAAATGTGCATGATGTCCCATATTCTTTACCCTCAAGTTGATCCTGATTATCCCGCGTCCTTATCTGAAATTATGATTCAGAAAGTTTTAAGGGGAAACTGTCGTTACAGGGGGCTGATTATTACAGATGATTTGGGTATGAAAGCCTTGACCAATCAGTATTCGACCGAAGAAATTGCGATTCAAGCTTTAAAAGCAGGAAATGATATTCTTCTATATTGTAATGAGCCTGGCGCTCCAATGCGAGCATTAGATGCATTGGTTGATGCGTCCGCTAACGGGCCTTTAAATAAAGAGCTTCTTGAAGTAGGATACAAAAAGATCCTGCAATTTAAGTTGGATAAAATTAAAAATCCTGACCCGATGCCTTTCGATAAGGCTCTGGAAGTGATCAGTAGCGAACATCATAAAAAGGTTTCGCAAGCCATCGCAACAGGTGTTTTTTCAGAAGAACTCTTTAAAGATAGCGAAGAAGAAATTTAAATTCTTTGGCTTGATTAAAATAAGTAGGCTGATAAGTTTAATGAACAATTTATGTTCGTTTCGCATTTGAAGCGGTGCCCATTTGGCCCTGCTCTAATCTAACTAAGCCGTGCTAACGAAATCATAACTGGCATTTTCATTGCTGATATCCAAAAGTAATCAGCGAAAGAGTTCGCAGGAGGAGACACAATGGCTCTAAAATCACCAATCGTATTTCGTGAAATAAAAAGCGATCTTCATTTAGCGGCCTATAGCCAATTCACGCAAAAATACTTAGATGTGTGCTATCCGTTGGAATATTTAAAACGTTCAAAAGTTATTGCAATCGTAACTGAAACAGATTGTGGTGATATTCAAACTATGTTCGGCGGTTATATTTTATCGCTGAACGGACCCTTTCGAGTTCTTGAGCAACTGCCTCGCGAAATTGTCGAGGGGCATCAAGAACTGCAAGAAAAAATCGAAAAGTGCTTTGAGCTAACGGGTCTCTGGATTCATCCCGTATTGAAAAATGGACCTCTTCGCGCTAAGTTTTGGCTCAGACTCTTTGGTGATCTTGTTATTCAAACAGCCAAAGGAAAGTGTTACCCACTTTATTCCTATGATTCATCAAAAACAAAACTCGGAGAAATCTACAGTATTTGTAAACCTTCCAGAATTTATGAAGGCCACGTTTTCATCGAAGGAATGGCAGAAAAAACTTCTGAAATAGTCGAAATGGGTTCTATTCCTGCAGTGATAAAAGCTTTTTACAAAGAACCTGCTTTTATTGCACGCTTTCTAGGCAAGCGCTTGTTTCGAAATCATCGATCTGGTCAAAAACAAAATTCCACGCTTGATCCAATAGAAATTCCCGCTTTTAACTAAATGAAGCTTGAAAAACTTTTGATTCATCACCCGAGAGTTAAAATCGGTAATGAAAATGATCAAGAATCAATTTTTTCAATCATTGATCAAACTTCTATCAGCTCGGAATCTCTTCAAATATCATTCGAACGAAAACCCAACTTCTATCATTTCCTAAAAGCCCAAGGGCACCGTGCTTTTGTATTCCAGTTTCTGAATCATGATAAATCGGTTCAAGGATTTGGAGTTTCCACTTTTAGAAAAATGCAGTGGAAAGGAAAACAAATTTGCCTTGGATACACGAGTGATCTAAGAACAACGCCTCAGCTTGATCGAGAAGCTCGCTTGCAGTGGAGGAAGTTTTACGGTGATGTCGTCGGAAATTCACCTCAGATCGAAGACTTCGATAACTGTATCGGCTTTGTAACAGCCGTCTGGAACGAAAATAATTTAGCACAAAAAGCACTTGTCAAAAAGAAAAGACCTGGTGATTTTAGTTATGAAAAAGTGAACAGTTATAAATCCTATTCAATTTGGGGACGATGGAAACCCCTCATTCGATGTACTCGCAATGTCAGGCCCATCAGAGAATCGGAAGTTCCGTTACTTATAAATCTTCTTTGTAACAAAAATGATCTCAGCTGGGATCAAGATGATCTTATCAGAACACTTCTTGTTTTTAAAAAATCTTTCCATGACTTTTTTGTTTTAGAAGAAAATGGAGATGTAAAAGCTTATGTCCTTCCGGCTCCAACAAGTGACGCAAAAAAAACAATTATTAAAAAGTGGCCTTTTTATCTTAAGCTAATGGCCCGGTTGCTACCGCTCTTCGGCAAACAAAGTATCCGACGAAATGAGGCCCTTAAAATTCAACAACTCCTAATGTTTACTTCGGTTTCTGGTGATGAAAATTCTCATCTATTGAAATTTATCGAAGTTTTCTGGTATCAAAATAATAAATTACCACAAGTAGATCAATTCAGTATTTTGACAGTCAATCTTTGGGATAAACACACGCAAAAACCTTTGTCTTTGAAAAAGTCAGGCTTTTTGTTTACAACTATTGACGGATCTTTATACAAAGTGAATACCGAAAAAAAATCTTCAGTATTTGAAGAAATAAACGATTTTAATCAGCTTGAGATTGGTTTTTTATGACTGATTGGGCTTCCAAATGGTTTGAAATTCGATCCGATATGGGGCAATCCGATCTAGCCACTATGATGTTTCAAGACCGCGGAAAGCCTCTTACAAAAGTACACTTTCATCACCGAGAAGCCGATGGTTTCGGAAAAATTCAAAGTTTAATTAAAAGCGAAGGTCTTGAAATTACACCTCCGATCAGAGCATTAAAGCCCCCGCCAAATTACTTGAACTTCTATCTTTTGATCAAGAGTCTTATCATTCATCCAAGGCTGCCCCACAATCCTTGGAAATATTATTCATCTGATAAACCAGCAAGTTTACCTGATGATGTGAGCTACTGGATATTAAGCACAAACGAAAATCAAAAATTGAAGGATTTGGCAAAACAGAAAAAATTGAATCTTGGATTTTTTATTATTTCTGAATTTGATCGAATTATAAAAAAACAACTTTATAGAAATCCAGAAGACAAAAGCACTTGGCTTTCACCTGTCGACTTGCGTGGTGCTTTTCCTGAAACAAAAACTAGTCAAAATATTGTGAGCTTTATTGTCACAGATTTTAAAGGAAATGATGACTTAGACATCCAAAAATCTTTTGAAAATTATAAAAAGGATTTGAAGGCCGGTTTGTATTGGGCTTACTGGCAACTTGCCAATATTGGTCAGTGGATCGGAATAAAAGGGATGAAGTGGCTTGCTCAAGCAGGAAAAAATCGTTCTTTTTGGATGGGAAGCTTTTCTGATCTCGGAATTTGGAATCAAAAAAATCTTATAAATTCCAATTTGAAAAATCGTGCTTGGATTATGGCTCCACCAGGGTCTGCCTCCTATCCAATAGGAATCACAACAATTGAGTGGTGTGAAACAAGAACCATCACAATTAAAGTTCATCCCTCAATATGCAAGGAACACAATCTATTAGTATCCGATAAAATATTGTCTGAATTTAAAAAACAAATTTCAAACATGAGTTAAATTTTGCGCAACAGCGGCCCTGACTGTGGATTTAGTCGCTAAATGACTTGCTAAAATAGCAAGAATTCCCAACAAAAGAGTACATAAAAAATAAGCTCTAAAGTCATAGCCAATTGTAAAAACAATCGGTTCTGATAACAAACCTGCGCGGTACAAAATTCCTGCTTGATTCACAGAAAAAGTAGTTACTACAGCAACTGTTGCGCCCACGACGACACCCATCATACTTAAATACAAAGCTTCAAGTGAAAATATGTATCCTACTTGTTTTCCGGTAAATCCAATACTTCGCAAAGTACCAATTTCTTTTGTTCGTTCTTTTACACTTTTAACAACCGTATTTAAAACAGATAAGCACGCAATGGTAAGAATGACAGTGACAATAAACGTTTGAAAAATTCCGAGCAAACTTTTGATCTGCTTATAAACATCAGCGATTTGATGGTCATACCATTTTATGGCGTGCAGTTTAAGACCTTGCGATTTGGAAAATTCATTAAATTTTTTGACAAATTTATCTGCTTTGCGTTCTTTATTGAGCAAAACTGACTGAAATTGAATTTTATCTGTATTTAGAATCGTCTGGGCATTTTCCAGTGAAATCTTCATCCACTTTTCATCTATATCTTTGTATCCACCGTCGATTAAACCCACAACGTTTAAATCAATTGCATTTAATTGTCCGGTGACTGTCGTTGCGGTTAATTGTACGGAATCTTTTTGGCAAGTAAATGGACGATCTTCTGCCACATAACCATAATTTTGAACCATTCGGGTATTTTTCTTATCGGGAACACATCCCAATAAAAAACCTAAAGATTGTCCTAAAACAACGCCTTGGGGATCATTTGCAACTTGCAATGGTAATCCATAAAGCGCTTCCCAAGCCCAGTGCGGAGCTCGGACTCGCGCTCCGGCATCGACGTCATAACCCATTGCTACAAAAATAAAAGAATTTTTTCCGTTGGTGGCCATGCCGGTTACGGGCAAAAATCGGACTGTGTCTTTAACGTCGTAAGAATTATCCGCCAAAAACTGAGAAACTTTCTGTTGCTCTTCTGATGTTATAAAAAAATCCTCTGGGCGAGCTTTGCCTTCAGTTGTTTGAATTTCTGGATTTTCTATTAAAAGATGCCCATACATTGCCCGATGCGTGTAGCCATCTTCGTACATGCGATTCACATCTGTAATGTATCCTTGAAATAAGACCAGCGAAAGAAACCCTGCAGAAATAGAAATAATCGCAGCCAAGCTGTGTCGCCAATTTTTAAAAGCATTCCGAAAAGCAATCTGAGCTAAAATTTTAATCATCGTTTTAAGTTATTAATGTTAAAAAGAGTTTTATTGTGTTCTTCCATCTTCGGATTAATGTAGCGCAAAATTGATTTATTATTTTTAAATTTTGCATCCACGATTTCCATCTTACTAACGAAGTCGACCATTTTTCCATTAGATGAAACTTTGTTATTATATTCCAAAGTAGCTCGCTTAAAAGGCTTGCCTTGTAAAGTTAAAAACTCTGCTTTAATTGCTTTTTTAGAAACATCTGAAATCCAATAACGAATTTTATCGTAAGTCAGATTGTTGGCTTTTGCCTTCAGCATCAGTACATACACTTTTTCGCCATTTATTTTCTCAATTCTTTCAATTTTAGGATTATAATCCCGAGCATAATGAGTCGAAGCAATGTCGCCAATTGCCGCCTGACCCGTTAACTTTTGTCGGGAAGATATCGCGACGGGTTTTTTAAGTGATGGCTTGAAAAACCACATTGTCCGATCATTGAAAAGATAGATTTCGCCTTTATTGCGCGCGGGCTCAAGGGCTTCTACATTGGCGTCAACGCCTGTCGCTTTCACTTTAAATTTTCGAATAGTTGATTCACCATCTTCTACAGTCGTCACTTCACTTTCCCAAGTTAGGCCCTTTTCTAAACTGCCTCGAGCTTTATCGGAAGCCTTTAATAGCTCCATTTCAACTTGAGCCTGAGCAAAACAAACTGCGAAAAAGAAAGAAGAAAAAAGAATTTTTAAAACTATATTTTTTGACACTTAAGCCCCCGAATCTGATAAGAGATCGACAATTTTCATCTTCAATTTAAAATGAGTCACTAAGTAGGAAGTTGTTCCAACTAATAATAAGAAAATACATGAAATAAGCGCGACAAGAGTCCCATTAATTGACAGCGTAAACTGAACAGCTGCGGCAACTCCTGGCGGAGAAAATGTAATATAGAGACCGTTCACGATGACAACGATTATTGCAGCTAGAACTATTCCCAAAACTCCACTTAGAACACAAAGCCAAAGTGCTTCTTGTGTCATCATCCAAGAAATTTGCTTTGGCATATAGCCGATGGCTCTGAATGTCCCAATTTCGCGAGTTCGTTCTAAAATTCCCATTGTCAAAGAATTAACAATTGATAAAGCAACAGCTCCGCAAATTAAAAATACAAAAAAACCGGCCATCGCATACAGAAAACCCATTGAGCCAACATAGTTTGGTGAAATTCCTGGATCATCGAAAGGATAAGCATCAAAAGGTAATGACTGGTTTTTAAATGTTTCATTCAATTCACTGACCATTTTTGTTATTTTACTTTCATCTTTAAGATAGATCATCATGTAGTGGGCACCGTCTGTGCTGTATAAATTTTGTAAAAGCTCAAATGGCGCAAGCAAACCTGCATCTTCCATCATGTCGGATCCCGTTGTATGACTAACTGCTATGTTCGCGTCGACAGCATTTAAATCACCATAAAGATTCATTCCAGCAAGCTGGACCGTTTTTTGTTCGGCCGGTAGGTTCTCAAATGGAATTTGGCGACTTATAAGGGCCCCAAGCCTAGCTGTAATTGAAATCGAATCAGGATTTTCTTTGATCGCTTTAACAAAATTCAAACTGTCTTGAGTTAAAAAATCTTTTGCCCATTCTTGAACTGTTGGATGAGTTAAACTTTTATCGAGCGTTTGAAGATCTACTCCAACAGCCATGAATGGGACTGATTTGACCCCATTGCTAATAAGTCCAGAGCCTGTCAAGGCCGTGCCCGTCCAATCAATATTTTCAGAATATTTTTTAAGTTGTTCTTGAACTAAATTTTGATCGGCCGGTGTGAGCTCATACAAAGAAGGTTTCGTTGCATATCTTTGTAAGCCTTCTTTTTTAAAAATGGTGACGTGTCCTTTGTTCATCAAATAGATAGAATTCGCCCGCAAACCCCGTTCGACACAATAAATATATCCGCCCAAAAGTGTTAGGCCAATAAAGCCCGCCATAACGGCCGCACCGGTCGCCGCTGTTCTGCGCTTATTGCGGAATAAATTTCGAAAAGCCATTGTCCACATCATTCGACGATAACTCCGTCTTGAATTCTGACAATTCGCCCTACTCGGCCAATTAATTTTTCATCATGTGAACAAAACAAAAAAGTCACATTTTGAGTTTTATTTAAATCCGCCATCAAATCTAAAATCATATGGGCTGTCTTAGAATCTAAATTGGCCGTTGGTTCGTCGGCTAAAACTAATGAAGGTTTTGTCACTAAAGCTCTTGCGATTGCAACGCGCTGGCGTTGTCCGCCAGATAATTGATCTGGTTTGTGTTCTATAAAAGAATCTAAACCCACTGCGCTTATAACAGAAGCTACACGTTTTTTTCTTTCATCTAAAGACAATTTAGCTTTCACCAAAAGTGGTAATTCAATATTTTCCCAAACATTCAAAACAGGAACTAAATTGAATGATTGAAAAATAAAACCAATCTTTTCGTTTCTTAAATCACATTGCTGGGTCTCGTTCATTTCTGTGACTTCGGCTCCTGAAATTTGAATTGATCCTTCCGTTGGCTGATCAAGACAGCCTACAAGATTCAGAAGTGTGCTTTTTCCAGACCCCGATGCACCAATGACGCTCGTAAATTCTCCGGCTCTAATTTCTAAATCAATTCCTCGCAAGGCGGGAACCAACGTTTCACCTAGTTTGTATGATTTTTTGACTCCTGATAACTTTACTAATGCCACTTCAGACCTCGATTTATAGAATCTGTATTGTGCCTAAGGAGAAGACAAACTGGAAGATTTTTCAACCCATGTCTACCTAGGTCAATTGAATTCACTTTCAGACCTCAGCGAGTAGGCCCCTTTTTTGAATAGACTAGACTTGAGTAAGTGGGGTTTTATGAACATCGATATCAAAAACGAGCGTGAATTTCGTGACTTAAATTCTGAAGCACAAACTCAATCTCGAAAAAAAACAATCAGTGGATTTATTCTGGCCTCAATCATTTTTCACTTTGCAACAGCTGCAATCGTTCTGACCCATAAAGCTCAAAACATGGAAACCCACAAAGACATTGTTGAAATCAACTTCTCAACTCCAGTTTCGGAATTTGAAACAGCCCCCGAAGAGGCCCCTGCTTTCGAAAAGGTTGCGACGGCACAATCTGATTTGACCAATTCAGCTCCAGAAACTATCGCGCCCGAGGTTACCGAGCCCCCTTCTAATAAACCCCAAGAAGTAACACTTGCCGAAGAAAAAGTAGTTGTTGTTGAAAAAAGGCCGACTTTGCAAAAAATCAAGCCCTCTCAAGTTGTTGCCGCTAGTGCAACTGAAAGCTTAAAGCCTGAAGATCTTGATGAAGATTTAAACAAAATTGAACAGGAACAGCTGTCTCAAGATACTCAAAATGGGCCTGCAGAAATTGAAAATGAAACCGTACAAGCCGAAAAAGAGATCGCAGAGTCTGCACAAATGGCCACAGAACAAATAAATCAAGAAAACGAAGTCCATGCTGCACAAATTAAAGCTCGTACTGATGCTTTAAAAGAAGAAGAGCAAGAGGCCGCCCAAGCATTTGCTGAAGCCCAAGCAGCTGAAGCCGCAAAAGCAAAAGAAGCGGCTTCAGCCCAAGTTGCAGCACAAAAGTCACAAGAAGGTTTGGGGGAAAAAAATGCGGGTCCCGCTCATTTGAGCACAGAAGTTAGGGCCCTTGAACAACTGCGACAAATGCCTGGTAATCCAAAACCACGCTATGACTCGAGCGAACGCTTGAAAGGGGATAAAGGGGTTGTCATTTTCCAAGCCTTTGTGACCCAAGAAGGTCTTTTGAACCAATTTAAACTGCTTAAATCCACAGGATACCGAAATCTTGACGCAAAAACCTTGAAAGCTTTGAAGCAATGGAAGTTTTACCCGGGTCAAGAAGGGTGGGTTGAATTACCCTTTGATTGGAATCTAAAAGGCGGACCTCAAGAAATGCCCGCTTTTTTAAGAAGAAAAGTAGGACTTAGCCCATCTGATAATTAAAGGCTAAGTTACTAAAACTAATCAGCAAAAAGTGTTTTTGCAGTCGGAGTAGTCCCTTTATTTCTTAAAGCCGCTTTTCTTTTAACGCCTTTGCGAGCGATTTTTTTCTTACGAATAATTTTAGTTTTACGTGTTTTAGATGCCATGAGCTCCTCCAATTGGATCCGAGACGACTTGTGTCAGTTCAAAAAAGCAACGTGATTGCTATCAAAAAGGTACACCCAAGTCAACGGAATGGCGTTGTTCATTTCCACCATCAACATGCCACTGGGAAGCATAATCCACCTTAAATCGCGGCAAATCGAGTCCAAAGCCTGCCGACCAAGATTCTTTTAATTGGGGACGACGACTGACTCCAACTCGCAGAATGAACCATTTACTCGCATAAGATTCAAAACCAGCCTGGGGAATCCAATTATCCCATCGATTATTTGTTAAAGTCACAAAATCAAGTCTCCAGCGGAACCATTCCGTATAAAGATAATTCAGACCCAATCTGGAAGTTGGAATCAGTTTACTATTTTGCTTGAACTCTTCATTCGGAGAAAACATATTTTCAGCAGCAAATCCAACACCGAAATCTTTAAATGGAGTCCAAAGAAGTCCCGCGTTGGCATTGATACTGGTTTGCCTTTTTTCTTGTGGGTTAAACTCAGCTTGCCAATAGGTTAAAGAAAGTCCCATCGAAACTCTTTCAAGAATAAAATCGGCTAAACTCAGTGAAAACATTTGCAAGTCATCATCAGCAAAATAACCAAAAGACCCTGGAACGGCCGACTGTTTATCATTTTCAATTAAGCTCAAGGCAAATAAGTTCTTTTGAAAACTCGAGTAAAAATAGCGTCCTTTTAAGTGTGGTATGCTGGCCGGATTCATAAAACTCGATTCGCCCGCTTCGACGGAAGCGGCTCCACCGCCGCCGGCAGCAGCAGAAACTGAACTTTTAGGAACATTGCCCTGGACATGAATGCTGCTTAATAAAATGGAAAGAATTGAAATAAGAAATGACTTTTTCATAGAAGGAAATCATCTCTCTTTAATATTGATTGTGACAATCAGGAACTACTGTTTGGTGCAGACCGTAATATAGTGAGCACAAACAGCATTCAAAGCCGTCGCATCGACTCGAGTCAGCTCCGTCGACATATTATCTTCGTTAATGCATCGTTTTGATGAATCATACTCAACATAGTAGGGATAAGGTCTTGAGCTGCCCGTTACGGGATCATAGTTTGGGAAAGTTTCGTTACTAGGATAACAATCCATACCAACTGGCACGACACAAAGTCGACTTCCTGCCGCTGTATTTTGATATCCCAGTTGCCACTGACTTGGCGGAAGAATTTCTCGAATTTTTGCTATATTAAGCTGAGAAAAAGAAGAAGTCGCAAAACTACCTGACATCGGATTGCATAAGAACCGATTTGAGTTTGATACGTCATATCGCCCGTCAACAGCAGAAGTTTGCAAAGCAGACGCTAGACCCCGCTGATTAGCGCTCATAATAGGTATTTCAGTACATCTCCATTGAGTAGCAGAGTTACCTTCTATAATTGGAGTCCCGGTTGCCATATTGTATTCATTAATGTTTTTCACAACTCTCAAGCCCGCTACTGAAGAGTTATTAGCATAGCCAAATTGCATTTGATAACCACGACCAACAGCTTTTGATTGCACTGAATTATACGCCGTCGGACTTCTAATTAAATTCTTATCACCGTCTTCAGAAAAACCCACAGCAATATGAAATTGACCGTAACCTTGACAACCTTGAGCCGCACACGAACGAAATGCTTGGCCACTTAAAAGAGAGCTCCAGTAATCACTATTGGGAAAATCTTGATTAAAATTAAAATCAAGGCGAGCTTTATTCATGGGTGCTCGATTCGAATAACCGACCCAAGCATTTGAAGCTCGTCGGGCTGAAGCAACAACTGGAGTCATCCAAGAATCATCAGTTAAATAATCAAATGATCCCCAAACTCCGCCCTGAGTCGTACCCGTGTAGGCAGCGCGAAAATCTGTCGCTGACCTCAGAGCAACCTGAGCAACTAGTCCTGAATTAGATTGCTCAATTAATTCTTTATATTGAACATCTGCGACCTGGGCGTTGCCAAGAATGGGACGCAAAGTAGTTGCTGCTGAATTTAAGAATTCACTCGTCAAACGCGCCCCGCCACGAAGACCCGTTGCTGTAGTTTTGATCGTGAAATAGCTGGCCGCTGTTTTAATTGTTGGAACGCAAGAATTGTAAGTAATTGAATCAAGACCGACATCAAAAGCAATGGGTGCAGAAGCTTTACCAGAAGGGTTCGAACCGCTTAAGCTCGAACTTAGCAGATCACCTTCGTCAACTGTTTGGAAACCAGATCTTCCACAATTTTGAAAAGTCATAAGAATAAGAGTTGTGCCTGTAAGCAAAGCAACAAAACGCTTGTTCACGATCAGACCCCCCGTTCTTTAACGTTAACACAGTTGGCCGCAGCACGGCCAACAATCTGTTACTTGTCTTAAAATGAAACGTTTGAGAAAAAAGAGTATGTCACATGTAAAAAAAGCCATTATTCCAGCCGCAGGTCTAGGTACACGGTTTCTTCCCGCTACAAAAACAGTTCCTAAGGAAATGCTGACGCTTGTCGATGCTCCGACGATTCTGTATGTAGTTGAAGAAGCTGTTGAAGCCGGAATAGAAGATATTATTCTCATTGCGGGTCGTGGCAAACATGCAATCGAAGATTTCTTTGATACTTCTTACGAGCTCGAAGATAAACTCGCACGCGCTGGGAATCTGAATCTGCTTGATAGGCTCACAAAAATACGAAATATGGCGAATATTATCAGTATCAGACAAAAACAAGCTTTAGGTCTTGGTCACGCTGTTTACTGTGGAAAGTCAGTCGTCGGTGATGAACCTTTTGCTGTTCTTCTGGGCGATGAAATCACGATCAGCCAAAATGGTCAGAAGTCCGTCACTTCACAGCTTGTCGAAAACTTTTCAGAGACTCAACTTTCTTCTATTTCAATCATGGAAGTGCCTGATCAAGATGTGTCCAAGTATGGAATAGCAGAAGTCCAAAAAATTTCAGGTTGCCGTTACAAAGTTTTATCCGTTATTGAAAAGCCTGACCCCAAAGATATTAAAAGTAGAATGGCGATGCCGGGTCGCTACGTGTTTGATTCGCAGATTTTTGAAGAAATCAAAAATGCACAACCCGGGCTGAATGGTGAAATTCAACTTACAGATTCCATGAAAAGTTTGATTTCCCACAAAGGAATGGAAGCTCTGACTTTTACAACTAAAAGATTCGATGCTGGCGATAAGCTTGGTTATCTTAAAGCCTCTGTTGAGCTTGCCTTAATGAACCCTGAACTTGAAATCCAGTTCAGAAATTATTTAATTGAATTAGTAAAAGGTTGGGGAAAATGAAATTAATTGTGTTGATAGCAATCTATACTTTTCAAACTTACGCTTACGTTCCGCCCACAAGAGTCATTCTTGAAAAAACGGTTCAAAACTCCGGAACAAGTTCTTATCAAATTGAAAACGAAATTCGCTTTTCAAATCCTGACATTCCGACTCTTAAGGAAACTTGGTCTATTGAAAATGACCGAACGATGAAGCTGACCGTGACTCCCCTCGTTGCTACACCGCCCGGCACTCTTCTGCCAAAATTGACCGTGCTTTATGTTGGGGGAATGAAATATATTTTATTGGGAAACTCAAAAGAATCTGTGAAAGTTCCACCAGAGTTAGCAGAAAAATTTTTTCATTTTAGAAAAGTTGACTCATTTATTCAGCATCTCAATCTTTTGGGTGTTTTAAATTCAACACAAGGTCATCTTGAGTTATCGAGACTGAATAGATCGCAAGGAGTTATTAATTTTGGAATTGGAAAGCCCAGCGAAGAAGGATCCCAGGGGTCTTCACCTTACATCTGGATTGAACAAGATCTTTTTGTTGTAAAAAAAGTACGTTTTTCAGAAGACGCTGAGTTAACTGCTCACAACTTTCAAGTTTTTCAAAAAGGTCTGAATTACCCGATGGTCAAAAGCCTGACGTGGGCTGATCAAAAAGTAAAAATAAATACACTTTCAGTCTCGATGGTTAAAAAATTCCCCCCGACCGTGTTTCAATCGTCCCAGCTTGAAGACTCAAAAGCTTTTCAACAAAATTTCTCTCGCTGGAATGTCGTGACTGAATTTTATAAGAGGTTTCGTTGACAAAAGAAACTCTCTGGCGCGTAGCCGTCGAAGCTCCGATGAAGGAACCTTTGACTTACGCTTCTGCTGAAAAATTAGAGCGCGGCAGATGGGTTCACGTTCCTCTTGGAAAACGCTCTTCAATGGGTTTAGTTCTGGGTAATGCCGAAAGTCCTTTAGTAGAAACTTTTAAAATTAAGACCATCAAAAACTCTGATGATGAGCTTCCGCTACTACACGATTCTTTTGTTCGATGGCTCGAATGGCTTTCTGATTATTATCTTTATCCCTTAGGCCTTGTCGCAGAATCATCACGGCCCCCGCTTAAGCGGACGGAAAAAGTCAGAAAATCAAAGCGCGCGCCTGTTATTCCCCAATTAGAAAGTGATACTCCGCCGAAATTGACAGAAGAACAGTCACAGGTGATCGAAGCAATTGTTCGGGAAAATAAATTTAAAACTCATCTTATTCACGGAGTCACGGGTTCAGGCAAAACAGAAATTTACTTAAGAATGATCGAGAAAACAATTGCTGAAGGCAAGTCAGTTTTAGTTCTTGTTCCTGAAATTTCTCTAACTCCACAGCTGATCCATCGATTCGCGCGCCGTTTCGGAGATAAAATTGCAGCACTTCATTCCCAACTAACAGACAGAGAAAAAACGATTCAATGGTGGGATGTTGTTGAAGGACGAAGGCCCATCTTAATTGGCGCTCGATCTGCTTTATTTTGTCCGCAAAAAAATTTAGGACTTGTGATTGTCGACGAAGAACATGAATCAAGTTATAAACAAGATGAAAAACTCAAGTATCATGCTCGCGATGCGGCGGTCATGCTCGGTTTTTTTCATAACTGCCAAGTTCTGCTGGGTTCTGCTACCCCAAGTCTTGAAAGCTGGTTTAACGGAAAAAATGGTAAATACCAGCTTCATCAACTAAAAAAAAGAGTTCATACGAGTCACTTACCAGAAGTCGAAGTTGTTGATTTAAAGCTCGCAAAGGATCAACCGCAAGATCCCAACAAGCCCTCTTGGATGTCACAAGTTTTATATGAAAGAATTAAAAAAACTTTGGACGAAGGATACCAAGTCGCACTTTTTTTAAATCGCCGCGGAATGGCTCATGTGGTGATGTGTAATTCATGTGGCCACAGCTCAGAATGCCCCAATTGCGACATTCATTTAACACTTCATGGTCGATCTCACTTAGTATGTCATTACTGTGATTATCATGAAAATTTTAAAACAAAATGTACCGCTTGTCATATTGGCGAACTTGCGGCCATTGGATTGGGAACTGAAAAGTTAGAATACGACTTAAAAAATCTTTTTCCGGATAAAAAAATTCTACGCGCAGATCGAGATGAAATCCAAACAAGGGCCGACTTGGAAAGTTTTGTTGCTGAAATGGAAGCGGGAACTGTGGATATTCTTGTGGGAACCCAAATGATTGCGAAGGGTCTAGACTTTCCGCGCCTCAAGCTTGTGGGTTTAGTCCTTGCTGATATTGGTTTTAATTTGCCTGATTTTCGCTGCACAGAAAGAAATTTCCAATTGATGGTTCAAATGAGTGGAAGACCTGGAAGATCTTTAGAGCTCAAAGACGCAAAAGGCGAAGTGATTATTCAAACATTTAATCCCGAACATGAAAGCTTATCATTTGCGATTCGTCATGATTATGAAGGCTTTGCAGAGCAAGAGTTAATTCATCGCCAAGCACTGCTTTATCCCCCCCATGGAAGTCTCATTAGTATCAGGATTCAATCAAGTGAGCATTCTCAGGCTTATCAGTTAGCTCAGCATCTCGGAAGTCGAGCCCGTGCCTTACAAAATCAGTTTGCGCCCTACAAAAGTCTTGAAGTTCTGGGCCCCGCAGAAGCGCCCCTGGCAAAACTGAAAAACCAATATCGATACTATCTTCTTCTGAAAGGCACTCAAAAGCCTGTTTTAAGTAAGTTTACTCGCCAATTAATCGGAGACGAGTCTTGGGTTCCAGCCAAATGTCGCATCATTGTTGATATTGACCCCCTTCAGCTACTCTAAGCATAATAACTCATATGGTAAATTGTCCCCGCTGCGGCCTTCAAGTTATGGATCTTCATGGCGTTGATGGCCCTCTTCTGCAAAGACTTAATGAGCTTGGCGAAAATTCTTCTTCGCAAGTTTGTATGTCATGCCTAACGGACCTGAGAAAAGTGGCAAGCTCAGGCTCTGGTGGTGTTTTGATGGCGCAGGAAAAAGCAAAAGAACAACATCGACTACAGCTTTGGAAGGGCCGAGTTTCACTTGTTAAAAATGGGCGAACGTTGATGAACCAAAAAATGTACTCGGAAGCTGCCGTATCTTATGAAAAGTATCTCAAAATTTTAGAAATCGTTTTTAATGTCGAAAAAGGCCAGCACCTTGTACCCGATCACTTCAAAGATTCTGCCCGAACAGAAGAGCTCACTGTTGTCACTTCTGTTTATTGGGACTTACTTCGAATTTACGATACAAGTGAAAAATATGGAGATCGCCAATTAATTGCCGCGCGACAACTGGCTTTGTTTGTTCGCTTCACACCGATATTTCCTGATATCATAAAAAAAGCAGAATCATTTGCAAAACAAGCAAAAAATCCAGGAGCTTTTAAAGGTTTTTTAAAAAATGCTTCGAATGAAAGGCCTCGTTGCTTCATTGCAACTTCCGCATTTGAAAACCCGTTAGCTTTAGAAGTTCAAATACTCAGACATTTCAGAGAATCAAAATTAAAAAATAGGAAATTCGGAAGATATGCAGTTAAAAAATATTACAAGTTTTCTCCTGCAATCGCTGAGTTTTTAGACAAAAAAACATACCTTAAACCACTCGTCAGAGTTTTTCTTAAGCTCTTGATTAAATGCGTTAGTTAATTTCAAGTAAACTACTTGCAAAGAAATGCTCTGTTGATAAGGATTTCTCTATGAGTTCAATTTTTGATTTTGTAGTTATAGGCAGCGGATTATCGGGTCTTTCAATTGCTTCCAAGCTTTCGCAGGAAACTGAAAAGGTTCTATTATTAGATTCTGCTGAAGTGGCCGGTGGCTGGCTTCGTAAGCCCCATTTGGCTGCTGTTCCAGTCACTCTTTCTGGTGAAAATGGCCTTACGTTTTTAGAAGAACTCACTTCGATAAAAATTGCGGGTGCCTCAAGAGAAATTCCGCCCCTTACATTCGAAGATGGCGTTTTAAAAACTTTCATGGGTTTTGGCGAAAAAGCTCCAGAATTTTATGAAGAATTAGCTTACTATTGTTCTTCTGAATATTTTGAATTGAAAGCTCTGCCTTCTATTTGGATCCAGCGATTATTAGAAAATTTCAAAGGAACTTTTGCGCCTCGATCAATTGTAACTAAGTTTATCGTCGAAAATGGAAAAGTTCAAAACCTGCTCATAAATGGAACAAAAAAAGTATATGGTCATAATTTCATCTACTGCGGCGACGTCAAATCTTTGAATCGACTACTTCCAACAGATTTTATTCCAACACGATTGCAAACAAAAATTTCGAAAACTAAAACTTGGACCCGAGCCACGCTACAATTGGATCATGAATCACCTGTAACTGAAAGTTCAGCATTTCATATACTCAACGGAACTTCGCAAGACGAAATTGTGACTTGTGTCGGACAATTCCAAGGGTCCACGAGCACTTGGACGACTTTTGTTCCTGATGAAGAAGCTGAAGATGCCGAAATTATTGGCCAAGCTTTGAAACGAATTAAAAGACAAATTAAGCGTGCGTATCCAGATTCATTAACTGAAAAAACTTTAGAAAAAATCAGCGTTCAGCCCAACTTTGGTGGCAGCTTCGACATGAAGCTGAACGCGAACCAGTCCTGGCCAGAACTTGAAAACCTTTGGATTGGCTCCAGTTCTATTCAGAAGTCAAAAAATATTGTAGGAGCATTGAACCAAGCGCAGTTAATTCTATCGGCACTCGGTTTCCCATCAACCAATTTACATCCTAGCAGAACTCCGGAAGCCGAAGCCTAAACCGCTTCGCGAAGTCTTCAAAATAATTACCTTGGAAGAATACTGACTCGAGCCGCGTTTGTCTTGTCTTGAGTACTCGTTGAATTAAAAATCGCGACATAGCAAATTTTTGAAAGATCTCGTTCTATTTGAATTTCGTAAGTTCGCTTGTAAGTTTTTGTGACTAAGTCAAATCCGCTGTACATAATAAGAGTTTGTTTATGGCTGCAATTTTTCTGATCTTGAGCGGCAATCTGAACAAGTGGCAAGCTACCTGTTTTAGAATTCACTTCAAGTTTCAAAGAAATGACTTTTGCGTACATCAGTTGACTTGTCTTCATTTCAACAATCGTGTGTTGACCGTACTGAATAGGAACATATGTCGAATTGTAGGCAAAAGCTTGAGTTCCCATAGCAAGAACTGCAAAAATAACTGATTTCATATTTTTCCTTTGTTAAAACGTTTTCTTACAACGCAATGACATATAGCATTATACGGTTTCTATCGCAAGGCCTTCGCTGAGGTAATTTTTACAATGAGTACAATCATAATTAAGTCATCCTACTTTTAAAGCACTCCTTGCACTTTGCTTGTCGCTTTGGTATCCCTCTCACTCACTCAATACACACTCCAGATTATTTTCTGGTCCTCCAGCATCTTTGATGTGTGGGGGTCGCAACTCGAAGGTATCTCGCTTTTGAGCTCTGATTTGGAGGTGGACTAACCAGAACAGGAGATTATATGGCTAGTGTTACTATGAAAGAGATGTTGGATGCCGGTGTGCATTTCGGACATCAAACCCAAAGATGGAATCCTAAAATGAAAAACTACGTCTACACAGACCGTGGTGGGATTCATATCATCGACCTTCAAAAAACAATGGTTC
This sequence comes from Pseudobdellovibrionaceae bacterium, assembly GCA_030158485.1. Taxonomy (GTDB): domain Bacteria; phylum Bdellovibrionota; class Bdellovibrionia; order Bdellovibrionales; family Bdellovibrionaceae. Next base: position 49,988 of record JAOASS010000019.1, on the reverse strand, counting down.
GCGCGCAGAAGGCTGCAGATTTCGTTAAAGAAGTTGCCGCTTCTGGTGGCCGTCTTATTTTTGTTGGTACAAAAAAACAAGCAATCGAACCTATAGTTGAAGCAGCAGCACGCTGTGGACAATACCACGTTACAAAACGTTGGTTAGGTGGAATGCTCACAAATTTTGAAACTATCAAATCATCTATCGATCATATGAAAAAAATCGATAAAATGAAAGAAGCTGGCGAACTCACATACTTAACTAAAAAAGAACGCGCCCGTATTGAAAAAGAGTACGGAAAGCTTTCTGAATTCTTAAGCGGTATTCGCGATATGAAGACAATGCCTTCTGCGATGTTTGTTGTGGACCTTCCAAAAGAACATATTGCCGTTGCTGAAGCAAAACGCCTTGGCATCCCAGTTGTTGCAATTGCGGATACAAATTCAGATCCTGAAACAATTGAATATCCAATTCCTGGAAACGACGACGCCATTCGTTCAATCAAGCTTTTCACGAATATGATCGCTGATTCATTTATCGAAGGTGCAAAAGTTTGGGAACAAAGACTTCGCACTTCTTCTGATAAGCAATCTGATGCAACTGAAAAGTCTGCTAAAACTGAAGAAAAAGAAATGGCAGCGCCTAAAAAGCGTGGCGCTCCGGCTCCGGCTCGCGGTGGCAAAGCTCAAGCTGATAAAAAAGCTGAACCTGCTATCGTTAAGGTGACTAAAGCTAGAAAACTAGTTGCCGCTGGAACTGCTGATGAAGTTGAAATTCAAGCTGAACTTGAAAATCCTGAAGCGGCACCGGACTCTACTGAAGAAGCTTCTGAATAGAAGCTTCTTCCTTATATTAAGTTAAAATTTTAAATTCAATTTTAAGGAGTGCGAATATGTCTATCTCTGCCTCTATGGTTAAAGAACTGCGCGAAAAAACAAGCGCAGGAATGATGGATTGCAAAAAAGCTTTAGAAGAAACTCAAGGCAACTTTGAAGAAGCAATTGAATGGCTACGCAAAAAAGGCCTTTCAAACGCTGCGAAAAAAGCCGGTCGAGTTGCTGCAGAAGGTGCTGTTTTTGCCCAAGTTCAAAACAATGTGGGCATTGTTGTGGAAATCAATTCTGAAACAGATTTCGTAGCCCGAAATGATGGTTTCCGTGCATTCGTTAAAAACATTGCGGACCATATCGTGGCAAACAGATCAATGGAAGCTTTGATGGATCAAGTTTACCACAAAAATAATTCCCAAAAAATTGCAGATCTTTTAAAAGAAAATATTGCCACAATTGGTGAAAACTTAGTGATCCGCCGTTCAGAAAAATTTGAAGGTACCGCTAACACCCTAGTTCACACTTACGTTCACGGAGAAGGCAAAATTGGTGTGCTTCTAGAAATCACTGGAAATACGGAAACTGTTAGAAATTACGCGCAAGATGTGGCGCTTCATATTGCCGCTATGAATCCAATGGCTATTTCTGGGGACCAAATTCCAGCGCAAGTTGTCTCTAAAGAAAAAGAAATCTTGAAAGCAAAAGCTTTGGAACAAGGTAAAAAGCCAGAAATGCTTGATAAGATCGTAGAAGGACAAATCCGCAAGTTCTTAGCTGAAAGCTGTCTGCTTGACCAAGCTTTTGTAAAAAATCCGGATATTAAAGTTTCTGAACACTTAAAGGCTGGTGGCGGTCTTATTGTTAAGCGCTTTGTTCGTTTTGAGTTAGGCGAAGGCATCGAAAAGAAAAAAGATGATTTTGCTGCCGAAGTTGCCGCACAAACAGCTGCTGCGATGAAGGGACACTAATTACGTGAGTAAGGCTCCTTACAAGCGTATTTTACTTAAACTCAGTGGTGAGGCTTTGGCTGGACAACAGGGCCAAGGCATCAACCCTCAAGTTATTCAACAAATTGCACAAGATGTGGCCTTGGCCCACAAGGCTGGCTTTCAATTAGGAATTGTTATTGGTGGTGGAAATATTTTTCGCGGAGTTTCTGCTTCTGCTCAAGGTATGGACCGCGCCAGTTCAGATTACATGGGAATGCTGGCGACAGTCATTAATGCTTTGGCCCTGCAGGATGCCCTAGAAAAAGAAAATGTTCCAACTCGAGTCCAATCCGCAATCGCCATGGCCGAAATTGCAGAGCCCTACATTCGCCGAAAAGCGATTCGACACTTAGAAAAAGGTCGTATTGTCATTTTTGGCGCGGGAACAGGTAATCCGTTTTTTACTACAGATACTGCCGCAAGCTTGCGCGCTATGGAAATAAATGCCGAAATTATTATGAAGGCCACAAAAGTTGATGGTATTTATGATATGGACCCCAAAAAGCACCCTGAGGCCAAAAAATTCACAACGATTAGCTATATGGACGTTTTAAATCGTGGCTTACAAGTAATGGACTCAACAGCGATTAGTTTGTGCATGGATCACAAGCTTCCTATTTTAACATTTGATTTGATGAAAAAAGGCAACATACTGAGAGCCGCTCAAGGTGAAACAATCGGAACTCTTGTTCAGTAAGGGATCAATACATGGTTGATACAGTAAAAAAGGCAGCACAGGATAAAATGACTAAGGCCATTTCAGCTTTGGGTGAAGAGTTTAAAAAAGTTCGCACAGGTCGCGCACAAGTTTCAATGCTTGATAACGTTCGCGTAAATTACTACGGAAACATGTCACCTCTCAGCCAAGTTGCTTCAATTTCTACTCCGGACGCTAAATCTTTTGCAATTGCTCCATGGGAAAGTTCAATTTTGAAAGAAATTGAACAGGCAATCGTCAAATCTGATCTTGGAATGGCCCCAATTAACGATGGAAAAATTATTCGTCTAAAAGTACCTGACTTAACAGAAGATAGACGCAAGGACCTCGCCAAACAAGTTAACAAGATTGCTGAAGAGTCTCGTGTTGCTATTCGAATGGCTCGTCGCGATGCCAATGAGTCTTTAAAAAAAGCCGCAAAAGATAAAACGATTAGCGAAGATGAAAATAAAAAAGCTGAAACTGATATTCAAAAACTAACAGACGATTCAATTAAAAAAGTAGATCAGCTTACAAAAGAAAAAGAACAAAGTATCTTAACGATCTGAGATACTTTTCAGCCCCGGAAGAAAGCTTAGATTTGATACATTTACCTGCACATCTTGCGATTATTATGGATGGAAATGGACGCTGGGCCCAACAAAGGGGTAAACCACGCGCGCATGGTCATATAAAAGGAACTCGTGTCGCCAAAACAATCATTCAAGAATGTGCTCGAATCGGTCTTCAGAATTTAACTCTTTATGCATTTAGCACCGAAAACTGGCTCAGACCTAAGTCAGAAGTCACAATTCTAATGCGACTTCTGAAAAAGTATCTTGAAAAAGAAACTCAGAATTTAATTCAAGAAAATATTCGTTTCGAAACAATCGGCGATCGTTCGCTTTTGCCCCTTGATATACTTGAAGCCCTTGATGCTTCTCAAGCTGCGACTCAAAAGTGCACGGGCATGAAACTCATTTTCGCTCTCAGCTATGGCTCAAGACAAGAAATCACATCTGTTGTCCAAAAGATGGCTCGACTTGTTGAGTCCGGTACCCTGAAGTCGAAAGATATTAGTTTAGAAACTATTTCAGCTATGCTTCAAACAAATAAAACTCCTGATCCTGATTTGATCTTGAGAACAAGCGGAGAAAAAAGATTATCTAATTTCCTGCTTTGGCAAGCTGCCTACAGCGAATTCTGTTTTTCGACAAAGCTCTGGCCCGAGTTTACCAAAGAAGATTTGACTCTTGTATTACAAGATTTTAGCTCAAGAGATCGAAGATTCGGCCAACTTAAAACGATGGAATCTCATGAGCAGTCTGCACACTAGAATAATATCTGCGCTAATGGCTATTAGTATAACAATCGGGCTTTTTTACTTTTTTAAAGAAGCTGGTCTTAAAATTATTATTTTGTTTGCGGTCCTTGCCGGCGCTCGAGAGTTAGCACGAGTTCTTTTTCCACAAATTGCCAAAAGTTTTTTAAATTATCTTTTTTATATTTTTAATCTACTCATTTTTCTAATCTCTTGCTGGAGACCTCTTTACTCTGGACTTGTTTATTCTTTCTTTTTTGTATGCTTTTGTGTTGTCAGCATTAGCATGGCACGAAAAAATACTAACTTAAATGAAGTGGCTGCCATTCAAGCTAAAGCTGCACTTGGTTTTTTTTATGTCGGACTTCTTCCAACATTTGCATATCAATTGCTTGATTTACCACAAGGTGTTTATTGGTTTCTTTCTTTACTTTGTGTTGTATTTGCCGGTGATATCGGCGCCTTTGTAGTGGGAATCGGTTTTGGTCAAAAGAAAATTATGCCTAACATTTCCCCAAAGAAAACTTTTGAAGGGGCTGTGGGCGGTCTTCTGTTTTCATTTTTTGCAGGACTTTCGTGTAGTTTCTTTTTTCCAGAATTATCGAAGTTCTCTTTTTGTGTCCTCAGCGTTGCAACAGGAGTCATCGCGCAATTTGGTGACTATTTCGAATCTCTTCTGAAGCGCGTTGCAAATGTGAAAGATTCTGGCGGTTTAATGCCTGGCCATGGTGGTATTTTAGACCGCATTGACGGAATATTATTCGCCTGTCCTATCTTCCTGCTAGGCGCCATTGTTCTTGAAAAACTCATCTAGGAACATCACAATAAAGACATGGAATTACTGTCTCAACTTTTAAATTTTTTATCATCTAAAGCCGTTCCTTTCGTCATACTTTTGGGCATTCTTGTTTTTGTCCATGAGTTTGGCCACTTTATCGTAGCCCGTTGGAATGGCGTGCGCGTTGAAGTTTTTAGTCTTGGATTTGGGAAAAAGCTTTTTCAATGGAAAAAAGGCGATACTGTCTACTGTCTTTCGCTCATCCCCCTTGGTGGTTACGTTAAAATGTTTGGCGAACAACCCGGAGATTCGATTTCAGATGCGGAAAAATCAGTCTCGTTCACACATAAAACTGTCTATCAAAGAATGTCTATCGTACTGGCCGGCCCACTCATGAATCTTTTTTTCGCTGTTTTACTTTTTGCAATCGTAGCAACTGTTGGTGAAGAAAGAAAGCCGGCCATCCTTGGCGACGTGGCAATTATGACGCCTGCTTTTGAAATGGGTTTTCGCGCTGGTGATGAAATCAAAAAAGTCGCCGGCCAAACTGTTACAACTTGGGACCAACTTCAAGATCGCCTCAGTGAATTAAAAAATCAGGAAGCTCCGTTTGAAATTGTCTCTAAAAGCAGCCCTGAACCAAAAATTATTCAAGCCAAAATAGCAGAAGTGCCAAATCCCAATCCTCTTGCTCTTGCTAAAATGGCTGGATCAGTTGATGGATTTCAATATTATTCGATTGGAACAACAGTCGCTATTATCAAAGGTTCACTACTTGATTCGCTAGGAATTAAAACCGGCGACACCATAAAATCAATTAACGGTCAGCCCATTCAATTCTGGAGAGAAATTGAAATTGCAGAAAAAAGCTTACGATCAAAATCACAACTCAGCTTAGTTTTTGAAAGACTTCTTTCAGAAGAAAATGAAAAAACTGAAGTCTTGCCAGTTAATATTGAAATTCCGGCAGCTGCAACCTTAGCAAGTGTTGGAATTGAACAATCGGATTTGTACCTTGCAAAAGTGTTTGAAGGATCACCTGCGCATAAAGCTGGTTTAAAAGAATTTGACAAAATTATTGCGATTAATGATTTTAACTTAAAAAATTGGGATGATGTTCTTAAATCAATCAAGCAATATGCACCAGAATCTGGCACAGTCAAATTCACCATCTTGCGAGACGGTCAAAAATCTGATCTTACAATTACTCCACAGATGACAAGCCACATGAATGGCTTCGGTAAAGAAGAAAAACGCTTTACCATCGGGATTGTTCCCCTCATAGGAATGGCGACAGAAAAATCATTAATTATTAGAACTTTGAATCCAATTTTCGCGATCGGAACTGGTTTCAAAAAATCTTACGAAATGACCGTGATGACTCTTATGAGCTTCGTCAGACTTATTTCCGGAGACATTTCACCTAAAAATGTTGGTGGAGTCTTATCGATCGGGCAAGCAGCGAGTGAATCTTTTAAGGCAGGTTTTAATTATTTTGTTCAAATGATGGCTGTTATATCCATTAGTTTATTTGTCTTAAATTTGCTTCCGATTCCAGTACTTGATGGTGGCCATATTTTATTTTACGCAATAGAAATGCTGAAGGGCTCTCCCGTGAGCTTGCGAAAAATGGAATTAGCTCAACAAGTGGGACTTGTCCTATTAATGAGTCTTATGATTTTCGCTCTCTTCAACGATGTAAACAGAGTCTTTTTTGGTTCTTATTAGATAGATTGTGAAAATATTAGCATTTGAATCAAGCACAAAATTAGGTAGTGTCGCCCTTATTCAAAATGGGGTTGGCACTCATAAAAGAGTGTCACCGACCCAAAGATCTCATTCAGAAGTTTTACATCAATTCATTTTTGAAATTTTAGAAGATGCCAAACTTGATTTAAATCAGATTGACTGTTTCGCGGCGGGCTGTGGACCGGGAAGTTTCACTGGAATTCGAGTTTCACTTAATACAGCAAAAGCTTTTTCTTATGCTTTTCAGAAACCCATGGTTACTGTAGATTCACTTTTGAACTTAGCCAAGCTCAACCAAGGTCTTGTCCATCATCAAAACTTATCAAAAAATTTATCTACTAAAATTCTTTGTCTTATCAATGCTTACAAAAACATGAGCTATTACGCCGTCTACGACATAAGTCCAGATGGGCAGACCAAGGTCTTAGTTGAACCGAATGTTATTCCGATGAAAGACATTAAAGTTTTATTGAAAGGGCCTATTTTAACAGTTGGTGATGGCTTTCTGACTTACGAATCCTTTTTACCAGCAGATCTTCGAATGCAAATGCTTCGACCAAAGGGAATTATTGACGAGCCTTCTGCTGAAAGTTTAGGAACTATTGCTTCTGAGGTTTTTAATCAAGGCCTCACTTTAGACTGGAAATCAACAAAGCCACTTTATATTCGCGCTTCTGAAGCCGAAGAGACAAAACGAGGAATCGTTTGGTCTCCTCTCGACTTCAAGGAGTAGTGAAGTGGTCCCAGAAAATATTTTAACAGTTGAGAAAGCTGAGCCTTGCGTTTGGGGCGTTTCGTCTGGCAAAGGCGGAGTTGGTAAAACTTTTATTTCAACTTCTATTGCTCTCACTCTCTCGAAGCTGGGACACAATGTGGTTCTTGTGGATTTCGATTTGACTGGTGCAAACTCGCATACAGCTTTGGGTGTTGACCCTTCTCACATGAGCCTAAGACATTATTTTGAATCTCAGAAGTCTCTGAATGAAATTGTTCTAAACACTCCTTATCCTCATTTACAATATGTCCAAGGTTTTTGGGATTCTTGGTCACCTGTTCAGTTATCAAACGCAGACATCGATAGATTTTGGAATGAACTTAAAAAAATTAACGCCGATTATATTGTAATAGATCTTGGAACGGGTTCATACCAACACCACTTAGATCTTTTTAAAAGATGTGATGAAAAGTTTCTTATTACAAATCCAGAACCGACAAGTATTGAAAAAACGTATCGATTTATCGAATCCTTTATTTGCTCGACTCTGAAGGACAACTCAACTGCAGATGCTTTCGGCAAACTTATGTATGTATTACGCGACCACAGACAAAGAATATTGCCTCAGCCTTTTTCTTTTAAAAAATACCTTTTAAACAATGACGGCTTTGTTTTTGATCATTTCGAACAACTTTCAAAGAATCCTATTCGCATGATTGTCAATTCGGTCAGAAGCCCGCAGCAAGCAGAGCTTGGTCACTCAATGCGTTCGGTGTGCTATAAATATTATGATTTATCCCTCGAATATTGTTGTGCCATAGACTTTGACAATGCGGTGTGGCAGGCGCTTCGAAACCGCGAACCGGTTTTAATCGCTCAACCTTTCACTCCCCTTTCAGGACAGTTTCTTTCACTTTGTAAACATATGATTGATCCTGGCGAGCTAAGAGCCGTAGTATAATCATATGCCTCAGTTACCGACTCACAATTATTATGAAGTTTTAGAGCTCCCTACAAATGCGGCACAACATGAAGTTACAACTGCGTACGACCGCGCAAAAAGAACTTACTCTGGAGAAAATCCTGCTATCTACACAGTTTTTACTGATGTTGAAGCACGAGAATTATTAGGCCTAATCGAAGAAGCTTACTCAATTTTAGGAAACAAGACTCTTCGCTCTATTTATGATCAAAGACTTTTATCAAACTCATATACGCTTGAAGATTTATCTTATGGGTCAATCTTAGGCGCAAGTAAGCAGTATTATCCCGAACCTAAGCAACAACAGCAAAAACCTTCTTATCAAAAAGATGCTTCTCTTGAAAAAGAAATCCTAGAAAGAAAAGAATGGGATGGGGCTTTTATAAAGCGTGTTCGCGAATACAAGGGACACTCTGTCGAACGCTTAAGTGACAAAACAAAAATCAATCCATTTTACATCCAAGCAATTGAAAAAATGGAAATGAAAAGTTTGCCCGCCCCAGTATTTGTTCGTGGCTATATAGTTCAAATTGCGAAAGAACTTTCTTTAAACGAAAGAAAAGTTGCAGATTCTTATATGTCTTTATTTAAAAAGACTCCTTGAACATGAGTTCACAATTAACTGAACTTATTGTCGCCGAAGAGCATAAAGGCCTTAGGCTTGATAAATATTTAAGTCTTCATGAAAAAATAAGGACTAGAAGTCGTGCCGATTTTTTGATTAGTTCTTCACTTGTTAAAGTAAATTTAAAAATTATGAAAGGCTCTTATCTTGTCAAAACAAATGATCGCGTGGAAATTAATTTTCCAATCGAAAAAACAAGAACTTTAGAAGCTTCAAATATTCCGCTTGATATTGTTTATGAAGATCAAGAGCTGATCGTTATCAATAAGCCTTCGGGATTGGTTGTTCACCCCTCTGCGGGCCATGAATCCGGAACTCTTGTGAACGCGCTTTTGTTCCATACAAAAAATCTTTCAATGAAGTTTAATGAAGAGCGTCCCGGAATAGTTCATCGAATTGATAAGGAGACCAGTGGGCTGCTTGTCGTTGCAAAAAATGATTATGCTCATGAAAAACTTGTTCAACAGTTTCAAGCTAGAAAAGTTCACAGAATATATAAAGCCGTTGTGTTCGGCGAATTTCCTGCCCCGGTTGGGCGAATCGAAAGTCATCTTGGTCGACACCCGATTGACCGAAAAAAATTTGCATCTGTTCAACTTGGGAAATGGTCTGCGACAAATTATAAGGTGATTGGCTCAAAACACCAATTAAGTTACCTTGAGCTCAAGTTAGAAACTGGACGAACTCATCAGATCCGAGTTCACATGAGCGAAAAAAACCATCCTCTTGTTGGCGATAACTTATATGGCTCTAAAAACAAATTGAAATCAATCCAAGCAAAAAAAATTCAAGAAGATATTAAAAACCTGACACGCTTTCTACTGCATGCCGAGCAATTAGGATTTGAACACCCCACAACTCATAAGTGGATGGTTTTTGAAAAAAATTGGCCCGAAAGCGAAGTCTCTCTATTAGAGTCCTGGAATTTATTATGATTTTCCAAGAAACAGAATTAGGTTTTGAATACAAAGGTCCAAATCACTTTGTCTTCTTTGGTAAAAAAAATTCATCTATTGAAAACCTAAAAAATTTCTACCCTCAATTTACTTTCAAAGCTCTTTGGCAAGTTCATGGAAACAATCTTATAAATTCAATCGCAGATTCAGAAAATAATCAAAAAGCTGATGCTCAATGGACAGAAGAAAAAAATTTGGCTCTTATTTCAAAATCTGCTGACTGCATTCCCGTCCTTGCTTATTGTCAAAAATTAAATCGTATTCTAGCGATTCATGCAGGTTGGCGCGGAGTTCAAAATAAAATTATTCCAAATTCACTGCAAGAATTGGGTTCGTCATGGGATCTTTATATTGGCCCCCATATAACAAAAAATTCTTTTGAGATCGGAAATGATTGTTTGAATCTTCTTGCCGAATGCACGCAGCTGAATATTTCAGATTGGTTTTTTGATGGAAAAGCCGATCTTTTAAAAATTGTTATTGATCAAATAAAAGAATCGCCGGCTTCATTCAATTCTGTAAATGAGCTCATTTTTGACACTAAAACGGACTTAAGATTTCATTCTCACAGAAGAGATCAAAATAAAGCTGGAAGACAAAATAGCTTTATCGTTCTAATTTAAGTTTTATAATTTTTAACACATCGTCACGCCTAATGTACTTGTCACATTAGAAGGTGGTGGCTTGAGACGGAATTGAACCGCCGACACAAGGATTTTCAGTCCTCTGCTCTACCAACTGAGCTACCAAGCCGCATTCTCAAAAAGATTGGAACAATTTAGTAACTTTCCGTTAGGCGCAAGTCAACCCTTCACCCTATCTAAAGCTTGTTTAAGGTCAGATAAAAGATCTTCTGTATCTTCAATTCCCACAGAAAGACGAATTAAAGAATCATCAATACCCAAAGATTTTCGAACCTCTAGGGGAACGCTAGCGTGCGTCATAATGGCCGGATGTTCGATCAAGGACTCAACTCCGCCTAAACTTTCAGCAAGAGCAAAAATTTTAACATTTTCAAGTAAGGTACGTGCCGCTTCCATTCCGCCTTTGATGAAAAAAGTAATCATTCCGCCCATGCCCAACATCTGCTCTTGAGCCAACTTATACTGCGGATGACTCTTCAGACCTGGGTACACAACTTTTTCAACTTTGGCGTGAGCTTCTAAAAACTCAGCAATAATTTTTGCATTTTTTTCGTGGGCTTTCATCCGAACAGGAAGTGTTTTTAAACTTCTTAAACACATAAAAGCATCGAAAGCGCTTTGAACTCCGCCCATTGAGTTGCTCAAGAATGCTAGTTTTTCTGCAAAATCAGGCTTATCTGTGACAACAGCTCCGCCCACAATATCTGAGTGACCACCAATATATTTAGTCACTGAGTGTACAACAATGTCTGCACCTAAAGTCAGAGGTCGCTGAAAGTAAGGGCTCATGAACGTATTATCAACAACAACAATAACACCTTTTTCATGGGCCATTTCGCTGATTTTTTTAATATCGACTAACTTAAGAGTCGGGTTCGTAGGAGTTTCAAGCCAGACCATTTTTGTATTCGACTTCAATGCTTTTTTGAAGTTTTCGGGTTCTGTTAAATTAATATAAGAAAACTCCAAACCATTATGAGACAAAACTTTATCAAAAAGCCTAAAAGTGCCACCGTACATATCATCGTTTGCGATAATATGGTCACCTTGCTTGAGCATATGCAAAATTGTTGTGGTCGCCGCACAGCCTGAAGCAAATCCAAATCCAAAACGACCTTGTTCAAGACTTGCTAAACAGTTTTCAAAAGCTTTTCGGGTTGGATTGTGAGTCCGAGAATACTCCCATCCTTTGTGCACGCCTGGAGAGCTTTGCACATAGGTCGAAGTTAAATAAATAGGCGTCATAATCGCACCCGTTGTTGGATCGGGCTCCTGGCCAGCATGAATTGCGCGAGTTGAAAAACCAAAATTATTATTTGTCAGTTTCATTTAAATACTCCAATTATTTTCTTTATAAAGTTGAGCCATCGAAACGATTCGAGCAAAGGCCTGTTGCTCATTTGACTTCATAAGGTGATTACTTAAAAGCCATTCATCATTAAAAGCCTTACTAACATAAGCCCGACCACTATCCGGTAGCATAATCAAAATACGACTTGGTTTTTCAATTTTTTCGCTATATTTCATGGCGCCGACTAATGCCAAAGCGCTTGAAGGCCCCACGCAAAGTCCTTCTTCAGCTAAAATTCTTTTTGTCATTCTAAAAGACTCTTCGTCAGACACTTTGACAAAGTCATCCATATATTTAAAATGTACATTTTCTGGCAACATATCTTCTCCGACGCCTTCAACTTTATAAGAAGCAGGCGGATCGATGATTTTTCCATGATAAAAGAGGTCATACAGAATACTTCCAATCGGATCAGCACAAACGACTTTAATATTTTTATCTTTTTCTTTTAAATATCGACCCACGCCGGAAATAGTCCCGCCTGTTCCTGCGCCTGCGACAAAAACATCGATATTTCCATCCATTTGTTCCCAAATTTCGGGTCCAGTCGATTCGTAATGTCGTTTGGCGTTGTCAGGGTTGTGATATTGATTGGAATAAAAATTATTTGGCGTATTTTGAACTAGTTTTTTTGCAACTTCGTAGTGACTTCTTGGATCGTCAGCGTCCACTCCCGTTGGCGTGATAACCACTTGCGCTCCGTGAGCTCTTAAAAGTTCTTGTTTTTCTTTGCTGATTTTTTCAGGCATGACGAAAATACACTTGTAGCCTTTAACCGCTGCGACTAATGCCAGCCCTAACCCGGTATTGCCAGATGTCGCTTCGATAATTGTGCCGCCAGGCTTAAGATCGCCTCTTTTTTCAGCTTCTTCAATCATGGCAATTGCGACGCGATCTTTGATGCTCCCACCAGGATTAAAATACTCGATTTTGACGAAAAATTGATGTTTGGAATTCCCCACGACTTTATTAAGTCTGACAATAGGAGTATTTCCGACTACTTGAAGAATGTTATCGTACACTTTAGAAGTTTTCATATGACCTCTAGAGTGTTTTATCGATTGGCAGCAATCTTAACAACTTCTATCTTATCTAGAAAGACTGCATCAGCTGTAAAATAAAGGGCCCCAACATTAAAATAAGACAGGCTGGGAATAAAAAGAGACAAAGCGGGACCAATAGAATGTAAGGAACTTTCGCTGTATGCTCATCTAAGTCCATTTCAACTTTTTCTTGGGTTTCTTTTTCAAGTTGAGCCAAAATGGGCAAAATAGCTTCTCCCTTTAGACCTTTTTCTAAAACTAATAACAGCTGTCTTCGATAGGCTGACTTCTGACTTTGTACAATATCAGCCACAGGGTTTCCTTGCGCCAACCTGATTTGCCATAAAGTTACAACATCTTTCCAGGAATCTGTTTCAACTTGTAGGTAATTTTTAATACCCGATCGAACGCTATTTCCTTTTTCAATTGATTTTTTAACCTGCCAAATAAGCTTCAGCATGGGATTTATACTTTCCATTTAAACGACCTCATAACAAAAATAACCGCTGCAATTCCTAAAAAATAAAGAAACCACGCAACAGGAAAAAGAATTTTAATCTGATGAAGGTCAAGATGTCGAAATGCCAAAAGATTAAGACCCACAAATAAAAGGCTCATCACAAAAACTTGGGCCCGTGGTCCAGCCGACGCGTTTTGCATTTTCTTTTTGAAATGAAGTTCCTGGCGATTGTATCTTCTTAAAATTTCGAGCTGTTCAATTACTTTATTGCGGGATTTTTCTATTTGTACAATTTCTTGAGCCCACAAGTTAAACCACTCTGATTCTGTTTCAACCGATTGACCAGCTTCTAAATTTTTGAGCAGGCTCATCTGAAAATTCGCGTACCATGACTTCTCAGTTTCCATAACCATCGCGAATGATTTTCGCAGAGACTGCCCGGCTTTCATATTGAGAAGTATCAAATCGAGAAACGCTAAAGATTTAATTGGAATTTGTTTTTTGCGCAGATGTTTCATTAAAATTTTCAAAACAGGAAGCAAAACAAGCGCCAACATAGTCAAATACCATGATACAAACGCGCTTAAACCGGATAAATAGATCAGAAATGAGACAATCCAAGTTGCAAAATAGCACTTGAACCTTAAATTGTTTGTTGAAGTGACGGAAAATAGCTGAGTTACTATGCCTGTCCGAATTCCAATCTCGATTCCGATTAATAAAACAAGCCAACTCAACAACACGCACTCACCTCCATCAAACAAAAAAAAGCAAAAAGAAGACCATTAATTTTTTTTGTTGACGTGAGGATTCAATATAGCAACAATTATGTTAAGTAAGGTTGTGTAATCTCAACAATAACTAAAACCATTGCACCTATACGGTGCACTCTTGAGGAGGAGCATATGGCAAAGAAAAAAGCAGCAAAGAAGAAAGCTACTAAAAAAGCTACTAAGAAAAAAGCTTCTAAAAAACGATAGTTGTTTTTTAGTAGTTTCCGGATAACGGAAATTAAAAAGCCCCTGTGAAAACAGGGGCTTTTGTTTTAAAAAAGCTTCTTGTTTCAAGAAGCTTTTTTAGTTTTAAATCATAACAAAATAATCTGAAATTTTGTTGATCGGTTTAAAAATAGTAGAAGGCACCAACAGATCCAGTTGGTATCAGCTGAGTCTTCTTAAAGCTCAAGAGACCGCCCAATTCGATATAAAAAGAACTTCCCGCGAGCTCACCAGACAATTGATTATATTGCATGCCGACTGAACCAGTCACAAGGTCGAGTCCAAATTTACTTTTTTGTTTTTCGCTATCAGATAGGAAATTTTTGAGTAGCGAAGATCTGTTCGCCTGACTTTTACTGCCAGAATCCCACCATCGTGAGTAACCTGCTGTTGTGTAGGGAGTGAAATATTCCCCCTCAAATGATTTTTTCCAAGCAAGACTCATCGTTTGATAACCTGAACCCATGCCAAATCCCACTAACGTTGCATTTTCATCTTCAATATTGAGTTCAATCAACCCGCCCATGCCGCCGAGTGCCCCACCAATCCCAACTCCCGCACCCACTTTGCGATCTTGTCGCAGTTTATAATTTGATTCGTAATCTGAAGTAGATCCTTGAGTTTTGCCAATAAAACCGTCACCGCTGTTTTCTTGTGCTAATGCAAAAGAGGCGATTAAAGATAATAGCGTCATCATTTTCATAAAAACCCCTTATTTCTTATAATAAAACTAGAGAAGTCGGGCCCGAATGCCTTCTTCTTGAAAAAACTTTTTTATCGCGTCTTTATCCAAAGGTTCTAATCTCCAAATAAGCTTGTGGATCAGATCATAGGTCTCATCTGCTTTCTTGCCCTTCAGCTTTGTCGTAAGGTCCGCCACATTATCTGTAATCACAATCAAATTACTCACCATACGCTCTATATCTTTATTACTTCTTGTTTTATCTAAAAGTTGTAAGGTTTTGTTAAAATTCGTTAGTAGACGATCAATTTGTGCCACTGTATTTGTCAAAGTTCCTTCATTTTTTTCTATCATCGCAATAATTTTACCGGCAAGGCCGTAACTTTGTGAAATTAGCTGGTCAATTCGCGGAGGATCTTCGCCTCTAACAAACTGATCCGGCTTCAGAACTTCTGAATCGTTTGAGCCCGGTGATATTTCAAGAAACTTTTCGCCGATGACTCCTGCCAAATTAATAAAGAACTGGCTATCCATGCGGATGCTATTCCAGGCCTTTTTTTCGATTGAAATCGTGATTTGAAGCTTAACTTCTTCACCTGTGTCTGTTTTGTAATCAGATTTAAATTCAATGCGATCCACTTTTCCAACTTTTATACCCATGACTCTGACGGGGGAACCCACTTCAATCCCACCTGCATAGTTATACATAACGTGGAGCTTGTGTTGATTTGTAAAAGGATTATAGAGCCCGACCCAATACCCAAATAAAACGATGGCAATAATTGCCGCGAAAGCTAAAAGGCCCACTTTTGTTTCAATTTTCATCCCGTACCACCCTAATAGAAATATGAAAATACATATGAGAGTATAAAATCAATCACTATAATTGCAACTGATGCAACAACAACACTTTGAGTTGTTGCTTGTCCAACTCCTTCTGCACCCATTTCAGTATTGAATCCATAATAACAACTAATTAAAGGAATAACAGAGCCAAAAGCGGCCGCCTTGATAAGAGAAAAAATAAAATCTTTGTATCCAACAAACTGGTTCATCGTCTGCCAAAAAAGCGGGCCCGGCATTCCCAATAAACTGGATGAAACCAGCATCGAAGCATATAAACAAACAACGTTGGCGATGGCGACTAAAAAAACAGTACCTAAAATACTTGATATAAAACGAGGTGCTACCAAATACTCATAGGGATTCACGCCTAAAAGTTTCAAGGCTTCAATTTGTTCAGAAATTTTCATACTTCCAAGTTCCGCGGCCATTCCGGCGCCGACTCTTGAAGTTAAAAGAAGTGCAGTCACAACTGAACCGAGTTCTCTTAAAATCAAAATAGAAGAAAATCCAGGAACCATCGAGTCACTTTGCACAACAAGTTTCATGTGAAAGCTTGACTCTAAAACTGTCACAATCGCTGCAAAAGAAACACAAATACAGATAATAAAAAGACTTTGGTAGCCTACGAAGTGCAGCTGTTCGAAAATCTGCTTTTTTCGATTTAAACTAGCAGGTAATGCACTCAAGGTTTGAGTTAAAAAAGTTGTCATGAAAGTCCCAAGTAAATAATGGTCGCGATTTCCATCAAGTACGATGTGAGCCAGTCAAAGAAGACCAATGCAATCATAGTAGTCACAGCCGTGCTGACAACGGCCTGGCCGACTCCTTTCGCTCCGCCCGTTACAAAGTATCCTTTAAAGGTACAGAGTGTTGCAAGAGTGAACGAAAAGATAAAACTTTTTAAAAACCCACTGACAATCGAGGGGAAAATAAGAAATCGAGGTATATACCGTAAGTATTCGTGCATCGTCACTTGTGAAAAAAAGACCCCCAATAAAAGTCCGCCAAAAACTGAAGCAATCAGTCCACCAACAAAAAGAAAAAAAGCAGAAAATATAATGGCCCAAAATCGTGGCAAAATCACTTCTCGTAAGGGATCTGAGCCTAGGCATTTAATCGCATCAAATTGTTCTGTGATTCTCATCGTCCCGAGCTCCGCCGTAGTGAAGGCTCCGACTTTTCCGCACAACATAAAACCAATCAAAAGCGGGCCGACTTCTCGAAAAGTTCCACTGGTCGCAAGTCCCCCTAAATAACTAAGAGCATCGAATATTTTAATTTGAAGAGTAAATTGCACCGTCATAACGGCACCAACAAAAAATCCAGCCATCATGGTTGTTGGCAGAGATTGAACAGTGACTTTCCAAAGTTGTTCTAAAAATGTACGAGATTCAAATCCACCTTTAAATGTCAGGCTGATTAGATCTTTTAAAAAAAGAAATATTTTCCCGGTTTCGTCGAAAAAAGAGTCCCAGTTTCTTTTTAGAATAATCGTCATGGCTCGACCTCTTGAAAAAAGCCTCGGACAAGTGGATGTTCATTTAATTTTATTTCATCGGTAGGGCCTGCAAATATCACAGACCCTTTATCTAAAAATATGACTCTGTTCGCAATATCCATCGCGCACTTCATGTCATGACTGACCACAACGGAAGTTGTTTTATATTGAATAGATACTTCTTTAATAAGTCTGTTAATGGCCGTTGTTGTCACGGGGTCAAGCCCCGTTGTCGGCTCATCAAAAAGTAAAATTTCAGGCTCTAAAACAAGTGTGCGCGCAAGGCTGACTCGCTTTTGCATTCCGTAAGAAACTTGTTGTGGTTTTTTTTGAAGAATATTTTGTTCTAAATGAACGGAGCTCAATACTTTTTGTATCTTATCCTGAATGGCTTCTTCGGTATATTTAAAATGCCGGCGCAGACCATATGCTATGTTTTCATAAATAGTAAGAGAGTCAAAAAGTGCTGGCTGCTGAAACACCATTCCACATTTTTTGCGAATTTCTTGCATTTGCATTTCATTGAAATTTACAATATTCGAGCCTTTGAAAAGTATCTCGCCGACCTCGGGCTTTAAAAGCCCCACTATCGACTTTAGCAAAACTGATTTTCCTGTGCCAGACTGGCCCAGTATGAAAACTATTTCGCTCTTCTTGATAGAAAAATGAATTGAATTCAAAACTGTTCTTTCACCAAATTTTTTAGTGAGATTTTTAAATTCAAGTATCAATTGGGCTCACCTTTAATAAATTTCTGTACTTTTTCATTTTGATATTTTTGGGCTTCTGCGGGTGTTCCTAAATTCAAAACCTGCCCTCCGTCGACGTAAACAAGCCTTGTCGCGAGCTCAAAAGCACGCTTGATATCATTCAATACCGATACAACTGTTATCGAGTTTTCTTTTTTTAAGTTCAAAATCAATTCAATAATCTTGCGTGAAGTAATCGGATCAAGGCCCGCGACGGGATCGTCATTCAATAAAATCGGTGGCTTTGAAATTAAAGCACGCGCAATACCCAAGCGCTTTTGCATTCCACCGCTCATTTCATCAGGAAAGAATGACGCCGCATGATCTAGCCCTACGGCATGCAATAAGCTTTCTGCTTTCTGCCTGATCTCGCTTTCTGTGCCTAAATGTCTTTCTCTCAAAGGGAAACAAACATTATCTAAAGCCGTCATCGAATCAAAAAGCGCATTCTTCTGAAAAAGCATTCCCCTTTTCAAGTAGTGCCGTTTGCGTTGCGTTATTGAGAGTTTACTCCAATTTTCACCTTCAAATTCAAGGGTGCCAGAAGTGGCTTCGACCAAGCCTGCCATCAGTTTCAACAAAGTTGTTTTACCTTGTCCGCTCGGTCCAATTAAAACCAAGCTTTCGCCCTCGGATAAATCAAAATGACATTGGTTAAGAAGTTTATTGTCTCGATATGTGAGATTGATGTCTCGGCCTTTGACCAGATTGGTAAATGGAAACACTTGCTTCGACTGATGACTCGCCTCAAACATACTTGTCACAACTCTCAATTTAAGATTGAATGAGCCCTCAAGCGCAATCAGAAAAATTCATTTTTTCAAACATTTGAATAAATTAAAGGAGTTCCCATGTCTGCTTACCACAAACGCAAAAAAATTACTGTTATCGGTGCTGGATTCGTTGGCTCAACAGCTGCGCATTGGGCTGCTCAAAAAGAATTGGGCGATGTTGTTCTTTTGGATATCAACGAAGGTGCTGCTAAAGGTAAAGCTTTGGATTTATTTGAAGCTTCTCCTGTTGAAATGTTTGATTCGCGAGTACAAGGAACTTCGGACTATAAAGATATCGCTGATTCAGACATTGTGATTTTAACAGCTGGTATGCCACGCAAGCCCGGCATGAGCCGTGATGATCTTTTGCAAACAAACGCTAAAATTGTAAAAGCATGCTGTGAAGGGATCAAACAATATGCTCCAAATTCAGTCGTTATCGTTGTTTCAAATCCGCTTGATGCAATGTGTACCGTTGCCAAGCAAGTTCTTGGATTTCCGCGCGAACGAATTATCGGCATGGCAGGCGTCTTAGACTCTGCGCGCTTTAAATCATTCGTTGCAGAAGCGCTTGATGTATCTGTTAAAGACGTCTTTGGATTTACTCTCGGTGGACACGGCGACACAATGGTTCCGATGCCCCGCCATTGTTTTATTGGAGGAGTCCCTTTAGTTGAAATGCTTCCACAAGATAAAATTGATGCAATTGTGAATCGCGCAGTTAATGGTGGCGCCGAAATTGTTAAGCTTTTACAAACAGGTTCTGCTTATTACGCCCCTTCTGCTTCTGCAGTGCAGATGGCTGAAGCGATTCTGAAAGATCAAAAACGAATCTTACCTTGCGCAGTTGAATTGAATGGCGAATACGGCATGAAAGGTCTTTTTATCGGCGTTCTTTGTAAGCTTGGCGGTAAAGGTGTCGAAAGCGTTGTTGAGCTGAAGCTGAATGATACAGAACGTGCCGGTCTTGAAAAGTCTGGTAAAGCCGTTCGTGAACTTGTCGACGCGCTCGCTAAACTACAATATTAATAATGTCCCTCTCACTTTCTGGAGTAATCAGTGAATATACATGAGTATCAGGCAAAAGAAGTTCTTAGACGTTACGGTGTGGCCACTTTAAAGGGTCGCCTTGCGCACTCCCCGGACGAAGCTGTTGCTGCGGCAAAAGAAGTTGGTGGAAATCTGTGGGTTGTCAAAGCTCAAATTCATGCGGGCGGGCGCGGAAAAGGTGGCGGCGTCAAAATTGCGAAAACAATTGATGAAGTAAAAGATCTTTCAAAAAAAATAATTGGTATGAATCTAGTGACTCATCAAACCGGCCCAGAAGGAAAAACCGTTAACAAAATCTACATTGAACAAGGCTGCAACATCGCAAAAGAATATTATGTTGCGTGCTTGGTTGATCGGGCCACGGGTCGCGTCGCCATGATGGCATCCGCAGAAGGCGGAATGGATATTGAAGAAGTTGCGGAACACAACCCAAGTGCTATTTTAAAAGTTGATATTGATCCTGTTACTGGTTTGATTCCTTTTCAAGCACGAGAACTTGCTTTTGGAATTGGTATCCCCAATGAAAGCATTAACAAGGCCGTCTCTTTTATGATGGGTTTGTATAAAGCATTTGTTGATATTGATTGTTCAATTGCCGAAATCAATCCCCTTGTTTTAACCAAAGAAGGTGAAATTATTTGCCTTGATGCTAAAATGAACTTTGATTCGAACGCACTTTACCGTCACAAAGATATTTCAGAATATAGGGACTTAACAGAAGAAGAGCCTTCTGAAATTGAAGCTTCTAAGTACGATTTAGCTTTTATTAAGTTGGACGGAAATATCGGCTGCTTAGTAAACGGCGCCGGTCTTGCGATGTCTACGCTTGATATTATTAAACTTCATGGAGAATCTCCTGCTAACTTTCTAGATGTTGGGGGTGGTGCAAATAAAGAAAAAGTGACTCATGCTTTTAAAATTATTTTATCTGATCCTAACGTTAAAGCAATTTTGGTGAATATTTTTGGTGGCATCATGAAGTGCGATGTGATTGCGGATGGTGTTATTGCTGCTTCTAAAGAAGTCGGACTTAAGGTTCCACTTGTTGTGCGACTTGAAGGTACCAATGTCGAATTAGGTAAAAAAATGCTCAAAGAAAGCGGCCTCAATATCACTCCTGCTGATGATTTAACTGACGCTGCAAAAAAAGTGATCGCAGCCGTAAGAGGGAACAAATAATGGCAATCCTTATTAACAACAGTACAAAAATTATTACTCAAGGTATTACGGGCGCTCAAGGCTCGTTTCATACTGAGCAATCAATGGCTTATTGCGGGTCCAAGTTTGTGGGTGGGGTGACTCCTGGCAAAGGCGGAACAAAACACTTGAATTTGCCTGTTTTTAATACTGTTAAACAAGCAAAAGCAGAAACCGGTTGCACAACTTCGATGATTTTTGTGCCGCCACCATTTGCCGCTGACTCCATCATGGAAGCTGTTGATGCCGGGTTAGATTTAGTCATTTGCATTACTGAAGGAATCCCCGTTTTAGACATGGTCAAAGTAAAACGTTACATGGAAGGCAAAAAAACTCGTCTGATTGGTCCCAATTGCCCTGGCGTTATTACTCCGGGCCAATGTAAAATTGGGATTATGCCAGGTCATATTCACAAAGAAGGACGAATTGGTGTCTTATCGCGGTCTGGAACACTCACCTATGAAGCTGTTCACCAGCTAACAAAAGTGGGTTTGGGCCAGTCAACTTGCGTTGGTATTGGTGGCGACCCCGTGAATGGCACAAATTTTATCGATGTTCTGAAGCTTTTTAATGAAGATAAAGATACCGATGCTGTCATTATGATTGGTGAAATCGGCGGTTCAGCAGAAGAAGAGGCTGCGGAATATATTAAAAAGAATTTCAAAAAACCTGTTACTGCCTTTATTGCCGGGGCATCGGCGCCTAAAGGAAAGCGGATGGGTCACGCTGGCGCGATCATCAGTGGCGGCAAAGGGACAGCTGAAGCAAAATTTGCTGCGCTTGAAGCTGCCGGCTGCAAAATAGCAAGAAGCCCGGCTGACTTGGGAACAACTTTGAAATCAATGCTGTAAAAAGTTTTCTACACTAAGCCGCATGTTGGATATTGAAAGTTTTTTTTCTTCTTTAGTCCCAGTAACCGATTGGATGGAAATCGGTTCCCCTGCAGTTTATAAAAATATCCCAGATGGCTGGTCCGTTTTGATGACAGACATTGTCGGCTCCACACAGGCCGTGCAAGATGGAAAATATAAACAAATTAACATGCTGGGCGTATGTGCAATCATCAGCGTTCAAAATGTTTTGAAAACTGAGCGCTTTCCTTTTATTTTCGGCGGAGACGGAGCCACAATTCTGCTCCCTGATGAATTAAAAGAGAAAGCTTTAGAAGCCCTCAGCTTTACTCGGCAAGTGGCTTGTCAGAAGTTTGGTTTTGAATTAAGGGTCTGCTCCATTTCGTTGAATCAAATTCGAAAAGCTGATCGAAATATAAGTGTTGCACGCCTAGAAAACATCAATGGGCAAAATACTTATCTTTTTCGTGGCGGTGGCCTTACTTATGCTGAAGAAGTGATGAAAACAAATAAAAGTTTTGAACTTGCATCAGATTATCCCGTGAGTGGTGGACACGAAGGCCTTGAGTGTCGGTGGAATCCAATTCCAACACAAAGAGGATCCATTTTATCGCTTATTATTAAACCTTTAGATGAGAATAATTCGATAGAAGCATTATTGTTTAACCTACAAGATATTTTAATTACTGGAAAACCAATTCAAGCAACAACAATTCCTGTTACCTGGCCACCAAAAGATCTCTTGAGTGAATCTAAAGCTCGAAATAAAAGTTTTATGAGTTTTTTAAAATCACTTCTTTACACTTTTATTCTTTGGCCCCTCATTTCATTTGGCCGTAAAGTTCCAAAATCTGTGGCTAGTGACTATTTGAAAGATCTTGAAGCTAATACCGATTTTTTAAAACGCGATGATTCTTTACGACTTGTCCTTGACGTCAGCGAACAGGAAAAAAATAAAATTATAAAGTGGCTTGATGATTTCAAAACCAGAGGATTAATACAGTACGGATATCATGAAAGCCGTGAAGCTTTAATGACTTGCTTAGTAAGAAGCCCCAAAAATCATTTTCATTTTATAGATGGTAGTGACGGGGGATATATTAAAGCCGCCGAAATGCTGAAAAAATCCAAATAAGCTCTAAGCCTTTTTGCAAAATTTGATTTGGCAGTTGCCTTCTATCTTAAATTTAGGCAAATCTAACCCGTCATTTAAAGATAAAAAAGGAGCTTCAATGTCTATACAGAAAACTTTCTCTATTATTAAGCCTAATGCTGTAAAAAAAGGTGTTATGGGCGATATTATTAATCAATTCGAACAAAGTGGCTTACGCGTAGCTGCTGCTAAATTAGCCGTTCTTAGCAAAGAAAAGTGCGAACTATTCTATGCTGAACACAAAGAGCGTCCTTTCTTTGGTGAACTTGTCACATTTATGACTTCTGGACCTGTTTTATTGATGTGTTTAGCCGGAGAAAACGCAGTTCTAAAAAATCGTGAAATTATGGGTGCAACTGACCCTAAAAAAGCCGCTCCTGGATCTATTCGCGCAAAACACGGCGATTCAATGGGCGAAAATGCAGTCCATGGTTCTGATTCACCAGAATCTGCTGCACGCGAATTGGCTATTTTCTTCGACAAATATGAATTCGTGAATCTGTAATCTTTGGTTGGCGAAAAAGTTCAATTAAGAATTGAAAAAATGACCGTTGGCGGTGCCGGATTAGGGCGCCACAACGGCCTTGTTTTATTCGTGGATTACGCAGCACCGGGGGATCTTCTTCTAGTTGAAATAACTGAAGAAAAGAAAAATCTTTCTTTTGCAAAAATAGTAAAAATACTGGAACCCAGCCCCGAACGAATAGAGGCTCCATGTCCTTATTTTGGCGAATGTGGCGGTTGTTCATGGCAACACCTTTCTAGAAATGAGCAGTTAAAACAAAAACACAACCTGATTGTCGATTCGTTCCGAGAACTTCAAAAAATTCAAACCTTTGAGATCCGTCCCCTTTTACAAAGCCCAAAAGATTTACATTATCGAAATCGAATTCAAGTCATTGCTGAAAATGGTCAGTGGCATTTTCGAAAAAAACATTCTCATCAATTAGTCGCTATTCAAGATTGTCTTCTTGTTGAAGCGCCCCTCCGAAAAACTCTTGAGCAATCCCCTTCCAACATCAAATCCGGCGTGCGTTATGATCTTCGACTGGACCGGGATTCAAAAGTTTTAGTAACAGCTCTTGATGAAAACGTCGAACTTGTTGGCTTTTCTCAGGTCAATCGATTTCAAAATGATGAACTTATTGATCATGTCATTGAAAGTTTATCTCAAAATGGCAGTGGCGACCTGTTCGAATTTTACGCGGGAAGTGGTAATTTTACTTTTCCCATTTTAAATAAGAAAAATTATAATCACATTTGGGCAGTAGAAGGCAGTCCAGCCCTAGTCAGAATGGCTCATGACCTGATTCAACAACAAAATATTTCTAGTAAAAAACTGAGCTTCCACCTTGGAGACGTTGGTCAATTTTTAAAAACTCGGTGGCCAAAGTCGCAAGACGTTGTCTTTTTAGATCCACCCAGAATTGGAGCAGAAGAATCTGTGATCAAGACTTTGGGCCTTTCGCGTCCACGTCAAATCGTATACCTTAGTTGTCATCCTGTGACTATGGCGCGGGACCTCAAGCGTCTTCTTGCTATCGAAAAGTCTTACAAAATTGAATTTATTCAGCCCTTCGAAATGTTTCCGCAAACTGATCATGTCGAGACTCTCGCGTCCGTTACTTTAGACTGAAGTGATTGACTGATAGTACCCTCAGAATGCTAATCTTTCAGAGTGAAACTTCTAATGATTTTATTTATTTCATTATTCTTTTTAGGCTGTCGTTCTTTCCAACAAAAGGAAGATCGTGCCAACTTTCTACTTCAATCTGGCACGGCTCTGTATGATGCCGGTCGGTATCCAGAAGCCCTTCGTGAGTTATTAAATGCCTACAAAGTAAATCCCAGAAATCTTGGTGTTTTAAATGCGCTCGGACTCACTTACCATGCTCGCGGCAGAAGCGATTTGGGTATTAAATACTTATTAGAAGCCCTAGCAGTAGAGCCCGCTTATACAGAGGCTCGTAATAATTTAGTCAGAATATATATTGAATCACGCGATTTCAAAGCGGCTCAATATGAGCTCTCACTTGTTAAAAAAGATCTGACATATTCTGCTCTGGATAAAGTTTATGTAAACGAGGGCCTCTTGTATTTTGACCAAAAACAATTTGCGAAAGCGCTTTCTCCTTTTCAAAAAGCGATCGATTACAGTCGCGAAAATTGCCCAGCTCACCATCTTTATGGCAAATCACTGTTTGAATTAAATCGATATTCGGAAGCCGCCGGGGCGCTTGATCGAGCAATTGTGTTCTGTCAAAGCACGGGCAGCGATGAGCCCCATTACTTGAGCGCACTTTCACACTATCGCTCTGGAGATAAGCGTAAAGCTTCCGTCCGCTTCAACGAAATTGTGAAGCTTTATCCAAATGGACCCTATTTTGAAAAGTCTAAATCCCTGCTCGAGATCGTGAAAAAGGAGCTTGAATGAAACGTACCGGCGAACTTTTAAAAAAAGCTCGAGAAAAAAAACGTCTTTCTTTGCATGAAGTTGCATTGTTTTTAAAAATTAATAGCCGAGTGCTTCAAGCGATAGAAGATGGTGACCAATCCCAATTGCCAGCAAAAACATTTTTGCGAGGCTTCATTCAGAGCTATGCAAAGTTTCTGAAATTAGACTCACAGGAAGTTTTGCAGATTTTTGCTGATGAGACTTTTATAGGCAACCCAGTTGCAAACCCGATAGCCGAATCAACAAGCAAAGCGACAACGGAAATTTCTCCAGCACCTGAAGCCTCTAAATCGTCGAATATTAAACTTTCGTCAGAGGAAAAAAATGAGGCCGATAACGCCAGCTTAGAAAAATCAATTTTAACTAAAAGCCAAGTGGCTCAAGATAAGCTGAGCATTAAAACAATTGCTGTTTCAGTTCTTGGTTTATTACTTGTTATTGTTCTTTATTTTACAAATAGCCTTGTCAAGAAATATCAAAAAGAAGCACAAGTCGAACCTGTTGAAGCTATTTCAAGTCATAATAAAGTCATCTCTCAACCATCGCTAGTAGAAGCTAATCGCGAACCCATATCATCTTCAGCACAAGAAGAAAATCAGAACTCAGTTCAACGTCCAACTCAACAAGTTATTAACCCTCTTATTTCGATTGCACCCGTTACGCTACCAAATCCAAAAGTGGATCAGAAAGAAAAACTTTCAGATACTTCTCAAGTAAAATTAGTTGAAAAAACAATTGCACAAAAACAGGAAGTGCCGCCAAAGCCCACATTAACTACAACAAGGCCTGTTGAAAATCCTGTGACAAAACCAATCGCAATGCCAACCGCTGCCACGGCTATTGCAGACACTCAAGAAAAAAAAGAGATCTCGACAACTCCAGAGGGCAAGCTTGTTGAAGTGATTGTTGAAGCAAATGATGCTGTTGAAATTGAATACTCCTCATTGAAAACGGCTCCTCAAAAAATGGTTCTGAAGCCAGAACAAATTCATACTTTTAAAAGTCGCTCTGGAGTTCGTCTCAAGATTAGTAATGGAGGCGCTGTCAATATCATCATGAATGGTCGTGACCTAGGAGTTCCAGGTGCCGCTGGCCAACCTGTCCAAGTCACTTATTAATGAATCGTGGCAAAAAGATTGGTTTCTTCTTCTTTTTATAAAACTAGGAGTTGCTACATTTTTACCCTTTTTTTCTGACGAAGCTTACTATTGGGTTTGGTCACAGAATCTAAAATTATCTTATTTTGACCACCCACCCTTTATTTCTTGGCTTTTTTTAGCTGGAAATCCGATCGAAAATTTTTATTTTGCTGGACGATTGCCCACTGTACTTATGGGGCATCTTACGATTTGGATTTGGTGTGCTTTTATCGCAAAAGATTTTCCACCATCAAATAAAAGAAAACTTTTTTGGATTCTCAGTGTTCATACTCTTGTTGGCTTTGGTTCGCTTGTTGCAAATCCAGATGTCCCTTTTTTATTTTTCTGGAGTCTTTCGGTACTTTTTTTTATAAAATCTCTTGAAAAAATTGATTCTAAAGTTTGGCCGATACTTTTAGGCATTTCGCTTGGATTAGGGTTTTGTTCAAAATATCTTCTTGCTCTTTTTGCGCCCGCTGCCCTTTTTTACCTTTTCATTTCTGGTAATTGGCGAAAATTAAAATGGGCACATCTTGTTCTGCCTGTTTTTTTTGGCGCCTTATTTTCGGCCCCGGTCTGGATTTGGAATTACAACTCTGATTGGGCTTCTTTTAAGTTCCAAATTGATCACGGACTTGGAAAAACTTGGAATCTGAAATGGACTAGCGATTTTCTACTGGGAACAGCTTTTTTATTATTCCCCCCCTTTATTTATATTTATTTTAAAAACAAACTTTATAAAAGTAGCGCTGATTTTAATTCTATTCTTTTCTCTGTCTTGATGGTTTTTTTTATTTATACGACAACAGGTGGCGATACAGAACTCAATTGGCCACTTGCTCTGTATCCTAGTTTTTTTATGATGCTCGTTCCTTACTTAGACAAACCCCTCTATAATAAAATTTACTTTGGAATTTTTGGAGGACTGGGGTGCATTCTAATTCTTTTTGCCATGATAAGTCCCGGAAGAACTCCTCATTCCAGGCTAACAGAGGGTGGTCTTTATAAAAAATTATATCTTCGGTCCGAAAATTATTCTCCGCTCTATACAAGCACTTATCAATCAGCATCATACTTTTGGTTCCTAGCAAAAAAACCATTCTATAAACTTCGTTTTTCTAGCAGAATCGATGAGTTTGATAATATGTCGGGGTCTTTGCCTGAAGAAGAAATTTTTTACTTTTTAAAAGAGCAGTATCAAGTTATTCCGCGACAACATTTAGAAACGTATCGTTTTGAAAAAGTAGCTGATCTTGATCACAATTTTGAAATTTATAAGGCGATAAAAAAATAAATGAAGACACTTATATTTTCGACATTTTTTTTATTATCTTACATTATATATGGTTTTTATATTTCACAATTTGATGTCGGCGCGACCCGTTCAGACTTAGAAGTTAAAACAGATTCTCCCTTCCGTGATTATAAGGGTCTAATTAATATTCATACGCAAAAAAGTTTAGGCTCGGGAACGATTCCACAAATTAATGAAGAAGCAAAAGTTGCAGGTGCTGATTTTATATTATACACAGACTTTAATATTTTTGATAATGTGCCGACCCCCGATACTTATGACGGCCGATTGCTCGTGCTAAGCGGGGTTAAATACAGTTATTTAGATTCTCGCATCACTTTCTATTCTCCTTCAGACAAAAATTTAGGATACAGCCTAGGGGAAGCACAAACGGCTCTTTCAGATCTGATTTCACAAGATCCAAGTTCCCGACCAGAATCTCTTGTGATTTTAACACATCCGTCTTTAAAAGGATTTGAGTGGTCCGGCGAATGGCCAGAGGGTTTTGATGGGATCGAAATTCTCAATACGAAGGCTATGGCGGCGCGATCTTGGAACTACTCTAAAATTTCTTCTATCTGGAGCCTTTTCATATATCCTTTCAATCCCCAGCTTGCCTTATTTAGACTTTTCTTAGAGCCCCGTGAAGAGCTTGGCCTTTTAGATCAATTATCATTGAAGAAAAAAGTCTTTGCTTACGCTGGTTCTGAAGCCAGTGCCCGCGCTATCCCATGGGCAGGTTACCTCATTCGCTTTCCTAGTTATCACAAAACATTTGAACTTCTAAGTCAGCATGTTCTTCTAGAGGGAGAGCTCACTGGAAGTCTACAGCAAGATAAAGCTAAAGTTTTTGAAGCGCTCAAAAAAGGTCAATTTTACATATGCTTAGATTTATTAGGCGATCCTCGTGGATTTTATACTTATGTTGCAAATAATAAAGAAATTTATTCGATGGGTTCTACATTAAAATGGAATAAAAATTTAGTCCTTAAAGCAAAGATACCAGAAAAACCAAAAGCCTACTTTGAAATAGTCGTCCTGAAAAATGGCCAAAGATACAAAACTGTTAACAAAACCGAAATTGAAGTCCCTTTAGACGGACCTGGAGTTTACCGGATTCAAGTGCGGATTGCACAACGATTCCCCCTACCCGATGCAACCAAGTGGATTACTTGGATTTACGGAAATCCCTACTACGTAACAGAGTAAACTTTAGGGAATTTTAATTGTCACTTTTCCTTTAATAAAAGACTGACAGCTAAGTCTTTCATTTTCTTCAAATCCTCTGTCACGTTTGATTTCAGCTTCGAGCTCTTCGACTTCAGAAAAATAATGAAGCCCTTCAATAACTTGAATCAAGCAAGTGCCACAGGTTCCGTTTCCGCCGCAGCTGTTATTAATTTCGACGTTATTTTCAATCAAATTTGCAAGTAGAGAAGCTTCCTCACTCACAAAGACGCCACGAGTCGGCATTATTCTTTGATTCAAAATTTGTATTTGATGTTTCTTAGTTGAATCCGCCACTTCTATTTTGTATCAAGAAAGCTATGAAATTCATAGCTTTTGACCTTGAAACAACTGGAACTGTACCTGGCGTTGATGCAATTGTTGAAATCGGCGCTGTGCGATTTATTGATGGACAAGTTGATTCTTTATTTTGCACTCTCATCGATCCTCGAAAACCGATTCCTCCGGGTGCAACAAGAGTGAATGGAATCACGGATGACATGGTTTCAGGACAACCACTCATAGAAAATATTTTACCGCTTTTCGCTGAATTTTGTGGTGAGGATATCATGATCGCTCACAATGCTCCCTTTGATTCTCAATTTTTAGTCGCTGATATAAAAAAGCATGAAGTTCCTTCGCCAAAAGGTTTGGTTTTAGACTCGTTACCAATAGCCCGAAAAGTTTTACCGGGCCTTCCAAATTACAAACTTGGAACTTTAATTCAACACATGAAAATTCCCGCAGGAAATTTTCACAGAGCAGAAGCTGATGCTACATACTTAGGTCATTTGTTTAATATGCTGATTAAAAGAATATCGATTGGCGGGCAACTACCAAAAATTGAAAATTTAATTGCGTTAACGGGCAAACCTGAATTCAGATTTCCTCAAATCGAAAGAAAACCTAAACAACTAGATTTTTTAGGCGGATTTTAATTTTTTTTAAATGCTTTGTGAGCTAACGGCCACCGTCTACCACGACCAAAAGAATGGCTGCTTGCTTTCAGTATCGGGGCTGCTTGCCACCGCTTAAATTCAGTTGCAACTAATCTTGCAATCAGCCACTTTTCAGTTTCGTTGCTTGGTTTTTTCGATTTTTCAACAATATTCACAACCGCTTTATCAAGATCTTCATAAGGCGGTAAAGTATCTTGGTCTTTCTGATTAGGTCGCAATTCTGCTGTCGGTGGACGATCTATTATTGCTTGCGGAATAATTTTAGCAGTCGAGTTGTAGTAAGCAGCAAGTTCATAGACTTGTTTTTTAGTTAAATCCCCGATGGGAGCAAGTCCACCACACATGTCTCCGTAAAGAGTTGAATAGCCCGTCGCGTATTCTGATTTATTTCCAGTTGTCAGAAGTAAACTGTTTTTATGGTTTGCATAGGACATTAGAAATAAGCCGCGAAGTCTGGACTGAAGATTTTCATGGACTAAACCAAATTCTTTGATCTCCATTTCAGTCTCAATTTGCTTTGAAATTGTCTCAAAAGGTTTATTAATACTACTAGTGAACATTTCAATTTTTAAATTCTTTGCTAGTTGACCTGCAAGCTCTAGGCTTTTTTCAGTGCTATAAGGCCCAGGAAGCGCAAAAGATTTCACAAAATGAGGCCCCAGTGCGTCGACGGCAAGACAAGCAACCACCGCAGAGTCAATTCCACCACTCAAACCTAAGTGAACTTTTGTTAAACCTGTTTTTTTACAAAAATCCCTAATTCCTAGAACAAGAGCTTTATGTAACTTTTCAATTTCGGACAAGTGCGAAGGCTTTGCCCAAGCTTCATTTGTATCAAGATCAAAAATATTAAGATCTTCTTCAAAAGCCTGACATTGCATCATTTTTTTACCCTGAGGGGATAAGACAAAACTTGCCCCGTCAAAAATAATTTCATCCTGAGCGCCAACAAGGTTTGCGTACAGTATCGGCGCTTTAAAGTGTTTTGCTGTTTCTTGGGCAACATGATGCCGCATTTTTTCTTTACCTGGAAACCACGGGCTCGCACTTAAGTTAACAACCAGATCAACATTTTTTTCTTTAATTTTTTTGAGTGGATTTTCAATGTAAGAAGATGAACCTTTTTTATAATCCCAAGCCCAAATATCTTCACAAATAGTCAGGAAAAATTTCTTCCCTTTTAATTTGAATACATTTTTTGATAAATCACCGTGCTCGATAAATCGAGCTTCGTCGAAAACGTCACCGGTAGGTAATAACTGTTTGTTAAAAACTTGTGGCTTTTTTGATTTTTGTAATAAAATAGCTGAATTAAAGTAGGGCCTACCTTTTTTACTTTTATTACGAGTCAGTGTTCCATAAATAACGGCTAAATCGGAAGGTATGTGTTTTTGTATTTCACACATTGTCTTTTCAAGTGTTTCGACAAGATCATCTCGTTCCAATAAGTCAAATGGATGGTAACCAAGAAGACTCGATTCTGGGAACACGACAAGATCAACTTTTCGTTGTCGTGCCTTTTCGATATACTCTAGTATTTTATTTTTGTTAAATTCGATATCACCTAATACGGCATTGATTTGAGCAACTGCGATTCTCATCATGAATTCTTATTGGTCTTTATGACAGCGACCTGGAATTTCTTTCCGGCCGGTAAAGCCCTCCTGATACCCGTGGGAATACTTTATGTCTTTTTCTGGAAACTTCCAACAAAAGTATCCACTGCCGTTGTCTAAATCGACAAGCCAGTAACCCTTTGGAACTCCGCCTAGCTTTTGGATCTTACACTGCCAGGCTTCGATTGTTTTCTGAACATCATCTTCCATTACCTTAATTCGGGTCTGTGGAACATTTTTCATGGCTTCAATGAGGCTCATCATTCGTTTGACTTCGGCGTGTGCTTTTTCAGTCAGCCTATAGATAAGAGGCAGCAGGTCTTGCGCTTCGGAATGAGAGAATTTTCTCTTGGTACCAATTTCTACGATATTTTCCACAGACTTGGTTTTTGTCCAGCTCGAGCAAAGATTCAACAAAAACAAGACAAGACAGAAAGATTAAGAAAAGTTTTGGAAAAAATTTTTGGACGCAGCGAACATTAATTATCCGAGCTATTCGTCATTTGCATCGCCTGTCCACCCATTAAGATTATGATGAAGAGGATTATAACAATAAAGAAGAAAATTTTAAAATAAGCGCTAAAATCTGTCTGGACATTCAAGTCATCTTGAGGTTTTTTTTCAGGCTGCGGCTTAATAATTAATTTTTTACTTCTAGTTTGTGTAATGCTTTCAGAATCGACTGCAATCGCACGATTCTTCTCTTTTTCGCGTTCAATTTTTTTTCTATCGAATTCAGTGAGTCCTGATATATCAACTTTTTTAGTTTTTTTCTGACCATTTCCACCAAATCTACCGGCTCCATTGGGATTTACAAATCCTTCGCCACCATTGAATTCATCAATTGGAATATTCGTTGTTTTACTTCCGCCCCCCTCTGCCCGCGCAGATGGCTTAGAACGAAAGCTATTTCTGAGCATGGCTGACTGCCTACCGCGAGGTGAACTGCTGCCACCCAATGAATCTTCGACTGCGCCAGATCCATCTGCACTTGATTCGCCCCGAGCGTTTTCAGACCTGTTATCGATTTTATTATTATCATTTCGAACACTTCCATCTAAATTTTTTCCCTCAAATTTCGGAATTTCAGCGTCGCAAACAGCAGCTGTATCCGTACCGACTTTAGGCAACTCACCTGTTTCCAATAAACATCGAATGTAAGTATTATTGAGTCTTGCTAAAAAATCTCCTAGAGGGGCAAAAAAAGCTAAAGCTAGCCCAACGACAAATATCACCATCACGACGACCATTAAAAGGTACTCAACCAAAGCTTGGCCCTTGATTTCAATCACTAAGCCAGACTGGCGAGATCGCCTAAAGTCTCGTAAGCGTTGTGATTTTTTTATAATACGGTGAAAATAGTCCATTATGTATCGTATCGGATATTTACTACTCAAATCTAAGTTTTTGCTTCTCATCGTCTCATTTTGGATCACAACCAATCCTGCAATTGCGGCAGAAGTTCCCTTAAGTCTTTTAGAAGAAGCAGAAAGCCTTTCGAGAACAGAAAATGGTGATCAAAAAGCCATCGATTATCTATGGAAAAACTCAGAAAAGCTTGAAAGGCCAGAACTTCTCCTGCTTGCGAAATTACTTGTTAAAAAGAAAAGTTTTAAAGATATTCTGCGCGCAAGCGAGATTGCATTGTCAAAAAATCCTCAGGATGCAGAGTTCCTAACTTTTCAGGGCAAGTCCTATATGGAAATTAGTAAAGATAAAAAAATAATTGATAAAGCTCAGGAGTCTCTTCGCGCGGCGATTGAGTCCAATCCAAAATTCGAACCTGCTTATTTAATTCTAGACGATTTTTACGAAAGACAAGATTTAAACTTTAAATCGCAAAAGAAGCCCGTCCGTTTTTTACAGCCGCGTCGACTATTATATGAAGATTTAATTCAAAATATCGGAGAAAAGCAGACTTACATGGCTAAGCTTTGTGAAATTAATATGCTTGATGGCGTTAACGAGCAGGCCATGAAACAATGTAAGCGCGCTATTGAACTCAATAAAAAAGATATCACTTCAATGCTCAACTTGGCGCAGGTTCAAAAGCAAACCGGAGATAAAAAAGCTGCATCAGAATTACTTGAAAAAATCGTTAAAGAGAATGCAAGCTCTGTGCCCGCACTACTTGCGCTTGCGCAGCAAAAAGAAGAAGAAAAAAATTATGGTATAGCCTACATACATTACAAAAAATGTCTGGAAGCATCGCCAAAAACGGACGAATGCAAAAGGGGCCTGGGGACGACTGCGGCATCAATTAAAAAATGGCAGGAAAGTTATGATTCTTTTCAAAGCCTTTGTCGAAAAAACAGAAAGTGGTCGATTGATGTTCGCAAAGCTTCTGTCACAGCAAAAGAACTTGGAGCGCTCGAATGGGAACAGAAATTTTTAGAACTTTCCTTAAATTGTAGTATCTGAAATTTAAAATCAAGCCTTATGAGCTTAAGTAAATCCTAAAAAGTCCTGAAGTGCCTTACTTGAGGCTTCTAATACAGAATGCTCAAAAGAGCCAACCACATCTCTGATTAAGTCTTTATTTTCGACACTAAATAATCCATAATTTATTTCCGGATTTGATCGCAAAGCACGAAGCTCTAATATTTCTGCACTCACTTCTTCAAATTTTTGAGCCAATGCTACGAGCTCAAAAAAACTTTGCGTTTCAACCACAACTAAGTATTTTTTAAGACGAAGTCCGCTCTGACTTAATATGGCCTTAAGAATTTGATTTGAAACTAGTAATGCTCTGGCTTCGGCAGGTAATTTTTGTAAAAAGTCACTTGGTGCCTTAAATAAAAGCCTAACGCCTTTTGCATGAGGGTAAAACTCGAGAGGCTCCAATCCTAAAGTAGTCATGTCTTGGAGGGCTTTGTACCCCCGTGGCAAGTTTTTTGTTTCCAAAATAACGAGTAGAATTTTGTCGGACATCAGTTGGCAGGAACGATCTCGCCAATCAGATCGTACTCCATACTGTCTGTGATCCGTACTTTTACAATATCACCGATGTTAGCTTGGCCGTCGTTAATTAATACGACACCATCAATATCAGGCGCCTGTTGTGAAGATCGACCTTGCAGCAAAAGCTCCGTTTCTTCACTTAGACCTTCGACAATCACATCTAAAATGTCGCCAATTTGACGCTTCTGCATTTCGCGTGAAATATTTTGTTGAACTTCCATTAAAGCTTCCCAGCGACGATTTTTAGTTTCTTCGTCTAATTGGTCTTCCATTTTTCCACCTGGCGTATTTTCTTCAGGAGAGTACTTGAAACATCCGACTCGATCGAATCTTTGTTCTGAAATAAATTTTAAGATTTCTTCAAATTGTTCTTCAGTTTCTCCTGGAAAGCCTACAATAAACTGAGTTCTAATAATCGCATCAGGAATTTCTGTTCTAATCATATTAAGAACAGATAAAATTTCTTCCTTCGTCATTTTGCGATTCATTTTTTTTAACATTTCATTATTTATATGTTGCAATGGCATGTCGAAATAACGGCAGAATTTTTTGTTATTTTTTATAAGCTGAATCATTTCTGGAGTTATTCCATCCGGATAAAGATAAAGTAGTCTAATCCACTGAATACCTTCTACTTCAGCAAGTGCGCGCAAAAGTTCAACAGGCGTTTCTACCGCATCATTATTCTTTTTTCGCAAATCCCAGCCATAATCAGTAAAGTCATGACTGATTACAATAAGTTCCTTAACGCCACCCGCGGCAAGTAACTTTGCTTCATTAATTACATTCTGCATAGTCCGTGACTGCAAGTTACCACGAATTAAAGGAATCGCACAAAAAGCACAACGCTTAAGACAACCTTCAGAAATTTTTAAGTACGCACGATGCTGAGGCTGCGTATTCATTCTGGGTGTTGATTCTTCTTGCAAATATGTAGGAAGATTAAAAAAAGTTTTTTGAGCTTCGCCTTCATATGATTTTTTGAGAATCTTATCAATATTTTGAAATTCTCCGGACCCAACAAAAAGATCGGCCTCTGGCAAACCTTCCACAAGATCATCTTTGTATCGCTGGGTCAGACAACCCGCAACAACTAGCTTTTTTAGCTGTCCTGCTTTCTTAAGCTCTGACATTTTTAAAATCGTTTCAATCGATTCAGCTTTGGACTCTTCAATAAATCCACACGTATTCACAATAACAGTGTCAGCTTCACTTTCATTTGCTGTGACTTCGTAACCTTGCCCCATCAAAGTACCGACCATAATTTCCGTATCAACTAGGTTCTTCGGACAACCTAAACTAACAAAGTGGACTTTTTTGTTTTGAGAGCTTGTCGCCGTATCTGTTTTATTCATAATTCATTCACCTGAGCCCCATTGGGCGGTTTAAACTGAAATAGTTTCGAGTTCAATTTTTTAGAAATTGTTGTTTTATTGACTGCAATAAAAATTTTATTTTGAATTTCATCGACATAAGAAATCTCTTTGATTTCATTTTTTACATCCACTTTAATTTTAAGCTCATCAACGCCCAAGTTTTTTTGAAGTGGTTTTAAATAAAAGCTCCAGATTTTTTCATTTTTTTCTTTTTTAGTTAACTTAAAATGCAAATTAAAATTTTCTTGAAAAAGATTATTCAAAAAAACTTGGCCTTCTGATTTTTTATCTAATTTCATTTTAGTAATCTGCGGTGGCGCCTTAAAACCTTTGGGCGGATCTTGAATTGTCCAAATGATTTTTCCGTCATAAATAATTTTAGACTTTTCATTTCCTTCCGTATCCCAGCGAAATTTTTTAGACGAGAGATATATTTTTCCAGGGGAAACTGTTTCATTGCCAAGAAGTTCTGATTTAGTCTTTTTTTCGACTTCGAATGTCACCATTGGAGATTTATAAAGTTTTGATAAAACTTTTTTGAGGTCAGGTTCTGCGGCCTGAACAAGAGAAAAAAAGGTTATTATCAGATTAAATATGAGTGCCTGTATTTTCATGAGGCTCTTAATTTACCATAAGGCTATGAGTTCTCGCAATGCCAAGACCTAAAGTTCTCGATAAATAAGGCTCCAAACTTCAAAATTGCGTGGTTTATTCAACGCATAGTACGCAGCCAAGGCCGTTTGTCCTGTTGTAACGATGTCGTCTACGAAAATGATTCGTTTACTTTGAAGTGTTGAAAAATCTACACAGAGCTCCATCTCTCTTTGGGTTCGCTCAAGACGACTGGAAGATTTTTGGCTTTTAGTGCGAAATCGAGGGCGGAGTGGACAAATATGGGGATATCCTAGTTTTTGGGACAGAGACAATCCCCAATTTTGAGCATGCGTCTTTCCGCTCACGCTTTCGGATGAAATTAAAATTGTTTCTTTTAAATTGATCGTGCTTTCCCATTTCAAAATAAATTCCTGTGCCCAAACAAGCCATGCGATTTGATTTTCTTCTTTCATTTGTAAAACTAAAGAAGAGAGCACATCACTTTTGCCCGGAGGCCATCGAAACAAACTTTTAACTTTAATTTGATTTGATCGGTTTTTTTTTGATTGTAGGTATCTATCTGTAGCTTGGATTTTGATTGTTGCGGGATATTCGAGATTAAACTGCTGAAGGCATCTTGTATGGCATTGTTCACAAAAAAATATCCGAAGATTCATCCATGATCCGCAATTCAGACACGCGCGAAAAGGAAATGGATTTATACTTAATTTTGAAAACATTTACTTTTTCATAGCAATTCAAAGACCGCTTAATCGTTATGGTAGGGCTTATTGTGAATAATAGCGAATGCACGATAAATTTGCTCGAGGACTAGCAGTTGCGCCACATGATGATTCAATACAAAATCAGAAATTTTAATTATTTTATTCGCCCGCTTTTTTAAACTTTCGTCTACTCCGAAGGCTCCGCCAATAATAAAATTGATACGCTTTGTTCCTGATAGTTGAATTTTTTGAATCATTTCAGAAAACTGTCTTGAATGAGCCGCCTGACCTTTTTCATCTAAAAGTACAACGTAGTCATCGTCTTTTATATTTTTTAACAAAAGATCGGTTTCTTCTTTTTTCTTGAACGACGAGTCGTCTCGGCTTTTCTTGGAAGACTTTAATTGGGCTAATTCAAATTTGTGAAAATGATTAATTTTTTCGGAAAACTCACGCCCCGCTTCTTCGAGCCATGATTTTTTAGATGACTGTATGGTTAATAACCGAATACTCATGCTTTTTGAAGAAACGGGTCTTTTAGGTTTAAATCCTTACCGTCTCTCCAGAGCTTTTCAATATTGTACTCCTGACGAACATAATCATAAAAAATATGAATGATTAAAGAACCATAATCAACGACAACCCATCTTCCTTCGTCGAAACCTTCTAAACTAAGGGGGTGAATTCGGTATTCGTCTTTTACCGCTTGAACTAAATTTTCCGCCAGAGAAGTTGCATGCCTTGTGCTTGTACCCGAAGTCACAAGCGCAAATTCACTTAAGGAAGAGAAGCTTCTTAAATCAAATCCCTTAACCTGAATCGCTTTTTTAGAAAAGAGCTGGTGCGCACAAAACTCTGTGAACTTCTGATAATCCTGAATTTTTTCTTTTAGATCCGCATAAAGCCTATTGTTTTTAATATAACTTTCAACTGATAGTGGTAAAAACTTATCAACTGGTCGCTGTGTTCTAATTTTTTTTCGCAAATCGCTTGCGGAAATATCAACGTCTGGAATTCTAACGAATTGAATATTTCTTCCAGTGGTTAGTTCCATAAAGTTAAAATCGTATTCTAAAATAACTTCTTGTAAATAAGCAGGTAGTTGTTCTTTTGAAGTTGGAATTTCAAAACCAGGACGTGTTGTGAAAATGATATTCGATTCTTTAAGAAGCTCTTTATAGTCTTTCCAGCTACTGAAAAGATCTAGGTGATCTGCGCCCACAATTAAATAAAGGTCTTCAGCTTCAATTTTTTTTCGATATTCTTTGACAGTCTCAATAGTAAAACTTGTGCCACCACGCTTAATTTCTTGGTCATCTACTTCGAATTGAGTGCCAAAACCCTGTAGCGCAAGCTTCACCATTTCAAGTCTTTGTGCAGGAGTTGGACCTTCAACCTGAGTCTTAAGTGGGCTTTGAAAAGTTGGAATCACAACGATTTTGTCAAGACCGGCTTTTTTTTGAACAGTTGATAAACACGCAACGTGCCCCATATGTGGCGGATTAAAACTTCCACCAAAAATTCCAACTTTCATTTAATTTCTCCTGTTACGATTCTTCTTTGTAGAGTTGCTCGGCAATTTTAACGATAAGTTCTTTTATGTTTTTGCCACTTACCGCTGAAATGACGATTGGCTTATGGCCTAATTTCTTTTCAAATTGCTGAGTCAAGCGAATGACTTCTTCTTCGCTTAATGTGTCTGATTTATTTAAAACAACAATCTGTGGCCTGGTTGAAAGTGCAAAAAAACCTTCTTTGTCTTTGTTATTTTCGTCGTACATCCGAAGTTCATTGTTAATTTCATCATAGTCTTCGATTGGAGTTCGGCCCGACAGACCAGATGCGTCCACTAAGTGAACAAATAATCTTGTTCTTTCAATATGCTTAAGAAATTGAATTCCTAAACCAACACCTAAGTGTGCGCCTTTAACCAGACCAGGGATATCTGCTACTACAAAAACTTTATCTTCCGTAAATTTAACGACACCCAAGTTAGGTGCAAGAGTCGTAAATGCATAATCTGCAATTTTAGGTTTTGCTGCAGAAATTCGAGAAATAAGAGTCGATTTTCCCGCGTTTGGAAATCCAATAATACCGACATCTGCTATTAATTTTAACTCTAAAACAACTTCGATTTCTTGGCCAGGTTCTCCGGGCTGAGCATGTTCTGGAGCTTGATTCACGCTATTGCGAAAAAAATGATTTCCTTTTCCGCCTCGACCGCCCTTTAGTAATAAATGTTCGGAACGATCGGTCATATCAACAATAATTTGTCCTGTTAAATCCCTTAGAATTGTTCCTTCGGGTACATTTAAAATTAAATCTGCACCTTGTGGACCCGCACAATTAGAACTTGTTCCTTGTTGGCCACTTTTGGCTGCGTACTTTCTGTTATTTCTAAAGTCGACCAGTGAATTTAAATGTTTCGAAGACTTAAGAATAACGTCTCCACCCTTGCCACCATCTCCACCGTCCGGACCACCGCGTGGTTCCATGGCTTCTCTTCTAAAACTGACACAACCACCGCCACCACGGCCCGATGCGATTGTAATTGTAACTTCGTCGATGAATCTCATATTTACTTCTTTTCGTTTCCACTTGGCAGAAACGGTGTGCCCCATACAATTATTTTTGTACTTTGATGTAACAAGCTAGAGAACTAACATTAATTCCCAAAAAAAAGGGAGCCTTTTCGAGGCCCCCTGCCCATTACAATTTTAAGAGCTTATCTTACGCTGATTTTGGATAAACGCTGATCTTAAACTTCTCTTTGGAAAAACGTTCAAATTTAACAACGCCTTCCAAAATAGAATAAATTGTATGGTCTTTACCCATTTTCACATTGTTTCCCACGTGAAACTGAGTGCCCCTTTGACGAACGATGATTGTTCCAGGAAGAACTTGTTGGCCACCGAAACGTTTAACACCTAAACGTTTACTTTGTGAATCGCGACCGTTCTTGGTACTACCACCGGCTTTTTTACTTGCCATAAATCACACTCCAAAAATACTTTTTTAAAATTGTTCAGTAACTTAATTTTCTAAAATCAGTTCTTTATTTTGTTTTCTTTGCAGTCTTTTTCTTAGCTGCCGTTTTTGTTTTTGCTGCGGCTTTCTTAGGAGCTGCTTTTTTTGCAACTTTCTTTTTAGCCGGAGCTTTTTTTGTCTCGACTTTTTTGGCAGCAGGTTCTTTAGTTTGGACTCTTGCGATACGGTCTTCCATTCGTCCTTGCGCTTTTTCTGCGCGAACTTGGTCAACGTCAATTACATTTGGAGTTGAATCAGTTTTTCCAACTGTTCCATCTGGAGAAGTAATTGATTTTACGAATATTTCCGTGAAGAGCTGTCTGTGAGTCGCAAATTTTCTGTAAGAATGTCTTCGCTTCTTTTTGAAAACTAGGATCTTACGAGTTTTAGCTTGCTTCGTTACAACTACAGTTACACTTGCGTTTTTAACAAGCGGCTGACCTGTGTGAACGGAGTCCCCGCCAACCAACAAAACTTCGTTAATTACAAATTCTGATCCTAATTCTTTATCAAGTTTTTCAACTTGCAAAACATCACCGGGCTTGACAGTGTATTGTTTTCCACCGGTTCTAATGATTGCGTACATGGTTCCTCCAAAAAGGGCTTTTTATAGCGATAGCAAATAGCATGAGCCAAACGTTTCTGCCACTCTGCAGGAGGGTTTGTCAACTTCTATACTGTTAACAGTTCAGAATTTGTCTTGAAGGCCCTAAATCATCTTATTTTATAATAAAATCGAATAATTAAGAACTTTCAGGTACTTATGCGTAAAAAACTTCGTATTGTTCAAGATGATAAGTAGGCTCGATTTTAAAGGCAATGGATTTCCCAATCTTTTTTTCAACATGTTCCAAAGATTCACTTTCAAGTTCGTAAATCCAATCAACAACTTCGCTGTGACAATGGATCACGATAGATAAGTTTTTCTTATCGAGCGAGGGGGATTCCCGCTCAATTTCGCGAAAAATTTCACTGGCTACTGTGGATTTCTTTTTAATATAGCCTTTGCCTTCGCAGTATTCGCAAGGTTCAGCCAAAGTTTTGATCAAGCTTGGGCGAATTCTTTTTCTTGTCATTTCCACAAGGCCTAATTGCGACATCGCAATAACGTGGGTTCGGGCTCGGTCATTTGAGGTTTCTTCGCGAATGGCTTCAACAACTTTTTCCCGATGAGTTTCTTTTTCCATATCAATGAAATCGACTATGATAATACCGCCACAATTCCGAATTCGAAGTTGGTGTGCAATTTCGCGCACCGCTTCTAGATTTGTTTTAAGAATTGTATCTTCTAAATCTTTTTTCCCAACAAAGCGGCCTGTATTGACATCAATAACAACTAAAGCTTCCGCTTCGTCGATTACAATATAACCGCCTGATTTAAGCCAAATCTTTCGATCCATTGATCGAGAGATTTCCATATCAATATCGTACATATCAAATAAAGGCTTCTGCTGATCATAATAAATGATGTTTTGCTTATATTTGGGCATCAACTGAGAAACAAATTTCGAAACTTTTTTATGAACATCTTCGTCGTCGACCCAAACCGCTGTAACATCTTCGCTCATCATGTCGCGAAGGGCCCGCAATTCAACATCTATTTCAGAATGGATTTGTCCAGGAGATTTTCTTTTCTCATAATTTTTAAAAATTTCTTTTCCCAATCGATCTAAGTATTCAATGTCAGCTTTGAGCTGATCATCGGCCGCGCCTTCGCCGGCTGTCCTGACAATGACTCCGCCTTGTGGATTTATTTTTTGAACTATATTTTTAAGACGATCACGCTCTTCTTCGTTTTCAATTCTGCGGCTGATTCCGAGATGGCGAATTGTGGGCAAATAGACAACAAACCGGCCCGGTAAAGAAACGTGCGTTGTGAGGCGCGCGCCCTTTGTTCCCAGTGGATCTTTTGCGACTTGAACTAGAATTGATTGACCTTCTTTCAGAAGATCTTGAATCGGAGTCTTGTTACTGGCGAGTCTTTCGTGATGATGACCGTCTTCGTCGTTTGTAGAAAGGGGTTCATCTCGATCAATTTCAGAAAAAGGATAGGCGTCAGAATCCACGTCTTCGCGAATGTCACCGACGTACAAAAAAGCAGCCCGGTCTAGACCAATGTCGACAAAAGCGGCTTGCATGCCCGGCAGGACCCTAATCACAGTGCCGCGATGAACTGTTCCAACTAAAGTCGGTGAAGTTTTTCGTTCGAGTTTCAAATCTGTCAACGTTCCAGATTCAACGTAAGCGACGCGTGTTTCATTTGGTTTTACATTTATGAGAATTTCAGCAGCCATATACCTTTTAGTCTTTAGTCTATATCTGGCAAATTATGCAACCGGAATTAACGAATACTGTGGAAATGCCGAAAAGGATTACGATGGCTACAATTGACGAACTCTTTAAATTGATGGTGGAACAAAAAGCTTCAGACTTGCACATCACTTCTGGCGCTCCTCCTTATTTGCGTTTACATGGAAATATGGTTCCCTTGAATTATCGAGAGTTAAGCAATCAAGATATTCAAGGTCTCGTTTTTGAAATTTTATCTGAAAAGCAGAAAAAAACTTTTGTTGAAAAATGGGAACTTGATTGTGCCTATCAAGTTCCAGGTCTGGGGCGCTTTCGTGTGAATATTTTCATGCAAAGAAAAGGTCTTGGCGCTGTTTTCCGTGTCATTCCTGAGAAAATTTTAACTCCGCAAGAGCTTAATCTTCCTTCTGCTATCATGGACTTAATTGAAGCGGATCGTGGGCTCATTCTGGTAACGGGGCCAACGGGTTCGGGAAAATCAACAACACTTGCGGCCCTCATTCATCACATCAATATGACTCGAGAAGCACATATTTTAACAGTCGAAGATCCTGTGGAATTCGTGCATAACAATATTAAGGCCCTTGTGAATCAACGCGAAGTTGGAAGTCATACGAAAACTTTTGCAAATGCTTTGAAAGCGGCTCTTCGAGAAGATCCAGATATCATGCTTGTCGGTGAGTTACGAGACCTTGAGACTATCTCTTTGGCGCTAACTGCTGCCGAAACAGGTCACTTAGTTTTTGCAACTCTTCACACAAACAGTGCTGCAAAAACGATTGATCGAATCATCGACGTTTTTCCCGCCGGGCAACAAGCGCAAATTCGCGCGATGTTATCCGAAAGCTTACGTGGAGTTGTGGCCCAAACGCTCTTTTCAAGAGCTGATGGTCAGGGACGAGTGGCGGCTTACGAAATTTTACGAAACACAAAAGCTGTATCAAACCTCATACGTGAAAATAAAATCCATCAAATACCTTCTGCCATGCAAACGGGTACATCAAATGGAATGATCATGTTTGAAAAATACATAGATGATCTTGTAAAAAGCGGCAAAGTTTCCGCGAATGACGCTCGCACTTTCTTGGGTAAAGATACTGAGGTGACTTTAGCTCAAAAAGGC
The DNA here is from genome assembly GCA_030158485.1 of Pseudobdellovibrionaceae bacterium. Taxonomy (GTDB): domain Bacteria; phylum Bdellovibrionota; class Bdellovibrionia; order Bdellovibrionales; family Bdellovibrionaceae. The sequence continues at coordinate 6,263 of JAOASS010000019.1, read as the reverse complement.
GGTAACACTAAAGCTGGATGACAACAGCTTTTAAACCTCAAGATCTTATTCGTTACATCGAAAACACTCTTCTTAAGCCAGAAGCGACCTTGGACAATTTCGAAAAACTTTGTCAAGAAGCTGCTACTCAACAGTTTTTTGGTGTTTGTGTTCCAAGTCGTTTTGTGAAGCATTCAAAGAAATGGCTTTTGAACACACCGGTGAAAGTTGTGTGTGTCGTTGGCTTTCCGTTGGGACATCAAAACACCAAAGTAAAAGCTTTTGAAACATCCTTGGCTGTGAGTGATGGTTGCGATGAAATTGATATGGTTATTTCTCTTGGCGGGCTGAAAGAAAAAAATTGGGATTTCGTAGAAGAAGATATTTCTTGTATTGTACAAGCTTCTCAAGGGCGGCCCATTAAAGTTATTCTCGAAACACATCTTTTAAATCAAGATGAAAAAATAAAAGCTGTCGAACTTTCCATAGCGGCCGGCGCTGCTTTTGTGAAAACAAGTACGGGGTTTACCGGTGGGGGCGCGACTCTTGAAGATGTGGCTCTGATGAAAAAAATTGCAGCTGGCAGAATCCAAATTAAGGCCAGTGGTGGAATCAAAAACTACGATCAAGCGGTGGCTTTGATTCAAGAAGGTGCCCACCGAATCGGAACAAGTTCGGGGCTTCAGCTTATTCAAAATCTACAGGCAACTGGGGTCTATTAGTGTTTTTTCCTGCGGAAATTATCAAGGCCAAACGCAATGGGCACGAGCTTACTGAGCAAGAAATTTCATTTTTTATCTTGAGTTATACTAAAAATGAGATTCCAGACTACCAAATGTCGGCACTCTTGATGGCTATTTATTTTCAAGGACTAAATCAAAAAGAAACTCTGGCCCTAACCCAGGTCATGATTAAATCTGGTCGTGTGATGAGTTTTCCAAAAACACCTGAATTCAAAGTTGATAAACACAGCACAGGCGGAGTGGGTGACAAAACAAGTCTTATACTGGGTCCCCTCGTGGCTTCACTTGGAATTCCTGTACCCATGATTTCAGGCCGAGGATTAGGCCACACCGGGGGAACTCTTGATAAACTTGAAAGCATTCCTGGCTTTAATACTCAGCTGTCATTAGAACAATTTGAAAAAATGATTTTTGAAAATAAGATTTCTTTTATTGGTCAAACTCTTGATATTTGCCCAGCTGATAAAAAAATCTATGCCCTGCGAGATGTCACGGCCACAATAGAAAGTCTTCCACTTATTTGTGCCAGCATTATGTCAAAAAAGTTAGCTGAAGGTGCCAACGGCTTAGTACTTGATGTGAAATGGGGAACAGGGGCCTTTATGAAATCTGTTGATCAAGCAGAAAAGTTAGCTCTTTCGCTTCAACGTATTGCAAAAGATGCGGGAAAAAAGTGCACAGCTTTGATCACTGATATGAATCAGCCTCTTGGGCGTTTCGCCGGAAATTCTCTTGAAACTTTTGAGTGTGTCGAAATTATGCGCGGGGAATCTCATCCTCTTTATAAAAGCACTCGGGATCTGAGTTTGGCATTGTCTGCGCACATGGTTTTACTTGCGGGGCGGGCCAAAAACTTTCATGAAGCTTTTATCGCTTGTGAAAAGCAGCTTGAGTCAGGTGCTGCTCTTGCAAAGTTTAAAGAAATGGTTAAAATTCAGGGCGGAAAGCTGGATGAGCTACCACTTTCTTCCAATACTGAAGACATTTTTGCTGAATTCGATGGTTACATTCAATCCTATCAAACAGAAAAAATTGGCATCGCGGGAATTGCCCTTAAAGCAGGTCGGTTAGTTTCGACTGATCAAATTGAGCCCACTGCTGGTTTTGAATTTTATAAAAAAATTGGCGATCCCGTGCAAAAAGGTGAAAAACTATTCACGATTTATGGAGCCAATCGATCTTTGTTCATGGAAGCGGCTGAACTATTAAGGGAATCAGTTCAAATTTCCTTGCAAAAGCCACCCGTAGTCGATCTGATAGTAAAAACACTTTTGTGATTATATGCTATTAGATAATTTAACCGAAACCGTCAGTTTTATACGTTCTCAATCTCAGGTAAAACCTAAGATTGGAATTATTTTGGGTTCGGGACTGGGTTCATTCGTTCAGCATGTACAAGTTGATGCGCAAATTCCTTTTCATAAAATTCCACACTTCGTTTCAACTTCTGTCGAAGGCCATCAAGGAAATTTAATTCTTGGTACATTGGGTAAGCACTCCATTGTCATTTTACAAGGAAGACTTCATTATTATGAAGGTCACTCGATGGATACAGTTGTCTACCCAACGCGCACAATGGCGATGCTAGGAATTGAAACTCTTATTTTAACAAATTCTGCCGGTGGTTTTGGTGAAACAATGCAAGCTGGTGATTTTATGATCATCGAGGACCATATCAACTTGATGGGAATAAATCCGCTTATGGGGCCTAACTTAAAACAATTGGGCCCACGCTTTCCCGACATGACCGAAGCTTACGATAAAAAACTAATTGAGTTCATGGAAAGTTCTTTTAACGAAATGAACCTTCGATATCACAAGGGCATTTATTGCGGAGTCACCGGGCCCACCTACGAAACCCCTGCCGAAGTAAGATATTTAAAAACTATTGGCGGAAAAGCTGTTGGAATGAGCACTGTCCCCGAATCAATCGCTGCAAATCATTTAGGCTTAAGAGTGGCTGCTTTAAGTTGTATTACAAATTTGGCTGCGGGATTTTCTAGAAATAAACTGTCGCACCAAGAAGTCACTGACACTGCAAAAAAAGTTGAAACTCAATTTATTGATTTCCTCAAAAGTCTACTATCTAAAATAGATTAAGTCTGACAAGCCCATTTTTGTTGAGGCTCCGCAGTTTCTAGGTGCCAAAATAACAATTTCTGTTTTTTCGTTAAATATAACGTCATCACATCATCTTCTTCCATTACAGTATCAATCACAATCTTATATCCCAAAAGATTTCGATTTCGGCTTTCCATTCGATAAGATGTAATAAGAAAGGGATTTTCTAGTCCATCTTGAATGAGGCTATGTCGTGTGAGTTTCATATACTGAGTCACCATTCTCTGCTCTAAGTTTGAAAGACTTAAAACATTACTTGGTACAACTTCATATTGATATTTTAACGCCAACGGTTGGCCCGAGCGTACTTTGATCAACTCGGTTTGACACTGACGACGCTCAAGACCCTCTTGTTTTGTTTTGCCCACCGAATGAAATGAAACGAGATACACAAGTATCGATCCCGTCGAAAGTGCAAAAAATAATTTTTTTATAAACACGCTTGTTTCCATAAAATTCCCCAATCCCATGTAAAGCAAATGCCGTGCCCGCTCTAATCCTTATCAGTTGTCATAATAATTTATTTTGTTACTTCTTTACAGGGTGTGACTACAAAATGTGTTCCATTCCGAGACACAAATTTAATTTAAGACTTACAAGATATTTTTTCTTAATTCTCATTCTGATTAGAACATGAGAATTCACGACATTTTCAACTCAAATTGTTGGAAATTAACTAAACTTAAAGAGCAAGCAGACCGACTAGATTGTGGTGGATTATGAGTTTTTTTAAGTGGTTACAACTTCACGCAAAAAAAGGCTTAGCAAAATGTTTGCAGGACAATTAAACAAATTTAAGAAAGAAATCCACCCAGTTGGTTTGGTTATTTTTTTTTCTTTAAGTACTTTAGTTTCATGCGTTCAGTCTTCAAGCCCCAACGTTTCTGAAATTATTGAAACTTTGCAGCCTACAATCAATGGACAATCTGATATTTCATTCACTTCTAGTTCATCCATCTTTAACATCGCAGGCGCTTGCGATACTAAATCTTTCGGCACCGAATACACAATTAATGGTGGAACTTCGTGGACCGATTTGGGGTTGTGTACAACAGGAGCTTTTAATTTCAATGTTGTTGTTTATACCAACGCACGAGTTGAAATTAGATCGCGCACAAAATTTTCTTACACCAAATCTGCAGTCGCAAGTATTCGCGTGGTTATCCCTCCTACTGCAAATCTTCTGACTTTCGTCACGGCTAGTAATTCAGCATTATCAAGCCTTACGTCCCCGACGCTATCCTTCACAATGTCATCTTACATGACTGGTCAGCGTGAACCTCCTATCCTGAATACGTATAATATGGACACACTCACGACCGGAATCGTCTATGCTCCTTAAACTATGCAGGAATTCTTTCCTTCTAGTTTTCTGCTTTGTCTGTCGCTTCGCTTTTGCGCAAGCTCCTACATTGCTGCCATTTCAAGGCCGAGTAACTGATGCAAGTGGAAACACCGTTAATTATACTGTTACGATTAAGTTTCAAATACTGCCTCCTTCTGGAAGTTGCTATATTTACGAAGATACACAAACAGTTACGCCAAATGACTATGGCGTTTTCTCTGTATTACTTGGAGATCCCTCAAGAAAAAGTTATCCGGCTGGAGCCTTGGAGTTTCAAAAAGTATTTAATAATACTGCTTCAAATGTTTTAACCAATTCTTGTGCGGCAACTTACACTCCAAGCGCAAATGACTGGAGACGAATTCGAGTTGTTGTCGACGGATTCACTTTGCCTGATATGCAAACAATTGCAAGTTCACCTTATTCACTTCATGCACAATACTTAGGTGGCAAAGCTTCTGCTGACTTCATTCAAGTTTCTGGAAACGTGACGCAAGCAAATTTAAATACGTTAACTGGCAGTGCAGACGCCTCTACTTTACATAATCATGATTCTCTTTATGCTCGGACTGATTCAGGAAATAGTTTTGCTGGCGCTGTAACTTCGGCCGTCGGATTTTATGCACCTGCCGCAACGGGAACTCTTGGTGTCGGCACATCGACTACAGCCGCTGATATCCATGTCAAAAAGTCCTCGCCTTCTTTCCGCATGGAAATGCTTTCCGGTGGCGCTGGGCAAAGTAGCATTGATTTTTTTTCTGGCACAACTCAGCGGGCTTCGATTAAATCAAGTGAAACAACGAATCAGCTCACTTTTCAAACTGGAACAACAACAGCACTGACTCTGGATGCGGGTCAAAATGCTCAGTTTTCTGGAAATGTTTTGAGTAGTGGCTTTATGGCAACTGGCCGCTATACAAATATTCAGGAATCAAATCTGCAAACAACTTATTTGGTTGGCTGTGGATTTAGTTGTTTAGGGACTCTTTGGGGAAATAGCACAACTAACGAAATTCACTACTGGGATGGCTCAAGTGTTCAAGCTGTTCCTAAATTTTCTCCGTTACCGTATGTTAATGGCGGAGTCGTTGTCTCAACAGCTTCGCAAATGAATGTGCTAGCTCCAGGAACAAGCGGACAAGTGTTAACTATGAACGGATCAGGCCAACCCGCATGGACAACAGCATCAGGCGGAACTGTGACGAGTATTACTGCGGGGACAGGATTGAATGGTGGCACAATTACAACATCTGGAACAATCAATGTTGATGTTGGGACGTCTGCCAATAAAATAGTGCAATTAGATGGGGCGGCTAAATTACCTGCTGTAGACGGAAGTATCTTAACAAATGTAAATGCCGTCAAATTACAGAGTTTTGCTGTTTCAACGGCAACGCCTGCTTTAGGAAGTGTTTTTAGATATAATGTGACAAATAGCTGGGAAAAGTTCGATTGTACCGCAGGTCAAATTCTAAAGTTTAATGCTGTTACTGGATGGGACTGTGGCACTGATAACGATACAACGCCTGCTGACGCTTCTTATGTCGCTAAAGGGCTCATACAATTTGATACCAACGCTGCCGTCAGTGGAATTAATGTTTCTTCAGGCGTAGCTCGACTTGCAACTTCAGGAGTCACTGCTGCTGCATACGGTTCCGCATCGACAATTCCAATTGTTACAGTTGATTCTTATGGTCGAATTACTTCTGCTACGACTTCTTCTTATCAAGACGCAACAAGCGGTTCTAAAGGAGTTGTACAAGTTGGTTCCAATTTATCCGTTTCTTCAGGAACAATCTCTTTAAGCGGAGCAAATGTTACAGCAGCTTTAACATACACTCCTGTTAATAAGGCCGGCGATAGCATGTCAGGAACTTTTGGACTTTTTCAAACAGCTTCAGATCCTTCCACGGTCGGCTGGAACACGACTCAAAAAGGTTATACTTGGTTTAATACAACGACAAATGTTGTGAAATACTGGGACGGAACTTCGATTCAAGCACTCGGTCTTGCCGGCGCAGGAATCACGTCTCTTGGTGGACAAAGTGGTGGAACTCAGACTTTTGCTTCGGGCA
>JAOASS010000018.1:4003-22575 GCA_030158485.1 Pseudobdellovibrionaceae bacterium | reverse complement strand
TCGTCGGGCTCATAACCCGAAGGTCGTAGGTTCAAATCCTGCCCCCGCAACCAATTTTCTTTGCCGAATTGGAAAGTTATGGCTCTTTCGTTCCAACCAGCTCAAGACGCACTTCGTAACCTTCAGGTCGCTCTCGAAATTTCACAACCTAATGATTTAGAACGCGATGGTACTGTTCAGCGTTTTGAATACTGTTACGAGATCATTTGGAAATTAGCTCAAAGGATTCTGCAAGAACATGAAGTCAAAGCTGAATACCCTAAATCTGTTTTTCGGGAACTCGGACGATTAGGTTGGATTACGAATGTCGAAGATTGGCTTGAGTTTCAGCAAGCTCGTAATGACACAAGTCATGAATATGGCGTGAAATACGCTATCAAAAGCTATCAATTAGCCAAAGTTTTTCTACCTTTAGCAATTAATCTTTTTGCGGTTTTGAAAGAAAAAAATCGTGACTGATCCGACTGGTCTTAAAAGTTCCGTAATTGATCAAATAAAAGAAATTTTGAAAACGCATCTTCAGAAAAAAGATAAATATCAAGTTTTTATTTTTGGATCTCGCTCAAGGAATAGTCATAAACAATACTCCGACCTTGATTTGCTGATTCAATCAGAGCCCAGTCTAACGTCACGTGAAATCTCTCAACTTCACGAAATATTCGAAGAGTCTGAGCTCGCTATAAAAGTTGATGTTCTCACTCCTGAAAATTGTTTACCAGCCTACCAAGATAAAATTAGATCTGAAAAAAAACTTTGGTTTGAATCAACAACAAATTAACTTCACTACCTTTATCAGAGAATTGGCTTGATTTAATCAAAATCAAATATCCAGCCGTTGTATGAGATGAGGATAATTTGAAAGTTGGTCCCCATCAATTCTAACCGCAATGCCATGCTGAATTTCAATGTCTTCATAAGTCCCATCAGCTTTTAACCGAACTGCATGAATTGTGTAATTAAATTGAAGGGTTGTGAAAAGCAACTTATGGCGAATAGCTTTCGCAAATAAATATCGACCATTTGATGTTAATTCAAGGATACAAGATTGCTCTTGATCAATAAGACCCGCGATATGATTGCACAAATTATCAGAAAATAGACTTTTTAAAGTTCCCGTCAAAGCTAATTCTGATTTTATAAATGGCACACTATTAAAAACAGCATGAGGATTTTTTGCAATAATTCTTGATTTAGCTACTTCAAGTGCCTCGAGTGTAAAGGTTGGCACTAAGGTCATTTGCATAATCCCTACAGGTTTAAAAAAACTTTTTCGAGTATCAAAGTAAGAAAAAACAGGTACACCTTGAGAGTTTCGAGAAATCATAGCAATATTTGGAGCAATATAATATCGGTTCGGATCTTTATGATCTGGATAAATTGTGAGTACACCCAAATTTGCAACGTTTTCATTAACAACTGGCAATGCCCATGCTGAAATGGAAATCATTTGCGCTGCTAAAAAAGCTGATAATATTAATTTTTTCATAATTTTTTCCTTATTTCACAAGTGTTATTTTGACATTTAAGTTCGACTAATTGATCCAAACATTCAGCTAAAATATCAGCATCTAATCCATTTAAATTTTTAACGTAATATTTAAAAAGATCCTCTTGGCTAATCGTGAATTGACTTGTTAATTCGGCCGCATATTTTTGGCAATTCAGATCTGAATTTGGCTTCAACTTTTCGCTAGTACCCGATTTCTGACAGCCAATCAGAAACACGAGGCTTAAAATTAATAACGATTGTTTCATTTAATCCTCATTTAATTCAGGTTTATGACAGTCACAGGTTTTAAACTTTGATTCACTTCTGCTTCTACTTTTTTAGAGTAAAGACCTGTGATTGTACCAAGTTGAACAGAATCCTGAACTTTTAAAGATAAGAAATCTTTGAAAGACTGGATCGGATCGAGTGACACTTGGAAACAGTTCTGCAAAAGCTGTTCTTTAAAGCTTAAAAATGTCTGATCGTATTTTACTGTTAATGGCTTTCTAAGGTTCGAAAAACTTAAAATCATATCCTTAACTGTTTCTGCTTTTATTGTAGAACAGAAGTCTGATTTAACCGAATAGGATTCAATCACTTGATTTTTCACATAACGAAACACAACTGGCAGTTCCATCTCAACAAGCTCAGGTAATTGTTTTATTTTCGTTTTAAAAGTTTTGAGTTGTGAGCCGTTGAGTTCAATCGCTGTATGTACTAAAGGACCAATTTGTCCTTGCATCATTGGAATTTCGACTTTTATAATTTGATCAACTTTGAAAGTTGCTAGACCTTTTTTTTCACCGTAAATAACTTTAATTTCATATCCAGGGTACTCAAGCTTTAAGTTGTCGAGTTCTTGTACTGTCTTAGGTGAAACATAATCCGCTGTCAAATAAAGCACTCCGGAATTTCGATCAACTTCAACAATTGTCATTTCTAGAACTGGAGTTGGATGAGTGTAAATTGTTTTTTGCAAATGATCGATTTCAATTAATTTTCCATAAGAAAGACTTGAAATAACTAACAATAATATAAATAAATATTTCATTTTTGTGTTTTCCTTTTTTTGTTTATTTTGTAAGTTGCCGAAAATAGTTTCGGCAACTTACTGGGTTTAAGAGTGTTAAAACTTAATCTGCCGTTGTCACAAGATCTTCAAGGTGCTGCTGCAAATCTTTAATCATGATGGGCGTGCAGAACTCACGTTCTTCTAAATCTCGGCGAGTCCATGTCCATTTTTCAGATTGAAGTTCATTTTTATGAACGCTTCCTGCTCCGAAACGGAAAACATTATTACCTGATGCCGGACTTATTGGACTAGCTGCGATTTCTGGTTTAAAAAGTCTTGCTGTGATCGTTTCTGCTACTTTATTTAAAACTTCCCATTCTTTCGCATCTCCGCCATTCATTTTGATAACGATTGATTTTTCATTATTTAGAGTCTCAACTACTCTTTTAATGTCCCAAGAAAACCAACCCCAGCCGCCACTGTGAGAACCTTCAAAATAATCATACACACGCCGCATATCGACTTTAATTTCAGCATCCATATTGGGGCCTAATCCTTGAATTTTATAGCAGTAAAAGAGATTCAACTTTCCACCGCCCATTCCCTTTTTGAGTAAGGCTCTAAACGCAATCGCACCCACTGGCGTAAGTACGGCATTGACTCCAATCTCGTCTTCAGCTCGCCCCCCTGCTTTCGCAAAATTAAATTCTGTAAACAAAGCTGCTAGGGGCTGAGCTCCCGGAACATTTGTTTGAAGTCCGACCATAGATGACTTGATGGGCAATACGGCCACTTCCATTTCTGGATATTGAGCCATATAGTTTTTAAGTGCTTTTTGCTGACTTTCATCTGACGCCAAGTGTGTCGACATGGATAAGTAAGCCCCGGCTCCGGCCGCTGCAGCACCTTCTTTTATTCCCCACGAAACGAAGTTAAAAAGTGGAACCCCAGCGGAGTCCTTCGAAAACTGTGTTGAATTAGGAAAAAAGTAGACTTTTTTAGGATCCTGATGGTCTTTGTACAGAGTTACAATCCCTTGCTTTATTGTACCTGCTGTCTCTCCAAATAGTGGCATACTATGACTGACATTCGCGCTGTATATAATCGCAAATATCGTTGCAACTAAGCTCCATTTTACTGATTGATTATTCGTCTTTTTCATTTATTTTCTTCCTCGTTGAGTTATTGTTTACACCCACGATCTGCTTATGCAGCGGCTGGACCAAGTATAAAATGCAACTGATTCGATTTGCGGACAGTTTTCATCAAAAAGTGTCCGCTTTAAGAATTTAATGTAAGAATTGAGCCTTCATCTGCAGCGCTTTTGGAAATTGTAAAAAGTCAAAATCATGTTGATTTCTTTCTCAGCTACGAATGAAATAGCTTATGAGTAGCTTAAAATGAAAACACAAAAGTCTGAACTCATTCAAAATATTTTGCTGATCATATGTACTGCTGCTTGTTATTTCCTGGCTGCGAAAGCAGGACTTTTACTTGCCACAATTAGCAAACAAACTTCCCCTGTTTGGCCAGCTACTGGTATCGCGATCAGTTTTATTGTTGTTTTCGGTTACCGAATGGCTATTGGTGTTTTTTTCGCAGCACTGATAGCAAATTGGCTTACAGGCCTGAGTCTTGCTCCATCCGTCTTTATTGGTCTAGGTAATACATTAGAAGCACTTGTCGCTGTTTATCTTTTTCGCACAATCCTGGCGAAAAAGATACCGTTAGGCCAATACGCTCCACTTGTCATTTCTATTTTTTCAATTTTGGTTGCCGCCACAATCGGCAGCGTAATCGGAACTTTAACGCTCATCATTTTTTCGGTCATTCAAGTTCAAGACTTTTTTTATAATTGGTTTACATGGTGGATTGGCGATATTTTAGGGGCTTTGATTATAACCCCCCTAGCTTATCCGCTTTCTCTTAATAAAAAAGTAACTTCTTTTATTAAAACAATTCACTTCAAAAAATTGCTTTTTGTATTACTAGTCTCCGCTTCATTTAGCTATTTTGTTTTTAACCACCCCAGTGGCAGCCCCTACTTCTTTATACTTTTCTTGCCTTTACTTCTTAGCTGCCAGCTGTTTGGTTCAATTTGGACATATATCCTTTCATTTTTGATCTGCAGTCATGCGATTATCAGCACTATAATGGGCCTAGGTCCTTTTACGGGAAACTCATTAAACGAAAATTTAATTAATCTACAATTATTTTTAGCAAGTTTGAGTATCACAGCTTTAGGGCTTGGAAGTCTGAAAAAAGAAGGATTACTAAAGCTTCCTGTTATTGCACTTATTTGTGGCTGGTTTATATCAGGAATAGCTTCTTATTATTTCATTAATTTAGCGGCGCATAAAGATCTCACTTATTTTAAAAATGAAATTAAAAATGCTGAATTTGCAATTCAGGAAAGACTGCAAATTGAAATCAATTCCCTTGAAGTCGGAGCTGATTTTTTCCAAGCTTCTGATTATATTTCAGAAAAAGACTGGAAAATATTTACGCAAAAAACATTAGAAAAAAATAAGTTTCACAGCCTACTCGGACTTGGAGTTATTTATGCAAGCCGCACAAACAAGGTTGAAAATTTTTATAAGGAAGTAGGATTAAAAGAAAATTGGACTCATTTTCGCATCCATTCAGTTCCACTTGAATCTGATGATCTTAAAGTCAAAAGTCCTGAGCTTCATTACATCATCACATACATCGAGCCTAAAACTAAAAATAAGCCCGCAATAGGACTTGATATTTCTTCTGAAAAAAATCGATATATGGCGGCTCAGCGCGCACGAGCTTCTGGTGAAGCCGCCATGACAAGTACCATTAACTTAGTTCAGGACAGTCAAAAAAGACCAGGGTTTTTGATTTATTTTCCTTTTTATAAGTCAAATCTACAAAACGCAACCGACGAAGAAAGAATGAAAGCTATTCGAGGTTTTATCTATGCACCCGTTTTATCAGAAAATTTTTTTAATGCGGCTCTAGATAAAAAAGACTCTCAAATTAACTTAACCGCATACTTTGGACAAGGAACAGAAGCTCGAACTCCTGTCTACATTTCAAAGTCAGAAGCATCGAGCTCAAAAATATCAATCAAAAACGAATTAATGATGGCTGGGACTCCTGTTACGCTTGTGTGGACGAAGAAGTCGACTTTCGCGTCTAATTCGAGCCCCGTAGCTTCTTGGCTAGGCTTTACAGGATCCTTATCCACTCTTTTTTTAGCGATTCTTTTATCAAGTCTTAAAAGTACAAGTCAGAATGCTGAAAAAATTGCTGAACTAAAAACAGAAGAGTTAATCTCTAAAAATCAGCTTTGGAAAAGCTTAACAGAAGTTTCTCCCGTGGGAATTTACTTAGCAGACAATTCTGGTTCCTGTACTTATATTAATTCGACTTTATCAAATCTTATCGGCTTAACGCCACAAGAAGCTTATGGCAAAGGATGGCTCAACGCGATTCATCCAGAAGATCGAGCCGCCCTTTTAAAAGGATGGAAAGATTTAACGAATGGAAAAAAATTTGAACACTCTTATCGATATTTGAAAAAAAATAATGAAGTCTCATATATTACAAGCCAATCAGTTCCCATTAAGAATAATCGAAATGAAATCACAGGATATATTGGAACTGTTCAAGATATGACGGAACTTCATCATAAACAAAACGCTTTGATTGCTTCCTCACGAATGTCTTCACTAGGTGAAATGGCGAGTGGTGTGGCTCATGAAATTAATAACCCACTGACGATTCTATTAGGAAAAGCTCGAAAAATTGAAAGCTTAATTGAACAAAAACAGTTTGATCCAAATATGATTTTAGAGAATATCATTAAAATTATTAACACTGTTCACAGGATTTCCAAAATCATTAAAGGACTTCAAGCCTTTGCAAGAGAAACCTCTAGTGAAAACTTTGAATTAGTTAAAATTCAAGATGTTATTCAAAATACTCTCGAGCTCTGCCAGGAACGTTTTTCAAAGCATGAAACTAAATTGATTGTTGATGCTAGTATTCCTGCAAATTTGACTTTTTGGGGAAGAGAAGAACAAATGTCACAAGTCATAATGAACTTATTAAATAATGCTTTTGATGCAGTTCAAAAAAAATCAGAAAAGTGGGTTGAAATTAAAGTTCAAAAAATTGAAAATAAAATAGTACTTACTGTCACAGATTCAGGATTGGGAATAGATTCCAGTGTACAAGAAAATATTTTTAACCCTTTTTACACAACAAAAGAAGTGGGCAAAGGAACAGGACTTGGCTTGAGCATTTCTAAAGGCATTATAGAAAGACATCAGGGAAGAATTTATTTTAATAAAAACTCTAGAAACACGCAATTCGTTGTTGAAATTAATTTGTATACAGAACAGAAACCTGATCAAAATCAGCTTTCTTAGGCAATGAGGGCTTATGATTCCAGTCGTACTAATCGTAGATGATGAACCTGACGTTCGTGAAATTCTAAAAGACATCCTTGAACAAAAAAATATTCTTGTTCTTGAAGCAGATAATGGGCGCAAAGCTTTTGACATTATCATCTCAAGAAAAATTGATTGCGTCTTATCTGATATCCGAATGCCCGGTGGTGGTGGAGTCGAACTTTGTGAAAAAATTAAATTACTCTCTGGTTCTAAGCCTCAAGTTTTTCTTATGTCTGGATACAGCGATTTTAATCTTGAACAACAACAAAATTTGGAAATTGTTAAAATATTATGCAAACCGTTTGAACCTCAGTTTGCAGCAGACGAAATTATTAAATCTTTAAATTTAACTTGAGGCTTATGATAACAGTTGTTCATTTATATTTTAATGCTTCTAAAAATGAACTCGCTTTTTTATTTGGAAATAATAATCTGCTAATATTTTATCAAACTCTTCTGTTTCTTTGATTATCGAATTTGAATTTATTTTTGAAGGCTCTACAAATTGATCATGCATAGGCTTGACTTGCATTAAAAACTGATGCCGAACTCCTTCAGCTTCGCGACCTCTTTCTTTTACATCGCGATGAAGCCTTCTTTGAAATCGAAGATTTTCCGGTGTTTCAAAGAATAGGGTCTCATCAAATATTCTTCTTAAATCCACGGGATGCAAAATAAGAATACCATCTAGAATAATAAGAGGTTTAGGCTGAATCAAAATAGTTTCAGACTTTCTTTTATGAGTGATGAAATCATAAACCGGGATCTGAACCGAATTCCCATTTTTAAGCTCTTTCAACTGCTGGATCAACAACACAAAATCAATACTATCAGGGTGATCAAAATTAACAGAGCCTCCGTCAAAATCAAAATTCTGACTTTGATCGATATAAAAATTATCTTGAGATATAATTTCACACATTTCCAGACCCAATAGAGCCTGGAGTTTTTGTGCAAAAAATGTTTTGCCAGACCCACTTCCGCCAGCGACTCCCAGAATAAAACTATTTTGTTTGATAGAGACGGTCACCCGCATCTCCTAAGCCTGGAACTAAATATCCCAATTCGTTGATCTCATTTTCAACATGAAGAGTGAAGATTTCCACATCAGGATGAAAGTAATGAATTCGTTTTTGTGCAAAATCACTTAACAAAATAGTCAAAATTTTAATCTCGTGAACTTCATAACTTTTTAATCGATCAATAGCTGCGATCATAGTATCTGCAGTCGAAACTAGCGGATCACAAAGAATAGCCATCCGGCCTTTTATATTTTCTGGCATTTTAAAATAATACTCGACTGTATTGTGAATAAACTTATCTCGGTAAATCCCAATAAAACCAGCCGATGCAAAGGGAATCACTGATAAGACAGAATCTAGCATTCCATTTCCTGCTCTTAAAATTGAAACAACCACCGGAGCTTGGGTGATTCTTTCAACAGTAGCTTTGGCAATCGGTGTTTCGATATCGAGCGTGACCATTTTATCCCAATCACGCATGGCCTCATAGGCCAGCAGCACGCTGATTTCTTTAACAAGATCTCTGAACTCGACAGAATTTGTTCTCTTGTCTCTCAAGTAACCTAATTTGTGACGAAGTAAAGGATGATTAATAACTCTGACTTTATGACTCATATACAATTGACCTCTTTAATATCTCTATTTTGATTCAAATTTTTTAAAAAACTGTTCCATCACTTTTTATTTGCAAAGGAGGACTCCCATCAGAACGTTTTTCTTGAGCCAAAAACCGACCCGCCCACCAAGTTCCACCCTCTAATACTTTTGCAAGTGGAAAATTTTGTGGCGTTTGACCTAAAGCTTTTTGAATGTCGTGTCCTATTCGATCCAAAAAGTAAATTGTCAAAGCCCTCCATTCAATTACTAAGTCAGAATCCGGCGACCAAATAGAATTTAAATGATCCTTATTTTTTAAAGTCACAAGGCCCGAATCAAGAATCAGTCCTCCGTTACGATACTCAGCAAGTCCCGTTAACTCTTCTACTCCAATAACTTGGAATCCAGCCTCTAAAATAGGCTCTATAAGAGAATAGGTCATCCACTGTGAAAGTTTATGGAACGGCACTAAGGATTCCAACGTTTGAGCCTTACCCAATTTTGAATGCTGCCAAACATCGCCTAAATTGACATTTTGTGAAGACAGACGCCCTGGCCAAATAGGTCCAAGTCCATCCAGAACTGCTCTTAAAATCGCCGTTGCTTGAATTTGATCACCAAATTTTTCAAATAAATAATCAATTATATTTCCAGGACGACCTTCTTTAAAAAAAATTTTATTAGCTAAAGCAAGAGCCAAATTATTTAATAATAGCTTCCGACCCTCAACTCCAATTAAGGGGTTTGAATGCGTGACTTGAAAGTAGTTATTCAAATCTTCAGTGCTGATCGCTTGAAGACCCTCTTGATCGGCCTTGTGACTTTTTCGATCGGAGCTTAAGGCCCCAGATAAAAACAGATTCAGACTTGCAACCCCTAAACCTTCGGAGCGAGAAAAAAAATTCTGACTTTCTTTTTCAAAATACTTCCAAGTTGGACCGGACCCTGCATCTAAGAGTACCGAAGTGATCACCAAATCAATTTTGATTCTAGCTTTTTCAAGTTGGCTGTAATTTTTAAGCTTTTGATCAAGTAAATGAACTCGGTCGATTTCACCGACTCGAAAGTGTCCCCACCGAGAATGAAAAGGAATCTTAAGGCTTGGATATTTTTTTTGAATGACAGCTAAAACATAATCGACAGTTGGCTTTAGTTTTTCTGGATGATACTCAAATAATCCCTGACCTCGAAGTGTAAAGTCAAAAATACTTTCAGCTTGCTTTCGAATAGCAACTGGAGACAAAAGGTAGTCAACTTCCTGAAGGCTTAAATGAAGATTTTTATTCAATGGCTCGTCCTTTCACTTTTTTAAGATCATCCGCAGATTTAGGCGTTTCTTTATTAAAATATCCTGCAGCTTTCTTTGCTTCCATTTCAACCTGCGCATCTTGTGGAATTAAGTGATCTGGAATTGAGATCCTATTCATAACTTTGATGCCGGCATTCATGATCGCATCATATTTCATATTGCTCATTGAATGCAGATTGTGAATAGTTGAAATTCCAAAAAAATGAAGCGGGTCAGGCATAAGCTCTTGAAATCTTGCATCTTCGACGCCGGCAACACATTGAGTTCTTTGAAAATAAGTGGCAGCTGTATCACCGCCCTCTTGGCGCTTTCTAGCATTATAAACCAGGAATTTAGTGACTTCTCCGAGAGCACGACCTTCTTTGCGATAATAAATAATAATACCGACACCGCCTCTCTGAGCAGTTCTTGCCGCATCTTCTATTCCGTACATCAAATACGGTCGACAAGTGCAAATATCAGAACCAAAAACATCTGAACCATTACATTCATCGTGAACTCGGCACGTCAGTTCAATTTTTTCATTTGCTAAATCTACAGGATTTCCAAAAATATAAGCTGTTGTACTTCCAATTGGCGGCAAGCAAACTTTTAAGTCGGGTCTTGTAATAAGCTCTGGATACATCCCACCCGTTTCTTGAAATAAAATCCGACGAAGCTCACCTTCTTCTATTTTCAAACGCTTCGCAATTCCAGGTAAATACCAAACGGGATCAATTGCCACTTTTGTGACTTTAATATCTTTATTTTCTCTTACGATTTGGCCATCAATTTTGATGCGACCTTTTTCAATGGCTTCTGCAATTTCCGGAAGCTGTAAGTGAGCTTGAGTAACAGCAATTGTTGGCCTGATATCATAACCCTCATCAAAAAGAGATTTAAAATGAATTTGCGGATCAAGCCCCCAGGGATCAACAGATACCATTTTTGTAGCATCAAACCACTGAGAATAAGGCCCTATCTTGACTGGACTTTGAGTGTTATTAAGATCTGGTTTATGAGAGCTCGAAAATTTACCACTCGCAATCGAAAGCGCCCGGTAAACAGTGTAGCTACCACCGTGGGTTCCAATCGCATTACGGGCTTTCGAATTTGTACTGGAAGCAACAATAGGCCCTCGTCCCAGAGGAGTTTGAGCGCCCCAATGAACAGGTAAAGTTTCTTTGTGTTTTAAATTCCCCTGAGATGCGAGAATCACATGATTTGAGCGCTTCGTAAAATCAGCTTCTGACATAACTTAATACTCCAAATTTATTTTAAGACATCCAATTCGAATCAGTCTGAACTTCCCACTTTACAGTCACTTTTTTAATCTGAGACCAAAAATCAAGACTGTGAGGACCTGTTATATCACCAGACCCAAACTTTGAAGAATTAATACCACCAAATGAGAATGGCTCCCGTGGCACAGGAACCCCCACATTAACACCCACCATGCCGGTAGAAGCTTGCTTAACGACTCTCTCGGCTAAAGCTCCACTTGAAGTAAAGACGCTACAAGCATTGCCGTACTCATTTTTATTTTCAATCAACATAGCTTGGGTTATGTCTTGGCATCTTACGATACTTAAAATAGGACCGAAAAGTTCGTGAGTACTCGCTTCACTTTCTGGTGTCACCAAATCTAAAATGGTAGGGCCTATCCAGTTACCACTTTCAAAGCCGACTGGTATTTGAGCTTTTCTTCCGTCTAATAAAATTTGAGCCCCCGCTTTTTCAGCACGACCGATCGCTTCTTTTAAAAATTGAACTTGTTCTTTTGTGATGATTGCACCCATCGTTGAACCCAATTGAAGAGAAGAAGCTCGCTCAACGATTTTATTTATATGAAGGTCGACTTGACCCACTGCTAACAAAACAGAGGCCGCCATGCACCTTTGACCGGCACAACCTGTAAAGGAATCCGAAATTCCGACACCACTTAAGTCGGGATTCGCATCAGGTAAAAGTACAATATGATTTTTCGCCCCGCCTAGGGCTAGAACTCGCTTTCCCAAGTTTGTTCCCCGACGATAAACAATTTCGGCGACTTTTGTCGAGCCCACAAAACCAATCGCTTTTACAAATGGATGATCAATAATTGCTTCAACTGTTGAGCCTCCACCATGAAGAACTGTTAAAAGCCCAGATGGCAATCCGGCTTCATTGAGAGCGTTTGCAATTTTAAAAGCTGTTAAGGGGGTTTTATCAGAAGGCTTCCAGATATAAGCATTTCCTAAAACAAGGGAGATTGGAATCGTCCACATGGGGACCATCGCTGGAAAATTAAAAGGCGTAATATTCGCGACAACACCTAAAGGTTCCCGACGAAACTCACAAGTTACGCCTCGAGAAACTTCAACTTTACCGCCAAGATCCAAGTTTTGAATCGACAAAGCATATTCGAGAACCTCAATTCCCTTCATCAAACCAGCTTTGGCTTCATCGAAAGTTTTACCTGACTCCGCACTTTTGATTTGGGCAATTTCATCTTGATCGCGTAGTAAAATACTTCTAAAATGATATAGAATTTTACTTCGTTCTTTAATGGACTGAAGAGCCCAGGTTTTTTGCGCTGAAGCTGCACTTTCAATCGAAAAATCAATTTGCTTAGAAGAAGGAATCGAATATTCCCCTATTTTTTTACCGGTGTAGGGAGAAATAACCTCCTGCCACCCCAGCTCTCCTGGAATCCATGATCCCTTTATAAAATTTGAACAACTGATGATTTCTTTTGGCAAAAGAGTTTTCATTTTAACCTCGAACTTCAAGGATAGAACGAATTCATTCCATATTCCTAGTCCTAGTCTAACTGTTTGACACGTCACGAGGAAAATTTTTAATTTTCAAACTTCAAAATGATCCCGAAAATGAAAGTCTAGATCTTAAGATAAAATACAGATTAAAAAATAAAAGCTTTTTTATTTTACTGAAGTTTAGCAAGGATCTGTTAAGAGTCCTGCAGCATAATGACTCTTTCCTTAATTATCATAAAAGACACTCTCAATTTCTCGGGCTAGGATCAATCTCAATTTAGAGCTTTCTTTAAAATTAAGCTCAATACAGGAGGTAATTATTATGACGACTCGAGACCTACAAATACGAAACGACAATCGACTTAGTTCAAGCCCCGAAGATATGTTTGATTTGATGCCGGAATTTAATGATGTGGTTGAAACATTTTTCGGCAACCGATTTAACTCGCTCATCGGAGACTGGCCCGCTTTAGCTCAACGAAACTCAAGTAGCATTCAAGAAAATGATAAATCTTATATTTTATGCGCAGAGATTCCGGGAGTCCCTAAAAATGACATCGAAATAAATATCAGCGGAAACTTACTGACTCTAAAAGCCGAACATAAGGAAGAGAAAACACTTGAAGGCGAAACTCAAGGTTTTCGTCGTCGATATAAATCTTATCAACAAAGCTTTGCGCTGCCAACGACTGTTGATCCAGAAAAAATTGAAGCTCACTATGAAAATGGAGTTTTGGAAGTTGTGCTTCCAAAAACCGAGCAAGCACAAGCTAAAAAAATAGAAGTACAGTCCGGAAAGGGTCCACTTTTTGGACGTTTGATGGGGAAAAAAGAAGATTCTAAATCGAATCAAAAACAACAACGTGTTGAAAATAAACACTAATTTAGTGAAAACTCTCAAGACCACCACAAGAGGCTGGTCTTGAGTTGCTTTCAAATGTTATTTTAGTTTACCATTTTCAAATGGCAAAACCTATCTCAACATTTAAAATTCGTGAAATTATGACCCCGTCACCTATCGCTGTTATTTTTAAAGATAAACTCTTTGATATCATGGAACTCTTTATATCAAAACAAATCAGTGGTGCTGCCGTCATTGAACCTGCCACTGGAAAAGTTCTAACTGTCGTCAGTGAAGCTGATCTTATGAAATTTGCAGCCGTAAGTCCGCTGACTGAACCGTTGATTACATTTAAACCTAAACTCCCAGCAAGAGAAGACTTGATTACAGTCTACCCTGACGACTCGTTTGCAGAAGTCTATAAACGTTTTTTAACTCATCCGATTAAGCGAGTTATCGTGGTTGATCTTGAAATGCATTTGCTTGGAATTGTCTCAAGGCGCGATGTTTTAAAAGCATTTCTTAAAAGCCAAACTCCTTAAAATAAGTTAAGCCTGATAATCAGACTTCAAAGGAGCAAATAAAAACTCCAATCCATTCACTTTAATTTCATAAAGTTGAGCCAACAAACGACCGAGCTCTCCATTGGGAAATCCTTGATAATGAAACCAGATAACATAAGGCTCTGGAAGATCGACTAAGACCCAACCTTTATATTTTCCAAAGGGCATTTTTAAATTCGCCAATTTAATTAAATCATCATAATTTGGAATCATTTAAAAAACCTAACTTTAGCAAAAATTTGAGTCGCAAGATTCATCTTAAGGCTTAAGATTAAAATACTTTTACTTATTTTGAAACGAGATAATTTGTCCCAATATCTTTTTAAAGAAACAAGAACGGGATATATTGTCCCAATACATCTAAATACTAAAATCATTCTTCATTTTTTTTATATTTTTCCGATCTGATCTTAAAGCGCTAGGTTGTAATTTTTGAAATAAGCCTCACAATCAAGATGATGTGTGAGCAAGCGACTTACAGGAAGAACTCTCAAGGAGATTTTGAATGTCTGATTTAAGTTCAACTTTGTATGAAGACATGATTGGTGATTTTAAACAAAAATCACGGAATGCCCACCTTGTTCAATTTTTTCAAAACGATGGGCAGTTAATAAAATCGATCGCTGAATATTCTTATGAAGGCTTTAAAAAAGGTGAAGCTGTCATCCTGATCGCGACTGATTCCCATTTAACTGGTATCGAAAAAAGTTTAATTTATATGGGAATTGATGTTGCTCAAAAAAAAGAATTAAAACAAATGATCACTTTAGAAGCTCACCAAACTTTAAGTTCCCTTATGGTCAGAAGATCCGCCAGTCGTCGACTGTTTCAGCAAAAAGTGGGTCCGTTGATGACAGAAACAACTCAGAGGTATCCAGCCATTAGAGCATACGGCGAGATGGTTGATATTCTAACCTTGAGTGGCAACTTTGAAGCTGCGATGAGTCTTGAAAGTTACTGGAATGAATTAGCTCTGACATATTCTTTTTCACTGCTCTGTGGATATACAGCCGATCATTTCAAAAATAATACCGATGGCGTCGAAGCTTCTATGGTTTGCGGTTGCCATTCTCACACTATTGCCGGAGAAATTGTAGTCTCGAAACCAATCGATTCTTTAACAAGATAAAATGAAAAAACATATCCAAAAACACCCCGAACACAGTTTGAGCTTTCTATTAAAAAAAACAATTTCGGCCCAATTGCACTTTATTGGTGCCATCTTGGCAATTATTGGATTGATTACATTACTTTACTTTGTAAGTGAAAATGGGACTGAAAAAACAAGTTGGATCCACTTTGCTTCGTGCCTGATATTCGGGATCACGGGAGTCTTAGTCTTTGGAAGCAGCGCACTTTATCACTTTTATAGCGATGGGTATGTGATTACAAAGCAACTTGAAAAAGTTCTGAATGATTTTGATCACTTTTCAATTTATCTTTTCATTGCGGGTACTTACACACCTTTTCTTATCAATGCCGTTCACGGTACTTGGAAGTATGTCTTGCTTTCGATGATCTGGACCATCGCTTTGATTGGAATTTTCTATTCTTATTTCAAACCTCGGTTACCGAAATGGGCTCAGCATCGAATGATTTCAACTGCTCTATTTTTAGCGATGGGCTGGACTCTTGCCATACGGTGGGATGAAATTTACTCGTCGCTAACCCCCACAGATTTTAATTTACTTTTAGCTGGCGGTCTAAGCTATACTTTCGGAGCGTTAATCTATGCTTTTAAGTGGCCAGACTTTGTTGAAGGAATTTTTGGTTATCACGAAATTTGGCATCTGATGGTCATGTTAGGCTTTGGCTTTCATTATTTTTTAATTCTTGGATTTTATATTCAGTAACCACTTTGCAAATCGACGGTCATATTGAAAACTAAAGCTTCTGACTTGGAATCTTTTGAATCTAAACAAAAATACCCGACTCGTTCAAATTGATATCGCAAATCTAGCTGAGCTGATTTAAGGCTGATTTCAAGTTTCGCTTTTTTTACAACTCGAAGAGAACTTGGGTTCAGATTCGATTTAAAATCTTGACCTTCTTCAACTTTTTCCGGTTCGGCTACTTTAAAAAGACGACCATAAAGCCTGATCTCGGCTTCCACACACTTGGTAGCCGATACCCAGTGAATAACACCTTTTATTTTTCGACCGTCAGCAGTGGGCTTGCCACCTAATGTCACGTGATCATATTCACAACGAAGTTCGATAATTTGACCAGTGCTATCTTTAATAACTTCTTTACATTTAATCACATAGGCATTTCTGAGACGAACTTCTTGACCCGGTGAAAGTCTAAAAAAATCTGAATCTGGATTTTCCATAAAATCAGCTGCATCAATATAAACTTCTTTTGTAAAATAAAGAGTCCTTTTCCCAAGCTCGGGTTTTTTAGGATGAACAGCCGCCTGAATTTCTTCTTCGTGACCATGAGGTAAATTTTCAATGACAACTTTGATCGGTTTTAAGACTGCCATAGCCCGATGAGCGACTGAATCTAAATCGTCTCGAACACAACTTTCTAAAATCTCAAAATCTATCACACTTTCAGCTTTTGAAACTCCGATTCTTTTTGTAAATGAATGAATCGCTTCCGGAGTATAACCCCGCCTTCTAATTCCTGAAATCGTCGGCATTCGAGGATCATCCCAACCTATCACAAGCTTTTCTTTTACAAGCTGTAAAAGCTTTCGCTTACTCATCACAAGGTAAGTCATATTCATACGTGCGAATTCGTATTGTTTAGGCTGGCCTTGGGTCGGAAGGTTTTCAATACACCAATCGTAAAAAGGCCGGTGATCCTGAAATTCTAAAGTACAAATTGAATGAGTCACTTGTTCGATCGCATCCGACAAAGGATGGGCGTAATCATACATTGGATAAAGACACCATTTGTTACCCGTCCGATGATGAGGAACTTTTCTAATACGATAGAGCAAGGGATCTCGCATGTTCATATTCGGAGATTTCATATCGATCTTAGCCCGGAGAACGTGATCTCCTTCATTGAACTCACCGGCTTTCATCCGTCGAAATAAATCAAGATTTTCTTCAACAGACCGCGAGCGATAAGGACTGTCTTGTCCTGGCGTCGTAAAATCACCTCGGTATCGGCGAAGTTCTTCTTCATTTAGGCTACAAACATAAGCTTTATTTTTTTGTATAAGGAGTTCAGCCCAATCATAAAGCTGCTGAAAATAGTCTGAAGCAAAATAAAGATGTTCATGCCAATCAAAACCTAGCCATTTAACATCGGCTTTAATTGATTCTACATATTCGATATCTTCTGTTTCAGGATTCGTATCATCAAATCGTAAGTGACAACGTCCACTGAAATCGCGCGCCAAGCCAAAGTTTAAACAAATCGACTTCGCATGACCCAAATGAAGATAGCCGTTAGGTTCCGGTGGAAATCGAGTCACCACTTGGCCCTTATTTTTCTGGGCTTCGATGTCTTTTTCAATAATCAGTTTTAAAAAATTATGAGCTTCAAGAGAAGCTTTCGAATCGGACTTTGCAGGTGACTTGACTTGATTCATAGGACCTCTTGGAAAAAGCTTAAATGAGTCTCATACATAATTGAATTTATTCAATAAATTTGTATTCTTAACGCATAGTTAAGCCGACTCAGGAGCTTAATAACTTTTCATTTTTTTTGATTAGAATTTGAAAAAATACCGCTTGGTTTGGGTCCAGTTTATTATGAATCTTACGTCACTTTATAAACACGACACAAAATTCACATTGTGTTTATTAATATTATAACTCCTTGTAAAGATGTCGTTTTTTACATTTTTAACAATTTTCATTTAAATTCTGAAGCGTTGCATAAAGCTCTATGCCGCTTCGACTGGCGTTAAAATATTTTTAACTGCATTAAGGTCAAAATCCAAGCCTCCGATACCACTGATGGAAATGAAACTTCAATGGAGGCCTTTTAAATGAGCAGCGCTGCAAGAAAACTTCAACCAGAACCTGTAATCGAAAAAACAACCCTTGAAATGATGGGAGAGCTTGCAGCTCTTGACCGTGTTCAAGCTGTGATCGAATTTAACTTAGATGGCACAATCTTGACTGCTAACGAAAACTTCTTGAAAACTTTAGGCTATTCACTTGATGAAATCAAAGGCCAACATCATAAAATGTTTTGTGAGCCACAAGTCGCCAGTTCGCAAGCTTATAAAGACTTCTGGGCTAAGTTAGGTCGCGGCGAATTTGAAAGTGCTGAATATAAACGCCTGACAAAATCTGGCAAAGAAGTCTGGATTAATGCTTCTTACAATCCCATCTTTAATGAAGATGGGAAGCCTTTTAAAGTTGTTAAATTCGCAACTGATATTACTGCTTCTAAAGTTCAAAATGCCGAATACGAAGGTAAAGTCACAGCCATCAGTCGCGCCCAAGCTGTAATCGAATTTAATTTAGATGGCACAATCTTGACTGCTAACGAAAATTTCTTGAAAACTGTAGGCTATTCACTTGATGAAATCAAAGGCCAACATCACAAAATGTTCTGTGAGCCACAAGTCGCCAGTTCGCAAGCTTATAAAGACTTCTGGGCTAAGTTAG
>JAOASS010000018.1:0-3903 GCA_030158485.1 Pseudobdellovibrionaceae bacterium | reverse complement strand
GTCGCGGTGAATTTGAAAGTGCTGAATATAAACGCCTGACAAAATCTGGCAAAGAAGTTTGGATTAATGCTTCTTACAACCCTATTTTTGATATGAATGGTAAGCCTTTTAAAGTTGTTAAATTCGCAAGTGATATTACTGCTTCTAAAGTTCAAAATGCCGAATACGAAGGTAAAATAAATGCTATCGGTAAAGCACAAGCCATTATCGAATTTAATTTAGATGGCACAATTCTGACTGCTAACGAAAATTTCTTGAAAACTTTAGGCTATTCACTTAACGAAATCAAAGGCCAACATCATAAAATGTTCTGTGAACCAGAATATGTGAAAAGTGCTGATTATGAACGTTTTTGGAAAAAATTAAATACAGGTGAATTTGATACTGGACGGTATTTACGTTTTGGCGCTCATGATAAAAAAGTTTGGATTCAAGCAACTTATAACCCGATTCTAGATGCCAACGGCAAACCTTATAAAGTTGTCAAGTTTGCAGTAGATATCACAAAACAAGTCGAGCTGGAACAAGCTGTTAAGTTAAAAGCTGAAGAAGATCAAAGAAAAGTAGATGATTTATTGAAAACAGTAAATGCAGCAGCAGATGGAAACTTAACGACAGAAGTCACAGTTTTAGGTACAGATGCTTTAGGTCAACTGGGTAACGGCATCAAAAAAATGATGACTGACCTAAGATCTGTTATCTCAAGAGTCGTTAATTCAGCCAATAGCTTTGGTACATCTTCTAAGTCTATTGCTGAAAAATCAAATTCTGTTGCAACTGGGGCCCAAAGTTTAGGAGCAACAGTTGAAGAAATGAATGCTTCGATTGAAGAATTCACAGCTTCAATTGCCTCAATCGCTGAAAATACGAAGAAAGCAAATGAACTGGCAAAAGTGACTCAAAAAGAAGCGGAAGTTGGCAGCATGGCCATCGCAAAATCAGTTGAAGCTATGGAACTAATTAATAAGTCTTCTGAAGACATAAGTGAAATTATTAAAGTGATCAGCGAAATTGCAAGCCAAACAAATTTGCTTGCCTTCAATGCTGCAATCGAAGCCGCACGCGCAGGAGAACACGGCTTAGGTTTTTCTGTTGTTGCCGATGAGGTTCGAAAGTTAGCAGAAAGATCTTCGCAAGCAACTAAGGAAATATCAAAATTAATCAACGAATCAGTTAAACGCGTGGGCCAAGGAAGTGAAATTTCAAAACAAGCTGGTGAAGCTTTTGGTAAGATTGTCACAGGAATCGAAAAAACAACTCAGTCAATTGCAGAAGTGACTATTGCCGCCGATGAACAGTCTGAAGCTGCAAAAGGAATTAGTTCTTCAATTCAACACATCGCAAGCGAGTCTGAAAAGTCGGCTCAAGCTTCTGAAAGTATCGCGGGATCAACACAAGGACTTGTCTCTGAAGCCGATGACTTAAATAAAACTGTTTCTAAATTTGTAGTGTGATGAATATGAGCGAGCCAGAAAAAGAAATCAGCGACAAAGATTTGCAAAAGCTTTTGTCGCTTGTTAAAATGCATACGGGAATTACAATGGAAGCTCGAAAACGAGATATGTTGTTAACTCGTATACGTCCGCAAATGAGAAAAATGTCTCTTACTTCATTTGAACAGTTCATGGACCGCGTTCAATCTGATCCCGAGACGCGGCAAAAATTTATTGATTTAGCGACAACAAATGAGACTCATTTTTTTCGTACAGAAACTGTTTGGACGTATTTCACAAATGATTTTTTACCGAATTGGTTTAAGCAAAAACCAAAAGACAGCACATTACGAGTTTGGTCGGCGGCCTCTTCAACGGGTGCCGAAGCTTACACAATTGCGATGGTGTGTGAAGAATTTAAAATTAAACATCCTGCATTTAAATACCGAGTTTTTGCATCAGATATTTCAAGTAAAGTCTTACAAGAAGCTCAAAACGGAGTTTATTCCGACAAAATTTTAGAAGAGTTTAAAACAAAACGTCCCCTACTTCACCAAAAATACTTTCTAGTTCTGTCACCAACTCAAGGGCAAGTAAATGATTTTATCAGAAAACAAGTTGAATTTTCGATGCACAATCTTCACACAAAAGCACCCCGAAAAGATTTCTACGATATTGTTTTTTTACGAAACGTGATGATCTATTTTAGTGAACCTGACCAAGAATTAGTTCTTAAGAATATGCAAGATTCACTTAAAAAAGACGGTCTTTTAATTGTGGGTGAATCGGAATCACTTTCAAGACTCAAAACAAATTTTCAATATGCTCAGCCGCTCGTTTATAAAAAGAGCGCAGCATGACAAGAATCGAGCATCACGTCAAAATCGGTCAAATTAAAAAAGGCTCAACTGGCGAAGTGCTTAAAGTCATTTTAGGATCCTGTGTTGGAATTGGAATTTTATGGAAGAAAAAAAATCTTTATGCATTAGCTCATTGTCTACTGCCTGAAGCACCGGCCAAGAGCCCCAACCTGAAGGGGAAATTCGTTGACCAAGCAGTTGAAAACTTAATGAAGAAACTCGACATTCAAGAATCTGACAAAAAAGACATAGTTGCCATTGTCGCTGGTGGTGGACAAATGATGGTGGATGAAAAAATATACTCCTCACCACTTGGAAAAGTAGGAGAAGAAAACCTAAAGGCTGCAAAAAAAATATTGAGTTTATACAAAATAAAAACAATCGCTTTTGAGCCCGGTGGCGATCAAGGCTCACAAGTCATTATTGATTGCACAACCGGTGACTACACAATTCAAAAAATTAGTAAACATGGATAGAGGATTTGATATGGATTCAGCTGAAAAAAATAGAAGATCAAATAGTCAGATGTTTGCTTCATTCAAACTTGGACCATCAGAATTATCCTTGCCGATTTCATCACTGCAAGAAGTTGTTAATATACCTGAAAAAATTAGCACAGTACCACTTGCTCCACCCTACTTAACAGGTCTTTTTAATTTGCGTGGCGCTGTGATCCCTATTGTAGATGTCAGTAAAATACTAGGGCTAGCAAGCGATCCCAATGAAAAAGCTAAAAAAATCGCCATTATTCATTGTCAAGAAGTCCGAGTTGGACTTTTATTTGATTCGACTTCTGAAATTTTAAACGTTGAAGAACAGAACATCTCACTTTTTGACACACAAGAGACCCATAAAATTATTCTTGGAGCCTTGAAGCTCAACGGTGGTGACCGTATTGTTGAAATTATTGATCCTGCAGCGTTAGTGAAAATTGAAAATATTCCACATGTTCTTGAACAAACAAAAACCACAAAAGCCGAAACTTTAAAACGATCTCAAAGACGTCAATGTATCACTTTTCGTTCACATAATTCAAAGTTTGCATTCAATATTAGCGCTATTAGTGAAATCATTCGCGTGCCCGAAGTCCAAAAACAAGCTTCTGGACCCGATTATGGTCTTGGTGTCGTCAATATCCGTGGTGTTATTATTCCACTTATCAATTTCTGCCAATTTTTAAAAGTAGCTGAAGTCCCACAAACAGAGAATGAAAAACAAAGAATCATTATTATGAAACAAGACAAAATTCATTTTGGATTCCTCGTTGATTCAGTTGATAGTATTGTCTCTTACTTCGATGATGAAATTTTACCTATTCCGCTTTTTAATCAACAAAAAATGGAAATATTTCGTGGCCTTTTGTCACATGACTTAGATGGTGATCTTCTCTTCTTAGATGATTCAAAAATATTAAATCATGACGAAGTTAAACAGATGACACATGGATTTAATAATATGTACGGCCAAGAAGCCGAAGCTTCAGCAAAGTCCAATTTAAAACATAAATCAGGAGTGCGTATTGCCTACCTGTCTTATAAGTTAGAACACTTATTTTCTTCACACTTACGAGATGTCGATGAAATTGCGATCGTACCGACTGATATTATGAG
>JAOASS010000017.1 GCA_030158485.1 Pseudobdellovibrionaceae bacterium | reverse complement strand
GCATGTCCTACTTGTAATGGTTTAGGCACTTTAGACCTTGTCGAAGAAGAAATTTATTCTGAAGGTGATGTCGGAGAACGAAAATTAGATAAAGTTCGTTACACTTACCGGGGCAAAAGTGAAAATCCAGAAACTGAAGAGGGTCCTGAATTTGATCTTGAAATTTCAAAATGTCCCAGCTGTTTTGGGACACGCTTAAAACCAGAAGCTTTGAGTGTTAAAATCAAAGGCTTTGATATTGGAACAGTTTCTAATTTATCTTGCGTGAAATTAAAAGATTGGGCCGAAAGTCTCAAGTGGAATGCAAAAGAAAATTTAGTTGCAAGTAAAATTCAGAAACAAATTATTTCTCGCCTCGAGTACATGATTCGAGTCGGCACAGGATACCTCAGCCTTGATCGTGGCGCTGATACATTATCTGGCGGAGAAGCTCAGCGTTTGAGACTCGCCACACAAGTTGGTTCAAGTTTAATTGGCGTTATGTATGTCATGGATGAACCGTCGATTGGTCTTCATCCTAGGGATCATCACCGGCTTTTGAATATTATTGGGGAACTTCGAGATCGTGGAAATACAATCGTACTTGTCGAGCATGATGAAGACACAATTCGTTTTGCAGATTATGTCGTCGATATGGGCCCACGAGCTGGTAAATTAGGTGGCGAGCTCATCGCATCCGGGACTCCACTTGAAATTGAAAAAAATAAAAAGAGTTTAACAGGTCAATATTTATCCGGCGAAAGAAGAATTTCAGTTCCAGAACAGCGTCGTAAAGGAAATGGAAAAAGTCTGGTTTTGCTAAAAGCCAGCGGCAACAACTTGCAAGACGTTGATCTTAGAATTCCACTGGGAACTTTGACGGCGGTGACGGGCGTCTCTGGAAGCGGAAAATCAACTTTAATTATTGATACACTTTATAAAATATTAGCGCAGCAATTTTACAAAGCTAAAACAAACCCTTCTCCTTATAAAAAAATTGAAGGTTTGAGTGAGCTCGATAAAGTCATCGAAATTAATCAAAAACCAATTGGAAGAACTCCTCGATCAACTCCAGCTACTTATGTGGGACTCTTGCCATTGATTCGAGATCTTTATGCCGGTCTTCCTGAATCAAGACTTCGAGGGCATGAGCCCGGTCGGTTTTCATTTAATGTCAAAGGTGGTCGCTGCGAAATGTGTATGGGGCACGGACAAATCCGAGTTGAAATGCATTTTCTAAGTGATGTTTATGTGACTTGTGAAACTTGTTTAGGCCGCCGATACAACAGAGAAACTTTGAATATTCATTACAAAGGAAAAAGTATTGCGGATGTTTTAGAAATGTCAGTGGAAGAAGCTCATCATTTTTTCTCTGCTGTTCCTCAAATTTTTCGTAAGCTTGAAACTTTAAAACGAGTCGGATTGGAATACATGACACTAGGTCAAAGTTCGACCACGCTTTCTGGCGGAGAAGCCCAACGAATCAAGTTATCTCGAGAACTTTCAAAACGAGGAACTGGAAAAACTCTTTATATTCTAGATGAGCCGACGACAGGTCTGCATTTTGAAGATGTCAGAAAACTTGTCGAATTGCTTCAAGACTTAGCCAATCAAGGAAACACATTGATTGTCATTGAACATAATATGGAAGTTGTAAAGTGTGCCGATCACGTAATTGATTTAGGCCCAGACGGCGGTGACAAAGGCGGGCGAATTGTAGCCGAAGGGACTCCGGAAGAAGTGGCCCGGGTCCAAGATTCAGAAACAGGTAAATTTTTAAAGAATGTTTTAAAGAAAAGCATCGCTTTAAGTTAAAATATCAATCCAATTTTGATTTGAGCTCCTGACATTTCTTAATGGCAATTTTTAATTGAGTTGTATTGTGATCAAGAAATTGCTCTGGACGTTCCATGACACCACACTGATTAAAACCTTCAAAGTAAACAGTATGTCCTTGTGTCTGCCACTGATTCACTTGGTCCACAATCAAAGCGCTCATCGGGCCTTCTGCTGACTCATAAGAACAATCTATTCCCGGTGTCCCAGGTCTTTGTGGGACGTCTGGATTTCTTAAAGATTCAGCTAAACAATTTCTTAATTCAATTCGATTTTTTTGAGCTTTTACATAGATTGAAGGGAGCATGTAGGGACGTCCACTGTAAAGAGAGTCATAGTATTCTTTCGGGTAAACTCCTTGTAGGCCAAAAGTTTCAAGTCTTCTGCAGAAAGTGTAGCGAGCTTCGCCTATTTCTAAACCAAAATATGTTTCAAAGTCTGTCGAAGCAGAATTGTAGTAAAGGCCACCAAATGCGTTTTGTTGAGCCACTGGATTGTGAAGAAGTTGATGAATGGTTCGCCCCTGCGTCGATAAAAACTGGGTATCCGGATAAGCTGTTGGAGAACATTGGATGACTCTTTTTAAAAGCTGATCGTAGGTTGGTGCAACATAATCTTTTTCATCACTTCTGTTTTGAATCGAGCAAGCTGTGGTCATAATATCTAAAAGTTCTTGAGCTTTTCGAGATAAAAGGGGTGGAGCCGCAATGGGTGCTGTTGACTCACAATTGAGACAAGAAAGAATTTTTTCATTTTTTCCAACTGCACAAGTGCCATTTTTAAGATTCAGGGGCAGAGGCTCTTCAAATACAGGAGGCAGAGGCGGCGGCGGCGGCTCTGAAATATCCGGAGGAGTTTCGACAACTGGGGGAGTCTGAGAGTCAGGAACTGGCTGCGGAGGAGGCATATCGGGTAATAAAATCGGAACGAGTTCGAAACTACTTTCAGCGGATTGACCAGAAAAGTTTACGTTATTGCCGCATCCCGATAGGGACAAAAGTCCAGCCAAAGCTAAAAATTGAATCTGCACTTTCATAAAAACCCCCACTGAAAGAGTGCTTACAAAAGGCGTGCCTAAAAAATAGGCTTTAATGAAATTCAGCAACCTATCGAACTGCCAAACTAAATTCAATTTGAGACGCAGTCGATTTTTTTTCTTTTTTTGTCGAGACTTTGTTATTGTCGACAATCAATGCGATTTTTCAAAGTTTCTTCGAGAATAAAAAGGAATTGAGCCTATGAAAGTTTTCACAACCTCTATCATTTTCACTGTTTTATCACTTATAGCTGCTTTTTTTGTCGGGTTTTATGACACGTCCGAAGGTCTAGGTGGCTTTCCCCATGGCGCTAAGTTTTTCTTTATCGCTTTTGTGTTAACCGTTCTAGAAGTGTCACTTTCATTTGATAATGCGGTTGTAAACGCCAGCATTCTAGAAAGAATGAATGAACTCTGGCAAAGAAGATTTTTAACTTGGGGTATTCTGATCGCAGTGTTTGGAATGCGATTAGTTTTTCCTTTGGCCATTGTCGGGTTCATTGCCCAAATTGATCCTTGGTCTGCTTTGACAATGAGTTTCACAGATCCTAAGAGATATGCAGATATTATGCTTTCGACTCATCATCTTGTTTCCGCTTTTGGTGGGTCGTTTCTTTTATTAGTTTGTTTGAATTATTTTTTTGATAAAGATAAAAAAACTCATTGGTTTACAAAAGTAGAATCTATTTTATCAAGCCTTGGTAAAATGCAGGGCATTTCCATGGCTCTTGTCTTAATTCTTTTTGTCGTGATATCACGCCACTTGCCACTGGAAAATGAAAAACTTCCTTATTTGTTGTCGGCTCTTTGGGGAATTGTGACTTTTGCGATAGTCGATGGATTCGCAGCCCTATTCGAAGTTGAGTCAGATGAAGTTGTGCATTCTTTGGAAGCAGCAAAATCAAATTCGTCTGCCGCCACAAAAGTTGTGGCCAGCAGTGGTTTGGGACTTTTTCTTTACCTCGAAGTTCTTGATGCATCTTTCAGTTTTGATGGCGTTGTGGGCGCTTTTGCTATCACTCAAAACTTACTTGTCATTATGTTAGGTTTAGGTTCAGGTGCTTTTTTTGTTCGAAGTATTACAATTTATCTAGTGGAAAAGAAAACTTTGAATCAATTCAAATTTCTTGAGCATGGAGCATTTTATGCCATCGGGGCTTTGGGTGCAATTATGATATCAAGCCCATTTATTCACGTTTCGGAATGGGTGACTGGATTCGTTGGGGTTGTGATTTTAGGTGTTTCTATCTGGGCAAGCCGTCGAGCAGAAGCTTAAATTAATTTTGAGCTTTCAACTTTTAAAGTTAAAAAACTTGAAAGCAAAATAAGAATTGCACCAAGAGCTTGAAAGCTTGTGATGGTCTCGTTTAAAAGTAAGTATCCAAAAAGCAAAGCAAAAGGTGATTCAAGTAAAAAAAATTGTGCAGCAGTGGTTTCTGATAAAACTTTCTGAGCCCGAATTTGAATCATGAAACCAATAATAGTAGACCCGATAGCCGTGCTCATAAGTCCTAGCCAGGGTAAAATATTGGTGGAATGAATGCTGAACTTGGGGTCAATTCCAATAAACGGAATCACTGCAAGTAAGCACCAAAAAGATTGGTAGTTATTAAACCTAAAAGCGTCATGAACTTGTGGTGCTACTTTACCAAGATAAAGAATATGAAGGCTAGCGGCAAAAGCGCAAACCAGAGTCCACAAATCCCCCTTGTTAAACTCTAAAACCACAGCATTCATCAAAAGCCAAGCTCCCAAAAAAGCCAATGCGGCCAAGGCATAGACTTTCCAAGAGTGCTTTTTATGAAAACTCAGAAGCGGAACTAGCACGACATACATAATTGTCAGAAATCCTGAATTAGTCGCAGTTGTAAATAAAAGCCCGATACTTTGTGGAATGATAAAAGCAGCCATAAGTACACCTGCTAAGAGAGCGTACTTAAAGTCATGAGCATCCCAAAATTTTCTTCTAAAAAAGAAAACACGTACGATTTCGCCTACAATAAAAGCGATGGTAAATCTTAAAAACAAAAAACCTGCGATTGAAAAATCACGAAGAGCCCAAACCGTCGCAACAAAACCAAAGCCCCAAATAATGGCGGCAGCGATGAGCTCAGTGAGAGCTCTTGATTTCATGCCGCCTGTTGAAGTAAATTTCAATCAAAGGCCTCGACCCAAATTTTTTGAGGGTCAAAGTTTTGTGCGGTTAATGTGTGTTTCACTTCTTTGATCATTCCACCATTCCCACAAAGATAAAAAGTCGTTGGAATTTTGAGATAATCATATTCTTCAATAAAGTTTTGAACGTAGCCTTTTTTTCCTGTCCAGGATTCTTGAGGCCGACTTAAAACGTATTCCCAATTGAAGTCCTGAAGTTGAGATTTTAATTTGTTCAAGTGGTCTTGGTAATACATATCTTTTTCTGTCCGCACTCCAAAAAGCATCCTGTACTTAAGATGGGGATACTGGTCTTTTTTGGATTGAAGATAACTGAGGTGCTGTGACAGTCCAGTTCCAGTATTCAGAAAAATAATCTGTTCAGTTGGTGGTTCTTGAAAAAAAACTTTACCGAAAGGTCCTGTGAACTGAAGTGTTTCACCGCCCTTCAGGCTCCAAACAAACTCTGATGCTTTACCATTATCAACGTATTTGAAAAGAAGACTGAAGCCTTTCAGATTTCGATCATCAGTCGCAATCGAATAGGCTCTTAAAGCGGGTTTTCCTTCCGGTTGGGGAACGTGAAGCATAGCAAATTGACCAGCTTTGAACTGAAAACTTTGGGGTTCTTGAATTGTCAGAACAAGTTCCCGCACATTCGTCGTGTGGTCGATAATTTGTTGAAGGTGCATATTATAAATCACACGAGACATATTTTAGTTTCCTTTTATGAAGTTTAAAGCTTGTGATTTCTTGGCCCCCTTTATAACCTATTGACAGGCATGGAAGTATCTAAAACCACTCAAAATAAGTTATTTGCGCTTATTGTTATTTTTTCTATTCTCTTTTCTGTAGATGGAATTTCGGTTTTTGCCGCCGGAGTTTCAAAAGCAGATACTTCGAGTTCTAAAACCACTCGCAATGAAAAGTTCACTCAGCCCCTTTACTTTGAGGTTCTGGGTGGGGACGATATGCCGATTCCGGTTATGACTTATTCATTAGAAGAAAAGGGCAGTCGGCTCAAGTTGGGGCCTGTGACTATTGACGAAAAGAATTTTAGTTTTGGTTTAAGAAAACTCACAGAGCTTGGTTTGGACCGAAATACTCCAAGTGAAAGTTACTTTTTCGTCCGATGGCCTGATTTTCTTTATACGGAAACTGTCATCGAGCTTTTGACCCGTGATGGGAATGTGATTTGGAAAAAAGAAGTACGAAAAAAAGAAATTCAAGACTGGAAAACTAAAGTTCGCAAAGAAGTTAAAAATCTTAAAAGTAGTGTTCAGCTTATCAGTTGGGCCATTCCGACATCCGAAGCAGATCTTCCACTTCAGGGGTTAGCTGATGGGTTTCGTTTTTGTATCAGTCCTTTGCAAGAAAATGCCAAAGAAAGATTGTGTTCACAAAGTTATGTTGTTCGAAATTCTGGAACTCAGCCGTTGATTGGTCGTTTAAAATCCACAGTCACGCCGCGAATTCTTGTCAACGCCGAGTTGGCTCCTGAAGCGGGTGAAGTGCTGGCCGAATCAGGACTGCCAGTTCGTTTTTTTGCCGAGCTTTCAACGGGTGAAACTTTAGAATTCACTTCCAAACCTTTGACAGTTGCGTGGTCTGACTTTACCAAATTAGAGGGTCAAAATGTCTACACAGTTGTCGGTTTTGAGCTTCCACCCGCTGGACCTTATCGAATTCGCAATCCAGACCGATTTGAAAATTGGGTTCAGGCCATCGGTTTCCAACCGACAATTTTTGACGCACGAAAATTCTGGGTTTCACAAGTAAAAGGGACAGAGCCTTGGCTTTATTTCCGAGGTGAATCGGGTGGTTTGTTTAAACATGTATTGCCAATAGAAAAAGCTCCGAGTTCAAAAATTCGTTTGCACCTGGCCAAGCGAACGCCTAAGGGAACTTACCGTGATGGTGTCAAAATTAAAGGCCGAAAACAGTCTTCGACGAATCTGACTTCTCAGCAGTACAGAGTCCTCACGAAAAATAATTCAGAAGAATTCACGTGGAGCTTTAAAGCATCTCAAAATGCCCAAATAAATCGATCTTCATTGCTTCTCAATGACAACGGTCAGACTTATCGATCTTACTTTGAGATTTATAAAGGTTATTCAAACGAACTCAGTAGCAGGCTTTCGATGATTATTTCGACTCAAGGCCTTATTCTGATGGGTGAAGTCGCTTACAATTTATGGTTCGAAGATATTTTAGGTTGGGACAATTATGAATTTTCAAAACAACGATGGGGATTGAGTACGAAGTATTTTCAATCTATTACAAAGTATGAAGTGACAGGTTATGGGGAGGCCCAACTTAAAGTGATCAATGCTGATTTGAAGTACCGCCTTACGCCAGGTCTTTGGACGCGCGACGAATCTCACGGTGGAATGCTGTCCTACCAAGATCTGGATGCCAATTTGCAGATCACAAAGTTTAAAGTTCCGATGGTCGGTTTTGGATGGTTTTGGGCTCGTTCAATGCCAAAAGTTGTCGACGAAGTTTTTAGCCTGCTTCCATTCATGGATTATCCGAAGTGGGTTGACATGGAATTCATTTATTATGCTGCTAGTTTAGACTCGACAAAAAAATTGAACTTTAATTTCGCGCTTAATTTTCATGGCCAAGTCTTATGGAAAGATAATTTTTTTGGCGAAGCGGGATTTGGTATCAAGCGATTTGATTTGATCGACATCACAAATACCTATCAAGCCAATCTAGGCTATCAACTTAATGTTCTTTACGGAACAGTCGGAATGGGTCTTAAGTTTTAATCCTTACGAACAGCCCTCCAAGATCCGGCTAAAAATAACAAGCTCAACATACTGAACTAAGCTCTGGGCACCGCCCGCTTTCTCTTTCGCAATGGCCCTAAATCTCAAGGGCAGTGCCCCCACACTTATGTTTTGTAGATCGAGTGAATTTTTTTCCTGTCTAAGTTATCGACGGCGCTGGATTTAATTCATAGATTTAAAAAACTCCACACTGATTTCATGTGAAAGGATAAGTTGCTTTCTGGGCAAAGTCTTTTTGTGGGGGATCTCTAATGAAAGTTGAAAATTTAAAATTCAAAATTTTATATTTTTTAATAAGTTCATTTTTTATTTTAGGATGTGAGCAAAGTCATTACTCCTTAAATGATCAAGCTTCCAAGCAGACTTTAGGGCCTGAGTACACTGATTTTGCAGACCTGCCTTTACCTGAAATTTCTGAGGATCAAACTCAGGACCCGGTTCTGGAAGCGCCCATTAAAAAGGATGCGGAACAACAGGAAGTGGCAATTAAAAATGAACCCGTCAAACAACAACCCAACGAGGTGGCTCAACCTGATAATACAGTTAAGCCGCCCCAGGCTCAAGCCAGTCAGCCATCACCGCAACCTCAGGCGGATTTAGTGCCAGGTCCTTTGCTTAAAAAAACAGGAGCTGGAATCGGAACTGTTTACTATCTGCCAGTTTACGGTGAAAAAAGAAATTGTCGTAATGATGAACTTTCGAATATGAAAGATGAATCTGAAAAAACAATTGTTCAACTTTGTAAAGACGAAGTTTGGAACTGTGCCATGCAGGGCTCTTGTTTTTATTTGGATAAAGAAGGTGTATCTTTATTAGCTTATAAAAAAATGGTTAAAATCGAAGTTCCTGAAACTAAAAAAATAATATCGCAGCCTCGATTTAGACTTAACAAGGAACTGATGCTTTGTCCTCAAGGGATGGGAGCGCACCGAGTTTGTCTCGATCCGTACCGTTCTATTGCGGCGGATCCAAAGTTTCATAAAATTGGAGACGTTATTTATGTTCCTTTGCTCAAAGGAAAAAAACTTCCCAATAACGAAACTCATGATGGTTATCTTGTCGTACGAGATACGGGTGGAAATATTAAGGGTGAAGGCCGTTTTGATTTCTTTATTGGGTTTGATAGCTATCGTGGACATTTGTTTAGTCAATTGGGGTTAGCTGATAAAAAATCAGGTCCCTTTACGTATCATCTTGTTCCAGAAGAAATTTCAAAAAAAGTCAGATTAGCCAGAGCTTTTCCAATGGCTCCTCGCCGAGTTCACGAAAATGCACGTGTCCAAATGATGAAAGTTATAGGCCTTGGTCAAAGTACGACCCGTTCACAACTTGCAGAATCTCAAGTTTTTTATTTGAACAAACTGAAATCGGATTTTTAAAAATGTGACTTAAATTGGGGATTACATGTCATCTCTTAGAATTGTAATAATTTGTGCTGTTGCTTTAATGATTCTTTCAATCGCGACAGCGCAAGAACAATCATCTTCTGACGGTAGCTTTTTAGATATTCGCACCGGAAGTGTGAGTATTCCATTAACTTCTTTGAAGCGTCCTGCCGCAGATCTGGTCGATTCAAATGGGGCTCAGATTGACACAATGGAAGCCGTGAGAAGAGCAGAATCAGGACAGGATTTAACTCAGTTTAATCCAGAAGAAAGTAAAATTTGGCAAAATCGTGAATTGAGTCCAATCGAAAGAACCCTGTCAGATTACCCAGACGGTGAACAAGGTGTTAGAATGCTTTCAGTGGAAGCGGATGGTCTTCCCTATACTTCTTTTTACCGAGTTCGTGCTGTTGGAAACACCCAGCAGTTTTGGCGTTTGGGTGTCAGCCTTCTTTCGCAATCAACTTCTATGCGTTCCGTTATGCTTCGGAAGTTAGGTTTTGATGTTGTAACATCAAAACCGTATTCAAGATTAAGAGTTCACTTCTCATCTCTTGAAGAAAAAGAAACTTTTTTAAATGATTTAAAAGATAAAGATATGAATCTCGAGTCTCGAGGCGGACTTCTTGAAAATAATCCCCATTCAACTTCTTTAGTTTTGGCTGATGCTTTACTTGAAACTCAACGGAATGAAAGTTTTGA
This sequence comes from Pseudobdellovibrionaceae bacterium, assembly GCA_030158485.1. Classification (GTDB taxonomy): domain Bacteria; phylum Bdellovibrionota; class Bdellovibrionia; order Bdellovibrionales; family Bdellovibrionaceae. The sequence continues at coordinate 15,154 of JAOASS010000017.1, read as the reverse complement.
CTGGCATTGGGGTTTTATCCAAAACGTGAATTCTCCTGATCGAGAAGAAAGAAGCCGAGCCCTTTCTTGGGTTGAGTATATGTCGAAATTCAGAGCTTATCGTGCTCTTGTGATTCCTTTTACATTAGTTTTTGTGCCTGAAAGTATCAATCGTTATAGTCCTAAAAATGCTTCATTGATTAATGACTACGCGATTCTTTATCATCCTTTGGCTGGTGGATTTGCAGCCGCAACTCGTGAAGATGTGAAATGGGTTTTGAATCGGATGAAATCGTGGACCGAAAAAGATTTTCGTGAAATAGTAGCAATAGCCCACTATCCTGAAAGCATTAAAGAGCTCGTTTATCGGAAGTTAGTTCTTCGTACGCGCCAAACTTTTGAAATTTTTAAGTTGCCCGTGCCGGCAGGTTTTCCAATTGTCGATTTAAATTACAATTCAAATGATGGCCTCATCAAAATCGGGCAAGTTATCAAAGAAAAAGTCAGCGGATACCCTCAGCGATTTTCTCATGGTGATCGTCAGTCTCCATTTAAAGATGATGATTGGTTTCGTTACGCGGGAATTCGAGCCCGGACATCCTTGATTTCTTCAGTTTTAGCTAAGCTCAATGAAAAATTATTGCTAGTTAAGATTGATCCTGCAGCTGAAAAATTCCAAAAAAGTGTGATCAGTCAGATTTCAGATCACTTTAAAAATAATCCAGGTCAACCTTTAGAAAAAAGTATTCAATCTTGGGGAGGACCACTGTTGGGCTTCGATGTGAATGCTTCTAGGCAAGTCGCAACTGGAACATACTATGGATCAACGGCAGCCGTTCAGCTTGTTGACAATATTTCAGTTTCAGCCAGCTTAGGTTACTTTAATACATTTGAAAAAATGCCTTTGCCTGCTTTTTCGGAAGTGGGTCGTCCTGTCATTCAAAGGCAGTATCCGATTGGACTTCTTTCAAGTAATTTATCAATTCAAAGAAACTATGTTCATGTTCGTCCACTATTTTCAATGAAAGAAGCAACGAAAGTGAGTTGGAATGATTTAGTTGTTCCGCTCAAGATGACGAATCTTGCGAAAACGATTGATTCAAAAAACATTCAAGACTTTCGAAATTTTATTCGAGATTTCAAAGAAGGAGAAGTTTTTACGATAACAGATTCAGTCGTAGCAGGATTATCAGGGCAGCTTCTTACGACTTTTGATTTTTTAATGGGCATGGATCCCCTTAACTTTATCAATAACCTAACTTTAGGCGCGGATTCTTCGCGAATCGTATTAAGACAATCTAGTTTTATGCGAACACGAAACGGCATTCAAATTTTTATTAGGCACCAAACAAGTCAGGCTCAAGGTCTTAATTTTGATGTTCATTATTTTATCAATTTGATGAAGTTAAGAGCACAGAATTTGCAATCTGAAATTAAAAGTGATGCATTTGTCGTTGATTATAGTCCCAACTGGAAAGATGAAAATCTGACGGTAGAAGAAATAGACTTGGCAGAACGTCAAGAACTGAATTTGCGTGATGCTGTTAAAAGCTTGCTTCGAAATCATTCGACTGAAAATCTCTATACAAATTTTCAGTATCAAAAATTTGAATTAGAGCACGTTCTTAAAACAAAAGAAACAAAAACGAAGCTGCTTTGGGCTCAGATGATTAACATGAATGAAGACCATCAAGTTAAGATTCGTCCTCCTCGGTCTGAATTAGAGCCCAGTTTAAATCCCCAAGATGAAGAAGTGACTTTATTCAGAAACCGCCGTGGCCAACTAAAGGGCCTGGATTTACTAGGGTTTTCACTTTCGACAATTCAAGCTTGGTTAAATCACAAAACTAAAAAATTCAATTGGGATTTGAGCGCATCAGATGATCCAAACCCTGCCAATGTTCCATTTGGAAAAGCTTACTGGCGTCAAGTTGTAACAGAAAAAGATTTTTCTGGACGTGTGCATGATGTTGCTTTGATTCAACACATTTGGGGTGGCTGGAAAATGAAGCGAGCCGAGTTTTTTAGTTTATTAGATCAAGTTGTAACTCAATTAGGTCTGCCGATTGATGCAAAATATCGTCTGATTGAAAAAGAAAGTTTTCAAAATCTGAAAGGAATTGATTTTTATCGAATAACCGCAAATCTTTCATTAAAAGCTTCCGCTCTAGAAAAAGTTCGAGACATTCTATTACAGTCAGATGAACCGAAGAAGCCAGGATTAAAATATAAGTTCCTAGCTCGAATTTTTCAAAAAATAAGCGAAAAAACATCTGGCATCAAAGCTCGAAATACAGATCAACTGATTTTAGATGATATGATGAGAATTTTAGGAAACGGTGATTTGAAGCAGGGTCAGGCACAGTATCAAAATATTTGTCACAAGTATCACATGGAAAAAAACTCTGAAAATGGGGGAGCTCCTTCAAGCGGAGTCTGGATGAATGGATCTAGCTTCGATTGCTTAACTCCTTGGGTTGAACGTTTATTGACTCTTTCGACTCAGTATCCAAAAGGTCAGGGTCCTAGTAGCTTAAAAAATCAAGTTCGCTGGATGACAGAAGTGATTTATATTTTGGAAGAAAATATTCCGATGCCATTATTACTTCAATATTTAGGTGAAAAAAATGTCATCTACTTAGTTCAAGTGAATGGATTCAGATCTGGTGATGAAGACGGGGACATTGCTTATATTTCGAATACTTGGGGCCAGCCTCAAGATGACTTTGAAGAAGCAAATGGAGTCTTTCAATTCTATGCTCGCAAAACAGGTATCGTTTCAACTGAAATAGATCGTTCTCAAGGAAGTTTTCGATGATCAATTTTATTTTCTTCTGTTTTTTACTTTTAAGTTTTTTAGCAAAAGCTGCGGATCCACTTTTTGGGCAACAGTGGGGTCTTCAAAATAACGGAGCACCGCAAGTCATTGATTTAGATCCTGTTCGAAATTACCGTTCACCTGGTGTGTTGGGCCAAGATATTGGATTAAAACGAATCGCTTCAAAAGTTCCGACTCCAAGGCAAGTCTTGGTCGCCATTCTTGATACTGGCATTGATCGAACGCACCCAGATTTAAAAGATATGATTCGTACGAAGCCGAAAGAATGTATGGCATTGGCTCAGTATTTATCATGTGTTCAAGAAAAAGATGAAAAGACTTGCGATAAAATATGGATGGATCCCCAAAATCCAGAAGCAGACACCGATGGAAATGGCTACCCACTTGATTGTTATGGCTGGAGCGTGATGGGGGCCAAAAATGAAATCAATGGAATAATCGGTAGTCCTGAACTGGTTGATACGATTGGCCACGGAACGCACGTTGCAGGTCTTGTCGGAGCAGCTGTTGGCAACGGTATCGGAGTTGAGGGTGTTTCAAATCACGTAAAAATTTTAGCAGTTAAAGTTGTCGGTGAAGAAATTTCTGAACCGTTAAAGCCGATGGCAGTTGATCTCAATCCGAACGAAGAGGCCAGAGAAAAAAATGGTTATAAGCTTGCGCAAGACGTGAGTGACCGAGTAGCTCGTGGTTTTATCTATGCTCTTCGTGAAGGGGCCGAAGTTATCAATTTAAGTTTGGGCTGGCCACAAGTGGCTGATTCTAAACTCTTACGTGAATTGGTTGAAGAAGCTGTTAAACAAGGTGTTATTGTTGTAGCGGCAGCAGGTAATGATTCAACAAGAGCTCTTCTGAGACCTTGTAGTTATGATGGCGTGATCTGCGTCGGAGCTCTGGGGCCAGACGGTGGACTGACTCATTTTTCAAATTATGGAAGTGGAGTTGATATCGCCGCTCCAGGTCTTCATATGCTCAGCACTTATCCAGAGGAAAAAAGACCCTCTAGGTTTCGATCTGATTTAGGCTATGAATTTTTATCAGGGACTTCACAAGCGTCTCCGGTTGTGGCGGGAATTGCAGCTGAAATGTTAGCGGCTGGAGTTCCTCGTCATGAAATTTACGCAAGACTTGTTTTATCAGCCAGGCCTGTTCTCGAAAATAAAATGATTTTTGAAACTTTTGCTTCGGGTGAAAAAAAACAACTTAAAGCAACTCCGAATATTTTAGAAAAATTTGTTTTTTCGGGTCAAGTTGATTTAAGTCGAGCCTTAAACGTTCCGTTTAGAGCGGTCATTGCACCCGCATCAAAAGAACGCCCTGAAATTTTATGGAATGGCGTGAACAATCAACTCACTTTCGACTTTCAAATGGAAAATCGTGGTGCGGATATACTTGCAAATGAAGCTCAAATCAAAGCTTTCGTGAAAGCTCCATCGGAAGGTGTGATTCGTCCTTATGTTTTCAGCTTACAGCAAGTCCCAATGGCGCAAAAAAAGACTTGGGCTCAAGGAGAAAAAAGAAATTACCAAATTGTTTTATCTGTTGATCCTGAACGTGTAAAAGAAATACCAGCCGACTTAGAAGTCGTGATTCAAACTCAATATTCAAATGGGTTTATTCAAACTTCTATTTTAGAGCCTGAAATTTCAATACCCTTAAGTCAAGTTGAGCTTCAGGATCAAGTAACTTATGAAATTAAAAATTTACCGAAAGGTCGCTGGGATTGGACTCCGCTTGAAAGTCTAGACGGAGCACAGCGTGGTCAAACGTACTTAATCACGGAACAAGGACCACAAGGATTTAGAGTTGCGACTTTAAAAATTGAGGCAGGAAAATCAGAACTAAAAGGACCTGTTTTTTTACCTAGAACTCAAGGCCTCAAGCTCATTGCTGTGATGTGGGGAGTTCAAACTCCAACTGGTTATGTTTTTGGAGTGATTGAAGAAGGCGCACCTGATCAAACAGAGCCTTCTGCAACTTATTTTTTTGATGTGGATTTTAATTTACAGATTAAATCTCGAACTCGTTATGATTCAAAATTTGTTCAAGTTCCCTTCAACGTCAAGTGGCTTAAACTGAATGATCAAACTTTTCGTCCAGCTTGGATTGGAGCCGGATTGGAACCCCATCGAAAGCCCAATCTGTGGGATCGATGGGAAAAGCGCAACACAGTTGAAAGAGTTCAACAAAGGCTTTACTGGCTGAATGAAGATTTTAAGCCTGAAGCGCTCAGTGAAATTGAAAACGGTCAAAAGTTTGTTGATTTTATTCCTGGGCCTCAAGACGCAAAAGGCGTGCTAACGGCTTTGACTGTTAAAAGTCAGGGCCCAGCTTCTCAGCCATCCTATATTCAAGATGCTTCGTTTGTGACATTTGCAAACGGAAAAGTTGTGCGTATTTTAAAGGCAAACGAACAATTGTATCGATCTTTATTGGAAGCCAAGCGTGGGCCACTGTTTAATTTGGATAGCACGGCGCCGTTTGCTCGAGGGATGTTTTGGTTTGCGGAAGGGGCACTTCAGACGCAAAAAATCACCACTTGGGATATGATCACAAGCAAGTTTCAGAATTATGATGCTCGGGCGATTCGGGAGCATTTTGACTCTGCTTTGTGGACCCAAGCTGTGTATGAGGGCGAAAAAGTGTCAGGCAGCTTCGTGGTCACGAACTCTGAAGTGCAGTACCATGATCTACGTTCCGGACGCGCAGTTCGAAAGTCTCTCGAACGTTATACATTCTTCTCTGATAGCCTTCAGATTTTGCTAGCTTACCCGCTTGTGATTCAGTCTAAAAAGGGTCCGACAAAACTCATTCCCGCTTTGTTTGCCACAGAAAATAAAGACTTCGAACGTGGTGTCAAATTAGTTGTCCCGATTTTTGCAAAGAATGGAGAAGTAGTTGAGCTGGTGTCACCGAGCACCTTGAATATTAAAGCAGATCGGGGATGCAAACCGTTCAAAACACCGATTCAGCTTGAATCAGGGGAAACAGCTCTCGACTTTTACTGTATGAAAGAAGTGGAACAGGGTCAGAGTGAAAAAAAACAGGAAGAAGTTTCTTTGCAAGAAAAATTGATAAGAGTTTATTTAAGATATTAAAAAAAGAAGTGTGATCAAAAAATATAAAGTGGCTCAAAAGGCCTTAAATTAACGGGGGTTAACAATGAAATCTATAAAACTTTTAGTTGCAATTGCAAGTGCTGCAGTTGTTGCCATCTCTTATGTCGGTTGCGGTGGCGGCGGGCGTGGAACTGTTGTTGTGGGCGGTGGCGGTGGAGCTGTGATCCAGTACCCATACGAAACAGTTTACGGCGATATGTGTGCGACTTATGAAGCGACTCCAGGATGTACATTTTCGTCTGTGACAGGACAAAGAATATCTGTTTCTGCTGATCCAGAATATGACAAGTATGGTTACGGATCTGATGATCTTTGGTTTGTTAAATTTGATTCGGCAGGACGCGCTCAAGTTTATAACGATTTAGGTAACTACCAATATTCAGCTGACGTCAGTGACTTTGCCGGCTGGATCGGTGGCGAAATTATCGGAGTTGGGACATCAGGCCTTTTTTGGGAAGATACTCGAAACGGAACTTACTGGTTAGGTAAGAACGGTGTTCTTTATTCTGCCAACTCAGGTGAGTCTAATTTTGGTCAAGCTATCAATAACAAAGACGCTGGAAAAGCTTCTGATGCATCAGCTGCCGCATTGGCTTCTGATTCCAACAAACGTCTCGTGACAAAAGCGGCTAACAAATTAATCAAAGAGTACCAGTTGTCTCCGGGTAAAGCGAAAGCCATTGCTTCAGCACTTAACGTTTTCGGTGTGAATGCTTCAGAGCGTGGATATGCGACAACAAAAGATGTTGATCAAACTTTTAAATCTGTTTTTGGAGTTCAGTACACTGAAGCTTTAAGCGCAGTCAAATCTCTTCAATCTGGCGATACTTCTGGAATGAAAGAAATCACGGATAGATCGGCATCGGCCCTGGGTTTAAAACCACATCAAGCTCAGAAATTTATCAAAGGCATGTATAAGAAAGCTTTGGCTTCTTATGGTATCGACGCTGACATGATTAACTGGTAAAAATATCCTTAAATAGTTATGAGATAAAGCCTCAATCCAGAAATGAATTGAGGCTTTATTATTTATTGATGATGCTCTTCTCAAAATAATCTGCACAAAAGATTTATTTGTGTCTCAAATTGAGATTCACCCTCAGAATTTGAATCGGGAATGCCGATAAGATAGAAGTAGGGGAGGACAATCGTGTCGCAATCTCAATGGGGTAATATTCCGGCGTGGGCCTATGAAGTTGCGCAGTCGCTGCTTCAAGCATTACAATCTGTTGACCCCCTTACTTACAACCATTGTCTTCGCGTCGGCCAACTTTCAAAATTCTTAGCAAAATCTGCTGGACTAAACGAATACGAACAAAAAGTGGCTGAATTTTCTGGAATGTTCCATGACATTGGAAAAATTGGAATTTCTCAGGATATTATAGCGAAGCCTGGAAAATTAGATCCTAAAGAGCTTGATATCATGAAAAATCACCCCGTCATCAGCGAACAAATTATTAAACCTTTAGCAAACAATCCATTCTTTGAGCACTTACTAAGTCCGATTCGCGGGCACCATGAAAGAGTTGATGGCGAAGGTTACCCTGACAAAAAAGTAGGTGATAACGTGCCGCTTGTAGCACGAGTCATTCTTGTCGTTGATACTTACGATGCCATGTCAGAGAATCGTGCTTACCGCAAAGGGCTTCCCAATGAAATTGTGTACGCAGAGCTTAAGCGTTGTTCAGGAACTCAATTCGATGCGCAGCTTGTTCGAGTTTTTTTAGAAGCGCACAAGTTCTATATTCCTCATGAGTTAGACCGCGAAACAGAAGAAAAAATTGTTCAAATTAATCGCTTCAAAAAAGTGGGTTAATTTAAAATTTAAACAAGCCCTATTGAATGAATCATTTTTTTAAAATGATTTTATCAAACTCGTTTCGTACGATTCGTACTTTCAAAAATTTTATCAGCTGATTTTGCAATAAAGCCTTGATAGATTTCGCCTGAAGGCATGCTGTAGCGTTTTGCAAATTCATAATAGCAAGCTGGAACAGGGTAAGGGCCTTCGCTGAACTGAACTTGAACTTCTTTTGCCATTGTTGAACTTTGTTCTAAAAGTTCTTCGGGAGTCCCTTTGATTAATCCACCTGACTGATTTAAATCAAAACCTTTAGCCTGAATAAAGGCATTCACATCCTGTACGCTTTTAAATTTTTTGAGAGCATTAATATTAACTGTGAAATGATTTGGTCTAAAACCAAATGCTGAAACCCAAGAAGCATACTCGCTGACTTCAGCTAACTTTAAATAGGTTTTATGATTAATCTTCCAAGGTCTTCCGCATGTTAATATTTCTTCAGACTGAATCAAGCTAGTCGGAACTTCTTGAACCATTTTTTCGACTTCATCTGCAATAAAAGGTTCGACTTTTTCGAGCTCTAATTCGCTAATAAAAATTTTGGGGAGTTCTTTGTTCGAATGCTCATAGTGTTTCGCGTAAAGTTTTTTTTCTTTGAAAATATAATCACTTTTTGCTTCGTAACCATATTTTTCAAAATGTTGCGCTAAAGATTGAAGGCCAAGTTTGGGATGATTAAAAGTACGATAGGCAACATGGTCGTTTAAAACTTTTTCACCTTCCTGAACAAAACAATCATGAATTTTCTTTGCGGCGGGATTCAGTTGAGTGTAATCGAGCCACATTTTATCAAGAAGTTTTTGGAGTGAGTGAGTAGTTGACATAAAAATCCCCCAGGCAGTGAAGCCCCAAAGTTGACATCATTTTCGTATTTTGTCAGTTCCGTATCAATCTTTCATTCGCGCGGCGTTAGCCTCTTTCTTGTTTCCAAATAAGGCCGAAGATTGAGTGTTTACATAGACTTGAGCCCAGATGATTAGAAATAATACAAAAGCTTTTTAAAGCCTGATAATATCAACGCTAACGCGATACGACATTGACAGTTTTCGCCACTCAAGATTTATTGTGCATCCGGGGGACGAGTGCTTTTTTATGGGGTCTTTGCAAGTCGAAAAAAGGGACACTTTTTGTCTGTTTTTTTGATTCTTATTATACTGCCGGTCTCTTTGTTGGCTCAATCTACTCGCCATCTTCAAAACACACAAAGCTCTTCTCGATCTTCGATTTTTTATGGATCTGCTAAGCGGGCTTCAGTTTTTGGACAATTTCGTTTTGAAAGTTTGCAGTATGCAACCAGTTTGAAAGAAGCACCTTCTCTGACAACAAGTCAGTTTTTATCTGGAAGAATCACAGCCGCTTCTTATAAGCGAGATCCTTTTTCTTTAAATTGGGCCGCGGATTTATCCGCGGGAACATTTTTTTCTTTGAAGCAATCTTACTACTCTGTCCAAGAATTATATGTTTCAACACCACTCGATGAAAGAGCCAGTGTTTCCGTAGGCCGCAAAAAATATGACTGGACCGAAATCGATCGAATTTGGTCGCTAGGTCTTTGGCAACCTCGTTATGCTATTGATGCTCTTAGACCCGAAGACCAGGGGCTTGCCGGGCTTTTTTTTGATTATAAAAGCGACAAAGTTCAAGTGATTGCTTTTGGTTCAAGTCTTTTTATTCCGACTACAGGACCTGATGTGAGGGAAGAAGACGGCACGATTAAGGCAGATAATCGTTGGTACCGTCCACCTTCCAGGCAATCTGGAAATATCGAAATTTCTTATCAGCTGGATACGGGTGATATTCGTAAACTTGTCAGTCAAGAAAGTTATGGTGTTAAAATTCGCATAGGAGAAGAAGAGAGCGGTCCCTGGGTTGGATTGGCTGGCGGAAGAAAACCTGTAAATGATCTTCTTTTAAAAAGAAATATCAGGGGAGTACAAGTAAATAGCAAAGCGGACTTTGAAGTCAGTCCGGAAGTGGCCCATCATCAAGTATTTTCTGCCGATGTTGGTTACAAGTTTGATCATCTCAAAGCATCACTTTCATACTTCGAAGATGCACCCGAAGTGGTTTTGCCACTTCCTGATTATGCTATTCAAAAATTTAATCCGATTAAAGTTTACTCTGGCCAAATTGATTGGAACGTTAAAGAATTTCTATCAAGACCTTTGCAAGTTCAACTAGCTTACATGAAAAGTTTTGGCGATAAAATTCAAGATATCGAGTCGAATGGTCAAGATAACGACATCACTCTTTTTACATATCGATATCGATTTTCTAACGCAGCAATGGTCAGAGTCCTGGGGCCATTGGCTACTTTTTATGCCAGACCTTTGGTCACGAAATTTAGTTATACTTATGATTTCGATCAGAAGGCTTCGATCTTAGGCACAGAATTACAGTATCAATGGGATCGAACTTGGTCTTATTTACTGGGGATTGATATACTAGGATCTGATGATTCAAACTCCACTTCCGATGGTTTTATCAACACCTACCGTGCTAACGACAGGGCTTATGCGGGAGTCTCTTATGTTTTCTAAAGCCATTATCAGTTTCAGTTTAACCTGTCTTTTTTTAACTTCTATTTCATGTACGCCAGAGCTTGGCGAACAACCACCGGAAACAAAAAAACTTGAGCTCACGGCCACAAAGTGTCTGAATCAATCAGCAGAAGACCTTAAAAAATTCTTCGATGCTTCCGTTGACGATGCGCGATTGGGTGCAGCCTGGACTTGTATTGAAACTGCTTTTTTACAATTTGAAAAGTATGTTGTCGGAAAAGAGCAAGATCGCTACACGTCTGAAGAAATTGTGACATTTCTAGAAGATAATTTTTTTGAAGATGCAAAAAAAAATAAGATTACCCCAGAGTTTCAAAAAGAACTCATGAAGCTAAAACAGATTTTTATTGGTGGTGACACAAACTTTGTAACCCGTGCAGAACTCAAAAATTCACAGAATTTTATTCAGCAGATCAGCATCATGACGAATAAAATTAATCCACATATGCAAATTATCGTTTCTAAATGGAAACCCAATCTAGATACCATTAAGTCACAGGATTTAGCAGCTTTTGAAAAGGCGAACTCGGCACTTCAAGAATTTGTTGTTGAGCTTGCAACTTTGATTGCAAAAAATCCTTCAGTGTATCAGATCAACGATATCGTGGCTTTATTTCGCGAGTTTGAAAAGTTTTTTCAAACTGACTGGGAATGGGTACGAGATATCGAAAACTTGGTACCAGGTTTTAAAAAGCTGAAAACAGCTTTAGCCGGCGGAAGCGAAAATACGATTAATGAAGAAGAGTGGTCGCCCGTTTTAACTCTTGGGGCAAGGGGATATTTTCAATTTTTGCGCTACCAATATTTTATTCAAAGTGTTCACGAAACAGGTGGAGCTATCCGTCTTGTGTATGTGGCGCGAACTTTAGAAGATGTTTTTTCAATCTTTCAAGATCTTGTTTCACAAAAACCTTCAGGTGTTGTGACAGCCAGGGAAGTCTATGAAATTTTAAACGCATTTGAACAGTTTTGGGCTGAGCTCAAAGTTTCTGAAAACTTAATCCATGAGTTTATGAAATTGAAACAGGTTTTAATTGGTGGAAGTCTTGATACTTGGACGGCTGTTGATTTTGAACAAGCCCGTTTGAAAGTTCCCGAGCTCAGACGAATTATTGAAAACTTTATGCCTTATTTCAGTGTTTATTCTTCTGAATGGGATCCCGAAACTGAAGATGTCGACAGCGCTCGGGAAACATTTAAACAATCAAAAATAAGATTATTTTCGGTGGCCCAAGATTTTGGTAGGTTTCTAAAAGGTGCTTATAGCTACGATGATTTGATTCTTTTGCTGAACGAAATTAATAGGCTCTATCCAAATTTATCAACAGCTGATTTTTTTAATAAAACGAAAAGTTCTGAAAATAATCCAGAAGCTCAAAATCCACCCAACCCGATTCAATCAAAAGTTGAAAAGTACCGCCCTCTTTTTCTTCAGTTAAAAAAAATGATTTACAACGAATCTGATACAATTATTCAGAAAGATCAGTGGGCTGAAGTTTTGCCACTTGCGGCTCAGGTTTTTTCACTTTATCAGCATTATAACTACTTTCTTGTGGATCAAAATTTAAGGCAAAATCGGTCGGTGCAAGATCTTGATTCAATGCTTGAAGAAATTGTAAGTTTCGCTCGAAACTTATTCCAAGTCAGCCATAATGGTTACTTTAACCAATCAGAATTGGTCGAGCTGAGTCTTCAGTTAGCAGAAGTGGACGTTATTCCAAAAAATTTAAAAAGCGAAACAATCCAGTCTTTTTGGGTTGCCATACTTCAACACCTTCTTTTTGATCCAGAGCGAAGACTTAAAGGTGAAAAAAATGACCGGCTGTCTTTAGAACAGTTCTCTATTTTGAAAAGTGAATTTTCGATTTGGGCCAAAACTCAGATTGTGCTGAATGAAATGTTTGATCACGATCCAGAAAAATTTCTAGCTCCAGTGGATCTGATTAAAAAGCTTCAAGAGATTGTGATTCAAAATCAAAGTGATCCAGAACTTAAGTTGGGCTTAGAATCTGTTTATGCCATCTTAAGCGGACCCCTGACTTCAACATGGGATTCAGAAGATCAGTTAGAAATTTCAAATAAAGTGAATTGGCAGTACAGAATGAACTCTGTTTACCAAGCTAATTTGACTCGAGCTTTGACCCGAGTTCTTTTGCGGTCATTTGCAAGTGACCCCAGATTGAACCAAGTTAATGAGTGTGAAACACAAATTGCTTTTAACTTGTTAGCTGGATTGTTTCGCGATTTGAATATTTTTGATCCGCAGAAAACTTTTATTTCTTCTCGCTTTTTGGAAGCTAATATCTTCATGAGTCGCAGCAATGGTGATAAATTGATAGATTACAATGAACTCAGTGAGCTTATTAATGTTATTTTTTCAGGACTGCGAATTAACGGAAAACTTGAAAAATCTTTGCGGAATATCTGCAGTGTTTTCAAAACTCCTGAAGGCAAGGAATTTGTTTCATTCAAATGTATGAGTGAGCATCATTACGTCATGGTTCGAAAGTACATGACTCAACTTCCAGAATTTAAAACCTATGTTGAAAAGCTGGCATCAAAAGATAAAGGTGAAAGCTCTGTCATGAAACCCGACGATGAAGATTCGACTTTAGAAATGCCAGAAGATGGGCCTCGGCCAGAGTTCGCTGATCGGGAGCCTCTTAAAGGCTCTCGTCCGGGATTTGATACTTGGAACAATGTATTCAGACAAACTTTAAAAGCCACTGGTTGGAAGCCCAACAAAGGTTATTCACCGGGCTTGAAAGAAGAGTCTGTTTTATTTAATGAAGCTCTTTATTATCCCTTTATCGTTCAATACACGGAACTTCTTTACGCCCGTTCTGATTATACAAAAAACGGTTACTTACAATCTTTCGAAGCGAAAAAAGCATTTCCTACTTTTAAGCCTATTTTAAAAGAATTAGCTGCGGAAGAACTTCGTAAAGGTTTTATTAAGGAAAAAGACTTATTGTCAGTGTTCACTTTTATTATGCGTTACAAAGAACAACCAGGATTTAAAACTCTTATAAAGTGGCTATCTTGGAAAGGAAATGATTCTAAGTGGGAAAAAGAGGTTTGGGTGGGAAGAACGGATATTGCCCAAATACTGGGACTGATTGGTGATAAATCCCGAAAGTCTGACGAAGATGAGGACTTGGCACCAGTTTGCAAGCAGCTCTAGATAAGTCTTCAGATTAATTGTGATAAATTGTAAAAAATAAGAAAATCTACGTTCAATTAAAAAAAGATTAAAATTGATTTTTCCACATCATAGATTCCATCGGTAGGGGGCCTACGTCATTGTACTTGGCAGAATCTTTTTTATTATAAGGTGTGATCACTTCCCCATGAACAACAAAATAAATCAGTTGGCCAATCGGCATACCAGCGTAAACACGGACTGGTTTTTTAACAGAAATTTCGAGAGTCCAGTGGTTACAAAAGCCCACATCACCTTTGCCCGCTGTTGCGTGGATATCAATGCCTAATCGACCGACACTTGATTTTCCTTCTAAAAAAGGAACGTGTGCTAGGGTTTCGGTGTATTCTTGAGTGACACCTAAATAGAAATTATCAGGAGTTAAAACGTAACCATCTTCAGGAATTTCAAAAGATTCAATACTGTTGTGCTTCCGAGCATCTAAAACACTGTCCTTGTAAACAGCAAGTGTTTTGCCCAAGTGAACATCGTAAGAATTAGTACCCAGACATTCGCGGCGGAAAGGTTCCACTTTGATAGAACCTTTTTCAATACATTCAAGTATTTGTCCGTCGGTTAAGATCATGTTTACTTAGTTTCGCGATGGACAGTGTGTTTTTGCATGTTAGGATTGTACTTCTTTTTTTCCATGCGGCCTGGAGTTTTGGTTTTATTTTTTGTTGTTGTGTAGCGAGATACAGGTTTACCTGCAGCTTTTGCTTCAGTACATTCCAAAGTAACAATAATTCGACCAGATTTCTTTGCCATATAACTAAGGTCCTTTCAGCTCGAGTGCGAGACGAAATTTGTAAAGAAGTGTTGTAGCAAAACAGGGGGGTCACTTCAATGGGAAAATTAAGAACACTACTAATCCTTCAAGTCTTTGTACTTTGTCTCAGTACAATAGCCTGTGCTCATTCTCAGATTTGGAATAAGCAAGGAGAGGAATCAAGCTTTCAAGCCCTCTCAGACAGCCTAAAGACGCATAGCGTAATAATTATGGGTGAAAACCACGTTTTGAGAACTCATCAAAGCCAGCAACTCGAAGTTTTGAAAACTCTCAAGTCTCAAGGGCGAGCTTTACATGTTGGTTTAGAATTTTTTTCCTATCCATTTCAAACAGAAGTCGATGCTTACCGTAGGGGAGATCTACTGGAAGATGATTTTTTGAAAAAAATTGAATGGGGATCAATGCCGTTTGATTTTTATAAACCCCAAGCTCTTTTTCCTGACTATTCTGAAGGTGAAAAGACTTGGGCTTTGAATGCTCCCAGGTCCCTGACGGGCCAAATTTCAAAAAACGGTCTTGATCAACTTTCTCCCGAAATGAAAAAGCTGCTGCCACCTGAATTTGGATTAGGCTCTCGTTCTTACCAAGAAAGATTTTTTAAAATTATTGGTGATCACGTGACAGATCCCCTGGCTGCTCAAAACTACTTTGAAGCTCAAAGCACTTGGGATGATACGATGGCCTGGAGAATTCAAACATTTCGAAATCTGTATCCCGATGCTGTGATGTTTGTGATTGAGGGAGAGTTGCATGTTCAATACGGTGGAGGACTGCCTGAAAGACTAAAAAAACGGGGAGTTTCT
>JAOASS010000016.1:171397-331303 GCA_030158485.1 Pseudobdellovibrionaceae bacterium | reverse complement strand
GAGTCTGGACCGTGTCTCAGTTCCAGTGTGGCTGATCATCCTCTCAGACCAGCTAAAGATCATTGCCTTGGTGAGCCGTTACCTCACCAACTAGCTAATCTTACGCGGGCTCATCTTCAAGTGTCTTGCGACTTTGACCCCTAGATCCGCAGATCTTGTGGTCTTATGCGGTATTAGCTAATCTTTCGACTAGTTATCCCCCGCTCGAAGGCAGATTACCCACGTGTTCCTCACCCGTGCGCCACTAGCTTACGTATTGCTACGTAAACCCGTTCGACTTGCATGTATTAGGCACGCCGCCAGCGTTTGCTCTGAGCCAGAATCAAACTCTCCAGTTTAAATCTGTGAATCATAAACAATAAGCTTAGCTTTTGTTTTTTATCTTAAATAAAGTTACTTAATTAAAACTTTTGAAATTTTGTCTGAACTTGCGTTCAGGACAGAAGCCCAAAAAACTTATTTATCTAGCTATTCAGTTTTCAAAGAGCGAAGTTCGTCGAGGTCATAACTTTTATTTCAAGAAACAACCCCCGTCAACATCTAAAATTGCTTTTTTGCAAAAAAGTTTGTCGCTTTTTTGCAGCATTTTTAGCGTTTCTTGGCCGCTAAGCCCCATCTGACCTTGTTTTCAAACAAACCAGACAAAGATTAGCAACCAGTGCTTTTGGTGGAGGCAACAGGGATCGAACCTGCGACCTTCTGAATGCAAATCAGATGCTCTCCCAGCTGAGCTATGCCCCCAAAATCGCGAAGGCAGTTTCTCTCAAAGAAAGACGAGATGGTCAATGTTTATTTGCATGGGAAAATAATAATTATATGTGCCCAGAAAGTCGGCATTTTATGGTCGTAAGTATTTGATATTGCTTAATCTATGCTGACGCACGCATTTTCGTAGCCATTAATCTTTCGAGACATCGACGCTCAAAAGGGAGATCAAAACCGATTTTTTCAGCACCCGTGAGAATGGAATAATAAACCTTTTTTAAAATTTCCACTTCGCTCTCTGATTGATCGGAGCCCAAGCTGTCTTCAATGGCGTCTAGCACACTATGAAGATCAGGTGTCGTAACTACTTTTGGTATTCGAGACATATCTAATCCCCAAGTTTCACTTGGTTTAAAACCAACTAAATTATCTGTCAATAAAACTTTATTTGTATCTTTAAAGTTTATCTGGATAAAAGGCCTTCCGTCCGCATCCATCCTATTGAGAACTTCGCTCACATGCTCGGACTCAAAATAAAACGTTTTTCCATCAAGACTTTGCTTAATTTCAACGCGTCCATTTTCTTGAAAGGCTGCTCTTAAACCTGTCGTTCGACCGACAAAATTTATAATATTATCAACTTCAGATGTGGGTGGCCTCTGCTGGCTCAAACATGCCTCCAAGTTAGCTATATCTGCTCATCGTCTTTTTTTAAATGCGACTTAACGGCGATTTAATAAATTACACTTGTGGCGAGGTTCAGAGTCTGAAGTGTCTCATACAAAAACAGATTCCAATCGTGAGTGTTTAAAAGTGTTGAACTCCTATTCAAGTTCAAAGCTATTTCAAGACTTCTGACTCCTCTAGGCGAGGTCTTGAGTCTTATTGAAATTATCTAAAAAGAGTGGAAGTATACGAATCGTGATCATTCAGCGATGGGAAGCCCAACTTACTCCAAATAAAATTCAAATTACTCGCCAGTATCTAAGCGAAGGCCTGGAAGTTTTTGAAGAAGTCTATCTTCCTCAACAGCAAGTCATAGAACATCGCCATCCTTTTTGCGAAGTAAGAACTTTAATTGAAGGTGAGCTTCTTTTTAATATTGCTGGAAATCAGTTTTTACTTCGCCCAGGGGACCGAGTTGAAATTCCAGCAAATACAAAGCATACACACATGGCTCAAGGAAATTCTCCTTGTATTTGCCTCGTGGGTTATCGTGCTATTTAGTTTATTTTTTTAGATATCAATTGAAATATTATTTTTCTTTTTGCCACTTCTGAAACTCGCGAATTTGTTTTTCGAAACCATTCTGTGAGGGCTCATAAAAAGCTTGAGGGCTTACTTCGTCTGGCCAATAGTTTTGATCAGTCCAAGACTTCGGATAATCATGCGGATAAAGATAATCTAATCCATAACCTAAGTTTTTAGACATTACTGTTTTTGAGGACCTTAAATGTAACGGCACAGAAAGGCTTCCTGTATTTTCAACAAACTCTTGGGCGCTCTTGAGGGCCAAGTAGGACTTATTAGACTTTGGACAACATGCTAAGTACGTGACAGCTTGAGCCATTGAAATTTTTCCTTCAGGCAAGCCTACGGCTTCAACAGCCTGCAGAGTCGCAATCGCAACTTGCAGTGCTCTGGGGTCAGCGTTACCAATATCTTCAGATGCTAAAATAATAAGCCTGCGACAAATAAAAATAGGGTCTTCACCGCCGCTTAACATTCGAACCATGTAGTAAAGCGCAGCATCTGGGTTGCTGCCTCGAATACTTTTTATAAAGGCTGAAATAATGTCATAGTGATATTCGGAATTTTTATCATAGCTGAGAACTCGATGACCAAGAGTTTTTTGGACTTGCTCGAGGGTCATGGCACATTCTTGAGACTGCCTGACATGGAATATAATTTCAACCATGTTGAGTAACCGACGAGCGTCGCCGTCAGCTTGATTTAGCAAGTAATCTTGCGCGGACACTTCTGTGAAATGAACCGATTCGAAGCCCAAATGCTTAAGACTTTTTAAATAAATTTGCCTTAGATTTTCAGAACTCAAGGGTTTCAAAACTAAAACTTGTGATCGACTCAAGAGAGCCCTATTCAGTTCGTAGGATGGATTTTCAGTTGTTGCACCAATCAGAGATAGATCTCCACTTTCCAAATGTGGCAATAAAACATCCTGCTGACTTTTATTGAGTCGATGAATCTCATCAATGAAGACAATTGTTTTTTCATTATAAAGTTGGCGCTTTGACTTACCCGCTTCGCCCGATTGCTTAAGATCTTTAACCCCAGCATCGACTGCGTTTAACTGAATGAAATGGGCTTTTACTTGTTTAGCAAGCGCCAATGCCAAAGTTGTTTTACCACTCCCAGGGGGACCCCAAAGAATCAGATTTGGAATAAACCCGTTTTGAATATTTTTAAAAAAAGAAGATTCTGGGCCTAGAATATCTTCTTGGCCCAGAATATCTGAAATTTCCCGAGGTCGCAAAATAGCGGCTAGAGGCTGTGAATCTTGGTTTGCAGTAGAGCTGTCAAATAAAGTGGTTTGTGCCATGGCATGATTTACGAGTCGAATCTGACAAGGTCAATAAGTCTCATTAAAAAATGAAAGCATATACTTAAGGCGGAATACTTCCCGCAACGTAAGTGATATTTGTCGAGATTTCCTTAACAAAAGGAGTGTCTTCCCCGTTTGCGTCTCTCACAACGCCAGTAATCGAAATAACCACAGGAATTTCCAGTTGCGCACTTCCTTTGAGTTCATTATCTGGCGTTGGCAAGCCTCCGAAATCTAGAGCACAGCTTCCTGTTGAGTAAGTAGTTGAACCCGATGGGATATAGTCAGTCGTAAGCCCGTCAAATAAGAAAGCCAAAGATTCACCACCATCGTCGCCTGGGCTAATAGCACCTGCAAAATCTCCAGCTAATCGAGAATCATCTACAATTAACATTCTCATAACAAGTGGAACCAAGTCACCCTGGCCTAACCACTTGATGGTTCCCCTTAACCGAACACGCGGAGCACTGATCCCACTGGAAACACAAGTCTGACCAAATTCATTACTTAAACCATTAGGAAGAACGATTGCAACTTTACTTGTTGTAAAAACAATATTTTTGGCGATTTCACTTTCTCCCTCCCCGCCTCCGCAAGATAAAAGAAAAAGTGACAAACTGAGGATACAAGCTCGGAAATAATGATTTGATAACTTCATATTTTACCCAATCTTAAAGATGACCTGATTTATTCATAGAATCTGTCCCAGCAGAAACAACTCTTGGAGTGATAAAAATCATCAGCTCAGTCCTTCTAGTATTAGTATCGCTGAATCTGAACAGACTTCCAAGAACCGGAATATCTTTGAGCCACGGAACACCCGTTACACTATTGGTCGAATCATTTTGATACACTCCACCAATAACAGAAGTCTGACCATTTTTAACCATAACTTTCGTATTCGCTTCACGGCTTTCAACTGAAGCTTCACCGTTGACAACTTCGCCAATCAGATCGCGCTTTACTTTAATGCTCATGATAACCGAAGCATCTGAAGTCACTTGGGGAGTTACATCCAGTAACAATTCTAAATTTTTGAACTCTGGGCTAGATGATGTCACACCGTTAACAGTTGTCACTTTTAAATAAGGCCGCTGGATGTTCTGAGAAATCGTGGCTTTTTCATTGCTCAAAGTCACAACGCGAGGAGATGCGAGAATTCGAATTTTATTTTCAAGTTCAGCCAGCGAAAGCGTTGCGCTGATAGTGCCAAAAATATCAAGTCTGCCCAATTGGAAGCCTAACGTGCCGACAGAAGCGGAACCCGTAGTGATCGCAAGGTTGGGGCGAATTGAGACTTCTCCTTGCCCCGAAGTTCCAAGGTTTTGAGGTGCGCCACTGAAGCTCCAATTTATTCCAATTTGCCGCTGAAAAGAATCCGTGGCTTCAATAATTCTTCCTTCGATTAAAACCTGTGGAGGCTGAGTATCTAAACTTTGAATCAACTGCTCAACTCTTGCAATACTTTGCGGAATATCGGTTATAACAACTGTATTTGTCCTTGGATCACCGACAACTTTTCCACGTTCTGTTAAAAACTCTTTTACACGGGCTGCGAGGTCATCAACTTTTGCGTAATTAATAGGAAAAACTTTTACAACCAAGGGTTCGATTTTAATTCGATCAGTTACGAGCTTAATTGTCGCTTCTTCTTCGGTTCGCAGTTCTCCAAGGGTTGCGACTCGCAGAACATTTCCTTGACGAATATATCCAAGATTTTTACTTTTCATAATAATAACAAAAGCTTGATCCCAAGGAATATCGCGCAATTTAAGACTGACGTTTCCAGTCACATTATCAGCGATAATCATATTGACTCCGCCTTCTTCAGATATGAACCTAAGAGCGTCGCGAACAGACATTGAGTTTGTTTCAATCGAAACTTTTTTTCCATAAAACTTGGAATTATCAGCCAAAAACTCTTGTAAACTTCGACTTGTCAAAATTTTATCAGTCGCTAGAATTTCATCACTTGTTTTAACCTGACCCGTTGCTGCTGTTGCAGTCACTGTGGAGATCTGATTTTTATCGGCTACAATGAGAAGAGTATTCCCTTCCGCCACAACAACCGGATCCGATACGTTCGATCGCAACTGAACAACAAAACGGGCCACCAGAGAGCCTTTTTCTTGATAGGGATCTAGTGATCCAAATGCACCATTTATATCACGCATATTAAAAGGTCGCTTAAGTCGGTCAGGAAGTTGAGCTCCAGGAATTTCGACTATCAATTGATTTGTCTCTGGATTATTGCGAGTCGTAAAATTAACAGGTCCATCTGCTTGAATCAGAATTGCACCACCTGCATCGTTTGCTTTGTATTGAATTGATTTAATTTGAAGATTGGATAATGTTTGCTCAATTTTATTGGATGAAACTATTTGCTGACTTGCAAATGGATCAATTTCGTCAACTCTTGAAACTGTTGATGACGTTACTTCTTGCGGCGTAGGAGTCGTCGTCGTCGTCTCTGGCTTTACTAATTGAGGTTCTGGTTGGCTGGCTTCGAAAACTTGAGCCGTTTCACCCAAATCCAACTCATCTGTTTTGTTTTGAGTCGATTCTGTTTGAACAGTCGCTTCAGGCTGAACAGACTCGGCTTGTTCAAATTCTGCAAACTCGTCTTGAGGTTGACTTGTCGAATCTGAAACTGAATCAGCTGAAGAGTTTTCAGTAGATTCTTGAGACGGCTCTGGCTGAGGCTCCGAAGTCGCGACTGACTCATCTGATGCATTATCAAACTCAGAGAATTCGTCCGCACCTTCGACTGGAGTTGTGTCTTCCAATGCAGTTTCTGAAATCAGCTCTTCATCTTGAGATGTGTTTTCAGGAAGACCCAAGCATCCCGCAAAACTGAATAATAATAGCGGAATAAAACAAAACTTTTTCCATTTTGCCAAGACTAGCCTCCCGTTGATGTTTCTGGCGGTCTCATCTGAATGACACGCGCCTCGCGAACTGTATTTCCAAAACCGTCATCAAACTTTTCAATAATCACAACTTCACCTTCACGAATATCAACTATCACGCCTTCGT
Source organism: Pseudobdellovibrionaceae bacterium (assembly GCA_030158485.1). Classification (GTDB taxonomy): domain Bacteria; phylum Bdellovibrionota; class Bdellovibrionia; order Bdellovibrionales; family Bdellovibrionaceae. The sequence goes on along the minus strand of JAOASS010000016.1, from coordinate 324,999 downwards.
TACGGCCAATTTGCATATTTTTATAAAGAATATAGTTTTTGCCTTGAGCGTCTGCCACAACAGCTCGTGGCTTTTTTGTATTCCACATAACCGCTATAAGCTTCAACTGACTCACATCAAGTATTGAGAGGGGGTCAACAGGTGCAGAAGGTCTATTATCACCCCGAAGACGAGGCGCACGATAAGGTTTAAACGGATCTTTTTTATCAGTTGGATCATAAACATATTCAACCTGCGGAGCCATATCAAACGCATTTGCGTTTGATGGTGGTTGAGTTACTTCGGGTGGTTGAGTTACTTCGGGTGGTTGAGTTACTTCGGGTGGTTGAGTTACTTCGGGCGGTTGAGTTGTTGTAGACAGCTCAGAAAATTGAGCAAAAACGAAATGGCTTGTCAAAAATAGAGAGATAAAAATAATTTTTATCACTTAACGTCCCCCGAATCTTGCCGAGGCTGTTCCGCTAATTGAAAAGAAGAGAGACTGACTTCAAAATTGAGGCGACCATCATAGGGCTCGATTGGGTTAATTTTAAATTTTCTGACTAACATCACTTTTTCGGCCCTAGAAGCTTGATAAATAAACTGAGCAATATCGTTATAAGCACCAACGAATCGAAGCTCCACAGGCCATTCATCTAAAATAGGTCCTCTGATAATATCCAAGGGTTTTCTAGAAACTTGATTAATTCGACTCGTTTTTCTTAATTGATCAATTTGTTTATTGAGATCCGAAGAATTCAGCTCGATTGAAATAATTCGACTCAAACCTTCATATTTTGAAGTCAAATTAGCCAATGTCTCTTGTAAAGAATCTCGTTTTTTTAAAGCGACTTCAGTCTGAATTTTTTTTGTTTCTTGTTCTTGACGCTGACCCTGAAGCGCTAAAATCTGAGGTTCTAAACTTGAACCATCGTCAAATAAAGCGTACCAGTAAAAACCACCGAGCCCTGCCGCAATCAAAGCCACCTGTTTTGTTGTCAAAAAAGCGAGAGTTACAAGAAGCTTGTTCATTTTGACTTCTCCAAAAAAGCGGTGATCTTAAATTTTGAGAAGTTTTGCCCTTCATAAAGCTCTTGTTGAGATTCAATTAAGCGAACCTCTCGCAGCAATACATTTTTTGTTAAATCTAAAAGAAATAATGAAACATCATTTTCTGTTTGAGCCATGCCTTCTAAACTTACAGTTGAGTTATCAACTTGGATCGATTTCATCCACATTTTATCACGAGTAATCGTTTGAAGTAGATCTAGAACTTGAATTTCAACAAGCCTTCCTTGTGTTAAACTACTGATTGCATCAATCTTTTTTTCGACATCTTTTTCATCATTTTCAATTTTTGTAATTTCAGCTACAATCGCATTTTGTTTTTCATTAAAGGTCGTCAGTTCTGCAATCTGAGAATTTAAAACTTCAATTTGACTCAATTTTTGTGGTTTTTCTTGAGCTCCGTAAACATAGAGTCCAACTGGGATAATCATCATAACCGCAATGTGAACAAGACCTTTTCGTTTAATTTCTGAGTCAGCCGTATCAATTTGTATTTCGGGCCCACCCTCTGTGGAAATAATAATATCTGGTCTAAGATTGATTTTGATCACGAATCACTCACTTGCCTGAGGCCAAGCCCCATCGAAATTGACACAAATGGTGCCACTTGCTGCAAGTAACTCATATTCATTTTTCGACCGATGCTCACCCGACGAAAAGGGTTTAGAATTTCAGTTCTGATCTCAAAAGACTGAGACATTTTATCAAGAAGTCCGGGAGCCAGAGATCCACCACCAGTAAACCAGGCTTTCGAAAGCTTAAGGCCCTGATTTGTCACACTTAAAAAATCAATGGAATTACGAATTTCTTCAATTATTTGATCATTCACTTGAGCAATCGTTTGAGAAACACCTTCTGGAACCTCTTGGCCTTTTGCAGAGGAAAGCTTCAAAGATTCTGCTTCTTGATAAGTGAGACCAAAGTTTTTTGAAAGTTCAGAGTTATAAGTAGCACTACCGACAGGAACATCTCTACAAAAGATAATTTCACCATTTTGAATAGCAACAAAATTTGTTATCTGCGCTCCGATATTAAAAACCGCGACAACTTCGTTTGGAATTTTTCCATAATTGAGTTCAAAAATATTCGCTAATGCAAATCCCGACACATCAATAATTTGACACTTTTGACCAGCAGATTCTACAACTTGCATATACTGTCTCATCACTTCATTTTGAGACGCAATCAGGAGTAAATCCATTGTATCTGCAGACGAAGTGAATGGCAGTGGATGATAGCCAAGAGTTACATTATTAATATCAAATGGTATATGTTGTTCAGCTTCGAATTTCAGTTGTTCCATGATCAGTTTTTTTTCAACTCGAGGAACAGAAATTCTTTTTACAAGAACTGAAGTGCCCCACATTCCCACAGAAACTGACGTTCTTTTAGATTTTATCTCTCGAAAAACTTTTTGCAATATCGAGCCCACACTTGTGAGATCGACAATCTCTCCAGTTCCGAGTGCCATTTGTGGCATCGGTGCCATTATAAAAGATTGCAAAGTCGCTCGCCCTCGCGAGAGATCAAGTTCTGCAATTTTTATACTTGTCGAGCCTATATCTAAGCCCAACAACTTCTTTGATTTAAAAAACATAGGCATCCATGCCGAAGTCCACTGGTTAAAAAACTAATGAGCGAGAGACTTCTTCTCTATATTCTATTCTTGGATCTCTGGAGTGACCTGTCAAACAGCTAGCTGATTCCAGGTAGGAAAAGATCAAAATAAGCCTGGGCCAACGTCTGGCCACCAAACAAATAGATCAAAGCTGCAAACGCCAAGTAGGGACCAAAGGGAATAGCTGTTTTTAAGCCTTGCTTGCTTTGGATTGCAAAATAAATTCCAACAAAACTTCCAACAATTGCAGAGGTTGTAATCACAAACGGAATCGCTTTCCAGCCAAGTATCGCACCAATCCAAGCCAGGAGCTTAATATCTCCGCCGCCAAGTCCATCTTTTTTGGTGAGTTGATAATAAATAAAAGCCATAAACCATAAAAATCCACCGCCAATTAAGACTCCGATAAGTGATTCAGTAAAATCTCTTTCTGGATTGAGAGCCGCTCCCAAGAGGCCAATCAAAATGCCCGAAAGTGTAAATTCGTCAGGGAGAATCATATGATCAAAATCAATGAAGGAACAGACAACAAGAGACCAACAAAAAATAATCGACTCAAGTAAGCTCCATGACAATCCATAGTACCAATAAGCAAGAGCAAACAAAAAACCTGTCAACATTTCAACGATAACGTAACGAAAAGAGTAGGGCTCTTTACACTGACGACATTTACCTCTCAAAATAAACCAACTTAAAACTGGTATATTATCATACCAAGCGACAGGTTTTTCACATTTGGAACATCGAGACCGATCCCACGCCCAAGGTTTATTAAGGGGAAGTCTATAAATAAGCAGATTTGCAAAACTTCCAAAAATAAGACCCAAAATCAGAAATAAAAAACCTACAGGGCCAAATTGAGATGGATCAAATAGATTAAGCAATGTCTTTTTTTCTCCAAGAAATTAAACTTATAATTAAAAGAAAAATGATCCAAACAGAATAATGGGAGATCATTAAAAAAATCTGTTTCTCTGAAAATGTTTTTTCAAGAAAATAAAAACTTTTCCAATTAAAAAGATCAAATCGGGGCACTATTTTCTCAATTATCGTAATGAATGGAGGGTACTCTTCGGCCGCGCCTTTAATTCTAACAAAGAATTTAATGTCTTCGATTGAGTGTCCTAACAAATAAACACATATACCAATTAATGCTGCGAGAACAGGTCTCAAAACAAGACTGCTCAAAAAAACAAATGTCATGATAAGCCATGCTTTAAGTCCAATTCCCAAAGATATCCAAAGAAACGACGTCTTAAAAAAGCTTTGACCACCCAATAATAAAACAAGAATTGAAAGTCCTATTAAAACAGAAAAAATAAAAAGGAACAGTCCGAACCATTTACCAAGTAAAAAATGAATACGCGATAGTGGACGAGTTAAAATAATTTGACAGGTTCTGAGCTCAATTTCTTTACTAACGAGCCTGGCTCCGGCGAAAATTCCAAGACTTAATGTCACGAGTTCTATTGCTAAGACCCCGAGGTTAAAAAGAATTCTACTAGCTTCATCTATAGATAAATTACCTAGTAAATAACTGAGCATCACCAGAAGAATTGCCACTATAAATCCAACAGCAAAAAATCTTTCCCTGATTAATTCTTGAAAGGTAGTCCAGGCCAAAGTTTTAATTTTTTTCACTTGTCATAACTTTCGACAAAAGAGCTTTTTCTTTTATAGCCGCAAAAGCTTGTTCTAAATTTTGATATTGCTTTCTGAAACTAGAAATTTCACCTTCGTAAAGAATATCACCGTGATGAATAACAACAAGATTTTCGCATAACTCATCTACATCTTCTAAAAGATGAGATGAGAAGAAAAGAGTTTTACCCAATAGTTTTAATTCTTTTAAAATATTTTTAACGAGTAACCGGCCGTCCGGATCAAGTCCTGACATGGGCTCATCTAAAATCAAAAGATCTGGATTATGAATCAGCGCTTGAGCTAACCCTGCCCGCTGAAGCATCCCTTTCGAAAACTTTCTCATAACTTTGTTACGGCTTTCATACAGCCCAACAAGTCTTAAAACTTTTTCTGCTTGCTCTTCAAAACCATTCAAATTGGGAAATGTTAAATTCCAGTGGAACTTTAAAAACTCTTTCGCTGTTAGAAATTCATACAAATAAGGGCGCTCTGGAAGATATCCTATTCGAATACGATTCTGCACAGACAATTTTTCATTGAAAAATAGAATTTCCCCCTGAGTCGGAGTTAGAAACTCGAGTAAACATTTAAGAGTAGTTGTTTTGCCTGCTCCATTATTTCCAACAAAGCCACACGCTTGTCCTTTCGGCACATTAAATGTCACTTGATGTAGGACTTCCGTTTTTCCAACAAATCCTGTCGAAAGCACTTTGACTAAGTTTTTTACTTCAATCGCATTCATGATGCCATTTACACCTTAAACTGATTTCATAGGCGGAAGAGATTGTGTCTTAAAATCACCACGTTTGGCTTTTTTAAGCGCAATCAAAAAAGCTTCTGCCGTATCACTTTCAGTTAAACACGGAATGTTCAGGTTTGTGCAAGCTCGACGAATATCAAAGCTGGCCTCTATGGCCGTTCGTCCAGTTGTTGTGTTAATAACGAACGAAACAAGTCCTTGCCGAATACGATCAACACAATGCGGTCGACCTTCATGGACTTTTTTAAGTGATAAGCATTCAATTCCTTGAGCCGCTAAGTACTGAGCTGTTCCTGAGGTTGCCGATAAAGTATAGCCCATAAGAACTAACTCTTTAACAAGTGGTAGCATTGGTTCTTTATCTTTTTCACGAAGAGAAATAAAAACTTCTCCTTCTAGCGGAAGCTTATAAAAACTGGAGATAAACGCTTTCATCAGAGCTTCAGAGTAATCCTCACCGCGTCCCATGGTTTCGCCTGTCGATTTCATTTCAGGTCCCAAAATAGAATCTGATTGAGGAAACTTTTTAAAAGGAAACACAACACCTTTGACAGACACAGTTTTGGTATCGCTCCAATTATAATTTTGAAGCTTAAGGTCTTGAGCTTTTAAACCCAAGCAAGCCGCTACACCCAAATCAATCATTGGAATTTCGGTCGCTTTTGCAACAAACGGAAGTGAACGTGAACTTCGAGGATTTGCTTCTAAAACGTAAACAACATCATTTTTGATTGCGAGCTGCAAATTTAAGTGACCCACAACATCCAACATTTCAGCTAATTTTTTAGATAGAACTTCAATTTTTTCACAGGTCTCTTGTTTTAATCTTTGTGGAGGCAAAACCCCCATACTATCACCCGAGTGAACGCCTGCGGCTTCAATATGTTCAACGACGCCGCCGATCACAGTCCAATCAACGCCTCTTACCAGATCAACATCAACTTCCAGTGCCCCTGCTAAAAACTGATCCATTAAACACGGTTTATCAACAGAGATGGCCTCCGCATGTCTTTCGAAATAAGAAGCCAATTCGTCACGGTTTTCGATAACTTCCATACGACGACCACCCAAAACATAGCTTGGCCTTAGAATCATGGGGTAACCAATTTCTGTATCGAGCTTGAATGCCATTTGTAAATTTCCAGCCATCCCGGCTTTTGGAATTTGCAATCCGAGTTCTCGACAAAGTTTTGAAAAGTGGCCGCGATCTTCTGCTCGATCAATTGCCTCAAGACCACTTCCCATGACGGGTAAATTATTTTCTACAAGCTCGCTCGCAATATTGAGAGGAGTCTGCCCACCAAACTGAGGAACAAAGCCCTGAGGCTTAAATACATGAGCGATTTCCAAAAGACATTCTGCGGTCAAAGGTTCAAACAAAAGATAATCGGCTGTATCATAGTCAGTCGAAACTGTTTCTGGATTAGAATTAACCATGATGGTTTTCCATCCCCGCTTTTGGAATGCTTTCACGCCTCTCACGCAGCTGTAGTCGAATTCAATTCCTTGCCCGATACGATTAGGACCACTTCCAATAATCATAACTGCCGGCTGCACGACAGGCTTCACTTGCGATTCGGACCAGTAAGTCGAATAAAAATATGGAGTGCTTGAATCAAACTCTCCCGCGCAAGTATCCACTTGCAAATAGGATGGATGAATATTTTGTTTCCAACGAGATTGACGAATTTGAATTTCAGACATTTTCAAGACACGAGCAATTCGAGCATCTGAAAAACCTTTTTTCTTAGCCTGCAAAAGCGATAAGTAAGAATCTTTTTTAAACTGAGATGGAAGTTCTTTTTCAAATTGAACAAGTTCGTCTATTTGCTCTAGAAACCAAGGTGTAATCTGAGTCCAATTAAATACATCAGAAATTTTATGACCATGCCTGAATGCTTGAAAAAGGTGCCAAATCCTTTTGGAATTTGGATACGAAACGTGATCAACCTGAAAATTAACATCCGGAATACCTTCTCGATCCATTTCTAAAGCTTGAAGTGCTTTCATTAACGATTCTTGAAAAGTACGCCCAATCGCCATAACTTCGCCAACACTTTTCATTTGTGTTGATAGAATATCAGGAGAACCCGGAAACTTTTCAAATGCAAAGCGTGGAATTTTTGTCACAACATAATCAAGTGCAGGCTCGTAACAAGAAGGTGTTGTTTTTGTAATGTCATTCTGAATTTCATCTAATCGATAACCAACGGCAAGCAGAGCTGCAATTTTAGCAATAGGAAATCCAGTTGCTTTACTTGCTAATGCCGACGATCGACTGACTCGAGGATTCATCTCAATAACAACACGCGCACCCGAAGTTGGATGGACTGCAAATTGAATATTAGCGCCACCTGTTTCAAGGCCCACTTTGTTTAATATTTTACGAGCCTCATCGCGCATCGATTGATATTCCACGTCAGAAAGTGTCTGTTGTGGAGCGACTGTAATACTATCGCCGGTATGTACGCCACAAGGATCTAAATTTTCTATTGAGCAAATCACAACGAAAGTTCCGGTGTGATCACGCATGACTTCTAATTCAAACTCTTTCCACCCAAGAATACTTTCTTCGACCAGCACTTCTGAAGTTGGACTTTCATTCAAAGCTTCTAGCAACATCGGATGATATTCTTCAGGAGAATAAGCAATTCCACCGCCACCGCCACCAAGAGTATAATTAGGCCGTAAAATAAGTGGGTAACCTAATTTGTCACCCAACTGAATACCTTGTTCAAAAGTTCTGACCATTTCACTTTGAGGATATTTTGCGTGCACTTGATCAAGTATGTTGCGAAAAAGTTCACGATCTTCTGCTGCTTTAATAACTTCAGGCGTGGCCCCTAATAAAATACACTTGTGCTTTTTTAAAATTCCTTTTTCATCAAGACTTAAAGCTAAATTAAGAGCTGTCTGCCCCCCCAATGTTGGAATAACAGCCTGAGGTTTTTCAATTTCTAAAATCTTATCTAGGGCTTCCGGGGTTAAGGGCTCGATGTAAACTCGTGTTGCAATTTCAGGATCCGTCATAATTGTAGCCGGATTCGAATTCACCAAAATCACTTCAAGACCTTCTGACATCAAAGCTTTACAAGCCTGAGTTCCTGAGTAATCAAACTCACAAGCTTGGCCGATAACAATTGGACCGCTCCCAATAATCAAAACTTTCTTTAAATCCTGCCGACGTGGCATTTAAAGCCCCACTTTACTATCTTGAGAATAGATCATTTCAGGCTTGACGTGTTTGTATTGTTCAAACTTGTAGCGCATTTTGATAAGTCTAAGCATAAAATCTTCTGGATTCAAATCTGGATCTTTTTTATGTTTTTTTATTTCACCTAAAATGTACTTTTCAGCTGAGGCCGGATGAAAACAAAAACCACGAGTAAAAACAAAATTTGAGTCCCCAATTGGAATCAGACGTGCTTCAAAAATTTCTTCAGAATCAAATCCAAAAATTTGCTTCGACTTTTTTACAACAAGTTTTTCATTTTTAAAAAGATCTTTAATATAAACGTCCTCACCTTTCAATTTGATAAATTGAAAGAGGGAGTGACGATGAAGACGCATTTGATTGATAAGTGACTTTTCAGTCGAAGTAAAGCGAAGGTCACGAGCATCTTCACAAACTTCGATCGGAGTCTGCCCGTAGCCTTCGAGTTCGCGTGTAAAAAAGTACCAATCATAAAACTGTGACATTCTTTGATCGAAAAGCTCAGGGTTTTCTTCGTTAGGGACTGTGCTTTCAAAAAAAAGTCTTTTCGCTTGGGAGAGTTCCTGTTTGAAAGCGTCACCAGCAAAATATGCTAAGATTTTTTCCATCAGTATTTCGTAATCATTCATTTTGGAAACCCCACCATTTTTTCGATAAAGAAATTAAATAATCCGTAAGCTTCATGTGGACCAGGACAAGCTTCAGGATGATACTGAATACCTAAAATATTTTTTTCAGACGAATAAAAACCAGCGACAGTTTGATCATTCAAATTTCGATGAGTCACTTTAACATCTGAAGGTAAAGTTTTTTCATCCACAGCATAACCATGATTTTGGCTAGTCATATATATTTCATTTAAAATGCCATCTTGAATGGGATGGTTACTGCCCCTGTGACCGAATTTCATCTTATAAGTTTTCGCACCTAATGCGAGACCTAAAACCTGATGACCCATGCAAATACCAAATATCGGAATCTGTCCTATTAGTTGACGAATCGTTTCACGTGCGACTTCAACATCTTGAGGGTCGCCTGGTCCATTTGTCAGCATTATACCATGAGGTTTAAAACTTAAAATATCTTCAAGCTTTGATCGACTTGGGAAAATAACGAGCTCACTTGTTCTTTTTTCAAGCTCACGTAGGATATTTTCTTTAGATCCAAAATCGAGTACTGCTATTCGAGGACCTTTTGGATTCTGTCCTTTTCGGTTTTCAATTTCTTTACGAGATGCTATCCAAACCCAATCTTTTTCAAGATCACGGTTTGATTGAATTAATTTTTTTGCTTTCTGTTGAGCCTCAAGCACATCTGCTGCATGGACGATAGCTCCCCATGGAGTTCCACCAGAACGAAGTCGCAAAACTAGCTTTCGAGTATCAATATCAGACAACAATGGAATCTGATAATCCGTTAAACGTTTCTTCCATTTTTGATCAACAACTGTATTTTGTATTTGGACACAAATAAATCCTTCAATCCAAATACGTTTTGATTCCCAAACCTTATCTTCAATTCCGTAGTTACCCTGCATGGGAGCCGTCAAAACAATAATTTGCTTCATGTAAGATGGGTCAGTTGCCATTTCTTCGTAACCAGAATGAGAAGTATTGAAAACAACTTCTCCAGCGCGCTCGATTCCGCCGTGCCAAACACCCTGAAAGATTTCACCCGTTTCGAGGACTAGATATCCATTGAATTTTATACTCATTTATAACCTAACACTTGGTGCAAGCAGGCTCTGCGAATCCAAACTCCAGACTCTACTTGTTTTAAAATTAAATTGTTTTGATATTGTTCTACATCTAACTTCAACTCAACACCGTAATTAACTGGCCCAGGATGCATCAGCCAACCTTGATTTTTCCAATTTTTGAGTTCTTTTAATCCAACTTTAAAACAATCTAAATTTTCACTTATATTATTTTTTTGCGCATGTCGTTCAAATTGATTTCTTAGTACCATGACAGCATTAGACCAAGAAAAACCAGCTTCTAAACTATCGAAGCGCTTTACTTTCTTCTGTGGACTGAAATTTTCTGGACAGCAAATCGCAACTTCATACCCCAATTTTTCAGCAAGTTCGAAATGACTATTCGCAACTCGAGAATGACGAACATCACCGACGATAAGAAGTTTGATTCCAGAATATTGAAGGCCTTGCTTTAAAAGGGTTCTGATATCTAAAAGAGCTTGAGTCGGATGACTTGAGACCCCCCAGCCAGCGTTAAGAATGGGTTTTGATATTTTCTGAGCCACAGCGTGTAAGTTAAGTTCATACCCGCAACGAATCACAATCACATCGGGGCCCATGGCCGCAATATTCAAAACTGTGTCTAAAAAAGTTTCACCTTTTTCCAGGCTTGTACTGGCTTTTCCAACAAGAAGACTAGGATGGATTTGTTCTCGAAAACAAGCTTGTTCGAAGCTGACCCTGGTTCGAGTGGAAGCTTCAAAGAAAATAAGAGCGGCTGTTTTACCTTTAAGTGGTGAAGACTCAGAACTGTCTTTTTCCAAATCAAATGAGACATCAAAAATTTTTTTTAAATCAGATTGAGACCAATCCCGGAAGTCAATTAGAGAGTTCGGCATTGGATTGCAGAGTAGAGACTCGTTCGCATTTCGTCAATTAACGAAAATAATAATTTTCTAAAAGCGGATACAATGCCACTGATGACTCTGCGCTTCCGAGATTAGTCAATAAACTTAAAATACCGATACTTCTTATTCGTACAAAATCCAGCGGCTAACGCTGATGGCTTACACGGCAAGCTCCAAAGTACAAGAACCACTTTGCCTACAATTCTGGAGTTTTCAATCAGAGGTCTTTCTTCATTTGGATTAGCGGACGAAAAAGGCTCCATCACAAACCAATCCTGATTGTTACTTTTCTCACCCAATTTGCGAATAGAATAAACACTCTTTTGAGGATAGTCCCTTAGCAAAACCCACTGACCTGGATAAACATTTGATAACTTAGAAATAAGTAGAAAATCACCCGGAAAAAAGTCAGGCTCTAGAATCTCGCTTGAAATAGAAATGACATCAACGACAAAAAGTCTGATTAAAATCGCAAAGAATAATGTCGCAAAAAATCCTTGAAGAAGTTTATTTTTTTTCATTGGGACACCTTAAGCCAAAAACGATCTTTTCTGAGAGTTTCAGGATTACAAAGCATCGAATTCGAAGGCAATGTTTCATCACAACCGATTATTATTTTCCAAGCACGCCCTACCAAAAGACCTTCTGTGACCGTACCCCAATAGCGCGAATCCATGGACTCATCGCGATTATCGCCCATCATAAAGTACTCATTATCAGAAAGCTTGATTTTAAATTCCTCGTCAGAATCTAAAAAATTTTTTTGATAGCGCACAATGTGTTTTTCACTACCAGAAGATTCTTCAAAGTAATCAAAATCTTCATCAGAAACTATCGGCGCAGAAATTGGATTGCGTACCCAGTTATGACCATTGATTGTGATCAGACCTAATTTTATAAGTATTTCATCACCCGGAATACCAATGACTCTTTTGATAAAATAAACATCCGGCTGCTTTGGATATTTAAAAACAGCGATTTCACCTCTTTGGGGATTTCCCCAGCGAAATATCCAATAATCTGAAAAAGGAAACTTAAGTCCGTAAGAAAACTTTTTAACAAGAACATGGTCATGAATATGTAAATTGGGGAGCATCGAGCCCGAGGGTATGACGAAGGGTTCAATGACAGCCCAGCGAATAAATCCCACCAAAAAAACTGGCAGAACAAATGTTATGATCGCTTGTGGCCAGGTGGCTTTGAGCCCTTTTTGCATCAGAACACCCTATTTCACAGAGTGAAAAAAGCGAGACCAGCGAATTGTGAGAGGATTACAAATTGGAAATGGAATACCAGGAATAGTTTCATCGCAACTGAGCCAAACAAACATGGCTCGACCTAAAATATTTTCCTTTGGCAATGTACCCCAATAACGAGAGTCCAAAGAGTTATTTCTGTTGTCACCCATCACAAAAAGATGATCCGCAGGCACAGTAAAAGGACCCATTTGTTCGTACAAACGACCTTTTTCAATCAAGATCGAGTGCTTTTTCCCATCTGAATTTTCTTCGAAGTGAGTGTAGTTTGACTTCGAATCAGAATACTTACCATCTCGCTGAAAATCTCGGTCGGACAACCAATCAAACTCCTGAGCCAAAGTAGAAGGAACTTCTTTTTCTAGGGGCTTGTCATTCACGTACAATGTTCCATTTTCATAAAAAATCTTATCCCCAGGTTCACCAACAACCCTTTTGATAAAAAAAGTGCTCATATCTTGCGGGTATTTAAAAACAACGACATCACCACGCCCAGGCTCATTAAATTTTACAAGCCATTTTTCGCTAAATGGGACTCGAATTCCGTAGGTTAGTTTATTTACAAAAATATGATCATGTATCAACAGTGTTGGTAACATAGATCCTGATGGAATCACGTAAGCTTCAATAAAAGACCACCGAATAAAGAGAGCAATCAAAACAGCAACTGCGAGCGAACCCCAACCTTCTGTCCAAAAGATTTTATCTTTTACATTAAGAGTATATTTTCCAGGAGTCTTTTTTTCTTCCATCGCATTAACCTTTTAGTCTTGAGTTTTGACTTTACTCAGTCACTTTAAGTACAGCTAAAAAAGCTTCTTGAGGAATATCGACTGATCCAACTGACTTCATTCGCTTTTTGCCTTCTTTTTGTTTTTCAAGGAGTTTTCTCTTACGGCTGATGTCACCACCATAACACTTAGCCGTCACGTCTTTTCTTAATGCTCCGAGCGTTTCACGAGCTATAATTTTAGACCCTATCGAGGCCTGAATCGCGATTTGATACTGCTGACGCGGAATCAATTCTTTCATTTTTTCACATAAAAGACGACCACGATTAACAGCTTTAGATTTGTGAACAACTAAAGAAAGGGCATCAATCGGTTCTCCGTTTATCAAAACATCCATTTTGACAACGTCAGATTCTTCAAATCCCATCAACTCATATTCCATGGAAGCGTAACCTTTTGTAATCGATTTTAATCGATCGTAAAAGTCCATGACCATTTCATTCATAGGTAACTTGTATTCTATAATAACTTTCTTTTCCGTCACATAGTCCATTTTGATTTGCTGACCACGCTTGTCTTCACAAAGCTTGAGCAAAGCACCGATAAATTCTGATGGGGAATGAAGTGTCATTTTAACGTAAGGCTCTTCGGTTTTCAAAATAGCAGATGGATCAGGATACTGAGCAGGATTTTCAATATCAACGACTGTACCGTTAGCAAGAGTCACTTTATAAACAACTGTTGGCGCAGTGGTAATTAAGTTCAGACCAAATTCGCGTTCGAGGCGCTCTTGGACAATTTCCATGTGCAAGAGTCCCAAGAAACCGCAACGAAGCCCAAAACCAAGTGCTAAAGATTTTTCAACTTCAAACGTGAGGGAAGAATCATTCAACGCCAATTTGGAAAGTGCTTCTTTTAAGTTTTCGTAATCAGTTGCTTCAATCGGGTAAATACCGGCGAAAACCATTGGCTTCACTTTTTTAAAACCAGGTAATGGTTCTAAGCTTGGATTTTTAGCCGAAGTCACTGTATCGCCAACTTTTACATCACGAATATCTTTAATTCCGCAAATAACAAACCCAACTTCTCCGGCTTCGAGCTGTTCTACTCCTTGGGGAAAAGGTCGATACTTTCCCATTCGCAAGACTTCATAATCGCGACCTGTTGCCATAAAGCGTATTTTATCGCCTTTTTTAATAACTCCATCAACTGCACGAATTAAAATGACAACACCCTGATAAGAATCAAACCATGAGTCAAAAATAAGTCCACGTAAACTGAGACTACGATCAGCGATGGGAGGCGGAACTTTTTTGACAACTGCTTCTAAAATTTCTTTTAAACCTTTTCGCTCTTTTGCTGAAGCGTGAATAATATCTGTACAATCCAGTCCTATTGTTTCTTCAATTTGCTTTTGAACACCTTCTGGGTCAGCCGATGGCAAATCAATTTTGTTAAGAACTGGAATAATCTCTAAATTATTGCCGATAGCTAAATAGACATTTGCAAGAGTTTGAGCTTCTACCCCTTGGGCGGCATCAACAACTAAAATGGCCCCTTCGCAAGCCGCTAAACTTCTAGAAACTTCATAAGAAAAATCAACATGCCCCGGAGTATCAATTAAATTGATTTGATATTGATGTCCATCATCTGCTTTGTAATCTAAGCAAACTGTTTGAGCTTTAATCGTAATTCCACGCTCTCTTTCAAGTTCCATATTGTCGAGGAATTGAGCTTTTTCTTCCCGCTGAGAGAGTGCACCTGTCGTCCATAATAAACCATCCGCCAAAGTTGATTTACCGTGGTCAATATGAGCAATAATAGAGAAATTACGAATGTATTTTGGATCCATTAAAGACTTTTGACCAAATCCTTCAACTGCTCAACCTTGTTTGTTTTTTCCCATGTGAAACCAGCTTCTTCTCGGCCGAAGTGACCGTAAGCAGCTGTTTGGCTGTAAATTGGCTTTAAAAGATCAAAATCACGCGTGATGTGCGCAGGCTTCAAGCTCCAAATTTTTTTAACAGCTTGAACTAATTTTTCATTTCCTATTTTTGATGTGCCGTAATCGTTAACAGTAATGCTCACTGGTTCCGCAACACCAATAGCATAACCCACTTGTACAAGACATTTTTCAGCAAGCCCCGCTGCCACAATATTTTTTGCAATATGCCGTGTTGCATACGCCGCTGAGCGATCTACTTTTGAAGGATCTTTTCCAGAGAAGGCTCCGCCACCATGAGCTCCATGGCCACCGTAGGTATCAACGATAATTTTACGACCCGTAAGTCCCGCATCACCCATCGGCCCACCTGTCACAAAGCGACCTGTTGGATTGATGTGATACTTCGTATTTTTATCAATCCAATGTGGTGGAATTGATTTTTTAATCAATTCTTCCATTAAAAATTCTTGAATTTGATTGAGGCTTACATCTTCTGCATGCTGAGTTGAAATCACTATTGTATCAATTCTTTTTGCAACACCATTTTCATATTGTACTGTGACCTGTGATTTTGCATCTGGACGAATCCAGTTTGCTTTTCCAGATCGTCGTAAATCAGCTAAATTTTTAACGAGTTTGTGTGATGTCGAAAGCGTCAAAGGCATTAATTCAGGAGTTTCGTTAGTTGCAAACCCAAACATAATACCCTGATCACCAGCGCCTTGTTCTTCTTCACCTGTTTGCTTAACGCCCATCGCGATATCAGGACTTTGAGTTCCGACTGCAACAACAACTCCACAAGTTTTATAATCAAAACCTTTGTCAGTATGATCATACCCAATTTTTTTAATTGTTTGGCGCGCAATTTCTCCGATATTTAATTTTGCATTCGTCGTGATTTCACCAGCAACGACGCAAAGACCAGTGGTTAAAAGAGTCTCGCAAGCGACACGACCATAAGGATCTTGAGCCAAAATTGCATCCAATACCGCATCACTAATTTGATCGCACATTTTATCAGGGTGACCTTCAGATACGGACTCGCTTGTAAAGAGATAATTTTTCACTCAAACTTCCTTTCGCTGATTAGCTCTCGGAAGCTACCAAAGTCGAGACCATCGGTCAAAAAAAAACCCCTCGTTTAAAGGGGCTTCATCTGTGCGTATCAAATGCGAAAATGGCCTAAGCGGCTTCTTCTTTCTTAGGAGCCCAGCGCCGAGACTTCTCGAGAGAAGGAGCTTTATGGTGGGTGACTTTCTTTCTCATTCGCAAAAGTTGCTTTTCCAGCTTTAAAATAGCTTCATCCACCGCACTATAAATATCATAATGGTGACTTTTACTTCGAAAAGGCTTTTGCTTCGTAAGTACTGTAAGCTCTACGCAGAACTCTTTGAGCCTCTTACTAAAGGTCACATGGCCTGAATAATCCTTGAGCAAAAATTTTGAAACCTCATCCAAACGATTCTGACAGTAGTCTTGTAAAGCATCAGAATGGTCTAGATGTTTAAAAATAAACTGAGCCTTCATGCAGGAAACTCCTTGAGTTTGAAAGACCAAAGACTGGTGTTCCTATCGGCAGGACCCGGACTGGACTAAAAGGATAAATGAACGAATAGAATTGCGCCACGAGTCGTGCTTTAAAATTGAGCAAATTCTCAAAAAGAGGCGAATAAAATAATAATTTTACTTAAATTACTTTTGAATTTGAAATCATTTTTTCATTCGTATTGAACTAACGAATGAATTTCTTGGCCCTGAAATCGAAATTGATTCAAAAACTTGAGATTAATTAAAACACCCACATCCTGAACTGTATATCCCGCTTCAGAACTAAGTTGAATAGCTGCCTGCAATGTTCCGCCAGTTGCCAAAACATCATCAATCACCATAATGCGACCCTTGCCTGGATTAAGCTCAATTTCAGCTTGGCCGTATTCCAATGAGTACTTCATTTTAACGGTTGGCGGAGGCAGCTTTCCCGATTTTCGAATCGGAAGAAAACCTTTGCCATGATGAGCGCTCAAAAGCATCGCTAAAATAAAACCTCGCGATTCAATTCCAGCAAAATAATCAATTTGCGAAAGATTCGTTTTTTCAACTAAAGCTTTTGATACAAAATTTAAAGCTTCAGTATTTTTCAATAACGGCGAAATATCACGAAATAGAATCCCTTTTTGGGGGAAATTGGGAATATCTTGAATAAACTTTTTAAGATCCATAATCATGAGTTAACAATAAAAAACAAGAGAATCAAACTTATTGATAGTCAGTGGATCCATTCTTTAGGATTAAAATATTTCTGACAAAATACGCCCAGAAGACTTCGCAGGGGGCAGCTGTCGCAAAATAAAAGAAAGTGTTGCAGCTAAATCTACTATTTCAACACTCTGTGGATAAACTCCAGGCTTCACGTTTTTTCCAAAAATCACAACGGGCACGTAGCGATCATAAGAGTATCCTGTCACATGAGTCACTGTGTTTTCATCTTTTCCCATAAAAAAAGGCTGTGGCACGATAACCACATCGCCGCTCAAAACTAAATTATATTGATTCAATATATGATTTTTAAAAAACGTTGGAATTGAAAGCCCTTTCGAAAACTCAGATGAAGTAAAAACATCAAAAACACCTTCTAACAAAAGAGCCTCATTTTTAATTTCTTGTTCAACTAATTCTTTGGGGGCTTTTCGATCACTTAAAGCTTCTGGATTAATATAGTAATTTAATGCATGACTGGCCCGAATCCATTCTGCAGATGGCTTCCCAAATTTATTATTTAATCGAGTTGCAACTTTTTTATAGAAATCTAAACTATCAATTTTACCTGAAGCTAAGCGTGACGATTTTGAATGCTCAACTGTTGGTGGTATGCCATGATCTCCTGTAAGAATAACCACAATATCGTCTAATGATCCAAATTTTTTCTTCAATACTTTTAGCATTTTAGAAATTTCTCGATCTTCTGCTAAAGTGATAGCTTCTACTTCTGACGAAAAGGGTCCGTACTTGTGGCCTGCCATATCGTGACTTGAAAAACTCATGGCTAAAATATCTGTTGATTCATCATTTCCTAATTTTTCATTTTCTAAAGCATTTAAAGCAAGTTGCATAGTCCATTCGATACCCAGTGGACTTGCCAAAATACTTTTTACTTCAATTTTATTTTTGTTTTTTAATTTCTGATCGATGATTTGATCATTTAAATTCTTAACCCAGCTTGGAACTTGCGAAGCATAATAAGGACTTGTTTCCCAGCCCGAACTGCCGAACCAAAAAGCGTAATCTGCTTGATGGCCTCCCAACATAACAGCAGAACGATCTTTAATTGCAACAGAAATCACTTTTGAATTTTTACTGATAAATTTAAGCTCATCTCCTACAGTTGAAGATGTCAGCCTTCTCGGTGAAACATTTTGTATATCATCTTCAACGCATCTTATGCTTCGCTTCAAATTTCGATCATACCATTCATTTAAAGGAATTCCGATTACAGCTGGATACGCACCCGTCATAATCATTGCATGCCCAGGGCAAGTCATTGCAGCTAACACTTTATATTCAGCAAGAGGATAATAAGCACCTTGAGAAATAAGGTAATTGAAGCCACCAGGATTTTGAGCCGTTCCTGCTGGTAAAAATTTTTTTTCAAGACGAATCAAAAAATCGGCTCGGAATTGATCAACTACCAACATTAAAACGAGCTTAGGTTTAGCTTTGTACTGCCGAAGCAACAAAGCCGCAGAAGATATCGTAGAATTAAAAAAGAGTAAGAAAACTATGAAATGTTTCATTCTTGCATAGTATTCAAAATGACCCTGTTGACAACACTTTAAGGAAAATCCTGACAGGAAACTGATTTAATAAAAATTAATAAATCTTTTTTCTTTGGCTGGATGGAAGAATTCTTAACATTTCGCGATATTTCGCAACAGTACGACGAGCGATATCAACGCCATCCTTTTTTAAAACTTCTGCAATTTTTTGATCTGAAAGTGGGTTTTTAACATCTTCTTTCGCAATCAAATCTTTTATTTTAAGTTTCACGGATTCGGAAGCCAGCGCATCACCACCATCAGTCGCACTAATGCCCGAATTAAAAAAGTACTTGAGTTCGTAGATCCCTTGGGGGGAATGCATGTATTTCGAAGTTGTAACTCGAGAAACTGTTGATTCATGCATTCCAATATCACTTGCAATATCTCGTAAAACCATTGGTTTTAAAAATCCGGCACCCTTTTCGAAAAAGTCTCTTTGACGCTTCACAATCGCATCTGCCACTTTATAAATGGTGCGCTGTCTTTGATGAATCGATTTGATAAGCCAGACCGCTGATTTCAATTTTTCTTGGATATAATCGGTTTCTTGCTTATTAGCACCGCCACCTTTGAGCATATTCTTATAAAAATTTGAAATTTTAAGCCTTGGAAGTCCGTCTTCATTTAATGAAACGACAAAGTCATCTCCTACCTTATAAACATAAACATCAGGCGTTACATAGTGAGTATCATTTTCATGATAAGCTCGTCCTGGTTTGGGCTCCATTGCGTAGATTATTTTACAAATTTCAACGATTTCTCTAACGTCTTTACCCATGGTTTTAGCAATAGCTTCATAGTTTCTTTTTTCTAAATCTTTGATATGATTTTTAATAATATTAACTAAATCGGTTGTATCTTCTTCCAAATGCTTTGCTTGAATAATCAAACACTCTTTAAGATCTCGTGCCCCGACACCGGGAGGATCGAACTCCTGAAGCATCGTCAGGCTGTCTTCTAAATCTTCGATCGGGAGGTTTTCTTCCAGAGCAATTTGCTCAAGCGGAGTTTTTATGTAACCATCATCATCAATGTGAGCTAATAGTGCATCAGCGGCTCTTTCTTCGTGCTCTGAAAAACCATTCATTTTAACTTGCCAGTACAAATAGTCATGAAGCGACTGGGTGGTTGTCATCACATTTTCATAGTTCATGATTTCTTCGTTGCCGGATGAAAAATCTTTAGGTGGCTTTTGATTTTGCTCGAAGTAAGATTCCCATTCAAACTCATCTTGTTTTTGAGGGTCTTGGGCATTGGATTGGTTTTCTACAGGACCTTCAACTTCCGTCGCCGCCTCTTTAGTTCTTTTAAGATCTTCTTCTTTTAAATCATGCGTTTCTTCTAAAATGGGATTTTCTTCTAGCTCCGAATGAACCGCCGATTCCAACTCAAGTCGTGACATTTGCAAAAGCTTGATGGCCTGCTGTAGTTGCGGCGTAATCACAAGATTTTGACTAAGGTTCATACTTTGTTTTAATGCCATCTCTTACCATTCCACTTTCGAAAGCTGACCCTTCACAGGCTACAACTTGAAATTTTCACCCAAATAGAATTTCTTTGCCACATCAGAGCGAGCGATTTCATCAGCCTTTCCGCTGACTTGGATCTTCCCGTCTTTTAGTATATAAGCATAATCACAAATGCCTAAAGTCTCACGCACGTTGTGGTCCGTAATCAAAACACCTAGACCTTTGGCCTTCAGCTCACGAATGATGTTTTGAATATCAGCCACCGCAATAGGATCAATGCCAGCGAAAGGCTCGTCTAACAACAAAAACTGAGGCTCACAGGCTAAGGCACGTGCGATTTCAACACGACGCCTTTCTCCACCTGAAAGTGAGTAGCCAAAGTTATCTCGAATATGCGCAACACGGAACTCATGAAGCAAATTTTCTAACATTTCAGATTTTTTTGCTCCTTCATATCCATGAGCTTCAAGGGCCACAAGAATATTATCTGCAACTGATAATTTACGAAATATACTGGGCTCTTGAGCTAGGTAACTTAAACCAATACGAGCTCTTTTATACATAGGAAGATGCCCAATGTCCTGCTGATCAAGCCAAATATGTCCACTGTCAGGCTTTATCAAACCCACCACCATGTAAAACGATGTCGTCTTTCCAGCACCATTGGGTCCCAACAAACCGACAACTTGACCCGATTCGATACTAAAATTGGCACCATCAACAACAGTTCGTTTTTTGAATGCTTTCGAAATGCTTTCAATTTTCAACAAACTCATTTCAATCCCTACATTCCTTCTTGGCTTTTAAGTTTCACTTTTTCAACTTTCACTTTTTTTCCGTTATCTAAAAAAATAATTTGTTCTCCTACCAATTCATCCTCCCCCTGATAAAGACGCGGTTGGCCAGAAAAAGTAAACTTTTTTGTGTTAAAATCAACTCTCAAATTTTCACTCAGAGCTCTTCGCGTTTCATCTTTTAACTCTACTTTGCCATTCAAGTCTAAATACTCAAATAATTTACTTTTCTCACTGTAAGCAAATGTAGCTTTGTCACTTGTCATTGTCATGGGCGGATACTGAATAGAGACATTCTCGATAAACTCAGCCACCTGACTGACTGAAGATAATTCGGCGCGTTTACTTTTAAGTTTCAAAATTTTTTGATCTGTAAAAGTATTTTCAGCCGCTACTGAACTATCTAAATACATTTTTTCACTTGAGACTGGAATTCTCATACCTGTCCCCTTTAAAAATAATGATCTTTTGTTTTGAATCAAAGGTCCTTTTACTTGCACATCTCCAGAACAAAAAATAAGTCTGCTTTCAGAATTATATTCGACGTAAGGTGCCGCAAAAATATAGCCATTTGAAGTTTCAATTTCAACATCACCTTCGATTCTCATATTTTTAGTTTGAGTATCTAAAGTTCCCTTTTTACCTTTTAACTGAATCGTCTGCTTTTCTTGATTGTAAAAAAGAAGACGAACCTGTTCCATATCCCAAACTGACTTATTCTGATAGCTTTGTGCGGTTTCGGAAAAAAGCTCCCAATCTCTTGCTCCACGCTGACTTTCAACTAAATGAATTCCCTGAGCCTTTTGTTGGACCTGATTAACTTCGAATTGAGTTTTTTTATTATCATGAGATTCTTGATGCAACTCTGTCGGCTTATCCGTTTGTTTAGGAAATAAAATGAGAACTTCAAACCCTATCAGTAGCAATATGAAAACGAATAAGAAAGGACGCATCACTCATTTGAACTTTCACTGTCTTTTTTCATAACAGCAAAGTTAATTTCTCCGGCTCCAGCCGCTGATACAGTGTACATCACTTTCTTAACCGACAAATAGTTAATATCTTTATCTGCTTGCAATGTGACTTTTCGCCATTCATTAGGATCTTCAGAAGAATTGGGTTGAGTACCAATTATGTTTTGAATTCGAGTTCTTAATTTGTTTTCGTAATCTGTTTTCTTATTTTGCAATTGCTGAAAAAGTTCTTGCTGCAATCTTGGTAAAACCCAGTCTGTAGAAGCTTCTACTTCTTCCATAGTGGCAACTTGAATTTTTTCGACATAAACGTTTCCCTTGGCAATTGTGACGACTGCTGCAGGTTTTAAATCTTTAGTCTCCTGAGCTTGAGGCAAACTCACAGCTTCTGGATTAATAAGAATGGTTGGATTTGACGAGTAAGCTTGTAAAAGAAAAATAACTAGAACTGTAAACATATCGACCATTGCTGTTAACGAAAGAATCGCCGTTACAGAACGCTTACCTTTTCTTCGACTCAATATGTTGTGATAGCGATATCTTTCGCCTGGTTTAAATATAGCCATTATGGATTCCCCGTTGCTAAGCTAATTTTGGGAAATCCTGCTTTTAATATGACATCCATTGAATAAATCATTCTTTCATAAGGAAGTTCGTCAGCTACAGCCAAAGCTGCATCAACTTTTTCTGGATACATTTGTTTCGCTTTTAAAAGCTGCTCGGTCAGACCCACGTCATCGAAGTTGGCGCCAGAGTTCGGCAACGAAATAACTTGCCGCCCAAAAGTTAGAACATATCCCGCTTGCTTAACATCAATTTTTAAAACGATATCAGCATTTGGAGGTGGAACAGGAGGAGGCTCATTCGGATCTTTTTGTGCAAAAAACGAAGTGCCCATCTGAATCATGTTAATTTGAACCCAAACGGCAGAAATAAGAAGAAACGTAATAAGAACGCTCATCAAATCGATGAACGGAACTAAATTAAGATCTATATTCACTTTGCGTCCCCGAGAGCCGCCACCTGATTCTATATCTGCCATAAGTTACCTCTAGTCGCGAATTTTATCTCGATTTGCCACAACAAGATTCAACAACGACATACTTGTTTCTAAAATTTCATTTTCAACTTTTTGGATTCTATGCTGAAACCAACCGTAAGATACGATTGCTAAAAGAGCGACCAGAAGTCCGAAAGCTGTACAATTTAAAGCGTGAGAAATACCTGCAGAAAGAAGCTCGGCTTTTTTATCGTTAGCCGCTGCCGAAACAGCACCAAAAGATAAAATCATTCCAGCAATTGTTCCAAGAAGACCCGAAAGAACTGACACGTTACCAAAAACCGCTAAAAACGAAGTGTAACCTTCAAGCTTAGGCATTTCTCTTAAAAAAGCAGCGTCCATAGCCACTTGCACTTCTTCGTCTGGCCGCTTATTCATAGCCTGAATAAGTCCAGATTTCACAGTATTTGTTAAAGGTGCGGGACGAGAGTCACAAAGCGAAATAGCTTGTCTGATATCCCCCGCCACGACAAGTCTGTATACTTGGTCTGTGAATTCTTTTTTATCAATAGACATCGCTCGAATTTTTGTGAATCTATCAACGACTATTATAATCGTCAGAATCGCAAACAGAGCGATCAGATACATAACGGGTCCGCCCTCTTGAAAGGCTCGAGATACACTAAAGGACGTATCCACTATGGGCGCCGCGGCTGCTACTGTAGTTGGGTTCATGATGCAATTCCTCCTCAATTAAAATTCAAAATTAATTCGCTGGTTTTAATAAAAACGGATAAGTGACTTCGCCCACTAATCCAGTTGGTGGCTCTGGAAACTGCCACGTTGCTAATCGATCCCTGATGCAATCTTCAATTGGCTTATTATTCAACGTAGTGCTCACAACACGAACATCTTTTGCAGCTCCACGTTCAACAATATCCCACTTCAATATAACTTTTCCACTCAGTTCGGCTCGCTTCGCTCGGTCTAATTTGTTGAGCTCGCGAGTATAACAAGACTGAATTTGATTAAGATGAGCCACAACGACACGTCTGACTGCTGCCCGGTCAATCGTTCCGACAAAATTTTCCTCAGCACCACCGGGCTCGATTGCAACTGAAGTCTTGTCACCTAAACCTTCACTGCTTCCGTAAGCGGACATACCAGAACCACGCCCTTTCGTACCAACACCTTGGATACCTTGGATTGCAACGCCTTTTCCGCTTGTGCCGCTCTCTTTGAACTTGGAACCAATGTCTTCACCTGCGCGATTTTCACCCATGCCAACACTACCTGTTGCTTCAGCAGCTGTGCCCAGCACTCCGCCCGCCCCTGAATAGGCCTGGTCAAGTTGTTTACGAATTCCTCCACCACCAAAAGCGCTGAAAAGTCCTACTTTTGTGACATCTTTGACTTGAGAATTTGCGTTTGCGCCCTCTTTTTGACCGACTTTGACCGCGCCACCTTGTTTCACGGATCCAAACTTCTTGTTATTATTTTTAGCATTTGGATTTGGCGCCAACTCAGCTGCGCGCCCAGCCGTTTGGTTTTTTTTCGCAGACGCGACTTCTGCTTGGCCTTTTTTCTTTTGCGCTTGCTCTTTGTCTGCGACCTGAACTTTTTGCGGTGGTGGTGGAATTACTTTTTGCACTTGCTCAGGCGGTGGCTTTTGCTCGACAGGAAAAGCAGGCTGCGGGGGTGGTTTATTATCAAAAACAATCTGTGCAGTACGAGTGAGTTCTTCTTCTTCCGGGGGCAAATTAGCGGGAGCCATTGTCGAAACAGCAAGGTAAAGAAGTGTGACAATTGCAAAAGCAATCAACACTCCCATAAATTCTCCTGAAGATAGCATCAACGGAGGAACAAGAGCCACTTTCGGAGCCATTGGCACAAAACGAATCACAATTCGAATTTCGCTATTTGGCAATTCAAGGTAAACAATTTCATTTTGTTCAAGCTTCAAAGAAAAAATATTGCCTTGAGATTGAACGCGACCACTACGCTGTAAGTCACCTAAATCAAATTTTTGGTCCAAGGTTACGAGCTCACCCTGAGTATTCGATGGAAAGAAAACTCGTGCACCTTGTCCCAATTCAACTAATTTAAAACCATTTGGCAAAATTCCCTTAGGAAGAACAACGCTCAAGTCAGATTCAATATTGACCTGGACGAAACCCTTCCGACGATAGTGAAACGCTTCAATAATCCGATCTTTCCAACAAACTAAAATTTCAACAGACGCGCCCTTATGGGGCTTTAAATATGTTTTTAAGTCACCTACTTGTGATCCTGGAGCAAAAGTCTTTTTTGACTGAGATAAATTTTTAGATTTTGATTCTTTAATTCGAGGCTTTGAACTCAGGGGATCTACTGACGACTGAACTTTTGATAAACCAGCAGAAGTTGAAATACTTTCTGGATTGAGTTTAAATTCAGGAATTTTAGGAACAAGAGTATCAGCTCCCTTGGAAATATTTGCAGATGCCACTGTTGTGCTAACTTTTAATTTCGGTACTCCTGAAAAGAAGACTATTTTATACTGACCTAATTGAATTTCGTCATTTGATTCTAACTTTTCATCTAATACGCGTTGCCCGTTTTTTATGGTTCCGTATTCAGAACCTAAATCACAAAGATAGTAACCATCATCGCGCAGTTCGATCATACAATGAATAGGTGAAATTTCAGGGTCATCTAAATCTAATTGCACATCAGCTTGGTGACCAATAACAATTTGTTCTAGATCAAACTGTTTTACTTCTTTTAACTGGTGCCCTTTAAAGACTCTTAAAATTGCCGGAGATTTCAATTTGCACCTCGAATACGTTGCAAATCTTCTGTTGTTCTTCTCATCTCAGGAATAAAATTTTCTCTGAGTTTAATAAGACGTCCGTAGTTAAAGTTTTTCTTTTGGAATAGATAAAACAAATCAGGTTTTTGCGTCGAGCCTTCAACTAATTCATCTTCAAAGTTAAGAGTTGCACGACGTTCACGCACGGATGATGCCCCAGCCTGCTGAGCCGGTAAATATGATGAACTTAAAAGTATTGAAAGCATCAAAACAAAACGTACCACGATTACTCCCACTCCCTATTTTAATGATTTTGCTTTATTTTCCAATTCAGAAATTTTTTTTCTCATATCAGGACTAGGACCCATGAATCTTATCCTGTTTATAATGTCTAGACCTTGGGCCGGTTTTCCCAAATGGTCGACCAAAAGAATCGCGTAATTAAGCAAGACCGCCGTATTTTGAGGCTGAAGTTCTGATGATTTTTTTAACTGTGTCTCTGCAAATGGGTATTGCCCCAGTGCCATCAAAGTCACTCCGTAATTGTTCAAAGTTCGCCAGTCTCGTTGTCCTTTTTCTACAGCAATTTCTAATGCAACCTGCGCTTTTTTATAGTCTTTCACTTGAGCATAATAAGCTCCGACGTTAGCAGCAGCGATCGGATTAAACGGATCCACTTTCAATGCTTGCCGATAAGCTTTAACAGCTCCGCTTTCATCTTTTAAAGATTGAAGAACAATTCCTAAATTTGAAAATAACATCGAGATCTGATCATTTGCAGAAATAGCTTTGCTTAACAAAGCCTCAGCCGCTTTAAGCTCTCCCTTTTTGAAATGATAAAGTGCCAAAGCATTGAGTGCTTTCGCATCAAGAGGTGACTGGATTAAAATTTTACGTGAGAAAATTGCAATTCCTCGATCATCTTGCTTTTGAATGGCACGGTCTAACTCGACAGACGATGATTCTTGAACTTGGACATCATTTAACGTATCAGCCGCTACGGAAGGAAGTGGTTGAGAACTCGATGTGTCTTTTTTCTGCGAAGATTCACTTAAATTAACTAAACCCTGCTGATTGCTCGAATCGAGATCTTCGCTATTTTTAACCGACGATCCACAGCCCAAGATAGTCAGAGTCAACAAAACAAGATATAACTTCATGGAATGCTCCACTTCACAAGCCTTGATTCAAATGTAGCTTCATCACGAGAATAATATTCTTGCGGTTCAGAGCTGTTCATATACCGATAGGCTTCAAAGTAAGAATCTGTATAAACTTCGAGCTCGTGGGCCCTTGAAACTGCAAGTTTATAGCTTTCTCGAGCTTTTTGTTGGAACGGATCCGCAATTTTTTGAATTCCTTCTTTATACTGAATCGTTTCTTGTTCATTCAAACCTTTTGGCAACGGGGCTCGGGTAATCGCAGTGTACATGTGCAGATTAGCTTCACCTAAAAGTTGAAGTGCAGAAATGATTTGTTCAGAGGAGTTCATTTGAACAACTTTGGTTAGCTCTTTGGTCAGTTGGTTTAAAAGCTCGATCTTTTTTTCAACTGCTTTTTTTTGCTTGGCCGGATCTAGAGGCAGGCTGACAGATTTGAAATCATTTAAAGTTTGTTTAGCTTCAGCAAATTTATACTCAGCAGCGTATTTTGTTGCAGTCGGACTTTGAGTTCGGCGATATAAACTTTGAAGACGCTTCATGTATTTTTCTGATTCATCTGGCTTGAGTCTCTTTAGTAACTGACTGAGTTGATAAAAAGACTCTGCTACTTTTTGAGAATCAGAGCCCCCTCGATTTATATAGGATTCATAATTTTCTATTGCAATCGACCGGCGATTTAATTTTTGAGATAACTCGGCAACAGTAAAAAACGTTTCCCGAACCTCTGATTTTTTAGGGTTTAGTTCAATATACTTATTATAAGCAAACAAGGCCTCATCAAGCCGCCCTAAAGCTTCACACATCACGGCGACATTAAAATAGTAATTTGGGATTAAAAGATCATTTGGAGACTCTTTAATCGCAAACCTGTATTGCTTGATTGCATCATCATATAAAGATGCATTTTGATATATTTTTGCAAGTAACCGATGTGCGGTCGGTCTTAACTTTTCTGATCCTGTAACTTTACTTTCCGAAATTGCCGTGAATAACGGGATTGCTTTTAATGCTTGGTTTTCTCTTTCATAATTAATGGCCGCATTATAACGTGCGCTAAGAGCAAGCTCAGACTTTGGATTCTGTAACGCAAATATTTCAAATTGTTTTGCACTTTCTAAATATTTTTTTTGCACTTCTAAGTCCTGTGCTTTTTTAAAACTCGCTTTTTCAAGAATCGTACGAATTTCTCCGCCTGCTTTTGACTTTGCGATTTCAGGCATATCCAACATTTCTTGACCGGTTTTTTCTAAACCTACGTAATCTTTTCTCAGGTTAAAAATATCTAAGATAAGATTCGCAGAATACTCTGCATATTTTGTTTTTTGGTACTTACGAACAACTTCTTTAAAAACCTCATTCGCCCGATCAAACTGATTGTGTTGATAATAAAGTCTTCCGATTCGAAATTTAAGTTCGGCTGCTTTTTCTCCTTGTGGAAATTTTGATAAGTACCAATCTGCAGCTTTAATAAAGGCTTCAGCCCTTGTATCCAGTGGAATAGAATCAGTGCTGTTTCCAACTTTTTTCTGAAATTCTTGATCAGAAGGAAGAGATCTTTCGGCTGCATGAATAATATTAGACCCGGCTTTTGAATAAAATTTACTTTGGGATCCATTTTCAACAACCCAACGATACTGCTCGGTGGCCTCGTCATATTTTTTCATATCGTATAGAAGCTCGCCATAATAAAAATGCATATCCGCTAATTGAGCTGACTTCGGAAACTGATCGATATAAAGCTTGTAACCTTCACTTGCGGATTCTTGTGAAAACGGAGCTCGTGAATTCTGTGCAGTTTGATGCTGCTGTAAAATATAGTTTTTAAGTGTTGTTTCTCTTAAACTTTCAGACTTAGCCATCAATTCTGAATTGGATTTGTTATTCTGAACCCAACTACTGCCAGTTCCATAGTCACGAACCCAACTGTAGAGCTCTTCTCTAAAACGTTGTGTATTTTTTGCGTAAAAATAGTTTTGAACAATCTGATACTGATATTCAAACGCATTAGGACTATTAGGATTTTGCGTTATGAGATACTTAAAACTAAACCGAGAAGCATCTTGGTTTCCCTTATCCGTGTAATAATATGCTAGCTTTTCAATAAAAGAATCCACATTATCTTTTCCAGTTATACGTCGGAAGTACTGAGGTGCATCAGCTGCTTTTTTATCAGCAGCAAAAAACACAATTAAATCACGAAGAGCTTCATTTTCTAATTTTTCTTTATTAACAATTCTTTTAGAAGCCAAAGCTTCACCTTCGGTGGATTGGCTAGAGCTAATAATTGACTCTAAATATTTAAGAGCCTGATCGTATTTACCAAGCCTGTATAAACACCAAGCCCCTTTATAAATAGAGTAATTGTGCAATCGATGGCGTTTGTTTTTCACAAGTGGAGCATACCGATTGTAGGCTAAAGTCCATTTTTCATTTTCGAAATAATACTCGGCAAGAGAAAACTGCGCCTCGCCAACAAATGGACTTTTTTTATAATTTTTAATTAATCTTTCATAGTAACTCGCACCCTTTTCAAACTGACTCAGTTCAAAATTATTAAAACCAAGAAAAAATAGTGCTTGAGAAACTTTTGCATCTCGTGGGAAATCTTTTAAAAACCAATCATAAAGTTGAATGGCTTTTCTGTTAAGCTCTCGGGCTTGTCTAACATCTAGAACGGGTCGATTCTTGATTTTATTTTCATTAAATAACTTAACTTCTTTATCAAATTCATCTTGCTTTCGCGTATCAATTAGAACCGCTTTCTCTACATAAAGTTCTGCCAATCGTAACCAAAGCTCTCCACGATTATCACTATTTTTAAATTTTTGTGTTAATTTATAAAGTTCATCAATTTGTCTGTTCAATATTTTTTCGTATTCAGCAAAGTCCCCCTGGGCAGCTGACTGCATAATTTCATTCGCACGTGGCGGCTTTATATCGTCCATATCAGAGTCAGTCTTAGTTGTGAAGCCCAGGTTCTTACCGGAAGAAGGTAAAGAAATATTATTCTTCTTTTGCAATTCTATTCTACCGCCGCGAGATTGATCTTGAACCTGAGATAAAAAGTCGCCTACAGTTTTCTTTTTGATTGGCTTCGCTAACCCCACTGAGTTCACTAGGGCTAAGCTTAAAGTGAATATAGCGATTTTATTTATATGATTACTCACAACTTGATTTCCCCAAAAAGTGATAATTTCCAATTTCATCTAACCAATATTCATCTTCAAATGGATAATACTGATAACCATTTTGAATGTAGAATGACCTCGATCGATTATCATCAATTTGGGCTTCGGGAAGATTCGTCCCAACAATTCTTTTTTTAACAACTTCTTTTTGGGCACTGATCATTTCATATCGAACAAAAGAAACCTGCTCGGTATAATCTTTAAGTTCATTCTTCATGTTAATCATTTGAACTTTTGCGTTCTCACCAATAGAAATTTTTGTATTCTTACTACGGTTATTGATGACTTTTATAGCGTATTTTCCTAAACCTGTGCTTCGTAAACTTTGATTACTTTCGATCACTCTTTTCTCAACCTCAAGCCGTTTCAAATATTGAAGAGATCTTCTGACAAAACCAGAGTGAGAAATTTCATTTGCCACCATATAAGGGATTTTCAAAGCAGGACGATTTTCTTCAGGTGATTTTTTAAGTGATTGCCACTTTTCAATTTCTGCATAGTAAGTTAATGGATTAGCATAATTATTTGTAAAGACCGCAATCTGGGACCGAGCTGGTCCATAAGTTTTTTCGTACAAACTTAAGACTTTTTCCATCTCATCGTACTTACAAATATACAAGTACACAATCGAGCGTAAAATCAGAGACTCTGGATTATAATCGTCTGCATAAAAAGGTGACTGTAACGACTGAAAGTTACTCAAAGCCGAACGAAAACGCGCAGACCTGAGCATGGCCCAAGTTTGTTCGTAAAGAGCTTCGTGCCATAAAAAATGATCTCGTGGAATTTCAGAATAGGCTGTAACGGCCGCTTCCCAATCATTTTTTTGATATAAGGCTCGAGCTAATGCCAGCTGTGAAGCAACTCGATTGGTATCAGTCACGGGAGCTTTTCTTCGCGCAGAAAACATTGTTCGAAATACTGATATTGCAGAATCAGGCTGACCCATTTCAAGGTATGCCAATCCTTTTTGGTGAAGGGCCTGACTGTAGTAACGACTTCCTAAACCAATTTGTGAAAAACTTCGAATCGCTTCATCAAATCTCTTTGCGCGCATTTTAATTTCACCGATTCGATACTGAATCATATCGCGGTTCATCTCTGGCACTTCGGTTACGTTTACTCGGGACATAGCATAATTAATTAAAGTGTCATCACCCAAGTCATCAGCGACTGACGCTAGTTTTTCAATTGCTAGCTTCGTATACTTTTGATTATTAGTTCTAATAACATCAACAAACTGAAAAGCTGCCACCTGATACAGTTTCATTTCCGAAAGCATAAGACCTAGAATATATTTTATTTGTGCTCGATCATTTTGTAACTCAGATCTACGAGCTAAACTAAAAAGCTGAACCGCAGCTTGTTGATACTCACCGGACTGCGAAAGCTGTAACGCTTGGTAAAGCTGTCTTTTCAAAGCCGAATTTTCCACGGAAGGCTTTGTGACACGAGCTGTGACTTGAGCACTTTTTGTTGCTGTTTTTTTAGTCGGTTTTTTCTGTTTTTTTAGTGGGGCAGATTGAACAGTCGTAACAAACAGGCATAAAAATATCAATATTTTACTTAAGTTTTTCATCGGTAATTCGCCTCCGGAAAGAAGAAGCTGAACCCAGCTGAAATTATCACGTTATTATAAGTTCCTTGTGATGTATCAACTTGCTTAGCATCGAAAAAATTCCAACTAATGTCCCAACGAAATGCATACGCTTTAGAAATTGAAAAAATTTGTCCTGTACCAATACTGAATGTATCTTGCTTGTTACCATTTTGAATTTCAGTTGCACCAAAACCAAGATTAAAATAAATATCGTAGTAAACAATTTTTTTATTGAGCCAAGTCATTTTCCCATAAAGCGGAGTCCAATTTAGATTTAAAGAATAGTAATTTTTGACATAAACAAAATTTTCTGTTGTAATATTATTTTCTCGGCTCAGCTCTTTTAAAGCATTTGTCTTATCGGTCGACATGAAACTGTAGTTACCTTCAATTCCCCAAGTTTCTGTCAGATTGTAACCTAACTTCAGGCTCGCCCCCATTACATTGAACCACGGATCATTTAAAGTCATGGAAGGACCGATGAAAGCTTGAAAGCGCTGAGTCCTGGGTAAATATCGACGCTGAATCACTGATACTTGCTTGAAGTCAGATAAACGACTGAGCTCTTCATAGGTCATTTCAGAAACACCTTGAGATTTTGTGTCATGTGATGATGACTTAACTGGAGCCGCAGCCTCACTTGATTCATCATCTTCCGTATCAGGTGAAGATTTTTTATCCAACTCCAGTTGAATCAGGTTAAGCTCTTCAACATCACTTTCTTGAGACCGCGCCTGCGGCACCAACATCAGAAGAATTAAAATGAAAGGCATCAAAAGTATCTTTTTCATTTGCATCTCCTCAAAATAACCAATTCAAACCAATATCAAGTAAATTTGTGTAATGGATTCGTTCTTTAAATGAACTCTTGTCAGGCACAGGATCTGTTTCAAGAATGGCACCTTGTTTAAACGGGATCGGCGCTTGGTGAATGAAAAGTCTCAAATCTGTTCGCAACGAAATATTCGAAGAAAAGTAAAACTTATACCCAACCCCAGCTGTGACTCCTGGATACATTTGATTTTCATACTGAGTCATGCCTGCCGAGAGCAAACCCAAGAGATGAGTGTTCATCGTTGTATTTTTTGAAAGACTCATTTTGCCATAAAAAAGCTTCATATTGTAATCAACAAACGCTCCATACTGAGGCTTCGGCGCACGATTGTAATCTAGACGATACTGCTTTTTGAGTTGCTTTGAGTATTCCGAAAGACCTGAACTATAATAGAAAAACTGACCACCCCAAGAAGTTTCTTCATCTGTGTGTTTATAAACGGACATGCCAACACGGCTTGTATCAAATATAGGTTCTGACATCAGCCAACTAAAATTTCCCGATACTTCCCACTTGCCAGCTGTTTTAACTTTACGAGCACGAACAATTTCTAATCGATCAAAAACAGGAAGAACAGATTCTTTTGCAAGCTCTTCAATCGGCAGTTCTAAATCGGAAGCTGCAATTCCCTGAGTCGAAAGTCCTAATACAGAGATCACAACTGCTAAAAGTAAATAATTAAACTTCATCATTTATTTCTCCAAAAGCTTATTCGATAAGCTCCCATACTTAAAAATAACATCACAAACTTCTCTGACTGCTCCCATGCCGCCAGCACAAGCTGTCACGTAAGCTACAACTTCTTTAACTTCATCAACAGCTTCGGGAACAGTCGCTGCAAAACCCACTTCACGCAGCAATGGAATATCAAAAATATCATCTCCGACAAAAGCCATTTCCTGAGCAGATAATTGTGTTTTGATTTTTAAATCTTGGAATGAGGTTTCTTTTTCCAGGGCACCTTCATAAAAATAATGAATTCCCAACTTCTTAACTCTAAGTTGAATATCTTCGGCCACTGACCCCGTGATAACTGCCAGTTTGTAACCCGCTTCAATCAGACGAATAATTCCAACACCATCACGTATTGAATAAAATCTTCGCCACTGGCCATTTGTATCCAGCCAAATGCGGGTATCGGTCATCACACCGTCCACATCGAGAATTAAAAGCTTAATGTTTTTCAACCTTTGGATATCTATCGCCACCCTCTCATTTTGAGAACTCTGGCGTCATGGGGCAAGTGATGCCCCGACCTTAGGCGATAGATAATGGCTGTGAAATCAAAATAATTTGATTAGTTAGAAAATTCCAAGACTTATGTCTTGGAATTTAAAATCAAATCTGCGCAACTGGTGCATGATTTTTAATTTCAAATGCTTGAATTGTCGTAGCGGCTCTTTGCAAAACCTGAACAACTTCGGCTGCCGAGTAATGATTTTTATTTTCAACAAATCGTTTAATGCTTTGAAGATCATCACCCGCAGTAATAATAATCGCTTCAACGTAACCATTATCTTGTAACTGAGCTTGATCAACTGCTGCAAACAAACCATTGCAAAGACATTTACGTCCAACGGTGTCTTCGATTGTTCCACCTTTTTTAAGGTATGTATCAATTGGTTCAGAAGCGCATCGTTGGCCTAAAGTACCATCTTCTTTTTTATAAGATGAACGAAGGTAACCTAAATCACATTTTCTTGGGCGAGCTTCATAAACTTTTTTATCAAAAAGAGTATTTTCTTTTTCAATAACTTTAAAAGGAAAGCCCGATGGTGAAGCTACAGGGTCAGTGTAAACAGTCACATTTTCATTTTTTTGTAATCTTTGGCGAACAGAAGCTTTAACAGATTCGCTCATGCCGGACTCATCACTGAAGGCAAAAGCCGTTCCGACTTGCACCCCTTGAGCTCCTAATTTCATTGCTTCAGTTACTTTTTCAGGACTGCCGCAAGACCCAGCCAGCCAAAATGGCAAACCCATTTCACAGAATTTAGCAAAATCAACTTCATCGCGAGCTCCGTATATGGGTTGACCTAATTCATCTAACTGAAGTGCGCCACGAGGCGGAGCATTGTGACCGCCAGCTGTCCAATGTTCGATGATAAAACCATTCACTTTGCCTGTCGATTTTTTAGCTAAATTCAAAGCCAGAACAGCTGAAGAAACAATCGCTAAAAATTCTGGCCGCTTTAAAGGAGCCCAGTTATCAAATTGAAAATAATTTTTAGGATCAAAAATCACTTTAAAATTATCTTCCGAAGAGGCTCCGTCTGTTGGAAGCTTTAAAAAAGCTTCTTCATGGTTTGATAATTTATCTAAAACGCCAGGAATTTCCCGCGGAATACCAGCGCCCATCAAAACGTAATCAACACCGGCTAACATTGCGCCATAAAGGCTTGGGATATTCGGAAGAATAATCTTTTCTAAAAGATTAAGACCTACAAGACCCGAATGACCTTCTTTCGCCAACCAAACTTCGACAAAGTTAGCGACAACGGTTTGTTCTACAATTTCTTGAGACAACTTAGGACTGAAAAGTGGAGCCCTTTTATAAGCAGCACCTTTACGACCCTCTGCTAAAAAATACTTTTCAATAATATTTTGAACAACAGATTGAATTGGAAAAGCAGACATCGCGCGGCGACAATGACCACCTGGATCCCCATCCTGAAGACGGCGTATGAGAACTGAATTAAGTCCACTTCCCGAAACAACACCTAGCCCACCAGCTCGAGATACTGCATTTGCTAACCGATAGTTAGAAACACCGATACCCATGCCACCTTGAATAATAATTGGTCTGATTTCCGACATAGGCAACAAAGTATCGGATTTGCAATTGTATGGAAACCAAATAATGCATGAAATGATTTTTTATAAGGCTGATCTGACTTATCTGACCTTAGCTGCAAATAAATCGTGAAAATTAACAATTCCAACTGGTTTTTTTGGACTAGTGGAACGTGAATCTAATACGAATAATGTTTGGATTCGCATCTGTTCCATCAGAAACAATGCTTTTTCAGCTAATTCATTTTGATCAATTGTTTTAGGGTTTGAATTCATTAAGTCTACAGCTGTTCCAGCTAATGGATCCTGAGATTTTTCTAATCGACGGCGGATGTCTCCGTCCGTAATAACGCCTATGAGTTCACCATTTGAATTGAGAACTCCAGCTGTACCCCGAACGTCTTTATGAGTCATATTTCCCACAATTTCCTTTATTGAAGTTGTAGGATTTACTAGCGGAAGCGCGTCACCTTTATGCATAATGTCGGCTACCCGAACTAATTTAGCACCTAAGCTCCCACCAGGATGGACTTCAGCAAAATCACTTGGAGCAAAACCTTTTGCTACAAGAACACCCATTGCTAACGCATCACCAAATGCAAGAGTTGCGGTGCTGCTTGCTGTCGGTGCTAAGTTGTGAGGACAAGCTTCTTTTTTAACTGAAATATCTAATATAACTTGAGCCGCTTTTCCCAAAGTCGATTCGGCTTTGCTTGTCATGGCAATTAGCGTAAGACCTTTTCGAGCGACATAATGAAGCACAGTCGCCAACTCTCGACTTTCTCCACCATAAGAAATAGCGAGTACGACATCACCCGTAGATAAAATTCCCAAATCTCCGTGTGCACTTTCAGCTGGGTGTAAAAAAACGGCCGGAGTCCCGGTTGATGCAAAAGTGCTGGCAAGCTTTCGACCAATATGACCTGACTTTCCCATGCCGGTCACAACAAGCTTTCCCTGACATTGAAAAATCAATTCAACAGCATGATAAAACTGATCATTGATACGAGATTTTAAATTAAATATCGCGTCCGCTTCAATTTCGAGAACTTCAATCGCTTGTTTTAAAACTTGTTCTTTCAAATCACCCTCGCCTGAAATTCAATTTTTTTAGACTTTCGCTTAGCTCCTGCCATTTCAACAAGTCTTTTGCGATTTAACGCTGCTTTCACAAATTGACTGAACAAGGGATGCGGATCAAGTGGCTTTGATTTAAATTCTGGATGAAATTGGACTCCGATAAACCACGGATGATCTGGCAATTCGACAATTTCCACCAGATCTCTGTCTTTATTTTTTCCAGCAGCTAACATTCCATTTTTTTCAAATAGATCACGATATTTATTATTAAATTCATATCGGTGACGATGACGCTCATAGATCACATTCGATTTATAAATCATATGCGCTTTCGAACCCTTCGCCAAAGTGCACGAATAAGATCCGAGTCTCATCGTACCACCTTTTTTTTCTAGGTTTCTTTGCTCATTCATAAAATCAATGACATAATTTCCACGATCTTGATTTTCAGCAAATTCACGACTTGTCGCATCTTTAATACCGCAAACGTTTCTTGCGAATTCAATTGCAGCTAATTGCATCCCATAACAAATTCCAAAAAATGGAATTTGCTTTTCTCGTGCATAACGAATAGCTGCAATTTTACCTTCTACTCCTCGGGAACCAAATCCTCCTGGAACTAAAATAGCATTTACATCAGATAAAGCTTGTGCCGTTAATCTGTCATTTAGCTTTTCTGAATCTACATAAACAATTTCAACTTTGCATTCGTGTGCAAGTCCACCGTGAACAATCGCTTCATGCAAAGACTTGTAAGATTCTTTTAAATCGACATACTTTCCAACAACACCAATTCTTACTTTTTCATCCGAAGTTTTAAGTGTTTTTACGATATTTTGCCAGCCTCGAAGCTGAGCTTTTGCTGCTTTCAAGTTTAGAAAATGAACCAGAGACTCGTCTAATCCTTCTTTATGCAAAGAAAGTGGCACTTCATAAATGGTACTTGAGTCTTGAGCCGCAATCACTCGCTCTGGGCTAACGGAACAAAAAAGGGCAATTTTTTTCTTTAAATTTTCGTCAATATACTTTTCACTTCGACAAACTAAATAATCGGCTTGCAAACCGATTTCTCTTAGCTCTTTAACCGAATGCTGAGTTGGCTTTGACTTCAATTCTCCGGCAGCTGCGATGTAAGGAACATACGTCACATGTACAAGCGCGCTATTTTGATAGCCTACTTCGTTTCTCATTTGACGAATTGCTTCTAAAAAAGGCTGGCCTTCGATATCGCCAACGGTTCCACCAATTTCAACGATAATCACTTCGCATCCCTGAGCTGTATCGTAGATTCTATTTTTAATTTCATCCGTGATATGAGGAATGACTTGAACTGTTCCCCCTAGATAATCACCTTTACGTTCTCGTGAAATAACAGTGTCATAGATTTGACCAGCACTGACTGAATTTGATCGTTGCATAACAGCCGAAGTAAAACGCTCATAATGACCAAGATCTAAATCAGTTTCAGCGCCATCTTCTGTAACGTATACTTCACCATGCTGTAATGGTGACATAGTACCCGGATCCACATTTAAGTAAGGATCACACTTCATGATATTAACTTTAATACCACGAGCTTCAAGTAATGCGCCCAGACTGGCTGCCGCTAACCCTTTACCAATGGAGCTCACAACTCCACCCGTTACGAAAATAAATTTAGGCTGTAGTTTTTTTCGAGTGCTTTTTTTAGTCGAAATTCGTTTGTTCATTAAGAATAACCACCCATCTTTAATATTTTTTCAACTTTTGGAATATCTTCAGGAACATCAACCCCTTGCGTAGATCCTTCGACCGTCATCACATGAATCGAAATTCCCATATCCAAAGCGCGAAGTTGTTCTAAACTTTCCGCTTTTTCAAGATCACTCACGGGAGTACGGCAAAAACTTTCAAGTGTGCTCCAGCGGTAACCATAAATCCCCACATGCTTAAGTGAAATTGGCGGATTTGTTATATCCCTTGAGTGAGGAATTGGAAACCGACTAAAATACAAAGCTTGATTTTTTTTATTCACAATGACTTTAACGCTATTCAAGTTTGCCAATTCTTCCTGGGTTAACTTATGAGCCAAGGTCAAAATTTTAATTTTTTCGTCTGATTGAAATAATGAAATCATTTTTTCAATCCACGCCGCTGGGATTAAAGGCTCATCACCTTGAACGTTAATCACCACATCATCTGAACTTATTTTATTCTGAGTCTTCAACAAGGCT
This sequence comes from Pseudobdellovibrionaceae bacterium, assembly GCA_030158485.1. Lineage (GTDB taxonomy): Bacteria > Bdellovibrionota > Bdellovibrionia > Bdellovibrionales > Bdellovibrionaceae. Next base: position 286,465 of record JAOASS010000016.1, on the reverse strand, counting down.
TGATAAATTCGGTCCGTGCCGGACTCAAGATCTGAGTCTGTCATCATAACTTCAACATTTATTTTTTCACACAGAGACTTGATTTCAGAATGGTCCGTCGCCACTAAAATACTTTTCAAACCTGATACGCTCCGAATTCGATCAACAACTCTTTTTAAGAGCGGAGTTCCTGCAACAAGCGCTAGAGGCTTGCCTGGAAATCGGGTCGATCCATATCGGGAAGGAATCACCGCCCAAAAATTCATTTAAGATCCTCTCACCCAAGTTTTATAGAGATATTTTTCGATTTCTTCCGGACCTACTTTTTTTAAACTTGAAACTTGAAAAACAGCCGTCAATCCTGTGTTTCGTTTGATATTCACTAAGCGTTTCTGAGCTTCAGACTTTGAAACTTTATCCATTTTAGTCAAAGCAATGAGTAGAGGAACACCTGCACCTTCAGTAAACATTTTTATCATTTCTTCGTCTTCTGTCCAATCGCGCCTGATGTCCATAACAAGAACAAGTCCCTTGAGTTGTTCGCGCTCTTTCACGTAAGTTTCGACCATTTTTTCCCAGCCACCCTGTTCATCACGCGATCTTTTCGCAAACCCGTAACCAGGCATATCAACTAAAATATATTTTTCACGAACATCAAAAAAGCTAAGAAGCCTTGTCTTTCCAGGTTGCTGACTGACGTTTGCAATTTTCGTATTACATATTTCGTTTATGAGCGTGGATTTTCCAGCATTTGACCTTCCTGCAAAAGCGATTTCTGGCAACTTTGTTAAAGGGTAATCTTCCGGAAAAACGGCGCTTTTAATGTACTGAATTTGTGAGGGCATAGTTGAATCTAACAGAGGTACTTTAAGTTCTCAATTCTTAGAACAAAGACCCACACTCTTTTTACAGATTTAATTATTTTAAGTATTTTCGGACACTTACGCGGTCCGAAACAAGGGTCCGGATATTGAATATGGGGTCTCTATAGAAACAAACCCCCTTTTAAGGAGAAACGCATGCTAACTTACCTAAATCCGCTTACCCCAGGTTTTGAACCCAAAATGATTACTGAGTATCTCACTTTGGGGGCCAGCCGAGATTGTGGCTATTCACTTTTTCATTCAGAAGTATCCGATCGACACGTTCGAATTGATCGAACAGAAAAAAAATTAGTTGTTAAAGATTTACAATCAACAACAGGAACTTATTTAAATGAAACAAGAATAAAAGAAGCAGAAATTCAAGTCGGAGATATCCTGAGAGTCGGCCCTTTCGAGTTCCAGCTCTGCACCAGAGAAATTAATTCTCTATCCCAACTAAAAAGTAAAAACCCAGTTTTGGACCGAGAACTCAATATGATTAACTCGATGTCGAAAACAAATTTTTCAATCTTATTACTGGGACCTTCTGGTTCTGGAAAAGATGTGGTCGCTCATGAAATTCATCGCTGCAGTCAAAGAGCGAATGGACCATTCATCAGTGTCAACTGCTCGACATTGACGGAATCTTTAATCGAAAGTGAACTCTTTGGACATATTAAAGGAAGCTTCACCGGAGCCGTTTCAGACCGCAAGGGAGCTTTTGAAGCTGCCCGCGGAGGAACTCTTTTCTTAGACGAAATCGGCGATATGCCTTTTCATATGCAAGCTAAACTTCTACGGGCTTTGGAAAATGATGAAATTCGCCCAGTTGGTAGTGATCAGATGATCAAAACAAATGTGCGAATCATTGCAGCAACTCACCAAAATTTACATGAAAAAATTGAATTAGGAGCGTTTCGTTCAGATCTTTTCTTTAGATTAAACGTTGTTCAAATGACTCTTCCAAGTCTGATCCACCGAATGGAAGATTTCGAAGAGCTCCTGATGCACTTTGCACGTACATTAAAAGTGCGTTTTTCAATTCCAGCTATTTGTCGACTTAAAAAACATCAATGGCCAGGCAATATCCGCGAACTGCGAAATGTTGTTTCAAGAGCCAAAGCTCTTTTCCCGCAAGAGTATATTCAAGATGAACATATAGATCACTTGATCGATAAACCTCGAGATCTTTATCAACAGGATTCACAAACAATTCCTCCTGCAAATTTGCCAGTTCTGAAAGAAATTGAACGACAAATGATTTTGAAAAGGCTCAGTGCAAATAAAGGAAATCAAAGAAGAACAGCACAGGATTTAGGAATTCCCAAAAGTACTCTTCATGATCGTCTTAAGTACTATAACATCGATATTAACAGATATCGGCTTTAATTTAGGGTTTTAAAATAATGCCCTGAATATAAACTTGTCGAATTTTTCCCAAGGTCAAAGCTTGATTAATAATCACTTTGACCTTGTCTGAAATCATTTTTTTACCATTTATTTCGTTTAGTTCATCAAATGTTTGAGACTCAACAGTTCTTTGAACAAGATCCAAAATTTCACCTTCACGATCCTTAATTTCAAGCAACGCTTCCGAAGAACTGCCTTCCAAACTAAACTCAAATGCGACCATCGGATTTGATCCCGAATTTTCAGAAGGCTGAATATTAACCACAATTTTTTTTAATTTAAAAATATTTTTCGGGATGCGTGATGAATTATAAAAATATTCTTTGGATCGACCAGAAGAGTCTGTTTTTGATAGATCCCATTTCTCATCTGCCATTTCCTCAAAAGAAGTCATAAATAGCTCTTGTTTGTAAACAAGTGTTTTTTTAATAAAAGCAAAATAGGAGAAGATAATAATACCTATTGAAACAACAACAGCTCCTTGCAATAGCAATCTCGATTTTGTTGGCCAATATTTAAACTTCTGCTGTGCTTGCTGAATTTGTTGCTTCTTTTCGACAGACCATGAAATAGTTTTTTTAAAATTTTCAACTGATAAATTCTTAAGCCAAATCCAAAACAAAGTGGCTTTCAGTTTAAAAAGGGCTTTGAAGCCTTGAAATTTTTTAACGTCCGTATCAAGTGAATAGGATTCGACTTCTGGTATTTCTAAAGGTTGTCCAATTTCATCAGCAATTTTACGTACGCCTTCAATTTGACCCAATGCTTGAGGATCTGAATCAGCAATGACCTTATCAAGATCTTCCAAAGACATCAGGTCATGTCCTTGGTCCTCGACTTTGGGCGTGGCAGGTATTTTAGCCTCTGTCAGATGATCTCCTTTTCAACGAATCAATCAGAATAACTCATCTTTAATTTAAAAACAGGACTGTAATCTGTTCAAGATATAAATGAAAATCTTCTTATGAAACGACTGTTATTAATCTCAATTTTAGTTTTAGGTAATACTGGTTGCTCTTTTATTTCGAAAAGACTCGAATCGAGAGAAAAAAATGAGACCCTTGATTCACATCAAAAATCAATCGGCAATTCAGATGAGCAACTCATTCAAATTCGTATTCGAGATCTGGAGCGGCAACTGAATACTCAACGGGACAAAGAGCTTTACTCAAAACTTCTACCTTGGTTTAGCAGCGAAGAAGAAAAGTTAGAATATCTCTTATTAGACAGTCTACAAGAAAAACAAGAATGGGCACAAAACGAAAAAGTATGGACTCGAGCCAAAAAACCGAACGATGAAATGAAAATATTAATGCAAAATCAAGATATCGCTATTGGTATGCCGCTAGACTACGTTATCAAGTCATGGGGAGAACCTCTTTCCAAAGAAGTCTCTGGAAACCCACTTTTTAAAAATCAAAAATGGCGGTATTCGCGGTCCATTTCAACACAAGAAGGCTTTAAACAAGAAAAGCGTATCGTCTACTTCGAAGGCGGAAAAGTTGTAGGCTGGGAAACAGACTGATTTACTTAGTATTGACTTTAAGCGGTACTTTCAAAGACATCACCTGTTCCATGATTTCAACTATTCGAGGCGTCCATTCTTCAAGAACTTCGGGCTTTGCTTCAAATACTAATTCATCGTGAACTTGCAACAAAAGTGGCACTGGGCACTCTTGATCAAGTTGAATCATCGCTTTTTTGACTAAATCAGCAGCGGTCCCCTGAATAGGCGCATTGATTGCAGCTCTTTCTCCAAATTTTTTGAGCATAGCATTTTTACTTTTGAGTTCGTCTAGGTAGCGTCGACGGCCAAATAGAGTTTCAACATATCCTTTTTCGTAGGCTGATTTGATCGTATCTTCAATATAAGTTTTAATCCCTTTAAAACGACCAAAGTATCGTTCAATTATTTCTTTCGCCTCAGACCTTGGTATCCCCAAATTTTCGGCTAATCCGAAAGCACCTTGTCCGTAAGCAATACCGAAATTAACTGCTTTTGCTTTTCGTCTTTGTTCAGAAGTGACCTCTTGAAGTGAAACTCCAAAGACTTCCGCTGCTGTTGCTGTGTGAATATCTAAACCCTCATTGAAAGCTTTAATGAGACCAGAATCTTCTGAAATATGGGCCAATATTCGAAGCTCAATTTGAGAATAATCAACACTTAACAACTTCATTCCATTTTCTGCAATAAAAGCTTCTCGAACTCGAGCTCCCCTTTCGGTGCGAATAGGAATATTTTGTAAGTTGGGCCTCGTCGAGGAAAGTCGACCTGTTGTTGTCAAAGCTTGATTGAAATGCGTGTGCACACGGTGATCCGCGGGGCTTGCTAATTCTGGCAATGCATCAACATAAGTTGATTTTAATTTACTGAGTTCACGAAATTCTAAAATTCTTTTTGCAATCGGATGATCGATTTCTTGTAAGACTTCATTATCAGTTGAATATCCTGTTTTAGTTTTCTTACCCGCCGGAATTTTTAATTTATCAAATAGAACAACAGCTAATTGTTTAGGGCTCGCCACATTAAAATTTTCGCCTGCGAGCTTAATGATTTCAGCCTCTTCTTTTGCGATATCAAGGGCCAGCTCATCACTAAATTTTTTTAGAAAATGAATGTCAATTTTGATTCCACGATTTTCCATTCGTAGCAAAATCGGCGCTAATGGCAAATCTAAATCTTCATAAACTTTTTCGTTTGAGAATTCTTTTATTTTATTTTCGAGAATCGCTTTTAATTGTAATTGCGCATTGAAAAAGTCTTCGGGACCAGCGAGCTCCGGCAAATGCTCACCACAATGCAGATTGTAGACTTTGTAGAAGTCAGAACAGTCTCCGGCTCGAACTATGTAAGCTGCTAACATAGAATCCCAAGACATATGAGGGTTGCTACCTTTTAAATTACGCCATAAGGTCTTTAAATCAAAACCATACCAACTAATTTTTAATTTTTCTAATTCAGCTTGAACTGAAATTAAATCCCCTTCCACTTGCCAAATATTTTTTTCGTCAGAAAAAAATATTCCTTGTGGTTGCGACCAGGCCCATAATTTCTGAGCAGGCTTCAATTGTTTTAAAAAATTGTCAGCGGAAATAGTGACTAAAAACATTTGAGATTTACTACTATCTCTTATCAATTGTATTTCTTGATTCGATTGCGGTTCTGACGTCTGAATCGAATCTATCGTTGTTTTTTCATTCTGAATTTTTAAATCTTTCATCAGATGAACCGCTTCAGAGCTTTCTCCCAGCAATGATTTTTCAAATGTCTTAAAATTGAGATCTTGTAAGAAAATACGAAGATCTTCTTTCTTCATGCTTTTTGAGCGATAACTCTCTAAATTTTCATCGACCGGAGACCTTTGGTCGATCTGCACTAATTTTTTTGATAAAAATGCCATTTCTCGAGATTGGCGCAGTTTTTCTTGTGTTCCTGCCGGTTTAATCAGATCTAAATTTTGATAAATATTTTCTAATGTTTTGTATTCACCAAGAAGTTTTTGAGCTCCTTTGGGCCCTAAGCCTCCGACACCTGGAATATTATCTGAACTGTCGCCTACAATCGCTAAATAATCACAGAATTGCTCTGGATGGACCCCCCATTTTTCTAGAACTCCATTTTCATCCAGTTTTGAATCCTTCATCGTGTCGTACATGATAATTCCAGGCTTGATCAGTTGAGCAAAATCCTTATCACCACTCACGATGACAACTTCCATCTTTTGATCAAAAGCAATTCGCGCCAAAGTTCCAATTAAATCGTCAGCTTCGTATCTTGGAACTTCAAGCGATGGCATTCCCAACAAATCAATTAATTTTTTCATGTAAGGAAGTTGAGTCACAAGATCTTGAGGCATTTCAGATCGATTTGCTTTATACTCATCGTAAATTTCTTTACGAAATGAAGGCTCTTTTCGATCGTAACAAACAACGATGTATTCTGGACGCTCTGATTTCAGAAGCTTCACCAGCATTGAAAGAAGACCATAAATAGCATTAACAGGAACTCCCGAAGGAGATGTGAGAGGTCTCACTGCATAGAAAGCTCTAAAAAAGAGGGAACTGATATCGATTAAATAAATTTTTTTCATGAGCCGGAAGACTATTAGTTTTCGCGGACTTTGTTAAGCTCCACTTGTCCTAAGTGCTCTTGGTCACAAAAACTTTCGGCTGCTGGCAGGCATTGGATCTCGTCACCACATAAATCTGCTTGATGAGCAATCAGCTCAAGCTTGTGAACCAATTCAACAGCCGCAGTTTCCACACCGGCTTCAATTGATTCAATCAGTTTGGGCTGGCAATCGAGCCTTCTTGCTAAATCTGCTTGAGTCCAACCCAATCGAAGCCTGAGAGTTCGAATCTGAACTTGCTGCCAATAATGCTTTACTTCTGTCATTTTGAGCCCCGCAATACAGTTAATTTATGAAGCAGCTATCATTTTGTAAAGTATTGAATTACCAAATCTTTTGCCACTTATTTAGAGTACTAATTCTAGTCTTCATTTTGAAAATGGCAAGTGGACAGGCTTTTGACATGGATTTTTGACATTTAAAAAATCAAAATTCAAAAATATATAGATCAAATCAATTATATTAGACTTGGGATCTGCTTCACAGGGTCACAGCCTTCAAATACGATCACTTTATGATTTGTACCAACGATCGAGTCCAGAATGATGGTATTTTTCTTTCAACAGTGGATCCAAACAACTCCAGTAGTTATTTGAAAAGACGGCTTTCAATAGAAAATCAAAAAGTAAATGATGCCTTCGGTAAGTTCGCTTAATTCGATGTTCTTTGATGGGATTGAAAGCACCGTGTTTAGAGAAAATTTGCAGAGGATTTTTTCTAACCCAAGTCCAAGATCCCATTTCCAAAGTGATTGGTAAAAAAACGCCTGTTTTATTATGATTTATAAAATCTAGATACAAATAGTCCCACATATCCCCACTTAAAAGATAACCTTTTGATTGAGGCTCAATTTGATAAATATGATAAGGATGAGTTTGTTCAAATAAGTGAGTCAAAGCTTGCATCTCGGCTAAATTTTCAAAGGGTTTGTGAGTGTTTGAATAAGGAAACCAAAGTCGATCCTTCATACCAAAACCGGAATGAAAATCCACTGCTACCGCACATGAGCTCAATGCCACTTCATTTTTATAAATATCAAATAAAACTTTATTTTCAGGCTCTAGCTGACCCTCGATGCCACGAAACCAAGGCAATCGAGAAGTGTAACGATGTCCACCTAGTAAAAATGGAACTTCATCCTGAGCTTCAATTGGTGAGTTTCGCATCAGATCAACACCATTTATGTTACTTCGACGATAGTTTTCGTAACCATAGGGGTTTAATAATGGCAGAACAACAAGTCTTATTTTTCCGAACAAAAAACGTAAAGATTCATCCCATAACAAACGATCCAATGTTGTTTTCAAAAGGCTCCAGGCCAACTGTGTGCCAATTCTTTCTAAACCGTGAATGCCTCCTGTGATAAAAAGAACGGGACAAGTTGGATCCGAACTACCAATCGAAAATGAATAAATGGGATATGTTTTTCCATCTTTTTTTAATTCAGCCGCTGAATAAGCACGAATATTATTTTTTAAGAAGTCTTCTCGATTAATAAGCTTCAAAAGTTTATCTAATTCATTTAGCATCATTCCAAATTATCTTGAAACTTGAAACTTTTCAGCAAGTGATTTTGATAAATCTTCTTTTCGTAAAATCGTAAGAAAATCAATACAGTCAAACTCGACATCAAAAGCAGGCTCACAACCAATTTTAGCACCCTGCTTAAGATAGGATTTCAAAAGTGCAGGCATTAATTCCTGCGCTTCATTTGTTTGTTTTTCATTTAATCCAGATTTAAAAAAAGCATACCAAGCATCGAAGTCTTTCATTTTAAATTCTGGAGTTGGCTGGCTGACTAGTTCGCGTAAGACGTGACCTTGGTCGAGTAAGTATTTATAAACTAATGCGGCGTCTCGAGGGTTATTTACCTTCATACTTGAACAACCAAATAAAATATTTGAATTTGAAAGCTTCATATATTCTGCGATTCCTCGCCAAAGAAGTGAAATAACGGCCCCTTTTCGAAAATCTTTTTGGATACAGGCCCTACCCAACTCCAGATGAGGACCTTTTTGATTGAGTAGTTTTCCCAGGTCAAATTCTAGCGCCGTGTAAGATTCTGATGAAAAATCAGTGCAACTCAGACGATAAGTTCCAATAATTTTATTTGTTTCCTTGTGGACAATGATAAGATGGTCAAAATAGTAATCAAATCGATCAAAATCGAGTCCGTCCGCATCGATTTCACGAAATTCTTTAATAAAAACTTCATGGCGTAACTTAAAACTTTCTAGCAGCTCTTCTGTACTTTGAGCTGTCTTAATAATGTAAGGACCCATTTCAATCCGCATGTTAATTTTAGCTTTAAACTTATGAACTCGATTCCAACGAAGTTGAGTAGATTTCTTGATATTTTGTACTAATCCCATCATGGCAGATCACTCCTACTTTTATTCATATTAAATCGTGTTACAAAAAAATTTTGCTTATCACACAAGAAAAGAATGAAAAAGAAGACGAAAACAGTCCAGTTAGGATTCTGCAAACACCACTGACACAATCTTAACCAGCGATTAGAGATTTTTATTTAATGGGGACAGTTTAGGTCGAACTACTGATTTGGAAATACAAATATCAAATCATCTTCACCGGCAAGATCCAGTCTTTCCCGTGCTTGCTTTTCAATATAGAGAGGATCAGAAGCTTGGCTTAACTTTAAACCGAGATCTTTTATCGCGAGTTGAGCACGGTTTATTTCAGTCTCATACCGATTTAAATCACGATAAAGTCCCCACAGTCTCAAGGGAACGCCATTTAATAAAAGGGTTAAAATAAAAAAACCGAAACAAAAAAATAAAATTTGAATTGGATTGTTTAAAGATTCACGAACAGAAAGAGCGGTCTTCTTAATAAATTTCATACTTTAATTATACGAAATTCTGAACATGAGCGAAAGCACAACTGGACCTTATTCAAAGGTGTTTCAAAAAGCCCCTTTGTCCCAGTACTGAGCAAGACCACCTAGATCTTCTTCTATTCTTAATAATTGATTATATTTGGCCGTGCGATCAGTACGACACAAGCTTCCTGTTTTAATTTGCTGACATCCTAAAGCTACAGCAAGATCTGCAATCGTTGTGTCTTCAGTTTCTCCACTTCGATGAGACATAACTGTATTAAAACCTGCTCTCTGGGCCATATTCACAGCATCAAAAGTTTCACTTAATGTTCCGATTTGATTTACTTTCACCAACAATGCGTTCGCCGCTTTTTTTTCAATCCCTATTTTTAAACGCTTTGGATTTGTCACAAATAGATCATCACCTACAAGCTGTAATTCCGTACCAAGACTTGAAGTCATTTTAATCCATGAGTCCCAATCATCTTCAGCAAATCCATCTTCAATTGAAACAAGTGGATACTTTTCACCCCATGATTCATAAACTTCTAATAACTGTTCGGGGCGAAGTTGCTTTCCATCCCATTGGTAAGTCCCGTTTTTAAACAATTCTGTAGCCGCTACATCAAGAGCCAAGAAAACATTTTGACCGGGCTCGTATCCAGCTTGCTGAATCGCTTCCATTAATAAATCCATCGCTTCTTGATTTCCAGAAAGCTTGGGCGCGAATCCACCTTCATCGCCAACTGCTGTCGAAAGGCCTTTTTTAGCTAAAATCTTTTTCAAAGTATGAAAAATTTCGGAACCTGCACGAAGTGATTCCCGAAAAGAATTTTGCACTGTTGGAACAATCATAAATTCCTGAACATCAAGACCGTTATTAGCGTGCGCCCCACCATTAAGTACATTCATTAACGCCACGGGAAGCTTACAAGCTTGAGATCCACCCACATAACGATAAAGAGGTTGACGAGTCGTTGCGGCTCCGGCTTTCGCGATAGCAAGTGAAACTCCCAAAATAGCATTCGCACCTAGTTTCGTTTTATTTTCAGTTCCGTCTAAATCACGAAGTAACTTGTCGATAAAAACTTGATCTGTACAAGGCAATCCCATAAGCTCTGGTGCGATCACATCTTGCACATTTTGCACAGCTTTCAGTACGCCTTTACCCAAAAATCTTTTAGAATCACCGTCACGCAATTCACAAGCTTCATGGGCACCCGTTGACGCTCCGGAAGGAACTGCCGCCCGAGCAATAACACCACTTGTTGTTCTAATTTCAACTTCAACAGTTGGTTGACCACGGCTATCAAGGATTTCACGTGCTTTAACATCAATGATTTCAGACATGAGGTTCTCTTTCACTTAGAGGTGGTTTAAATTTATAACGAGATTGAATTTGCCTTAAAGCTTCTACTGTTTCAGCGATAGTTCTTGGATAAGAAGCTTTCACGTAGTCCCAATCCATTCTGCGCATCGCTTCTTTCACTGCCGGATTTGTTTTATTGTCGGCGAGTATCATTGTCACAAGCTGCTGAGCCCGAACCAAGTAATCATGAAGTCTGGCCACATTCTGCCCGATTTTATGTCCTGGCATCATGGGATCCAAAGATAATTCTTCGAACCGAGGGTGTGACTCCACTTTGACAGGACTTCCCTGCAAATTTTGAGAGTACTGCAAGAGCTCTTCATTTTTTCTTTGAAGTTCTCGATTTTTTTCTTCTAAATCACGTTGATTTTTCTGAAGCTCTTCAACAACTTTTTGTAGTAGCTGTGGCGAAATTTGATGGCCTAGATCTTCCTTGGAAAGTAAATTCGAAGTTGTTGGCCAACGAAGTTTAACATGAATATTATCCCAACTGCACTGACCTAACCCCTGTCCCATATAAGTCGGCAAGGATTCAAGCGCTGCTTTTAAATAAGCTGCAACATGCGGATATTGATCACTTGGAAGGGGCCAATCAAATGAAATTCCTTCTTCTGTACGATTCACTTTTTCTAAAGGAGGTTCCGGGGAAACAAAATAGCTCATGAAACGCTGAGGTTGTACAAAAATTTCTTGCGGTTTTGTCATCATTTTCAAAACACTGTCAAGTACTCCCCAAGCATGAAGGAAGGGTTGCTTATGTCCAACTCGAGTTAATAAATCAGCGTCCTGGTTTTTATAAGTTTGTTCAATTTTTTCTAAAAAAAATTCCATTTCAGGAGCTGAAATCCAAGTTGATGGGTCACGCAAAATTTCAAAATGAGAACCTAAAATGTTCATCAGAACAGTTAAATCCTCGCCTTGATCTTCAAGGTGAGTTAGGACAGAATGAGAAATTTTAGAGCTAAAATACACTTCATAAACTTTGTGAACCAAAAGAGACAATGAATCAAGATCTCTCCTTGGAAAACCCGTCGACTAACGCTCAGCAACCTGCTGAAATTTTGTGCGCGAGAAAGGAAGATTATTATCTTCAATCTCTTGCATAAATGACGGAAGTTGCCCAGAAGGCTCCAATTGCCCCTGCAAGCTTCCATCTGCTTTTCTGACTAATCGACCCAGCTGAAAAATCGGTACAACATTGTAAGATCCGTCCTCATTAAATCCCGAAACTTCACTTATTGCAGCAACGCGTCTAGAGCCATCAGAATACCGCGAAATCTGCACAATCAGGTCAATAGCCGACTGAACTTGCGATACCAATGCCTTTTCACTGATTTTAGCGTCTCCGCCTTGAGCCAATGCCTCAAGACGCACGATTGCATCTTCTGGCGAATTAGCATGAACAGTTCCTAAACAGCCTTTATGTCCCGTATTCATTGCATTGATTAATTCTAAAGCTTCACTTGATCTGACTTCGCCAACAATAATTCGATCGGGTCGCAAACGTAATGACGACTTGACGAGATCACGAATTGAAACTTCACCTTTTCCATTTTCATTTGCCATTTGCGTTTCAAAAAAAACAACATGTTCATATTCAACTTGAAGTTCGCTTGAATCTTCAATCACGATTAAACGTTGGCCTTTGGGTATACGTGAAGACAAAAGACTGAGCAGAGTTGTCTTGCCTGAGCCCGTTCCGCCAGAGACAATGATGTTTTTTCCCAAAAACATACAAATATCTAAAAACCGAGCCCCATCCTCATTAATCGCACCCGTTTTAATGTATTCAGCTAGAGTGATTTTACTTTTTGTAAATTTTCGTATCGAGACAGTCGTTCCATTTCTGGCACAAGGAGGAATCACAACCGCGATACGTGAACCATCTGGTAAACGTGCATCAAGCCTTGGCTCATCGGCATGAATTCGACGACCCACACTTTGCGCAATCGAAGTAATTGCGGCTCTTAACGAATCTTCATCAGGAAATTGACAAGTTGTTTTTTCCATCTTGCCTTTTCGCTCTACAAAAATGTCATGAGGTCCGTTGATCAAAATTTCTGAAACTGTAGGATCATCCAATAAAATTAAAACAGGCGCTAAACTCTGCTTTATTGTATCCTTGAAAACTTGTCCTTGATCCAAACTTGACTCCGTTATTTCGAAGCAGGCTTTCGTTCAGAGTCGATTACAATCAAACGACCTTGGAACGAAGTTTCTGGGCAATGAAATCCGTACTCGCCTGACTTTTTGGGCTTTAATTCAAACTGTTTTTCTATTGCAAACGGAGTATTATGGCTTTCCGCAAAATCATCTAAAATAAAACTGATATTCTTTTTTTCAGAATGAACATTCACAAGATGAATTTTATAAACTTCGCCTTTACGAACCACCACTTTTTCCGGTACGAATCCTTTTTCTGTATTCAAAATAACAATATCTTGAATCGGTGCATGTGACGGTATTAAATCTTCCAGATTAAAACCTGGATTGACTGAAGTTTGACTTGCGGGCAAGCGATTCTGATCAGAAACGCGATCAAAATCTAATTTTCTTCTTGATAGGTCAACATCCCAAGACCAAGCTTGAGTTGCGACTAGTATCAAAAGAAAAATTTTAATGAAGAGTTTCACGGTCTTGGAATTCACAGAATTCACGTGCAACCTCGAGAGCTAAAAAGTTAATTGATTTAGAATCCGTCATTTTTAATATTTCAACCATGTGGGAAAGATTGCTTCCGCAAGCATTTATTCTTTCACATACTGAATGTAATCTTTGGGGTTCGTTTTCGATTTCTACAGTTACTTGCTGCCAATCCATTTTTAAAATAGGATCAATCGCACCGATCGTAAACAAAGCATCAAATACAAGCTGCAAATTTCCATTTAAGTACATCATATCCTCCGAAATTCCTTTTCAGTGATTTGATTTACTTATCGGTTATGTTAGAAAATTCTTGAGTCGAAATGAGACAAAAAGGTCTTTAGTCTGCTTTTGCTTTTTCAAGCTTCTGAAGGGACTCTAAAATATCTGAGGCGATATCAGATGGTGACCGCGCTTCCGATAAACTCCGAACGCGTCTCTCGTTTTCAGCTGCTTTTGTGACCTTAATTTGGGCTTTTTCAATTTTTTTTAGAATTTTTCTTTCTAAACTATTTTCTGTTTCAGCTAAACGTCTGGCATCTGCCATTAAATTTTCAAGAAAAATTGCATACGTCACTTGGACTGCAGGCTTAAAGTTTCGAGTATGTTTGAGTGCATTAAGGGCCTCGTCCGTTAGATCCATCAGGATCCGATCGTACTGCTCAAGGTCTTGCAACTCGGCTCTTAATGGCGAAACAACTTTATCAATCATTCTGTCGACATCCGGCCTTGAGTAGACGGCCTGTAATCCTTCTTTAAGTGGAACTGTTTTCGCATCGGCTTTTTTGGACTCTTTGATTTTGTCTTGTACCAATTTGTTCATTTGGTCGAGATCCATTAAAGTCAGTTCATGGTATTGAAAAAGAAGCCCCGCATGGCACAACGTTGCAAAGCTTAAAGTCAGAAGAGTCGTCTTGAATATTTTCATTTCAATAGATTAATCCCAGTCGGCTTCTTGACCAAGTCAGGATAGTTGAGAGCTCGACTTACGTCGCAGTACATTTTTCCTTCGCATTGTATATTGGCTTGTGTAAGATTGGTGGTGTTTCACTCATTCATAAAATTAAGTAAGCATTTTTAAGGAGGCTTCTTTGAATCAAACTAAATGGATATTACCCTCGTTCTTAGCTCTCGCAATTTCGGCCTGCGCGCCTTCTGCGAGCCAATTGAAAAAGGCGATTGAAAATGATCCTTCAATTGTTTTTGTCGCAATTGAAAAAGATCCTGAAAAATTTATCGAAGTCGTAAATGCAGCAGCTCAAAATGCTCAAAAGAAAGCTCAACAAAAAGCTCAAGAAGACGAAACAAAGTCTCGTGATACTGAATTCGCTAATCCTTTAAAGCCAGAAGTTACGGAAGGCCGTGTGATTTTTGGGAAAGCTGACGCTCCGATTACCATCGTAGAATATTCTGACTTTCAATGCCCATTCTGCTCAAAAGGTTATAATACGATTAAGCAAGTTCAATCAGAATACAAAGATCAAGTCAGAATTGTGTTTAAACATTTGCCGTTAGACTTCCACCCTCTTGCTATGCCAGCAGCAAAATATTTTGAAGCTCTTGCTAGACAAGGTGCCGACAAAGCAGAAAAATTTCACGATGCCATTTTTCAGAATCAAGCTGAATTGAATGCAAAAAAAGAAGGTTTCTTAAAAGAAGCTGCTAAAAAAGCAGGAGCAGACATGGCTAAACTTCAAAAAGATTTAGATGATCCCAAGCTTGCTGAGATTATTGCAAAAGATATTGAAGAAGCTAAAAAATATAATATCACAGGAACTCCTGGGTTTATCATCAACGGCGTTTCGCTTCGCGGGGCTTATCCATTCGAAGAATTTAAATCAATTATTGATCGTCATTTGAAGAAGTAATTTTTTTCAATTATCAAAATAAAAAACCTCCAAATTAAAAACTGGGGGTTTTTTATTTTTGTGCTGATAGAAAACATTGATGACGCGGCGTAACTGATAATGTTTCTACTCGATTTTAAACTTAAACTCCCCAAATGACTGACTATATCCACGGCTTTTCAAAAGCTGAACAAGATCGACTTTATAAACAAGCTCGAATACACGAAAACATCATTTTCGAAAAAATTGATTTTTCAAACCAACAACGAATTTTAGAAGTTGGCAGCGGAGTCGGCGCCCAAACACAAATTTTATTAGAACGATTTCCTCAGTTACAAATCGATTGCGTCGATGCATCGAGTGAGCAAATAAAACGCGCTTCTGAGACTTTAAAAGATTCTATTAAATCAGGGAAAGTTAAAATCTACCAATCGGACGCAAGCCAACTTCCATTCTCTGAGGACTCGATGGATGGTGCTTTTATCTGTTGGTTACTTGAACATGTTCAAGATCCTATTGCTATTCTTCAAGAAATTCGAAGAGTCTTAAAATCTGGAGGCGTCATTTATTGCAACGAAGTATTTAATTCAACTTTCTACTTACACCCTTATTCACCAGCTATGCTGAAATACTGGTTTGAATTCAATGACTACCAATGGAGCATCAAAGGTGACCCTTTTGTCGGCGGTAAGCTCGCTAATTATCTAATGAAAGCAGGATTTCAAAATATAACGACTCAAGTCCTGACTCACCAATATGACAATCGCACTCCCAAACGAAGAGCCGCTTTTATCGACTACTGGTGTAACCTTATGCTGAGCGGAGCACCTGACCTGATTAAAACAGGAAGAGTTGACGAAAAAATTGTGAATGGCATGAAAGACGAATTACAAAAGCTCAAAACTGATCCAGATGCCGTTATTTTTTACTCTTGGATTCAAGCTCGCGCAGTTGCTTTGTAAAAAATTATTCAGGGCTCATCATGATCATAGCCTGACCTTTTACACAAAGATCATTATTTGATTTTCTTTTTGCGATTGTTTCAACAGTACTAATCTTTTTATCAGTACGCATTCCCGTTAAAGTGACAGTGATCAAGATTGTGTCGCCGATAAAAACAGGATTTGTAAATTTCATATCTTGCCCTAAGTAAATACCAGTTCCCCACGTATCAACTAGGGCCCTAGAAAAAAAGCCCGCGATTAAAATACCGTGGGCTATACAACGACCAAATTTTGTGTTCTTAGCATATTCTTCGTCAACGTGGATCGGATTGAAGTCACCTGTCACTTCCGCAAATTTCATAACCATTTCGCGAGTTACAGTGACTTCGTATGTTTTAGAATACCCGACCGTTTGTGCTTCAGACATAAATCCTCTATCAGTGTCCATCGTTTAACCTTTAGTTACGTTTATAAAATATTAGCAGCAAGCTCTGCGAGCTCTGATCTTTCACCTTTAGTTAAAGTGACGTGAGCCGCGATAGGATGACCTTTGAATCTTTCAACCGCATAAGTCAAACCAGAATTTGCTGAGTCAACGTAGGGATTGTCGATTTGATAAATATCACCGGTCAAAACGACTTTTGTGCCAGATCCCGCACGAGTCACAATTGTTTTGATTTCATGCGGTGTCAAATTTTGAGCTTCATCCACAATCAAGTACTGCTTAGGAATTGATCGACCTCTGATATAAGTTAAAGGTTCAATATTTAACATTCCTTGATTAATGAGTTCTTGAGCTCGCCCAGCTGCTTTTTTGTCGGCACCCATTAAAAATTCAACGTTATCGAAAATTGGCTGCATCCAAGGATTTAGTTTTTGCTCGATATCCCCAGGTAAATAACCAATATCGCGACCCATCGGAAATATGGGTCTTGAAACAAGAAGTCTTTGGAATCGAGACTCTTCCAATGTCTTATGAAGACCTGCTGCAATGGCCAACATCGTTTTACCTGTCCCGGCTTTACCAACAAGAGAGACAAATAAAATTTCATCATTTAATAAACAATCCAGAGCAAAAGACTGCTCAACATTCCGACCATGAATTCCCCAAATACTGTGATCTGGACTATTTAAAGGCACAAGTGCTTGATCTTGAAAACTGAATCGTCCAATAGCGGAATGATTCGGATTTGATTTATCTTTCATAATCACATACTGATTTGCCAATAATTTTGTCGTTGTGTATTCAAGTTTTTTAGATCGATAAAATTGATCAATTTGTTCAGGTGTCAGTTCCAGTTCTTGATAACCTTCATACATGCTTTCTTGATTTCCATTAGCATTATTAGGCTCATAATCGCGCGCAGGAATTCCATAAACATCCGCTTTGATACGAAGATTAATATCTTTCGTCACAAGCTCCACTTTATATTTTGGGAATTGTTTTTGAAGACCAATCGCTGTCATTAAAATTCTATTATCAGCTTTTGCTAAGTCTAGTTCTTGGGGAAGCGCAGACATCATCAAATCAGAATTTACAAAAATGATAGCTTCACTGTTATCAAGAGGCACCCCTTGAGGCAAAGAACCTTTTGATCTTAAAACGTCAATAAATCGGGAAAATTGACGAGCATTTCTTCCATTTTCGCCTTGATCTCTTTTAAAACGATCAATTTCTTCAATCACTGAAATGGGAATATGAATATCAGCATCGCCAAATTTAAGTAATGCAAGTGCATCAAAAAGGATGACGTTCGTATCGACTACAATTTTTTTTCGCTTTGGACTGGAACTTCCATTTTTAGACAATGCCGCCTCCATGAATAATTCAAAGTCTCTTATCATAAGAGACTTAAAACTATTGCACCTTAAAGCTCGACATAAGTCTACGAGAAGTTTGGATTAATCAGAAGACTCAATCAAGTGCATCACTTCAAACTTACTTGCCTACAATGTGAGAAACTTGAATGTCACCTGCATCTGTTTTTAAAGTCGCTGATACATTTTCAATAAATTTAACGAAATGATGAAGAGCCGTACTATTAACAGATTCTGCAGCGAAGTCCGTTCCGACTCGAGTCACAGCTTCGTCCACAATAAATCTTTGATTTCGAAGCATCACAACAAATGGAAAAAATGTTTTATGATTTAGATATAGTCTCATTGCGATTTCCTGATTTTGTCGAAAATAGGAATGAGAGCCTTCAACATTGAATGAAACCCCTTTTTCTGAAATATCGTGCAAAGCGACTTTTAACAGTCCTTTTTCAGGAATCACGGCAAAAGCTCCAATAAATTCATTTAAAATCGTACGCTTAACGACACGACGCTCACTGTTAATAATGGCCTCACGGGCTTCCGTCATATCAACTATCTTCGCGGGTTTCGATTTTTTTGGTTTTTCATCCTGATTTCGAGATCTTAGATGCTTTGTCATATCAATAATTTGACCCAAAAGACCCTCCCCATGTGTCTCATGTTATATCGGACGAAAAGTTCGAAATCTTGAGAGCCAACTTAACATATGATTCACTTGCTTGAGCCCAGGAGAAGATTAAATTGAAAGTGATGAAATTCACGTTTTTTTCGGTCCTCAGTCTAGCTTTCCACGCGGCCCTTCTGCTGGCGCTATTTTTATGGAAACCAGACTTTTCACTAAAAACGGATTTGAAGCGACCGGTAGAAGTCATTTATACAAAAAAACCGAATGAAACCGAACGCTTTGAAAAGCCTTTTGTTCGCCAAGTTAAAATACCAGAAAATCTCAAATTCGAAGATCCGGCAGAGGCTCAATTTACTTCTGAAATGAGACAACGTGTTTTACAAGAAACTAAAGCCCGATTATCGGGCCTGACTCGCAATCGAGACCGTGGTCCTCGCTATATGGAAGAATCTTTTGAAACTCCAACTAAAGAGAAAAAAAAGAAAATTTCAAAAGATGGAGATGAATTCACTGTTTTTAATCCAAAAAATGAAATCCAAAAAATTCAAGGTGGTGAATCTACTATTAGCGTCAGATTACCTGATAATATCGCAATCGGTTCCTTTACCGCACTGAATACAGATCGTCATATTTACTACAGTTTCTACACAAGACTCGAAGATATGATTTATTTACGTTGGGCAGATCTAATAAAAAAAGCAGTCGATCAATATTCGATCGATTTCAAAAAGAAAAAACTCACGGGAAGAAGTTGGAAGACTGAAGTCGTTATTCTATTACGACCGAATGGTGAATTTTACCAAGCTCAAATTAATACACCTTCCGGTATTGATCGTTTTGATATTTCTCCAGCTCTTGCTTTCCAGGATGCTCGAGTTTTTCCAAATCCGCCCCAAGAAATGGTCCGGAGTGATGGATTTATTCATATAAGTTACAGTTTTGTCGTAGACTTTGGGCAAGTCCAGTAAAGCATTTGGCTTAAATTTTGTTACACTCAAATAAGATGAAAATTTGTCTGTTGCTTTCACTTTTATTATCAGCGCAAGCTTGGGCTCTTAACTATGAACTTGGTGTTTCTTACGCGCGAAAGAAAAATTCTTTTGATCGACAAAATTATTTTGAAACAGAGTCCATCACAAGTTCACTTTCCCTTTATTTTTCAGAAATCATTGCTCTTGAAATGAGTTACACAGATGCAAAAGCAAATCGTTTTGAAAAACCACCAGGTGGAAACTCGATACAAACTTATCAAAAAACAGAAGTTATGGGTGCTGATTTAATTTTTGTATTAGCACCGAGAAAATCTTTTATGCAGCCCTACTTAAAAGGCGGGGCAGCTCAGTTAAAACGAAGACAAGTCACTTACGATAGAACTATCAATACGCGTGAAGCTCTTGATATCGAAACGGCTGTTGTTCCCAGCTACGGAGCAGGAATTAAGTTTAGCATTATCGACGGTCTTTCGCTTCGCGTGTCATATGATGTGTGGCGCACTCCTGTCGGTGGTGGCGTTGTAACTGATGACAACCAAATTAGAGCCGGTCTCTCGTGGATGCTTTAAAAAAAGTTGCACTGCTAGTCATGTGTTTGCAAATATCCGGATGCTACACGCTGAAAAGCGCTTATAATCAAATGTCGTTACTCGCTAACAGACAATCTTTTGAGAAAACTCTAGAAAGAAAAGATCTCACTCAAGCTCAAAGAAAAAAAATCATACTGAGTCAAGAAGTCAGAGACTTTGCTTTGAATGATCTCAAGCTTCATTCGAATGGAAATTACACAAAAGTAACATGGCTTGATCGCCAGTATGTTATTTGGGCTGTGTCAGCTTCTGATCCTTGGCGAATTAAACCATTTGAATGGTCATTTCCGATTGTAGGTCGAGTTCCTTATTTGGGATTTTTTGATCAAAAAGAAGCTGAAGATGAACAAAAGTTGATAGCAAAAAAAGGACTTGATACTGATATCCGCGGAGTTTCAGCTTACTCCACACTCGGTTGGTTCGCAGACCCACTTCTTTCAAGCATGCTCAACTACGATGATGAAATTTTAGCAGAAACTTTGATCCACGAACTTGTCCACACTACAATTTGGGTAAAAGACAGTGTTGATTTTAATGAACGACTTGCCAGTTACGCCGGACAAAAAGGAGCAGAACTTTTCTATTTAAAAAAAGAAGGCCCACTTTCACCATCTTATAAATTAATGCAGGATCAATCTTCTGATGATAAAATATTTTCGGCGTTTATAACGGAACAAGTAAAACAATTAGACGATTGGTACAAAAACCTTTCAAATGAAGAAAAAAACTTTCAGCTTAAAGAAGCCCGGATTAAACAGATTCAGGATCTGTTTAAAAAAACAATCAAACCACAAATGAAATCGAAAAATTGGCTTCGTTTCGATGAAATAAAATTAAATAACGCGCGCCTTATGGTGTACAAAACTTACATGAGTGATTTCTCAAACTTTGATCGTCTCTGGACGCTTGCTCGTGGAGATTTTCAAATATTTATTGAAAAATGTAAGAAGCTCAAGAATTCAAAAAATCCTGACAAAGACTTAGCTGATCTTATTTAAATTAATTTTTTAATACTTTCAAAAATTGATTCATTATAATGAAAATAAGAGGCGAAATCATCTTGTGGCACCCACCTGACGCCTTTATTATAATCTGCATCTTTAACTTTTTTGGGATTATGAAAATCTGATTTAAGATCTGCTTTTACAAAATGAGTTCGGCACCAAACATCCTGATTATTCCATTTAAAGTCATATTCGCTGGTGATAATATTTTGATGAGGACTGACTTTATAACCTGTTTCTTCCAAAGTTTCACGGATAGCACAATCTTCCACTGATTCCTGAGGCTCAATTTTTCCGCCTGGAAGAAAGTGATACTCTTGAGAACTAAAGGGATCGATTCCCAAAAAAGTGAGCATCTTATTTTCTGCACGCACAACCGCTGAAGCGCGCTCTCTCACTGGAATGAAGTGCCAGTTATAGCCATCAAAATTAAGTCTATATGTGACACAATTAGGAATTGGAACTCCTTCTTCTGGAACTCCTTTTAATCCATGGGTTACTCTTTTTAAAATTCCACCATGGGTTGAAACTGCAATTCTTTTGTATTTTGAATTGGCTTTAGCAAATTTCTCTAAATAATTGAGAGCTCGGGCTCGGGCTTGTATTTTAGTTTCGCCGCCGGGGAAACTAAAATTTTCGTCTTGATGACTGTGACCAAGCCATTTTGTCCAAAGATCATCTCCTACTAATTTCATCACTTCATCTCGATGCAATCCTTCTGCCTTGCCTAGATGCATTTCTCGTAAATCAGCCGAAGTGTGAATGGGAACTTTCCAATCTGCTCGACAGTACTCGACTGTATAAAAAGCACGAGTCAAATCAGAAGAAACAATGACATCTGGCTTCCAATGTCTGACTTTTTCAGCTAAATGCTGAGCTTGCTGTTTCCCTTTTTCATTTAGTGGAATGTCAGTGTGACCTTGAAATATACCTTTACGATTCCATTCCGTTTCACCATGTCTAAAAAAAAGAAATTCAGTCATGGAAAAAAGCTATCATGACATGTGCAGAGACCTCAAAATAAAAAGGCAAAAGACCTCTTGAATTTTAATTTCAGAGATCTTCTGCCTTTTAAAACAATATATCCTGCTAACAGGCTTAATACTTCTTAAGCTGCTCTCTTTGTTGTTTTAATCGTTTCATCGGAACAATTATGGATTTATCTTCCACAACTTGATCATCGATCTTCATCATAATTTTATCGTGTAACCTATGATAGTAACCCGGGTCCATGGGAACTTCGACTTCGTCTGCATTTTTTAAAATTGTTTTAATATCTGTCCGTGCTTGTGGTCTCATCCTTCGGCCTCCATAAGGGGTGTTAGTTCCATAAAAAATCCTCCTGTTTCAAGTGTCCATGTTTTAAGATCTTCTCGGTGTTCGAAAATCTCTTTTAATTTAATCAAAGCATGACGGTAATTAGCTTTTGCGGTGTCGTATGGACACTGCATAATTTCCGCAATTTCGTTAAAACTCAAATCTTCGTAAACTCGCAAAACAAGAGCTGTTCTTTGACGAAAAGGAAGTTTTTCAACTTCTTTGTTCAATAGATCTGTTATCGCAGTGTGCACGAGCATTGTTTCTCCGATAGGTGCCACTGATAAATGGGTCTCTTCTATATCAACTGTTTCGCGTCGTTTTTCTCTTAAACGATTACGAGCGGTATTCAGCGCAATTTGGTAAAGCCAGCTTTTAAAACTGGATCGACCTTCAAACGTGCTGAGTTTCTCGTAAGCTTTGATGAAAGCTTCCTGCACAATGTCCTCTGCTTGATCTAAGTCTTTAACAAATCTCAAACCCAATCGAAGTAATCCCCTCTGATGCCGTATTACGAGACAAGAGAAACTAGATTTATCACCTAACTTCACTCTCTCGATGAGTTCGAGATCCGTCATTTTTTCAAGATCTCGTGTCATATCAGACCCACTCCTGTATAAATTCGGTTAATATTTGAATTTTTTTCTTTTGGATCATTTTGAACCCCATCACTCAAAGTTAAAAAACCTCCTGTCTTTTTAATAACTTCAATAAACTGGAAAACTCTTTTAGAAAACCAGTTCGAACTTACATTTTATGTATTGCAATCCCGCCGCCAAAAAAGCAGGTTCTAATTGGGACTAACTATTTGAAATAACTAGATTTTTATGGCATCCATAAAAAAATTTGATAAGGCGCTTGCGGCTAGGGCGAGATCGTAACGCGGTTACGGCCATTCTGCTTACTGCTATAGAGAGCTTTGTCGGCTCGGTCGAACAAAACATCCCAACTAACTTCATCTACTTTTCGAGAAGCAACACCTACTGACACGTTAACTGGAATTTTTTTATTTTCAAAAATGAACTCGCAGTCTTGAATTGTCTTTCGAATTCTTTCTGCAATATCAATTGCCGCACTGATCGGAGTTCCAACCAAAATCAAAACAAACTCTTCCCCACCGTAGCGAGCAAAAAAATCGTTTGCACGAGTAAGCTTTGTCGAAATTACTCGGCATAGCTCTTTTAAAACATGGTCACCACCTGGGTGACCATAAGAATCATTTATTTTTTTAAAGTGATCGATATCAAAGACAATAACGCTCAGGGGTTCACCCAAAATTTCAGAGCGCTTAATTACTTCCGGGCCCCGCTCAATCAACGCACCTTTTGAGTAAGCGCCAGTTAATCCATCCCGATTCGCTTTTTCAAAAAGTTCAGCCGAAGAAATGGCTTCAATATTTCCCTTATCAAGAAACTTAAAAACAACATTACCCGTTTTTACTTGATCATTATTCTTTAAAACTTGCGGAGCAAGCGGAGGCAACACCGCACCATTCACAACAGTTTTATTTGTCGAACCAAGATCGACAATCACAATTTCTGATCCCCGAAATTCGATTTTAGCATGAGCACGGCTCACACTTCCATCATCAATAAAAATTTGAGATTCAACGGCGCGACCAATCACAAAGTTATCTTGAAGAGCCCACTGCTTACCTTGATAGCCGGCTGGTCCGATCAGAACAATCATAACAGGTGCAACATTCGAAGATGCCATTTTTCGATTAAGAGTTGTTTCACTCGCAACGACGGTTTTTTCTGTTCTATCTTCTTTGTTTGATTCATCAGCCATATGAAAAAGTGTACCTAATACGTAACTAAGGCTCAACTCCGAGTCTTGAAATGGCTTCGAGCCAGTCTTTTGCCCAGCTCAACTCCAGGTTGATCGAAAGCATCAATTAAGAGGTGCTGAGCCATTCCAGCCACAACCAATTCCATCATCATGAAAAAAAAGCCCAAAGCTTGCTCACCCGACCGCTGTGCCATTGATGTATTGGTTTTAAGACATAAAGTTTTTCGATCTTTTTGCTCGAGAGCCTGCTGAGTCGCTTGGGCTTCCGCTGCCAAAAGCTCACCCATTGAATGACCGCGCAAAAATTCAGTTTCGGGAAAATGTGTTGATTGAATTTCGGGGGAAACTTCCAGTGCTCCAAATCGAATGAACCAATAAAACTTATCTTTTTCACCATCCATCATTTGTTGCAAAGTAGAATGCTGATCCGTTGTTCCTAGTGCTACTAGAGGCGTGCTAACTCTGGCTGCTGGTTGATTCATTTGATTAAATTCTTTACCTAAAGATTCTGCCCAGAGCTGCTGAATCCAGCGCCCTAAAAAAGCTCCTCTTGAAGAGTAAATCCAAAAAACAGTGATCCACTCATTTCGACTGAAGCTCATGATACTTTGAGCCATCAGTTGGGTGACAAGTGTTTTATTTTGCAAAGCTTCAACTGCACCCAGGCGGAATCTTTCCAAATCTAATCCAACTAAAGCCGCTGGTAACATTCCGACAGGAGACAGAACAGAAAATCTTCCGCCGACATCAATTGGAATTTCGAGATGTGCATAAGAGTTTTTTTGAGCCCACTTCGCTAAAGAAGAATTCTTTTTTTCAGACACGACTGCAACATACGGTCCCAACTGAGTTGTTTGTAAAATCATTTCAAGTGCACAGAGTGTTTCGACCGTCGTTCCGCTTTTTGAAGTGATAATCCAAGCTGTCCTTGAAGGATTCTTAATATTATTAATTTGGAATTGAAAATGAAGTGGATCTACATTGTCGATGAAAGTGACCTGCGAGATTCCGAAAACCTCCATGATCACTTGCACCCCTAAAGAACTTCCGCCTGTTCCTAGCAAGACGATTTGATCAACATGGCCTTTCCAACTATTCGCTAAAAGTTGACACTCATTCCATAAATAAGTTCGCGACGGAAGTTGCGTAAATCCCAAGGCCTTATTATCAAGAACCTTTTGGAGTGACTCACGACATGCTTCTTCCAAATGAGCGGGAACAATTTCAGTCTGATTTATAATTGAAAACATGCAGTTCCTTTAATAAATTACGAGACAGCGACGTCCTCTTCTATACGATGGTATCCCTTCCATTCTTTCAAGCGACCTCGCGGACGACCACCATCGTCAGGATACTCAAGTAAGACATAAGTCAGTTTGGTTATCTTGCCTAAAGATACGATATCCAATGAAGTCAATTCTGTCCACGTGCCCGTATTAAAATACTCTTTGTCAGTGCCCCATTGGCGATACTGATAAACATGTGTATGTCCAAAAACGACTGTATGAACCCTGTCGTCACGCAATATTTTACGAGCTGATTCGCTGAGATCAGGAAAAATAGCGCTCTCAAATGCAATTTTTAAAAGATTTCTAAGTGACCAATTTCTTCTTGGATCTTTTTTAAATAAAGTTTTAAACCCAAAACCAACTAGTTTTATAACTGAAGAAACAATCAACCAAGTTTCATTAAAAAAAGCCCATCGAAGCATTTTACTGAACGGTCTAATTTTATCGACGTGGGGATACTTTTCTTTAATCTTAAGCACTAGCTCAATAAAAAAATGTGAGCCGAACGGTAGATTTAAAATGGGCTCTGGAAGATCTTTTTTCAAAAAGAATCGTTTAGGATCAAGTCGGTTGGCCGCTTCGTGCATATGACCGTGCTCAATATGGACACCATCAAAAAAATAAACGATGTTTTTATAACGTATTGAAGATCCCACAGCTTGATTCAAAAAAGCTCGACAAGCAGGCCACATCATTCCTTGGTCATGATTCCCTACAACATAAGTAATAGAATTCTGAGGCTGGGAAGCGAAATCTTTCAGAGCTCTGAAGACATTTTCATGACCATTCAAAATCGAGCCCAGAACTTCAAGAGCGACACTTTCGGTAATAACTGTCAAAAAATGACCACGATAATCAACTTGTAAAAAATTTAAAAAATCACCATTGATGATAATTTCAACTTCTGCGTCTCGAAAGGCCCCAGAAGAATAATAATTAATAAATTCAGTTAATTTTTCACCGTAATAAAATTCTTCCAACTGATTAGTCGCCCCATCAGCCAGAAGTCTTCCTTTACCTAAATGTAAGTCACTTATAATAAGTTTAATTCGGCGGCTCAACGGTCAATCCCTCGTCCTTTAGATACTAGTCAATTACTTAGCTTTTCTAGATTGTTCTGAATCAGCTTCAGAAGAATCCTCGACCTGCATATCACTTGAATCATCATGTTCCAAGTTCACTAAAGCAATTTTTAATGCGCGAATCGTTTTTTGCATCTGATCATGCTGATTTTCCATCATTTTATTCAGATCCTGAACCTTTGCTCTATAGAGATCAAGTTCAGATTTATATTGTTCTAACTTACGTTGCGAGTCCAAAATTTTTTCATCTTTGGCTCTCATCAAAGCTTGCTTCTCACCACGAACTAACTCAAGCCTATTTTCAAGTTCGCGCTCTCGAACTCGGATTTTTCTAAAATCTGATTTAATGCGCATATCTAAATCATCAAGTTTTAGCTTTGTTTTTGAAAGTTCAGTTTCTTTAAACTGTAAGTTTCCTTTGAGAATCAAAATTTCATTTTTCGACTGCTCGACAAGATCATTTTTTTCCTTTTCAAGTCGAAGGAGGCGAATTTGCAGCTCTTCCAACCGACGAGTCACCACATCACCTGCCGAAGCTAAATCATCATTCTCGGTTCGAAGTCGATCTATTTCTAATTCAAGTTCTTTAATTCGAGACTGAGCAATTTTAAGAGTTTCAGATTGCGCTAAACTGGCATCAAGAGAAGTATAAACTTGTCCATTTCGAGTTCCTCTTAAAGAACCTGCGGCTACTTTTTCTTGAAGAATTGCGCGATTTCCACGCGCACCTTCGACAGCTACTGTGCGATCTGTTTCTGCATGTACCACAGTTGATCCAGCTGTCGCTGCAGTTTCTTGTAAGGAAGTGTCTTGAGAAACTTTGGGAACAGAGTCTATCGAGGCTACAGTTTTATCCTGAGCCTTGCTTTCAGTGCTCTCTTCAATCAGTGAATTATTCTTGAGCTTTGGTGCTTTAATATCTTTTTTAATATCAGCGAAAACTGTCGGAAGCTCATCTTCACCATTTTTTTCGCCTTGATTATTTTCAAAGTAACCGTAACTTTTTTTACGCCCGTTTTCGATCTGAGTTGAAGGTGTTAAAATATTAAACTGAGACGATAAAGAATCATCTTCTACATCGTCATCTGAAATATCAATTGCTTTGACCTCATCGATCAAATCATTCAGAAATTCATTTTCTTCAAAAGCCTTTTTGGGCTTGATTTTAGGTTTCCCCATCTTTTATAAGATCGGGATTTTTCTAATTTTTCTGAAGGCTTAAGTGCTGATTAACAGATAATTCTGATAAATCTTTTGACGGTTATTTAAAGTTTCTGAAGTTACAGCGATTAAAGATTTAAGACCAAAGTCTTGAACCGTAAAGCTCGCTAAAGCACTACCAACAAAACAAGCTTTCTTTAAATCTTCGAATCGAGGCTTCGTTCCAACCTGAGACAAAGTTCCAAAAAATCCACCCGCAAAAGTATCACCCGCACCTGTCGGATCCACCACTTCTGGAATTGGAAAAGCTGGTAAAATAAAAAGACCTTTTTCTTTATGATTCAAAATAACGCCGTATTCACCACGTTTAATAACAACAGCTTCTGGTCCCATTTTAAGTAATTGGTAAGAAGCAGAAATAGCATTTGCTTCTGCCGTCAGCATTTTGCTTTCACCTTCATTGATCAACAAAATCTGGACTCTTGATAGGACTTTTAATAAGTCTGCACGTTTAGACTGAATCCAATAATTCATCGTATCCATACCGGTATAGACTGGCTTCTGAACTTGATCTAAAACTTTTGCCTGAAGTACAGGATCTATATTGGCCAAAAAGACAAATTTTGAATCATGGTAAGATGGCGGTAGCACTGGATCAAAGTCTGCAAATACATTTAAATCAGTCGCCAAAGTTTGAGCTTCGTTTAAATTATCGTCGTAAAAACCAGACCAGTGAAAAGTCTGACCTGGCTTAACGGTCATGCCCGTTAAATCAACATCACGCTTTTCTAAAGTTTTTTTATCTTCTGAACTGTAATCACTACCGACAACACCGACGACTCGAACAGGTGACAATAAAGACGCTGCGACAGAAAAATAATTCGCAGATCCACCCAAAGCGCGATTAACTGCGCCGACAGGCGTTTTAATACTATCGTAGGCTAGACTCCCGACGACTAGAATTTGAGACATGCTTTCCCCCTAATGCTGAATTAGAAATATCCATCTTTTGTGGATGTTCATTATACGCACTGGTGAGCTGTCCGCAAGCTGCGAAAATATCTCGACCCATCGTGCGACGAAGAAGCACATGTGCTCCGAGTCGCATCAACTCATTTTGGAATGCGGAAACAGAAATATCATCAGGACGTTCGTAGCCGCTACCAGGGTGCTCATTGAACGGAATAATATTAATTTTGCAAGGAACATCACGTGTTATTTTATAAAGCTCGCGTGCATGTTCGACTTGATCAGTAACACCCTTCAAAAGAACGTATTCAAAAGTCACAAGATCTTTTGTTTCACGAGCGTACTTTCGACATTCGGTCAAAAGCTCTTGCAAGTTCCAACGCTTATTAATGGGCATAACTTGGGATCTGACTTCATCATTATAACCATTCAAAGACACTGCTAAACGAGCTCTTGAAGCTGCAATTCGCCACATTTCTGGCACAATTCCAGAAGTGGAAACTGTGACCTTACGACGAGAAAAATTAATGCCCCAGTCGTTTGCTAAAATTTCGATAGTTTTGAATACTGCTTCAGGGTTATCAAGTGGTTCGCCCATTCCCATAAAAACAATATTAGTTATTTTCATACCTTCGGAAAGCAAAGACTTAGCTTGCAAAAACTGACCGACGATTTCACTTGTCTTCAGTCTTCGTTTCAACTTTTGTTTTCCTGTAAAACAAAAACGACAAGCCATGTTGCAGCCAATTTCAGATGAAATACAAAGCGTCATGCGATCGTCAGAAGGTATCAAAACAGCTTCAACTGTCTGCCCTTCGCCCATATCAAAAAGAAACTTTTGAGTTCCATCAACAGATTTTAAGTGAGTTACAACTCGGGGCAGCTCGAAAATAAAAAGCTTTTTTAATTCACTTCTAAAGTCTTTTGAAAGATTCGTCATTTGATCAAAATCACAAACTTGTTTTTCATAAACCCATTTGTAAAGCTGCTGGGTTCGATACTTTTCTTTACCCATATGGCGAATCATTTTTTCTAAGTCTTCCATAGTTAGACCATAGAAGCTTTGGGGTCCTAAAAGTTTATCAGCTTCGGCCGGTTCGGCTTTCATGTAATCAGAAAATGTAACTTGAGCTGGAGCCCAAGAAACCAGCTTCTGTTCTTTAAAGCCAATAGCATTCAATTTTTGAGTATTTGTTGGTCCCGACATAAGAAGCAAAGATTTAACAAAAAAGAGATCCACATGCGAGCTGTTTCGAGATTAAGCGATAAATTATAGATTTTATAAGACTTTTGAGTCTTCGTAAAAAGCTTTAAAATCGATCAGGGAGTAGACAGCTCCTGCCACAAAAGGGCACTTGATCGAAAATCTGAAAAAGAAGCCCCCTAATCTGAGTTCAAATCTATTTTAAGACTTCCAAGAGATTACCCGCCGCCATTTAGGTTGGCACAAATCGTGGTTATACAAGTCTTGAAATTAAAAGGAGCTTCAAATGAAAAACTCGTATTTGTATTTGATTGGTGCGACTCTCGCTATCTTAGTTGCAGGTTGCGGCAAAAGCGGAAGCAGCAACAAAAGTGGCGGTACTGTCGGCATTTGCTCTTCAGGACTTGTTAATACTCAGTATGGATGCTTACAACAAGGTCACTGCCCAGTTGGACAAGCTCAATACAATAACGGTCAGTGCGTGCTCGCAACTTCAAATCAGTGCAGTCAAGGCATGGTCTATAGTTCGCAAGTTGGCACGTGTTTGCACCAAGGACACTGTCAGATTGGACAAGCTTTATACAATAACCAATGTATTCAAGCTGATAGCTATAACTCGGGCTATAACAATGGTTACAACGGTGGATATAATAGTGGATACAATTCAGGTTACTACCCAGGATATGGCTACAATAACGGTGGCAGCTACAATGGCGGCATAAACTCTGGTTTTAATGCTGGCTTTAACTTACAGTTTGGTGGCGGGTACAATCCGTACATTCCTCAGCAAAATTACAATTCTTATTGGTCAAATCCTTATTACAACCAAAATTATCATCCTCAATATTACGGCTGGTAAGTTCTTTATTTTAAAATATCAGAAAATTAAAAACCCACATCTAAAAATGTGGGTTTTTAATTTTTAAAGACCTCAAATTTGAGATCAAGATGACACGCTGTAACCGACCTCATACACCTGTCACTTTTGGAGTGTGGATTTGAGTTCAGAGAGGTCGCAGGGAACGCAGCCGATTTTGGCAACGACGACACCTGCTGCGTAGTTTGCGAGTTGGCAACTTGTGAGTAGATCTAAATTTCCTGCCAAACCCAATGCTATTGCGGCAATAACGGTATCGCCTGCACCCGTTACATCAAAAACTTTTTTTGCTTGCGTTGGAACTTGAGTCAGCTTGTCACCTTCGAAAATGCTCATGCCTTCTTTACCTTGAGTTAAAACGACTTGGTGAGCACCTGTTTTTCTTTGAAGCGCACGACCGGCTTCTTGAACTCGGTTAGGATTTTCACGTAAGTCATCAAAATTAAGTTCTGACAGCGCAACAGCTTCATCATAATTGGGCTTTATCAAATCACAACCTTGATAGAAATCGCCACTATTTGTGCGACTTGGGTCAACAAGTAGCTTTTTATTTTTTGATTTACAAATTTCAACCATCGTTCTAACAATTTTTTCAGTGATCACGCCCTTTGCGTAGTCTTGCAAAATAACGATATCATTCTCACCAATTCGCTTTTTGAATTCCTGCAAAACTTTTTCTTCTGTTTGAGCAGATAAATATTTTTTTAATTCGTAATCAACACGTACAATATGATGCGGGCCTGTCATAATTCTTGTTTTGCGAGTCGTTGGTCGTTTTTCATCGATGATAATAGAATGCCAATTAACCCCCGCATTTTCAGAAATAGCTTTCAATTTTTCAGCTCCAGCATCGGCTCCGGCTACTGAAACTAATGTGACTTGTCCACCAAGGCTCACAACATTTTGAGCGACGTTTGCCGAAAGTCCTAATCTTGTGTCTTCTTGTTCAACTTCTAAAACTGGAACCGGGGCCTCCGGAGAAATGCGTCGGACTTGACCTAAAACATACTCGTCGAGGCCTAAATCACCTACAATCAAAACTTTCTTATTTTTATACGCTTCGACTGAAGATAACAAAGTTTCTCTTAATTGTTCTGGCTTCAACATGAATGCTCCATTTCCAAATAACTTATTTAACTTTAGGCCAAGATAGCAAAAGGCTCAAGTCTGTTCCATTTCGTTCCCATTTTAATTGAGACGAAATCCAGCGGCGAACCATAAACTTCTCATGCTCTGATAATTTATTGTTGCGAAATTCAAAATCCAGATCTGATAAATTGATGATAAAAGAGCTTTTGGTTAGCCCCGCCGCACTCAGCTCGACTTCAATAATTGGCTTATCATCATGAAAAACAATATCTGTTACATTCCATTTCAGATCAGGGTTCACTTCAAGTCTCACGCTTTTAGTTTCTGTTTTGAAGCCTGAGTTTCCAAGTATGTGACCTTCAAAAATAGCACTCATTATTCGACCATCCCAAACGACAGGAAAACTGCAATGATGGCCTTCATTGATTTGAAAGGGTCTGATGTTTCGAAGTTTATCTGTGTTTAATTTAACTGGTACAACTGAATCATCTTTTGTAACCCAAATCCAAACAGAATTTTGAAGCTCCAAATCCCAATTCGAAAGCTCATGAAGAGAATAAAAGTCATTTTTTTTCTTCAGAAATTCAGGTTCTTTTAAACCCAACAAATCCGCTGAAGGTTTTTTATAATCTTTTGCAACAGCCTCTAAAAGCCTGCTTGGAAAACCAAAAAAACCTTTAAAAAGTTCGGGTCTTAAATTGATGAACTCTGAAAACCGAGATCGAGCCCAGAATTCTAAAGGAAATCTGAAGTCCGATTTTTTAAAGAGTTGATCAAATGTTTCCTTCGTGTTCACAAGAGGACAAAGTGCCAAATAAGAACTAAAAATCTGAGGATTTTCCTGGTATAGTGCCAACTTCGCCGCAGTTAAAACCCCTTGCCCCCCCAAACTCAAACCCATCAAATGAACACTTTGAATTAACTTTGAAAAAGGTTGTGAATTGGACTTTAGTGTCTGGGCTAACCAGATATTTTGATAAGCTTCAGCCAGTCCGCCGAAATTAAGAGTCTGATTAAAATGGATATAATCAGCACTTGTCATATTTTCAACCAAGAGAACGTTAAAAAGACCTCTTTCAAAAAGTTGATAAAAGAAAAACCTTTCAGCAAATGCTTCTTCCACATTCCCAGTAATACCGGCCCTGACAATTACAAGTGGTCTTTTTTTAGTATCCTTAAGAGCCAGAACTCCTTTTAATTTTTGACCATCAGGCAAATGAAATACAACTCGATGCAAAAAAGGATTTTCATCAATTTGATAGTGCATCGAAAAAATTTTGAGAGCCTGCATCAAAGAATTCGAAGGGCCTTCTGAAAAATGAAATCTGCATTTCGAATAGTAATCCTCTAAAATTTGCGTTCGAACTTCAGATCGAGAAGCTTTTTGAAGCGATTCTTTCAGCTTAAAAAGTTCGCACTCATTTTGAGGCCGAGGCTTTAAATCAAGGGGTTGCCAAGATAAAACTTGATTCACGAGGTAACTCACCCACTGGGAATGTCGACCCGGCGTGGCAGCCACATAATCTGATCCAGGAGAAATAAATTCCATCAAATTCGTCTGATAAACTTTGATCCAATTTTTATCTGGAAGATCAAGAGCCGCTTGAGCGCCGAAAGGGGGCGAAATAATTAAAAAAACAATCAAAACCTGAAGGCTGATTCGAAACGTCATAATTTGAGCCTCCAGCATAATATTCAACACAAAATCGTGACACAAAAGAGTAAATTCTCTAAACTTCTTTAACTTAATTCATTTTCATAGAAGGCTCAACTATATGGAACACACGATCCCCTCATCAGAAGCACATCTAGACGGTCCACTTTTCAGAAATGCTCGCCAAGTCTTGGAAGAAGCCGGACAAATTATTAATTGCGATCCAAATGTCCTTGAAAGACTGAAATACCCTCGCAAAAGCGTGACAGTCTCCATTCCAGTGCGCATGGATAATTATAATGTTAAAGTTTTCACTGGCTACAGAGTCCAATACAATTCCACTCTTGGACCCTATAAGGGTGGTATTCGTTACCATCAAAACGTGGATCTTCCAGAAGTCGTAGGCTTAGCTGCCTTAATGACTTTTAAAAATTCCGTTTTAGGTCTCCCTTTAGGTGGAGCAAAAGGCGGAGTTGCTGTTGATCCGTCTAAGCTTTCTCGAACTGAAAAACAAAACTTAACTCGTCGTTTTACTTCTGAGATTTCAGACTTCATTGGGCCGACTAAAGATATTCCCGCTCCAGATGTGGGAACAGATCCCCAAACGATGGCTTGGATGATGGACACTTATTCACAAGAAAAAGGGGGCTACTTCCAACCAGGAGTCGTCACCGGAAAACCTGTCGAAATTGGTGGGTCAATGGGACGAAATCATGCCACTGGCTTAGGTGTTGTTTATGTCGCTGAAAAAGCTTTTGAAAAAAACCGCCTTAGCATGAATGGTGCAAAAATTGTTGTTCAAGGTTTTGGTAACGTCGGATCTTTCGCCGCTTTATTTGCACATCAGCGAGGTGCTAAAATTATCGCAGTCAGTGATGTTTCAGGTGGAATTTTTAATGGCGATGGTCTTAATATTCCTGAACTCATCGAATATACAAAACAAAATAAAACTGTTAAAGGCTTCCCAAAGTCGACTGATATCGGAAATGAACAGTTGTTAGAACTTGCTTGCGATGCTCTTTTCCCTTGCGCTTTAGAAAACCAAATTGACACTCATAACGCAGAACGAATTAAAGCAAAAATTATTATTGAAGGCGCCAATGGCCCCATCACAAACACAGCTACAAAAATTTTATCTCAACGAGGTATTTTTATTGCTCCAGACGTTGTGGCAAACGGTGGTGGCGTTATTGTTTCTTACTTCGAATGGGTTCAGGATATTATGTCTTTCTTTTGGGATGAAGACGAAATCAATGGCCGTTTAAAATCAATTATTACAAAAGCGTTTGAAACAGTTTATAAGTTTCATACAGAAAAAAATGTCGACATGAGACTCGCTGCCATGGCGTGTTCAGTGCAACGCCTTGAAAAAGCGATGCTCCTCCGGGGACTTTATCCGCGATGATCAGACCTTGGCTTTGGCTGCCAGCCCGCGTTTCCCATGCTTTAAGTGGCTTGGGAATCGAGGCCGCGGCGTGGTTCAATCTTGAGTCTCGGATTTCTCAAAATATTGAATGGCAACCTCTCAACTGGAAAGGTCTTCAATTTAAAAATCCTCTTGGGACAGCGGGTGGACTCGATAAAAATGCAGAGCACGTTGAAGCTTGGCAAAAACTAGGTGCTGGATTTATTGAAATTGGGACAGTTACGCCATTGCCCCAAAAAGGCAATCCCGGAACTGTCATTGATCGAAATCTTAAACAGCTAGCTGTTTGGAATAAGTTAGGATTCCCTTCAAAAGGCTCAGATTATGTTTTGAATCAAATCCAGAAATTAACACACAAAACCCCGTTGTTCGTTAATATTGGAAAAAATAGAAATACTTCAATTGAAAATGCCGGTGACGATTATGTTTTTTTGACTGAAAAATTTCGAAAAGTCGCGGATGCTTTAGTCGTCAATATCTCTTCACCTAATACTCCTGGCCTCAGAAATTTGGCCCAAGTCACAAATCTTGAAGGCTGGCTTGGTCGAGTTATTCAAACAGCGGGCTCGACACCCGTATTACTGAAACTATCACCTGATATGGAACCACAGGATTTCAAAGAAACTGTCCTTTTATCTGTTCGCGAAGGTATTTCGGGCTTTATTTTGACAAATACTACTTTATCTCGAACTCCTGATCTTTCTTTCCCAATCGAAGGCGGGGTTTCTGGATTGCCTCTCAAACAAAAGTCTCTTTTGGCCTTAGATCAAGTTCAATCGATCCTAGGCTCGCAACGCTCTTCGTTGTTAATTATCAGTTGCGGTGGAGTGATGACAGCTGATGACGTTTTTGACAGACTCAAGAAAGGGGCTGATCTCGTACAAACTTATTCAGCCCTGATTTTTAATGGCCCCGGATTTTTGAAAGATGTGGCTCGAATATGGAAAATGCTCAACCCAAGAAAACTCGACTGAAAAAGATCCAATGGATCCCAGTCGTTGCAGGCTTCCTGAAAAAGGATGGTCGCATTCTGGTTGGACAAAGACCTGAAAATAATTCGCTTGCGGGACTTTGGGAATTTCCTGGTGGCAAAATTGAATTGGGCGAATCACCTGAAGAAGCTCTGGCACGTGAGTTATCAGAAGAGCTCGGAATCGAAGCGAATATAGGAGAACTAAAACTCAGCGTAACTCACTCATATAATGATGTCGGCATTGTGATTTTATTTTACGAAGTTCTTTATTGGAAAGGACAACCGAAAGCTAAGCATCATTTAATGTTAGAATGGATCTACCCTGAAGAGCTCAAAGAGCGTTCTATTCCTGATGCAAATAAAAAAGTCTTAGAAAAAATATTTAAAGCTTTGGGTGCTCCATGGCGAAAATCTTCTTAATTTCTAGAAATAGAACCGAAACTGCAAATTCCTTTATTGAAAGTCTTGAAACAGACCAGCAGCCAGTCTATCCCCATCTCACTTACGAAGCGAATACTCGAAATTTGCTTTTAATTTGGGCTTCATTTCTTCGTATTCAACCAGATCTCGTCTATTTTATTTGGGAAGATGAAACACTGAACTGGATGGAAAGAGCTCTGATTGAAACAATTGGCGCACTTCCCAATCAACCAATGGCTGTCAGCTTCTTAGGATTCTTAAATCCCAAGAAATCAAAAAGCTTTCGCACTCTTTTGAAACGAGCCGATTTAGTCACTCTTTCATCAAGAAAAAATTTAGCCGATCTTAGGGGAATAAGCTCAGATAGCAAACGGCAACTGAGAACTTTACTAGCGCCCTTACCCTCTCTGGCCCCGCTGCAAACAGAAACTGACTCTAAATCAAATGACGTTTTATCGGCTCTTAACAATAAGAACATCTGGGTTTGTCCTTGGGATGAAAAATACGTTAAAGAAAATAAAGGCTTTTTTGAAAGCACCGCTAAAGATAAAACTTGGATTTTTTTAGCTGATCGCAGTCAATGGAACTTTAAAAAACATCAGGAATTCCAAGATCTCTTCAGCAATTGGAAGCATAAGCCTCTGTGGTCAAGCCATCTTAATAAAATCGAAATTCTTAAGATTTTAAAAGAATCGGAAGTTTTGCTTTTAGCAGGACAAAATATTTCTCCTCACTTTTTTGTCGATTTAGCTTCTTTTGCTTCGTTGTCAGGAGTTTTTGTGATTCTTGATACTCATCAAATTGAACTTCTGTCCGGACTTTGGTCTGTCGGCGAAAACTGTTCTCTGATTGATCATGACCACGTAGCTCAGCAACTTGAAAATCGCTGGACCTCCGGTGCTTTAGTGCCGCCTGTTATCAAAAGAAAGGTCCGGGGCCCTTCTTTTGTTTTAGATCAGTCATTGAATGATCTTAATCGATGGATCACGAAAGCTTTGTCGGATCGCAAGCAAGCCTGATAGAATAAAGTTCATTAGGAATTTTTATGGCTGAAGCTTTATTTAAAACAACAACACGACTACGAGTGCTTCTGATTGGATCTCGGTTCCAAATATTGAGCCGCGCTTCAGATAGCGGATTTCTTTGGCCAATGGCCCGTGGTCTTGCCAGAAAAGGTGTTGATGT
The DNA here is from genome assembly GCA_030158485.1 of Pseudobdellovibrionaceae bacterium. Lineage (GTDB taxonomy): Bacteria > Bdellovibrionota > Bdellovibrionia > Bdellovibrionales > Bdellovibrionaceae. Next base: position 248,972 of record JAOASS010000016.1, on the reverse strand, counting down.
AACAGTCTTTGCCAGCAAAAGTCCCATAGGAAAAAGCTTTGTTGAAAGAGACGGAGTTAAAACTTATTTTTTACAAGAAAAAGATTCTGATTTAAAACATGCTCCTTTCGAAGACGCTATTTTTCGTAAATTCACAGAACTTCACTTGCAAAATCCTTTTGATCTTGTCCATGCACTTGATTCTTCTGCTCTTAAAATTGCAAAACAAAAAAAACGATTTAAAGTCGCAGTCTGTTTTGATGCTGAAGCGACCCAGATGTCACAAATCTTTTCGATTTTAGGAAGAGGTCACGATACTCTGGGCTCACTTCTACAAACAGGATCAGCGCTCGCTTACAAGTTTTTAACAACATTCTTTGCAACTGATCGGCAGTTATTGAGCGTCGCCGACGGAGTTTTTATTGCTCATCCTCAACAAAGATTTTTACTGGAAAGATATTATCTCTATCCCGATTTAAAAATTCATACTCTTCCCTACGGATTCGAACTGAGTGATTTTAAACCCTTAGAAAACGCTCTTGAAATCAAAAAAAAATGGGGATTGCCTGAAAACTCACAACTCGCTGTTACTTTTTCTGACCTTAATGAAACTCAAGAAATTTTACACCTTTTAGCGGGATTCGAAAAAGTAGCAGTCAAAAAGCCTTCTTCCTATCTTGTTGTCATAGGGAATGGCCCCCTTTTTAAAGAAATCGAATTTGAAATTTTACAAAAAGCTTTAGGCAAAAGAGTGCTTCTCTTGGGCGCAGTTCCTGAAGACGAAGCGCTTGATGTAATCTCTGTTAGTGATGTTTATATCAACTTAAGTTCTAGAACTAACGGTTTTGAAACAACTTTAATTGAAGCTATGGCTCAGAAAAAAGTAATTATAGGTTCAGAAGTCAGTCCCATTTCACATGTTATAGAAGATGGTTTAGATGGTTTTCTTTTGCGTCCCGCAGATAAAGAATCTTTGGCCAATCTCTTGATCGAAATTTTTTCGGGCTCCATTCCGACCCAAGAATTAGGAGAAAGAGCTCGAAAAAAAGTTCTTGAGCTTTTTGATGTGAAAAAAATGACGGACTTAGCACTTAATGCTTATCGTCAGATCCTTCAGGATGCTGGTTTTAAGCCGGCAAAAAAGCGCTTTCTTGATCTTCGATAGATTTTAAGACCACTATTAACGATTAAGTTGTATTTTTAGCTCAACCCATGTCAGATATTTTGGAATGCTGCGCATTAGATCAATATTTACCTTTTCGAGCTGTTTTCATGTATTTAAGATGAGTCTATTCAATAACTTAAGGCAAGGTCCATGACGATTACAAAAGCTGAATTGATCAATATCGTGTCAGAAAAAGCAGGCATCACAAGAGTCAAAGCTGAAACAGTTGTAAACACGATTTTCGACTCGATGGTAGAAGCTTTGCTGCGGGATGACCGCATTGAAATCCGTGGATTTGGATCATTCGTTAACCGTGAGTACAAATCTTATAAAGGTCGTAACCCACGCACTGGTGAAGTTATCGATGTTGAAGAAAAAAAACTTCCATTCTTCAAAGTTGGAAAAGAACTCAAAGACGAAATTAATAAAAGCTAAAATTAAACCGCTCTATTTCCTGAAATAGATTAGTCTGTTTTTTTAGAACCTTTTTTCAGTTTTAATAGGAAAAAGTCGAAGTTCATCAATTTTTTGAATATTTACTAAGGCCATAAATAATCTTTCTAAGCCCAGAGCGATTCCCGCAGACGGTGGCATACCACTTTCAAGGGCTTGAAAAAAACTTTCATCCAATTGAATAGCATTTCGACTTTCTCTTTTTGCCAAATCGTCAACAGACCTTTTTCTTTGCTCGACAGGATCGTTAAGTTCATCAAACGCATTCGCAAGCTCCATGCCCTTCCAATAAACTTCGAATCTTTCCGCCCATCCTTCATGATCTTTTCGAGCCAAAGCGGCCTGATACGGCGGGTACTTTTCAACGAAAACTAAAACTTCTTTTGGCAAAGAAGGCTCTATTTTTTCAAGCATTAAAATAAAAAAAAGGTCATCAATCGTGAAAGAATCATTTATTCTTAATTGGTTCTGCAAAGCTAATTTCTTGAGCTCGTCAAAAGACGTATCAGGCTTTAAATCAAAATTTAAATGTTTTTTAAAAAGCTGGCGAATTGTAAAACACTGAACATCAGGGCGAGTCTGTTTGAACTCGTCACAAAGCTTGTAAATAAGCTGAACAACATCAGCTTGGAGATCAAAGAGATTTGCAAAACTTCTATACCATTCAAGCATCCAAAATTCCGGCTGATGAAGATCTGTCACTTCGTTATTTCGATAACACTTTGCAATTTCATAGATTTTATCAAAGCCTATCGTCAGGGCTTTTTTCAAATGCAGCTCTGGGGAAGTTGGTAAAAAAACTTTTTGAATTTGATTTCCAATTTTGAGATCTAGATTAAAAACATCCAGGCTAGGCTCTGTCCCAGGACACGGGACAAGAGTTGGTGTTTGGATTTCTCTAAATAATTTTTCTTGAAAAACATAACGTATAAATTGAAAAAAATGATTCCATGTTTTTATTTTTTCATTATTTAATTCAGTCGTTAGTGGCGCTCGCAAAGAAGGTGAAAGTCTAATAAGTTGACTATTTTCATCAATTGCAACCCAATCATTTTTTTCAATCGAAGAAAATTCTTCTTTGTAAAAAACTTGAAAAGTTTTTTCATTTAAATCAAATATAATATGAGGTCCTATTATTTTGATATTTTTAATGCGACCATAATTTTTCCAATTTCGATTAAATGGTCCATAAAGCATTTTAAACTCTTATCTCTTGTGGCTGAATTGTGTCAGTGATGACAGAAGAAACTTTGTGCCGATCCAATAAAGATTGAGCCTGAGTCAAATCATTCACAGTCCAAACAACTTTTCTTTCAAATGGGATTTCTTTGTAGTGATCTAAATCCTGCCATCTTAAGTTTAGAAAATGAGGCTTTACTAGAGGCAAAAAAGTGAGTTCTTTAAGTAAAAAAGAATTGCCGGGTTCATCTTCTTGCGAAACTAAAAGTGCACGTGGAATTTCTGGCAAAAGTTTGTTCATCCAAGAAAGTGAAAAAGGATTAAAACTAGAAAATAGCAGCTGATTTCTTTTGGGATATCTTTTTAAAAAATGAATTAATTTTTCTTCCAATGAAAAGTTGATTTTAGATTCATTTTTAATTTCTAAATTATAAATAGAGTCCACCGGCAAAATCTCTAAAACATTTTCAAAAAAACTGGCTTTAGAAATATCCGTCGTATCCGTTACCTGATCATGCCATAAGATAATGTCGCCCTTTTGACTTAAGCGTAAGTCCATTTCAACCATTTTATAGCCTTGATCAAAAGCAGCTTGAATTGATTGAATTGTATTCTCGGGCGCACCCTGGACACAATAGCCACGATGACTTTGAAGCTTTGGAAGCTTGAAAGGCAGTTCCTGTAAATCAGCCCACTGATATTCTTTAAAATTATAGGGTGATAACCGAATCATAATTAAGACCTCTCAAGCAAATTAAAGCAGTCAAACAAAATTGAAGTCTGATTTATATCCGATAAAGGGTCCCAATGAAAAGCAGTTCACTCATATTTATTCACACAAGCCGATTTTTTTGAGCTCACCCAGTTGATCAAATATTCGAGCCGTTGTGTCGGCACCAAAAGCTATGACATCTTGAATTAAAATTCGGTGTTTCACCCAGCTGCCCATAGCCAAACCTTCTGTCGCCAGTGAACAGTTAGCGGGATCAGGTAAGCATTTGCCTTCAACCACAAGATTTTTTAATTTTTGACTCAAATCTGAAAGTGTATCGGCACCTGTAACAAGAGCCCCACTAATTTTAATTCGAATACTGTTCCACTTATTTTCAACCATTCCTTCGGAAGCAATCTGACAAGTTGGTATTTGATGAGAACTCCATTCTTGAGAAGTTTTATTCCGATGAGCAGAAGTTTCGAAATGCGAAATTTGACTCGTTTCCATTGAAAAAGCATTATAACCAATAAAATTGAGAGCTAAAAAGGTAAGCAGAGCCGTGAGCTTGAATAAAAGGGCTTTTGTTTTCTCATTAACTAAAATTAAATTCAAACTTTTCACAAAATCTCCTACTTTTTTTGAGAACTCAATCGAGTTAAAAAAGTTCTCAGTTAAGTGTCGAAATGACACTCCAAATGCAACTGAGTTCACCTCATTTTTAAAAATGCAAAGCAAATGCCAAAACTTGAGATGTTAACCAGTGACTCTTCGCCCGAGATGTGCGAAAGATTTGTGCACATCTCGAACTTCTCTAGCCGACAAGGGAGTCTACTCATGACTTGGATCCATTCTATCACTGAAAAGACGACCTATAGAACTATCCGGAATGAAAAATTAGAGGAAAGTCTATGTGTTGTCGACCAAGGAGTGCGTGTCGAAGTTATGGAAAATGGTTTCATCGGATACGCTGGAACTCAGGATACAAGCACTTCTGGAATTCAACGGGCGGAAGAAAAAGCACGAAGCATCGCTCTTGCTGGTAGTCATAATCCTGTTTTTAAATTTTCCGCAAAAGTTCGACCGTTTGCTCAAGGTGTTTATAAAACCCCGATCCAAAAATCTTTCGATGCAGTCAGCCTTAAACAACTTATGGATGTACTTGTTGATTGCTCTCAAGCGATGAATATTTCAGATAAAATTGTTCAGCGCTCAGCAGGCGTTATTATAGTCGAAACTCAAATTCATTCAAAAGGACCGAATGGGGCGGAAACGGTACAAGACTTTTCCATTGTGGCTCTCAATATTGGAGCAACTGCTCAAGAAGGATCGGAAGTTCAGACGCGAACATTGAATGGACGTTCGGCTGGGTATCAAATTGGCTCTGAATTATTTTCTCGTCACCGCTTACTACCAAATTGTGAAACCGTAGCTCGCCAGGCCCTTGAATTGATTGAAGCTGAAAACTGCCCGCATGATAAACGCGATCTCCTTGTCGGACCTGATCAAATGTATATTCAAATACACGAGTCTATCGGTCACCCTTTAGAATTAGACCGAATTTTAGGCGATGAAAGAAATTTCGCCGGCTGGAGCTTCGTTCGAGAAGAAGATTTCGGAAAACTTCAATATGGATCTCCTTTAATGAACATTACTTTTGATCCCACTCGCTTTGGTGAAATTGCAAGCTATCGCTTCGATGAAAGCGGCCAAGAAGCTAAAAAAGAACACTTAATTAAAAATGGAATACTTATTCGTGCCCTAGGAGGACTTGAATCTCAAGAACGATCTCCCGTATCTGGAGTTGCTAATTTCAGGTCCTCAAGTTGGAACCGAGCACCGATAGACCGCATGGCTAATATCAATATGGAAACTGGAATGTCCACTTTAGATGATATGATTTCCTCAATGGAAAAAGGCCTCATCGTACACTCAAATAAATCTTGGTCGATTGATGACTACAGGGATAAGTTTCAATTTGGATGCGAGTACGGCCAACTCGTCGAAAATGGTAAAATCACAAAAATTGTTAAAAACTCTAATTATCGTGGGCGCACTTTAGACTTTTGGCGCAATTTGGCTCAAGTCGGTGATACATTGGAAACATACGGTACCCTCTACTGCGGTAAAGGCGAACCTTCTCAAATTATTCGCGTTGGCCATGCGGCTCCTTATTGTTTATTTAAAGATATTGAAGTTTTCGGTGGAGGTTAATCATGAGCTGGAAATATAAAATACAAGAATCCTTCGAAAAAAACTCTAAAATTCTCTTTGCAAACCTTAAAGGTGATGAAGAAGTCAGTTTGTCTTTGGATGCTGAAGAAAGTGATTTTGTTCGATTCAATAAAGGCCAAGTTCGTCAAACGACATCTGTTGAGCAAGCTCAAGTAAATCTTGTTATTCAGACTCAAAATAAAATCGCTAAAATAGCCTTTCCATTAACGGGACAATTAGATGAAGACCGAAAACGATGTCTTTTGTATTTAGGAAAAGCTCGCCAAGAAATGGAAATGCTTCCTGAAAATCCTTATCCGATCATTTTAGCAGAATCTGGTGTTTCACAAAAAGATGAAAAAGCCGAAACTCCCAATTCTCATTTTATCATAGATAAAGTTGCGCAAACTGTTCACACAAATGATGACTTTGTAGGTTATATGGCTTCGGGCCCACTGATAAAAGCAATTGCCAATTCAAAAGGAACTTCTCACTGGCATTCAAGTGATATTTATTTTGTTGATTATTCTCTTTATAGCGGAAAACAAGGGAATGCAAAAGCCGTCACTGCAAATGTAGCAGGTCGAAATTGGGATGAAGAATCCTGGCAGACTTCCCTTGGCCAATCTCGAACATTTTTACATCAACTTCAAAAACCCGCTAAAAAAATTCCACGCGGAGAATACAAAGTCTACCTTGCTCCCGCGGCTGTGATGGAACTTAAAAATACCGCTAGCTGGGGAGGTTTTTCCCAAGCCGCTTACAAGCAGGGGCAATGTAGCTTAAGACTCCTTGCTGATGGACAAATGCAACTTTCAGAAAAGCTCACTCTCATTGAAAATTTTGAACTTGGATTTCAACCACGCTTTAACTCACTGGGTGAAGTCTCTGAAGCCCAAATACCCATCATCGAAAATGGACTTTTAAAAAATTTGATGACATCTTCCAAAACGGCTTCAGAATTTAATTTAAAATCAAATGGAGCAGACACTCGAGAAACGCCCCTCACAATGGAAATCAAGCCTGGATCCCTTAAAAGAGATCATATTTTCAAAGAACTCAACACTGGCCTTTATCTTTCTAATCTTCATTATGTGAATTGGTCAGACCAAAAGTCGGCACGCCTGACAGGAATGACTCGGTTTGCTTGTTTTTGGGTTGAAAATGGAGACATCATTTCACCTATTCAAGATATGCGTTTTGATGTCAGTCTTTATGATATCTGGGGATCTGGACTGATTGATCTCACGGATTTCCAGGAAACTTCGGTTAATATTTCAACTTACAACAACCGTGAATTTGGCGGAAGTAAGTTACCTGGAATGTTAATTCGGGACTTCAAATTTACACTTTAAATGTCCCATACCAAACCCAATGACTCTGAAGTTGATTTAAGAGCTATTAGCCGATTTCTTTAATGCAAAAAAGCAACGAGTGAACCCCAAAAAGGTTTGATATTGGTAAAATCATCCGATTGATTGATTTTTTAAACAAAATACAGTATTTCTCCTCTCGAGTCTGATTCCATTAACGAGAAGTCACTCATTGACTGACTCTCATCGCTTTGCAAAAAACAAAGCGATTCAACAGGTAAGCTCTAGAAGGCTTGCCAGTAACAGGAGATTCCATGAACGCTCTCACGAAAATTATCGAAAACTTATCAAAGAATCCAAACGTCAAAAGATTTTTATCGGATTTTGATCGTTTAAGCCAAGATCTTAAAAAAATGCAAACTGACTTAAACCAAAAATTAAATTCTGAAAAAGAACAAGCTGTTAAAAAAGCAAAAGCTGAATACTCAAGAATTTTATCTAAGGTTCGTGTTGCAGAAAAAGATTTAAACAAAGAAGTCCAAACTGCGATCAGCAAAATCAAAAAGTCTGCTAACCAAGTTGAAAAAAACTTGAACAACTACAAAAAGAAGGCCACTCAGCAACAAGCCAAAGCGACGAAAATCTTAAAGTCGAAAGCAACAACTAAAAAAATGGCTGCAAAAGCTAAAACACGTTCGACTAAAAAAATGGCTAAAAAAGCCTAATTTCTTTAAAATTGATGGCGCAAAGAGTCTGAATAAAAAAACCCTGCTGTACTACTACAATGTACGCGGGGTTTTTGCTATTTTAGGCTCTGAAATTGACGAAAGGCCTTACTATGTCAGAACTCACATCAGCTCTCTCAACTCGCAATGAATTTGTCCATCGGCATATCGGTCCACGCGATGAAGATATTAAATTAATGTTAAAAGAATTGGGTTTCGAAAATCTTGAAGAAATGGCCCGTCATGTGGTTCCTCAAAATATTCGTTTGCAAAAACCCCTCAGCATCGGAGACGGTCTTGCTGAAAATGAACTTCTTCAGAAATTAAAAAATAAAGTCTCTCAAAATAAAGTTTACAAATCTTTAATCGGTATGGGTTACGCAGGAACGCTAACTCCAAGTCCTATTTTACGTAACGTTTTTGAAAATCCAAATTGGTACACAGCTTACACTCCTTATCAGCCTGAAATTTCACAAGGTCGCTTAGAAGCAATTCTTAACTTTCAAACAATGGTTGCTGATTTAACTGGAATGCAAATTTGTAATGCTTCTTTGCTAGATGAAGGAACAGCTAGTGCCGAAGCGATGCAGATGTCCTATGCCCTGCATAAAAAAGGCAATGCCAACAAATTCATCGCTTCAAATAATCTTCACCCACATATTTTAGAAGTTTTAAAAACTCGAGCGACGCCACTGGGTATTGAAATGCTAGTTGAAGACGTTTCAAAATTTCAATTTGATCATTCAGTTTTTGCCGTAATGGTTTCTTATCCCGGCACTGATGGCAAAGTCGAAAATTTAAAATCTCTAGCTGAAAAGGTTCATCAAGCAGGAGCCCTGGTTATTGCTTCAACTGATTTATTAGCCCTGACTCTTATACAGCCTCCCGGAGAATGGGGAGCCGACATTGTCGTCGGCAATACCCAGCGTTTTGGCGTGCCTTTTGGATTTGGTGGCCCGCATGCGGCTTACTTAGCTACTCAAGATGCTCATAAAAGATTATTGCCGGGTCGCCTTGTTGGGGTTTCCGTTGATTCTCAAGGCAATAAAGCGCTTCGACTTGCCCTTCAAACTCGTGAACAACATATTCGCCGTGAAAAAGCGACTTCTAATATCTGCACAGCACAAGTCCTACTCGCTAACATGGCTAGCTTTTATGCTGTCTATCATGGCCCTCAAGGTTTGAAAAAGATGGCAGAAAGAGTTCACTCGATGGCTCGCTTAGCAGCCCAAGGTTTAAAAGGCATGGGCTTTAAGCTCAAGTCTGAAAGCTATTTTGATACGATTGCAGTTGATACGGATCGCGCAGAAAATATTGTTGATGAAGCTTTGGATCTTGATATCAACTTAAGACTGATTAATAAAAAAACTGTTTCATTCACTTTAGATGAGACTTGCACAATTGAAACTGTCGAATCAATTCTGCAAGCTTTCAATCACGGTGAATTCGTTAACTTAAAAGCAGAGGGACTTAAAACCGAAGACTATAGCTTTGACCCTGATTTAAAGCGTAAATCACAATATCTAACACATCCTACTTTTAATCTTTATCACTCTGAAACTGAGTTGATGAGATACATCCAAAGACTTCAGTCAAAAGATGTGACACTGACACAATCTATGATTCCGCTTGGGTCGTGCACAATGAAACTCAATTCAGCAACTGAACTGATGCCCGTTTCCTGGCCTGAAATCAGTCAACTTCATCCATTTGCTCCTCTTGATCAGGCTGTTGGTTTATTGCATATGATCGATGATCTTGAAAAAAAACTTTGTGATATCACTGGTTTTTCAGCGGTTTCGTTACAACCTAATTCAGGTGCCCAAGGTGAATATGCAGGTTTACTTGTTATTCGCGAATATCATAAATCAAAAAACCAAAGTCACCGCAATATTTGTTTGATTCCTTCAAGTGCTCACGGAACAAATCCGGCTTCTGCTATTATGGTGGGAATGCAAGTTGTGGTGACAAAATGCGACGAAAACGGAAATGTTGATGTGAAGGATCTCAAAGAAAAAGCAATTGAGCATTCACAAAACCTAGCCGCTCTTATGGTCACCTATCCATCAACTCATGGCGTTTTTGAAGAAGCCATTACTGAAATTTGCGACATTATTCATGAACATGGTGGTCAAGTTTATATGGACGGCGCCAACATGAATGCTCTTGTTGGAATTTGTAAACCCGGAGAATTTGGCCCTGACGTTTCCCATATGAATTTGCATAAGACATTTGCGATTCCCCATGGTGGCGGTGGCCCGGGTGTTGGCCCGATCGGAGTCAAATCTCACTTAGCACCGTTTTTACCAAAGCATTCACTTGTTCCTGAAATGGGTTCCAAAACTGGTATCACCGCAATCACTTCGGCTCCTTGGGGAAGCGCAAGTATTCTTCCCATTTCTTGGGCTTATATTTCTATGATGGGCGCTGAAGGCTTAAAAAAAGCGACTCTTGTTTCAATCTTGAGTGCAAACTACATTGCTAAAAAATTAGAGCCTCACTACCCGATTCTTTACAAAGGCAAAGAAGGTTTAGTAGCCCATGAATGTATTTTAGATTTACGGCCCCTCAAAAAATCTTCTGAAATTGATGTCACTGATGTTGCTAAACGACTTATGGATTACGGTTTTCACGCACCCACCATGAGCTTCCCAGTTGCTGGAACTTTAATGGTTGAACCAACTGAAAGCGAGTCGAAACCCGAACTTGATCGTTTTATTGAAGCGATGATTTCAATTCGTCAGGAAATCCATGAAGTGGAAAACGGAAAGTTCCCGAAAGAAAATAATGTACTTAAAAATTCTCCCCACACAGCTGAAATGCTTTTGAAAGATGAATGGAAGCATTCTTATAGTCGAACAAAAGCAGCATTTCCATTAGCGTGGGTAAAGAAAAATAAATACTTTCCATCAGTTGCACGAGTGGATAATGCCTATGGGGACCGTAATATAGTTTGTTCGTGCCCCCCGTTGGATGATTACCAATCATAATATTTAAGTATTTCGATGGGTGGACTATTTCAAACAAGCATAGTCCACTTTATATTCCCCAGGCTCTAGTTCACTTGCGAATTTTAAGTTAAGCCCTTCAAGAGTAAATGGCACAGCATAAGCCACTCCATTACGAATCACTTGAATCGAGTAACCACTTAAAGGTTCGCATGATAAAGTGATATTCTTAATTAAATTTCGAATTTCCGTTGCAACACCTGAAACTTGAGTCGCGTAGTCAGCTTCACATACGGAGCCTAGAATTCCACCAGTTAAGTTCGTTATTTTTTTGTAACGTTCACCATAAGTTGCTCCGTGGGTATTCTTACAACTCAAATCTCCGGGTTTGGTGATAATGGAGTGCCAAGAGAATGCTTTTTGGCCACTAAACTTTGAAGCGATCAATTGCAATAATTTTTCAGGATCATTTTTTTCAGTGTTAGCCGATTCATCTTCATCCGAAATAACAAGAGTTGCAAAATTTGCGCCTTCTCGAAAGAAAGTACTGATTGAACTCGAACTTGGTGTCGTTGCTCTTTCAATAAAACGATAGGTTGCACGAATTGCTTGCTCAGATCCAGAACCTGTTTCTGGTCTTTGCAATGTTTGACTTAATGATTGCTGAGCCACTGATTCATCCATCAGTGAATCAATCCAAAGCTTACCTGTTTGACCTGAAATAGGGATTAAGTCACCGTCGCCATAATATTTAATTCCGTTAGAAGTTCGAGTTGCACCGGGGTCCGTTGTTGTGACGGCAATTCTGTAGTCTAAACCTCTTAAAACTGAAAGCATATTTTTAACTCGATTACCCATACTTCTTTGTTCGTACTCCATAGATCCTGAATTATCGATCACGATCAGCACATCCACTTTACGATCGTCTTTTATTAGTACAGTCTGAGTTAAAAGTTTTGCTTTATTCACAACCGTCCATGAAATCGATTTTGAATTCGAATGACCATGAATATCTGTCGCTGTAATCGAAAAATGATATTGGCCCGCAGGTAATTGAGAAAGTTGGATAATATTAGTTCCCGCTAAACAGTTTTTACTAATTGAGTTCATGGAACAAGTCACTGCCATGATGGGGGAAACATCTTTTACTTCTGCAATTATTTCAGAAGAAGCACCTTCTTCTAAAATTGCCATTGGATATTTTGTAAATAAAATATCTGGCCCCTGATTATCGTGAACAATTGATGCTTTTAAGCAATCCGCAGGAGTCGAATCAACATCTTTAAATCTTACCGAATACTGGTTATTTGAATTTCTTAAAAAGTTTGTCACTTTCACTTCGGCAGATAAGCTTTCATCTAGACCAACCCAAGTGCCACCCTCGCAATTTTCATTTGGGCTGATTTTATAATAAAGGTAAGTCGGCAAATCAGTTGAAATAGATAGCGTTATTTCTTCGCCTTCAGTGTAAGGGCGTCCATTATCAATTGTGAATCTAAATTCAGGTTGAAGGGTGCCTTGATTTGGCAAATCCGTGTTCTCCAATGGAGCCGAAGAAGCAGGGACTTCAACTGAAACTTCAGAAGAAGGCGGTGGGCTCACTGTAAAATCACCTTCTCCGGAAACAGGTGTCCCCACGTTTTCGATAGCACCCTTATCTTCTGCAAAAATACAACCTGATAAATAACTGACTGAAAAGCAAAGTAACAAAATTTTAAATTGAGGTAACCCTAATATTCTCACAAGTTGCTCCTATTAAAACCAGTTTGACTCTTTTTTTGAATGTCACAAGTTTTACACAGGCAAAATATCAAAATGAACTATGATGTTCATAGGTTATACAATTCACAAAACTTAAGTGGCAAAAATATAATCAAAAAATCAGACTTTAAAATTGAAACACTTATCCCAGAAATTGATTTTAAAATCATTTATCGAAAACTTTAGGCTGCTAAAGATATTTTTTTATCAGGATTGAAATAGTCTGCAGGAAATCGGACTTTTGAATCTGGTCGATTCGCATGATCTGCAACAAATCGAGGAATATAGCCCGTACTTTGTATTCCATTGGCACCCATTTTAAAAACATGATTCACAATATAATCCGTTTCGTTGCGACCAGACACTTCAGCAATTTCAGTGATTTCACGTTTACCATCTATATTTCGGGATGTTTGAACAATGAAATGAATTGTGTTCGCAATATCTGCTTGTATCATACTCAGTGGAGCATCTGTACCAGTTCTTAAAATCATCGATTCAAGACGGCGAAGAGCATCGGCTGCCGTATTAGCATGAACTGTTGTCATGCTTCCTTCATGGCCAGTGTTCATTGCCATAAGCATATCCCAAGTTTCTGAGCCACGGCACTCTCCGATTATAATCCGGTCTGGTCTCATTCGAAGTGCATTTCTTAAAAGCATGTCCATACCCACGCTTGTATCATTTCCGATAGCTGCTTTTGTTTCCATCCGAATCAAGTTTTTAACTTTAAGTTGAAGCTCTGCAGTATCTTCAATTGTCACAACACGCTCTTTTGATCTGACAAATCCACTGAGTACATTTAGTAATGTTGTTTTTCCCGATCCCGTTCCACCCGATACAATCATGTTTTGTTTTGCAGCGACTGCTTGGCTTAAAAAATAAGTTGCCTTAGCATCTAGATGTCCCATTGTCACAAGCTCTTGGTAACTTTTACTTTGCATAGAGGGCTTTCGAATTGTAATTGAAGGCCCATCAAGTGCCACAGGCGGAACAACAATATTTAAACGGAAACCATCATTTAATCGAGCATCTAAACATGGACTTCGACGATTAAGCTCTTTACCAACAAAAACAGCTAAAGATTGAACAAAACGCATCAGGGCATCGGGATCTTTAAATTTGATAGAAGACTCTTCGATCACGCCATTTTTTTCAACGAATATAAGATCCCAACTATTCACCATGATTTCGGAAACATGGGGATCCATGATAAGAACTCGAAGCGGACCCGCTTCCGTTTTCCAATCTGTGACTGTATGGCTTACACCTGTATTCGGATTCATATCTGTTTTTTCGGCATAATAAAGGAATTGTTGACTGATCTTTCGTCTTGTTGTTTTTTCAACCCTCATGATAAAAAATATTTTTCCTTTTCCTACCTACATTGAATCAGAAGTTAATCGTCTTTTTGCTGAAAAGAAGTGGTCCCAGCTGCCGAAAAGTCTAGCCGAAGACGTTCTGCAGCTTTCAGACTTTTATATCCATAACCCCGACAGTCCGACTCCCTGGGAAAAGGAATGGGCCCAAAGAGCAGGGTTAGTCTATTTTTGGCCACTTAATACTTTGCGACTACTTAAAATTAAGTCTGAATTAATCAATCAAAATTTTTTTCAAAATCTAAAATATATGCTGGATTACGGGGCCGGAGTTGGCACTGCTAGTTGGGCCCTTCAGGATCAGTTTCCTAAGCCTCAACTTTTTGAACGGTCATCAATCCCTCAAAGATTTTTCCCAAACTTTCATTGGATTGAAAAACCCCAAGTCGGTCCCCATAGTTTAACAGTTTTTTCTTACTCTTTAACAGAGCTTGAAAGCTTACCCGATTGGATTTTTGAATCGGAAGCCCTTCTGATTATTGAACCTTCAACACAGCAAGACGGCCGCAAGCTGCTAGAACTACGTCAGCAACTGATTGAAAAAAATTATTTTATTTGGGCGCCCTGCCCTCATCAGTTAGCTTGCCCTTTACTTTCTCAGTCCAAAACGGACTGGTGTCACGATCGGGTGTTGATTGAAAAACCTTCTTGGTTTGAAAACATGGAAAAATATTTGCCTATGAAAAATAACACTCTCACTTTCAGCTATTTAGCAGCCCGTAAAACACCTCCTATTGCTAAAACTTGGTCTCGGCTTGTAGGAGACCCGCTTCACGAAAAAGGCAAAACCAGACAACTTATTTGCCGAGGTTCAGACCGTGAATTCCTGTCCTGGATGCTCCGAAATGGAGAAGCCCCAGAACTCAGTCGAGGGGACAGAATCTATGTCGATGGATTTGAAAAAAAATCCAACGAGTTACGGTCTCTAAAAATTCGACGACACGATTAATTTAAATAAAAATGTTGTATTGATTTTCTTTGACTGAAGGCCGGCTTCTTGATTCAAGATACTGATGAAAAAAACTCCGTTGTATGAAGATCATATTCAATTAGGTGCCCGCATGGTTGAATTTGCTGGATGGCAAATGCCTATTCAGTATTCGAATTTAAAAGATGAACATTTGACTGTTAGAAATCATGTTGGACTTTTTGACGTCAGCCACATGGGCGAATTCAGACTCAAAGGCCCTCGCGCTCTCGAAACTCTTCAGTGGCTGACAACCAACAACATTGCTGCTTTAGAAGAAGATCAGGCGCAGTATTCACTGCTCCCTAATTCCTGCGGCGGATTGGTAGACGATATTATCGTCTACTGCCTTAAAAAAAATGAAGACTACTTAGTTTGTGTGAACGCCGCCAATGTCGAAAAAGACTGGAAACACTTTCAAGAAAATAACAAAGGGGCCGAACTCGTTAATGAAAGCCTTTATTGGGCCCAAATTGCCGTGCAGGGACCCAAAGCGTTTGCGTTGTTAGATTCGGTTTTAAAAATCAACTCAGCCTCAATGAAATCTTTTAGTTTAAAAAAGTTAAATTGGAATGGTCATTCAGTTATATTTGCAACAACTGGCTACACAGGCGAAAAAGGCGGAGAAATCTTTATCGAAAATAAAGGGGCTTCAGATCTTTGGAAAACTCTTCTTCAAACTGGCCAGGACTTTGGAGTCAAGCCGATCGGCTTAGGCGCCAGAGACTCTTTGCGAACCGAAATGAAAATGTCTCTCTACGGACATGAAATTGACGATACAACAAACCCTTATGAAGCTTCATTGGGTTGGGCCATCAAACCTCAAGCAAAAGACTTTTTAGCGAAAGACATCATCACGAAAGTAAAAGAAACAGGATTGACGCGAAGCCTTATCGGTTTCAAAATGATCGACCGCGGAATTCCACGCCAAGGCTACACTCTTCATGACGAAAATGACCAAGAAATAGGCATTGTCACTAGCGGCACTCACTCGCCTACGCTAGACGAACCCATCGGAATTGGCTATGTTCGACCTGAATTTTCGCAAGTTGGAAGTTTTTTTTACGTTGATATTCGCGGTAAAAAAACAAAAGCCTCTACTTGCAAAACTCCCTTTATCGCGAAATAACAAGGTTCTGAAAAAATAAGGAGCTCCCGAAATGGCTTTTCATATTCCTGAAGATTATTACTACACAAAAGAACACGAATGGGCCCAAGTCGATGAAAACATCGTGACTGTTGGTATCACTGAATTTGCACAAGACCAACTGGGCGAAGTTGTCTATTGCGATCTACCTGAAGAAGGACAGAAAGTAACTCAGGGAACAACTTTTGGTGTGATCGAAAGCGTAAAAGCCGTAAGTGATCTTTACTCTCCAGTATCTGGAACAGTGATTGAAGTTAACACGACTCTTATGGACGATCCTTCTTCATTAAATGACGATCCTATAAATGAAGGCTGGCTTGTTCGAATTGAAATGGACAGCGAAAAAGAACTCGCCAACCTCATGAGAGCTCCTGATTATAAAAAACTGATCGCCGATAAATAGCATGAAGCCCCCTCGACACGTGTGGGGCTTATGCACATCTTGACAGGTCGCTAATTGTTAACGTAGTTTCTGATTTCAAGTTTTCCGAAGTGCCCAGTTGGTGTAATTGGTAGCCACGCCAGGCTTAGAATCTGGTGCTTAACGGCGTGGGGGTTCAAGTCCCTCACTGGGCACCAAATCTTTAAAGGATTTATTTTTGGGAATTTCAAAAGAAGAACTCAAAAAAGCATCAGACTCTCTTCTTCAATCGTTCCAACTTATGGGTGAATCACACTTGCAAGATAGTGCTGTTCAAAAAGCCCTCAGGGATGCGTGTCTTCAAAGATTTGAGTACTGTGTCGAGCTTGCATGGAAAACAAGTATGAAAGCATTAGGATCTCAAACCCAAGCTGCAAAACCTGCGATTCGTGAAATGGCCCGTAATAACCTAATCGTCAACCCAGAAATCTGGCTTAGCTTTATTGATTCACGAAACGAAACCTCTCATGCCTATGACGAAGACATTGCGAAAAAAGTTTTTTTGAATATTCAGAAGTTTATTCCTGAAGTTCAAATGCTTATTAACAATCTTCAAAGAATATAAAATGAACTGGGGTCTTCAAGAAAAGCAGTATCAAATCATAAAAAAATTACTCATTGAACCTCTGATATCTCACGGCGCCAAACTCTACGTATTTGGGTCAAGAGCTAGGGGAACACAGCATCCTTTTTCAGACATTGATATTTTATATATTGAGACTTCAGAGAACTCAATTTCAGCGAGTTTAATTTCACAAATAAAGGAAAACCTCGAGGATTCTCAATTAACTATTAAAGTTGATCTTGTTAAATATGAGGACTTAGCTAAATCGTATTTGCCAAATATTGATAAAGAAAAAGTACAAATTTTCTTTTAGATATTCGAGCCCTCTTATAAATTTGAAATGAATATTAAACGGTTCTACGGGTTTACCAGATACGAATAATTTCATATTCTTTTTCATGGCGACCCGTATCCACAACTGCACTTGCACCTACTTTAAGACCGATAAGCGCTTCACCTAAAGGACTATGTCCTGTAATAACTTGAATAGATTTTCCATTTTGCTTCAGACTCATGCCACCACCCTGAGGCATTAAAAAAACAAAAGATCTTTTTTTATCAGAATCCAATTCAACAACTGCTGTCGGTGCGATGGAATCATGTTCAGTAAAATTTTTTAATTTAATCTGATTGCAAATCAAAAGCGCTTCTTCGATTTCACCGACACGTTTAGATTGTGCGCCTGCCAAATAAGAAGCTTCTAAACCTCGAGTATCGTATTCATTTTCAGGCTTACTTTCTTCGTGAGTTGCCGCTTCGTAGGTCGCTTGGGTGGCTTCGATTAAAATGAGACGATTTTGTTCCAGTTGCTCTCGCATACTTTCAAGTAATTTTTGCTTATCCATACCAAGAGCCTCCTGTTGCCACATCTTCAATGCAAACAGTTTAATATAAATTTCTAAAAATGTATATGAAGCCTTGTTCACAACTAAAGTCTTAATTGAAGAAATAAGCATCTAACTAAAGACCAGATTTAATTCAGTCTGTCTCGGAATGAACCGATAGCTTTGCATGATGTTTCATAAAAGCATGCTTTTTATCATGATGGTTGTTGTTGTTGTTCTGAATGCCTGTTCGCCCCAAAAAAAAGAACTCTTGGATAATAAATCAAATCGCGATGTTGTAAGTGATGATCCGATTCCCAATCCAACGGAACCCCCCAAAGAAACTCCCTTACCACTCCCTCCTGCAACACCAGGACAAGATTCCGACCTCAAACTTTGTAGTCAATTAGATCTAGAAGGTGTTAATTGGCCTTCGGAATTAAGTGTACCCGAATGGACTTACTATGCATTAGGTCTGAATATTACGGGTAGCTTTGAAGGCCGCGAAGGCTGGAAAAATATTGCAGGAAATTCAGATGGCCAAGGAATGAGCCTAGGTCTCATGCAACAAAATTTAGGACAAGGAACACTGCAACCTTGGTTGAATCAAATGTACAATCTGCACCATTCAACAATGGTGACTTTTTTTAACAGTCAAGACTATAGAAATTTAAAATCGATGCTTAACGACTGGCAAAAAGAAGATCTAACAAATCCAGGTATTTCGCAGACTTTTTTTGATGGGAAATTATTTTCTGATCAAAAAATTCTTAACAAACTTGAAATAGGATACGAAGATAATTTTTTAACTGCATTAAACGACAATTCAAATTCGGTCAATTGGGCCAAATCAAATATTCTAGACTCCAATGGAAAAGTTTCAGCTCGCTGGAAAAAATCTTTTCAAGATATGGCCATTAGCCCTGGCTACCGAAGTTTTCAGTTGGCCGCTTCGACTACGATTTTTAAAAAAGCGAAAGAGTATTTTAATTATTTTCAATTTCGTGAACTTAGGTTTTTACTCTTCTTTTTCGACATTGTTGTTCAGAACGGAAGTATTAGCGACGTGCACTTGGCTCTCTACAATAAGTGGCTTGCAAAAAATCCGAATGCCAACGATCAGTCAAGGGCATTGGCTCTACTCGAAGCTCGACTGACAACAGTCAGACCGCAATATGTGCAAGATGTGAAATCTCGCAAAACTGCTATTATTTACGGTACAGGAAAAGTCCATCAAACGATGCGAAATTTTCCACAAGAATATTGCTTTGATCCCCGCGTTATCGTTCAATAGTTTTGCCCATCTTCTCTTTTTTTGATTGAGTCAAAATAGGAGAACTCATGAATACTGTTTTATTTTTAGCACTCTTTCTATCTTCTCATGCGGCTCTTGCTTGTTTAAATTTAACAGGCCATTTATCAGGCAGTTGTCTTTACCGAAGCCCTTCGCTTGGGGACTTGGAAGGCTCTATTGAATTTAATATTCAACAACCCACTTGTGATTCAATTGATATTGATGGTAGTCAGCTCAGCATACCTGGAAAATTTGAGAACCAAATAAATGATGGATCGACTCTCGATTACGTCATGCTGGCAATGAATTGGAAAGATTCAAATCAACAAATTTTGAATTTTGACTATATTCGAACGATCAAACAAAAAAATCAAAAAGTAGATGAAGTGAACCTGAAAGGCTATTTCAAAAAACAGGGCTCAAAAATTATTTTGGAACAGATTGGAATCGTTGATCAAGAACCAGTTGAAATCTATTGTGAGCTCTATTGAAATTGAGAACTATTCCTTAGTCTAAGTCTGCTCAAGAATCACCACCATCGCGCCGATACATTGCAAGAGATGACTAACGAGAAGGAGTCTAAAAATGAATCAATATGATTACGCAGGCCTTTATCAATTTCTAGCACACACCCCAGAACAAGGTTTAAAAAAAATGCTGATTGATCAAAAGTCTTTCACCGATGTTCACTTCAATTTGATGCTCAAAGTTGTTCGAGGTTGCTCTGAAGCTGACTTCTGTAGTCACGCAGAAAAAACAGATTTTCCAAAAGTTAAAATGGGACCCGCTGAAATTAAAATCAAAGAAAAATTCTGGGCAGATTTAACAGCGGTATGCTCAAGCCGGGGCCTGTTAGGACCCGCACAAAAAGTCGCTGCGTAGTGAGTTTCGCTTATCTCGCATTTGAAGGCTATGAAAATGAGCTTCTGAGCGAAATAAACTATCGTGCACCAAAAGAAGTGGTGATCCGAAATGGTCGCCTCTTTTTATTAGATCTTGATCTTAATCTTGTATGGGCCCAACTTAAACTGACAAAATTCGATATCATTAAAATTGATTCGATCAATGATGCTGCTAAAAAGCTCAAAGCGGAAAATAAAAAATGGGCTGCCTATTCGTTTCACATGCACAGAAGAACTGAACTCATTCAGGAAAAAGTATCCCGTGGAAAATTTAAAAAAATCAAATTTTTAGAAAAATTATCAAATCACGATTTTGGTTTCTGGTGCCTGCTGGAAGAAAAAAAAATGCTTAAATGCCCATCGACTTTAAATCCATTTCCTATCGGAAAAATTGAATTCGTTGAAGAAACAGCAACCCCACCTTCTCGGGCTTACTTAAAGCTTTGGGAAACTTTCACTTTGCATGTTAAACCTCCTGAAAAAAACCATGTTGTCATTGATATGGGTTCTTGCCCTGGTGGTTGGACTTGGGTTCTACAGACAATCGGATGCAAGGTTATAAGTGTGGACAAAGCTCCTCTTGATCCAAACATTCTGGCTTTACCCAATATTGAATTTATAAAACAAGATGCTTTTAAACTAGATCCCTCAAAAATTAAGAAACCCGATTGGTTTTTTTCTGATATTATTTGCGACCCTCAAGATCTTTTAAATTTAGTCAAAAAATGGATCAAAAGATATCCAGACCTTCGATTTATTTGCACCCTTAAGTACAAGGGAGCAACAGACTTTGTCACAACCGATGCCTTTTTAAGTATCCCAGGTTCACGAGTCTTTCATCTTTGTCACAACAAACATGAAGTGACTTGGATCAAGGATTCATAATTCAGTTTTAATTTGAGACACTAGACTTCATAAAACAAATTATCTATCACACGTTATTTATTCAGGATGAATACCGATACTTAACTGAAGGCATCAAACAGGAGAGCCGCAAAATGGTGCGATACTTGATTCAATTTTCTTTCACCATTTTATTAGGACTTATTCTAAGTGCCTGTAGTTTAGACAATGCTTCGAAGTCTGCTTCACCGACTGATGCCAGTGGCCTACCTTCAGCGGATAGGCCACTCACTCCAACAGAACCAGTTCTTATCAGCGAGCCCCTTCCTGCCATTTCGGAAAGTCCGAATCCACAAACTGATGCTGACCCACAATTTGATTTTGAAAGAGAGGATGATAGAAGTGACCTCCAACAAGATGATCCTGCAGCATTAAAACCACCTACAATTGCCGAGATTGAAGAAACACCGACTTCGCCTGCAGCTGAAGTAATTGATGTTTCAACAGTCATTGACATCAAAACTCCCGAAACCGACTTTTTACAAGACCCTTCTGATCCTAAAACGATCTCAGAGCCAGTGCTCGAGCTTTCAGCAGAACCCATACCGATTCCTCTACTTGAAACCATCGAAATTTCAAATCCAACGGAAATTTCACCCGCTGAAACTCCAGTTGATACAAGCATACCAGAAGATCAAACGCTTCCCATTGATGCCGATGACAACGGTTCAGATGAAGAAACTGATATTGTCGTAGTAGGTTCATGTTTAGGTAAAAAGAAAGCGGGCCTTGTTTGGTACGACAACCGAGGCTATCAAAAGAAAAAAAATAAATCAGTAACCTGCAAGAACAACAAATTTGAATTGATAGTTAAAGAAAAGAAGAAAGATTTAAAATACATAGAGCTTCAAACTTTGTTTTTTGACTAACTGTCTCTTTGTTAGATAATCAAAGTTGAGGTTGCGCATCTATGATTATTGATGAATGATCATTCTGATGAAATTTTTAATTCAGTTTTTTCTGTCACTTTTTTTTGTACTTGTACTTGATACAATTTGGCTTGGCTTCGTGATGAAGCACTTCTACCGAATTGAACTTGGCACATTAGCTCGAACCATTGATGGACAGTTCAACCCGATACTTTGGGCAGCAGCTGTTGTTTACGTAACACTTGCTTTTGGAATCACTTTTTTTATTTTACCTCGATCAACAGACTTAATACCAAGCTTTCTATCAGGAGCCGCTTTAGGTTTTGTCATTTATGCAGTTTATGACTTTACAAATCTTTCAACTTTACAGAACTGGTCGCTCAAAATGACTTTGGTTGATGTCGCATGGGGCACTTTATTATGCGGAACTGTTTCTGCTCTTGTCACATTAGTAAATAACAAGTTCGCGTCTTAATAAAGGGCTCAAAACTTTGTGGCAGAAAATAAAAAGCAAAAAACAATAAAAAATATTAAGTCAGGTTTTCTATCCAGAAGCTTGAGTTTAGCTAAATTAACTGTCGGAGCCGGTGCCAGTCTCGCCACCCAGAAAGTGAGTAACTTTTTAAAAAATAAAGAAGAACGTGATGAGGCTTGGATTAAATATCTAACATCTCAAGCTCAAATTTTTTCGAAAGAGTTAGGTGAGCTTAAAGGTTCTTTGATGAAAGCAGGCCAAATGCTTTCAGTATTGGGTGAACATTTCTTACCACCTGAAGTAAATAATTATTTAAAAACACTTCAGAATGACACTCCTTCGATGGAATGGTCTCAAATTAAAAATATTCTTGAAAAGCAATTAGGTCCCGAATTGCTAAAAGAGTTGGAAATTGAAACTGAAGCCCTTGCTTGCGCTTCTCTCGGACAAGTTCACAGAGCCCGAATAAAAGAAACTGGCGCTTCAATTGTCCTAAAAATCCAATATCCAGGAGTCGACAAAGCAATCAATAGTGATATCAAGGCTATTAAAAATTTCCTTAATCTGATTAAAGTTTTTCCAATAGATGGTTCACTTGATTCAGTTCTTGAAGAAATGAAAGAAATGCTGATCCAAGAAATGGACTACCAATACGAAGTCAGACTGATGGAAAAATATCGTGAACTTCTAAAAAAAGACTCAAGATATATCGTTCCAAAATATTTTTCTCGCTATAGTTCTACGAAAATAATTGCCATGAGCTTTGAACGCGGCCTCAAAGCGGATGATCCATTAATACAATCCTTAAGCCAAGAAAGAAGAAACAGACTTTCCAGTCATTTCTTAGAACTTTATTTTAAAGAAATTTTTCAATGGCGCTTTATACAAACAGATCCTCACCTGGGAAATTACCGATTAAGAATTGATCCATCTGGACAAGACCAAATTGTCCTTTTTGATTTCGGAGCTACTAAAGAATTTGGTGAGGATTTTATGCTAAACTATAAAAAGCTTATTCGAAGTCTAGTCACTCAGAATGAAGAGTTTGAAGAAGCTTGTTATAATTTAGACTTTTTGAAGAAAAATGATAATCCAGAGTTTGTTCAGATTTTTAAAAAGTTATCCTACGAAACAGTAGAACCTTTTGGACCAGAAGTTTATGATTGGAAAAAGACGGATTTACCAAGAAGAATTACGGATGGTGCGATCAAAATGGTCAAAGAGTTTCCGCTTAGAACTCCCCCACGAGAACTTCTCTTTTTAAATCGAAAAACAGCGGGAGTTTTTATTTTCTTATCAGTTTTGGGTGCGAAATTAGAAGCTCGCACCCTTTTAATGCAATACCTTAAAGATTAATATTTTTTCTTAGAAACGTAGCGAGGCTTTGATCGTGCTCCTTCTTTTGATTGAGTTGCACTTGCTGCCGAAGGCCTTCGTGATTCACTTCGAGGACCTGCAGAACGCGGTTCTTCAGACCTGCGATTTTCGAAACGACTGCTTCTTGAATCGCTACTTCCCGCGTTTTCATCACGACTTCTAGGTGCCGAGTACCCGCCGCCTTCATCGCGTCGATCTGCTGAATATCCGCCACGTCTTTCACCACCGCCGGCGCTTCGGCTTCCACTTCCACGACGATCACCGCCACGGAATCCGCCTCTGTCACCACCTCGATCATAGCCGCCACGGAATCCACCGCCACCTGATCCACCACCGGTGCGTGCTTTAGACGAAAAGTCGTTGATATAAATATCATCTCTCCAAATGCTTTGATCACGCATTTTTGAGTTAATAACTGCAGCCATCCATTCCGCTGTCGAATAGAGATTCGTTTCTTGCTCTGTGAGTAATTCACCGCAGATTTTTTTAAGTTCCTGCATGATATGAGAATCACCTTTATTTTTACTTAAAGATTCTAACTCGCCTTTAACAATACCTTTTAATACTTCGCCTGTATTTTTCATCGGATAAGCTGTGAATTGAATTTTAGTTAGTCTTTGCAAACGACTTAGTTTTGAAAAATCAGAAGGCTCCATGATGCTAACAACAAGTCCATTTTCACCATTTCGTCCTGTTCGACCTGATCGGTGAATATACGATTCAATTTCGATTGGTAACGAGAAATGGATAACATGGGTTAAATTTTTAACATCAAGGCCGCGCGCAGCTACGTCTGTTGCAATCAAAATTTGAAACTTTTCATTCTTCAAATTTTTTAAAATACTTTCGCGCTCTCGTTGTTGTTTGTCACCATGAAGACTCATGCAAGTGATATCGTTTTCACGCAGTAATTCTTCAACGTCATTGACGTCTCTTTTTGTTTGGCAAAATATAATTCCATAAAAGTTATCAACACTTTTAACAATTCGAAGTAAAGCTTGCTTACGGAAACCACTTCTAACCGCAACGTAATGATGAGTCAAAGTTGATGAAACACCTTGGTTTTCAGAAACTTGTTCAACTATTTTTGGTTTATTCAGATAACGATTAAGAATTCGTTTAATTCCAGGTGCCATCGTCGCTGAAAACAACCAGGTCTGGCAAGAAGCACGGTCATGATTTTTATCGTCTTTTTGATGAGTGAAGTTTAAAATAGCCTGAAGATCTTCTTCAAATCCCATTGAAAGCATTCGATCAGCTTCATCAAGGACTAAAACTTTTATTTGAGTTAGATCAACAAGTTTTTGATTTAATAAATCAATCAAACGACCGGGGGTTGCAATAAGAACATGGGGCTTTCTTCTGATATTATCACGCTGTATAGAATAACTTTGTCCACCATAAATAGTCATAGATCTTAAACCTAATGGCTTCATGAGCTTACTTAAAATTTCTTCGATTTGTGCCGCAAGTTCTCTGGTAGGAGCTAAAACAAGAGCTTGAACTTGATTCAGGCCCGCATCAAGTTTTTCGAGAAGTGGAACGCCAAAAGCGGCTGTTTTTCCAGAACCCGTCTGTGCCAAAGCAACAAGGTCCAAAGTTTCTTCTTTCATTAAGTGTGTGATCACTTCTGCTTGAATTGGAGTTGGTTTGGTATATCCCATCATGCCAAGAGATTGGATCATAGCGGGGCTGAGTGACATATTTGAAAATTCAAGATTCTGCATAAAAATAAAACCATCTTTCACAACTTGTGTTTGAAGCCAGTAAGATACCCGACAAAAGACAAACTTTCCTAAAAAATCGATAATTTATAAAAAGAACAAGGTTTCTTAACCCGAAATTTAATATTAGTGAGACTTCCTCGTTACGGTCTCCTGATTTGAATGCGCTGACAAATTCAGGCCTATGTCGAACTTTTAGTCTACTTTCGAACAACACCCAAGCTCAAATCATTTTTAATCAGGAAGGAGTACCTTCGCCTTGTGCCCCTAAAGTGCATCCTTATCTAAGTTTGGAGGTTCTATGAAATTTTTATTCATTTCTGGTTTAAGCGCTCTATTCCTTACTGGGTGCGATAACTTTCAGCTTCTAAAACCTCAGTCCACAAAAAACTTTCAGGAACTTAAGCTCAATCAAAGCGACGCTATTCCTGAAGTTACCTTGAAACCCAGTCAAGACGAAAATAAGCCGCCAGCTAATACTGAAGTTACTCCAATTGATATCAATTCAAATTCAGCCACAGATCTTGATAACTTTACAGAAGACGTCACTGTCAAAATAGAGGATGACACTCAAAAATCAAATACAAGTGAAAAAACTACTCAGATATTGGATGGCTCACAACCAGCACAACAAACGACTGTTGTGAAAGCTCAGCCTCAAGCCGATAAGGCAGTGCCACTACAGAGCTCATCCCAAAGCAAACAACCACCGGTAAAGCCTGAACACCTCATGAATGTTGTTGAATATATGAATTTATCAAGCGTTCTCAGCCGTTTTTTAGGTGAAGATAAAAAAGGGGCTGCGACCCAAGCCCTTTTACCTGCGAAACTTGAAAAATCTGATGTTAAAATTCAATATGCTGGAACAATCAAAAAATTTTCTTATCGTGTATTGAGCAAAGATCAAATCGTAGCAGAAATACATGATTTTAATATTGCAGCTGATAGATTGAATCTTGTCAAAAGTAATGGCTTCAACACATTGGCACTTTGTTCTGGAGCTCGATGCGAAATCCTTTTTATTTCAATTTTCAAGACCAATGAAGAAAATAAAATTGTAGAAAACTATCCTTCGATTTTAAAACTGATTAAAGACGAATATGTCAATGCTGCCTTTAAAACAGGCCAACAGTACTCTGAAGATCGTAACGCACTTCCAGATGCTAATAACTTTAAGCTCGTACCACAGTTAGCCGTTGGCCGACAACTAGACGAGCACTTAAATGCCTTTGGTAGCCAACTTGTAAGTCAAATCAAAGATAAACTAAATGAAAATGAATCTCTTGCGTATTCTGATCAAGTCATTGGACATAAAAGTATGAAAGCAGATCAATTTAAACCCCTGTTTTACCGACAAAGTGGTCAACTTATTATCGATGCACAACTTGAATTCAACAGTCCGAAAAAGCCCCTTGTCTTTAAGGGTGAAGTTAAAAGTGAAACCCCCTCCGAAATTATTAAAACCGATGTTGGTTTATCAATGTCGATTTTCCCAAGAGTTAAAGATCAAATTTATCTTGTCCTCATGAAACAAGATAAATACTCGTCTAAAATAGACCAAGTTAATCAAGCTATTCAGATTCTCATTTGTTCAGTTATGGAAGAAGAAAGTACAATTTTTTCAGCATGTACGACAATCCCATCCGCTCACGTTTTTCAAGAAAAAGATGTGATCGAAGGATCTGCACAAAAGCAAATTAAAGAAGGTTCATAATCAGAAACTTAATTTGTAACGGAATACTGATTATTCCATTACAGATCGATTGATTGCGCCGCATTACGATTGAACAACTGTTGCATTTAATAACCCCTGTACTAGGTATTATTCTACAGGGGGAATCCTATGCTACTCACACTTTTTTTATCCGGAATACTTTGGGCTCAAGAACTTCCTTATCAGGATTCAAATTTTGCGTGCACAGACCGTGCAGTAGCGCAGAAATATATACAAGATTACAGAATTGATACGCGCTCTTTCGGAGGACTCGAACTTTGTAACTCCAATGTGGATACAAAAAAATTACTGAACGATTTAGAAATTATCGAAAAAGGAAATTTTAATACCATTGGAAATAATATTTTTATTAAAGGATTTATTCCCGCCGAAAGTTACTACAGCTGGATGAAGACTCAAACTTATGGAATTAATCGCGGAAATGACATCCCGTCAGCTACAGCATATAACAGCGGCGGCTACTTTACGATGCAAGATGGCTGGGCCGTACTTTCGACACTCGGCAGAGTCGGGACTGTCATTCACGAAGCTCGTCATACAGCAGGCTACAGACACGTCAGCTGTACACAAGGTCCTTACCAAGGAGCTTCAATGGCAGGATGTGATACGACTTATAATTATGCAGGTTCTCACGGCATTGAAATGGAATATTATGCCCGAGTCTCTGTGTTAGGCACAAACTTTCATCCCGTTTATAAAACAATGGCCCGCTTGATGGGAATTGCTCGAAGTAACTTCGTTTTTAATCAACCTATTATTAATAAAAAAGAAGCTATCTTAGCAGTTACACAAAATAATTCTCATGCCGATCTTATTTTTGATAACGAAGTTATCACAAGAGAAGTCCCTCAAAAACAAGGAACCTTAAAAAGAACCTCTTTTGGTGGAGTTATCTTTGATGGAACAAAAGCTTACTCGATTGAACTTTATGGTAATGTTCAGTTGAATACTGCTATTGAAGATACTTATTCTTATTACAAACTTCTCGAACGTGACCAGGGACCTCTTTTTGATTTCGAAGAATTTGATGTGGTAACGAAACGTTTTTCTATTCAGATGCAAAATAATCAGTCCATGCAGTTTTTCGACTACCCTCGTGGCGTCTGGACCCGTCCTATTTCTTTGAACTTTGCCGTTCAAAGAATTGCAACACGCTTAGAAAACGGACAAACTGGACTTTATTTAATCGATGCCGGTGGATCCATTTATCCAGTCAATGCGCAAAATCAAAATATTGGCAGGGCTTTGAATTTCAAATGGAATCCAACTTATGTTGATATTGGAGCTTATGAAGGAAAAACACTTATTTTAAAAAATGATGGCGTTATTTACGAAAAGCAGCCCGATAATTCTGAGTCAATTTGGCCTCTAGGGCAAAATCGATATTCAGCACTTATCAATACTCCTGTTTATGATGGGTTTGTCATAGAAAAATAAAATGAAAAAAACAATCACAGTTTTCATGATTCTATTTTTTGGTGTTTGGTTTTTTTTAAAGAATCCTATTCAACTATTCCAAAAAAAAAATGGAATCATTTCTTCTGTTGAATCAAATCTTGAAAAAAAAATTGACGATCAAGCTCTTGTAGAAAAGACAGCTTCTGCTCCGATATTAGCCGATTTACCAGGGCTTCTTCAAAAAGAAGCAGCCCTGATCGGAAGAATTGATTCTCAACCTGAAGACACATTGGAACGACTTCAAAAGTGGGCTCAAAATTTTAATTATAATCAAATAAATGAATTGCAAAAAATTGCATTGGATATTCAAAAACCACAAGATGATCGTTTTTTAGCTGTTATGTTAATCGGTTGGAGCAGAAAACCAGAAGCTCTAGAAAACTTGAAAGTCATTGCCTTGGCTAAAGTAGATTCATTTCTAAGTCCTAATCGACTAGGAGATTTTGAAAACATCATCAGGATGCAAGCAATTGATGGAATGATAAGTTTACAGGCTCGAACCGAAGATCTTCTTGAGACTTTAAAAATTGTCGCCTCGAAATCAGATGATTCAAATATTGCAGATCGGTCTCATCGCGCAATTTGGGCTACTTTGGGGCAAGCAAAAAAACCAGAAGAGCAAGATAAAAAAGCACTTGAAGAAATCTTAAAAAAGTAATTAACGCCTTCTAGCCCACTTCGAAAAAAGCTCAACATATAAATCACGTGTGAGATTAAAAAGATCAGAATTTAGTTCTTTATTTTGATCAAACTTAATTCCGAATCGAACATTGTTTTTATCAACTTTCAAATATTTAACATGGCCAAACTGAATAAAAAGAGGCTTGGACCCAATCTTGATATTAAGACCAATATAAGCACCCATCGAACTTGCAAGATAAAGTGGAACCGAAAGACTGCATCCACCTTCACTGATATCAAGTAGTTGAACGTTTTCTTTCATTTTATGGCCATTCATTTCAAAAAGCTGAACATTCATTGGGTAAGAAGCGGGCAACTTCAATCGAAAACTTTGGCGCCTTTGTACTTTATAAATGGGGCCCTCGATCACAAGAAAAAACTGCGACCCTGAATCCTGAGTGTATGCTTGAGCAAAATATTTTTCACCACGGCTGTTAAATTGAATTGAAATAATTTTCTTAATTAAAGGACGTGGACCTTCTGGATATGAAATTTTAATTTTAAATGGAGGAATCCATTTTAAAAATTTCGCAAGCAAAGTTTGTGATTCAGAAAACTTAACGTAAACATCTGAGACACTTCGAGCCGCATCAGCAAAGATTAGATCACGCTCTTGTGACCTTGGAATTGGTTGAAATATGCGACTTTGAGGCAAATCCATACAACTATTCTAGAATTGAAGTTAGCTACAAATCAATCCCATTCACCAAGCCTGACGACTTCAGTTTTAAGATGAACCCCAGTTTGTTCGTAAACACTTTTTTGTACATGCAAAATAACGCTCCAAGTATCTTGAGCCGTTGCTTGTTTCAGGTTCACAATAAAGTTTGCATGTTTAGTCGAAACCTGAGCATCACCAATTCTAAAACCTTTAAGACCACACGAATCAATTAACTGAGCAGACTTATGTTGAGCAGAATTAATAAAAACTGAACCACAACTTGGCATATCGAGTGGTTGTTTTCTGAGTCTGATAATATTGGCTTGTTTCACTTTATCCAAAATTGAAGAATCTTCTTCAATTGGCCACTTAATAAAAGCTTCAACAATAACTCCGGGCTCCCAGCCTTTCGAATGGCGATAGGACCAAGATATTTCATGGTGTTGGTACTTTTTGATGGAAAAAATTTTTCCATCAAAACTAAGCACATTAAAGCTTTCAATAATTTCACCAAATTCACGAGGAAAAAAGTTTTCTGCGACTCCTGCATTCATGACAATGCCGCCACCAACGTCACCAGGCAATCCCGCCAAAAAAAGAGCAGGCTGAAGTTTGTATTTTAAAAATGCTTTGAGCAACTCTGACTTTGCGGTACCAGATAGACAAGATATTTTGAGATTAGATTTTTCACAATTAATTTCAATCTTTGAAAATTTCCTTAAACAGATTGTAAGACCACGAATACCTTTATCAGAAATAAGAACATTTGTTCCACCCCCAAGAAAACTAACCGGTAGAGAACGTTCAAAACCCCATTTCCAACAGGATTTAAGCTCTTCAATATTTGTTGGCAATGCAAAATAGTCAGCTGGTCCACCAATAAGCCAAGATGTATAGTCAGCTAATGCAATTCCAGCTTTTATTTCCAATCAATTTTCTCGAGTACTTCTAAGCCTAACTTCCATCCATCACCAGCTCCAAGAGTCACAAAAATATCTCCTGGTTTCAATTGCGTGCAAATGAATGTCGACATTTCATTGGATTTTTTGAGATAGCTTATTTGTGAATGTTTGATGTCTGATACTAATTTTTCAGAATAAATTCCTTCAATCGGGCTTTCCCCGGCGGCATATATGTCAGTTATATAAAGCAAATCACAATTTGAAAAACATTGAGTAAACTCATGCCAACAAGTTTGAGTCCGTGAAAATCGATGGGGCTGAAAATAAACAACAATCCTTGAAGTTGGAAACTTTTCTCTAAATGCAGCTAGTGTCGCTTTAACTTCTGTTGGGTGATGGCCATAGTCATCGTAAACTTTAATATTATTTTTTTCGCCCTTGAATTGAAACCTTCGATCGACACCTTTGTAGGCCTGTAAACCTTTTATGCATTCATTAAAGCTAATTCCAGATTTAAGAGCCACGATAATCGCAGCACAAGCATTCAAAGCATTATGTCGACCGGGAATATTCAGATCAAATGATCCGAGTTTTACATTTTGATGGAATAAATGATAAGTTCCTTTTTCACCTTGAATTCGATAATCATTTTTTTCATCAAAACCATAAGTGAAAATTCTTTTAGGAAAATTCTGAAATACTTGAGTAATAATTGGATCATCACCACAAACTACGATGCTGCCATAAAAAGGTACCCTGAGTGCAAAATCATAGAAAGACTTCTGTAAGTTTTCAAAAGTCTTGAAATGATCTAGGTGATCTGAGTCAATATTCGTAATAACTGATATTTCCGGTGAAAGCTTATGGAAACTTCCATCACTTTCGTCAGCTTCCGCGATAAGCCAATCGCCCTTTCCGAGTAAAGCTGTTGAATCAATCAATTCGAATCGACCACCAACGAAAATTGTGGGGCTCAAGTCAGTCTGTAAAAAAATGGATGAAATCAAGCTTGTCGTTGTTGTTTTACCATGAGTTCCCGCAACTGCAATTCCACGTTTTAAACGCATCATTTCAGATAAAGCTTCTGCACGTGGAATAAGTGGAATTTTTTTCGCACGTGCTGCTGCAATTTCAGGATTGGCAGAGTTTATCGCACTTGAATAGACAACGACATCACAGTCCCCAACTTGTTCAGACTTGTGACCTATAAAAATCTGAATTCCGATTTTTTTAAGACGTAATGTCTGAGAATTTTCTGACAAGTCACTTCCCGATACAACGGCCCCCATATTGTGCAGTAGTTCCGCAAGTCCACACATTCCGATTCCACCAATACCGACAAAATGAAATTTAGACTTTTTTAAACGCAAAATGAACTTCCTTTAGAGACCGCTCAAAAGAGCTTCTGCCATCACTTCTGCAGCACGTGGTGTATAAAAACGATGAGCTTTTTGCCCCATGACAATAGCAGCTCTTGGGTTGTTTCTAAACTTTTCAAGATGAGAAAGCAACGCTTCTGCTGATAAATCTTTTTGTAAAATCATGAGCGCCGCATCGTCATTGACCAATGCTTGCGCATTTTTTGTCTGGTGATCATCTGCCGCCCAAGGCAATGGAATAAAGATTGTCGGTTTTCGACATGCTGCCACTTCAAAAACAGATCCAGTGCCCGCTCGACAAACAACAATATCTGCCCATTTTAAATGTTCTGCCATATTATCTAAATACTCGTATGCTTCTATAAAAGCCAAACCTTCATAGGTTTTTTTGCAATCAGAATAATCTGCCACTCCTGTTTGATGACGAATATTATACTGAGAAAATGAATGGGCTTTTTCGACGAATGCTTTCTTTAAAATTGTATTGACTGTTCTAGCGCCCTGACTTCCACAAAAAATAAGTACGTTTAATTTTTCATTTTCTAAAATATTTTTATGTTTCATAGTCAACGCTTCAATTTCTTTGCGAATGGGTAACCCGACACGTTGAATTTTTTTTCTTCCCTTCAATAAAAAGGCGGCTTCTTCAAAAACTAAAAATATTTTTCGAACAAAGGGCGATAAAAATCGATTCGCCATACCTGGATAAGCATTGGGCTCCCAAATAGCAGTTTGTATTCCCATCAAGGCCGCCATTAATGTCACAGGTCCGGAAACAAAACCCCCAACACCCAAGACGCAATCCGGTTTAATTTTTTTTAAAATCTTATAACACTTATAAAAACAAACTGGTAAGCCCAACAAAGTTAAGAGTCGGGACCTCAAAGAAGCTCCCACCATATTAAGTTTACCCACTTGAACTTTAAATAGCGGATATCCTTCAATAGGTACCAGTTTATTTTCCATACCGTCCGGGGAACCAACCCAGAAAATCTCAACATTTTGTTTTTGGGCTTGAACAGCTTTAGCAATAGCCAGGCCTGGATAAACATGACCGCCAGTTCCACCGCCCGTAATAATTAATTTCTTCAATTCCATTTGAAAATCCTAAGAAAAAGATTTTTCTAAAAGCTCTGCCATTTTTGTCTGAGATCTAGTCGAGTTCAAAATTTCATGCTCTAATTTGAGCATGAGACCAAACATCAAACAAGATGCAACAAGCGAGCTTCCACCATAACTTAAAAATGGAAGAGCCATTCCTTTTGTCGGCAATAGTCCCATCGACATACCTGCATTAATAATAACAGTTAAACCAAAAGTCAGGGCGACCCCTAGACAAATAGCTTTTTGAAAACGATCTTGAGTCTTAAGTGAAAGCTGGAAACAACGGAATACAAGAAAAGCGTAAAGACTCATCACAACAAAAAGTCCTATAAATCCCATTTCTTCGCCAAGAACTGCAAGCGTAAAATCAGTATGAGCTTCAGGCAAAAAAAATAATTTTCCTTGTCCCTGCCCCAAACCGGTTCCCCAAAGCCCACCCGAATGAAAACTCAACATACTTTGAATAACTTGAAATCCTTTTTGATGCGCTTCCGACCATGGATCTAAAAAAGCAAGAACACGGTCGCGACGATAAGCCACATTCATAATAAGAATGTAAAATGCAGGAATCGCTATCGCTGCCGAAGCAAGAATTGCAGACCATGGAAGTCCAAAAGCAAAAAGCAAACAAAAACCAACGGCCATAATCAGCGCAAACGTTCCAAAATCCGGTTGCTTTAAAACAAGGGCCAACGGAACAAATACGCAAGCTGACCAACT
Source organism: Pseudobdellovibrionaceae bacterium (assembly GCA_030158485.1). GTDB lineage: Bacteria > Bdellovibrionota > Bdellovibrionia > Bdellovibrionales > Bdellovibrionaceae. The sequence goes on along the minus strand of JAOASS010000016.1, from coordinate 215,036 downwards.
TAAAATCCGTTTCAACTGAAAATGTTTATAACGATGAATAAAACTAGCTAATAGTATCACGAACGCAAGCTTGAGTATCTCAGCGGGCTCAATTCGAAAACCAAAAGGCATTTGAATCCAGCGGTGAGCACCGCCTACTTTAACACCAATGCTTGGGATCATAGTCAAAACAATCAAAGAAGCAGACAATGCCCAAGTCATCCATCCGTACTTTTTAATTTGCTCCAAAGGAATCAACGTCACACTGAACATGAGGACTAATGCCAATACTGAAAAAATAAGTTGTTTTTTAAAAAAGAAAAGTCCGTCGTTATAATACTCAATCGCAAAAACATAGCTGGAACTATAAACTTGCACAAGACCCACACCCATAAGTGCTAAGAGTGTGAGGAGTAAACTAGAGCTTAAATATTTTGTCATGAGTCTCAGTGTTAATTAAAGAGGTACGATTTCTTCTTCTAAATCATTCGCGGGATTACTCTTATTATTCTGAGGCTGAGTTGGTTTTTTGTCGACTGGTGACTGGACCTTGGCTGGAGACGCAGCAGGAATCGGTTTTGCTGGTATGGCTTTAGATTCAGATTTAATCTCGGCTTTAGGCTCACTCAATATCTGATTTGAAGATTTCATTTCGACAGGCCGAATATCATTTTTTTTAATGGCACAACAGTAGAGCACGCCCGTTACTTCAGCTGGAGTTTTATAATTTGTAATGGAAAACGGTCTATCGGAATCGCACTTTTTAGCCATCATAACATTCAGCTCAAGCTCGACTTCTTTGTTTTTATCGCCATTAATAAAATCGCAATAGAGTCCGCTGCTTGCTGCCAGCTTTTCACGCTGCTCAAATTTTTGTTTGCGCCCTGATGCACAGCCAGAAATTAAGAGCATAGAAAAAACCATGCTCGCCAAAAGAAAACATCTTTGTTTGCTATTCATAAAAAGACCTCAGTTCAATTAATGGAACTTTCGAATAATCTCTTTAAAATAGTCACCTCTCTCTTCGTAGCTGTCAAACATGTCAAAGCTTGGACATCCAGGACTCAAAAGGACGGTGTCCCCAATTCTAGACTTTTGGTAAGCAATCAGAACAGCCTCTTCAAACGTACCGATTAAGAAGCATTCTGTGAAGTCACCGAGCTCGCGATTAATTCTTTCTTTCGCTTCACCAACCAGGATCAAAGTCTTGACCTTCCGCTTGATTACATTTCGAAGAGGTTCAAAATTAATATTCGTTTCTTTACCACCCATAATCAAAATAACATTTTCTTCAAAAGTATCTAAAGATCGCATGACGGCATGAACATTTGTTCCTTTTGAATCATTAAAGAAATTCACCCCACCAACTTTACGAACGTACTCGATTCTATGGGGAAGACCTTTAAATGTATTGATAACACTTTGAATCGCATCATGTTTTGCACCATGTTCACGAGCCACTAGAATAGATGCCATAATATTTTCAATACTATGTCGACCACGCATTTTAACATCTTTAATAGAATACATTTCGATATCGGGACCTGTTCGTACTTTAATATCAGTTCCGATGTTAACTGCGCCACCAATATTCATAATTTGGGGCTCAAGCGCCTGCTTACGAGAAAAATAAAAGATGCGGCCACGCTGAACCGCTGGATCTCGAGCTAATTCAACAACTGCATTGTCATCAGCATTTAAAATTGAAGTTGTCGCTTGGTTAGTATTTTTAAAAATACGTCTTTTGGCATTTACATATTCTTCCATTGATCGATAACGATCCAAATGATTTTCTGCCAAATTTGTAAACACGACGTTCATGGGATTAAACTGATCCGCATGTTCAAGCATAAAACTAGAAACTTCAATAATCACAACCTGAGCCTTTTCTTCACTTCTTAAGTAATCAGTGAGTGGCTTTTCATTTGATCCACCAACCCATGTCTTAACACCAGAAGCCGTTAAAAAAGCTTCTGTTAATTTGGCTACTGATGTTTTTCCGTTCGTTCCAGTTATGCCGATGATTGGCTCTTTGATAAAAGCTTGCGAAAATTCAAATTCACCCGTTATTTTAACGCCCTGGCTTCTAGCGTAATCAAAGATTTTGAGATTTGAAGAAACACCCGGAGAAAGAATCACCAAATCTTGTTGCAAAAATGTTTTAGGAGAATGTGAACCCAATTCAAATTTCACAGGTAAATTTTCAACCAATTCCAGCTGTGTCGACAGTTCTGGTTTTGATTTGTGGTCCGTCACTGTCACTTGCGCTTGATGCTGAGTTAGAAAATGACAAAGCGAAACACCCGTCTTTCCCAAACCCACAATAAGAATTCTTTTATCTTTTAATTCACTTAATTCACGATACATAAAATGACTCCGATTTGATTATCTTAATTTTAAAGTTGCTAAACAAAGAACCGCGAGCAAAATAGAAATGATCCAGAAACGTACAATAATTTTAGTTTCAGTCATTCCACCAAGTTCATAATGATGATGGAGCGGAGCCATCTTAAAAATCCTTTTACCGGTGAGTTTGAAAGAAGCCACTTGCCCAATAACAGACAAAGCTTCGACCACAAAAATTCCACCAAGAAGAATCATCAATAATTCGTTCTTAGTCAAAACTGCCATCATCCCTAGAAAACCACCTAATGACAGGCTTCCAACGTCTCCCATAAAAACTTGCGCAGGATAAGCATTAAACCAAAGGAAACCCAGACCAGCTGCCACCATGCAAGCCGCAACAGGTGCTAATTCACCTACACCTGCAATATGTGGAATTTGTAAGTATTGAGCAATCGAATAATGGCCCACGATATAAGCAAAAATTCCCAACGTCGTAGCAGAGACTATAACAGGAACAATCGCCAAGCCATCTAATCCATCCGTCAAATTAACAGCATTCGCTGTTCCCACAATAACTAAAGAACCAAACAAGACATAATAGTAGCCCAAATCAAAAAAGATATTTTTAAAGAAAGGAATATAGACTGTTGTCGAAAAGTTATAAAATCGAATTAAAATAAAAATCATCCCTGCAGAAATAAGAAATTCGCCTATTAAGCGAATTTTTCCTGAAAGTCCTTTGGGATTTTTTTTACTGACTTTTAAATGATCGTCTATGTATCCGATTAAACCAAAACCCCAAGTCACAACAAGGGTTCCCCAAACAAGAGGATTCACAAGGTCAATCCACAAAAAAACCGGCAGCAAAAGACTGAGTAAAATAAGCCCGCCACCCATTGTTGGCGTTCCCGCTTTTACTTTGTGAGTTTGCGGTCCGTCTTCACGGATTGATTGACCAAAATGTTTTTCTTTTAGCTTCTGAATAAATTTAGGCCCCCACCACAAACAAATAAAAAATGTTGTGAAGAATGCTAAAAAGCTTCGAAGTGTGATGTAGCGAAAAACATTAAGAGGCGAAAATTCGTCTGCAAGATTATAAAGCCATTGATAAAGCATGAATGGCATTTAACACGAAGGTCTTTAAAGAAGCAAGAACTTATTTCTAAATACTTGATATCACTTGTAATTTTTGAATTTTTTGGGATCTCTAAAAAAGGTGAAAAGTAAAATCAGCTTTTGTCCAAACTAAAATCAAGTGGATCACATGCTAACAGCATTCTTTCTAAGCGTGGTCCTCTAGAAGCTTTAAAAACAACCAAATCATCAGCTTGCAATGAAGCTTTTAACTTTTTCGCAAGTTCATCAGTGAAGTCTTTTTGTATGAATACTTCACCTTTAAACCCCGACTCTTTAATGCCATTTTGGAAAGATTCAAAATCATCTCCGTAAAAGAAGACTTTAGAAAAATTAACATTGCCGACCTTAATCCCAATGAGTTGATGAAAATACTGAGACTGAGAACCCAGCTCCTTCATTTGTCCAAAAACTCCGATTTTACGACCTTTCACTTTGAGGCTTTCAATATTATCCAAAAGAGCTTCCATACTATCTGGATTTGAATTGTACGCATCAAACAGTGCCAGGGCACCCGACTTAAGCTTCACTTTTTGATTTCGACCCCAATGGGACTTACAGTTTTTAAGTCCCTTCCATATTTGCTCTGAAGTCAAACCAGCCGCAATAGCAAGAGTCGTCGCTGCTAACAAATTTGTAATATTGTGCTTACCAAACACAGGAATAAAAGTGTCACCGGAATGTCCTTTAATAAAACCTTTTACCTTCAAACCATCAAAATTTGCTTCAGTTAATTCTAACTGGACATCGGCTTTTTCTTTTTCAGAAAAAGTCAGGATAGGTCTTGTCGGCTGCGTTTTTAATGTCTGCTGATACATTTTTTTTGTATACGGATCATCTAAATTAAAAATTGCGATACTTTTAGGATGAGAAGCTAAATAAATTTCCTGTTTAGCTTCTGCAATTTTTTCTTGTGTTCCAAAGAATTCCATATGAGCCCTGCCAACCATGGTGCAAACAACTGCGTCTGGATCCGCTATTTTAACAAGCGACGTCAGTTCACCGGGATGATTCATTCCCATTTCAATTATGGCCGTTTCGTGTACTGTGTCCAAACTTAAAAGAGAAAATGGAACGCCCCAATGATTATTAAATGATCCTTGATTGTAGCAAATAATTTTATAACCCGATAATATTTGAGCCGTAAATTCTTTAGTAGAAGTTTTTCCATTAGATCCTGTCAATGCCAATACTTTAGCTTTCATTTGTTTTCGCACCCAATAACTTAAATCTTGTAGCGCTTTCAAAGTATCTTTGACTTGAATCACAGTGACTTGATCTAAGACTGCTTTTTGATGAGCTGGAACTTCTTGAACCAAAACGGCTGTCGCACCAGATTGCACAGCTTGAACTAAGAATTGATGAGCATCAAATGCTTCTCCCTTCAAGGCAATAAACAACTGACCTGTTAAGTTTTTTCGACTGTCAGTCCCCACTCCTTTAAAAGTTGTTTGAAACTTTGATAAGACATTACCATTTAATACGCTGACTAACTCCTGTAATTCATAACTTTTCATGAAATTCCTTTTTCAAAATCGGTCGCAATTTTATAATCATCAAAATCAAATTTTTTATCACCCACAATTTGATAGTCCTCATGACCTTTGCCGGCAATCAACACAACATCATTTTTAGAAGCTCGGGACAATGCGAACTCAATCGCTTTTTTTCGATCCACTTCTTTTGTCACTTTCGCTTTTTGTGCATTTTCGAAACCAGATTGAATATCATTTAATATTTGCTCAGGATCTTCCGTGCGAGGATTGTCCGATGTGATTATAATTTGATCTGCAAAAAGACCTGCACACCGAGCCATTAAACTACGTTTTCCTTTGTCTCTGTCGCCACCACAGCCAAACACACACCAGATTCGAGATGTTGGTGAAACTTGATCCCTGAGTGATTTTAAAATGCTCAAAACCTTTTCTAAGGCATCAGGTGTATGAGCATAATCCACATAGATATTTAAACGTTGAGATTTCACTTTTTGTAATCGGCCAGGGACTCCCCTAAAACTTTTAAGACTATCACAGAGCAAATCAAGTTGAATCCCGGAAGCAAACCCAACAGCTATCGCCGCGACTGAATTATAAATATTATGAGTTCCAAGCAGTGGTGACTTCATAAAAAATCGCCCGACAGGAGTTTTCAAAATGAACTCTGTTCCTTCCCAGCTAATAGTTTGAACTTTGAACTGAAAGTCAGCTTCCTTTTGGCCATATGAAAGGATCTGAGCGGGCTCTGCAACTTTCATGATTCGGCCAAAAACGTCGTCCGTGTTGATAACAGCTAAACTTGAAATTTTCGATGTCTTCCACAAAAGATCAGTGAAAAGTCGTTGCTTAGCAAAGTGATAATTTGCCATTGTCTTATGGTAATCGAGGTGATCTCGTGTCAAATTTGTAAAGACACCCACATCAAATGAAATATGGTCAGCACGCTTCTGATCTAGAGCATGAGATGAAACTTCCATTACAACTGCTTTTGCTCCAGCTTTTTTAAATTCAGAAAGTCTTTTTTGAAGCTCGATTGAATTTGGTGTCGTCATTTCCGTCGGCCAAATTTGATCTCTAAAATGATGATTGATTGTTCCAACAACTGCCGTTGCTTTCCCATTCTGATTCAGTAAATGTTCAGTTAAATAAGCAATCGAAGTCTTACCGTTAGTTCCTGTTACTCCAACACAAAATAGTGATTGTGACGGATTGTCATAATAGCGAGCCGCTAGTGTTGACATAATGGTTCTAACTTCTTGAACCTGAAGAACAAGACCCTCAAATATCTGTGGAATATTTTGGGTCTGAGAGCAAACAATCGCAACAGCGCCTTTTTCGACAGCTTCAGGAATTCCGACATGTCCATCATAAGAATGTCCTCGGATTGCAAAAAACACGGCTCCTGGAATAACAAGCCTAGAATCTACGCAAAGACTTGAAACTTCTGTTAGAGGATCAATCTTATCATAGGAAAACGAAAAAAATCTAAAAAGCTGTTGCAAATTCATAGAATGATTTTAGATATACCCAACAGAGGTGCCAACATGAAAATCAAAACTTATAGCGATATTCGCGATCCTAACGCTCCATACGTGATTTTGCTTCATGGATACGGAGCCGACGCGTCGGACCTTAGACCCTTAGCTGATGCCATACCGACTCAAAAGACTTTCAATTATATTTTTCCAGAAGGACCCGTTGCAATTCCTCTAGGTCCCCACTGGACAGGCCGCGGTTGGTGGAATATTGACATGGCCCGAATGCAAAACCCAAACCTAGACCACGATATCAGTATCGAAAAGCCTGAAGAATTAGCACAAACTCGAAAATGGGTTCAACAAATGCTAATTGATTTAAAAATTCCAATCAATCAAGTCATTATTGGTGGATTTAGTCAGGGTGGCATGTGCGCAGTTGATCAATATTTAGGAACAGATCTTCAACCAAAAGGAATGATTTTACTTTCTTCAGCAATGATCAACAAAGATGAATGGCGCCAATTTTCAAAAAATAAAAAACCAATTCCCTACTTTATTAGCCACGGACAAAATGATCCTGTTCTTAAAATAAAGTACTCTGATAAGCTCCATTCGTTTTTAGCAGAAATGGGTTGCAAAGGCGAACGAGTTATTTTTCAAGGTGTTCACGAAATTCCGATGACCGTTTTACAAAAATTGGGAAACTGGCTTGATCAACTTTAATCTTCTTTCATGTAAAGAATCAAAGTACTATCAGCTTGAATCTCCTGACCCGCTGGGGGCCAAGTCTCAATGACTTTCCCACTACCGACTCTTTTAAGCCTGACTTCGTGACCTTGTATTTTTCTAATCACTTGTCTTAAAGTTAAATCTTTTAAATCCGGTAGAATTTTATTTTCCATATTCAATATCGGAGACAAAATTTCTGAAGAAACTAAGTCTTGTGACTTTTCTTTTTCGGCAGGCAGACGTTGAGGCATATAATTTTCTGAAGCTAGCAACGTCGGAGCTAAGCCACTTTTACGAACGGCGAAACTTGCAATTCTAGAAAATACAGGTGCAGCAACGACGCTTGCATAGTAATTTTTTTGAGGCTCATCAATAGCAATATAAATCACGTACTCGGGCTTATGTGCCGGAATCATGCCCGCGAAACTACTAATATAGGCTCCGGGTTTATAGCCGCGACCGTTGGTATGGGCTTTTTGGGCTGTACCTGTTTTTCCAGCAACTTGAAATCCACTGACTCGAGCTGTAAAACCCGTTGCACCTTTTTGAGTGACCGCTGTTAAAAGCATTCGCATTGCTTCTGCCTCGGATTCTGTTAGAACTCTCTTTCCATTTTTGAGTTCAATTTCTTGAGTTTCCGCAGTTTCAATATTCCGAATTCCTTGAACGATGTAGGGAGCTCTTAAAACGCCGCCATTGGCTAATGCGGCATAAGCTGTCGCCACTTGTAATGAAGTCGCAGCCATTCCTTGGCCAAATGAATTGGTTGCAAGCAAATGAGCATTCCACGGAAGGGCATGCAAAATGCCTTTTACTTCGCCGGGCAAGTCGACACCTGTTTTTTCGCCAAAACCAAATTCTTTTAAACCATCACGAACTCTTTGATCTCCCATTTGGAGTGCCATTTTTGCCGTACCGATATTAGATGAGTAAGCTAAAATTTCCGAAACCGTTAGACTTCCAAAATAGTGTTCGGCATCAGATTCCCGAATCGTGCGTTGTCCAATTTTCCATTTTCCATTTTCACAAAAATACTTTGTGTTCGGCTGCAGAATTTTATCTTTAAGGCCCTTTGCCACAACAAACGGCTTAATAACTGATCCAGGCTCAAAAAAATCAGTGACATTTCGATTTCTTCTGATCTCTGCAGAAGTATTATGAGCTTTATTAGCATCATAAGTAGGCGCACTTGCTAAAGCTCTGATCGCAGAAGTCTTCGCATCCAATATCACACCGACAGCACCCACCGCTTGAAATTCTGATACGGCTTTTGATAATTCCGCTTCGAGTTGATACTGAAGCTCAGAATCAATTGTGAGTTGGATTTCATGACCTTCTGGATTTTCAGTAAAAAGAAGCCCTTCAGAAACAAGAGGCCTTCCTCGTGCATCTCTTTTAACGGAAATTTTTTTTTGATTTCCTTTTAAAGTTTCCTCAAAAAATAATTCAATTCCTTCCAGTCCTTGGCCCTCAGATCCCAAAAATCCCAATACTTGTGACATGAGATTTTCGTTCGGATAAACTCGGGTCCACTCTTCTACGAAAGAAAGTCCACGAACTTTCCAACTTTCAATTTTTTCCATTTTAGACCGATTTATTCTACGCTGAATCCAAGAAAAACGTCTGTTAGAATCTTTGATTCTTGAAAAAACAAAATCAAATGAAAGGTTTAATTCTTTACTTAATTTACGAGCAATTTGTTTTTTGTTTTGAATAATTTTAGGATCTGCATAAAGAGAAAATGCAGCCACGCTCATCGCCAAATCACGTCCATCTTGATCTACAACAGAACCCCGACGAGAAGGCAAAGTAATCACAGTTTGGAATTGTTTATTTTTAAGATTTTTAAGCTTTTCATTTGGTAAAAACTGAAGCCATGCTGCTCTTAAAAGAATCGTTGAGGCCAAAACTAACATACCTAAAAATATAATGAGTATTCGAGTTTTCATGGCTCAGAATCCTCAAATGGATGAGACAAAAGAATGATCTGATTTGCTTCTGCTTTTTTTAAAGTAAAACGACTTGCTGCCATTTTTTCAACCCATTGAGGCCGCGTAGCTTGAGCCAACAAAATTTCATTATTTTTTTTATTTTCTAAAACTTTTCGGTAATTCCGAGTCAATTTTAACAAACTGTAACCCAGCCTTCGTTCTTCCATTTGAAGAAAAACAACCCCGAATAATGTTAAAATAATGAGTGTCACGCTCATTACTGGTTTTAAAATCCTAATCTCATTTGAGCTCATCCTTGAACTCTCCCACTTCTGTCTTTATTTTTAAAACTTCAAATTATTCAATACTTCTTTCAAAAACTCTCATTTTTGCGCTCCGAGAGCGTGGATTTGAAAACTCTTCTTCCCGACTCGGTATAATAACTTTTTTATGAACAGGTCGACCCCATATCGAATTCTTAAAAATATTTTTTACGATTCGATCTTCCAATGAGTGAAAAGTAAGGACTGTCAAACGACCACCAGGTTTCAAGCCCTTTATTAGTTCCGGCAAAGCTGATTCAACTGACTCTAGCTCTTGGTTGACAGCAAGCCGTAACCCTTGAAAAAAAAGTGTAGCCGGATGGAAACCTTTTCTCTTCCAGCCTTCAACTCTTTCAATAAGACTTGCAAGTTGTTTTGTTGTGGTAAAAGGATTTGTTTTACGATCATTGACCAGAGCTCGAACAACACGAAACGGACTTCTCACTTCACCGTAAATCTGAAAAATTCGAATCAATTCTTGTTCAGCCGCCTGATTCACTACCATTTGTGCCGTGACCTCTTGAGTTGAATTCATACGCATATCGAGTGGACCGTCGTGATAAAAGCTGAACCCCCTGGACGCTTCGTCCAACTGAGGAGAGCTCACACCAAGATCCAATAACATCATATCAAACAAGCCCCATTTTTCCGAAGAAAACTGTGAAAAATTTGCATGTTGGACCAGAAGCATCTCGGACTCGACTTCTGTCTGGAATTTTTTGCGTGCGAATTCGACAGCGGTCACGTCTTGATCAAACACAACGGCCTTCAGTCGAGGAAATAAATTTTTAACAAGAGTATAATGTCCGCCTCGACCGAAAGTTCCATCGAAATAACGAAGCTCTTTCTGTGTTTTTACAGATTCAAAATTTGCAAACGACTGCAAAACTTCTGGAGCCATGACTGGGATATGCTGATACGTTGTCTTTGAAAGATCTTCACCATTTGTCATAATCGAATAAAACCATAAGGATATTTTCGTTGAGCGTCAATGGTGAATCAGATAGCCTAATGATGATGCTTATAGTTTGCCCCAAATGTGGCTTTAGCCAACCCAAAGACCCTTATTGTGCTCAATGTGGAATTGATATATCTGCCTATCAAGTTCCTGAAAAATCAATGCTACAAAAACTATCCGAAAACCTTTTTGTCCAATTAGGTATCGTCATCTTGGTTGGCGCATTAGCCGTTTGGTTCGTTACAAAAAACCAAAGACAATCTTTCTGGACACGAGTTCAGTTCCTAAGAGGATCATCATCAACTCAGATATCACAATCAAAAGACACGAATCAGTTTACTTCAAATGAGTCCGAAGTATCCGAACCCCAAAATCAAGAATCAATCCGCAATAAACCTTTCGCGACACTTCTGAGTTCAACTGAGCAAAGCGAAAAAAAATTAATGGGTCCCACTGCTAAAATTTATTACATCGAAATCTCGCAAGCTATTTTAAATAAATGGCTTGAAGAAGGCGCCCTCACTCGAGTGGAAACTTCATATGAAGTCACAATTGGCTACATACCGAAGCTGAATCAAATTTTAGAACAATACAAATCTAAAATTAAAATTCTCAAAGAAGAATCTTACACCTATGGCCTCAATCAACTTTACACTGCCAAGCTCGAAAAAGCTTCAGATATACCAGCTACTTCTTCAGCGGGTAGAGCCCTTGCTACAACAGAAAATTCTTCTTTAGAACAAACTCCCGTTATCACCACTTACGCCACTTTAGACGATGACAGAAATGAAAATTTATCCGGGCAACTAGAAGTGAGCCTCAATCCTCAAACATCATTTCCAGCACAGTTTGAAATGGCGGCCGACCAATCGTTTTTTGTATCAGGTTTTGACAAATCTAGCTCCAACTCAACGACCACTGGCGACAAAGCCGTGCCTCACGAAATTGTCGTTATCTTGAGGTTTGAAAAATAGTCTTTTAAACCATATCCCCCTGTGTTGATAATAGACATTCCAAAAAGTCGATAATAAGCTTTCGGCATTATCCGCCTAAAAAACTTTAGAAAAGGACTGCCAGATGGTACAACCACTTTCAATTAAGCCTTTGATCACCGAAGAACAGCTTGAAAAAAAAGTTGCTGAAATTGGAAAAATTCTGACAGATAAATTTCGCAATAAACAAGTTATTGCAATCTGTGTCCTAAAAGGCTCTTTCATGTTTTACAGTGATTTGATTCGACAAATTGATGCTGATATTTCTTGTGAATTTTTTGGAGTCTCAAGTTACCACGGCAACACATCGTCCGGCGAAGTCAAAGTGACTCTCGACCTTTCAAAGCCAGTTGAAGCAAAACATGTGTTACTTGTCGAAGACATAGTCGATACAGGCTTGACGATGAATTATCTTAAAAATGCAATTCTGAGTCGAATGCCTGCCAGTTTGACAACTGTTGCCCTTCTTGAAAAACCAGATGCTCTTAAAGTGCCGTGTGACCTTGATCACGTCGGCTTTAAAATTAGTAATGAATTTGTTGTGGGCTATGGTTTAGATTACGAAGGCTACTACCGAAACTTGCCTTTTATCGGTCAAGTTCAAAACTTCCAATAAAATCATAGGAGACTGGGATGCCTTCCATTATTTCTTTTATTATTATTATTTTTATTTCACTTCAAAGCTGGGCTATTTCCCAAGTTGTTGTAATTGGCGATACTGGAAAAGATAACAAAGGGCAAAAAGCAGTGGCAGAAGCTCTTTTTCGTCATTGCTCGAAAAGCTTTTGCGACCATGGGATCTTGACGGGTGATAATATTTACGAAGCTGGAATGACTTCTCCTTCAGACCCCGTGCTTGATCGTATGTTTAAAAAGCACTATGAAAAACTAGAATTCCCATTTTTTGTAGCTTTGGGAAACCATGACTACGGTCAATTATCGAATGATTGGATACGTGGGACATGGCAACTTGGCTACTCGCAGAAAAATCCACAGTACTATTTGCCTAATTATTTTTATTACCAAGCATTTGAGGATTATGTTTTAGTTGTTTTGGATACAACACGGCTCATGTGGGCTGTCGACATTCAAGCTCAAAAAAAACTGATCCAAGAAGCTGTTTTGCAAGCTCAAGGTAAGTGGCTTATTGTCGCTGGACATCACCCTTATCTTTCAAATGGAAAACACGGAAATGCTGGCCGCTACGAAAGGGTTTCTTTTCCCTCTTTTGTAGCAGGTACTGAGGTGAAAAAATTTATCGACGAAAACATCTGTGGCACAGCACATGTCTATTTATCAGGACATGATCACAATTTACAGCTGACGGATGGCCGAATTAAAAATTGTCCCACATTATTCGCAGTCTCAGGCGCTGGCGCCAGCACAGAAGAATTATCAAAGCGAAATAAAACAATTTTTCAATCTGAAAATCTAGGTTTTTTATCAATCAGAATAACTTCAGCTAGTTTAAATCTTGATTTTTTAGATGCTAATAACAAAATCTTGCATCAGACAGAACTCAAAAAATAAAACTTCAAACCAGCTCTAAGATAATAAATTCAGATTTCGTAGCCAGCCCTTTGATGTTGATTAACTCCTGATCTTGAACAGCCAAGCCATCACCTTTAACTAACTTTTGTCCATCAACTTCAATTTCACCGCTGGCCATATGAAGCCAAAGTTTCTTGCCCTTTTGAATCGGAAACGATTTCTCAAATCCTGAACTAAAAAGAGAAGACCAGACCCAAGCTTTTTGAAAGATCTTAAGACTTTCACCCTCTTCATCCGGAGAAATAATCAGTTTAAAATGATTCAGTTTTTCATTTTCAGAAAACTTTTTTTGGGCATACCGAGGAGCAATTCCAAACTGATCGGGAATGACCCAAATTTGCAGAAGTTCAACTTTTTCGTCTGACGAAGGATTGTACTCGCTGTGTAAAACACCTGTTCCTGCACTCATAATTTGCACTTCACCAGGGCGAATTTTTTCTTTGTTTCCCATATTATCTTGATGCTCAAGTGTTCCACTTAAAACATAGGTGAATATTTCCATATCTTTGTGACCATGAAAATCAAAGCCCCTATCAACATCAATCACATCTTGATTAATGACCCTCAATGCTCCGAACTGAAGATGATCCGGATCGTGGTAAGACCCGAAAGAAAATGTGTGATACGAATCAAGCCAAGCATTTTTATAATGTCCACGTTCTTTTGAAGGCCGGAGAACCAACATAAATGACTCCTTTGCAAACTCATGATCGCTTCTGTGCCAATACCCCAAATCGACGCTCAATAATTTGCAACGAAAAAGAACTGCTTCTGCGCGGAGTCGGATCAAGAGACTTACTAACTCGCATTGTCAAAAGTGATGTGATTACAAAAAAAGAAGCTTAGGACCCTGCGCGCAGATCTTGATCTCTTCACAATCAAACGAGAAAATGGTTTTTTCAAAGGTAGGTCGCTATGAAACAATACCAAGATTTACTCCAACATATACTCCAGCATGGCACACAAAAAATGGATCGGACAGGGACCGGCACCTCCAGTGTTTTTGGCTATCAAATGCGTTTTGATTTACAACAAGGCTTCCCTCTTCTCACAACTAAAAAACTTCATACACGATCCATTTTTCATGAACTGTTATGGTTTTTAAAAGGCGATACTAACATTCAATACCTCAAAGATCATAACGTAACCATTTGGAATGAATGGGCTGATGAAAAGGGCGATTTAGGCCCTGTTTACGGCAAACAATGGCGCTCGTGGGAAACGACTGATGGTAGAAAAATTGATCAAATTTCAAACGTGATTGAACAAATTAAAAAAAATCCTGACTCCAGAAGACTCCTCGTTATCGCGTTTAATCCAAGCGAAGTCGACCGAATGGCCTTGCCCCCCTGCCATGCTTTTTTTCAATTTTATGTGGCAAATGGTAAACTCTCTTGTCAACTTTATCAAAGAAGTGCCGATGTTTTCTTAGGAGTGCCATTTAATATCGCAAGCTATGCATTACTCGTCCATATGGTAGCTCAAGTTTGTGATCTTGAAGTCGGTGAATTTATTCATACACTTGGTGACGCCCATCTTTACTCAAATCATATTGAACAAGCAAAACTCCAACTCACTCGTGACTGTAAGCACTTACCCACACTCAAGCTCAACCCGCTTATAAAAAATATTTTTAATTTTAAATATGAAGATATTGAAATTGAAAATTATGAACCACACGCAGCCATCAAAGCAGAAATTGCAGTCTAATGATTTTAAGCCATATCGTTGCAATTGATCAAAAAAACGGAATCGGAAAAAATAATAATCTTTTAATCAGTATTCCTGAAGACATGAAACACTTTAGAGAAACCACCAAAGGTAAAATTATGATTATGGGAAGAAAAACCTATGATTCCCTAGGCAAACCCTTGCCAGGCCGATACCATATCGTGATTTCAAGGCAGCCTTTAAAGTCGGAGCTACCAATAGTGAAGTATGTCTCATCCTTAGACGAAGCGATTAAAGCTGCCCAGTCTTTAGTCTCAGAATGGCCCAAAGAAGTCTTTATTATTGGGGGTGCTGAAATTTATAAACAAAGCTTATCTCAAACGGACCGAATTTATGTCTCTAAAATTGAAAAAACTTTTGACGCTGATACCTTCTATCCTGACGTGAACTGGAACGAGTTCGATTTAGAAAAAAAAATACAATACGAAACGTCACCCCGATTTTCATTCCAGCTGTATTGTCGAAAAAATTAACAAGTTACTGAAGTTTTCATTTGTTCAAAAAATAACCGACAATGAATGTATGTCATCATTAAGGTTTGAAACTAAAGAGCTCGCCCATATTGAAGTTTACGGTCGCCACCATGGTAAAATGGTCGCCAAATTGAAAAACGTTTCAAGCTCAGGTGCATTCTTCGAACTTGCCCAATCTGAATATGTTCCACGTCGAGGCGACATGCTTTGCGTGACTGTTCACCTCACTTCTCTTAAAAAATCCCATGTTCTTCATGCAGAAGTTGTCTGGGGAAGAGGCCTCGGCTTTGGTGCTCAATTTGTGGCCAAAGAAGAACTCGTAACAAAAATGCTTCAGGGCAAAGCTGATTAAATTTAGACTCAAAAAAAGCATGTTCAAATTATAATTTCAAAATTCGATAGTTAGATATTCGTCTATATTTGTTATCTGCTGGTCCAGTTTCAAAGTGGAACCAGTGATTAAACAAAATTATTACGATTGACTGGTTAATACCTTAGCGCAAGCGAAGTAAGACGTTTGGGTATAAGCCAGGAGGGCTTTCGTGAAAAATACTTTGAGCATTTTTTTAAGCTGTTTTTTATTCGTCGTCTTTAATGGAATTTCTCAATTGGCTCAAACAGAAACTCAAAGAACATATGTTCTAAAATTAAAAGCTTCCGACTCATTCCAAAGAACCATGATAGCAAATACAGGGGCCGCTATTGATTTTATAAACTCAGATTATGTTATTGCAACAGCTGTACTGGAAGAAAAAAATAAGCTTGAAAAGATGGGTCTGATTCTTGAAGATTTAACTAGCCGTACAATGCAATCGATGACGTTCCCTAGCGAAGACTCTGAATATCATGACTACAGCGAGCTTACGAAAGCGCTTCAAGACCTCCACTCTGAATTTCCACAAATCACAGAACTGAAATCGGCCGGTCGAAGCATCGAAGGCCGAGAAATTTGGGCTTTTATGGTTCGCGGAGAACAAGATCCCAATAAAGAATTACCTCAAGCACTCTTTATGGGAGGACACCACGCAAGAGAACACTTATCAGTTGATACTCCACTCAGACTTTTAAAGTGGCTTTTAGCAGAATATAAAAAAGGAAATCGCAAAGTAATTGACCTTGTTAATAGTCGCGAAATTCATATGATTCCCGCTGTCAACCCAGATGGCTTAGAATATGATATTTCAACAAACAAATACAAAATGTGGCGAAAAAATCGAAAACAAAACCATGATGGCACCTATGGCGTTGATCTTAACAGAAATTATGGATTTGGTTGGGGTACGGGAGGATCGAGCAAAAATCCCAATTCTGACACTTATATGGGCACATCTCCGTTTAGTGAACCCGAATCAAAAGCTATCAAAAACTATGTCGAATCTCTGAAAAAAATCAAAATACTATTATCCTACCATACCTTTTCTTCCTTGATCCTTTATCCATGGGGCCACCTGGATAATAAAATACCGAATCAAAAGGACCATCAAACTTTTGTTAAAATGGCAGAAACAATGGCCCAATGGACCGGATACACCCCGCAGCAATCGGCAGAGCTCTATATTGCCAGTGGTGACACTTGTGACTGGGCCTATGGAGAACACGGGATCTTTGCATTCACTTTCGAGCTTGACCCAAGAGATCAATGGAGCGGTGGAGGCTTCTACCCTGGAGACGAAATTTTAGATTCTGTCGTAGCTAAAAACACCGAGCCTTTTCTTTATTTAATAGGCTTAGCTGACAATCCACACCGCGCTCTTGATTTTGGAATAGGATTTTGACGTCACCTGTCTAAAACCTATTCATACCAAATCAGACAAAAGTTCGAAAAACTGAAGAAATTCTAGGCAATCAATCTGGCACAAAGAGTGAATGGAATATGAGCGAATGATGTTGGGTTGTTCGTTGCTAAGTTATTTTACTTAATCAAAATCACTCAAAATTATTCGCAGGCTTAATATATGTTAATTTTCTAATTGAATATTGCGGCACCGTTAGCAAAAAGATTAGATTATTAAAAAAATTTGAACAAAGCTGACAGAAGTTAAAGAACGTTAATTCACACTTCTGCCAGCTGAATTTGAGACTGTACTTAGTCGTGCAAAAAAGGCATCATACAAATGTGCCTCACGTTATTTTTTGTCACTTACTCAAGTAACTGGATTTACTTAAGTCTGAGACACAAATTAAAACGGAAATTAGAATTTTGAGTGCGTTTGTAAATAAATAGAGGAGATAACATGAGCACTAATATGTTGGGTGTGACCATGACAACTGATCAAAGTAAAACTAAAAAATCAAAAACAAAACTTCAAATGAAGGCTCCGACTCAGGAAAGATCGCGGCAAACAGTTGCTACGATTCTCGAAGCTTGCGAAAGAATTATGATTCGCGAAGGCTTTTATGGGGTTACAACTGATAAAATTGCAAAAGAAGCTGGCGTCAGCATTGGCTCTCTTTATCAATTTTTTGGAAATAAAGAATCTGTCGTGTCAGCCCTAATCCACGAACTTCTTCGCAAAGACAGTCAATACTTTCAAGAAAAAATGGCTTCAATTAACAGTTTGCCTGCTGATCAAAGGGTTCCCTTTATCATTCAGCTTGGTCTTGAAATCTATTCAACTCAAAAAGACATTCGCCAAAAGATTCAAGGTATCTACCAATACTTAGTTGACCAGGGAGAATTCAAAAAAATAATCAATTCCTATTCTGAAACATTAGCTCAGTACATTATACCGCAAGCCAATCGTGATTCAAAAATCATGGCTCAACTGACGATTCACGGCTTTATTGGCTTAATGGAACAAGTCGTTGTGGACAATCCTGATTTCATTGATGATGAAAAAATGGTTTCTGAAATCAAACGTCTGTTTTTGCGTTATCTTTGCGAATAATATTTTTCAAAAATTTGATCAATTATTGATCGGGCCCGGGCACTATCGCCCGGACCGTTGTACATAAAAGCAAATGGGATCGGCATTCCACTCATGTCTGTCGCATAACCCGCAAGAGACACCACTCCATTCAGCATCCCGGTTTTAGCTCGCACCTGACGATAAGTTAAAGGGTCTTTCATTCTTTTTTTCAATGTGCCGTCAACTCCTGAAATCGGAAGTGACATTATAAATTCTGGCATTGATGAAAAATCTTTTTCTCTGATTAATAAAAGTTTCCACATAGCATACGCCGTCATCTTGTTATCTCGAGTTAGACCTGAAGGATTCAAAATGATGAAATCTTTTTGTAAATCGAAACCCAATTTTTTTAGGTGTTGCTGAATTTTTTCAACACCTACTTTTAAAGTCGCCGGCTTCTGCGACAATGCCGCCATATTTTTAGTTAACATTTCAGCGACAAAGTTATTCGAAAACTTATTCATATCAGATAATATCATTTCAATTGGTTTACTTTGATATTCAGCCAAAATTTCCATAGACGAATTAGAAACGCAATTTTTAACATTTCCTAAAACTTGAATTCCTCTTTGACTTAAAAAAGATTTTAAGTTTGCACCAGACCACAAGTCGGGCTTTGTAATATTGGCAAAGATAACAGCTTCTTGCTGATTTTCGCCTATTGCTCCTCTTACTTTAACGGTCTCAATATTGTTTTTTTCACTCCAATCACGATCAACTTGAATTTCGGCAGGACCGAATTTTTTGGTCTTCACTAAGTTTTCAAGTTTTAAATATTCGTTTTCAGGATCTAATATGACATAAGCAGAAGTCACAGGCTTAGTTGGCCTTACAAAAACATTCATCGAATTCCAATTAAATGACATGGCTCCCACAGGAGCATCATAAGCGCGATCGACTCTGACACTTTCCCGCGAACCATCAAAACGAATAGAGTCAAAAAGTGAATCGTCGACACAAATATCACCCACAATTTCTTTTATATTGTTTCTTTTAAATGAATTAACTAAAAACCACATATTTTCTGAAACAAAAGAGGGGTCTCCACCGCCTACTAAATAAAGAGATCCTTTTAATTGCTCACCGACAATTCTAGCAGATGATTTAAGTTGAGTTTTAAATTGAGTTCCCGGTGGCAAATATTCAAGTACCGCTGAAGCTGTGGCAATTTTACTAATAGAAGCTGGTAACATCAAAACATCAGATCGATGCTGAAGAATAACCGAAGCATCTGGCTTGGCCCAATGAAAAGAAAAGTGGTCTGGATTCAGCTTATTTTTTTTAATTAAGCTTAAAGTCCAGTCAGAAAATGATTCACTATGAGCAGACTTCGCAAATAAAATTACGCACAAAAACCCTACTAGATGTTTGATCGCTCTCACTAGCCATCCTCCTGAAAAAGAATTACGGTAATCCAATGAACATGACTCGTAAAGATTGGATTATTGTCTACATTCCCATTCCACTTCTTATTCTGTTGGATTGGTTTACAAAAAGTCTAGCGCTGAGTTTTACAAATAATAGAGAAGGGCCCTTTGGTCCTTTTTATATGATCTTTAATCATGGTGCGATGCTAGGACTGTTCTCAGATCTGCCTCCAACACTTAGAATTGTTTCATTATCCACATTTGGCGCTCTGATTGTAGGCGTTTTTTTTCTATTTCAATACCTGACGCCTGGTCATCATATGAAACTTCGAATAGGACTTTCAATTTTGCTTGGTGGTATTCTAGGAAACGTTCTAGACAGAGTTCGCTACGGCGCGGTTATCGACTTTATTAAAATCAACTATGGAACTTACGTTTCCCCTATTTTTAACGTTGCAGATATTGTTCAATGGATCGGCTACTCACTTATTCTTTATTTCTTCATTCGAGAAGGACACACTCTTTGGCCGGAAAAAAATTCTCGCAAGTCGTTTTGGGTTAACGCTCCATTTCAAAAAAGGTTTAGCTTTTTCTTAGCTGCAATTAGCCTCATTTTAACAGGAATATTTGTTGTATTCTGTTACACTTATTTGCGTGTTACTCTCCAAGAGCTCACTGCTGCAAATCAACAAATCGTACAAAAATTTGTACGACCTTTTGTTTTACTCATACTTTGTTTAGGGTTTGGCTTTTCATTACTTGTCTATATTTTAGGAGGAGTTTTTTCTCATCGTATAGCCGGACCGATTTATGCTTTTGAAAAATTTCTAAGAGAAACGATGACCGGTAAAAAAGTGATTTTTAAAGTTCGAAAAAACGATGAGTTTCAACATCTCGAGCCACTTGCAGTTCAAATTTCAGAAACTTACCATAGCCTTAAATCGTCGCCTCAAGAATCGCAGCTTCCTTCAAGTGTTGTAAATAAAACCTTTTCTTCTGATGATCCAATAGACAAATAGCAGCTATGTAATCACCGTCTGGGTTTCGAACGATACCAAGTGGTTGAATAGGTCTTAACTTCCCCGACTTAGACCCTTTTTCGTAAATAATTTCCACATTCTTTTTTTTCAGTAAAGCTTCTCGAATAACTTGCGCTGCCATCGATTGCTGAAATGCCAAACTATAGTAAGCCCATTCAATTTTTTTGCCTTGAAGCTCTTGAACTTTTTGAATGGAATAATTGTTTAACAAGCCTAAACACTTAAGCCCCAATTGCAAACATGCGTTTGCATCATCCGTTGCTCGATGGGCTGACCCACCATCAATTCCAAGATGTTTCACGAGAGTTTGAAGTTTGTGATTCTCTGTTCCGTGAATCAACTTTCTTGATAAAAGACTTGTACAAAAAACTGGCGTTGAAGGCAGCGGAAACCCATGTCTTTCAAATTCAAATGAAATAAATCCCATATCGAACGGAGCGTGATGAGCTATTCCTATGCCATTTTTAAAAAAATCATGAATTTTACCGATTACATCTTTTATAGGGGGTGCATTTTCAACCATTTCGTTCGTAATTCCATGAATTCCGATGACAAAATCCCCCATTGGCTCTCTTGGTTTGATTAAAATTTGAAGACGATCTACTTCTTTTCCTTGAAACCATTTAACAGCACCAAATTCGACAATGTCATTCCCAACTGGATAAGCTCCACTTGTTTCAGTATCAAAGCCAATAAGAGGGTATTCTGTCCAAAGTCGAGTTCGATCCATGTCTCTTTATTGTTTTTCTCTGTATCTTTAGTCAAACTAATATCATCATGATTAATAAAAAAAAATTCCTTATTCTAACAACTTTCCTTTTCAGCACAACGAACGCTTTAGCTCAATCAAGTGGAGCGTCAACTCAACCCACTTATCGACTCACGGGCGCGGCGACATTGGCCAGTAACTTTGTCGAAAAAGGTCTTACGCAAACAAAAGGTGATCCCGGACTACAAACAGATTTTTGGTTCAACTTTGGTTCGCAGTTCAGGATGGGACTTTGGGGAGCTAATGTCAGATACGAATCTACGCCGACAACTCACTTTTGGCTCAAAGCAAATGCAGATGTAAAAGTCGACTTTTCACAGAATGCAAAAATGAATATCCTTTATAGCGAAAACAAGTACTACAAAGACAACGATAGAAGTGGAAATACAGTGGGTTTACATTTTGACTTTTGGGGTTGGAAAATCATTTATGACATGGAAAGCAACTGGGAAGGAACGGGCCAAAAAGCGACGTATGCTGGAGCTGGTAAAGACGCAGTTGTTTGGAATGAATACATTTGGACTAATCACGCCGGCTATACAATGCCTGAAGCTGAAGGTATCACGAGTTATTTTGATATTCGAACAGGCCTTGGAACAAAAGCGAAAGACTTTGTTCTTATGGGAAGTCTTTCCATGACGACTGCGACTGGTGAAATTAAAGATCAAGGCGAACTTGCTTTTATTTTAAGTGCCACTGTTGGGTTCTAATTCCCTTTAAAAACTCTAGATTCGATTTGTTTCCGCCCAGATTTTTGTGCTAAGTTCCCCAGCATAGGAGAAATAGGCATGAAACTATTGATTTTTGTTAGCTTTATTCAAATCGCATGGGCGGCTCCTGAACTCAGAAGTGCAAAGGCTCTTAAAACTTCTTTTCAAGCCAATTCATTTTCTGCCAATCTTAACCCAGGTTTTCACTTTAATGACAAAGCTCCAAACGGAATTCAACTTCAAGAAAAGTTTATTAAACCTAACACTTTTTTACCGCGAACAATAAAGTTCGAAAATCTTCAAAAAGACATAACTTCTGGAATGGCCTATTTATATGTTTGTGATGACAAGGTGACTTTTTGTGATATGCATTCGATATCATTAGGCTCAAAAGGAATTTTTTCAAAACCAAAAATCAAAACTCAAAGTAATCGAAAAATAAATCTTCATGGATTTATTCTGGATGATTTTGATACCGCATTAAAAAATGCAAAAAATGAAAACAAAATAATTCTTGCTAATTTCGGGGCACGTTGGTGCCCTGCTTGCGTTCGTCTTGAAAACGAAATTTTGACTGATAAAAAGTTTAAAAATTTAACCAAATCTTATGTTAAAATCAAAGTCGATATTGATCAGTTCTCAAGTTTCGTGATCAAAGATAAGTATAATGTAAAAGGTGTTCCAACTATCCTCTTTTTGACGCCAGCGGGAAAAGAAATCACTCGCTTCTATGATTTCCAACCCATGAGCTTTATCAACGAAGTAATAAATGAAATTAAAAACTATCCAGAAGCTATCGAAGAACTAGAAACAAAAGAACTGACTCCAGAAATCAAAATAAGATTAGCCAAGAGATATTTCTTTTCAGACCAGCACTCAAAAGCAATTGCACTGATGGAAACAATGAACCCCTTTCCGCGCGAATACTGGTTTGCAAAAGTGGCCGAAGCCGAAAGTCTGTATAAAAAAGATCCTTCAAATAAAAAGTATCAAATTCAAACCTTAATTAAAGCCATAGAAAGTAACCCCGAAAGCTCTCAATCACTTGTTTGGAGAATGAATCTAGTCAGTGTTTTAGATAAAAATAGTAAAGAAATTAAAATTCGAGCGCAAGAATCTGAAATTTTAACCCAAAAACTTTTGAATGATGAAACGGCACTTAAATCAGCGATTTCAACAGATTTCATAGGAGAATACACTGATTTAGAAGGATTCTATATCGCCATGATAAATGCTGAAACCTCAGAACTAGCGGATTTGAACTCCAAAAAATCTTGGGAAAATGTAATCACCCAAGGTGAAAAATATAAAATTAATGCGCATACACCAGGAGCTTCTTTAAGACTTTTAACAGCTATGATAAAAGCTGAAAATTTTGAAAAAGCACTCAATCTTGTGAATGGTTTACTTCAAACTAAAAACCAAGATGGAGACCTGCTAAGACGAAAAATGCGTATTCTTTTCGAGCTCAAAAAATATGAAGAAGCAATTCAGACCGGAGAAAATGCCCTTAAGAATTCCTATGGAATTAATGAGTTTTTTGTTGTTGAGACTCTTGCCAAAGCTTATGTCAGTTCTAATAAAAAAGACCACGCTAAGAAATTGATCTCGCGCTACTTGAATCGTAATGAAATTAATTTTTCTGATTTAAAGACTATCAAGGGAAAACTTGAAAATCTCAGTCAGACACTTTAGACATTACTCAGTTCGTTTTTGTTGTGGCTGAATTTGTTTTTTCTTTGAAGTCACTTGTTGAACGTAGTCTTCGTAGACATTCATATTCTGCTTTTCACCAAACATCGCTTCCAGCTTACGAGCTTGCGATCCATCGGTTTTAATAGCTTTCTGTCGAATACTTAACTTGATAAACCCAATCAGCTTGCTGGGCTCTATTTCACCTTTTTTGTCTCTGACATTGATGCTGCCAACAACTGTCGAAGATGTATTTTCAATGCTTGATGAAATTTTATTCCGAATCAGATCTAATCTTTGAGAAGCAATTTTTTTTGCTTCGATTTCTGACTGACTTCTTACACTTTGTGTAAACATAGCAGATACCACTTTGATTTCTGCATCCGAAAGTCCCGTTGTAATTCCTTTGATTTTATCCATAATAAAAATATATTCCGGAGTCGGTATTGACGTTCCACGAATGAAAAGTAGGTTATCAGGAATATCAAAATCGAAACCATCTTGGCTGACTTGTACGTTTTTAGCAAGCTCACCTAACTGGTCTGCTAAACTCGAAATAACAACTTTTTGCGATCCCGTATCCAATAAGTTTGGTGTTGTATCAATAGGCTCCAAAAAACTCTGAAACGCTTTTAACGGCTCATTCAATAGATCTAAAAATAGTTTTTCTAAAGTCAGTTCCACGCCATAGTTTGAAAAATTATACTCAATAATTGAAGGAGTTGAAAAATAATCCGAAACAGCTTTTTTAGTTTCATCACTTTGACCTAGAAGCCACATCACAAGAAAAAACGCCATCATCGCTGTCATGAAGTCTGCAAGTGCCACCTTCCAAGAACCACCATGGTGTCCGCCACCTGCGATTGTGATTTTTTTTATAACGATTATGGGTTTTTCTTTAGCCACTTTTCTATACTACTTTCTTTTATTTAAGCTGCTTTTTTAATATTTTTAGTTGATTGATCCATCTCTTCAAAAGTAGGTCGCTCTTCAGGCATGATAGATCGTCTTGCATACTCGACACAAACAAGTGGTGGCGCTCCTCTTTGAAGAGCTACCATGGCTTGTCTAATTGCTTCTAAGTATCGACCTTCTGCTTCAATATCTGCTGCCATTTTAGTCGCAGTAGGTCCTATCATGCCATAAGCACCGAAAACTCCCAACATCGTTCCAACCAGGGCGCCCGCAACGAGAGCTCCGATTTTTTCAACACCTTCAGTTAAATGGCCCATCGTTTTAACGATACCCAAAACCGCAGCGACGATTCCTAACCCAGGAAATCCATCTGCAACAGCTTGTACCGCATGCTGTGCTAAGTGTTCTTCCGAATGGATAGCTTTAATATCATTCCCCAAAAGATCATCTACATCGTAAGGAGAAAGCTCAGCCGATAGAGTAATTTTCATAGTGTCACAAAGAAAGTGGACAGCATGATGGTTTTTCATAAAACCAGGATAAGCTTTAAAAATTTCAGATTGCTGAGGATTTTCAATATGCTTTTCTACTCCTTGAGGACCTTCTTTTCTAAAAACCTGAAAAAGTTGAAATAAAAGCTGAAGAAGCTCTAAATAATCCGGCTTCTGAGGCCCCTTCGCCGTCATGGATTTTATACTGAGGGTTATACCCATTTTGATAATTTTCATTGGGTTAGCAATGATGTAAGCACCTAAAGCTGCACCACCGATGATCATCATCTCGATCGGAGCCGCTTTTAAAATGATGGACATATTTCCACCAGCGATGACGAATCCACCGAACACCATTGCAAAAACAACTATAATTCCGACAAATCCCATAGTTAACCTCAAGATCTCTATCGGTTTAAACCAGACAGAATTAAAGGCAGTGTTCCGAATCTAGGCAGAAGTCGAGATTTCTTGTCGTCAAGACCCTCCTTGAGTTAGATTAGCTCATGATTTTAAAAAGTCTTTTCCTCTTATTCTGTATTTCTATTTTTACTGCGACTTCAACATTCGGGGAAAACAAGCTTCCAGATCCGCTCAAAGTCCAGGCACAACTTGTTCCTGATAAAATCAAACCGCATCAGCCTCTTAAGTTAATACTTCAAATGACTTTGCCAGCAGAATATCACGCTTATGCCGACCAATTCTTTATCAAAATTGACGAAAAAAGTGGTTTTCAAATGGGGGAATTCACAATACGTCCACTCAAAAAATGGTTTGATAAATTTTCAAAAAAAAATAGGGAAGGAATCTCTCACAAAGGAGAAATCGTTATAGAACTAATTGCCCCCCAAAAAATAGTGGGGTCTGAATTAAATTTCGAACTGATTTACCAGGCTTGCAGTGAAACATTTTGCCTTTTTCCTGTGAAAAAAAAATTATCGGTCGATTTTAGCGTTGTCGGCACAAGCGAAATGCCAAAACCGTTATTCGGTTGGGATTTGCAAGAACTTTTGAAAAAAAGCTTATCTGAAAGTATTTTCTTTTCAATTTTGATCGCTTTTGTCGCGGGCTTACTGACAAGTCTCACTCCGTGCGTCTACCCAATGGTACCCATTACATTAGCTGTATTATCTCAAGGCGCTGAAAACCGAAAAAAATCTGAACAACTCTTCTTTTCCATTATTTATGTTTTAGGTATCGCAACTACTTTTTCTATTTTGGGACTTGCAGCCGCTCAATTTGGATTTTTGTTCGGATCACTTTTAAGTCAAGTTTGGGTCTTGGCAGTTGTCGCTTTGATTCTTCTTGTTATGTCTCTTAGTCTTTTTGGTCTCTTTGAAATCAATCCTCCAGCTTTCTTAATGAATCAAAGTCTCAAAAAGGGAACGGGAAGATTCGCTGGTGCTTTCATTTCAGGATTATTTTTTGGAGTTGTCGCGAGTCCTTGCGTAGGACCCGTTCTGGTTGCTATTTTAGCATGGGTCAGCACGACTCAAAAGCCGATTTTAGGTTTTGTGCTTCTCTTTACTTACGCTATTGGCCTTGGAATGATTTTTATAGTCCTTGGTTTTTTCTCCAAAGCTTTACCCCGATCGGGTCAGTGGATGGTTCATGTTAAAAAAATTATGGGACTCGTCGTTTTAGGAGTGAGTTTTTACTATGGGACTCTTATATGGGAGCAAATCCAATTTAAAAACCGAACTCATTTAGATGAATCTCGAGTTGGCACTTCAGCTTTGGATTGGAAGCCTTTAACAAACGAAGCCCTAGCACAAGCCAAAAAGTCAGGAAAACCTGTCATGATTGATTTTTGGGCTGTTTGGTGTGCCGCCTGCCATGAACTTGAACAAAATACTTTCTCAACGGCCGAAGTATTGGCCAAAGCCCAGGAATTTGTTGTTTTAAAATACGATGCAACTCAAGTTACCCCTGAAACCCAAAAATGGATGGAAAAATTTTCCATCCGAGGCCTTCCTGCTGTGATCTTTATCTCTCGGGAAGGAGTATGGCTTGAGAATTTAACATTAAACGAGTATGAATCACCTGAGCCGTTTTTACGGCGCATGAGCGAAGTGATTTCGCGCTAACCAGGAGTGGACAAATGAATTCCGTACGTCTCAATAAGGCCCTTTCAGAAGCCGGTATTACAAGCCGCCGCAAAGCCGATCGATTAATTGAACTTGGATTAGTTCTTGTTAATGGAAAAAAAGTTTTTGAAATGGGAGTCAAAATCAATCCCAGCAAAGACAGAGTCATCGTTGATGGACATCCCGTTTCTTTTGGTAATAATAAAGTCTATGTCATGTTTCATAAGCCTCGTAATGTGATGACCACACTCAATGACCCGGAAGGCCGTCCAACAGTCATCGATTATTTCAAAAAATACCCCGAAAGAATTTTCCCTATTGGTCGTTTGGATTGGGAATCAGAAGGTCTTCTCCTTTTAACAAATGATGGGGATTATGCAAACAGCGTTATGCATCCCAAAGGTGAAGTGACAAAATCTTATCTTGTAAAAGTCAGTGGCAAACCAGAACGAAAAGATATCGATAAGCTTTTAACGGGCGTTTCAATTGTAACTGGAAAAGCAAAAGCTCGACATGTTGAAAAAATAAAACGACCTGATTCTTCCGATAAATATGACTGGTACAAAATTGTTATTTCGGAAGGTAAAAATCGCCAAATTCGAGAAATGTTTGCAAAAATTGGTTTCGACGTTATGAAGCTCCAACGTGTTGCAATTGGACGTTTAAAAATCGGTTCTTTGCCTCGTGGTGAATGGACTGAACTTTCCGAAGATCAAATCAAAAAAGTTTTTATTCCTGACTTACCAGAAGATAAAATAAAATCCGAAAAAGCTCTCGCCCATGCAGCCGTTAAAGGTGCAACCACACCTGCAATACGATTGAAAAAAAGAATTCCAAGGAAAACAGACAAACATATTGGAAAAAAACTAAATTTTGACAACATGTAAGTTCCAAATCACGTAGAATCAAGAATTCATTTAGTTCTCAAAAAAGACTGTCTTATTCAATGTAAGGCAGTCTTTTCTTCATAGAAAACCAGCCCAAGGTCGCAAATTGCAGCCGTATTAAACTCAATGAAGATATAGCCTTAAGTAGCATTTTTTGCAGGCCGATAAGTTAAGCATGAAGTTGACTTCGCTTATTTTATTTTTGAGTTCATGTTTTGCATTTAGTAATGAAATTCGTGTTGTTGACGTCAGACGAAATATTACTCTTTCTGATACTGATAAAATCTATAAAGACTATTACATAAATGCAGGAACAGAAGCTGGAATGAAAAGCGGGCAAACTCTTACGGCGCAACGTAAAATCAATATCCGAGACGCAAGCGGCGCAACCAATATCGGTGAGATTTTAGTTCCCGTTGGCGAACTTAAAATTATTGCGGTCTACGAACGTGTCACGGTAGCTCGATTAATCAAACTTCTAGACCGCGAAGCTCTGCCGATGCTTGAACAAACAGGCATTATGGCAGGTGATTTAGTTCAGCTAAAAAAATAGATTTAAGCTGTTATTAAAAACAATCTGACTTGAAAATATGACTCCTTCGTATTGCGAGTCCCCATTAGTTGTGGCATAAGGATTCAGTGACAAATACACCTGAAACTTATTTTCGAATTCGCGTCCAAAATTTGACTGCCATGTCCGAGGACATCATCACAACTTTAAGTATCGACTATGGTGCAAGCGGTATCTCTGAAGCGCTCGCTTATACTCAGCACGATCTGGCATACGAACCACGAGTTTTAAAACAAAGATCTCATGAAATTGATGTTTTTTTCTCCGAAAAACCCGTCACGGAGTATTTCGAAGAAATTAAAAAACTCGATGATCGAATCAGCTGGCAAATTTATGAAGAAAAACATAAAGACTGGCTTGAAGAATGGAAAAAAGGATTTGTTCCATTCGCATTGACTCAAAAAGTTTGGATTGTACCCTCTTGGCAGAAAATACCTGCAGAAGCAGATAAGTCAATTCGCATTGATCCCGGCATGGCTTTTGGAACGGGAACTCATGCCACAACCCAGATGGCTGCCTACTTTGTTGAAAAGTATGCTCAAAAAAATCCTGATAAAATCAAGTTGATGAACTTTCTTGATGTTGGGACTGGCACTGCCATTCTTGCTATGATGGCCCGACTGAATGGTTTTCAGTCAATTAAAGGAATTGATATTGATCTAGAAGCGCACCGGGTTTCAAAAGAAAATATAAAATTAAATGAGATGACTGATATTCAAATCACATCAGAACTTTTAGAAGAAGTTCGTGAAAAATATGATGTGGTTATGGCTAATATTGTAGACGGAGTCCTCATTCAATTGCGATCTGAACTTCTTCGTGTTCTCAAGCCAGAAGGTCAAATTTTTGTGACTGGCATTCTAGTCGAAAGAGAATCTTTGTTTTTCGAAAAATTTATTGAAGATTCAAAACTTAAAGTTATACGGCGCTTGGAAAAAGAGGATTGGGTTGGCTTCTGGCTAGCTCGAGCAACATAAGTTTATGCGTCGCTACTGGATCGAAAAAAAAAATATTTTGACTCCTCAAACTGTCAAATTTGAAAGCGATCTTTTTCATCATATTTTTGAAGTTTGTCGACAAGAAAAAGGCTCAAAATTTGAAGTCATTATCGAAGGTAAAGCTTATCTTGTAGAAGCTACAGAAATTTTAAAAAAAACAGCTTTGGCAAATATCATTGAAGAGCGTGTTATCGCAACTCTACCTGAACCCTACTTGAAGTTAGCACTTTGTATTCCCCGCTTTCCAGTATTAGAGTCTGTTTTAGAAAAAGCTGTGGAATTGGGAGTTCATTCAATCCAACTTTTAACTTCTGACTGTAGCTTCATCAAATCCAGTGAAAAAATATCGGAAAACAAATGGGATCGCTGGCAAAAAATTATTGTTTCATCAACACAACAGTGTGGTCGAGGCGAGCTTATGACTTTAGTCCAGCCCAGGCCCTTGAATATATTCCTTCAGGAAATGGACCCAATTCATCGTTCCTTGTGTCTATTTGGATATGAAGGCGATGATGCGATGGCACTACAAGATTATTTAAAGCCACAAAATCTGAAAAAGTGGTCAGATACTTGGGTTATTGTTGGTGGAGAAGGTGGCTTTTCCAAACAAGAAGTCTCGAGTTTGCATAAAATAGGAATTCAGCCCGTCACAGTCGGTGATCAAATTCTGCGAGTTGAAACCGCTTGCATCGCTCTCATCAGCGTCCTAAAGTATGAGCTAGGATTAATGAGGAAGACTAAATGAACGATCTTAATGGGAACCAACAGGATGACTTTCAATTCAAACCCCTGACCAAAGGCCTTGGATTTCATCCAAAAAAAGAATCTCTAGGTTCAATCCCGACTTCCATTGCTAAGCCCGTTTCAAAGTTAACAACACCAACAAACAGTTCCAACTCTTTGACAGCTCGCAATCTTCGTTTAGATACTCCGCTTCCTCGACCAGAAGTTCGAAAGACTCCTCCGACTCCTTCTGCTGCAAACCAAACTGTCGACAATATTCTTAAAAATTTAAATGACAAAAATAAGGCTCTCAGCTTCCAAGATAAAAGCAAATCTCTTTCACCGTACTTACAAACAGCTCCCAGTTTATCAGCAGGATTTTTAGACTTACTTTTGATCACTGCATTAAGTCTTCTTTACCTCATGACACTTATTTTTACATTAAAACTGGATCTGATTAAGTCAATTGCAGATGGTGGAACTGAAGTTTGGCTTTCAACAGCTGCTGTTTTTTTAGTTGTTGGATTTGTTTACTACGTAGCTCAAAGAATGTTTGTTGGTTGTACTTTGGGCGAATGGGCTTATGAACAGCGAATGGGTTTACCAGAAGAAATGAACAAAGCCACATTCGGTTTAAAAGTATTTTATCGACAAATTTTAATCATGGTAACTGGTGTCATTACAATTCCACTCCTTAGCTGGGCTTTAGGTCGTGACCTAGGTGGAGTTTCTGGTCTTTGCACATATAGAAAGCGCTAATGGGTCAGTTTACGACTGAATCTGATCTGTTACATCAAATCAAGTTTCTACGACAAAATAAAAAATTAATTTTCACGAACGGCTGCTTCGACTTACTGCATGTTGGACATGTTAGATATCTACACGCAGCTAAAGCGCTGGGCGATATTTTGATAGTCGCTCTGAATACAGATAGCAGTGTCAAAAAGTTAAAAGGTCCAACTCGCCCAGTACAAATAGAAAATGACCGTGCAGAAATTTTAGCTTCCCTAAACTGTGTTGATTTTACTTTTTTATTCGATGACGAAACTCCTGAAAGAATTATTCGACTCATCAAACCTGATATTTTAGCTAAAGGTGGAGATTGGAAAATTGATCAAATTATCGGTGCACCATTTGTGCAATCATATGGTGGAAAAGTTTATTCACTAGCTTTTATCGAAGGCAAATCAACAACTCGACTGATTGAAAAATCTCAAAATAAATAACTTATACTCATTGAACTAAAAAAATCTTTGACCCAATCTAATTGACCAGTCAAAGAAAAGTTATTCCACAGATAAGAAAGCTTCACATTTTGATGAGAATAAAGTTTTCCATAAGTAACTGCCGGCTGATCTGTTGTCCCAAATAAAATTGGATCAAAAGTATTTGTAGTTCGAACAAAACCAGAACCTGCTGAAAAATAAAATGACCATAAATTTAAATCTATATTTAATGAACTTCCATAAAGATTTGTACCTAAAACATTTTTATAATTCCCACTAGCAGCATGTCCTAGTAAGTTAACTCCACCCCATGAAGTTAAAAAAAATTCCCAGCGCACATAACCACCGTATGAACTGATATCACGATCAAAGATTGAAAGACTAGAATGCAAACCTATTTCTGTATTTAAAGGCAATTTTTTAGAAAATGTTAACTCTTGAAGTTTAACTTCCTCTTTTTTAGATCCATTACCCAACTTAGAAATTTTTTTTGTATCAATAAAATTAAATCTGAAGTTGACTTGCGTATTGTAATCTTCAAGTCCTAGCAAATTAATTGATGTTCGCGTCAGAAATCCCGAATTAAAAGATTTCACTATTGCTGGAACATCTTGATCTGTTAAGCCGCTTGGAAATTCAAAGTCTGCTGCGTTAGTTAATAGAGATGCGAATATTAAATATAAACTACGCCACCAAAGCATATATTATATTAGGCAGTTGTCGCTGCCGTCTGCAACTGTGAAAGCAGATTCTGGGCCCACTGCGAAAGATTATTTAAATTATTTTCTGCAACAAACTTTAAAGTTGGAATAAGACGCTGATAAGACGTCAAAGTGAGTTGTTTAACTTGTTGAGGAATTCCACCGGTCCGCGGACTGTTTCTTTCATTTGAACTTTGAGTTGTATTCGAAGCTGACTTAATATTTTGAATCGCTTTAGTAATCGATTGAGCTGCCGCCGCGGCAGCAACTGAATCTTGTGATTTTAATACCTCTTCAAGAATACCTAAAGTTTGAATTCGATTATAGTTATACATATAGTCATTCAATGTTTTCTGAGTTGTTGCATCAGTTTCATTGACCAAATGAGCCGAAGATATGAACGCATAGCGATTATAGACTGAAGTTAAAGCCCAAATACCCATTCTTCTTTTTTCTTGCGAATTATCTTTAATCAATGTTTCAGAAATTTCTAAATACGTATCTTGCTCAATTTCTCCAGACGTCAAAGCTTTAATCAATTTTTGTATGTTGGCTTCATTTGGCTGAGTTAAAATCAAACTTTTCCATTCAGCAGAAGTTAGTTTTTGGACTTCCTCTTTCTTATTTTGATTTTCAGGTGAAGTTTCAACCTGCAATTTTGGATTTTTCCAAAGATTCTCTGCTTGCTCATATTCGTTTTGGCTTAACGTTTGAATTCTTAGACTTTGTCTGTATCTTTCCGCTTGTTCAATGACTCTCGCTTGGAATTGACGACGTCGCTGTTCGTTTATGAGACTCTTTTTTCTAGCAGCTTCTATGGCATTATTATAACTTTTTATTTTAGATCCCTTATCCACTAAGGCTTTTGTTAAACTGCCTGTGGATTTTTTAGGAACTTTTGAAATAATAGTATTAATGGCCATACCAGCTTCAACTTCCCTGATCACTTGGCGGCCTTCTAAAGTAAAACCCAGTATAAATTCTTTGATCGGCCTGGGCATGGAAACTTTTAGAAAATCATCAAGAGACTTTGAATTGTGCGCCGTATTTAGAGTTTGAGTAAAAGAAAACAATAACATGATGATCAGCATGCCGGCACCGGCTGCAAACCACTTTATATTATTATTCTCCATAACGACCTCAATTCTGCTTATTCTCTGCTTTTGTTAATTGCACTCAAAATGCCAAATGTCAGATTCCGAAATCTGTCCTGACAATCCTAGACTAGCCCTGGTGCCCCAACCAGAGACAAGACTAGGAGTTCGGCCACTTTGAGGTCTCGACTGTCGAGAAGTTTGGCAGATACAAAGTTTCGTCTTAAAATGAGACTGACGTAAATGAACGACAAACAGAAAGTGCAAAAAATGATACAGGACTGGTTTTTCGACGGAGAATTTTGGGAAATTTCAAGTTATGTAGTAACCGTTGTCGCTCTTCCTTTCGCTATTATTGTTTTCATAATGGAACAACGTAAAGAACGACAAAATGAAGAAGAAGAAATTTATCAACAATTGACAGATGAATACGCTGATTTTTCCAAAATACTTCTTGAAAATGCAGATCTTGGATTGATGTCAAATCTCATAACAGATGAAAAGCTCAGTGCTGAACAGAAAGAACGAAAACAAATTATATATGATTTACTGGTTTCACTTTTTGAACGAGCCTATATCTTAGTTTACGAAGAAAAAATGAACAAACAAACTCAACGTCTTTGGGCGACCTGGGATGACTACATAAGATTCTGGTGTAAACGACAAGATTTTAGGGACGTTCTTCCAGAACTTCTTCTGGGTGAAGATCCTGATTTTATCGCGTATATTCAAAAAGTAGCTGATCGTGCCAAAAAAAACTAATCTACCAAATAAGTATTCATTTTTAAATATTGACCTTCAGGAAAGTTTGGTCGAGCCGGATGATCCCACGCATTTCCACCCCTGAATAAAAGCTGTCCCTGACGTTCACTTCTTAAAAAGCCTTTCTGAATCGCTTTATCGAAGTCTTCACGCTCTACTATTCCAGAACAAGAACAAGTGACAAGCAGACCACTTTTGGCGACGCGCTTAATCGATTCGGTATTCAAGCGCACATAGGCACCCAAACCTTTATCTTTATCTTTCATCGACTTCACAAAAGCCGGAGGGTCACAAATTACAACATCATAAGATTTTTCTTCTAAAGACCAGTCTTCTAAAGCATCCTGTTTGATCGTCCGAACTATTGCATGACCGTTAGCTTTCGCATTTCCTTCAGCATACTTCAGTGCCGATTCTGAAATATCTAATAGATCGATTTCAAGCTCAATATTATTTGTTTTAGCCCAGTGAGAAAATTGAGCAGACCAATGGCCAACATAACAACAAATATCAAGAATTTTTATTTTTTTCTTATCATTGAATTTTGTCATAAAACTTAAAACAGAATGAATATTATAAGACTGATCTAGAAAAAGACCCGTCTTTTGCCCTTGGTAAAGATCACAATGCAATCTAACAGTTTCATTCCAATTCCAAGAATTTAAAATAATTGGAGCATTTGTCCAATCAATATCTTTTAAATTTTGCACAAAGCGAGCTTCTTCTTTTTTCAATCCTTCGTGCTCTCTGACTTTCACATCATTTCGATAAATCACAGCCGTACGGTCCCACGCGATATTTGTTAAGCCTTGCTCATTAGCACGCTCTATTAAAATCTTAAGTAGTTCTGGAAAAGCTCTGAAGATATTTTCTTGTCCTGCTGTCAAAATTTGACAAGCCAAAACTTGCACAGGAACTGGAAGATCCAGTTTGTAATAATCTATAACAAGTCCTGTTAGCCCATCCCCTTCACCAAAACAAAGCCGAAAGCTGCCTTTGAAGCCAAGACGCTTTCGCAACTTCCAAGCATTTGTAAGTTTATAAAGAACAAATTCCTGACTTGTTGGGTTTCCCGTAAAACTACCAAAACTCAAAACACGAAAGGCCAACTTGGAAGTCAAATTTCCATAACCACGAGCCAAGACATCACCAGTCTCCGAGCGAAGTTCAACAGGAGCTCCCCGGTAGGGTAATTCTGGAGCTTGCTTAAGTTCATCTCGATAAACCCAAGGGTGCTGGAGCTTTACTCTGTATTGGGCGTCTTTTTTAATAGTCCAAACCGTCACGGTGATTCCTCTTGAAAAGCCAAAAATAAATATTGAGTTGGCGTCTGTTTTTCGAAGTTATTGTCTGATACCAATATCAAAAGTTTTCGTCCATCTGAAAGATTGGGTCCCCACGCGAGACCTTCCCAGTTAGCAGCCAAATCAGCATCAAAAGTAAAAATCTTTTTCTTCTTTAGATTTTTCAGATTTACTGAAAAAAGTTCAGCCCCGATTTTAATGACTTTTGACTGATTTAGGCGAACCCAACGCTCAAGAACTAATAAATGATCTTTATTCCAATAAAGGATTTCACTCACGCCTCGCATGACCTCTATAATACTTTTAGAAGCAGCTCCTCTGGTATAAATTTGCCGAGACTTGAGCTTCCAATGATGATTATATTTTTCACTTCTTTCGTAAGTTAAAAATTCAATTTCTGACTTTTTATTTTGATAAAGTGGCGCTTCTGAAATGAGGTAGATTGTTTTTTCATCTTGGCTCACTGTGACCGCTTCAAATGCAGAATTATTTTGAAGCCCTTTTGTCTGCATGCCAATTTTTTCAGAATATAAATCTGGTGGTAGTTCGATTTCTATTCCCCATTTTTTAGCTTCAGACCAAAACTTAAGATAAGGAGCTACTCTTGGTTTCTTATTTAAATCACCTTCCGATGATATTAAAAAATCTCCATTTTTAAATCGATAAAGTGCCTCATAATCAACAACCAACGAATCTGTGGGTGCCAAAAGTAATATCTCATTTTCAATTTTAACCACGTTATCAATAATAGAATTCTTATAAAGACGTGGGGGACCGTACTGTCCTCGGTCGTCTGAAATTGACCACAAAAAACCATCTGCATAAGTAAGACCCGAAATCCCCCCGTAAAGATGGTTGTTGAATCTTTTCTGAGATTCAAATTTCTGTAATTTTAATTTTTCAACTTTCTGGGCAAAAATAGGATTCGAAAGAAAAAAAGTGGCATGAAAAAGAAAAAAAATTAACTTTTCCATCTTAATTCAGCTTCTTTGACTGGATTACTAAATTTCCTTTTTTCGATTATATGTTGAAGCCATTCATTTTTTAAAACGTAGTACCACTTTGCTTGAGTGTCAGCGTCTTTAATTAACATAAGGGATGGGTCGTATTTCAACCCTTCTTGTTGTTTGCTGACAGCATCCATGTCTTGGTATAGAAATTTATGAGCGAATACTTTGACTAAAGGTTTCACAAAACTCAGCCACCGCATGTCCCAATAAAGCAAAGAAATAACTCGAGTCTTATTTTCGCTAATGGGCGATAGAACTGTCAGGCTATAAATGTGACGGTCACCAATTTGTATATCTTCAACTCTAAAACCTGGTAAATAAAATGTAATTTCAGTGGTCGGCTGTCCACCTAGTATTTTATAAGCTTTAGAGTTTTTTGATGGCTGATGTTTCACCATTTGAAAACCAAAAGGCACTGGCACAAATTTCTTTTTCTTTTCATAAGCTGATTTTGATGAACGCCAAAACCAAGATTTATGAACATAAGGGCCATGAGCTGGATCCATCAAGCCAATCACCGCATGATCAATATGACAGGGAAAAAGAGCTTCTTCCACAATTCCAGGTTTTGCATTCAATGAGAGATGAGGCAGCGTGGGAGGCTGAGGCGCAAGTGCAGCATCTTGTGGCTGGTCCTGATCGACAAGATAGATCCAAATCAATCCCTGCCTTTCCATAACAGGGTAGTTTTTCACTTTAATTCGACTGCAATCAAATTCCTGTCCAGCACACAAAGAGGGAATTTCTGTGCATAAACCTTGAGAATTAAATTTCCAGCCATGATAAGGACATTCAACTTGATCATTGACGACTCGTCCGTATGAAAAAGGAATTCCTCTGTGGGGACATATATCACGAAGGGCGAAAACTTCACCATTGCTTTTACGAGTCAAAACAAGAGGCTCCCCCGCTAAAACAAACGACTTCATTTTATTAAGAGGCACTTCTGTACTCAATCCAATCGCATACCAAACATTTTTAAGAATTTCAGTGACCATTTTTCATCCTGAACTCTGCTAATTTTAAAGTATTTTTCATCAGCATCATAATAGTCATGGGACCCACGCCTCCAGGAACCGGAGTTGCGGCTTTTGCAATTTTATCAAGACCCAAAGGATTGACATCACCCTGAAGTTTATTATTTTCATCCCGATGCATACCAACATCAATTACAACAGCACCCTCTTTAAAATCCCGTGCTGACATCAAGTGCTTCTTACCTGCTGCCACTACGACAATGTCAGCCCTTGAAGTGAAACTTTTGATATCTGGTGTTTTCGAATGACAGATGGTCACTGTTGCATCTGCATTTAAAAGCAGTAGAGCCATGGGTTTTCCCACAATTTGACTACGGCCAATCACAACAGCACTTTTGCCCCTAACATCAATCTGATAAAACTTTAAAATTTCCATCACTCCTGCAGGAGTACATGAAACAGCTGGCGCGTGACCTGCAGCTAAGGCCCCGAAAGCTTCAGCTGTCAAACCGTCCACATCTTTTTCAAACGGAATCATTTGCATAATTCGATCAGAATCTAAATTTTGAGGTAATGGTAGTTGAACCAAAATCCCATCAACGAGAGGATCTGCAATTAATTTTTGAAGATGAAGTTCTAATTCCTTTTGAGAAATTGATTCAGGCATTTTCCAAACCCGAGACTGATAACCTAGTTCAGCCGCTATTTTTTCCTTGTGACCCACATAAATTTTGCTTGCTGGGTCTTGTCCGACTAGTACGACATGAAGCGAAGGTTTTCGCCCCCATTTTGCTTCAAATCGAGTTATCTCGCTTAAAAGTTCTACCTTCACAGCATCAGCGACTTTTTTACCGTCTAACAACATAAAATTTTGCATCGATAAACCTCTCTTTTGATATAGCTTTTTACTGAAAGAATTCAATCATTTAACTATAAAAAGAAAACTTGACCCAAAGCTCCTCGATGTCTATTGTGCGCCCATATCCATTCGAGGAGGCTTCCATGGGCGAAAAAGTAAAACTCTCTAAAGACGGTACCGCAATTGATTTTGTTACATCTGACAATATACCTACTTCGGTCAAAAAATTCCGCCAATCTCCAGAAATTGAAGGCTTTTATCGTT
This sequence comes from Pseudobdellovibrionaceae bacterium, assembly GCA_030158485.1. GTDB lineage: Bacteria > Bdellovibrionota > Bdellovibrionia > Bdellovibrionales > Bdellovibrionaceae. Next base: position 176,559 of record JAOASS010000016.1, on the reverse strand, counting down.
TTATTTTTGAAAATGACTTACAAAAAGAAGCCTATGAAATTTTGAACAGAATCATCGAAAACCGTAAAAATAAAAAGGCAATCGATAAGAAAGCAGCTAAAGAAGCTGCACGTATGGAAAAAGTTGTCGCGACTGACAACATAAAGAAAATTAAAACTATTCAAAAACCAACAGAACCCATGAAAACATCTAAACCAGCGGCAAAAGCACTAGCTTCATCTGCAAAAGCTGTAGTTAAAACAGCTGCCGCCAAAACAATTTCAAAAATAACTGCAAAGCCAGCAGCAAAAACAAAAAAACCAACACCAAAAGCAAAAATACCTGCTACTAAAAAACCAAAGAAAAAATAAAACATTCAGATCCGAAATCTGACGCCCATCATCCGGATTCCGCAAACACGACCTCGCGAAAGCGGGGTTTTATTTTGTCTTGAATATTGCATTGAACTTCTTCACTAGAAAAGAGGTTCGATATGAAATTGCTAAAAAATAAAAAAGGCCAAAGCCTCATTGAATATTTAGTTCTTGTTTGCCTGATCGCAGTTGGATCGATGGCCGTCATCAGAGTGGTAGGTAAAAACGTGCGCGTTCAATTTGCAAATATTTCCCGCGCACTTGGCGGACAAGGCGAATTAAAAACCGAAAAAGTATCTCAAGATGATTACTCAAAACGTGATTTTTCAGATTTTATGAAGGGTACGGGCGAAAATGGGTCTTCAAATTCATCATCTGGTCGAATGACAGGACGTTAAAATGAAAAATCAATCAGGCCAAGCACTGATTGAAACGCTTTATATTTTCCCGATTGGCATTTTAATGTTTACGTTAATTATTTGGAGCGCGGCCAGTGGCTGGTCTCTCTATTGGATCGAATATCAACTGCAAGAAGCAGTGATTTGTTTAAGCGACGACAGTTCTTATAATTGTCGCAGAAAATACCAAATCCGAATGAAGCAAGGAGCACATTATTTGAAAATTTCTAATTTCAATTTAGAAAAAAGGACGAACCAACTTTATGGAAAAATTAGCTTTTCCCTTCCTTTTGCAGGAAGACAAAATTTTAAATTGGAGAAAAGTATTCCATGGCCGATTAGGCGATAACCAAGGGCAAACTCTGGTCACATGGCTGATTCTAGTTTCATTAGTTTTACTTATTACAACAGCCGTAGGTTCCGGCTTTGGACTGATTCAAGGCCAAATGCAATTGACTCATATTTGCCGAATAGAAAGCCTTAAAGTACAGGCAGATGTTGAACCACTTATCAAAAAGCTTTTTGGGCTTAATAACCAAGCAAAATTACTTCGAATACGACTTGGTGTCGCCAAAGCAAAGCTTGCGCTTGCCTTAATCCATTTGAATATGGCTTTGGCGGCTGAGTCCCGTATTGAAATTTCAATTATCCGAAAACAGCAACACATACTTGAAAAAATTCAAAAAAGTCTAATTCAGACCGCGAATATTAAGCTTCATTCAGGAACATTTTCTACTTATCAAAAATTGAAGTCAGCTTTTATAGATATTAAAAAGCGCAGCGCAGGTTGGGCTGATATCAATTTTGTAATACATAATCCCATTATTCCCCGACTTGCAGTCAAACCTTTAGATCGAAATTTAGCGCCGGTTTATGTACCCAAAAAAAACTTCGAAAAAAAACAAGTCACGTCACAAATGTGGAAACAAAAATATACAATAAAAGGATTTCTTAAGGAAATTCACCAATCAAATTCACAATGTCACGCCACTTTGGAGGAAAATTCATGGGTACCCAAAATCAGAAGGGACAAGCTTTACTCGAAATGGCATTAGTCATTTCGATGTTTTTACTTTTTTGGATTTTTGTTCAAAAAAGCATACTACTTCAGAAAAATAATACGAAAAAATGGAAGATTGGACATGATACAAAAATTGAATTTAAAAAAGATAATTAAAAGTGAAAAATTTATTCTTTGCGGAATATTTATTGCCTTGGGTTTCATCACATTTTTTATTTCACGAGATGAAGATAAAATTGAAATTACGCCATTACAAAGCCCTGAAATTGATGAATTAATCCCAGCTGGTTATGTTTTACTGCCGATCGAATTAGTGAATAGAGAAGCACTTGCTTCTATTATGGGATCAACAGCAATTGTCGATATTTTGACTGTTAACCCTACGACCATGAATCCTCAAACAAAAATTGCAAGTCGTGTAAAAATGCTCCGTGCTCCAAAAAATCCTGATTTTTTTGCACTTCTTATTGAAGATTCTTCTTCAGTAGCTTTTTTAAATAAACCAGGTCCCTATTTTGCTTTAATTCAAAATAAAAAACAGACCAAAAGCAATTTTTATCAGAACAAATTGAAACCAAAAATTCAAATTAGTTATCAGGAGTAATTATGAAAAAGCTATTTATTTCAATCGTACTACTATATTCACATTTAGTTTTGGCAAATAGTCTCATTTTAAAAGCTGATTTAGATCCTCGAGAAATAGCTCTTCCCGAAGGATTTAAACTCTGGAGCGATACAGAAGCGGAAAACATCCAAAACCGGGCGATGAGAGAAGACGTTATGAACTCATCTGCACTTTATTTAGAAAAGAAAATTACTCACGGTGATTACATGCAGTTTTTAATTACGTGGGCCGAAAAAGGTTTTAATCAACAAGAACGAATTATTTTGATTGATACAATTCAAAAATCCGACATGCCTACTACTCAAAAAAATAATTGGCTCTGCAGATTAGATTTTGATCGAAATTGCCATAGAATTAAAATATTTCCCCAACATTTAGCACCTATATTACAAAAATATGACTGGATTGTCGTTGATGGAAAAGCTTACCCCAGAGTGGCCTGGGGCGAGATCTCAATTTCAAATGAGCCTGTAACTTGGATTTTCCTATCTGCACGATTTGAAACCTATACTTTTAAGGGAAAATGGGAAGATCTCAAATTTAAAAACCCAACACAACAAGATTGGGTCAGTGGTAACTGTGATGAGTTTACTATTCTAACTGAAGTTCAATCTATGAATAACCATGTTTTATTAAACAGGAATTGCATTAAATCTTCGCTTGTTCTTCCAATCAAAAATTCTACTTTTTATGAAAAAAATAAAGAACGTATTTGGATAGCCGCGGGCCTTATTTTAGGTGTTGGCACTGTCGGACTAATTTCAGGAAAAAAAGTTATCTTAGAAAAACCTAGTTTTAAATTTTAGGTGAAAAATCTTTTTTTACTACCTAGATATATAGAATGAACAGTATCGTCTACAATTTGTGTCCAGCCTTCGACGCTATCCTGGGCCGGATACAAATGAAATTTTTCAGGATTTCCACCTAATTTTTTAATACCCTTGATGGCAGAATCATCCAAGGCTTTTAAGTTTGAAAAAAAACTTGAACTTTCAATCGGAGAATCACTGCCAAACGAAAAAGGTATTTGAGCTTTTCTTAAAGCTTCCCAAGGAAACACATAATCAAATAAAACACCCAATCGTTTTTTGAGCCACTTTTGATCGCTCCACCAGTGGCAGGGTTGCAGATGACATCGTACATGTAAAGACTTCATGTTTTGAATTGTTTCGGGTCGTAATATTTGAGCATGCTCTAAATGTATGCGCCCTTGGACGCCTTCAGAGTATACTTCTCGAGCCCACTGAATGATTTGGTGAGAAGTTTGATCTCCTATTGCGTGAAATGCTATTTCAATTTTATTTTTCCACACTTCGCGCATCATATTTTTAACATCTACTTCGCTCCAAATTATTTGTCCCGATTGTGTAGATCCTTCATAGTGTTTCGACAGGCAAGCCGTTTGAGAACCTAAAGACCCATCTGCAAAAACTTTGACCCCACGAATTTTCATCCAGTTATTTTCATTTTTTTGGCAATCTTGAATTTGTTGTATTGTCTGCTGAAGATTTGCGAACTCTTCGCATACAAACCAATGCTCGGTGTGAAGTAAAAAATCAGATTCAGAAAGCAGTTCTAAGTTTAATTTCCATTGCTTAGGATTTGAAGTCATGTCTCTGATGTGAGTAAATCCTGCTTGATTAAAGATTTCTGCGCCTCTTAATAAAAAAGATTTTTGAAGTCCATCATTAACTTCAGGTAAGCTGAATAGAGCATACATATGTGCTGATTCTTTTAAGTATCCCGTCGGTATCCCCGCGTCATCTAACACAATGTCCTTAGCATATTTTTTAAAGTGATCACTTCTTGTATCAAAAAAACCAAGAAGATTTAAAGCTTTGGTATTGACCCAACTTGAATGGCCATCAGTCCGAGAAAAATGAACTGGAATATTTAAAAATTTTTGATCTAAAAAGTAACGGTGAATTTTAAATTCCGAATTCCAATTATTTTCATCCCAACCAAATGCTGTAAGCCAATCACCGCGAAAGTATTCTAATTTTATATGAGCTTTCAAAATCTGATCAGGGTCCGTGTATTTTTTTAAGTTCCAAGTGCTTGCAACTTGACCTGTGTAATACCAGTGGACATGGCTATCATAGAGATTGGGTAAAGTATGAGTCCCTTTGTAAAGCATAAAGCCCGTTGGTTTTACTCCAAAGGGCTTTAAATGCAAATCTTGTTTTAACTAGATTATCGAGTTGGCCCAGAAGTCGTTCCACCAGGCAATGAAGAAGGTGCACAACTAACACCAACACAATTAGTATTTCCGCTCTGCTGGTAAGGAGGATAAAGATAACTTCCGTTACCTCCACCGTAACCAACTCCGCTTCCGTATTGTCCACCAACCCCGATTGAACCGCCTATACCAATTGACCCACCAAAACCTACTTGCCCGCCGAATCCGCCACTACCACCTAAGCCAGGATAGGATGTGCCAAAGCTACCACCGTATTGAACTTGCTGAATTCTTGTCATGAGACTTTGAAGCTCCATATTAAGAGATCCCAGTGTTTGCTGTCTTCGAGTTTCATTTTGAATATACATTTGCTGCTGTTGGAATTGCATTTGAGCTTGTTGAAATTGCTGCTGAAGCATTTGTTGCTGCATTTGCAACTGCCCAAGAGAGTTAAATCCACCACCACCGTAGGGATTAAAACCTTGATTGCCAAACGGATTAAACTGACCTTGACCGCCAAAACCGGGACCACCAAAGCCACCGCCACCACCAAAGAATGGATTAAATTGACCTTGACCGCCGAAAC
>JAOASS010000016.1:94931-171297 GCA_030158485.1 Pseudobdellovibrionaceae bacterium | reverse complement strand
CCAAAGCCACCGCCACCACCAAAGAATGGATTAAATTGACCTTGACCGCCGAAACCGGGACCACCAAAGCCACCGCCACCACCAAAGAATGGATTAAACTGACCTTGACCGCCGAAACCGGGACCACCAAAGCCACCGCCACCACCAAAGAATGGATTAAACTGACCTTGACCGCCGAAACCGGGACCGCCGAAACCGCCGCCACCACCAGCTAAAAATGGATTAAAGCCAGCACCGGGAGCCACTTGTCCACCAAAACCACCATTAAAAAAGGGATTAAATTGACCGCCCGCACTTCCCATTCCACCAAAAGGATTAAACTGGCCGCCACCTTGACCGCCCATGTAGGGACCGGCAATTCCATATTGACCACCGTATGGGTTGCCTCCACCACCAATTGTGGATCCGCACCGATAAGCACCTTCACCCGTACCACCACCAAGCGCGCCGTATAAAGCTCCACCAAAATGCCCAGCAGCCATAACATAAGGATAGTAATTATTTTCGGTTGGAGCACCTATTGAAGAATTGTGGTCAGCAATCGTTCGTGTTTGACGACCACCTAAATATATTCCAAGTAGACCCATTCCCACATTCGATGCAACACCAGCCCATCGATTTTTATCTTCTGCTTTTCTGACTCTTTCGCATTCATGACAAACAACACCTTCAGTGTCTGATGGGTCGTAATCGTCATAAACTCCATCCTTCAAATCTTTTTTAAATTCTCTGGAAGCGATTCTATACTGGTCTTTTAAAGCTTTGTCTTCAGCTTCAAGTCGAGCGATGTCTTTCGTTAAACGATCTCGGTCAAGTATCGATTTCTGGTATTCAGATAAATTATTAATACAAGATTCTTCATCTTGAGTTGATAAAAGAAGTGGACTCGTCACAACAATGCCATCTGGTGAATGACAAACTTCGTAGTTATTCAATTCTCGAGTTCCCGTGTCTTCACTGCAAGCACGCTTCCACTGCGCAAATGTAAATGCTATTAATTTTTCGGGGGCCTCGCGATTATCTACAGTAGTTTTGCCACTTAAAGAACCAGCTCTTTTGGCGATTGCTTCTTTGGGAATATTAGTCTCTGTTCCAGGTCCAGTTGCTTTGACTCCGTCCCTTCCTGTCCATTCGTTACACTGACGTCCACTTGTCACGTGGACTCGAATATCAGAAACAGCATCATCTTTTAAATAAGTTCTTAACGCCGCTTCAGATCTTCTTGTTTTTGTACTCAACCCACGAAGTGTTCTCTTTTTTTCATTTAACTCTTCACGGAGTTCTTTTTGCCGGTCTTTGATGTCAGACATCTCGTCGCTTTGACTAATAGCACCAGCTCCGGGCTTAACCAAACAGGGTTGCATAGCACCGTAGTGTCCGGCTCCCCACTGCCCCTGGGCTCCCCCATACAAACTAGCCTGAGCCCCAATGCCGCCACCATAATATTGAGCTTGCGCTTGGGACGACACTAGAACTGCGGATAGGATCCATCCCATATTTTTTTTGAACATAGAGAGCTCCTTATGAGATTCAAGCCAATGCAAAAAATCTCTTCAAAAAATATTATCTCAAATTATGTATCGTCAAAATGAGACACGAACTTAATAGCTTAAGGTCCGACTCTAGTTGCTTGCCTTGAATTTGAGATCTACAATCCTCTTTATATGATGAAGCATACGATTCTTTGTGTCGATGATGAAGTCGACAACGTCGAGGCCTTGGAGCGCTTATTTCGCAAGAAATACAATGTGTTAAAGGCTACGTCTGGACCAATGGCCTTGGATATTCTCGACCAATATCCGAACGAAATTACTGTGATTATTACAGACCAAAGAATGCCCCTCATGACAGGGGTCCAGATGCTAGAAAAAGTAGTCGAAAAACATCCCAACCCGATCCGACTCCTTTTAACTGGATACACAGATCTTGAATCAGTGATCGAAGCTGTCAACAAAGGACAAATCTCAAGATACTTAACAAAACCTTGGGATCCTGTCGATTTGCAACAAACTGTAGACCAGGCGGTTGAAAGATTTGTTTTAAGTGAAGAGCTTAAAATTAAAAATTGGGAACTGGAAAAAGCACTCACTGAACTTAAAACTTTAGATCATGTAAAAAATCAATTTATGATATTAATCAATCATGAATTGAAAACTCCTCTTACTTCAATTCTGAATTTTTTATCTTTATTAAAAGAAACAAGTCTCGATGAAGACCAAGAAAAATATATTTCAAGGATTCAAAAAAATTCTGATCGTTTGAAAGATTTAATTCACGATGTTTTAATTCTTATGAGATCCGAAACAGGACTGCTACAATCGAACCCTGTCGACATAAGACTAACTCAGGTGATTCAAGAAATTCCTCTTATAGTTCAAGAGTCTTTACAAAAAAAGAATCAAAAAATTGTCCTCAAATTGGATATCGATCATGTTTTAGTCGATCCTTTTATCATCAAAGAAGTGATTCACAGACTTATCCACAATGCGACCAAATTTGGATCAGAAGGCACTGTAATTTATGTTATAAGTAGCACCTCTTCAGCCGGGACAATTATATCAATCGAAAACCAAGGTTCCCAGTTCAACTTAAAAATCACAGGAAAACTTGTGCAGCCTTTTTTCTTAGATGAAAATATCATGCACCATTCTTCAGGAACAGGAATGGGACTTGCGATTTGCCAATCTCTTTTAAAAAGAGTTCAATCTAGCCTTCAGATTCAAAATACGAATCAGTGCGCAAAAGTTACTTTTGTATTGCCCCCAGAATCCGAAAAAATAATTTAAAAATCCAGACTCCGGACAATGGGTACTCGTAAAAATATGTTGATTTGAATTTGAGGTTTGCAGTTGCAACCTTGAATGAAAAAACTTTTATTTTTACTCTTGTCACATGCTTGTTTTGCAAACACTTCTATTCTTGAGTTAGGTCGTTCAAAAAACTACCCAGGACTTATCAAAGAAATCTGGATTGAAAAAAGTTCGATACTAAAAGCAGAATCCGTAGCAGGCTCAATTAGGCTAACGTCAAAAAAAGTAGGGAGCTCGAAAGTTAGAATAAATTCCGAAATTCAAACAATTCAAGTCCTACATCCAGATCAAATGGCTCTTTACGAAAAAATGAAAACTGTCCTGATTAAAAAACCAGGCCTTCGAAGCGAAGTTGAAGATGGCGAGCTTGTTGTTCGCGGCTATCTACATGACTGGTCTGTTTGGAAATCCCTGGCGGAAGAATTTAATTTTTCAAAGTATTCTATGAAAGCGGAACTTTCAAAATCTCTTCAAGACACTTTACAAAAAATATTAGATGCAGATTTAAAATCTCAAGGTCTACTAAGCGTTAATGTAGTTCAAAAACCTCATCTTGAAGTTCGATTTAATCCACAACAACCAAGTCTTGATCGCTACCGTCATTATTTCGAAAAACTGGGAATAGCAGTTGTTGTATCACCAGATAGTTTAGAAATAATTCCTGTTATTCGAGTTGATATTACGGTTGTTGAAATTAAAAAAGATTCGGCACGTCAAGTTGGTATCGAATGGCCAACAAGTGCACAGTTTCAAATTCTTCCTGGAAAACTAGTCACTTCAGATACACTGATTGCAACGTTACAAGCTATGGAAAGTCGAGGTGAAGCTAGAACCCTGGCAAGTCCGAATTTAATTTGTAGAAGTGGTAAAGAAGCAGAGTTTTTAGCCGGTGGAGAGATTCCTATAAAAATCGTTAACCATAAAATTCAAGATATAGTTTGGAGAAAATATGGTGTTCTACTAAAAATTAAACCGCAAGCAGATAGTTCAGGTAGAATCAGTCTTGCGATTGATACAGAAGTATCTAATCTTGGGAGTTCTCTCTACGGAGAAATTCCTTCAATCGAAACGAATCGTGTTTCAAGTCAGTTTGATTTAAGCCATTCACAAGTGGTTGCACTTTCTGGAATTTTACAAGAAAGAGATAACTACGGCTTAACAGGTCCTGCTTTTTTGACACAAATTCCAATTATAGGTTCGTTTTTTTCTACTCAAACAAGACTTAAAACAAAATCTGAACTGGTTATTTTTGTCAGACCACGCTTGATGGATCAGCAACCTCTTGAAGAGTGGACAAAAGGAGCTTCACATGCACAAACAAGCTTGTGAAAAATACTTAGAAATTCAAAATAAATGGACTAAACATATCGATGCACAGTTTTTAGATGAAGAAAATAATATCGAAAAACACCAACACTTTTTACGAGATGAAATTTCATTGATTCAAGATGAAAATATTCAAAATAGATTGAAACATGAATTCTTTGAATATGGTCCACTGAGTCTTCTTTTCGAGGACTTAGAAATTACAGAAATTTTAGTCAATTCATATGATTCAATCTGGTACGAAAAGACAGGCGGGTTACAACCCCATGATGATATTTTTTATTCTGAAATTAGTTATCAAAATATATTAGAACGAATCAGTCAAAGTGCTGGTGGCCACATCAGCCTAAATCACCCCTACTTAGAAAGTAAGTTTTTAGACTTTCGAGTGACACTCATCGACAAAAGCTTAACTGGAAATCAGCCTATTTTATCGCTTCGTCGACACCCGCTAGAAGCTTGGAATTTAGAGCGACTTCAAAAACAAAATTGGTGTACAGAAAAACAAGCTCTAGTGATAAAACAACTGATAGGAAAAAAAAATAATTTTTTAATAGTCGGAGAAACGGGATCTGGTAAAACATCTGTCGCTAACGCTTGTCTTCAACTTTTAAAACCCAATGAACGTGCTATTCTAATTGAAGACTGTTCTGAACTTGTTGTATCTAATCGATGTTCTTTAAAACTTTTAACTCGGGATGATCCTTACGGACAACTGACTCCGATAACACAGCAGGATTTAATACGCCGATCGCTTCGACTTAGACCTGATCGACTGGTTATGGGTGAAGTTCGAAGCGTAGAAGCAAAAGATTTTTTAATGATGCTCTCAACAGGACATGCCGGAAGCTTTGCGACTCTTCATGCACGTGACCCACAAGAAGCCCTTATAAGACTTGAGATGCTAGTTCAGCTAGGGGCACCTCAGTGGAATTTAAATGCGATTAGAAGACTGATTTTTTTAAGTCTTAACTTTATCTTGATTACCGAAAGAACTCCTTCCGGAGTTCGAAAATTAAAAAATATCTATAAGTTAGTATCTTTAGAAGAATCAGGATTTACACTTGATGTTGTTGAAGATTGGACTCGAGATAAAACTTCTTCTGACTGAGTTTGATCTGAATCTCGAACCAGATCTTTTGGATTTTCTTTCAAGAAAAATTTATTTGTTAAGTCCTTAATTATTTCAGACTTTACAGTTTCACGAGGTTTGTAGTTTTCCTTCGCGGAAATGCCTGCCGAAGGAACGCTTGTACCACCTGTAATCGGGTCTAAAAATTTCTCTGATAAGGTGATGCGGTCTTCAATCACAGCCATTGATTGAGGTCTTCCAATACTGGGGGCTCCTGGCCTAGCAGGCAATGCCCTTGCTGCATCATAAGCTTTCGTTCGAGCACTGGGTGGGATAATCCGACTGATCTTTTCCATTCACACCTCCTGTGTTATTTGGAAAAATTCTTAAAGCCCATCATAGGCCTTAAACTCTGTATCGGATTAATTTGTATCAGCATGAGACTAGAATTTGAGATCAGGACCTGAGTCCTGATCTTATCAAATCTTAAGGCTGACTTTTTAGTGCCCTGATTTTTTTGTATCTTCTAAATTTTTTTCCGCCTGAGGACTCAATCTGATTCCAACTTCGACAAGTTGATCACGACTGACTTCACTTGGACAATCAGACATAAGGCATGAAGCCTTTGCCGTTTTGGGGAACGCGATGACTTCACGTATTGCATCTGTTTCACAAAGCAGCATAACAAGACGATCCAAGCCCCAGGCAATTCCGCCATGGGGTGGAGCTCCGTATTTAAAAGCTTCTAAGAAGAATCCAAATTTTGATTGAGTTTCTTCTTCGGTCATTCCTAGTACTTTAAACATGGCTTGCTGAATTTCATTTCGATAAATACGCACACTGCCGCCACCCATTTCGTAACCATTGCAGACAAGGTCATATGCTTTTGCCAACATTTTACCGTAATTTTTTTCATTTTTTTTAAGTAAGTCATCAAACGCATCATCAGCAGGAGAAGTAAATGGATGGTGTCGCGCCATCCAACGTTTATCCTCTGGTGAATATTCGAGTAGCGGAAAGTCAGTGACCCATAAAAATTGATACGATTTGTTGTCGATTTGCTTTAACTCTTTGCCTAAATGCAAACGCAAAACATTCAACGAAGCACACATGATTTCAAAATCGTCACCGACTATAAGTACGGCATCACCTTGCTGAGCACCCGTCGCGATCAAAATATCTTTAAGTTTTTCGGGTGTGAAAAATTTTGCAACAGAAGAAGTCACTCCAGCAGCATCCCACTTAATCCAAACAAGACCTTTGGCCCCTGCTTTTTTTGCCATTTCTGTTAGTTTGTCTAATTGAGCACGGGAATAAGTAGCTCCAGTTGGAACTGCAATCCCCCGAATAAAACCGCCACGAGATAAAGTGTCATCAAAAACTTTAAAGCCGCAACCTTGAACGATTTTTCCAAGATCTTTTAATTCCATTCCAAATCTTGTATCTGGCTTATCAGATCCATAACGATCCATTGCCTCTTGGAATGTCATACGAGGAATGACACCAACATTTATGCCTTTTATTTCTTTCCAAATTAATCGAAGCATTTTTTCATTCATTTCAATGATGTCTTCTTGATCAATAAAGCTCATCTCGATGTCGATTTGAGAAAACTCAGGCTGGCGGTCTGCACGTAAATCTTCATCACGAAAACAACGTGCTATTTGAAAATAACGATCAAAATTTGCAATCATCAATAGTTGCTTCAGAATTTGAGGTGACTGCGGAAGCGCATAAAATGTTCCAGGATTAACTCTTGATGGTACAAGATAATCCCGCGCACCTTCAGGTGTACTTTTAAACATAATCGGAGTTTCGACTTCTATAAAACCATTTTCACTTAAAAAGCGACGAACAAGTTGTAAAACTTTATGACGAGTCATTAAACTTTTTTGCAAGACAGGCGAGCGCAAATCCAGATATCGATATTTTAACCGAAGCATTTCATTCACATTTTCATCATCAATTTGAAAAGGTGGCACCGCGGATTCATTTAAAATCTCACAGCGGATTGTTTCGATTTCAATTTCACCTGTTTTAATTTTAGAATTTATCATGCCTGCGGGACGTTCTCGAACTATGCCTTCAACAGCTAAAACATATTCACTACGTAAATCTTTTGCGGAAGAAGAGTCCGGATTTTTAGGGTCCAAGACAACTTGCACAATTCCTTCACGATCACGAAGATCGATGAAGATCAAAGAGCCATGATCACGTCTGGTTTCAACCCAGCCCATGAGCACGACTTTTTGACCCACGAGACTTCCAGAAAGTTGTCCGCAATAATGAGTACGCTTCAGTTCTTTTACAAATTTTTGTGAGGCCATGTGCGTTAGGCTCTCATAGCTTGAATCCAGAGTCAAAAACCACTAATTAATATCTTATAGAGGAAGTGCTTATGGCTCAATTTACTATCAACCACGACGTGAAGCAGCCGGTCGACAAGACATTCGATACAGTTCAAAAGATTCTATCTAAAGGCGATGACCTCAAAAAATATGATCCCAAGATAGTTTGCACTTTTGATTCTGCTACAAAAACTTGCAAAATATTGGGTTCGCAGTTTAAAGCTGATTTAAAAATTGATTCCACAACTGACGGCTCAAACATCCAGGTGACAGTCGACTTACCGTTTCTTTTAATGCCATTTAAAGGTAAAATTTCCGAATCATTAGTGAAATTGTTTGAAAAACACCTCGGCTAAAAGCGAGATAATGTAGAATACTATGGCTAAAATTGTAAAAAAGAAGAAAGTTGTAAGCAGGACTGCATCTGCTTCTCAAAAAAAGATTAAACCAGTGAAATCAACGGTTCGACAAGTCACAGCAGAAGTCGTTGATGATCTTAATGAAACAGAAAAAAACGAGATCGAATCTGTTCTTATTCCAGAAGATACCACTATCAATGAAGATTTCGATACTTTAGTCGAGCCCGAAAAAGCCCTTGCACCGATTTTAGCAAATAAGGGACTAACGTCCACTGACCCTCTGGTGACATACCTTAACGAGATTCGCCATTATCGAGTCATGACCCGCGAGCAAGAGCAGGAAGTTGCGAAAAGATACTACGACCAAAAAGATCCTCAAGCTGCTCAAGAGTTAATTAAGTCTAATTTAAGATTTGTTGTAAAAGTTGCTGCTGAATATTCAAAATTTGGCGCGAAACTAATTGATTTAATTCAAGAGGGCAATATCGGCCTGATGCATGCTGTGAAAGAATACAACCCCTACCGAGGTGTTAGGCTTATTACTTACGCTGTTTGGTGGATTCGCGGCTATATTCAAGAGTACCTCATGAAGCAGTTTTCCATGGTTAAAATTGGAACAACTCCTAATCAACGAAAACTCTTCTATCAACTGCAAAAGCAAAAAGATGAATTAGAAAAAATGGGACTTGTCGGAGTTGAAGCTATTAGCCAGAAATTAGGGATTCCGGTTGAGGAAATTGAGTCCATGCAAAACAGACTTACTTACCGAGATGTCAGTCTTGACAAACCCATTAACGAAGATGGTTCCGTCACATTGCAAGACATCCAAAGTGGTCGCAACGACGTTCCTGCTGACGAAAAAATGGCCCAAGCGCAAATGATCGAATTACTGAAAGAAAAAATCGAAGAGATCAAGCCTTTACTCAATGAAAAAGAAAAAATTATCTTAGAAGAGCGGCTTTTAAATGATGAACCACTGACCTTACAAGAAATTGGTACAAAATATAAAATTACCCGAGAAGCAGTTCGCCAAGCCGAGGTTCGACTGATGAAAAAAATTAAAGATCGAATGGGTATGATTGATTAAATTTTACCAAATTTGAACTCGATCTTTTTCAGATAAAAACATTTTATCCCCAGGCTTACACTGAAAAACTTCAGAAAATCCTGGCTGATGTTTAACTTGTTCGTTAATACGCGCCCAACCCGCAGCATGCGGATCAGTTTTAAGAAGCATTTTATCAAAGTCGGGTCTTGAGACTGTGCACCACAGACGACCATAGCTCGAAAAAAATCTTTTTTTATCTTCAACACCACCTTTGTTATCTGGAAATGCAGCTTGGTATGCAAATGTAAGTCCGACTAAATCCGCAATATTTTCACCCTGTGTGAGCAACCCATCGTGACCAACTTTATTAAAAAGATCGATCATTTTTTGTCCACGCTGACTAAATTCAGCTTTATCACGCATACTCATCCAATCATGAAGCTTACCATCCGCATTATATTTGGATCCTTGATCATCTATTCCGTGACCTAATTCATGACCTATCACGGCTCCAACGGCCCCTAGGTTTTCAAGCATATCTCCCTCTTTATCATAAAAAGGATATTGGAGAATGCCGATGGGAAGAACAAATTTATTTTCACTTCCGCTATAGTAAGCATTCACAGTTAATGGCCCCATTCCCCAAGACAACTGATTTGCTGGATATTTTAAATCTTCCATGCTTTTTTTAAAGCGAGCTAAAGAGTAGACTCGTTTATTGTCCAAGAATTTTCGTGGTGAATATTTTTGAACAGGAATAAAATCCCATTCTTTTTCATTTTGTGGACGGACTAACTGCAAACGCGCTGTTTTCACTTTTCTGATGGCTTCCGATTTGGATTGGGTCGAAAGCCATTTATTTCTTTCAAGACCTAAAATAATACTTCCTCGGATCTTATCACCTAATGCTAAAACTTTTTCATCTTTAAATCCCGGAAAAAGTCTATCAATCAAAATTTGATCTAATTCTAATTGAAAAATTTGACTTGTGGTTGTTGTGCAACGCTCTTGTAAATCTGGCCGCAACTGTGGCCCACCAAAAAAGTTTTTTTCGAAGTTGAACTGAGATTCAAAGTACTTAGGATAAGCTTCATCCATCAAATCAGAAGCTACTCTATAAAGATAAAAATCTTTTAAAATATCTAGTTTATCATTATTCATATTGGCATTTAAATAGTCCATAGATTCTGGAATTGGAATATTAACCATACTTTGCGCAGGAACATTTTTGAAAATTTGATCAAGATTTAAGAAAATATATTTTTTTAATACTTCAACTTGTGTTGAAGTTCTTTTTTCTGAATACCTTTGGCGACGAATAGACGCAACAGGATATGTTTTAATAAAATCTTTTTGCAGAATAATTTGTTTTTCTGCTCGAGCAGAAGCTTGCTCTTGAGTTTCATCGGGATTAACTGTTTTAAAAAAAGTTGTAAGTAGGTTTTGGTAAGCCAATATAACATCAGACTTTTCGTAGTACGTATGATCTGGTAAGTCCATTAACCCAACACTCACTAGCAAGTTCAACTTTAATGGATCGTCCATATTCGGTCGGTCCCAAAATGAAATAAGACTTGATTCCCCTTTTTGAGTTTGGGAATTCAAATACAGCATAAAAGACTTAGCGTCTTTTATTTCAGCTAATTCTTTCTTGAGTCGAGATATTTTTTCCTTTTCCTCAATTGCACGAGATTTAATATTCATACAACTTGTGTAAAAATTTTTAATTTGAGTCCCACGTTGACTCAAACTCTTTTCTTTTGAAATGTTTTTCATAAAATTTTTCTTTGCATCAAGAAGTCTTTCTCGGGAATCATTAAATGAAAAAGTATGCCGACTGCGATCATCACGTAGTTTGAATTGAGACTCTGCGATCGAGCACACATAAGCATGAAAATTATCACATGGATTAACTTCACTATTGACCGGAAACTCTCGTTTCATTGGAATATCGGAAGTCGGAACAGAATTTTTGGCATATGACACCGCAAGCAAAAATTGTGTCAAAAAAACAATAAAAGAAACTTTAGCAATATTTTTTTTCATATTGATAATTTCTGCTGGCGTTACCAACTTGTCATTCATTATCGATTGATGAATTGATATCCTCAGACTATGATCCAGTTATGAACTTAATACAGACTTAAATCCCAATTTATTCTTAAGCCACTTATTTAAAATTCACGATACTTCAAGGCACCATCATGCCTGATTTACCTATCACGTTAGGCCATTTCGATTTCAGAATTACCTAGCGAGATTTGGAGTTTGGCCCGAAGGCGTTGAACGGCTTGGGCATGAAGTTGAGAAACGCGTGATTCTGTGACTCTGAGGACCTGGCCGATCTCTTTTAGATTAAGATCTTCAAAATAATAAAGAGAAAGTACTAAACGCTGACGTTCGGGTAACTCTTCGATAGCTTTTGCAACAATATCTTTAACAACTTTTACATTGAGCTGATTCAGAGGGTTAAAGGATTTTGACCCTTCAAGTAAGTTCATAATCGAGCGCTTATCGCTATTATCAAACGTTTGCTGATCGTCAATTGACAATAGAGAAACAGGTCTGACCTGGTGAACAAGGTCATGGAACTCTTCCATTGTACACTGAAGAGCTTTAGCGACTTCTTCGTCCGTTGGTGATCTTCCCAGTTCTTGTTCAAGATTAATCATTGTTTTATCAAGAATTTTTGCTTTATCACGAATTGATCTTGGAACCCAATCTTGAGATCTGAGTTCGTCAAGAATAGCGCCTCGAACTCGAAATTCAGCATAGGTTTTAAACTTATTATCACGTGACTGATCGTACTTTTCAATGGCATCCATTAAGCCAATAACACCAGCCGATATGAGATCATCTAATTCAATGTTAGAAGGAAGCCTAACCGCAATCTTTTGCGCAATGTATTTTATTAATGGAGCGTACTCTTGGATTAACTCGTCTTTTTGTTTAGGACTTAGTTTACGCGGATCCTCTTTGTACTTTTTCAATAAAGCGGACTGTTTCGACATATCACTTCCCTGTGTACTCAAATTTCTCACTCTTTTAGTTTATGTTCCTGTCGTCCTGACTAGGAAGTCCTGATTTTTTAAGCTGTGCCTACGACCTGTTCCCAAAACATTTGAAGACCATGATGCGCTTCAGTTCGAGACGATTCGTTCATCAGCTGCAAACTTAAGCTTCGTAATGCTTTTGTGCTAGCCGTTGCCGTTTCCTGTCGCATAAATAATTTCTGATTCTGATTTGATTTTTTGACGGTTGTATCAAAAGGAACAGCTCCAGTAAAATCCAATCGAATCATGAGGAACCGGTCGCATACGTCCTGGAATCTAATGAATAGCTGTCGCCCTTCTTCCTCATCACGAACTTGATTACAAATAATAGAGAACTTATTTCGTTTAAATTTCTGATGAAGAATTTTTATGAGCGCATAAGAATCAGCTAATGATGAAGGATCGGGTGTTAGTATCACATTTATATCATCAGAAGCTGAATTCAGATAAAGAACATGGTCTGCAATTCCAGGCGCCGTATCAACAAGTACATAGTCAAAACGCATAGGTAACTGTGACAAAGAATCAACAAGTACTTTTTTTTCTAATGAAGACATCGAGTTGTAATCAACAACTCCCGACCCACCCGATATCAAATAGATGTTGGGGTACAACTCAGTTAGAATTTCTTGAATTGATTTTTCACCTTTAACAACTTCATGCAAACTACCTTTGGCTTTTGTTCCAAAAAATATATCCACATTAGCCATACCTAAATCACCATCAAAAATTAAGACTTTGCGACCCGATTGCGCAAGAGTCAGAGCTAAATTACATGTCAGAGTGGTTTTTCCCACTCCGCCTTTTCCAGAAGTTAAACTGATAGTTCGAGTCATCCGCTGATGCAACATTTTACCCTCTTATCTATTTGAAATGAACTCATTGCGATTGGTTTTTGTAATATGAAAAATTAAATCAAGTATTCTTTCCTTAGTTGCCACTTCATAGTCATCGGGCATTTTTGTACCCAATCCAAAGCTATGTAGTGGCAAAGCCATTTCAAGCATCAAACTATAGATTGCGCCAAAGTGCTGACATTCATCCAAGTGTGTGACAATCAAATCATCACACGAAAATAAATCCGCACGATTTATAAGATCCTGTAACATTTGTTTAGGATATGTCGCCGAAAGTACCAGATGATGTCGATGGTTTGCTTTTTTTGTGCCCAAAATTTGTTGGCAGTAGTCAGCATCTCGGCGCAATTGAATGGCTGGTCCTGGAGTATCAACAAAAATATAATCAACAGAATCCAAATAACGTAAAATTTCGTTCCAGTCAGTCGTTGATCGCAATACAGCAAAAGGTGCATTCAAAATTTGCGCACAAATTCTGAGCTGATCAGTCGCTCCAACTTTAAGAGTATCCATTGTTACAAGTGCTATTTTTTTATTATAGCTTTTCATCCATTGCGCAGCTAGCTTCACCATCGTTGTGGTTTTACCAACTCCTGGTGGTCCCCAAAATACATGAATTTTTTTATCATTTCCTGAATCTGAAATTAAGCTCTGATCCATAATTGATCTTGCAATCCATCCTTCGATCATATTGCGATCTCTTTGTCTTGAAGCCGGCAAACCTGCCTGTGCTTTTTGCACAAGAGATTGAGCATCTAACGGGTGTATTTGTTCGTCACAAAGACGCTCATAAATACTGCGTAATTCTGGAGTTGAAAACTGAGATTCATGAATATTTTGAGGCATCGACTGAAACTGACTCAACATCGATTTTAAAGACTGAATTTCAGACTTGAGTGTCAAAATTTCTGTCGGAGATTCTGTTTGCATCACTTGTCGAATATTCCGCAAAGATATCTGAGACTGATTTTGCTCTAAAGAATGATTCGCCGTGTGTGTATAGTTTTGATTCTGCATTGCCGGTTCAATATCGATGTATCTTTGAGCTGTTACCGGACGTGGACGAGTTTTTTCAACTTGCTTCTGCACTACTTTTTCAATCATTTCCTTTTGCTGTTTTGCCGGAGAATTCTGAAATCGTTGTTTATCTTTTTCTAAAAGCTTTGATTCAGTAAAATGTTTTTTTCGTAAAGTCACTTCAGATACAGCAGCCGTAATTTCGACGCTACCTTCACCCGCTAATCCAAAACCCCGCTTGTTATCACGCGCAGAAAGAATGACCGCTTCAGGACCTAGATCTTTTTTAACAAGCTCTAAGGCTTCTTTCATTGTTTTAGCTTCAAACTTTTTAACCTGCATACTTTAACTCCACTGTCGCAACTGATTTTACATTCGCAGTCGATGCTAGTTCGCTATGAGATAAAACGATTAACTGAGGTATAAAACGCGTCATTAATTTAGATAAATGACGACGTGCTGTTGGACTTGTTAACAAAATAGGTTGTCCTGCAATTTCAGGATGACTTTCAACTGCAGATGCCACTTCATTAATAAGGTGATGTGCCGTATTAGGATCCATCACAAGTTGAATACCCTGTTCGGTCTGCAGAAGTGAGTTAGACACAAGTTCTTCCACATTGGCAGATAAGGTCATAACCGGGATCTGGCCTTCGCTCGAATATTTTGCCGTAATTGAACGAGACATTGCTTTTCGAACACCTTCAGTTAAAACGTCCACGTCCTTAGTTTTGCTCGCTTCGTCGGCAAGCGTTTCAAATATCGTTAAGATATCGCGGATAGAAATATGTTCTTTTAATAAATTCTGGAGAACTCGAACTACAGATCCAAGCGTTAAAAGATCAGGAATAAGTTCTTCAACCACTTTTGGATGAGTTTTCTTGAAGTTTTCGATCAGCTGGGCCGCTTCTTGACGACCTAAAAGCTCGTGCGCATGAGTACGCACAATTTCAGTTAAATGTGTTGCCATCACTGTTGGTAAATCGACAACTGTGTAGCCGGACATTTCAGCATCTTCTTTTCGACTAGGCGAAATCCAAATTGCATCTAAACCAAAAGCAGGTTCTTTCGTAGGGTAACCTTCGATTCGAGATGTTACATTACCTGGATCCATTGCTAAAATTGAGTCTGGCCGTAATATACCACCGCCAACTCGATTGCCTTTTATTAAAACACGATATTCACCAGGAGCTAGTTGAAGATTATCCCTAATATGAATTGAGGGAACAATAATTCCTAAATCCAAAGCAAATTGTTTTCTAATGCTGACAATTCTTTCTAGTAAATCACCACTTTTATCAGATTCAACGATATTGATCAGGCCATATCCCACTTCAAGTTCAACCATATCAAGAGGCAGCATCGTTTCGATATTTTCTTTTTTAGGACCCAGTGCGCTCTGTTCAGCTTTTCTTTTTTCTGTATTTTCATTTTCGACTTTGTACTTATCCATAGTCCAGGCAATCGCAGCCATAAAAAATGACATAAGAAAGAATGGGAACTTAGGAAGACCTGGAACAAGACCCATACCTAGTATCACAACTGCAGAAACATAAACGGCTTTAGTCGATAGAAATAACTGACTCGCAACTTCATTACCCATATTGCTGTCACTTGAAGAATTTCGAGTCACAATAATACCAGCTGCTGTTGAAATAATGAGAGCTGGAATTTGAGCAACCAGACCGTCGCCGATAGTGAGCATTGTATAAAACTTAGCAGCGGTCGCAAAATCAAGATCCTTTTGAATCACGCCGATTAAAAGTCCCCCTACGACATTAATGATCATAATAATAATACCAGCGATCGCATCTCCACGAACGAATTTACTGGCACCATCCATAGATCCATAAAAATCTGCTTCTTGTTCAATTTCTTTTCGTCGTTTTCGCGCTTGATCTTCATTTATAAGACCCGAGTTAAGATCCGCATCAATCGACATTTGCTTACCTGGCATCGCATCCAAAGTGAACCTTGCCGCAACCTCTGCCACACGGCCCGAACCTTTTGTGATAACAATAAAGTTAATGATAATTAAAATAACGAAAACAATAAATCCAATAACGTAATTATTGCCGACAACAAAATTTCCAAATGCTGCAATCACCTGTCCTGCTGATTCTGTTCCTTCGTGACCATGTGAAAGAATAAGACGAGTTGTTGCTACGTTTAAAGACAAACGAAATAGTGTTGTAATAAGTAGTAAAGAAGGAAAAGAAGTAAAATCCAGAGCTCTTTTAGCATAAACGGATACAAGTAGAATTAAAATTGATAATGCCAAAGACATCGTAAGAGCCAAGTCCAATAAAACTGGAGGCAGCGGTATAATCATAACTGATAAAATAACAAGAATACCGATCGCAATAAATAGATCTGTATTCTTAGTGTATTTGTCAAATCGTTTGATAAATTGAAACAGCTGTTCCATCAACGTCGAGCCTTTCTTTTCAGCTTATAAACGTAAGATAAGACTTCCGCTACAGCTACAAATAGTTCACGAGGAATTACTTGATCAAGCTTCATAGTTTTATAAATTGTTCGAGCTAAAGGTTTATTTTCAACAATTGGGATATTATGTTCACGAGCCAGCTGTTTAATTTTTTCAGCTAGGAAATCTGCACCCTTCGCCACAAGCTGGGGAGCCGGCAAATTATCACTGTACTTTAAAACAACCGCAATATGTGTCGGATTTGTTACAACAACATCAGCTTTGGGTACGGCGTCCATCATCCGACGATTTGCAATTTCACGCTGGATTTTGCGAATACGGGCTTTGATCATGGGATCACCCTCTCGCTGTTTGGACTCTTCTTTGACTTCTTGCTTTGTCATCATCATTTGCTTTTCAAGATCCCATTTTTGATAAAGGAAATCGAGACCCGCAAGACCGCCCATGACAAGACCCACAACAAAAAACAGTTTAACTGCCAAGTAGCCTATATATTGAAGCAATTCGGTCATTGAATAATTCACTAGAAACGGAATTTTATGAACCTCAGACTTTAATACTAAATAAACAATCAGGCCGATCAGGGAAAGTTTTAAAAATGATTTCAATCCTTCCATCAGTGATCGCATACTAAAAATTCGACCCAAACCTGTAATCGGATCTATTTTATTAAAATCAGGACCGAGAGCATCTTTAACACTTAAAAATCCGATTTGCATTACCGAAGACAAGGTCCCAATAAGCACGGCAACAGCTAAAATAGGCGCTATAACAATTGCGGATTTGACAGCCGCAAATCGAACCAAATCAAAATGACTTCCCTCGCGGACAGCCAAAACCATATCAAGACCATAAACATAATTAAACAGGTCGTGAATATGTTTGAATGAATATCGACTGACCATATAAAGCGATCCGGCTGCAGCTAAAAAAAACAACGCGGAAGAAAATTCCCGACTGTGTGCAACTTGTCCACGATCACGAAATTCTTCTCGTCTCGTGTCCGTCGCCTGTTCAGTTTTTTCACCCTGATCTGAATCAGCCATTACAGGGACCTCATTAATTTAAAAAGCTGTGTTGAAGTGTGTTCCATTAAAATATTCATTTCCATCGTCATCAGTGGAGTTGAAATGATGAAGACTGTTAAACCAATTAATATTGTGACTGGAAATGATGTGACTAAAACATTCAACTGAGGAACTGCTCGGCCCATAATCGCCATAGCTAAATTGACAACAAAAACTGTTGCGATAACTGGTGATGCCATTTTAACCATGATAACAAAAATTTCTTGAAACTTTTGAGATACTTCGGCGAGCCCGCCAACTTGTAAACTTAAGTTTGCGAATGGAATCACATCAAAGGACTGGACTAAGGCTGTAATAAAAAGATGGTGCCCATTTAATGCCAAAAACACCACCATACCAGCGAGGGAAAAGAACTGTTCAATAACTTGACCACTCTGACCGATAAAAGGGTTATAAACTTGAGCCGAACCTAGACCAATTGACAACGAAATTAATTCACCCGCCATAGACAACGCAAAAAAGAAAAAACGAGTTAAAAGTCCAAGAATTAATCCAACGAGAACTTCCCTTCCCGCTAGCAATATTAAAAAATCATTCAGGCTTTGACTGTCAGTTGAAACAGGTTTTGCAAAAGGAAAAACTATAAATGCTAATACGACAGAAAAAAGAATTTTGATTGGAGGAGTCACTGTCGGTGAGCCTAAAAATGCAGATGAAAAGACAAAGCTGACCATTCTAAGCCAAATAAGCCCGAAAAAAATCACTTGTGTATCATTCAACACTTTACCTATTAACATCTTTTCACCTTATTCACGCACCATGATCGCTAGACCCTCAAAAAGATTGATCGTGTATTGCGATAGAACATCCAGCATCCAAGGCCCAGCCAAAATAATAATTAATGCAATGACAACCATTTTGGGAACAAAAGTTAGAGTTGCCTCATTAATCTGGGTCAAAGCTTGAAAGATAGAAACAATAAGACCCACAACAAGAGTGCTCACTAAAAGTGGTGCTGCCAACATAGCTGTTGTCTTAAGCGCATCCTGACTTAATTTTAATACAAGTTCTTCAGTCATTTAACCCTCATCCAAAACTTTTTACCATCGATCCAACAAGTAATCCCCATCCATCAACTAAAACAAACAACATTACTTTTAATGGAAGTGAAATAACAACTGGAGGTAACATCATCATACCCATCGCCATCAAAACACTTGAGGCAATAATATCGATCACTAAAAATGGTAAAAAAATAATAAAACCAATCTGAAATGCAGTTCTTAGTTCTGATAAAATAAAAGAGGGCACTAACACGATGGTTGGAACATCGCCTCGGGTTTTAGGGTTGTCAATTTTTGCAAGTTGCACAAAAAGGGAAAGATCTGTTTCACGAGTCTGGGAAAACATAAATTTTCTTAATGGTGCCAATGAAGCGGTAATTGCCTCGTCTTGATTAATTTTACCTGACATAAAAGGCTGAACACCTGTTTGATTAATTTCTTTAAATGCAGGGCCCATAATAAACAAAGTTAAAAAAAGACTTAGACCTATGAGGATTTGATTTGGAGGCAGTTGCGGAACGCCAACAGCCTGTCTTAAAAATGAAAAAACGATCACAATTCTTGTAAAAGCTGTCATCATGATTAAAATCGCAGGCGCCAAAGTCAAAACTGTCATGATTAAAATAAGTCGAATAGCGCTGACAATTTCATTCGGATTATCAGTCGTTTTAAAACCTAAGTTAACTGTTGGAATCGTAAGTTGCGCATGGGAAAACACGCCAAAAAAAAGAGTCATAATAAAAAAAGTCCAACCCGCTTTTTTCAAATGTCGCCCCTCATGCTTTTGAGTTTTAAAGTGACAACATCTTTAATGTGACGAATTGAGAACTCTTCGCCACCTTCTCGATTTCTATCGTCTGAGCTTTCGGAATGACGGATATTCATAGGGCTGATTGAGTTTGATGATGCTTTCGTAACTGTCATTTCTTTTTTTTCATTAAAAGTTTCTTGAAAACTAGCATTCGAAATTGAATCTGGAACTTCATCATCAAGCAAGGAAAGGGACTTGATCATATTTATATTTTGATCGGTCACTCCTATTAAGATTGATTCCCCGGCCACACGAACAATCGCCAAGCTTTTTTTGGGCCCTAGATAGTGTTGAGTTAAAATTTTAATTTTAGTTTGAGTCGAATTTTTAGGTCGTCCATATTTTTTAGCAAAATAATAGCCAACTCCCAAAAAAAGAGCCATCAGACCAAAAGTAAGAAAAAATCGACTGTTCGAAGATTCCGTAGCTTCAGATTTTTTTGTTTTCGAAAAATGAACAGGAATTTCGTCATCTGATTTTGCATTTTCAGCAGCTACCATATCAGACACTTCATTCGAAATTTCTGCCACTTGATTTTTATCTGCTGCTAAACCAACAGCCGTATCTGCTGAAATTCCCCATGCCGAAGATAGAAAAACAAAAAACAAACTGAGTAAAATTCCAAACTTCATGAAAACCCCATTTACTTAAGAGATTCAACGCGCTCTGTGGGAGAAATAATATCTGTCAAACGCACACCAAATTTTTCATTAACAACAACTGCTTCGCCTTTTGCAATTAGCTTGTCGTTAACTAACACTTCCATAGGCTCGCCTGCTAGC
This sequence comes from Pseudobdellovibrionaceae bacterium, assembly GCA_030158485.1. Lineage (GTDB taxonomy): Bacteria > Bdellovibrionota > Bdellovibrionia > Bdellovibrionales > Bdellovibrionaceae. Next base: position 151,273 of record JAOASS010000016.1, on the reverse strand, counting down.
TTACTCAGTTCCACAACACTTCCTTGAGTAAGATTCAGAAGCTCACTTACAGGCATTTTTGTACGGCCCAATTCCACAGTGACTCTGAGTGGAATATCTAAGATCAAACCTAAGTTACGATCTTTTGAAGTAGACCCTGTCGGACTAGTCGAACTGACTCCACTGTCCACTGTTTTTTCAGTTGCCATTGCGGCAGCCTCTGCTGCTAGCTTGTCTGCCAGATTCTCTAATGAATCTTCTGACATTTAATCCTCCTGCTTCTCGAGTTGTTAGCTCGACTACTTTTCGACTGGTCGAGTAATTTGTACTGCGACTGTCCCGTGATGATTTCCATAATAGCCTTTAAATTTTTTGACATCTTCAACTTGGATATCGAGCTCACCTGTAGCATCTTGGGTGAGTGGAATCACATCACCCAATTTCAACTCCATTAAATCAGACAACCTGATTTGGGTTTCTCCTAAATTCACTTTAATATCGAGCGAGGTTTCCATCAGCTGTTCTTTAATAATAGCTGTCCATAGTTTTTTATCAGTTTGGTCAGACTCAACTTGAAATCCTGAAGAAAGTTTTTGCTTAATAGGCTCAATTGTAGCGTAAGGAACAACCATCGATATAGTTCCAGTCGCATTTTCTAATTCAACATCAAATGTAGAAGCAATCACGACATCTGTTGGCGGGACGATACCTACGAACTGTGGATTTTGTTCAGTTCGAACAAAGGAGCATCCAATTTTTTCAACAGAAGCCCACGCCATTTCTAAATCACTGATCGCGAGCTCAACAACTTTTCTGACTATAGAAAGCTCAATGGGCGTAAATTCTTTTCCATCAATTTTTGTAAACGGACGTTCCGCACCACCAAAAAAACTATCCACGAGCGCGTAGGCTAATTTTGACTCAATTACCATCAAAGCAGAGCCACGCAAATTACCAAATCGCAAAACTGACATGCAAGTCGGCATTGGCAATGTGTTAATGAACTCACCAAATTTTAGAAATTCAGTACTTGTTAAAGATATAGAAGCAATTTTTCTTAAAGATGATGATAGCGACACGCGAAAAGCGCGCATAAATTTTTCGTAAATAACTTCAAGCTGAGGTAATCGTCCACGAATAATTCTGTCTTGACTTGTTAAATCATACGCAACAACTTTTTTATCTTCAACCTTAGAAGATCCACCACTGCTACCGCCACCCGATCCGCCTTCAGCCGTTTGAACTTCACCGTCTGATACTGCTGCGAGAAGAGCATCAACTTCGCTTTGTGATAAAACTTGATTCATATGCGCTTCTCCTAGTTGTAAATAAACTCTGTGAAAAACACGTTTGAGATCTTGCCAGTTGTGATGAATGAATTAATTGTATCTTTTATTTCACTACGTAAATTGTCTTTACCTTCTCGACTTGAGACTTCTTCATAAGTTTTAGAAGAAAGAATAATGATAATGATATCCCGAATCTGGGCTTTTCTTTGTTCAATCTCACCTGCAATTTTTCCTTCAGCTTCGGATTCTTTTAATTCGAGTTCCATGTTAACTTTAGCAACACGTCGGCCTTTTGAACCTGCTAAGTTCACAATGAAAGTTTCCATAGGTACAACTTTTCCAACGAAATCTTTCTTTTCGCCGCTTTCAAGATCAGAAGTTTCTTTTTCACCCGCGATAACTTGTTCCACTGAAGGCTCTGCGGCTTCTTTTTTCTTACCCGCATAAAGCATAAATCCAACTGCGGCAACGATGACCATGTTCACAACCGCAAGAATTATGAACAGAAGTGGCTTTTGCTGATTGCCTCCACCAGATGGTGCTGCCGCTGCTGGACTTTCGGCTGCTGCTTTTTGATCGGCCACGGAGATCCTCCTTGATCATGCCATGATAAAACACTCGTACACAGAAGTTATAAGCAACCAAAATGCCAACAGGACTTTAGACTGAATAATAGTATGAAGTAGATTCAAATGAATCTAGAGACATCTCTTTTATACTTTGAGCGCCAAATAATAATTAAAAAAAATGACGCCCGTCAGGGTTTTGACTTGGTCAATTGGCCTGGGATTTAATTTTACTCATCAAAAGTCGAGATACGACTTGGTTACTTGCCATGATGTACTGATCATAAGGGGAATGCTGTTCACCCATTTTATTCAGAACAATTCCACCAGCTTCTTCGACAAGAAGCTGACCCGCAGCGACGTCCCAAGGTTTTAAATTGGGCTCCCAAAATCCATCGAACGAACCTTTAGCGACCATACATAAATCATAGGCAGCCGCCCCGGCCCTGCGAATCCCGCGGCACTCTTTTACAAGTTCAGAAAAAACTCTGAGTTGTTCATCAAGAGCCGGCTTATTATCTGCAAAAAAACCTGTTGCAAGTAAAGAGTCTTGAAGTGTTTCAGTCTGACTAACCTGGATTTTTTTACCGTTTAAGTAAGCACCTTGTCCGCGGATAGCTGTGTAGGTTTCATTCAAGAGAGGCGCATCGATAATCGCAAGCTGCAAGAGTCCTTCGTATTCAAGGGCTAAACTGATGCAAAAAATAGGAAACTGATGGATGTAGTTTGTTGTGCCATCTAATGGATCTAAAATCCAACGGCCCTTAGATTTCGAAGGTGGAAACGATTCTTGTCCTTTCATAAAGCTGTCTTCTTCACCCAAAAATTCCCAATTTGGATGTATCAACTTTAAATATTGACTGATTATCTTTTCGGACTCCTTGTCGGCTTCACTGACCAAGCCTGCCATTTCTTTGATTTCAACATTCTGCAGACGGCCATAATGAGCCAAAAGAGATTGCCGCCCCAAGCGAACAGCTTTAAGTGCTTTTTTCAAGACCTCAGTCCAAATTATTTGACCGTTTTTTGAGCTAACAGGTACCATAGAGGTAGACTCTAGCTCAAAAGCACGAAAAAAGGAATGGCATGGCAGCAAAATCGGAAACATTCATTAAATTAGGCCTGGTTTTTTTCATCTCTTTGCTCTCTTTCGCAATTGGAACATTAGTTGGAAAAGAATATAGCGACCGGCAATACAAACTCTCGAAGCTAGAACCCCACGATAAACAACACGGACACTCGTCTAGAGAAGTCGCAAGCGATAGCAAATCAAATAAACTGAGTGATGAAGAAATCGCAAAATTAGCAGAAGAATTTGTCACCGATGACTCAATTGAAACTGCAAAAACAGCTTCAAATCAAGAAGTGCCCGCAATTGAAAATAAAGCGGCCCAAGCCCACGCTGAACAATTTGAAGAAATGAATGATCTAGCACTGACTGCGGCTCAAAATCTGATTGATCGAAAAGAACCAACGAGTGACAGATCAATTGCCAATACAGATTCAACAAAAAAACTAGCTAGCTTACCAAAAGCTCAATCTGCCATACCAAAAACAATGCCTCAAAATACAGCTCAAGAAAATGCAGCAAAATACACAGTTCAAGTTGGTGCATACCTTAAGGAAGATGAAGCAAAAAAACGTTCTGAAGCGCTTCGAAGTAAAGGCTATACTGCTTTTTATATTCCAGGAGTCTTAGAAGGTAAAACATGGTACCGAGTTAACGTCGGAACCTACACAACTCAAGACGAAGCCAAACGGGCAAATGATAAGTACAAAGCTGACAATGGTGGACAATCAGGATTTATAAAAGAAATTATTAAATAAGCGTACAGATTCAAAAATACAGGCCTATTTTGAAGTAAAGTTCAGGCATAATTTCAGGCTCAAGATCTTCAGTCCAATTAAATCTTCCCCCCACCGTCAAAGAAATAAACGTGGGGGTCCTCAATAAATATTCAGCCCCTATCCCAATTAAACTTTTATCTTCCGATCGATTCGTAGTGGATAAACTACCAACTGTTGATTTGATTTTTTGCTGATAAAATCCGGTACTGACAACAGCATAAAAATCAGAAGCATCATATTGAAATAAACTATAACCAAAACCAAGAACTGAATCGCTATATTGAGTTTCAATTGAAACATTACCGTTGTCCGAGTTTGTATTATAAGAAGACTTCTCAAAATTAAAAATATATCGATCCAAAACATAACTCAGGCCAAAACTAGGCCATTGATTAGAACGAAGCTCTATTGACTGTTCTTCATTTCGTTCTGCACGCGCTTTCAAAATAGCAGGCCAAATATAAACTTGAGCTTCACTGATGAGAGAGAAAAATAAAATTAAAATACTGATGAGTTTATACTTGAAGAGCACTTCAAAACTCCTGACGAACTTACTGCCGCCTGCAACGTTTGGCACTCTGAGCTGCTTAAAGAATCAAATTGTTTTTCCCACAGCAAAAGAACCTGATCTAAATCAAAATTTGTATTTTCTGAGAATACGATTTGAATATCTGCAATCAATTTAAAAACCTTGCTTGCTATAAGAGATCGAATGGACTGATCCGAAAAATTTCCTGCTTTTTGGCGCGCTGACGCAAAAGACTTCAGAGTTCGAGCCAAAATAGTTCCATATAAATATGAATTATCACCAGAACACTCCTGATGGATTTGCTTGCACTGATTCATAAGTCGAATTTCATTTTTGAGATCAAGTGCTTCGACCAGACGACGCTCTTGAAAGTGAGAACCCTTTTCAAGATTTCGCGTTGACCCCACTTTGGGCAAAGATACGGCCACAAAGTCAGGATCATTTGAATAGATCCAGCCCCAAACATCAGCTAAACCTTCATTTACAATTTTCAAGAGATAAAGATTGTATTGATCATCAACTATTTTTTGTTCATTCGGCTGTTGATGATCGACTTTTTTGACTAATTTGTTTTTCTTGAAAAGCGGATTTAAAACCTGATTATAAAAATAACTATGAAAATGTTCATGGGCAATAATCCCTAAATTTAAGGGAATCGGAAATTGTTTTTCCCGGTAAGGAACAAAATAATAAGCATCTACTTTTCCATTGTAGAATGCATTGTCAAAACGCATATCGGGAGCATCTACGACTTGCACCGCTAAAGCAATTTTTCGAGGCCACTTTAAAATCGACTGCTCTGAATTGAGTGCCTCTAATTCTAACTTCTTAAGCTGTTGAAAGTGATAGTACAACGTGACCATTTGTAAGCTGATTTGATCTGCAGGAATAAAGACGCCGTCATCTTCAATAAACCGAGCCAAGGGTTTACTTCCGATGAGTGTTCCATTTTTCTCTGTCGGAGCGAAATAAAAATCAGCGATGTCTCCGAAAAGAGTGCTCTTATTTTTAATACCTTCCAATTCAACAAGTTGAAACTCTGTTCCAAAAGAACGTGAAATAATAATTTGAGTTTTAAAGCTTTTACTTGGCGTCCATTTTTCAGAACGACGCTGACAGCCGAATTGCAATAGTAAAACAGAACAACTGATCGCGATTGTGCTGCCTATCTTAACCCAACCAAAAAGCCTTTTGAAACTCCATCGCTTCTGCAAGAAACCCCCGTTATTCAATGCGTTATAATAGCTTTTCACTGGATTATTCTCAACAAATACATACTCTTGCACAACTTGTGAACACGCTTGAAGTCATTACAAAAAATTTAAATCCTGCTCAAAAAGAAGCTGTTCTTCAGTCATTGGGCCCCGTATTGATTTTGGCTGGTGCCGGATCTGGGAAAACACGAGTTCTGACTCATCGAATGGCTGCTATTATTGCGGGTGGGCATGCAGCTCCTGAAGAAATTCTATGTGTTACATTTACAAATAAAGCAGCAAAGGAAATGGAAAGTCGAATTTATCATATCCTTTCTGATATTGGCGCTCATGTTCGAAATCAGCTCTGGATCAGCACATTTCACAGCTTTTGTGTCAGAATTTTAAGAGCTCACATCACACTGCTAGACTATAAACCACAGTTTTCAATTTTCGATCCATCAGATCAGCTTTCACAAATAAAAAAAGTGATGAATATCTTGAACATAAACGACAAGATTCATCCTGCAAAAGCTTTTCAAGCTCGAATTTCGAATGCGAAGATGATGGGGCAAAGCCCTGAAGCCGTTCAGAATTCTAATCGAAATTCTGTTTTGATGGATGCAAAAAGTATAGAAGTCTATACTGCTTACGAAATCGAAATGAAAAAAAATAACGCCCTTGATTTCGATGATTTACTGATGAAAACATATGACCTTTTGCAAATGTACCCGGCTGTTTTAGAACAGCTCCAACAAAAATTTAAATTTATAATGGTCGATGAGTACCAAGATACAAATCATATTCAGTATCTTCTTGTTCAGAAATTGGCCCAAGGCCATCGAAATCTTTGCGTTGTTGGAGATGAAGACCAATCTATTTATAGTTGGCGCGGGGCCGATATCCGAAATATTTTAGACTTTGAAAAAGATTTCCCAGAAACTAAAATTATTAAGCTGGAAGAAAATTACAGGTCTAGTAAAAATATTGTGGAAGCGGCTACTCATTTAATTAAAAATAATACTCAAAGAAAAAATAAAACACTTTTTACTTCAAATAGCGATGGAGACTTGATTCGAGTCATTGAAGAACGAAGCGATTATGACGAAGCTCGTTTTGTTGTTAAAACAATTCAAATGATGATGAGCCAAGGTGAAGGTCAGTACTCGGACTATGCAATTTTTTATAGAACTAATGCACAATCTAGGGTTTTAGAAGAACAACTGAGAACGCATAATGTTCCTTACCGCATTGTCGGTGGGGTTCGCTTCTTTGAGCGAATGGAAATTAAAGATATTATTTGCTACATGAAACTTTGCCTGAATCCAGCCGATGATATGGCTTTCAAGCGTGTTATCAACGTTCCGACTCGGGGAATAGGCAAAACAACTGTCGAACAGCTCGAAGAGCTTGCCTATAAAAATAAAAAAACTTTATTTGAAATTTTGCCTGATGCAATCGATCAAAAACACTTTAATTCAGGCACAACAGCCAAACTACGAAGGTTTTATGATCTCATGATCGCCCTTCAAACTGACTCTCAGAATTTCAGACTGACAGAATTTTATCCGATTCTGCTAGATAAAACAGGATATGCCAAAGCCCTGCAAGCAGAAGATACGACTGAAAGTTCCGCACGACTTCAAAACTTAGAAGAGTTCGATAATGCATTAGCGCAATTCGAACAAGAACGCGGAGAAGAAGCGACATTACAATCTTTTTTAGAAGAAATGGCTTTGGTTTCTGACCAAGATTCTTTGAAAGAACAAATTGATAGCGTCACATTGATGACTTTACATATTTCAAAAGGTCTTGAATATCCTTATGTTTTTATAGTGGGTTTAGAAGAAAATCTTTTTCCAAGTCGAATCGATCCAACCGACTTAAACTCTGACGATCTGGAAGAAGAACGAAGACTGGCATATGTTGGAATGACTCGGGCTCGTCAAAAACTTTGGCTCACCTATGCAAAAATGCGTAAAGTCTGGGGCCAAGATCAAATGAATCCCCCATCTCGTTTTATTGATGAAATTCCACAGAACTTAGTTGATTTTAAAAGCATGGCGCCACGGATGCCGGCCTTCGCTTCAAGGAGCGGAGTTTTTAATGCCAATTCACAAAACTATTCCCCGTCATGGAACTCGAAAGCTCCATTTCGACAAGACGAATCTCAGGAATTTCCAGACTATGAATTCGATTCTCATTCCCAGGAAAGTGGGAATAGTTCGTTGTACAATAAAGGCCAAAAAGTCAAACACCCCACTTTTGGCGTGGGAACAATTTTTTCCGTTGAAGGCTCTGGGGATCAAACCAAAGTTGGTGTTATGTTTTCTGATCAAACAATCAAAAAATTTGTTGTTAAATACGCTAGACTTGAAAAAATCTAAGAGTTTTAATCTTAAATGTAACTTTCATTTTTGAACCACAAAACAGGAGATCACAAGTCATGAAATCTACTTTAATTACAATCGCCACATTGGCATTGGCAATTTGTGTCAACGCTCAGACTCGAAATCGAATAAGTCCGCCGACTGCAAAGCCCACCGCTTATTCTTTCGCTTCTAACACAGAACATGAAGTTGTTTTAAGCCCCTCGCTTATTTCAATCGAGACCTACAAGGAAGGTGAAAGTCGTACCGATGTAAATGCCTATTTCGCCTATAACCGTCACTTTAAAGATAATGTTCAGCTTGGTGGAGAAGGTGGAATTCTTTCCTATCCAGACTCTGATGGAAGTGGTAACAAAGCGCTTTTTGCGGCAATAGGTGTTTTCACTTACAATTTTCAAACAAACTTAAGAGACGCTTTTTTTGCTCAAGGTGGATTAGGTCTTTATCCAGCTTACGAAGATAACGATGGATTCGAAAGCAAACTTTCTTTTTTCGCAGGTTTAGGTAAACGTTTTGAAATGTGGGGTAAGATCAACTACATGCCTTACGCTCGAGTCTGGAAACGCGGAGATGAAAACACTCGATTTGAAATTCAAGCGTTAAACTTTAGCATTTTTTATTAATTTTTAGAATGAGTTAACCGAAGCCACTCATCGAGGTATAATTCCCAATCGAGTGGCTTTTTGATTTGGGCCACGTCTGGACTGATATAATCAGCCTGAACCCCATCCCAGCCTTGAAATGTCCTTGTATTTCCTTGGTGAAATATTTCAAAATTAGGAACTTTATAAGCTTTACCACCACCATTTGGAATATCGATGGATAAGTGTGGCATAGCAAGACCACTGAGATGTCCCCAAAGTTTTTTTTGTATTTCCAAAGAATCTTCGATTGAAGTTCTAAAATGATCCGTTCCTTCTGAAGGATCACACTGAAACATATAATAAGGCTTAACTCTTAAATACAAAAGTCTTCGCGATAATGCCTGCACGATAACTTCGTGGTTATTCACGCCATTCAATAAAACCATCTGATTAAAAATAGGAATTCCATTATCAACACATTTTTCTAATGCAAGCGCTGCTTCTTCCGTGAGCTCTTTGGGATGATTAAAATGGGTCATTAAGAACACAGGTTTATGTTTTTTGATTACTTTGACTAAATCGTCTGTTATCCGCTGGGGACAGACTACCGGCATTCTTGAACCAATGCGAATAATTTCAACATGATCTATTTTTCTAAGTTCCGATAGCACTCGATCTAATTGGACATCTGAAACTGTTAAAGGATCACCGCCTGAAAGAATAACTTCACGAATTCCCGAATGGGCTTTAATATAATCAAGTGCTTTTTCTAATTCGTCATTTTTAAGAAAAGCTTGTTCCTGCCCGGTAAAGTGTTTTCGAGTACAAAACCTGCAATAGACGCTGCACGTATCCGTTATCAAAAGAAGACAACGATCTGAATAACGATGAATGACCCTGGAAACGGGATTATTTTTTTTTTCGCCCAAAGGGTCTAGCATTTGCTGTAACCCAAGTGTTTTTTCTGATAGATGCGGCATTAAAATTTTGCGAATAGGATCTTCAACTAAATTTTTATCAGCAAGTGAAGCGTAATAAGGTGTTGTTCTAATATTAAAAACGGCTTCTGATCCCCAAAAAGATTGCCTCTCTTCTTCGCTTAATACGAAGTACTTTTCGAAATCAGATAAAGACTTGAGGGCCGAACGCAATTGCCACTGCCACTGATCCCAATCAGTAGTTGTTGCGAAATCGATTTTAGGTGCTTTTTTAAACTCAAATCTGGCCATCGTTAGTGGTCACCAATTACCTTAAGAAGCCCTTGAAATCACCTATGAATTTATAATTCTCAAAATCAGACACCAATATTTTTACACTTTCAGCTTTTTTGTATCAATCTGATATTTCAATTTTTCTTTAAGATTCTAAATAGTTACAGACAAAAAAAAGAATCTTTATTTTGGTACAGGCTAAGCATTCTTACTGAGTAGCGACAGAGCTGGATTGGCTCTGTCCATGGCATTTGATCTCACAAGTGGTAGGCATTTTTGTGATTTAAGCCTAAAAAAGGAGGATTTTTTTATGAAAACGACAATATTAGCAACTGCGGTGCTGATGGCACTTAGTATCACTGCGCATGCAGAATTTACCGATGTAAAAGCAGAAGTCGCTGCAACGACATCTGACGAAAAAAATAAAAAAGATCAAAAAACGAAAGCCGATGTTCTTGCGAAAGCAAAAATGGAAGCAGAGGCTCAAGATAAAATTGAACCTCAGGTTAAAAACAATGCTGAACTGAAGCAGAAAAAAATAACAGGTTTTCAAGATCAAGATGGAACTATTGGCAATTTAGAAGTTGGAATTGTCGGCGAAGATGCCGTACTAAAATTCACTCCTGATAGTTGCAAAGCTGGTGATTGTACTAAAGTTGTCGTATTCGATAAAAAAACAGCCGAAGATATGACTGACATGAAAGCTATTCGAGATGCTTTAGCAAAAGCTGCGAAGCCGTCAGTCGATTTAGACGACCAAGATGAAATCTTAACGACTGCTGAAAAAAGAAGACTTGAAAGAAAAAAAGAAGCTGAAGTGACGACCATAACAGAAAACGATGTTCGTGAAGAAATATCTCTGATGTTAAGCAATGAATGTGGTCTAGACGAAGACGCAGTGACTTCCACAAGAAATTCGCGTGATTTGCGAAATCATCAAAATTTAGATTCAGCTTTAGAAAGCACTCGCTTTGCTGGCCTTGATATTCCAGAAAAAAGTCGAGATTCAATTCCAGACGACAAATATAAATCTGATGCCGAGTGTTCAGCAAACGTTCTCACAGAATTTATGGAACAATATGAAACAGAAGACTTAAGTGATTTAAAAGATAATCTCGCCGAGCTGAAACTAGCCCAGAAACAATGGAAATTAGATTTGCGACGTGAAACTTCAGAAGCATTACGGGCAAGAATTGAAAAAAAAATTAATGCTTCAAAAGTTGAAATTGAAAAAATACAAAAAGAATTAACGGAAACTAAGAAAATAGCTGCTGCTTACGACAAAGCGACTTCAAGTGTTGCAAGACGTTTGATTATCAATCCAGCTGTTTCAGATCTGGCAACTCGTAAATTTTTTACAGCAGAAGATTTTTACTTACATGACTTAGCTGCAACAACTCCAGATTCTTTTAAAGGAGTCCGTCAAGCCGCTTCAAATAGTTTGCTTGATATTTACAGACGACAAGCCCAGACATATTTAGCTTTTAATGAAATGGCTAATAAAACTAATGACCCTGTACAAAAAATTCATTTTTCCGAATCTGCTCTTTATTATCAACAGGCTGGAATGAATTATCATGGGATGATGAGCAATAATAAATTCCGTAGAGAACTGTCACAAAATGCGGAAATGTCTGGTCTTGATTCAACAACAATCCTGAATGAAATTTACGGCCACTACACACCACGAGCTCAAGAAATTACAAGCTACTTAACATCAACAAATACAACTGGTATCAATGGAAGTGTTAAAGCGACAACGAATCAAACATTGCCTCCTTCTTTAATGGTTCAAAATAGTGATGGTACTTATTCTCCGGCTACTATCACGAATGGACAAGTCGTCACAACAGGCGGAGTCAACGGTCGTGGAGAACGAATAGGTGCCAATGGACTACAAGGAAACAGAACAGTCATTCAATTGGCTCGACCGGTTCCCCAAGCTCCAAATTTGAATTTCAATGCACAGCCAGGGATGCTTCAACAACCGCAACCCCTTATAATACAACAACCGCAACCCCTTATTAGCCAACCAAGAGGCCGAACTCGATTTTAATACTGAAGGTGTGTGTGTGTTTACAATTCAAAGAAAGATTCTCCGGGGCTCCAAGGATTTTGGAGCTCCTTTCCTGCACTTAAAATTCAGAGTAACTCACAACTCCTAAGGGCTTTTTTACTAATTTTGATAAATACAGATTCTTTTGTATGAACTGAAGTAAGTGACTGACTTGAGCGCTGATTTCCGTGGGGTCAAGATTTTCAGAATCTTCATCTAATGAGTCTTCCAATGCTAACAGAATATTATTTAAGTTATGACTCCAAGATAATTTTCCAGCCAAAGAAAGATCAGTGGAGGCAGGCTGAAGTAAAAAAGCCCGAAGCTCTGTCACATGGTCTAAAACAGCTTGGCGAAAAAGATTATTAATTTCTTCGACTTCTCCTTGAATTTCATGATCGAGTAGCCCCAAATAATGATAAAGTGGTAAAATAATAGCGTGTAAAGTTCGCTGGGCTTGAATCCGTCTTTCCCATATTGAGTTAAAACGAACAACCAAAATCAAAAAAATAAAAGCCGATATAATCATTTATTTCTTCTTTCGCTTAAGTTCGATTTGCATTTCAACATCATCCATTTGTTCTTGGATTTGTTGATCAGAAGGACTCACCCGAGTTCTTGATTTTTTACGTATGGGCGTAGATCTTAGTTCCCGTACTCTTGGAGCTGGTGGAGGTTTGAAGTAATTTTGATCCGAGCTTTCGTTTGTATCTTCTTTAAAATCAATTGTTTCAGGTTCGATCGCAAATCCTGATCCTTGGGGCTGTTGAATTTCTTTTCTTGGCCGCTGACGAAGACTTCTTTGCTTTTCACCCCAGTCTAATACGAGATTAAGTCCACCAAAAAGACCTTTACTGTATCTTTGACCCGCAAGATCTAAACCCAAATTAAATTGAAACTGCCACTGCTTTTGAAGTTTAAAAAACCAAAGAGCTTCTGTTGAAATGACAGAGGGGTTCACACTGTAAAATTTCAAAGAACCACCATTGACTTTATTATTTAAAGCTTCGCGAGTAAAAGGATTGGCTTTATCCGTGTCATCCGAAATGGACTGAAAACCAAAAACCCTGAACCCCAAAAGTGAACCCTGACGATTCCAGCCCATCCCAACTGACCAGGGAACCAAGTCTGATCGACCGGAATCCCTTATTTGATAACCAATATAGGAAAAGAAGTCACTTTGTCCGAACTCAGTTTGTAAATGCAGTTTTCCTGTCATTTGCTGAACACCTTCGTTGATCATCACGGTATCAGTACTGGCACTGTTTTTTTTAAGTGGAAAAATCACTTCAAATTCAGGAATCAAATCAAACCCATTCGTTTCAACTAACATATCCGTTGAAAAACGAGCTTCATTGATTTCCGAATTCGTTCGCTCACCACCGGTGAAAACATCTGAACTTTTACTTTGAGCATAAGAAGCTTTCAATTCAGCTTCAAATGACCAAAGTGGAGCAATTGCGTACCTGATTCCAAATGGAATATCGATCAACAAGTAGGAATGACCTGAATTAAGTCCAGCGACACTTGAATTCGAGTCAAAATTTTCATTTGTCGAATAAAAATCAGTTGAAACATAGGTCAGAAGACCCACTGAATCGTAGCGCTTCGGTCCATATATCTTGGCTTCAGCAGCAACTTGGAATAAAAATAAGACAATGCAGATAAAGAATGATCTATATTTCATCCTTCAATCATAACAAACCCTTGGAAAGGGTCAAAAATTGAATAAAGAAAAATCACCTCAAATCATCTTATTTCTGACTGTTTTTCTTTATCTCGTCGGCTTTGGAATTTTAATTCCCCTCACTCCTCACCTCAGCCGGGACTTAGGTGCTACCTCGACTCAAGCCGGGCTGCTGATGGCCACCTATTCTGTTATGCAATTTCTCTTTTCTCCTTTTTGGGGACGACTGAGTGATCGATTAGGTCGAAAAAAAATTCTTCTGATATGCTTGATCGGTGAAGCTCTTTCATATTTAGTATTTGCATTTGCGAGATCTCTTGAATCTTTATTTATCGCACGGGCCTTAACGGGATTTTTTGGTGCTAGCCTTTCAACCGCAAACGCTGCGATGGCTGATATTACGGGTGAAAAAAATCGATCTCAAGGCATGGCCTTGATCGGAGCTGCTTTTGGATTAGGCTTTGTCATAGGACCTGCATTAGGTGGCGGCCTTGCTTTAATTTCTGAAAATTTTTCGAACGCTCCTTTTTATAAAACAACTTTTGTTTCTATCAGTGTCTCAGTTTTATTTTTTCTGACCTTCCTTTTTGCCATTAAAAAACTTCCTGAAACGCTCAGTCATGAAAATCGAGTTAAAAAAACAAAAGGGCGCTGGTTTATCCTAATTGATAAATTACAAAAGCCACTTTTAGCGCCCGTTATGATCACTTTTTTTCTTTTGTCATTAGCTATGTCAAGCATGGAAGCCACATTGGTTTACTTCATGGCGGATCGATTTGCATGGACTTTAAAAGAAACAAGCTTTGGTTTTGCCTACATCGGAATTATTCTTGTTTTAACTCAAGGGTTTTTAGTTCGAAAGCTTTTACCTAAAGTGGGCGAAAGAAGAATATTACTTTTTTCAGTTCCAATTTTTTTTATTGGAATGGCCATGATCGCACCGGCCACGAATATCACACTGATGGCGATTTCTATGACACTTATTGCTCTTGGCATTGGACAAAGTAATCCTTCGCTATCCGGAGCGGCCAGCCTGCTTGCCGAACCAGGGGAACAAGGAGCTACTATGGGGGCTAATCAAAGCTTGGCTTCTTTAGGAAGAATATTAGGTCCCGCCATTGGGGGCTACTTATATTCAATTCAACCAGGTTTTCCATTTTGGTTTTCAACTTTACTGGGTGGAAGCGCTTGGATCTTGATTTTAATTCGATATAAATCTATTCCTAACACCGCTAAAATAAGTTCTTAAAAATATTTGAAAGGGACTCGATGCCCAGCATTTTAAATGAAATTAGTTTTTTTCAGTTTGATAATTTGATTCGAAACCGTATCCCATTTTTGATTGTCAATTTAGGAGCTGATCTTAAAAGTTTTTATTCGATACCCCTTTACCAGCAACATTTAGAAACCCAAACAATCACAGTATCCCAAAAAACAGTTGAGCTTGAATTGCAGAAGCGGAAAGTGGCACTTCATGATGCTCTTTTAATTTTATGTCATGATGGTAGTGCTTCAGCCCAGATCGTCGATAAACTTGAATCAATAGGTTATACGAACGTTTTCTTTGCAAAAAATGGATCCGAAAAATTGAGGGCAGACGCGTCGCATTGACCCCGGTATCTCAAAGCTTCCTGTGCTAGTTTTTAAAAAATGAGCACGACACTATCCGACCGTTATAATCCACAAGAAGTTGAAACTAAAACCTATAAATGGTGGGAAGAAAACGGCTATTTTAAAGCCCAAGATCTTTCAACAAAACCACCTTATTCAATTATACTACCTCCACCTAATGTGACGGGCTTTCTACATTTAGGTCATGCGCTTGATCATACAATACAAGATCTTCTTATTCGTTGGAAGCGGATGAGCGGGTTCAATGCCATGTGGTTACCAGGAACAGATCATGCTGGTATTGCGACTCAGTCAGTAGTTGAAAAAGAATTAAAAAAGCAAGGTCATACCAGACACTCTTTGGGCCGCGATGTTTTCATTGAAAAAGTTTGGGATTGGAAAAATCAATACGGCGATCGAATTTACAATCAAATGCGAAAGTTGGGGGACTCCTGCGATTGGGAGCGCGCCACATTTACACTTGATGAAGGAGTCTCAAAAGCTGTTAAAAAAGTTTTTGTACAACTTTATAAAAAAGGTTGGATTTATAAAGGGCAAAGACTTGTGAATTGGTCGACACCTTTAGAATCCGCCATTTCCGACTTAGAAGTTGAATTTCAGCAAGTCAAAGGAACTCTTTATCATATTCTTTACTCAATCGAAAATAGTTCAGAATTTCTAACTGTTGCAACGACTCGTCCAGAAACAATGTTGGGCGACACTGCTGTTTGCGTTAACCCTGATGACGAACGTTATAAACATTTGATTGGTCAAAATGTTGTTCTCCCTCTTATCAATAAATCAATAAAAATTATTGCAGATACTTATGTTGATCCTAAATTTGGATCAGGCGTTGTTAAAATGACTCCTGC
Source organism: Pseudobdellovibrionaceae bacterium (assembly GCA_030158485.1). Classification (GTDB taxonomy): domain Bacteria; phylum Bdellovibrionota; class Bdellovibrionia; order Bdellovibrionales; family Bdellovibrionaceae. Next base: position 135,458 of record JAOASS010000016.1, on the reverse strand, counting down.
CCATGATTTTAATGACTACAAAATCGGAAAGACACACAATCTTGAGTTCATTAATATTTTAGAAAAAAATGGTCTTCTCAATGAAAATGCCGGTCCTTATAAAGGACTAAAAGTTCAAGAAGCTCGAAAACGTGTTATTGATGACTTAAAAAAGCAAAATCTGATCGCAAAGGAAGAACCTTATATTCATTCAGTGGGTCACTGCTCTAGAACGGGTGCTGTTGTTGAACCTTTTCTTAGCGAACAGTGGTTTATGAAGATGGATAAACTTGCGATCCCAGCAAAGCGAGTTGTCGAATCTGGCACGCTTCGTTTTGAACCCGAATCGTGGACAAAAGTTTACCTTCATTGGATGAATATCATTGAGGACTGGTGCGTCTCTCGTCAACTTTGGTGGGGCCACCAAATACCAGCTTACATTTGCCAAGACTGCAATCATACAACTGTAAGCGAAACGACTCCTACTGTTTGCGAAAAATGCGTATCTGATCAAATTAAACAAGACGAAGATGTCTTAGATACTTGGTTTAGCTCTGCTTTATGGCCTTTTTCAACAATGGGTTGGCCCGAAAACACAGAGGCCCTCAAAACTTTCTATCCTTCAACTTATTTGATTACAGGGCATGACATTATTTTCTTTTGGGTTGCCCGAATGATTATGATGGGGCTTGAATTCAAAGGCGATATTCCTTTTAGAACCGTCTATATTCACGGACTGGTCCGAGACTCCCAAGGTCGCAAAATGAGCAAATCTCTTGGAAATTCAATTGATCCCGTCGAGCTTATTGAAAAGCATGGAGCTGATGCCTTAAGAATTTCTTTCTTAGCTCATCTTCACAGTGGAAAAGATTTTAAATTTTCAGAACAACGCTTAGAAGGTTATCGCAATTTCATGAATAAAATCTGGAATGCTGCCCGTTTTGTTTTATCTCACTTACAAGATTTTAAAACTCCAACAGAAGGGGTTAGGGCTTTACCTAAAAAAGCTCTACTTTCAACTTATGATCAGTGGATCATTTATGCTCTAGGCGAAGTTGAAAAAAAAGTTGAATCGGCTCTTGATGCTGATCGCTTCAGTGAAGCGGCTTTAGCACTTTATCATTTCGTCTGGAATCAGTATTGTGACTGGTATATTGAATTCACAAAGCCTCTTTTACAGGGTCCCAAAACAGAAGAACGAGAAACGACTCAACTTGTATTAGCCCAGGTTTTAAATCGAATCGTTAGACTTTTGCATCCATTTACGCCATTCATTACAGAAGAAATTTATCAAAAACTTCCGATTAAAGGACAAGCTTGTATTATTGATGAATATCCCACAGCTCTCAAAGACAAGGATTTCTTGGCCTTCGGTAATGAGGAAGCTGCTACCGAAGTAGAGGTTGTTAAAGAAGTTATTTCGAGTATTCGAAATATTCGCGGTGAAAATAGAATTTCCCCTGCTCAAACTATGGCGGTCAGGCTTGATGTCAATGACGATAGGGCACAAAAAATCCTAGGTGCAAATAAAAAATCAATTATGACTCTTGGAAAAATTAGTCAGCTTGATATTGCAAAAGAAGGACCCCTTGCAAAATCAGCAGTTGCCTTGATTCATGTAAAAGATGTCAGTGTTAAAGTTGTCATTCCACTTGAAGGACTCGTTGATTTTGCAGAAGAAATAAAGCGTATTGAAAAAACAATTGAAAAGCTAGCTAAGGACATCAGCAATTTAAGTATAAAACTTTCCAATGAAAAGTTTGTTAAAAATGCCGATGAAGAAGTTGTGGCTGCAGATCGTGAAATTTTAGAAAATTCTAAAAAACAGATGGTTCAGCTACAAGAAGCTTTGGTTCGCTTTCAATAATTAAAACTATTGAATACACTGGCAGTTAGCGGATTCCTCATTCACTTTTGTACAGCGAAAGCTTTTAGGCCCTTTGTTAACTTCAATTTCTGTTAGAAATCCATCCTTTTGACGGGCTACGATTTCTTCACCATTTTGGAAATAAATTCGCTCAAACTTCTCTTTTGTCATAATTTTATTTCCGGCCTCTAGTGATGCAATTAATGAGTCAGAAGGTTCAATCGCTTGATCTTCGGGAACAGAAATCGGTGTTGTTTGTCCGTCTTTTTCGACCGTCATAAATTTTAATTTTCGCTGAACTTGGGTATCAGTATCAAAATCCATTTCGACTCGAAGACGTCTTTTCTCGCCCTCAGGAGTTTCCATTTCAATTTGCATCCAATCTTCTGTGCTGATAACGGATTCACCCCATTCACCACGAACAGAATCAATTAAAGTTTGCAATTGAGGGTCGAGCTCATCTCCGGGTACGTTGTTCTGAGTTTCAAGACAGGCTCCCATATCACGCAATTTTTGAGCGAAAATTTTCATGACAGCTGGACTGATGACTGAATTATCACTTGAACCACTATTTGATAAAGAAACCGGTGACGCCGCTGGAATGATTGTCGATTCAGCTTCAGGAGCTTCAAAATTTTCTTCGACAAGAGTTTCTTGTAAAGCTTCAACTTGTTGGCTCTGATTATTTTCTTCATCTGAACGAGACAGCGGACTCACTAAATAAAGTAAGACTGCAAGCCCAACAACGCCGATGACAAGAAGAATAAAGTTTTTTCTCATTTTCCTTATTCTTACTTGATAAGACCGATCTCTCGCAATCTTTGCATTAAAAAATCTCCGGCTTTTATCGGAGCGTACTTTTCACCGTCTCCCCTGCAACTTGGCAAGCATGACAAATCAACATCGGCTTGTGGATGCATGAAAAAAGGCATGCTATAACGAGATCGAATACGACCTTCTTCAGTGTTGATAACTTGATGAGTAGTCGAAGGCAGAACGTCATTCGTTAAACGTGCCAACATATCGCCCACATCCACAATCAATGTTCCAACTTCACCGTCAACATCCAACCAAGATCCATCACGATCTTTCAACTGAAGCCCACTGGTTGTAGCCGCTGGTAAAAGTGTAATAAAATTAATATCCTCGTGAGGAGCAGCCCTTAAACAGCGAGGATCCACACCGACTGGAATTGGAGGATAATGAAGAAGTCTTAAGATAGAATTACCTTCTTGCACTCGAGTTTTAAAATAATCATTTTTTACGTTTAGTGGTCCTGTCAGAGCTTCCAGCATAATCTTACCGGCCTCTTCTAAAGATTTAAAAAGTTGGCTGAATACTTTTTTAAATTCTGGAATTTCTTGGGGCCAAATATTAGCTGGGTAATGAGATGACATAGGATGATCTGCAGAAACCTCACGCCCCACATGCCAAAATTCTTTCAAATCCATAACCGGAGAGTCTTTCGCATGCTCTTGGCCGAATGCAGTATAGCCACGTTGCCCACCACCAGCAGAAGAAATGTAATTTCTTTTAACTTCAGTTGGGAGAGCGTAAAACTGGGCTAAAATTTGGTAAGCTTCCTTTTGTAGTTCAGTTGAAACTCCGTGATCTTTTAAAATAATAAATCCGTAATGACGTAAGCCTGTCCATAAGTGATCAATGAAAGCTTGTTTTTTTTCAGCAGTACCCATCGTGTAATCAGCTAAACTTAAAGTGGGGACTTGGCGTTTAATTAAACCTGTCGTTTGTAGACCCGATTTATGATTTTCGACTGGTTTTTTTAAGACTTGAGAAGCTTCAGTTGCAAAAGTTCCTGAATCCATGGTTTTCCCCTTCGCTTAGACCACTTCTATTTTTTAGCGATCCTCGAGTGATAAGTCTACTGGGATTAAGGAATCTCATCATTCGCAAAACGAATATCAAAAACTTGAATCTTAAAAGGTGACACGAACTCGAAATGCACATCACCCTCATATAGACGCACCGCATGCCTAGCGCGATAAGGAGAAGCTTCTCCTTCGTATCCTTTATAAACGCCCGGCCGAGGGTCTAACTTCAAAGTTTGCACAATCAAAGATTCAATTTCGGGCCGTTGGTTCTTCCATTTTTCAAGTACCTGCGTGCAAAGAAACTCAACTTCAATGTGAGTTAATTCGGACTTGTCTTCAACCCAACCACTTTTTGCTTCTGACAATGATTCTGCATAATGAAGATAAGGTTTAATATCTAAAATTGGAGTCCCATCAATCAAGTCGACTCCGCTGACCCAAACTCCATTCCTTTCAATGCTCTGAATTTTAACCAGAGATAAGCCTATAGGGTTAGGTCGATGCGGACTTCGAGTCGCAAAGACACCCACTTTTTCACCCTCCATACGAGGTGGGAAAACTTTTGCATGAAACCGTGAGTTCTCGCTATTTTTATGAAACCAAAACAGAACCCATAAATGACTAAATCCACCTAGGCCCTGCAACGAGCTCTCTGGTTGCCATTCATGACTGATTTTTAAAAATGCTTTTGAGTCTGGCGCTAATCCTGGCTGTCGAGGTGTCCCAAATTTATCAACATAGCAAGACTCAACAAAACCAATAAAATGAATATTTTGATTTCCATTAGCAGCGGAATGGGGATTTTGATTCATAACTCGTGATTTAAACAAGACTTCGTAGATTAGCAAACTATATTGAGACTCAATTGAAAACTCTTAAATAAAAAGCCCTTAAGATTTTAGACTCAAGGGCTTTTTATGATCCAGAAACTAAGCTTAACTCATGAAAATAAACATCCACGACTGAGAGTTGGGTTCTTCAGAATTTATAAGTTTAGCGAAAGTTCCCAGATTTTTTCATAAGACCTTCTTTATTTTTTATCAAAATTTCTTTACCGTTTAGTTCAATTAAACCTTCATTTTTAAATTCTGTCAGATGACGAGATAAAGATTCATTGATTGTACTTGCGAGCTGAGCAAATTCATTTCGAGTCAGTTTTAAATTCAAAGAAAGACCTTGCGGAGTTTCAACACCGAATTTTTCTGCCATCAACACCAATTGATAAGCAATTCTTTCTTGCACACTTGCTAAATAATGGAGCTGACTGATTGTTTCGAAATTTTCGATATCACCCACTGCTTGCTCAAGTACGAGCTTCAAGAGTGGATTGGATTGATTTAAAGCAACTCCCACTGATTCTTTGGAATAAAGCCAAATCACAGTTGGCTTTATCGCTTTTGCCAAAGCTGATGATACCGTCCCTTTAATAAGAGCTTTATACCCGAAATACTCTCCAGGTCCGACTAGTTTTGTAACATACTCAGGTGATGTTGTTCGACCTCGTGATTGCTTTCGATTAACAACAACTTTAATACATCCACTTTGAACGTAGTAAAGACCGCGTGGAGGCTCAAGTTCCGTGAACAAAATGTCACCTTCTTTAACGTGAATTATTTCATAAGGCATATCTTGTTTTTGAGTTGGGAATTGAGGCATCGGTACATAGCCTGGACTGATGCCTAAATTATTCATGTTGTTGATGCCGTTGCTCAAGCCGCCATTTAGTACTGTCATTTTCTCCATCGTCGAATCTCCCTGTTGGTCCTTGGCATGGATTAACTTTGTTTGAGAAAGAATAGACAGTTTTTTTAATATTTCTTACTGCAAAATGGGCGAGTGACACACAAGATTTCTTAACACATTGGTAAATTACTGATAACTCTAACAAATGTACCGTATCGCGCACCCTAACAAAGGACTCTGAAATGATTTTTTTGTATCGAAAAATTAACAATTTTATGTCAGATAAATCATCTTTTCTTAAATTTTTTTTTGCTTTCTGGGTTTTGACTCTAGCTTGTGAAAAATCTTTTTCATGGGGCGGGCGTGGACACCATACAATTTGCGAAGCGGCTGCATTTTTAGTCCAAGAAAAAGAGCTTAAAAAATTTCTTCAATCTCGTCCACAAACGATGGGACATCTTTGCAATATTCCAGATATTCAGTGGCGAAGTGAGCCCGGCGATGTCAGAACTTTTGGCGACCCCGCACACTTCATTGATCCCGAAATTATAGGCTATACTCCGAAAACAATTCCTCTAGATTTAGAAAAACTAAAAAAAGATTTCACTGGAACTCCAAATCAATTAGATACAAATGAAAAAATTTATTCAGTGCCTCGCCAACTAGGATCTGTTTACTGGCGAGTCGATCAATTCATGAATATTTTATCTTCGTTAAAAAATAATTTTTCAGAAGCAGCTGTGCCTCGAAATAAATCGGAAGAACAAAATGTCGAACTTGTATTCAATAAAACTGCTTATCAGTTTTTAACTACAGCAGGAATCATGGGCCATTATGTAGCTGACACTGCACAGCCCTTCCACACCACTTCTGATTATGATGGTTACGATAGTGGCCATGGCGGAATTCATAGCTACTACGAAGAGGCGCTTGTGGCAGAACTTGATGGGGATTTGCTTTCTAAAGTTCTTAAAAAAGCTCGGACTTTAAACCAGCCCTCTTGGGCCAAAGGAACAACTTTAGAAAAAATGAAAGCTTTTAGTATTGCGGCTTATGATGATATTCCAAAATTAAAGAAATTAGATCCCATTATTAAAAAGTCCGAATTAAAAACTGAAAAAGGAATGAAAATAAAAACAGCTGCGACTCGAAAAGAACCGGCTCAAGTTATTAAAAAATTTGAACCCATAATCATAACTCATATGAGCCGTGCCGCTTGGATGCTCGCCCACTTATGGGATGAAGCTTACCGATCTGCTGGAAAACCAATCTTAAGTGCGTATAAGTCATATCAGTACCCATTCAAAGTTGATTTTATTTTTCCGAATTACGATGGGCCAACAGAAAAATGAATCGTAAAAAGTCACTTTCAAGCCATTTTAAGGCTCTATTAAGTAGCTTAATGTCCTGAAGCCTTGTTTATTTGTTTTAAACGGGCAAGAAACTTGAAGAGTCTACTTCTGGCATCTGATACAGAATCCGGAGGTTTTATGAAGTTTATTACTGGAATTTTAATCACTTTGACGGCTTGGGCCGCTCAAGCTCAATTAAATCAATGCAATATGATCACTATTGAAAAACAAGCGACTCAGTTTTTAATCGCAATGAGCGTATTTGAAACAAGACATATTCAACCTTGTTTAGAAATTGCTATTGAAAAACAGCTCATTTCTTCAAAAGTATCGACTCGAAATTTCATCAATGAACGCTTCGCAGTTCTTGATATTTTAGCCGAAATTAAACAAACAAAAACAGCTGCACAAGTAAAATGTGAATCATCGGAAACTCCAGGCTGCTTAGCGGGAACTGATGCTCAAAGTTTAGAAGATTCCGAACTTGAAACTGATGCAGACCAAAAGCGCTTTGATGTAGAGTTACGAAGAGAAAACAGCAGCCAAGACTGGTAAAAGTTTTTTAAATTGATTTGGATCTTGCCGGGTCAGATTTATGCTGGGATAAAAATAAAAAACCCCGCTTTTCAGCAGGGTTTTTTATTTTTTACGAAACTTTTTAATTCAAGAATTAGAAAGTGTAAGTAACTGACATGTTAGCAAAGTTATTGCCATCATCATCAAGACCGAAAGTTCCAGTTGAACCAGTTCCGATAACTGCATCGACATCAGCTTTACCCCATTTGAAGCCTGCGCCCAAACGAGTAGTTGTGTTGTCAGCAGTTGAAGCTGCGCTTCCACCGTCTGGCTTTGAAGTACTTAATAAACCAAGGTTCTGAGTGATAGAACCACGAAGAGTTAACCAAGTGTTTACTTCAGACTCTACACCCACGATAAGTGGCACAAGTGTTGATTCATCTTTAGTGTCACCAACGTCTTCTTTAGTTGTATTCATGATAACTGTAGCGCCATAAAAGAAATCAACACCATCTTTTTTGTGTGTATTGATAACGCCAACAGTGATTTCAGAAACATCTAAATCTTTGTTCTTAGCAGAGTTAACTTTCAATTCGCCAGCAGACATTTCGTAAGCACCATGGAAATACATAGTGTCCATTTTGTAGCCACCAGAAAGCTTTGTGCTGTTAGTTGAGTTCAATTCGATATCTTGACCGTTCGCAAGAGATGTACCGTTAGTCAAGTTAGCAACATCGTTCAACTCTGTTTTACCAGTTAAACCTTGTCTTAATTGAACATCCCAAGTGCCGTTGTTAGCGCCAATTAAAAGACCCATGATATCTTGCTTTTTATCAGCATCGAAATCAGTTGTAGCACCACCGACAGTTCCAAATGATTGACCATTTTTGAAGTCGTTGCTTACGTAGAATAAGCCTGCACCCCAAGAAATTTCACCCATTTTAGAAGCATAAGTTAATTGCAAAGTGTTATCCTGAGCAAATGCATCGTTAAGTGCAGTTGTTTCAGTATCAGAACCACCAAATTCTTCAGCTGCTAAAGCCGCTGCACCAGAATAAGTAGTAGAAGAACGACCTAAGTACATTGACCATGCAGAATCTCCCATTTTGCGGATGAATCCACCTTCTGCTTCAGGAGCTCCTGTGCCACCACCGAATTCAACAGTTGCAGCTTCATATCTGAGAGCTTGATCGGGTTCTGATTGAAACACCTCTTGGATGTCTTCAATATGTTTTGCGTCTTGCAAAGCAGATAAACGCGCTTTTGATGCATGTGCAGATACAGATGCGATTGTCACAGCTGCGATCAACAAGATCTTTTTCATGTTTGTGTCCTTTCGTTAATTACTTAACGTTTTGTTATTAAACTTTGGGCGCAACGCAGGTATGGACCTTCGTTGTGCCAAAACTTTTTTATCTCTTACACAAATAATGGTAATAAGGTGACCGTTTCAGTTCAAGACAATTTCTAACACTCACTTTTGTTAACTCCAATTTAGGCCATATTTTCGTTCACTGATAGGTGTTGCATAAAAGTATCTGCTCCTGATTTTTAACAATTTTTGACTTGCAAAGTGCCTGATTATTTTTTTAGCAAATTGAGCATTAATCAAAAAATTATTTTGATTAAAAATTCTGTGAATTCCCAGCCTGGAAAGGCTTTGGCGAAAGACTCTGCTTTAAAATTGCAGCTTCATTTTCTTTACTGATTTAAAAAAAATGTGGATTTCTAAACTTGCTTCAAAAGCCCGACCATTGATCTAGATTGAGTGCCAATTTGTTCACAGGCATAAAGTCTAGTTTAAATAACGCACTTGCTGCGTAGAGTTTTAATTCAGTTAAAAATCAAAAAAATTGAAATTTATTGCTGATAAAGTAGGCAACCAAAATAAGTTTAATTGTTATTTATGAGTTTAGATTTCTTACAATTCGAAATTTCAATTCAATTCGTTTCGCTTCGTTTTCATACGAGACCTTATAAATATAAAGAGTTTTTGAATTCTATTTGAATCCGATAAGTCTGTCGGTTTATTCTTTAATTTCTTTCAACAACTGGAGACTTCATGATTCATAAAATAATCGTTTTTGTATGTTCTATTTTTTTTACACTTTACTCTTTTGCTGGACCTGTTGAAGACAATTCGTTCTTAGTTGAAGAAGCTTATAATCAAGAAGTCGGAGTTTATCAATTTATCAATGTTTGGCAAAAAAACCAAAAAACAGATGATTGGAAGTATACTTTTATTAACGAATTTCCAGTTTTTTCACAAGATCACCAATTGTCATATGAAATTCCAATTCAGTTTTTAGACTCAAATGATAAAACTCAATTAAGTGATATCAAACTGAACTATCGCTATGAAATCATTCGCTCAGAAGCGTCGGTTATGACTGGTCGGATCAGTTTGATAACTCCGACTGGTGATTATAAAAAAGGGTTTGGATCTGGACAGTCCGGCCTTGAGGGGTCGATGATCACTTCTGTTAAATTATCTAAGCAGTGGGTTCAACACTGGAACTTAGGTGCTTCGATCACACCCGATGCAAAAGATTCGACAGGCATGAAGGCTGACAACAGCCGTTATTTTTGGGGTTTTAGCCAAGTTTACCTTTTCAAAGACAATCTTAACTTTATGCTAGAAGTTGCAGGATCTCATGAAGAAGAAACCGTTGCGGCTGATACGACTACATGGTCTCAAGAATTATTAGTCAGTCCCAGTCTTCGCTATGCAATCGATCACAATGGGTGGCAGTATGTCCCAGGCCTTGCTTTTCCAATCGGCGTCGGTGACAACGCTGGACAAAATGAAGTCCTTCTTTATTTGTCGATTGAAGGAAAATTATTCTAGCCAATAAAAGGGTCTTTAATTTTTCACTTCAACTGGTTAAAATCTAAAGCCCTGATCTTCTTGAAAATCGAATGAAAATTGTGAATAAGTAGACTCAGAATTAAGCCACCTTAAACGGCTGGGTAAGTTTTGAATAACTTGAAATGGGTCTAGAAAAGGATTGAATCGAGAAGGCCGGTCTTTGTTCAACAAAAGATATAAACTACTAAAAGTATAGTCTTCGACTTTTCTGACGATTCCCGCTTCTACTGGATTTCGATAAATATACTTATACGCGGCTTTCAAATGCTCAAGATGCTGCAGGGGTTCACACGGCAAGGGCCTTTGAAATAAATTAGCGCGAGTACCTAACTGTTTTTTTAAGCTGCTTTCAAGATCCAAAACTAAAGAATGTTCGTTGTAGGACTGAGTGCTGAAGAGCAAGTGGATGTGATTCGACATCAGAAGTCCTGAATGCCAAACGATATCTTCATCCTGTCTCTGTTTTTGAATTTGCTCCAAACTATAAAGAAAATCTAGCCAATTTTTGCATAAATTTGTTTCAAACCAATTTGGATTCACAAATTGAGTTGTGAAATGAAAAAAACGGTGTCTCTTAAATTTTTGTTGTTTCATGTTATTCGCGTGACAGCAAAGGGTAGGCCGCCCCAGAATCTAAGCCATGATAAAGAAAAAGTACGTACAAGGGATCGTGAAACGGCATCCGGATGGATTTGGCTTTTTAATACCTGATTTAGCAGATCATCCTGATGTCTATATTCCAAAACACAGCATGAAAGGTGTTATGAGCCTTGACCGAGTCATGGCTGAAGTCGAACCTGAAAAAGGAAGCGACCGATTTCGCGGAGAAGTCATGAAAGTCCTTTCAAGATCAACGAAAACAGTCGTTGGTAAATTTGCTCACTTAAATGAAAAATATGGAATCGTAAAAGATGTTTCTATGGGCTGGGGCGAAGATCTTAAAATTAAATGGGCTGATTCTCTGGGCGCAAAACCAGGCGAAATGGTTACCGCCGAAATTATTTCGTATCCCGATCAAGATGAATTCAGGGGCCGAATTACAGAAATACTTAAAAATTTTGAAGACCCCATCAGTGATATTAAAAGAGTTATCATTAGCCAACAACTTCCTTTTGAATGGCCTGCCAAAGCTGAAAAAGAAGCCACTTATTTTCAAAAAGAATTAACGGAAGAACAAGTTCAGCAAGAACTTAAAAATCGCCGTGATATACGCGATAAAAACTTGATAACAATTGATGGAAAAACTGCCAAAGATTTTGATGATGCTGTTTATGTTGAAAAAAATTCGAAAGGATTTTTTTGTATCGTCGCTATTGCTGACGTATCACACTACGTTAAAGTCGGTAGCGAGATCGATAAAGAAGCTTATGTTCGCGGAACTTCTGTTTACTTTCCAAACTTTGTGATTCCCATGCTTCCTGAAGTTTTATCGAACGGACTTTGCTCTTTGAACCCCCACATCCCGAGATTGTGTCTCGTTGCTGAAATGCAATTCGACTTTTCAGGTCAAAAACTTTCGCACCAGTTTTACGAAGCCATAATGGAATCAAAAGCACGTGTCACTTACGGCGAAGCTCAAGAAGTCGTCGAAGGTATTGATATGCCTCACCTGAATCATGTGAAAGAAAATATTCTTCGCTGTGCTGATTTAGCTAAAATTCTAATGGCTAAAAGATTTCGCGAAGGGTCCTTGGATCTTGAAATTCCTGAAACTGAACTTGAAATTGATGCTCAAGGAGTTCCTGTCGATGTAGTTAGAAGTGAGCGACTTTTTGCTCATCGCTTAATTGAAGAACTTATGTTGGCAGCTAATGTGGCGGTAGCTGAATATTTTAATTCTCGTGATATTCCAGCTATTTTCCGAATTCATGAACCCCCTTTTGAAGATGCGCTCGAAATTCTTCAAAAATATTTAGCAACTTTTGGGAGTCGTGCAAAAATATTTGGCCCAGGTAAGCTTCAGAAAAAATTGACAGAATCATTGCAAGACTTTGAAGGCAAGCCCGAAGCTCAGCTCTTAAATATTTTGACTTTACGGTCCATGAAGCAAGCGCAGTACTCACCACACAATGTCGGTCATTTTGGTTTAGGTTTTGAAAACTACACTCATTTTACTTCACCTATTCGTCGCTATCCGGACCTGATTGTACACAGACTTTTAAAAAATCAAATTTTAAAAAATTCTTCTTATCGCTTGATGAGTCTTGAAGACCTTGAATCTGCTGGAACAATGCTCAGTGCATGCGAACAACGTTCTGCAAAGTCAGAAAGACAAATTAAAGCGATTAAAAAAGCTCGCTTCATGCAAAAATTTATTGGGCAAGAATTTGATGGCATGATTTCAGGAGTAACTAAGTTTGGCGCCTTCGTACTTTTACGAGAATACGATATTGATGGTTTGATACGCTTAGGTGATCTTGCAAAAGAACCCTTAGAATATGACGAAGACAACCTCCGACTGGTCGCCCGTAGAAGTGGCCTGACTTACTCGATAGGAGATGCTCTTCGAATACGCGTAGTTGATGCCCATGTTGAGCTCGGTCAAATTGATTTTGAACTTGCATCAACACCTGCTCAAAAGCCGGGAGAAAAAACTGCATTATCCGAAAGAAAAAAAGACTTAAAAGACGTAGTTGAAGAAAAGAAGTTTCCTTTTAAGAAAAACAAGTTTAAACCTCGTTACGATCGTGGCAGTAAAGAAGGCAGTAGTAGCGGCTCAGAAAAGCCTTCTAGCAAAGATCGTAAAAAGAAAAATAAGAAGGGACCCCATGGCTCTGGAGCTCAAAAGAAATCCGCTTCGAAGAACCCTCCAAAACGCCGGTAGACTCAAAACCATCGTCAGTGTTTTTGCCAAACACGGATTTTCTAATGTTGCAGAAAGAATTAAACTCGGCCGATTTCTAATCGAGCGCTTTATCGGTACCGATATGGAGCGCTACTCAGCTCCACAACGAGTCCGAATGGCTTTTGAAGAATTGGGACCGACTTTTGTTAAACTCGGTCAAGTTTTAGCGACTCGCCCCGATCTTGTTCCAACCGAGTATTTAGAAGAATTCAGTCAACTGCATGACCGTGTTCAACCTTTACCTTTTGACACCATCAAAGAAATTCTTAAAATCGAATACGGTCAACGCTGTGATGAAATTTTCGAAAGTATTGATCCGAATGTTTTAGGATCGGCCAGTATCGCCCAAGTTCACAAAGCTCGCTTAAAAACTGGTGACGATGTTGTGATCAAAATTCAGCGACCTGGAATTATTAAGACAATCGATGATGATTTGAATGTTCTTTATATGCTAGCTGAACTTCTTCACAAGTATGTACCGGAAACAAGACCTTTTTCACCAATTGCAATTGTTGATGAATTCTTTAAAACGCTTGAACTTGAAACTGACTTTATTGTTGAGGCTAATAATATCCGTCGATTTCAACAAAACTTTAAAAATGATTCCGCAGTTGTTATTCCAAAAGTTTACTTAGACTTAACAACCGAAAGAATTTTAGTTCTAGAATTCTTAAAAGGAATTCCTCTCAGTCAAGAAACTTCACTGCAGCAATCCGGGGTTAACAAAGAAGAAGTCGTTAAAAAAGCACTTCAAATTTATCTAAAAATGGTTTTTACTGACGGACTTTTTCACGGAGATCTTCACGCGGGAAATTTCTTTATTTATCCAGATAATCGAATCGGCCTTGTCGATTTCGGCGTTGTTGGAAGGCTTAATTCTAGGACTCAAACTGTTGTTGCAAGTCAGTTGTTAGCCTTGGCTAAAGAAGATTACGAACGTTTAGCATATGAATATGTTGATTTGGCTCCTTTTACTGATCAAGTGAATGTGGATCTTTTTGCAAAAGAGCTTCGAGAATTAATTGCTCCTTACTACGGTCTGACTTTGAAAAATGTTAATATGGGACGTTTGCTGATGAGCTCTTCATCTATTGCAACTCGACATGGTTTGGCTGTTCCGACTGAATTGATGATGTTTTTCAAATCCCTTGTAGCCATAGAGGGCTTAGGAAGAAAAATTAACCCGCAATTTGAGCCCCTCGCTATTGCCATCGAATTTTCTAGCGAAATGATCAAAAAACAAATTGATCCAACTAAAATGGCTAGCGATATGTCTCAAATATTTCGGGAATCTCGGCATTTGATTAACTCACTACCTAGACAGTTTTCAATGCTGATACGAAAAGCAAACAGCCCCCAGCATGCATTCAAATTAAATCTTCAAAACATGGATGAACTCAAGCGAAGCTTAGAAAATTCTTTTAGTCTCTTATTTTTAGGGATCGTAACGGCTTCGCTCATTATCAGTGCTTCAATGATTGCTCAACATACAACTCAAGACCCTATTCACCAAATGCCTATTTTAAGCCTGATTTTATATTCAATGGCAGGAGTCCTGGGTCTTGTTGGATTTTACCATTATATTCGTAAACCGTAAAAGCTTGAGGGCCTTTAATGCACGCCATTCACTACGAACTGAGTATTTTAGCTAAAGCTATCCATCATAAAAATTTATCAGCTGCTGCATTACATGTCGGGTTAAGCCAACCTCAACTATCACGAATCATTGCAAAAATTGAAAATGAATTGCAAATCGTTTTGCTAGATCGATCGGCCAAAAGAAAATCAGGCTGGACACCAATTGCAAATCAGGTTTCTGAAATTTATGGAAAAATGCAACGACGTTTGGAATTAGAGCTTCTAACAGTTTCAAAAAACGAAATGGTCGCGGAACTTCATATCGGCACACTTGAAGGACTTGCTAGTTTTGCTATGAAAATGGCTGAAGTCTGTTTTTCAAAAGTCGGTATTAAAAAAGTGACTCTTGATATTTACGACCTGTCGGAACTTGAGTCTTATTTTCTTTCTGGCGATCTCGATCTGATTTTCTCTTCTAAATCACCAGGCCGACAAAAGTATAAACATTTAATTGAAATTGGTTACCAACGCTTGGATAAAATTGAGGGCGAAAGAAATTTAGATGTTTTTAGTACCTTTGAATTCAATCGTATTCAGCCAAAAGATCGACCTTCACACGAAAATGTTCTGGTGTCGAACTCCCTTATGATTAGAAAAGAGTGGCTTGAAACATATGGTGGATCTGGCTTCCTTCCATCCGAAGCCAAAAAAGGAAAAGCAAAAGATCAAGAGCCTGTTCTTCTGATTGGAAGCGAACTTCTAAGTCCTCAGCTTTGGTCTGAAATTTCAACTTCCATTAATGAGTCCTGATGGATTCTGCTAGACTACATTACTTTCTGATTTAATTTTTTAAGCAGGACATCAAAACCAGGATATCGAAAAGCTTGGCTTTGTCTTTCTTTAATTCTATTTTTCATAATAAAGTTACGGTAAATACAGGCTCGACTTTGAAGAGGATTCTGAAATAGTTCTTTATCAAAGGCCGGCGTTTCTAAACCTAAAACTGATTTAGCGATTAAACCCTGACACTCTTTTAAAAAGAAATCTTGTGGCTTAATTGAGCCCAAAAAGTAAAAACACATTTTTGTTTTCAGGGCAATCGCTTGAGCAGCTCCGTCGCCACCCACTTTTTTTGCAACTGAATCAAACTCATCTAAAGACCGAAGCATAGGTGTCGCAAAAAGTCGAATAAAGGGGTCTAAAGTTTTGTTCATCAAAAGTTGCGCGTTACTGGCAGATTCTTGCATTTCTTGTAAACTACTGACTTGATAAAATCTTCTCAGTTCAGCTATCGCATCACTTGCTGCTAGAAGCGGTAAGCGAGTCACATCATCTATTTTATCAGAATCATAAACAAGTTGTTCTAAATCAAGACGTATTAATCTTTCCAAGCGATCGCCTAAGAATGAAGTTCCAATTTTAAGCTCAGCTGCTTTGAAGATTTCATCTTTCGCTGTTTCTGGCGTTACTTGCCCCTGCGCTACGCTCAAAATTTGATTTAGCACTTCCGTTATACTCGATAGAACTTGCTCCCGAAGTCCTCGCTGTGGATCTGGCTGCTGACGTTCGCCACCCGTTCTTAAAAAAGCAATAAGATCTTCTAATGCGCTTTGTGCCGTCACCGGGTTTGAAATCCGGTAATTTCTTTTCAAAGCTTCGTCAAAAATAAGAGTCAAATCCTGGCCAAGAGACAATCTTTTTTCAATTTCAAAAGCATCTTTTGCTAAATTGTAGAGGGACTGAAACCTTTGATTTGTTACTCTTAAGCTCAATTCTTTCATAATTCCAGAGCCTCTAATAAGAGCTAAATCGACCGAACTAAAGCTAAGGTTATTATTTATTTTTTTTAAACTTTGGTAATCGATGGAATCTAAGCCTAGTAAGTAGTAAAACATAAATTCAAAAGACAATGTCGTACAAATAGGATTCGAATAATCAATTCCCGTAGAGCTTGAGGCACAGATTCTTGAGCCAAATCCACCTACCATATTTCGAAGAACAGAAAACTTTTGTTCAGGGTCAATTGTTTGGTCATAACGAAGCTGAGCATCCCTTGAAAATCCTTCGTAAAGTGTTTTAGAATTATTCAACTTCACTTCTTGAAGTTCGATTGCGGCTTTTTTTTCTGCATCTTCAGTTGTATTCGCGCCGCCACCAGATTTAATTTTTTGTAACCAACTTAATAGTATCGGAATATCTTTTTCTAAAAGTCCTAGACCGCTCCAAACTGGATCTTCTTTTGGATCATGCAGTTTAGGTCCTACTTTTTTAATGGCGTTTAAAGTATCTTGTGCCGAACAATAAACATCATTCATTTTTTCAAGCGCACAGGTCAATGCAGTCGAGCCCAAAGCTAAATCAAATTGGGCTACTTTTTTGGCGATAGAGAGTCTTTCGAAAAAATCAACCAATGTCGATATAATCGACATTCCTGATGTCAAAAGCACGGCCGTTTGCGATGCTGGAGTCATCAAAGCGGCACTTCCACTTAAAATTGTTCCGACACCGGCTACTTGCTGCAGAACTCCTGGTTGGCCAACCCAGCATGTTTCATTGGCTAAAACTTGATTCACTGCTTGATTTGTTGAACTTAATAATATTCGCAGAGCTTGTGAGCGCCGAATTTGCTGATCATTCAAGGCTGTATCTCGAGCTTCGCTTAAACTTCCCGCAAGTTCTATGCGAATTGAATAAAGTTGCGATCTTAAAATTGAAATTTCAGCTGGACTCGTTGTCTGGGTCAGTAAAATCGTAATCTCTTGTTTTTGTTTTTCGAGTGAATTGACTCTTTGTTCAAGATCATTCACGTAAGAATCATTGGCTCTAGGAATTAATCCTTGAGCTTGAAATGTTGCAGAATCAAGTGAAGTCGCAACACCCGCAAGACTTTTACATGCAGGGTTTTCCAAAGAAGCTCGAATCGTTGAAGCTAAGCCTTGGACGACTGAAATTGCATCTGCAGAAGGGCCTCGTGTCAAAGTGCAGCCACTTGAAAATGTATCAAGTAGTTTTATGATTTGAGTAGATTCCTGTTTTGATAGTTCTGGATCGTTGAAGCCAAAAGCCTGAGCCGTGGAAGATGCGGAAGATCCAAGGAGGACAAGGCCCATAACGTAGGCCAAAAATCTTCCAAACATCATACATGCTACACTCAGGCTTTTTGATGAATACTGCGCCATGATTTTCCCTCAAGTTTACTTAATAAAGGAAAGTCTTGCGAAGTATTCGCTAAGTTTCAAATTGAAAATGAAGTCTTAACTCCACATTCTTATGTTTATAACTCAGTGCCTCACTTAATATCAGCGCCGGTTTCCAGTAAGTGATGAAAACGTCACTTACCTTATGACTCGCCGCCTACTGGTAAGTAAGTGGGTGCCTTTTATTTTATCCGAGTAGCTTGAGGGCTAACTGAGATTGTTGGTTTGCTTGCCCCAGAATTGATACGCCAGCCTGCATGAGAATATTATTGCGAATCATTTCAGAAGTTTCGGCTGCTACGTCCGTATCGCGAATTCGAGAATTTGCAGCAGACATGTTTTCATCGTAGATCAGCAAGTTGTTACTTGTTGATTGTAAACGATTTTGCATGGCGCCGAAGTTCGCGCGGATTGAATTCACACTGGTCATCGCAATATCAAGAGCCGAAAGAGATTGCTGAGCGCTCTCTTTTGTTCCTAATGATTCCGCAACGATTCCCAACGCTTCTAAAGTTGAATTCGCAGCACCGGCATTAAATGAAATACGATCTTTAAATGGATCATTATTAACACCCACTTGAATATCAAGTACTCCACCAGTTCCATTTAGTAAGTCGTAACCATTGTACTGAGTGCTTTCAGTAACCCGTTGAATTTCTGATTTTAATTGCTGATATTCTGTGTCCAGAAATTGTCTTTCTGTATCGCCGATTGTATCTGAAGCCGCTTGTACGCCAAGCTCCCTCAGGCGAATCAACATATTCGACACTTCATTCAAACTGCCTTCAGCAATTTGCACGAGTGAAATACCATCGTTAGCATTTCGATTCGCCTGCCTGAGACCCCGGATTTGACCTTTTAGGTTTTCCGAAATCGCAAGACCTGCAGCATCGTCAGCTGCTTGATTTATTCTGAAACCTGACGCTAACCTTGCCATCGATTTATTGGCATTGATGTTCGTCATGTACAGATTTTTCTGTGCATTGAGAGCGGCGACGTTAGTCGATATACGCATCCCCATTTTATCCTCCTTGTTTCTTCACTCATCCTCCTGATTAGCGGCCTACCTTGGCCAACAGCTCCAATCCGTGGAGCTGGTTATTTGAAACCTGAATACCGTCACCAACTGACGATATTCGGTCTCTATGTGTCAGTTCGGGAATTCTTTCCGATGACTTGAGTCTAGTTTATAAATTAGTGAAAATTTTTTCGTCAGGACTGACAGAAACGTGGACAATATTGTGGATAAAAGTCCAGCTCGATCTAACTTTTTCCGCAAGCAGGAGCTTGTTCAAGTATCAAGACTCCTTGTTCCCATTTAATTTCTTTCGCAAAATCAAGTGGGCTTTGCTTGTATGAATCGATGGTATTTTTACAAGCTCCCTGCCTTAATAAAAGAGATAAAATTCGTGGATCTTCCCGACGAATAGCAAAGTATAATGCAGTCCACCCATCTTCAGCTTTTGAATTGATTGCCTGACGTGTCGTAGTCAAGGTCCTCACCATTTCAGGACTACTCTGCTGGATTGCAAGCATCAAAACCGTTATTCCATCTGAATGTTTCGCTTCCAAATCAGCACCTGATAAAATAAGTAGTCCAACCGTACTCACATGATGAGCTACAACTGCGTAGTTCAAAGCTGTGGCAAATGTTGAATCTGTTTCATTTACATCGACACCGTTTAAAATCATAAAATGAAGAACTTGGTCTTGTCCTCTGGCTGCCGCTAACATGAATGGGCTTGTCCCCGATTCACTTTTCATGATCTTACAAACTTCTAAATTTTTTTGAATAAAATTGACGTCACCCTGAGCCGCCGCCGTAAAACAAGGATGAGGAGGAATCGCTTTCGGTACTGGACTTTTTTGAAAAGTTTCTTTGTGAGCACAAGCTGATAAAAATAAGATAGAAACAAGCGCATTAATTCGCATGTCATAATGATGCCGTCATTCAAAACACGGCTCAAGTCTGGATTTATAATTGTTCACCCCCACCCCTAAGGGCGGAGGGAACGTCGCAGGAAACTATTAGGGTCAGGGCCCGGCTTTCGCCGGTCGGTACTTCAACTAAGAAGTACCCCTCAATTTTTACAAGTTGAGTTATCCGTTGAACAAAACTGTTCAAACAAATTCAGACTCAACCTCTGAGCACAATCGTTTTTCAACGAGGCTTCTCGGGGGGTAAGTGAAATCAAAACCCGGAATCATTCATCTCGTTTCTTAGGCGAATGATTTGTTCAAGAGTCCAAGTGCTACGTTTGCTTGCTGATTCGCTTGGGCTAATACTGATGTGCCTGCCTGAAGTAAGATATTATTTCTCATCATCTCACTTGTTTCTTCAGCTACATCGACATCTCTGATTCGAGAATTAGCTGCTGACATGTTTTCCATGCTCACAGATAAATTTGAAACCGTAGATTGCAATCGATTTTGAATCGCACCGAAATCGGCTCGCATCGCAGATACGGATACAATCGCTGTATCGATAGCTGACAAGGCATTCTGAGCTGAAGCTTTATCTGCTACACTTGTGAGGTTAACTCCCAATGCCGCTGAGTTTGCGTCTGCTTTTGAAGCGTCGAAAGAAATTCGGTCAATTTCAGGATTATTTCGAGTGCCTACTTGGAAATCCAAGATAGATCCAACTCCAGCAAGAAGTTGAGTTCCGTTGAACTCTGTACCTTCTGCAACGCGGTCAATCTCTGATACAAGCTGATCATATTCCACATTGAGGAACTGACGCTCGACTGGACCAATCGTGTCTGAAGCGGCTTGAACTGACAACTCTCGAAGTCTGATCAGGATAGACGAGATTTCGTTCATCGATCCCTCTGCCACTTGGACTAGTGAGATACCGTCCTGAGCATTTCGAGAAGCCTGTTTAAGACCTCGGATTTGGGCTTTTAAGTTTTCAGAGATCGCCAAGCCTGCAGCGTCGTCTCCGGCTCGATTAATACGGAAGCCAGATGCTAGCTTTTCCATACTTTTATCGAGTCCAATCTTCGTTCCCCACAGAACCTTCTGTGCATTTAACGAAGCGGTATTGGTATTAATACGCAATCCCATTGTTTCCTCCTCCTTGAAGATCTCAGTTTCATTCCATGAAACTGGGGAATTCATTATGAATTCCTAGGCTGGGTATTCTGCCTTTGAATACTCATCGGCTCATCCTGATACACCTAAAGGGCCAACGCCAAAAATTAGTCTAAAGTCTGGAGATGACAGGAACATGAAGCGTGACGGCGCTTTATATTTCAGCTGAGTTTACATATTAGAGAAAATCATAAATTAAAGTTTCGTGGATTGAGTTTAGTATTAAGCTTTATAAATGAAGAAAATTTTTATAAGTTTCATTTCACTATCTCAATTTTCATATGCATTTCAGCTTTCAAATCTGAGTTTAAATTTCTTAAGCGATAGCGCACCCAAACTTTGCGCTAAGCGTGCCAAAGTTGATCAACCTCAATGTCATGAATTTATTAAAGATAAAATTTTTCGCAAAGAATTTCTTTCTGTTTGCTTTGAAGTTCATAAAAAAATGGGACCTGAAAATTCAATGAACTGTCTTGAGACAATAGCAGACAAGTCACCAACACTTGCTTCTCAAAAACAAGCTGAAATTTGTGAAAATCTGGTTGCATCAAATAGTGTTGCTTGGGTCTTCAAATGTTTGAACTCAAATTTAATAAACGATTTTGCAAATATCTGCGCTCGTTATTTAGAAAACAAAAATGAAAAATCAAATGAATCTGCCGTAAAATGCATTCATGGGCTGGATGGAATAACAGAGCAAGACCTGGATATGACTTACTTCAGAACCAAATGTGCTATGATAAAAAATAACAAAGACTTTTCCGCAATATCACCTTGCCTCAGTCATGCCGAAAGTGAAAAGTCTGGCTTTACTGGAGAACAGACTCGAATTGAAAAGCGTCTATCAGAAGAGAATAAACCATGACACACTTCTTCAAAAGCCATCACCGACAAGATTCTTGACGCATCGTCACGCCTCATGTACCAGTCACCTATGGAAATTAGAGATCCGGTGCATGGTTCTATTCATTATTCGAATGCGGAAGTGGCGGTATTGGATACACCGGAATATCAGCGCCTCAGGTCAATCAAACAACTTGGATTTTCTGAATTTAGCTTTCCAGGAGCCACACACAATCGCTACTTACATTCAATCGGAGTGGGGCATCTGGCCGCTTTAGCATTTGATTCTATATTTGGTGCATATCCTTTTTCTAAAAATTCTGTTAAGCTTCGCTTCCGTCAAACATTTCGATTAGCAGCACTGCTACACGATGTGGGCCATGGCCCACTTAGTCACACAACCGAAGAAGTAATGCCGCCACTTGCCGAACTAAAAGTGAAAGCTTACGGAAAAACTAAAGAACGACAATCCAATCATGAAGATTACACAATTAAATACGTCACAGAATCTTCAATTGCCGACACGATCAAATCAAAATTCAATGACATCGATCCTTATTATGTCGCCTGCTTGATTGATAAAAATCTTCCTGAAAGAGACGATTTTTTTTCTGATCAAGGAATAGACTTCAGACCCATTCTATCCCAGCTTATTAGCTCTGAACTTGATGTTGATCGCATGGATTATCTTGAGCGTGATTCCTATTTCTGCGGTACAAATTATGGAAAGATCGATATGGAGTGGTTGATTCAGAATCTCACACTGCATTTAGTCGACAATAAAGCCTATCTTGCTATGAACCGCAGAGCTCTTTATTCATTCGATGATTTTTTGATTTCTCGGCACCATATGCATTTGATGGTTTATTTCCATCATAAAAGTATTATTTACGAAGAAATGCTCAATCGATATCTGACTTCAAAAGATTGTCGTTTCTTTTTGCCTTCAGACATTCAAGCTTATACTCAGTACAATGACTACAAACTGTATGAACACTTAGCGAGCGTCGAAAATTCTTGGGCCAAAAGAATTGCAGCAAGAACTCCTTATAAAGTCTTAATTGAAATGCATAACGTGGCCGATGAACTAAGACCCGAAATTTTGAAATCCGAAATTGAAAAAAAAGGTGTCGAAGTTATCTGGGCTTCATCTCGCATTCGATTATCAAAATACCATTCGTCAACTGAGCATAAAACTTTCCCCATGTTTGTTGTTGACCAGTACGACCCGTGGGTCAAGCCGACTCAAATAGAAAGAACAACAGAAATTTTTCAAAAATATGAAGGCACTCGTGTTATTGACCGACTTTATGTCGCTCCCGAGTCTTTTGTAGAAGCTGAAAAAATTTTGAAAGAATTAAAAGGATCTTTGAAATGAAGATTCTAGTAGTGGGCTCTGGTGGACGAGAACACGCTCTTATTAAATCATTCCGCTTAAGCCCCCTTGTAACTGAAATTCATGTCATCCCCGGTAACGATGGGATGGCGAAAGAAGCACTTTGCTATCCCGATATTTCATGGAAAAATTTTGAAACAGTTGTGACATTTTGTACAAACCACGCAATTGATTTTGTCTTCATTGGTCCCGAAGACCCACTTGTATTAGGATTGACTGATTTCTTAAGAACACGAGGGATTCACTGTATTGGACCCGATCAAGAAGCGGCTCAACTTGAAGGTTCAAAAATTTTTGCTAAAATTTTTATGCAAGAAGCGGGAATACCAACTGCTCACTTTAGAATCGTCGATTCAGTCGAGCAAACCCTTGAAGCAAGCAAAGAGTTTACTCCTCCTTATGTACTCAAAGCCGATGGCCTTTGTGCGGGAAAAGGGGTTTCTATTTGCAAAAATCTTAAAGACTTACAAAAAGTGGCTCATGATTTTTTCGAAAAAAAAATTTTTGGTTCTGCAGGGCAACGTGCTGTTTTAGAACAATTTATGCCAGGATTTGAACTCAGTTACACAGTTTTGACTGATGGAAATAAGTACATTTCACTTCCAATTGCACAAGACCACAAAAGACTTATGGACCATGACGAAGGACCAAATACGGGTGGAATGGGAACTGTTGCCCCTCTTTTAATTCCAACAGATTGGAATGAAAAAATTCAATCAAGAATTATTGAGCCCACTTTAAACCAAATGAAAAATCGGAATTTTCTTTATCGAGGCATCATTTTTGTTGGAATCATGATCACAGCTGAAGGGCCACATGTCATTGAATACAACACTCGCTTGGGTGACCCCGAAACTCAAGTCATCCTGCCTTTAATTGATACTGATACAGCCCAACTTTTTTGTGATCTTGCAAAAGGTAAGTTAATGCCCTTCAAAATTAAAAATATTTCTTCTGCCTGTATCATTATGGCAGCAGAAGGATACCCAGAATCTCCAAAAAAAGGAATTCTGATTCACGGCCCACTTGATCTTGAAAACCCAAGCCAATGGATGATTCATGCTAGTACAAAAAAAATTGAGGGACAGTATTACACAAATGGTGGCAGGGTCTTAGGTTGTGTTGGAATTGGATCAACACTTAAGTCTGCATTGACCGAAGCTTACAATCTGGCAAGCCAAATTAACAGCTCTGGGCTGCAGTATCGCAAAGATATTGGATCAAAAGTAAAAATATAATCTTCTAGATTTTTCTAAAAAGACCACTTCAACCCAACAGAGCTTAAGTTTTCATTTTTAGTTTCAGAGTGATTTACAAACAAATCTTTATTTCGTAAAACTTTGCGACGAACTTCATATCCAGCTTTTTGATCTCGCATATTATAGCTGACTGATGCATCAACAAAACCCGTGTAATCTACTTTAGAAGTCGCCTGAAACGCTTCAACTTGAAAATTAAGTTTGTGCTTAATTTCAGAGTCTTCGGGGGCCAAATTGATTTCAGCTTTCATAGCTTGTTCAACTTTTTGAGCAGCTTGTACAATTGTCATCTTCTGCATTGAAGAAGACTTCAACCAAACTCCGATAGCTTTATCGCCCATTTTTCTGAGAACGACAGATGAAGGATCTTTTGCCGATACATGAGAGGGAATTATTTTATTTAAATCTTCTCGTGTTAATAATGGTGGAATTTCGTACTGAGGAATTTGAGTTACTTTGTAACCTTTGTATTTCGTGGATCGAATTGATTGATACTTTTTAAAAGATGATTTTTTATTTTTACGAGGAATTTTTCGATAATTTTGAACTTGAGCTAGAACGCGTGAATTTATATTCTGAAATTCTACAAAATCTTGTTTTGCAAAAGCCAAACTTACTACTAATAAATGAAAAAAGAGGACTCGCTTCATCTTACTTATTGAAGCTTCAAATTCCTTGCCAAGATCTCGTGCTCAAATCTGATATTCAAGTTATAGCATTCATTTAAAGCGAGTTCAGCCCATCTGTCCCCAAGTTTTCGCAGATCGTATGTCAACTTAACACCGTATCGATTTGAGACAACTAGGCCACTAATTTGCAATACCCTTTTCTGACCTTGATATCCAAATTAACTAACTTGAGATTTCAGGGATTTAGCGCATTTTTGAATTTCGTTAAGATGTAAATATAACAGGGTCTGGAAAGCAGACTGACAGATATTTTTAATCCCGAATGGATTAAAAAATTTCAGTCCAACTTGAAAATGGAAGCTCAAGCTTCCCGTAAAGAAGAGGAAAATATGTTTAAAAATATAAAGGTGGTAACGTCTTATATTTTGACCACGGCCCTGCTCGTATCAAGTTTTGGTTGGCAAAGCTCTGCATTAGCGCAAAATAACGACTTATTCCCGAATATCAAAGATACACCTAAGGTCACTGAGTCTGGCAACAATAACGGGCCTGTAACGATTGATGAAACAGGAACCGATGAGTTACCGGCATTCACTCCTGTTTCACCTTTTGCACCTGGCGCGCCAAGTCCGATTGATCTTTTTAACCCCCCTATTTCAAATAATCCTAATCCAAGAAATCCAGGCCTAGGACTACAAAATCCAGTAGCAGATGCAACTATTAGAGTTGCAAACGTACCAAGCCAATACAGCTGCCCACTTTTTGAAAATAGCACTTACCAAGATTTGAATATTGCCATTTCAAGTTTAACAAATGCAATTCAAGGAGTTTCGGATCAATGTCAAAGCTCTCAACCTCAAATTGAAAGCGTAAAACAGACAAGCGAACAAATTAAAAAAGCTATCGAACAACTTCAAGGTTACGTTCAAGATCCTCAAGCTGGTTACGCAAATATTTCCCAGCTACAAAATAATGTGGGCTCACTTGTATCAGGTATTGATCGTATGTCTGAAGTTTTTAAAAATGTCTCGACATTTTCAAGTGCTTGCGGAAAAAAAAATCTTTCGTGGGGAAAAGTGGCACTGGAGCTTAATAATGTTATAAACTCAGCTTCTCCATTTTTACTTCTTTTAACAGCGACCCAACCGGCTTTATCTCTTGCCGTTAAAGGGGCTATTATGGGAACAGTTGTTGGTAGTAACGTAATTTCAACAATGGCTCAAGTGATTCAAAGCAATACTGTTAAAATGGAAATTGCAGATCAAAGAAATGCTGTTTTACAAAACACATGTCAGTTCACTAAAGTCGCAAAAAAAATTAGCTATATTCAACTCGCAAGAAGTGGGCGCTTTGCCGAACTTGAAAAGCAGCTAAAAGAAAATATAAACACTTATGCGTTAAAAGTAACAGGCGGATCGACATTGCTTAACACAATGTGGACAGTGCGTGGGAACGTTAGAAACAATATTGGGGGGCTGCAAGCGGCTGTGCGCTCTGATAAAGAAGCTTTAGAAGAAGTTAATTTAAGAATAAGAGAAGCACAGAACAATGCTTTGCTAATTTGTATTCAAGGTAAACAAATTGTTTTGATGTCTCAAGATGAAGGTTCTTTTCCAAATTCAGTTCAGCAAGGAATTTTAAATGCTTATCAACAAAATAATTATTTAAAAAATATTGATTTAACTGATTTCCAAGCTGCTTATGGTCAACCTCGACTTAATGTGCGAGAAGAAGATGAGAAATTAAAAAAGAAAGTTCAAGTTTTAATTCGAACTTTTCAAAGTTTGCTGAATAGAATTGTTAATTTTCCAGAAGAACCCACAGGTGAACAAGTTTCAGCTTGCGCTGCGACGACAATGGCTTTTGTTCAACACATTAGCCGCATGATCACTGAGACCACGAATATTATGGTCGAAGACTTAGATAAAATGGAAGATGATCTTTCTCAGAATGAAGAGTATCGAAAATGGAAACTCGAATTTGATAAAATTTTAAATGAGCAGGAAAATACAAATCGAATGGCAAGAGTCTTAAAAGAACTCACAAAGCCTGGATCCGGTGTTTACAATCGATCTGAGTTTGCCGAAGCGGCAGCTAATTTAAAAAGAAGTTTACTGGGACCACGACCTGGTTTTTTTGCAGGCGAATCTCCTGTTTATGCGTGGCTCGATTATAAACGCACCCAGTTCGCAAGAGCACGAGGAGCTTTTGACAAAACGATAAGTGAAATTTTAAGTAAATCATTTGCTCTGACAAATTCAGGTAAAGGAATTTACGGAAAAACCTCAGCCGATACTCAAAAGCAATTTATAGCAGACTACGAAATGGCCACAAAAATGGTTATCTTAAATCGGAAAAACCTTCCAATTAATTCACCTCAATGGGAATTAGCCTGTATAGATTTAGAAAAAGCGATTAAAGACTACTCTGATGCTTTGGACCACTTAGGCACTACACACTTTATGTGCGATATGATTTATGACTATCTCGATAATTCAGTGGATCCTAAAATTATCAGTTACTGTCGTGGTAAAGCTGATTATAGTGGTAAACAGTCTTTGAGACAAAAATCGTATATCGAACAATCTATTTTAGACTTAAGCAGAAAACCCGCACCAAAAATGATGAGCGTGCAAGAACAAGCAAATCTAGTTGCAAAAAAAATGATTGAGATTGGTTGCCGCTTACCTAAAGCCGGTGATAATTTATAACTGTTATTCAGATTACAAAACTCTGATTTTGATTACTCGTCTAGAATAAAGTTAATTGGATCAACTGGTATACCGTTCACTCGCACTTCATAGTGACAGTGAGGGCCCGTGGATCGTCCGGTGTTACCGACAGAAGAAATCACATCGTATTTTGAAACTTTTTGGCCAACACGTACATAAACTTGGGAATTGTGCGCAAATCGAGTCGTCACACCATAACCATGATCTATGCTAACAAGCTTACCATAAGTCTCATCGTAAGAAGCAAAGATCACAACACCATCAGCAGGAGCATAGACTGGAGACCCAGGCGCTGCCGCGATATCCAGTCCTGCGTGCAGCTGCATTTTATTAGTAAATGGATTTAAACGATAACCAAATCGAGACGTAATCCAGCCACGAGCGGGTTTAATATTAGGAGTTGAATTAAGAAGTGATAATCGTTCACTTAAACTTTCCCAAAGCTCAATCACACTTTGTTCTTTTAATTGCGTCTCTTTAACCGCTTTATCGATTCGAATCACAAGTGTTGCATAGTCTTGGGAAGATGGTTGCGCCGCAACTTCTGACTTGACCTCATTCACTTTTTCTTCACGTGGAAAATCTTGGTCTTGCTGAACCATACTTTCATTTGAAACTCTTTGATCCATCGGCTCATATTCTTCCATAGCCTGCCCCGCCGCCGGCTTTCCACCCATAGTCAACTTCGTCACACGATCTTCCATGTTAATATTCGTGATCAGTTTTAATTTATTTGTAAAAATTTTGACTCGCTCTAGGGAGTTTTCAAGTGCTCCTAGTTTTCCTTCAACAATCTGAAATTGTTTTTTAAGCATCACGTTTTCATTTTCTAAACGTTTATTTTCCATTGCTTGAAACATCAATCCTAAATAATCAATAAATCCTGCAACAAAAATTAAAATCACGACGGCCAAGGTGAATAAAACAACTTTGAGAGAAATTAAAGAGACCACTAATTTGTTGGTCGTTCCTGACTCATTATTAACTAAAAGGAGGGTGACGTTTCTTTTATCCATAATCTATTTCTCTGGGAAGTGGAGGATAAGAACTGTCACATTATCGTCTCCGCCGTTAGCCAGGGCCATGTTGACTAAAATGAGGGCCGCTTCATTTAAAGATTTAGTTTTAAAACATTCTAATATTTTTTGATCAGTTACAAGCCCGGACAGTCCATCCGAACAAAGTAAATAAGTTTCCCCTGCCCTTACTTCCCGCTCTATAACATCAGGATGAACTACCCTTTCATAACCGACTGATCTTGTAATCACATTTCTTCCAGTAAAAGTTGCCGCCTGTTCGGGTTTCAAAAGACCAGTTCTAATTTGTTCGTTCAAAAGAGAATGATCTTCCGTCAATTGCCAAAGATTCGATTTATCAAAAAGATAACATCGAGAATCCCCTACGTTGCTGATAAAAACTTTGCCATTATCAACATAGCAACTAACCATTGTTGTTCCCATGCCCATAAGCTCGGGACTTTCAATTGCCGCTTTATCAAAAATTCTCATGGAAGCTTTTTCGAAAACTTTATGCATCAATTCTCGAACTGGAACTTCTGCCGAAGCTTTCATGAGTTTGATTTCTGTTTCCAAGGTTTGAACAGCTAAACTTGAAGCGACTTCACCACCACTGTGTCCTCCCATACCATCGGCAACGACAAATAAACCTAAATTTTCATTTACAAGATAAGAATCTTGATTGGAGTCTCGCTTGTTGCCTTTATCTGATACAGCCCATACTTGTGGTTTCATCACAGTTATTGTCTCGATATAGGAACGTGCGGTCAAACTAGACTTTCGATCAGCTCGTTTTATTTAAGTCTTCAAGAGTGGACGACCGATAAATAGTTATGTTCAGAAGACTTAAATTCGCAGAATTTATCATTCTCTCCTTCATCTTACACGGATTGACTGTCGTACTTATGTCTTTGCCAAAAATTCAACCAAAATTGAATAAAATTACAGTTGAAATTTTAGACCAAACTCCGGCCCTGTCTTCGCAGGCTATTAGGCCAGCTGATGTTATAAAAAAGAAAGATAAGCCCCAGAAACTTGAAAGACAGATTGTGGAACAAGACGAAAAAAAATCAACTGAAGAGGAACCTGACACACGCTTTTTAAGCGCGCAAAATCAAAAGTTTAAAAAACAAACAGTTGCCAAAAACAAAGGCGATTTTAAAAACTCTCAAAAAGAGACTGCATCATTAAAAAAGTCTCAAAATTCTAGATCATGGAACTTAACCCCAAAGCTCAGTGCTTCTACACCTTTTGTTAACGGAGAAGGTCCAAAAAAAGAAGAGCTCACAGAATCAAGTGATGAATCCGAAAAAAATGCAGAATTAGCTGAAGGAAGTCAAACTAACGATTATCTTAAAGATGTCGATCAAGGCTTAGAAACTTTGTTAAATGCTCGTGAGTTCAAATATTATAGCTACTACAACCGAATTCGTCGTCAGTTGAGCCAACATTGGGAACCTAAAGTTCGAACGAAACTTTCTCAACTTTTTAAACAAGGTCGGCATTTGGCCTCGACAACAGATCGAATTACGAAACTCATTGTCGTTTTAGATCGAGGCGGAAATTTAGTAAAAGTACAAGTTCTGAAAGAATCTGGAGTGACGGATTTGGATGATGCCGCAACCGAAGCCTTTCAATCCGCGGCTCCTTTCCCGAATCCACCGACTGGTATTATTGAAAACGATGGAACAGTTAAAATTCGTTGGGACTTTGTACTTGAAAGTTAAGCTTTTTTACATTCTTAATGGAACCTGATGCCAAGCCTGGAGCTTGAACTCCAGACGCGGCGTTTAATAGCTTTGATTACAACAACTTAAGCACTACACCGGATAGACTATGAAAACGCAAAAAAATGCTTCGCAAAATACAGTACATCATCAGACTCCTCAAAACCTAAATCGCGATATTTTAGAATCGATTGCGCGCCGAGCTCATTACTCTGCAACGCAAATGATTTTTCAAGCAAATCATCGTGATGACAAATCGAAGGGTGATCCTAAAATTGGAGGACATGCAGCGGCTTGCGCGTCTTCTCTTCATATTTTGGGCGCACTTCATTTAATTGTTCGCTCGGGATTTGATCACATCGCAAACAAACCACACGCTTCTCCGACAGATCACTCTTACCATTACTTACTTGATCTTTTTTTGAAGTCAGATTTATCAAAAATGTCTGCAGAAGATTGTGATACGGCTATGATGGGTTTACGTAAATATTCTCATAATAGCGAGCCTGTTTTCCAAAGTTACCACTCTGCATACGACAGTGATCATCACAATTTTTTTCCTTCAGGAACAGTCGGCATTCCGCCGGTGCAAGCGGGTTACATGGCGCTTGCTTATCGATATGCAAAAGATCACGGCTATGATGTGCCCGAAGCTCATTTCTGGGCCCTGAGCGGCGATTCTGAATTTCGGGAAGGCAGTATGTATGAAGCCGTTCCCGATTTTGCAGAACGAGAAATTGGTAACCTCACTTGGATTGTCGATTACAATCGTCAATCACTGGATGGTCATCGCATTACCAATGAGCATATTTTTGGTGGAACTGATGCGGACCGAATTGAAAGAACAATGGCAGCCAATGGCTGGGAAGTTATTCAAGTTCGTCATGGATCAAAACGGTTCGCGCTTTTTAATAAACCCGGCGGCGAAGTTTTTCAAAATTTCCTAGAAAAAGAACTCAAAGATTATGAACTTCAAGCTTTGTTGCTTGTTAAAGACGTTAAGCTTTTAAAAAGTGGAATTATCAAAGAACATCCGAAAATGAAGAAATTCTTAGACTCAGTGACAGATCAAGAATTGATGGATGCTTTCAAAGATTTCGGTGGTCATGATATTATCGCGATGGCGGAAGCCCTTGAAAAATCTAAAAAATCAACTCGTCGTCCTACGATTATTGTGGCACACACTCTTAAAGGCTGGGGCCTAAAAATGGCAGCCGCACCGGGAAATCACTCTGCGTTGTTAAATGATGATGAAATGACCGAGCTCAAAGAAAAACAAAAAATATCAGCCGGAAAACTTTTTGAAAAATTTCCGGCTCAAAGTCCGGAAGCACAATTTTTAAAAGCCCGCGGTGAAAAACTTTATTCTGAAATCAAACTCCAAAACAATTTGAAAAAAACTAATCAAGATTTGTTTTTAAAACAATTGACTCGATTTGGTGAAATTCCTGAAACTTTAGACATCAATACGAAGATGACAAGTTACCCTCATACCCAGTGGATGTTAGGACAATTGACTGCCAAGTTGACACGTATTTCCAATACTTCGCTAGACCAAAATAATTTAACTAAAGGACAAAAAGCACTCACTGATTCAGAAAAACCTTGGAAACTTCCAGGAGAACTTTTTATTTCCATGGCACCGGATGTTGGTACTTCTACAAATCTTAACCCCGCAATGGATGGTAAAATTTTTGGCGCTCCTATTGTTACTGATGTGGAAACCGAACTTGGCGTCAAAGACTTGAAACTTCCTGATCTTGTTCCTGGGGAAGAAGTCTCTGATCGTTTTTTAAGATTTGAAATTGCTGAAGGTAACGTCATGAGCTGCGTCGGTTCATTCGGACGCTTACGCGATACTTTAGGCATTCCCGTAATACCTTTAATGACTGTCTACGATTTTTTTATTAAGCGAGCGCATGATCAGTATTTTTATAATCTCTATTGGAAAAGCTCATTTATTTGTGTGGGAACCCCAGCTGGAGTAACTTTATCACCCGAAGGGGCCCAGCATGGTTGGAAATCAGATTTTCAAATTCCAAATCAAATTACTTGGGAACCTCTTTTTACTCAGGAACTTGATTGGATTTTTTGTGATTCTATCAAACGACATGTCATGAATGATAATCAGGGTCGAACTGGGGTTTTGATTCGTGGCGTGACTCGTGGGATTGAACAAAAAGATATGATCACTTACTTAAAAAAACAACTTCGCTTCAAGCAATCAAAATCGACACCATTAGCGCGCACAGGATTTATGTTAGATGGGGCTGTTGATGAAGAAACTATTTCTTCAATTGAAGAACATGAAATCATGAATCAAATCAGAACTGAAGTTTTAGCTGGCGCTTACTACTTGATTGATTACCGCGGTTATTCTGGATATGAACCAGGGGACAATGTTGTTCATATTCTGAGCATGGGTTCACCGACAACTGAAGCTATTCTAGCTTCGGAAAAATTGTTAACAAAAGGTATTTATGCAAATGTGATTGTTGTGACTTCACCTGACTTACTATGCGGGATATTAGGTCATGAAAACGACTACTCTCATTTAAAAAATGGTCTGCAAATCGACTCAAAACTTTATATTAAAAATCCTGAAGAAAATTCAGCAGAAGATCTTGTCACAATTTCTGGAAAACGAATTCCAATAGTAAGCGTTCATGATGGCGAAGCCGGATTACTTGATAATTTGGGTTCTATAATTGGAGTTCGCCATGAAAGCTGTGCTGTCCGCAAGCACTCAAAATGTGGGCGTCCGGACGAAATCTACGCCTACCATGGACTCGATGCAGACAGTATTATCGAAGCTGTTGGAAAAGTTTTATCAGAAACAGCTTTAGAACAAACTGTGATTCCTAGTCGACAACTTGAAGCTGCTATTAATTCGCAAGGAACCCGTATTCAAAATTGGGCAGAGCTATGGCCCACAAGTTCGACAACTAAACATTAAAAATGAATCTGAAACCATTTCCCAATTTCCCCAAAAGCGATCCGAAATTTTATAACTCTCAAAATAAAATTGTCGGATCGCCAATTGTTGTTATGGTTCATTTTTACGGCGGACAACAGCGCATCTTAAGCCGACACATCCAGATTTTAAATGATTTAGGTTATGATGTCTTCGCATACAATATGCCAAGTTTTGCAGGATCAAAGCTTTCCCTTTTTTATAAAGGACGCTTCGGTTTAAAACATTTATTTAGCCATATGCTGAGTTATTTTTTAGATCAGCTGCCTGGAAAAAAAATTATTTTTTCGTTTTCCAATCCCAGTGCTGCCGCTATCGAAGTTATTTATGATCGCACAAAAGAAAATCGAAATGATGTTGTTGGACTTATCTGCGATTCGGGTCCAAGCCAGGCTTTTATAAGATCTGCTTGGAATCTCGCATTTTCTTTACGTGGCCAAAATTCTCTTCTGGCTTTGTTCGCTGTTGCTTGGTCACTTTTTTTACATCAAGAAATCAGATATCAATTGAGAAGATTTCCATTACAATTCCCGATCTTGTCCATCCGAGGACAGTTAGACCCGATAATTCCACCCTGGCATATTGAAAAAATATTTAAAAAAATGGAGTCTTATATTTTTGTAACAGCTATTATTTTCGAACAAGCGGGACATTTAGATGCGTGCAAAAAAGAACCCGAAGTTTACAAAGCAGTCCTTAAAAAGTGGCTTGAGACTTACTTCGAACACTCATCAGCTGATTGAGATCAATCGATTGACCCGCTTGATTCATATCGGCATTTTTTCGGCTACGAATAAGCCTTCTCTTGTAGGAATCAAAGCCCCACGCCAAATAGAAGAATCCATCAAACGTTCATTAAATTTTTGCATCACACTAATTTGCTTTTCGGAAAAATTTGATTTGATTGAGCTATAAACACTACCTGATAAGAAAACATTGTCCGCAATAAGTAAGCCCCCTGGACTTAAGTTCTGTTCAGCCCAAATTAAATAATCACAGTAGGCGGCTTTATTCCCATCAATAAAAATAAAATCATAAGGCCCCATTGTGTTCAGTTTTTGTAAAGTGAGTCGAGCGTCGCCCCGGATGACTTCAACATTTTTTTTTGTTTCAGTCGCAAATTTTTTTAAAATCGATTCGGCAACATTTGCATGCTCTTCATTTTTTTCTAGTGTCCATAAAGTTCCACCTTCCTGAAGAGCATCTAAAATATAAAGCCCTGACAAACCCGTGAGAGTTCCAATTTCCACAGCTTTTTTCAAAGACTTAGACTGAATAAGCCACCTTAAGACATGGGCTTCCCCCCGAGATAAAGAGATCCCATTTAAGCCAAAACTGAGAGCTGCTTCTCGGGTTTGTTTTTCAAAAGGTTGTAGTCCAGAAACGAGTTTTTCTAAGTATTCTGAAAGTAAATGATCTTGTTCAGTTCGCATGTTTATCGGCTTACGTAACCTGTAGCTTAAAAGCAAGACAATATCATAGACTTAAATCTTAATTCGCCCTATAAATACTTCTCGGGAGATTGAAACTTTGAGTGATCTATTAGAAGTTAAAAATCTAAAAACTAAATTTCGCACTGACGATGGCGAATTTTATGCTGTCGACGATGTGAGCTTTTCGGTTAAACCTGGAAGAACTCTTGGAATCGTAGGCGAATCTGGATGTGGCAAATCCGTCACATCTCTTTCTGTTATGCGCCTTATTCAGTCTCCTGGAAAAATTGTCGCTGGTGAAGTTATCTTAAATGGCCAAAATATTCTTAAAATTTCAGAAAATGAAATGATGAAATTACGTGGTCGTAATATGGCCATGATTTTTCAAGAACCGATGACTTCTTTGAATCCCGTCTACACAATCGGTAACCAGATTGATGAAGCCATTGCAATTCACAACCCCAGATTAAGTTCGCAAGAAATTCAAAATCGTACGATTGAAATGCTTAAAAAAGTGGGAATTCCAGCACCCGAAAAACGATACTCGGAATATCCACATCAGCTTTCGGGCGGCATGCGCCAACGAATTATGATCGCGATGGCTATGTCTTGTGATCCTCAATTTTTAATTGCAGATGAGCCTACGACTGCTCTGGATGTGACAATACAAGCTCAAATTCTTGATCTTATGAGAAAGCTCCAAAAAGATTTTAATATGGGTATGATATTGATTACTCATGACTTGGGCGTGGTTGCAGAAATGTGTCAAGATGTGATTGTGATGTACGCTGGCCGAGTCGTGGAACAAGGCACTGTTGAAGATATTTTTTATCGCCCCAAGCATCCTTACACAAAAGGTCTTTTGGATTCCATTCCCCATTTTGAAACGGGAACCAAGCTTCAACAACTTCAAACAATTCCTGGGCTTGTGCCAAATCTCATGAATCTTCCTAAAGGCTGTCGTTTTCAAGACCGTTGCAATCGTTTCCAAGAAGATTGCAAAGCCATTGATCCCCGTCTTGAAAACTTACGTGGAGTTCATAAAGTGGCTTGCCACCACCCGATTCCCGCCGATGCCATTTCTTCTCAGGAGCCTTCAACGTGAGTGAAGTTTTATTGAAAGTTGAAAATATCACGAAATCATTCCCCATTTTTGGCGGACTGATGCAAAAAGAAATTGCTTCCGTTAAAGCAGTTCAAGGCGTTTCGTTTGACCTTCACAAAGGTGAAACTTTAGGCCTCGTTGGAGAATCGGGATGTGGAAAATCAACTTTAGGACGCTGTCTTGTCCGTTTGTATGAAGCAACATCTGGGAAAATTTCTTATCGCGGAAATGATATCACACATCTTAAAGGGGAAGCTCTTCGGGAATTACGCCGAAAAATTCAAATTATCTTCCAGGATCCCTACGCATCGCTCAATCCTCGGATGACGATTGGTGCAATTTTAGAAGAGCCTTTGTTGATTCATAATCTTTATCCAAACCCAGAAGAAAGAAAAAACCGAATTCGTGAACTCGTTGATTTGGTGGGCCTCAGGCCTGAACACTTGAATCGCTACCCCCATGAATTTTCGGGTGGACAACGACAACGTGTAGGGATTGCGCGGGCTCTTGCCGTCAATCCAGAACTTATTATTTGCGACGAACCCGTCAGCGCTTTAGACGTTTCGATACAAGCACAAGTTATTAATCTTTTGATGGATTTGCAAAAAAAGTTAGGTCTGACTTATATTTTTATTGCACACGATTTAAAAGTTGTTGAACACGTTTCTCATCGAGTGGCTGTCATGTACTTAGGTAAAATAGTTGAATTTGCAGATAGCGATGAACTTTATAAAAACCCGCTTCATCCTTACACAAAAGCTTTACTGTCTGCGATACCAGTTCCCGATCCAAAAGGTAAAGAACAAAGAATCATACTAACAGGTGATGTTCCTAGCCCTTTAAATCCCCCACCAGGATGTCACTTCAACCCACGCTGCCCATCTGCTGACGCGGAATGCTCTCGCAACGAACCCTTACTAACCCCCCGGAAATCAATCGCTGGCTCAGAACATCTTGTTTCTTGTTTAAAAGTGTAAAACTGTCAATCCTACGGTTATGTTTATTATCGTTCAATTCGTCAATTCGAGAACTTTCTACTGTCTAAAATCATGACAGTTTCTATTTTAAATGAGTTCCTTTAACTTGATTTCATGAAACGACTGGCACTTCTGGGATTTTTATTGCCAATGTTTTTGGGGGTCATGGGAAATACTCAAACTCTTCAATCATATTGCTACTCAAATCCTCAAAATTTTAATCAAGTCCAAGGCTTAAACATCGACAAAATGTTTCCAATAGCCTCGGTTTCAAAACTAGTGACAAGCTACTGGGCTCTTTCATCCAAGGGCCCAAACTTTAAATTTTTAACAATTGTCCATGCAACACCTGTCGGTGAAAACGAATTTGATCTTCACTTTCAAGGAGCTCAAGACCCTTATTTTGGACAAGAAAAATTCCACTTTGTGATTTCAAAGTTAAACGAAAAAGGTATTACGCATATAAGAAATTTAACTTTCGATGAGAATTTTTATTTTCTTCGAGATCTTGACGTCGAACGTGATCCTTTAAAAGAAAAAATGGGGTTTCCTTGGAAGAACTATTATGTTTCACCAATCGGACCTGTGAAAACCCTTTCAGAGCTCAAAAAATCGCATTTAACAGAAAATTACTTAGCATCTGCTCAACATCTTGCTAGATCTAAAATATCTTTACTAAAAAAAGTAACTTTCGAAGTAAAAAAAATATCTTTTTTAAACTCTAAAGACTTTACGACATCAAACGTTTCTAAATCATTTGCGTTGAGATCTGCCCCTCTTTTCAGACTTTTAAAGGAAATGAATCGAAATTCAAATAATTTTGTAGCCGTAGAAATTTTTAAAATACTGGGAGGAAGACAAGAATTCACTCGTTTCATCAAGAAAAATTTAAATCTGGGCCCAGAATCTATTAATTTTTATGAAGGATCTGGTAACCGAGTGGCTAGTGAACCCGTCTACAATCAAGCGACATGCCGTGCTTTACTTCTCATTTTTAAAGAGCTTTCACTTGTTGCACAAAAAAATGCACTTGATATCGACGATATCGTATCTGTTATGGGCGCTGATGGGCTTGTTGACGAAGGCTACCCTTACATCAATGATATCAACACAAAATCAGGAGTCGCAAAAACAGGAACTTCAGCTGCAGCAATGACTTTAGGGGGAATGCTAAATACGAAGCCTCAGCGCTTGTATTTTATGTATAATGTAAATCCAATTGAATTCACAGCGGCTCGAAAAAGAGCATCAAGAAATATGATTGGTTCAGAAGTTAGAAAGTTGTCAAAAAAGTTTGCAGATTCACTGACTGAATTGGATTACAAAAAAATAAGCTTTGCTTCTTTTGATTCAGACTCTTTTAACGAACTCCCCGCCCCAATCAGTTTGCCCTAACTGAACACATATGTAATTTTTATCTGTAAAACGCTCTTTAGCTGACCGTCAAAATATTTGACAGTCGTATTCATTTAAAACCCGCTCTAATTTAAATACCAACGGCATCCTATTTGTAATAACAAGCTTTGAAAGTTCTCAGTTGTACGTATTTGGAGGAACTCATGAAGTTTGCACTATCGGTGACAGCCGCTTTGACGATATTTAATTTATCAGCATTTGGTAAAGTTGGCTCAACTTGCTACGTTCCATTAAACGATCCAAATAATATCAAAGGTGAAAATATAGATGAGCGTTTACCAATCGCCTCAGTTTCCAAATTAATTACTTCCTATAGGGCTATCAAAGAAAAAAATCTGAGCTACAGATTTCAAACTGTTTTCTATTTGAGCCAAGTCGGTGATAGTCTTTACGATCTTCATATTCAAGGTTCACGCGATCCCTACTTTGGGGCCGAACGAATGCACTACACTATTTCAGAGCTGAATAAACGTCGTATCACAAAAATTCGTAACTTAACATTTGATGAAAACTTCAAATTTTTCTGGTCAATCGATGATAAAGAAAAAAACAAAAGCCTTGCGGGTGGTTTTTACGTGGCTCAGGATCCTGTACCTGAAAAAGTTAAATCCCAACTAAAAGCATTTTACTTCATTGAAGGTTACGAAGAAACTTTTAAAAGAGCCTTAAAAAACGACATCAAAATGATTGAAAATCCAAAGTTCTCGGTCCAATCGATTCAATTTTTAAGTCGAAATGACTTCAAGTATGAACCGATCAGAATGTCGAATACTTTTGTTGTGAACTCAACACCGCTGGTGAATCTTTTAAAGGAAATGAATCGAAATTCAAATAATCATGCTGCAAATCAAATTTTCGAACACCTAGAAGCAGAAAAAAAGTTCAGTCAATTTTTAATAGAATCATTGAATCTGGACATGAAATCTGTGCTGATGCTAAATGGCTCCGGAGATCGAGTCGATACTTCGTCTGGTCCAAAATACAATGAGGCCAGTTGCGTTGCGATGCTTAAAATTTTAATCGACTTACACAAAACATTAGTTGAACAAAAAAGTTCTCTTGCAAAAGTAGCCACTGTGATTGGATCAAATGAAGGGACTGCCACCGCACTTTACAATACAAATATAACATTCGATGCAGTCATTGCAAAAACAGGTACAGTTGATCCTGCTGTCACTTTAGGTGGTCTGGCTTCAACAGAAAAAGGACTGGTCTTTTTTATGTTCAACATGAAAACAGAAGGCACAGCTCAGTCTTGGAACGCTGGCCGAGCAGCTATCAAAAAGAAATTATTAGAACTCTTGAATTCTTTTGATGGCGGAGTTTCTTTAAATGCACGCGCATTTTCATTTATTAGTTTTGATAATAAGTCATTTTCCGAATTAGACATCCCCGCAACAGGAGGCAAATTAAAATGATCAGCTTACTTCTTTCGTTTTATCTAGCTTCATTTTCAGCTGAAGATTCAAATCTTATCAAAGCCCTTAATCGAGGAAATATCGAACAAATTAAATCTTTAGCTCAAGTTTCCAGCGAATTAAACTGGAAAGATACGATTGGAAACGATGCTTTGTTTTATGCCATTAGTTTAAACGAACCTGATATAACTCAAGTTCTTTTAGATGCAGGAGCTTCAACAAAAAATTTATATACAGAAAAAAAAGAAAGCCTCCTTTTCGAAGCAACCCGCTTAGGATCAGAAGCTATTCTTAAAATTCTATTAAAAAAAGACCCTTCACTTTTAAAAATTAAGAATACTGAAAATGAAAGTCCCCTTTTCGAAGCGGTCCGTGAAGATCAATCGCAAATTGTACGTTTCTTTTTAAAAAAGGGCTTATCGATAAAAGAAAAGAATACAGCAGGGAAAACCCCTATTTTTTATGTTGATCCAAAAAATAAAAAAATGGTCGCTTTATTTAAAGAACTTAAACTAAGTAAATAGTTTTTTGAAAAACTGACTTACTTTTTGTACTACGCTTTTTTGAGCCGTCCCATGAGGCCTTGTTGAGCGATTTGCATGATGAGGCTTTTTACCTTGTCCAGATTGAGGCTTTCTTACGCCCGCCCCTGAATGTTTAGCGCTTCCGTGGGATTTGCTTGTTGCGTCTTTTGAATGAGGCCTACGATTTGTGTTCTCTGGTCTTGAGTTTCTATTTTCCGTTCTTTCAGAACCATTTCTACTTTCCGTTCTTTCAGAACGAGGCAGTCT
>JAOASS010000016.1:84594-94831 GCA_030158485.1 Pseudobdellovibrionaceae bacterium | reverse complement strand
TTTCCGTTCTTTCAGAACCATTTCTACTTTCCGTTCTTTCAGAACGAGGCAGTCTTAAATCTGGGCGGTTGTCTTGTCGGCGCGACCCTTCGTGACGGCTCTCATCGCGACGATCACTGCCATGGCGACTTTCTTCACGGGGTTTTCGATCATTTTGATTTCGAGTTGGTCTTGGGCGTTGTTCACGCTTAGGTCCGCCTTCATAGTGGTCACTATTCCGACTACTTTCCTGTCTGGAATCTTTACCTTCAGATCCTTTTAAAAAACCAAATGTTTGGTTGAATTTAACATATTCTGGAAAAGCTTTCTTGGGCTTCACAATTTGTGAATCATCCAAAAATCCAACCGCCACTTTTTGCTGAAGATATTCTTCGACTCTTTGTAATGAATCAACATCACGGTCGCTCACTAAACTAAAAGCTTGTCCCATTTGCCCAGCTCGACCTGTTCGACCAATCCTATGAACATATGATTCTGAATCTTGAGGAAGTTCAAAGTTAATCACCATATCAACACCTTTAATGTCGAGCCCTCGGGCCGCCACATCAGTCGCGACCATTACATTATATTCGTTATCCACTTCTTTGAACAATTCCATCACTTTGTTACGCTGTGATTGACTAAGCAAACTGGAAATCGGAACAGCTGGGATGCCATTATCAATTAAAAATTGGGCAATTCTTTCCACATTATTTTTAAAATTTGTAAAAACAATAGCTTGTTTGGGTTTATGTAAGCTTAAAAGTGACAACAAAATTTGCGGCTTTTCTTCTTGGCCTACATGAAAAAGTTCATCTTTCACGTTATCAGCACGTGCTGAATCCTTTGAAATATTAATTTCTGTCGGATCCGATCCAAACTGATAAACAGTTGTCATCACATCTAAATTCATAGTGGCCGAAAAAACCATGAGTTGTCTTTGGTTTGGAATTCGAGACAACAGAAACTTCATATCATCTTTAAAACCCATATCAAACATGCGATCGGCTTCATCAAAAACTAAAGCTTTCACCTGCTTAAGATCCAAAATATTATCTTTATATAGATCAATAAGTCGACCCGGCGTTGCCACCACGAAGTCAACTTTGTTACGAAAACCTTCTTTTTGCTTTTCGTAACCAGTACCACCGTAAACACTCACGCCTTTTAAATTGGCAGATGCGCCGATTTTTTCAACGTTTTCATAGACCTGTTCTGCTAATTCACGAGTCGGAACTAGAATCAAAACAAAATGACCCGCTTTCCAAGAATCAAATGCCCGGGCTTTTAGTTCTGGATTTGTTTCTTCCGCAACCTCTTTTGTACGCAATATTCTTTCCATGAGCGGAATTAGAAAAGCACCCGTCTTTCCGGTACCCGTTTGCGCGAGCCCTGAAATATCAAGGCCTTTTAAAACCAAGGGAATGGCTTCAGCTTGAATAGGTGTGGCATCTTGAAACCCGAGAGTTTCAATGCCTTTCATGAGGAGTGGATGCAGATTTAGTTCAGAAAATTTCATTCGTTTTTTATTCGTACAGACGGGAGCGTCAAAAGTCAAAAGCCACCAACGAAATTCTTGAGCGCTTGCGAAAACTCAAAGGGCTTTTCAGAGTGTATCCAGTGCCCTGCACCTGCTATTTCGACACCTTGAATCATTGGGTTTAGAGATAAGATTTTTTGAAAAACCTCTGAAGTCAGCTCATTTGACTTCTGTCCTCTTATCCAAAGGGTTGGCACGGATAAAGACTTCACTTCTTGCCATCGGTCTTGGCTGCGGCCGACTCGAACAGTTTCAAGGATACCTTCTTTTGAAAATTTCCAATCCCAAAGCCCTTCTTTTTCGCTCAAATTTGCGTATAAAAATGCTGCCAATACGGCTGGAGGCTCTTTTGTTTCAAATTTGGAAGCAAAATCATTTTTAAAAAAATCACGAGCCTGTTCTCTTGATGCGAAGGGCGTTGGAACCGAATCTAATAATTTATGATAATAATCACCTGCAGTTGCACTTATTTCGGGTCCAATGTCTTCGACAATGAGTTTTTCAACTTTTTCTGGATAAATTGAAGCGAAAACAGTCACATTTCGACCGCCCATCGAATGACCCACTAAAATAAAACGATCCCAACCAAGGGCATCAGTTAGACTTTTTAAGTCTAGAGCGTAATCTTCTGGAGCATATCCCGTGAGCGGCTTGAAAGACTTTCCGTGTCCACGTTGATCGTAACAAAGACAACATTCATCTGGGCCTAGTGAAGTCACAATTCTATGCCAGTTATTAAGATAACCCATCA
Organism: Pseudobdellovibrionaceae bacterium; assembly: GCA_030158485.1. Taxonomy (GTDB): domain Bacteria; phylum Bdellovibrionota; class Bdellovibrionia; order Bdellovibrionales; family Bdellovibrionaceae. The sequence goes on along the minus strand of JAOASS010000016.1, from coordinate 92,561 downwards.
TACCATGGACAAAAACCCACTTTCTGCCCTGCAGGTTACCAGTTAACGAATAATTTATATTTTCTAAAATCGACATAAAACTAATCTGCCACGCTTTAAGGCTCAAAAACTACTTAAAATCGAACCCAACCTATTTAAATTGAATGAAAATCACGTGTTCAAATCTGTGCAATCAATTTTTATGCTACAATTTATCCAGAATTTTCAGTAACTTTGTATGAGCTACCTGAAATCCAGATTATTTCTGAAATAGGGACTTTGTAAATTTTCAAATTGAAACGAATATTGTTGGACTATGTTGTTAAAAGAAGAATGGATTGATCCTTACGCCCTCAAAATTGTGTCCGCACTTCGCAAAAAAGGCCATCAAGCATTTCTTGTCGGCGGGTGCGTTCGTGATTTATTAGCAGGAGAACCCCCAAAAGATTTTGATATTGCAACAGATGCTCTACCTGAAGCGGCAAGACGCTGCATTCCCAACAGTTATGTCATTGGCAAACGATTCAAACTTGTACTGGTTAAGCGTGGCATCCATCAATTTGAAGTCGCTACTTTTAGAAGAAGTGCGACAACCGAAGAATTAGGTAATGAAAAAAATGTGATCACAGGGGATAATTATTTTGGCTCTTGTGAAGAAGATGCCGTCCGTAGAGACTTCACCGTTAATGCTCTTTTCTATGATCCGCTGGAACATAGAATGGTCGATTTTGTAAAAGGTATGACCGATATCGAAGGCCGTACAATTCGAATGATCGGCGACCCTGCGGCACGTTTGATTGAAGATCCTATTCGACTTCTAAGAGCTGTCAGATTAGCTCACAAACTTCAGTTTGAAATTGATCCCGCTCTTCTAGAAGCAATTAAAAAAAATCACGACTGTTTAGTAAAAGCTGCTCTTCCTCGAAAAAGAGAAGAGTATCTTAAAATTTTAAAACTCAAAGAACCACACCGTGCCTTCTTAGAGCTTTACGACGTTGGTGCATTACAAACAATACTACCCTTTTTAGCAGGTTTTTTAGAAAATCCCGAAAGACGCGACACTTTTATTCAGTTTATGATGCAATTTGAATGGATGGTGGGACCGGAAAAATCTCCGGCAGAACTTTTTGCTGGCTTCTTGTTTGCTATTTTAAGAAGTGAATTTACAGATTCAGAACTCAACTTAGATGCGCTTGAAGCCAATGCTAATTGGGATCATTTTATACGGAACCAGCTTGGAATGTTTAAACTTGAAATCAGTGACTTCTACCGAACTCTTCATATGATGAAGTCATTAGAAAATCATAAAGCCTATGTTCGAAAAGGTGCCCGTCGCCAAAAAGCGTTTTTACAAAGTCCATTTGTTATAAAAGCTCTTCGTCTAGCTTATGTCGATAACAGATTACTTTTCCCAGAGCTTTTATTCTGGGCTCATGAATTGAATCGCGAAATCTAAAAAGACGAATTATAAGCTCGACTTTTCTCAAAATAAGACAAATAAAATCCTCATCATTCTAGTTTAAATATCCGATATTAAATGTGTGGATAATAAAGGTATTATTTGGGTTTTTTTTAATGTGAAAACGCAAGTTCAAACAAAGCCTATGCCCGCTACACAGGCTCATGTTTTTATTTTGGGGTTAACGCGACAAGAACTTCGGCATTATGTGATTTGGACTCCTGGTTGGAAAAAATGGATTCCGGTAAATGAAATGCTTAAATCCGAACAGAAGTTTTTTGAAATCCCGCCCCCTATTGAACAGACAGATAAAGAAGCAACTCAGTTGACGGGAATGACTAAAAGTAAATCGTCTGAAAGTTCGATGACAGAAATTACATATACTGAAATTGCTTTAACAACGGAACTTCCCCAAGCGACAAGTGAGTTTGCTCCTGAAAATGTCAATTGGGATAAAACTCCCGTTATTCCAATTCTGACTAAAAGCTCAAAGTCTCCAGTCGATTCCGAAGATGATCGACGTCAATATAAAAGATTTCCACACCGTATTGAATTGGTGATTATGACAAAAAAAGGTAAATCATTTCGATCTTCTTCTTTAAATGTATCTTTGGGCGGAGCTTTACTTCGTGAAGCAGTTCCAGCATCACTTCTTAAAGATGTTATGGATGTCCTGATTATTAATCCATTTCCTGATAATAATACGCCTAGCCATTTATTGATCAAAGGACGCGTCGTTGGCGATACGCGCGACCGTAGGCGCTTGATGTTTTACGATATGAGTCCTGAAGTTCAATTAAAACTTCACTCAATCCTTGAACGATATGAAAAAAACTATAAAGAATTTAAAAAGAAAAAAGTTTCATAAAAATTCTACCAGCCGAATCCAAATGCTAAAGAAAATCCACCTAAATTAAAAGCGCTTTGTTTTGCAAGATTGACGGTTTCGTATCGCTGAGAAAACTCAGCAGACAAACACCATTTTTCTGCCCCAAATATATACCACTCCACGCCGACCATCCCGCTGTAGCCAAAGCTTGTTGCTTGATATGAAGGCTCTAATTCCGTAAAAGTAGTCGCATCTAATTTCAAATAATTAAAACTGAGGATCCCTGTCAGACCAAAATAAAGATTAATCGCTCTTTTCTTTTTCATCAGCGGATAAATTGTAAATCCACCCTCAAATGAGCTTTGGTAATAAGTGAAATCAGACTCGACAGACGTGCCACCGTCAGAAAAATCTTGAGTACCACTCACCGTTGTCAGCCGAGCCTTAGTGATCCAATTATATGTTTCGTTAGTTGTTGAAGTAATAACTTCTGCGCCTACACCCGCATTATCATTTGAAAAAGTTTCCTCTTCTTTACCAGAATAATTAACTTGATAAGCGTGCATTTTACTAAAATTATCTCCGGCAACCGCAGAGTAGTAAAAAAATAATATAAAACCTAGAAGACAAAACTTCATATTATCTTGTCGGTCAAAATCGATACAAAACTAACCTGACTTTGGTCCATATTAACCAAAGTGGTAGCCGAATAATACAATTAATATTTTCTCATAATTGACCGATAAACTAGTATAATGAATAAGTTACGAATACTAAACTTCTTGATTGCGACCGGTCTGTTTACATCACTCTTAGTGGCATGCAGTGCTAGCAAATCAAACTCTGATGATGACGAAAATTCTGCCAACTCTGTTTCGATCGTATCCGGAGATATCGTCGTATCAAACTCTACTTCTCGAGACGTTAAATTATTTGATTCGGCAGGCACGTACAAAGGGACGATACTTGATCTTGATAATACAACTGGACAAGCTCCCTACGGACTTGCATTGAACTCTCTGACAAATGAAATTTTAGTCGCAGTCGATAGCACCACAAGCCGATTAATTAAAGCCATCGATATTTCCACTTTTGATATACGTGATTTTTCAGCATCAGCAGCTTTAAATAATACATTGCGAGGCCTAGCCATGATGACAACTGGTGATCTGCTCGTTGTGATCTCTGCTGGAAACCGTGTAGAAAAATTAAATGGAATCACTGGAACTCAAATCACGGCAGGTGCCTGGCCAAAATCTTTACAAACTCTTGGGTCGGGTATTGCGGCTCGAGCGGCTGGTACTTTTGTTCATTGCTCGACCACTTTAGATGTTGTCAGAACTTATGATGCGACCGGAACTCAACAAGCCACTGTTGCTTCAGGAATTGCTGGCACAACCGACGTTATGGACTGCAAGAGCGATAGCGCTGGAGACATTTACGCAAGCTTCAGTGGAACAACAGATACAATCAGAAAAATGACTTCGGGTCTTGCCACAACATGGAGCTATTCCAATACAGTTTTGTTACCTAGCCCAGCAGGAATTGCTGTGAAACCGAATGGTAATGTTTTAGCACTTGATCAAACTTTAAATTATATTTTAGAAATTGCGGCCGACGGGTCGAGTGCCGCAATGTTAGGCGGAGATACCGATAACCTACTCAGCACTCCACAATTTATTTTAATTATTCCTTAATCGTTAACAAGACTTTAATCGTTTTTTTAAGCTTAGCCACATCAAATGGCTTTTTTAAAAAATCATCGGCACCCAGTTCAAACGCTTTTTTGATATCTTCCTCTTGAGCTTGACCCGATACGAAGATAAGGGGAATGCTTTTCAAATCTCGATGTTGCTTCAGCATTTCCGCGATTTCAAAGCCGCTAATCCAAGGTAAACCAATATCAAGTAAAATTAAATCTACCGGATTATCATCTAATAAGCTTGTTAGCTCTGAGGCGTCTTTCGCCATTCTTAAAACATAACCTTCTGGTTCCAGAATACGAACCAAAGCTTTTTGCATCGATTCATCGTCTTCAATAATAAGCAATGTTTTTGGTTCTAATTTATTTTTTAAAGCACGATACTTATCAAGTGAAACAACAGAATCTGTTGCCATTCGCTGTTTAGCAAGTTTTTCAATTTTTGAAATCAGTTCATTTGTACTGAGCTTTTTTTTCACAGTTCAGCTTCTTTTGCTTCTAGCCATCGTTCAGCATCAATTGCCGCCATACATCCAGAACCAGCAGCTGTAATTGCTTGTCGGTAGTGGGGATCTTGCACATCACCCGATGCAAAAATTCCGTCAATATTCGTATAAGTCGAACCCGGTTTCGTCACAAGATAACCAGCTTCATTCATATTTAATACGCCTTTGAACAAATCTGTATTGGGCTTGTGCCCAATCGCAATAAATAAACCCTGTAAAGGCATTTCACTTTGTTTGCCAGTAGCTGTATTTTTTAAAATAACACCTGTCACTTGGCGACCGTCACCTTTTACTTCTGTGACATCAACATTCCAAATAACTTCAATTTTTGGATTTTTCATCACTCGATCTTGCATAATTTTAGAAGCTCTAAAAGAATCCCTTCGGTGAAGAACATAAACTTTTTTTGCAAATCGAGTTAAAAAATTAGCTTCTTCCATCGCTGTATCGCCACCACCAACAACTCCAACTTCCACATCCCGAAAAAAAGCACCATCGCAAGTCGCACATGCTGATACGCCTTTGCTCATATACTGTTTTTCTGATGGAAGACCCAAATACTTGGCACTTGCACCAGTTGAAATCACAATCGTTTTTGCTTCATGAAGTGAATCTCGAATCCAAACTTTAAATGGCCAACTTGAAAAATCAACTTTCGTCACATTTCGAGTGATAAAACGAGTTCCAAATTTTTCAGCTTGCTTTTTCATCACAGAAATTAAATCAGGCCCCGTTACCCCATGTTCAAAACCGGGATAATTTTCCACATCAGTCGTAATCATTAATTGACCACCAGCTTCTTCACCTTCAATCATTAATGGGTTTAAGCGAGCTCTTGCTGTGTAAACTCCCGCCGTCAATCCTGCCGGACCAGAACCAATGATAATGACGTTTTCTAATTTTTTATCAACCATGTGAATAACCCCTACTTTAAAAAAGCAGTCTATGTGAATCGGCGTTGAGTTTCAATCAAAGGACTGATTCTGAAGTCTTAATGCGGGATCACTTATGCTGTGAATCATAAGCCTCGCAATATCAAATGGATCTCGAGCTCGACCTTCATTTCTTGGCGCAGAATCGATTGGCAAAAGATCAGTTTTCATATAACCGGGGCTTAAAAGTCGCAAATCAAAAGGCAAATTTTCTTTTTGCAGGCTTGTAACAAGTCCCCTTAAAGCGTGCTTAGCTGCGCAGTAAGCAGCGGCTCCTGGATCTGGTTTAGATTCAGCAATAGACGATCCAATAATTGAAATTTGCTGCAACTCAGACAAAGGATTTTGAATCAAATAATGAAGAAGAAATGCTGGAAACTCAAAAGTGACTTTTAGGGCCCAAGAATGATCTTTCCACTGATATTCACCGTAAGGACCGTAAGGGCCACCTCCCGCGCAAAATATAATCCGAGTCGGATGATATTCTTTCACTTGGATTAAGATATCATTCCACTTTTCTGGATTCGCAAAATCCGCTTTAATTTTACTTTTTCGAGAAAAGCTTGTGACATTGAAATTTTTCTGGGAAAACTCGGTCACAATCGCTGCACCCAGGCCACGCGATCCACCTAATACAAGAATTCTTTCATCTTCAGCTAATTTCATCGTAGCATGCTTATGATGCCACAAATTTCTTTTGTCAAAAATAAAGCTCCAATAGAAGTTCCAACTGGGTCTAACTTGATGCAAGCTTTGCTTGATGCCAATATTCCAGTTGCATCCAGTTGTCACGGGGATGGTGTTTGCTGCAAATGTGTTGTCCTTGTTTCAAAAGGTCTTGAAAACTTAAGTTCCCGTAACAAAATAGAACTCGAACTTTTAGAACGAAATCCACTGACTTTTCAACAGCGAGTCAGTTGTCAAACTTTAGTTTTAGGACCCATTGAAATTGATACAGGATACTGGTAAAGCCGGTTCAAAAAAGATGACCTGATGTTAATTGAATTTAAAAAATTATTTAGAAAGTCGAATAAAGTTAATCTGAACACCTTGAGAAATAAATATTTTTTCAAACCCAGTCGTGAAGTTTTGAGAGCTCCAATCTGAATGATGTAAATCAAAAGTCTGAAATTCAACTTTATAAGGCGTCTGCTTAATTTCTTCTAAAGACCATTCAAACATTTCGCGACTATCTGTTTTAAAATTCAAATACGAACCCGGGGCTTGAAGCCCATGAATCATTTCAAGAAACCAAGCGTTTGTCAGACGATTTTTCGGCTTCTTCGGACTTGTCCATGGATCTGGAAAATGAATAAATACATTATTAATTTCTCCGGGTTCAAAAATTTCATCTAGATTAAAAGCATGGTATCGAGTGACCGCAACATTTTTACAGCCAACACGCTGAGCTCTTCTGATTGACTGAATCAATGGTTTATATTTAAGTTCTAATCCAACAAGTGCCCTTTGCTTCATCTGACTGGCATGATGTGCAAAAAAAAGTCCATTCCCCGTGCCAATTTCAAGGTCTAAAGAAGTGGAAGATTCGACTCCTATAACTTTTCGCCACAAACCCTTGTTAGCAGGTGCTCGCTCTTCACTAAAAGCCAAATGCTTTAATTCATTTTCCAATGCTAATGTGTATTCATTAGGCCTTGGTAACAAGCTTGTTTTGTTAATTAAAGGTCGCAAGGGTCTGTTCATGAAGACTGTTCATAGCGAACTTTGACCCGACTGTCGACAACAGCCTGATCTTAAATCAATTTTTTTTCGCCAGCAACCTGCTCTGGCGTGAAAGATTTTCTCTTGATAAAAGCTTGAGACCTTATAGGACAATTTTCGTAGTCACAAAATGAACAATCGGCAGGTTCGCATGGATCTATGTGAAATGCAATTTCACCATCAAAACGATAAGCTTTAACAACATTTTTTTCGAGTTCTTCCATAAAAATATGTGTTCGACCAACATCCCAAAAGCGTGGCACCACTAAATGAGCATCTACGTGATGAAAACTACCTGACCGAATAAACTTGACGTCATGTAAGTCAATAAGTCCCGGAGTCAGCCCGTCCTCTACAACTTTTTCAAATGCCATGGAAAGTTCTTTTAATATTTGAGGGTCTAATTCATCTGTTAAACCTGAAAAAGCTTGTCTTAAAACTTTGTATCCTTCGTGAAATAAAAAACAAGCCAGTACAAGTGCTGCTAGTGGATCAATCCACAAATAACCCGTTATTTGTGTAATTCCCAAAGCCAAAAGCACAGCGACTGTTGTCCAGACGTCTGACATGACGTGAACGCTGCTCGCATTCAGCATAATAGAATGCTTACTTTTAGATGCTCTTCTTAAATAAAGGGCTAAAATCACATTCATAAAAGTGGCAATCCCTGAAAAATAAAGACCTGTTTCATTAAAATCCATTTGTTTTGGATTTAAAAGATTTCGACTCGATTCAATAAAAATAGCCAGGCCAGCGGAAAAAACGAATCCACCTTCAACAGCTGAAGAAATAAATTCAGCTTTGCCGTGTCCATAGGGATGATTGTCGTCTTTAGGTT
>JAOASS010000016.1:0-84584 GCA_030158485.1 Pseudobdellovibrionaceae bacterium | reverse complement strand
ATTTCAAAACGATCAATGAAATAATCGCAGCAGAAATATTCACTAAAGTTTCTAGAGCATCTGAATAAAGAGCTGTCGAATGAGTTTTAACTGCAGCGAATGTTTTTAAGAAAAAGACAACCAAACTAACAATTAAATAAATGACACCGACGCGCATGGAAATTCCTTATGAAGCTGCTTTTTTCTTGTTATCTTTCTCTATATGGTCAAAAAAGCAAACTTTATTTCTTCCCGTGCGCTTAGAATGGTAGAGAGCATTGTCTGCCCGGCGCACAAGCTCTCTGGCTGAAATTGATTCTCCTGGCTTTGTAATTGCAAAACCTAAAGAAGCCGTGAGTTTGATCGTATCGGTTCCACTTTGAAAAATATTTTTTTCAATATACTTTCTTAAACGCTCGCAAAATAGCATAGCGCCATCATAGCTCACTTCAGTTAGAACCATTAAAAATTCGTCACCACCATAGCGAGCCGGTATATCAATATTTCTTGTGCTTTGCTGGATAATCTTACCAACCTGAGAAATCACGTAAGACCCAAAAAGATGATCATAACCATCATTGACACTTTTAAAGTGATCCATATCCATCATGACAACGCAAACATCTCGGCCGAAACGTTTCCCTCGCTCAATTTCAAACTCTAGCTTTTGATAAAGTGAGCGCATATTAAACAATCCCGTTAGATCATCTGTATCGACAAGCTCTTTCAATCTCTCGTTGACGTAAATTAGCTGTTGAGTCAGATCTCGAATCCTGAGATGAGTTCGAATCCTCGCAAGCAATTCGAGCGGAACAAATGGCTTAATAATATAATCATCAGCACCCGAATCCAGACCTAGAATAATGGATTCAGTTGAAGTGTCGTCTGAAATAATCAAAATTGACGTGAGTGGCAATTTTTTCTTAAAGATTTCAATCGCTTTTAAAGCTTCTGGATGAATTCGGGTATCAATTAAAAGAATATGTGGAGACCAAGCATGGGCCACTTTTAAAGCCTGCTGAATTGAAGTTTCGCCTTTTGTATCGTAACCTTCCCAACGCAAAGGCTCTAATAATATGTCCAGACTTTGAGGATCTTGATCCACAACAAGAATGCGACGGGTATTAGATTTTGCACTGTGCTCCCAAACCATAGCCTCCTAATCGGATTTTAAAGAAATTGTCTAAAGAGCTGACACCCAAATTGGACCAACAGCCTGCAAGATTTTTCAGACTTTGAGCCCAGCTACTTTGTTGAAATAATCAAAATCTTAACTTATTCTGCTCTTTTTTAAATTCTTAAAGGACCAAAGTATGAGCTATTCACAAGTCGATGTTGAAATCAAATGGCGTAAAAAATGGGCTGAAGCTAAAACCTTTGTAGCCGATAACAAGTCCACCAAACCAAAGTACTATGCACTTGATATGTTCCCTTATCCTTCTGGCTCTGGACTCCACGTTGGTCATATTGCATCTTATACACCGGCAGATGTTGTTTCCCGTTACAAAAGATGCAAAGGCTTCAACGTTTTGCACCCGATTGGCTACGATGCTTTCGGATTACCCGCTGAACAATATGCCATTCAAACAGGTGTTCATCCTGCGATTACAACTGAAAAGGCGATCGAAAGTTTTCGTAAAACATTGGAAAGCTTCGGTTTTAGTTTTGACTGGTCTCGTGAAATTTCGACATGTGATCCTAAGTACTACAAATGGACTCAATTTATTTTTACAAAACTTTGGGAAAAAGGTTTAGCTTACCAAAAAGAAGTTCCTGTCAACTGGTGCCCCGCTTTGCGCACGGTTTTAGCCAACGAAGAAGTTGTCGATGGAAAAAGTGAACGTGGAGGTCACCCCGTCATTCGCATGCCAATGAAACAATGGATGCTGAAAATTACAGATTACGCTGAACGTTTATTAAAAGATCTTGATCATGTTGATTGGCCTGAACGAACTAAAGAAGGTCAAAGAAATTGGATTGGTAAATCGGAAGGCGCGCTGGTTAACTTTTCCATTGAAAACTCAAAAGAAACTTTTCAAGTTTTTACAACTCGCCCCGACACTTTGTTTGGCGTGACATTTATGGTATTAGCCCCCGAACATGCTGTTGTTAAAAACATCACAACGGCTCAGCAAAAATCAGATATTGAAAAATATATCAAAATAGCTTCCAGCAAATCTGAAGTTGAACGAAAAGCTTCAACTGAAAAAACAGGTGTCTTCACCGGTTCCTTTGCTATTCACCCTATCACGGCGGAAAAAATTCCAATTTGGATTTCAGATTATGTTTTGATGGAGTACGGAACCGGCGCGATTATGTCCGTGCCTGGACATGACTCAAGAGACTTCGATTTTGCACAAAAATTCCAATTACCTATTAAAAGAGTTTTACAAAGTGAACAAGATCTTCCTTTTGAAGGAGACGGCCATCTTGTTAATTCTCAATTTTTAGATGGTTTGAATAAAATTGAAGCCATTCAGAAAATGATTGATTGGTTATCAGAAAAAAAATTAGGCGAAAAGTTAATTCAGTATAAATTACGCGACTGGCTTTTTAGTCGCCAGCGCTACTGGGGCGAACCCTTTCCTGTTGTTCACTACCCATCGAAAGGAATCACAACTTTACCTCAGAATGAACTCCCGGTACTTTTACCTGATGTTGCAGATTATCAACCCTCAGCTGAAGGTGAAGCGCCGCTCGCTCGGAATAAAAAATGGATGAAACTCACTGATCCCGTAACAGGTGAAGTCGGAATGCGGGAAACAGACACCATGCCAGGTTCCGCAGGGTCAAGCTGGTATTTTTTAAGATTTACGGACCCTCAAAATACAAATGAACCCTTTAGCCAAGAAGCGCAAAAGTATTGGATGCCTGTTGATCTTTATGTCGGCGGCCCCGAACACACTGTAGGGCACTTGCTCTACGCTCGTTTTTGGCAAAAAGTTTTATTTGATGTCGGCCTTGTCAGCCACGATGAGCCTTTTAAAAAATTAGCACACCAAGGAATGATCCTCGGACAAGATGGCGAAAAGATGTCTAAATCCCGTGGCAATGTTATTCCTGCCGATGAAATCCGTGAAAAAATTGGAGCTGACTCACTCAGAACTTTTATTTGTTTTATGGGACCTCTTGATAAAGATAAACCTTGGCAACCAACTGGGATTGAAGGTGTTAGAAGATTTTTAGATCGGATTATTCGTCTTGTTTTAAATGATCAAGGTCATATGATTGCAACCGATGAGGCCTTAAACGCTGAAATTGAAAAAACACTTCATAAAACAATCAAAAAAGTGACTGAAGATATTGAAAGTATGAGTTTCAATACAGCTATTTCTGCAATGATGATTTTAGTAAACGAACTTTATAAACACAATACACATTCAAAAAAAGTGCTGCTTCCGTTAGTTCAACTTTTAGCTCCTTTTGCTCCTCATATGTCGGAAGAGTTATGGGAAAAAATGGGTGGAACTGGTTTTGTAGCACTTGCAACTTGGCCTACGTTTAAACCTGAATTTTGCTTGGATAACGTCATCACGCTTGGCGTTCAAGTGAATGGCAAAATGAGAGGCACAATCGATGTAGCGCCTGATGCAACTGAAAACATGGCTTTAGAAGCGGCTTACATGGTCACAACTGTGCAAAATGCATTAAATGGCCAAAAACCAAAAAAAGTGATTTACAAAGCTGGAAAAATACTGAATCTCATCTGTTGAGAATTATTTTTTCGGATTCAGGAGAACTTGTAAAATGGATTTAGAAAAGTCAGGTACCAAGACAACGCCAGAAGCAACTTTGAACAACTGGAGTTCCGAAAAAAGTGCCGCGCTTTATGGAATCAACAATTGGGGAGCTGGCTACTTTCGCGTTAACAGCGCAGGACATGTCGTTATTACTCCAGAAGGTCCCCAAGGCAAAACTTTGGATCTTTTTGAACTCACTCAAGATCTTTTAGAACGGGGCATTCGTGTTCCAATAATGGTTCGCTTTCCTGATATTATTAAGTCTCGTGTAGAATTAATGCACGCTTGCTTCCAAAAAGCTTTCCAAGATCATGGCTACAAAGGACAGTATCAAGGTGTTTACCCGATCAAAGTGAATCAACAGCGGCATCTCGTTGAAGAACTTGTCTACTACGGTCGCAATCTTCGCTTGGGATTGGAATGCGGATCAAAGCCAGAACTTTTAGTTGTTTTAGCCCTTATGAACAATAAAGACGCTGTTGTTGTTTGTAACGGTTTTAAAGACTCTGAATATATTGAAACTGCATTATTAGCACAAAAATTAGGACGCCATACAATTATCGTCATGGATCGTAAAGACGAATTGCCCTTGATTATTGCCGCCGCCAAAAAATTTAATATGCGACCAAAAATTGGTTTTCGCGCAAAATTAAATACTCAAGGCGCAGGTAAGTGGGTTGATTCTTCTGGCGCCAGATCTAAATTTGGCCTAACGACTGTTGAAATCATGGAAGGCATCCAACTTCTTAAAAACGAAAACATGCTCGATTGTCTTGAACTGCTTCATTACCATATAGGCTCTCAAGTCCCTGCTATCAATTCGATTAAATCTTCACTGAAAGAAGCGGCTCGTTTTTTTGTCGAACTTTACAAATTAGGCGCTCAGTTAAAATTTATTGATGTGGGCGGGGGACTTGGAGTTGATTATGATGGGACTGGGCGTTCAGACTCTTCCGTTAATTATTCTGAACAAGAATATGCCAATGACGTTGTCTCGACTTTACAAACACTTTGTGATGAAAAAGGTATTCCACATCCACATATTATAACCGAATGTGGTCGCGCTCTTGTTGCACACCATTCTGTATTGATTTGCAATGTGACAGGACGAAATGATCTGCGCCGACCAGAACCCCCCAAACCTGCAGGTAAAACTGACCCTAGCATTATGCAAGACATGCAGTATATTTTTGAAAAAATAAACAAAGATAATATCAATGAATGCTTCAACGACTTGCTACAAACTAAAAACGAAAGTTTAAACTTATTCGTTTATGGAGTTCTTTCTTTAGAACAACGCGCTTGGTGTGAAAGCATGTACTTTGCAATTTCAACTAAAATGCTGGCTTTAGCAAAGATAACGCCAGATTGCGATGATATTATCAAATCTCTTCAAGAAGAACTTTGTGATACATATTTTTGCAATTTCTCGGTTTTCCAGTCGGTTCCAGATTCTTGGGCCGTAGGACAACTATTTCCCGTAATGCCAATTCACAGGCTAAATGAAGAACCTGATCACGAAGCAACTTTAGCGGATTTGACTTGTGATTCAGATGGCAAGATTGAAAAATTTATCGATACAGAAACCGGTGAATACAAAAAAACAATCAAGATTCATGAATACACAGAAAGTAATCCTTATTACTTAGGTGTTTTCCTAACAGGCGCTTACCAAGAAATTTTAGGCGATTTGCATAACCTTTTCGGCGATACAGATGCCGTTCACGTTTCCATGACAGAAGCTGGTTACACAATTGACCACTACGTTCCTGGCGACACCGTGACGGAAGTTCTGAGCTACGTTCAGTATGGAAGAACTGAACTTGTTGATAGTGTCCGCCAAGCGGCAGAAGAAAGTATTCAACGTGGCACTATCACAAAACAGGAAGCAAAACTTTTGATCAGACATTACGAAGATGGTTTATCAGGTTACACTTATTTAGAAGAAGCTGATTTATAATTAAATCAGCTAGCCAACAGAACTTCGTGAATCAAAAGCATCGCGAACGGCAAGACCGATATTGATTAATAAAGTTAGAGTAATTACCATTGCTCCCAAAGAAGACCAGACAAGCCACTCTGAAGTTGTAAAATATTTCTCTGATTGTGACATCAATTCACCCCAACTTGGAGTCGGCGGAACAAGTCCCAAACCTAAGTAATCCATTACTGATAAATAATAAACATTCGATGCAATCGTAAACGGCGCAAAAGTGACAATTGGAGTTAAAGCATTTGGTAGAATATGTTTTAAAATAATACGCGAGTTACTAGCACCCAAGGCACGAGCCGCTTCGACATATTCACGTTTTCTGAGCTGCAAGAATTGGCCTCTCATGTACATACTAATCCCAGTCCAACCGAATGCCACTGTAATCAGAATGAGTAGTAATAAGCCTGGTGAAAAAATTGAAATCAAAGTGATTGTTACAAATAGAACGGGCGTATTTTGAATCACTTCAACAATACGCATACCAACAAGGTCTACTTTGCCACCCCAATAACCCATGTTCGCACCAATAAAACAGCCAAAGATATACATTAAAAACCAAGCCCCAACAGCAAAAGTCAAAGTGTAACGAAGGCCATAAAGTAATCGGGTTAAGACATCTCGGCCACTATCATCTGTTCCAAAAATATTTTGCTTTGTTGGTGGAGCCGGATAAGTTTCTAAAGCTTTATTAGATTCATAAGGGTTCCATTGAATCACGGGCCACAGGGCCCAATCATGTTCACTAAAATTTAATGATCGATAATCCATCACGTAAATATCGCTACGTCCAAACTTGGTGGGATGATAATCTTTAACAAGGGGTACATAAAGAGTCCCTTGATAATACATAATGTGTGGCTTGCTATTAGCCCAAATTTCAGCCGTGAAACTGACAAATAAAAGTAAAAGAAAAGCCCAAACGGAAAAAACTGCAACACGGTCGCGTTTAAAACGACGGTATCTTTTCAAAGTTAATTCATTTGTAATAAAACGTTTTTCAAAAAAATCCATTATTTAAAATCAATTCTGGGGTCAACCATCACATAAATTAAATCGCTTAAGAGATTGCCCAACATCAATGCCATGCTGGATAAGAAAAGAAGACCCATCACAACATTATAATCGCGCGATAGTATTGAAGAATAACTGAGTAAACCAATTCCATCTAAATTAAAAATCTTTTCGATGATAAGTGAACCTGTTAAAAAGACACCTAAGTATCCACCAAGACCCGTTGCAACTGGAATTAATGCATTTCGAAGAGCATGTTTATAAACAACTACTTTTTCAGACAGACCCTTGGCCCTTGCCGTGCGGATATAATCAGATTTGATAATATCCAGCATTGAATTTCTTGTTAGCAAAGTGAGCTCTGTAAAACCACCAATCAAATAACAAATTGTCGGTAAAACAAAGTGCTGAGCTCGATCCAATATTTTAGCGAAAAAGCCCAAGGAATCATAATTATCTGAATAAAGGCCCCCAATTGGAAACCAACTCAGATAACTTTCACCTGCAAAAACAACGATTAGAAATATGGCCAAAACAAGCGGTGGAACTGAGTAAGCAATATAAAGTAAAATTCCAGACAAGCGATCAAAACTTTGACCTGCCGTTAAGGCTTTTTTAACGCCCAAAGGAATGCAGACAAGATAAGTTAAAATCAAAGAAACGATTCCAAACTGAAGTGAGACTGGAAACTTACTTTTAATCACATCAATCACGGGTTCGCCGTAAGTAAAGCTTTCACCGAAATCTAAGCGGAAAATATTTTTAAGCCAGATTCCGTATCGGACCAAAATAGGCTTATCAAAACCATACTGTTTTTTTAGTGCTTCAATAATTTCTTCGTTCACACCCGTTGAACGAGTTCCACCGAAGGAACTACCACTACTTTCACCCGCACCACCACCAAAACGGATCTGCTGTAGTTTTTGTTCTACAGGGCTTCCTGGGGCCAAATTGATGATAATAAAGCTCATCAAAGTGATCCCTAAGAAAGTCGGAATAATCAGTAAAATTCGACGTAGAAAATATGCTAACAAGGTTTACTACTTTTCTATTTCTTTCAAGATTAAGGTTGCAGTCTCCACCAAAAACTTAAGCCCGCACTGTATCTTAAAGTATCACCAGGTTGACTCACCTTTTTTGAGTGGGCGTAAAAAGAATACTTCGGATTGAACAAGAAAACATACGGCGCATCATTTGCGATAATTTCAAATACTTTAGTTAATTTTTCTCGGCGCTTATTTTTATCAGAAGTGACTCGGACATCATCGATCAGCTTATCCACTTCGGGATTTTTATAATAAATGAAGTTTGAGCCCCCTGGAACAGCCGAAGTTGAATGCCAAATTTGCTTTGGTTCCCAGTCGATATCAGTTGCACTCCAGGCAAGGGCGGCAGAATCAAAGTTTCCATCATCCAAAAGTTTTAAAAACGAGTTCCATTCCATATACTTAAGATCAAGCACAATCCCCGCTTTTTTTAAGTCTTGCTGATAAAGAGTCCAATATTTTTCCGTGTCTTTGTTTGGATAAATTAAAGAAAATTTGAATGAAGTTTTCTGGCCGCCCACTGTTTTATCAAGAACGCCATCTTGATCGGAATCAGTCCATCCCGCTTCTGTCAAAAGCTCTTGTGCTTTTTTGGGGTCAAATAAAAGTGGCTTCACATTAGCAGAAGCATATTCGCTGCTATTGAAAGTGGGACCTTTTGCTAATTCGTTGTACCCATACATGAATTTTTTATTAATTTCTTCACGATTCATTAAGTGAGTTAAAGCCACCCGAACTTTTCGATCCTGAAAGATTTCACGTCTAAAATTCCACCCAATAAATCCGTAAGTTTTTGGCGCATCATTTTGAATTTTCTTTTTAAAAAGCTTTGTTCCCCAAGGAGCCCCGCTTGTTTTTTTCTCATAGGATTCCGATCGAAGCTCAATAAAATCCAATTCACCTTTTTTAGCTCTTTCTATTTCTATATTTTCATCTTTGTAAAATCTGAAATCAATTGTCTCAAAATTGAATGCACCTTTATAGTAAGGATCCTGAGCCGCAGCCCAGTCGGGATTTCTTTTTAAAATAATTTTTTGTCCACGATCAAATTTTTCTAGTTTATAAGGACCCGAACCCACTACTGTTCGAGTCATTTTTTTAGATTTATCGATATCTGCATAAGTGTGCTTTGGCATAATATCCATCGTTGCAATCGAATCAAAGTTTTTGTAGTAGCCATCTTTGGCAGTCACTTTAACAGTTTTGACGTCAACAACTTCAACTTTGGCAATTCCTGACAAAGAGGGAATCATGTGGGCCGCTTGATACTTAGGTTCAAAAACCGCTTCAAAAGTAAATTTAACATCTTCTGCTGTAACAGGCTTACCATCATGCCAAACTGCATTTTTGCGAATCCAAAAAGTAAATGTTTTTCCGTCTTTAGAAATTTCCCACTTTTCCGCTAAACGTGGAGCCCATTCCCAATCAGTGGCTTTTCTTTCAAGCAGAGGATCCAAAATAAAATCATGCACTCTTCGGGCATAAGCATCTGTTGCCATAATAGGATGTAAAGTCGGTGGTTCCCCACCCAGGCTTCGAACAAAATTTCCGCCTTTAGGAGCGCTTAAGTTAGGCTCTGAAAACTTCGGGGTTGTTGCGCTTGCGACCGCTAAAACAAAAAAGGCTAAAATTAAAGTTAAAATTTTCATGTAGTCGTCCTCCTTAAAAGGATGAAGTCTATAAGACCCCCATAACTTCTTAGAAACAGGGTGAAAGATCAAGGTTATCAGCCCTCTTGACACTTGGCACCGGCAGTCAATATGCTGCCGCCTCTAGGCCCGACCTGATCTCTAAAAAAAGGTGAGAACATGAGCTTTGATGCCACAACTACAATTTCTTCTGAGTTTGGAATTTTTGGAATCCCAATGAGTGAAGCCGAATCCCGAGTCATTTTATTACCTGTCCCTTGGGAAGTAACAACTTCTTATGGCTCAGGAGCTTCTTTTGGTCCCGCCTTAATTCGACAAGCTAGCGAACAAATCGATCTTTTCGATCTTGAACTCGGCAAAGCTTACGAACAAGGCTATCACATGCTGCCTCACCCAAAAGAGATCAAAGATCTCAACGACAAAATGAAATTAAAAGCTCAAGAACTGATTGGGTTGATCACAGAGCAAAGCCAAGATGAAACTAAAATGATAAAACTTCGAGCAGAAGTGAATCAAGCTAGTGAAAACTTGAATGAATGGGTCTACTCACAATCAAAACGAATTATCGAACAAAACAAACTCTTAGGCTTGGTCGGTGGAGACCACTCTTCTCCTTACGGAGCTATTCGCGCTGTCTGCGAAAAGCACCCCAATGAAGTGGCCATTTTACATATCGATGCACACTCGGATACGCGAAAAGCTTATCATGGCTTTAACCATTCTCACGCTTCCATCATGTACAATGTCATGATGGCACCTTGGAAGCCCCAAAAGTTAGTACAAATCGGAATCAGAGACTTTTGTGAAGAAGAGTATGAATTTATTAAATCGCGATCTGACATCAAAACATTTTTCGACATGGATGTTCAACGACGCTTGATGGGAGGCGAACCCTGGGCTCGGATCACACAAGACATTATCAAAGAACTTCCGGATAAAGTTTATATTTCATTTGATATTGACGGACTGGACCCAGCCTATTGCCCGCAAACTGGAACTCCTGTTTCCGGTGGCTACAGTCCTGATCAAATTTATTATTTATTCAATGAGCTCGCAAGAGCTGGGAAAAAAATTGTCGGCTTTGATTTGAATGAAGTTTCAACTGGCGGAGTTCAGCCGCAAGAAGCAAATGAGTGGAATGGAAACGTCGGGGCTCGAATTTTATTTAAACTTTGTGGTTGGAGCGTTATTACGAATAAGGCTTAAGGTTGAAAAAAGCCTTATCTGATTCAATCTTAAATTATCGGGCAAAACGCCTATTCATCGATTCACGCATTTCAGCGCCTTCAATGCTCAAACGAGTCCAAGGGATTGCTCTTAATCTTTCAGGCTCGATCAACTCTTCAGTTTCTTCACAGAATCCAAACGTGCCATTTTCGATACGACCTAAAGCGCTTTCAATTTCTAAAAGCTGAGTTCTCAGACGATCTGTCATGTTAAGAAATTCTTGCTCAGCCAAAACCCGGACCGTTTGGTCAGCTTCGTCTCCACCTTTGTCTTCAGTGTCAAAGTTGGACTTCGCTTCTTTCACTCGATTTAAGAGATCAGCTTTCGTTTGTAAAAGCTTTGTCTTGCATTCCATGACGAGCTTTTCAGAAACTCGTGAAGGTTTGTAACCTTCTGCTTTTTCAAGCTTTTCCGGTTTACCAGCTTTTTCCATTACTGTTAATCTACCTGCCATATTAAACCCCCTCTTGCCTTCCGTAGGTACTGGGTGCCAAATTGGAACTGCTCCATTAAGAATGAGATGTGTATTTTTTGCAAGAAAAAATCTTACATCACCTTAAAATCAATTAAGTTTATAATTTCATTGGGGTTTTGGTTTACAGCTCGCAGCATTGTAAACTTCTAAAACACAAAAAACTGTGAACTTTGTTTAATTTTAACATAAACAAGTTCGTGCATTTTTAATTTTAACAAACAGAACTCAATTTCTCGACTAAAGTGAAAGCTTCATGAAATTTAATTTCTTTTTAATCGTTTTCTTTGTGGGACTCACTGGCCTTAAGTCTCATTCAATGCCATCGCAACCCTTCCCCATCGAAGGCCTCTGGCTGCGCCCCTGCTCTGATGGCGGAGCTCAAGTTCAAAAATTTGAGGGATCTACTAGCACTACCACTGAAATCTTTTATAAAGACTTAGAGTGCTCAATTCCCCTGATGAGCTTTGTGAATACGGGGTACATTAAAATCCAAAGCCAGCAAATCGATTTTAGCTTCGAAAATGTCTTGATCATACTTTATTCAGATCAATTGGTAGAAAACTTTAATCGACGCTCTGTTTGTGGAAAATCTAATTGGCAAAGAGCCACAACAACAATCATAACAGGTTTGCGCTGTGCCCTTTTTCAGCAAACTAAATTAGTCTCAATACCTCGATCTGGAGACATGCGCTTTGGAATTTGGAAACTCGAAGATCAAAAATTATATTTTGGAAAACTGAGTAACGAAGAAAATGGTTTATCGATTGATAAAAGACCTACAATTTGGGATTTGAGACCTTACTTCAAGCAACGTTGAACTCTTGCGATAAGAGATTCTGTCATGTCATCTAAACGCTGAGCCGTTTCCTGCGCTTTATGCGAGCGAACCCTGTAGGCTTGCGCTGATTTTTCCATGGCTTCAAGTGCTTTTCTTGGAACAGTTTTTTTATAAAGGGCAAGTTCAAATGAAAGATCACTTAGCTGATCGGCAAATGTATCATGATTTTGAGCTAGAGAATTCACAATCTGGTTCTGGGCATTTTTCATCTGATTTAATTCATGAACTAGAGTGCCGCAGGGACGCCCATTTGCGTAAGCTTGAGGTACAATTAAAAAAAAGAATAAAGTAAGAACTAGGATAAAAAAGTAAGTAAAAAAGATTGTTCCAATAGCTTTCATGGCCCGAGCCCCCCTCTACCAAAGCAGAGCAAGTCGAGGGCCAGTTCTTTTAGGCTTCAAACTCAGACTAAAACCAGTTGGTGAAGCAAATAGGCTTAGGTTTTGAAAAATTTATCAAAACTGTCTCGTGTTTCTCCGACGACGTAAGGGTACAGCATACGGGCGACGTGTTTCTTTCCACGCTCAATTGTCGATTTCGTAGGAACTCTGTCTGCGTGCTCAAAAAATTGAAGATAGGTTGTCGACATTGCAAGCAAAGCTTCTGAAATATAAGTCTTTTCAGAGACTCCATCCAAAACAGCCAAAATCCCCGTGCGGCTCCATTCTTTATAAATAATGTTCATCAATCCCATCATTTTAAGAATATGTTTTTTCCACATTTTTGCCAGAGCAGGATCTTTTCTTCGAAGGGAATACATTTCGCGATGGAAGAAGCGAAACTTCCAGTAAACTTCAAAATTTGAGTCAATAAATTCTAACGGAGTTACAAGTGTTGAGCTCTTTTGTTTCCAAATTTGATAGGTTTCAGAACACATTCTTTTAAAAAGCTCTTGAAGAATTTCTTCTTTGTTTCTGTAATGAAAGTACAAGTTTCCAGGGCTCATCTTCAAAGCTTTTGCGATGTGATTTGTTGTGATGGCCTGAACGCCGTTTCGATTAAAAAGATCGTTTGATGTGATTAAAATCCGCTCTTTTGTTTTCATGACCGGACTTATGTCATGACTAAAAGGCTTTTGGCAAGAGCAATGAAATCGATTCGCCTACTTGAAGTCTTGAAAAAAATAGGCACAATTTAAAGATGCGATTAAGACACAAATACAAATTGATATGGATGGCTGCGGGTCTTGCCCTAGCAGTCATAGGCTCGATAACTTACAATTCTCTTCCCGCTGAAGAAGAAGGAAAAAATACGCGGGTTGTAACAAAAACACTCGAAGCCCGTTATATGGTCTCTAAAATTCTAGAAGATAAAATTCAAAGCCATGATTGGTCTGAAAACTGGCAAGGCGAATGGAATGGCGACACCAAAAAACTCAAAGTTCGCTTCACCATCGACTCGAACTTACAAGATTACGGGAACATGATATTCAAACGCTACAAACCAGATTACGGCGCGCTTGTTATGTTTGACGCCAAAACGGGTCGAGTACTTGCTCTATCAAGTTTTCAAAAAGGGCTTCCAACAGAAAAGAGCTTGGCTCTCAGGGCTACTTATCCCGCTGCATCTGTTTTTAAAATTGTAACAGCGACAGCCGCTATCGACAAAGCCGGTGTTCATCCCGGAAAAACAATTCGCTTCAACGGTGGAAACTACACACTTTATAAAAAAAATGTCATGAGCGAAAAAATAAATCGTTGGACTCGAACTGTTACTTTACGGGATGCTTTTTCAAAGTCTTTGAATACTGCTTTTGGAAGAATGGCACTCGAAGAATTGGAACCTGAAACTTTAAATGAATACGCTAATAGGTATCTTTTCAACCAAGATATGCCAACCGATTTTCCAATTGAAAAGAGTGTTGCCTTTGTGCCTAGCGAAAAAAATTATGAACTGACACAAGTCGCTTCAGGCTTCAATAAGTACAATAAACTAAGCCCCGTTTTAGGCGCGGTTATTGCTTCCGCAATAGTTAATGACGGCAATGTCGTAATTCCATACATTGTTGATGAATTGATCGACGAAAAAGGTGAAGCTGTTTACAAAGGGGAAACCCTTGAACGTGGTCAAATTATGACTTCAGTGACAGCCGATGGTATGCGTGAAATGATGGAAGAAACCGTCCTATCAGGTACTTCAAGAAAAAGTTTTCGCAATCTTGTTCGCAGTAAAAAATTTAAAGAAGTTCAAATGGGTGGCAAAACAGGACACTTGACCGGAGACAACCCCAAAGGTCGGGTTGATTGGTTCGTTGGCTACGCTTTTGACGAAGATAACAGTATCGCCATTGCCGCCCTGACTGTGAATGAAAAATATTGGACAGTTAAATCGGCAGTCGTGGCTCAAATGATGTTTAAGAAATTTTTTGATCCCGTTATTGCACAAAGGTTAGCAGCTTCAAAAGAACAAAAAAGACGCTTAAGCTCGACTGAAAAAGTGAAAATAGAAAAAAATTGAGCCCTTTTTAAAAATGAAAAAGCGCTCTTCTTTACGAGCGCTTTTCTTAACTAGACCGAAGTTTTAATTCGAATCTTAAATCATTTTGGGGGGCCCCGCTCACTTCTGTCCTCTACTTCCAAAATATGCAGTCTTCGGTTATTTCTTACCACACGTCCTCCTTATTAGTATGACCTCATGAGTTTCGAACCTCTTAACAAGCCCGCGGTATTCCTCCGTGGATTCTTGCGACGTCATGTACATACTTTCGGCCAGTTCTAGCTCGAGCTCAATTGGCTATTTTGAGAATTACGACAAGATCAACATTTTCCCTTACTGAGACTCTTAATTTCAGATTTGTTACAGGGGTTTATACTCAAAGTTGAGGTATAAAATTAAATGCCTTGCTTATGATATGGGAACAAAGTGTCTTGAAATAAGACTTTCTTTACATTTTTTCAAACAAGAAAAAAAGGGCTCTCTGAATAAGAGTAAGACTTGGTATAAAGATCCTGGAAAATTAATTCATTCAAAGGATAGATTATGAAAGCAATGATGGCCCTATTTGCAGCTGTTTTATGTTTAGGCAGTTTTTCTTTTGCCGCGACATCAAAAGTCAAAAGCAAAGAAATATTAGATTGCGGAGTTCTTAAATTTAAAAATGGCTCGCACTCAAAAAGCGCACCCTATGTCAGTATTTTTACAAAATCAGTAAACGGTAAAATTGAAAATTATGTTCAATCTAGTGGATTAGGTTATCTTAATCAGCAGAAGCTCATTGTGACTGCCAAAAACAACGAAGCTCATATTCAAGAATCAAAAGACTACCGATTGGTTACGATTATAATCTCCAAACAGGTCATAATTACAAGTAAAGGGAACCCTGCCCTTTCAGCAATCTGCAAAAAACCAACTCGCAAGTCATCTTAGAATTGAAGTTCAACAACAACTGGACAGTGATCAGAACCCTCTACGCTGTCCAGAATGTCGGCCGACTTTAATTTATTTTCAAGATTTTTTGAAACACAAATATAGTCGATTCTCCAGCCTCGATTTGAAATTCGAGCAAGCTCGCGGTAACTCCACCAACTGTATCGATTTTTAATACCGGGATGAAACTTTCTAAAAGAATCAACAAAGCCTAAATTTAAAAAACTATCCATCCACTTTCGCTCTTCAGGCAAAAAACCACTTTCTTGAGAAAGACGAACAGGATCATGAACATCAATTTCAGTGTGGGCGACGTTATAATCACCAACAACAATGATATTTTTTCCTTTTTGAAGCTCTCTTTTCAAATGAACACTGAGGTCACTTAAAAATTTTTGCTTAAAATGATGTCTTTCTTCACCAGATCCACCGTTTGGAAAATAAATATTGTAAAGGTCAAATTGCGAATGTGTCGTCCAAGCAATACGTCCTTCACGTGTGTATTCGTCTAAACCCCAACCATCTTTAAATTCAACATCTTCACCCTTCACATAGGTCGCAACGCCGGAATAGCCTTTCCTTTGTGCAGATGACCAATATGAATGGGGAAACTGTAATTTCTGAAGGTCCAATTCGACTTGATTCAAATGGGCTTTTGTTTCTTGCAAACAAAGAATATCAGGTTTTTCTGAATCAACAAACGACTGAAGACCTTTTTTAGCACAGGCTCTGATTCCATTGACATTCCAAGTGATGATTTTCATGATAGGCTCCTGATATGAACTTGTCGCAAAGCTTTTACGCTTATTTATGCCAAAAATACCCTAAACTTCAAGATGAAGCTTTAGAAAATACAGTCGCGCCCTATCTTTTATCTCCGCAGCAAATTCAACTCAGTTCTCAAATCAAATCCGATGTGATGGCTACAATCGAAGCTTTTCAGAATCTTAGGGATTCTAAAAGTTATCAGAATTTTATGTCAACTAAGTGGGGCCCCTTATTCCGCCCGGGAAATAGTAGCCTTTTCATGAGCTATGATTTTCATGTTACGCAAGAAGGCCAAATCAAATTAATTGAAATTAACACGAACGCTTCTTTTTTAGGACTTGGTTGGGAAATGAATCAATTCCAGAAATTAGATTGGAATGCTGATTTTAATCTCTCTGATTTAAAAAAATGTCTTTTAAGTGAACTGAGTTTAGCTGAATTCAAAAAACCTTTAAATAAAATTATAATTACAGACGAAGCTCCACCGAGCCAGAAGCTTTATCTTGAATTTATTGTTTACCGAGAGCTTTTTAAATCCTTTGGTTTTGATTGTGAAATTGTCGACATCGGTGAAGTTGATAAGTTAAAAACTGCTGACCTAATTTATAATAGATCAACTGACTTTTATTTAGAACAACCTCAAAGTAAATACTTAAAAGAAATTTATTTGAACAAAACCAGTATCGTATCACCGCAGCCTTATGAATATAGACTTCTCGCTGACAAAGAAAACTTCATTGACTGGAGTTCAGATGAATTTTGGAAGAATGTCGACTTTAATGAAATGTACAAAAAGATAATTAGAAGTGTAGTGCCTGAAACTCGAAATCTGACTTTTCGCAATCGTGATCAAATTTGGTCTGAGAGAAAGAATCTTTTCTTTAAACCGAAAAGAGCTTTTGGCTCAAAAAGTGCGTTTAAAGGCGCTTCGATTGCTCGCAAGGCTTTTGAAAGTTTAGTCGACCAAGAAAGCTTAGCCCAAGAAATGATTCCACCCAGTGAGCTAGAAGTTCAAACTCCAACAGGGCCGCAAAAGTTTAAGTACGATCTTCGTTGTTATGCTTACCAAAATCAATACCAAGGCTGTGTAGGACGAATTTACCAAGGACAAGTAACTAACCTAAAAACTGAAGGTGGCGGGTTTGCGCCAGTTGTTTTCAAATAATTGATGAGATTCAAAACTGATCATAAGTAATAATGATAGTTTCCTTCCAGCTTGCGACATCTCTTTCAATTCTGATTTGATAAATATCATGATTTACTTGGGAAGAAAATATTTTATATCCTTGGTTTATGAGGGCATTTTTATAGTCTTTATTTGGAATAAGACTTCTTTTCGATTGAATGGCTCCGGTTATCTTATCAAGAGCTGCAGAAATAGACCAATAAGTATGACCTAATTTTTGATTTGTATTCTGATCTATCAAAGTTGGAATAAAAGCTTGTGTTTGAACCGCTGAGGTTGGATCGCCTTCATAGCAAATATCAAGACTTTGCTTAGAATCTTCTAAAAAGAATTGATATGAAAAATACTTTTCATTAGATTTTTCTAAACTTTGTGTAATCGAACGAGCCAAATAAACTCCAGGTGGAAATTCAGATAATTTTGTTATGTCCTGATTTTTAAACTTAAAAATCTCTGCATAATTTTTTTTACATGTGGCTAAAGTTTTATATGATAAGCCTTGTGCTGTTAGAATGCCTGCGCACATGACAAGACCCATCATCAATACAATGTTGAAGTAAAATGCTTTCATACAAAGATTATCGGGATCAAAGTCTGTGTCATAAAGTCTAGTTTTTCATGTCTCATTTAAGGACTTCAAAAAGTGAACCGACACGTTAATTGAAGATGAGTCAAAAAACACTAGCACGATCACAACAGCATGCGACGGAGACACTTCACGACTGCTATTCTAAGTTTAGTAACTTAGATGGTCAGCACCCGTGGGCTAAAGCTGTTTCCGATGGTGCCGTAACTTACAGAGTCCGAGAACTTGAACAAGGACGAGTCGTTTACTTCAACTACGTTTTAGCTAAAGAAATGGGCTTAATTTCTGAAAGTCATCCCCATCAACTCAATACACAACTTGAGAAGAAAATAATTGAAACGTTTTCTATTCAGATTATTAATGAGTACGATGAACTGTCAAAAAAACGATTTGACCCCCGAACCATTAAACCAAATCGATACATGGCAACTCGCTATTTACAATTGCAGCACCAAAATAAACAGGGAAAAACTTCTGGTGACGGGCGAGGTATTTGGAACGGTACCGTTTCTACGAAAGGCTCAACTTGGGA
Organism: Pseudobdellovibrionaceae bacterium; assembly: GCA_030158485.1. Lineage (GTDB taxonomy): Bacteria > Bdellovibrionota > Bdellovibrionia > Bdellovibrionales > Bdellovibrionaceae. The sequence goes on along the minus strand of JAOASS010000016.1, from coordinate 66,188 downwards.
CGTTTCAAGCCGTGGAACCGGTGTCACTTGCTTAGCTCCGGGGGCTGTCGCTGCACAAAGACCACTTAAAACAGGTGGGACCGAGTTTGGCTACGGCTGTGGGCTTGCTGAAATCGATGAACTTGTTGGTGCAGCTATCTTAGCCGAGTCTTTTCATGTTCAAGGAATTAATACGGAACGAGTTCTTTGTGTTATCGATTTAGGTAAAGGCGTTGGAATCGGAGTCAGAGCTTCTAAAAACTTGATTCGGCCCGCTCATTTATTTCGGCTTCTTAAAATGGAGCGACATGCTGATCTCAAATCAGCTTTTGATTACTATATTGACCGACAACTGCAAAATAAAGATTGGGTTATGGTGACTAAGACTAAATCAATCTATGATCTTGCTTTAGATAAAATCGGACACTCTTTTGCTGAGTTTTGTGCTCAATTAGATATCGATTATATATTTGCTTGGCTTGATTGGGACGGAGATAACGTTCTGACTAATGCTGGAATTATAGATTATGGAAGTGTCCGACAGTTTGGAACCCGACACGATGAATATCGTTATGATGATGTCGAACGATTTTCGACTAATCTGAATGAACAGAGATCAAAGGCACGCTTAATTGTTCAAGTTTTTTGTCAACTTGTTGATTACGTAAAAACTGGCAGAAAAAAACCACTTCGATATTTTGCTAAGCATTCAGTTGTAATGGGGTTCAATAAAAATTTTGCTAAAGCCCGAGCTGAACGGCTCTTATACAGAGTTGGATTTGATCCAGATCACAGAAAATTAATTTTAGAACAACCTGGTCTTTTTGAAGAATTTGATAAAATTTATTCATACTTTGAAAGAGCAAAAATTAGTGGGACAATTCAAAAAGTTTCGGATGGAATCGATCATTTTCCATTATTTAATATGCGCGATTTTTTACGAGAAATCCCAGCCCACCTTCTCAAAAATTCGAGCCCCTTGCCTGCTGGCCAAATATATAAATTAATGCTTTCAAGTTTTGCAAAAAATCGCGACAGCAAGATGAGCTCTAAACACGAACTTAAAGTTCAAAAACTACAAGCTGTTTACTTACGACTCATTCAAGTTGGAATAAAAAAGTCTTCTCAAAAAATTATTTTGGAAAGAATTAATGAACGTTCTGTTATTTTAAATTCAAAAAAAAGAATCACAGGAAATGCCTTAATTAATATTGTTGATTTTATTTTACAAGAAAAGAAAAAAGGAATGACCCCACAAGGAATTCAAAGAGTCATCGACAGACTGATTACAGATCACTTAGATATGCCTGAAGTTGTTTTAAGTCGATTTTATAAAAAAGAATTTACCAAGACCCTCGTTCCCGTTCAAATTATTCAACAGATTCAAAATATCGTTTTAGAGTTCAAAGACGACATCTGATTTTTGACCCATTTACGTATAACTGGATAATCTTGTTCAGAAAAAACATGCCGCTTATCGCTTTCAATCCAGGAAACTTTAAGACCTTCACTTTGTAGCTTGTTAACGCCGTGTCGCGTGTCGTGGATCGCTAAGACATCATCTTTTCGACCGTGAGTAAACAACCAAGGAGTTTGCCTATTTTGCTTGTTAAGTTTTGTTCTCCAGCGCGGAAAAAAATGGAAGTAGCCACTAACTCCGACGACTCCGCCCAATTTACGTGGGTAATGAAGTGCTACATCAGCACTCACGAGACAGCCCTGTGAAAATCCTAAAAGAAATATGTTTTCAGCATCCCAACCTTGCAATTGAAGACTTTCAAGTAATTGAAATATTTTTTCTCTGACTTTCTTAACGCCATCTGCCTCATAAGGAGGCTCGCCGTACCAACTATAACCACCTCTGTATTTTCGTGGTGCATTTAAAAGAAGATAATTAATGTCAGTTAATCCAAGTTCTTGGTTGAATACTTTAAAAGGCTTTAAGCTGTCGCCTCTTCCATGAAAAACAATCATCAGCTTATTAGAAACTTTTTGAGAGGCAATAAAATGTGATCTAAATAAATCTGTTTTGATCATGTTATCCTCCAGAGACTTGTGCAACCCCCCAGCAATTTAAGGCTTGCTGAGCTTTTATCATTTCAGGATCATCCGGATTGCCAGAAATCTGATCCACAGAACTACATGATTCAAAAGGAAGGCCAGGGGGCATAGGCTCAGCTTCTGTTTGCGATAGCTCTAAGCTATTCCAATACTGACCTGCTTCGCGACTGCCGCCATTGGGTGACTCCACTGACAAATCTGGGCTCAAACCAATTTTTTGAGGCGAAAAACCAGAAGCTAAGTAGTAAAAACCTTTTGTCTCAAAAAGAGCCACTCTTGGGTTGAGACTCCATAAATCACCCTCTTGAAAAGACCCTTTACCAAAAGTTTTTTCTCCGACTAGAATGGCTTGATTGTACTCCCTCAAGGCCCCTGCCAGAATTTCAGACGCACTTGCTGTCCCTCTATTGACTAGAACAACGATACGACCTGCATAAACTTTTTCTTCGTCAGATATATAAGATTCGTTTTTTTCTTTATTTTGTAAGTAACGAACAGAGAAAATCTTTTTATCGGGTCCCGTAAATAAACCTGCGATACATCCAGCTTCATCCATTTGCCCACCAGGATTGTCACGCAAATCAAGAATCAAATTTTGAACTGCCATTTTTTTCACTGCAGATAAAGCCACTTTGACTTTATCACATGATTTTCTAGAAAAACGATCCAATGTTAATAGCGCAGTGGGCGTGCTAGTATCTAAAAATTTTAAATGAACGGTTGATAACGCTTGGTTCGATTTCTTAATTGAAAGTGTGGATACTTTTCCACGCCTAGTTAAGACAGAAATTTGAATGTCAGAAGACTTTTCACTTCTTATTTTTTCATTCAATATATTAAGTGACATGCCTTCCAGATTCCAGTCGTTAATTCGGATCACAACCTGACCGCGCTTCAAACCGACAAAATCTGATGGAGACCCGGGTATCACTTTTTTGATAATAAATTTATTTTGCAACTTTGTTATAACGAAACCATAAGATGAAGTTTTGTAATCTGAACTCGCGACAATCTGCTTGTAATAATCCAGTGGTATTAAATAAGTGTGAGGGTCTCGAAAAACGGATAGAAATCCATTTAAAGCAAGGCCAACCATCATCGGTTTTTTGGAAGAATTAATATACTTACTTTCAAGCTCTCTCCAAAGACTTTGGAAATCTAAAATAATTTGTCGCTCATTGCGCAACTTGATAGTTTCTTGCCAAGGACTCAAAAGATCTTTTTCATTAAACTCGAAATTTCTTTCTAATGAAACTTTTTGAAAGCCTTTTTCGGGAACTAAAATAATGCCATGCCTGATTGCAACTTGTTGAATTGCGTTTAAACATGCGAGTAAATACCGATCTGAACTGTGACAAGTTGAATCTTGAACAAATTGAAATAGATCCTGATTCGACAGACCTGTTTGAAACCAGTACGATTCGGCTGATGGAGCGTCATCGGAATGCTCAACTGCACTGCCAATTAAAATCCCCAAAATAAACGTAAAAAGGATCAACCCTTTGATCCAAGTCCCCATGAACACCTACCCCACAAATAACAAAAGCAACCCCTGTGCCGACTCTTCTACCAATATAAGCTTTCTCAAAACACCTGGCTTGAACTCCTTACTGGATGTATCAAAAAAATAGACAAGAAAAAAATTCAATCTTGGTCTTGTCGATTCTCATTCAATATATCAAGCAGAACGATTGATAGAACAAAACTCCATTCAGTGAAGCTGTTTCGAGGTTTGCTGAATCCAATCATTCATTTTATCGACTCTTAAGAAATAACTTGAAATAATACAGCTGATAAGGCCGTTGCTCATTGCTCGGTTGGTAATGCCGGCTAATTTTAATTCACCATTTTCTTCTAAAAAAGCAGGACCACCCGAATCACCAGAACAAATACCATTCATGAATTGAAAAACCTGAAATTCTGTTTCAGAAAACCAACTTTTTCCAATTTTTACTTGAGCTTGCTTTAAATTTCTAATAATTCCCTGATTTCGCGAGTCAACAATCGAAGTGTAACCATATCCCGCTACAGTTAATTTTTGGCCCCATTTTATTTTTGAAGAATCTTTCATTAAAGCCGCTGGCTTAATATAAACAGGTGCTGGTTCCGAAATTTTTAACAGGGCAATATCATAACCATTTTCTTCCTTATTAACTGAATACTTTGGATGAATCTGTTTTTTTATTGCAGTTCTAACTGCCGAAATTTTTTTCTGATCTGTTAAGCTAGTTCCGAAATAAATTAAAAAAGTAACACTTGCTGGCATTTCCGCTACGCAATGAGCAGCCGTCACCACAATATCTTGAGCAATCAAAGTGCCAGTGCAAACTGCTATCAATTGATTTGAAAATGATTCCATTATTTTGATGCCGACCACAGAACTCAACTTATAGTCGCCGAATTCTACTGATTTACCACCAATAATAGCTGTACCGGTATTTTCATTTGATTCAAGGACAGATAATTTTTGATTGCTAGGTGCACAAGCAATTATAAATTGTATACAAAGTAAGCTGATTATTTTTGAAAACATTTTTAATTTTTAGCATAACTCATTTCAAAAAATGATAATTTATAGAAATTGTCTAATATAAATGTAAAAGCTTGTAGTCTCTTTAATTCTGACCAAATGTTAGACAAGAGTTTCGCTCATTCTTCTTTTAAAAAGTTAAGCGATTGGAACACTCATGCGTGTGACCTAGGTGATGTGATGACTTTTTGTTAACAAATCTTTCGACAATGCATGTTATAGCTGTTCAAGCGCACTAAAACCCAGGACCTTTGATTCATGGAACTTTTAAAAGAAACTGATTTATGGATAGCTAATTGGAAATGGGTCCTTATTTTAGCGACAATCTTCTTAAGTATTGCAGTTGCGAAGCTTTTTAAAAGTCTTTTAGATAAGTTGCTCAAGTCCCTTAAAAACAGAACACAAAATGAATTTTTACAAGATCTTCATAGCTTAAACTTGGGTCAAGTTTTGAGCTGGGTTCTTCTGACATTTATTTGGCATGCAATTTTAGATATTTTAGATTTTCCCTTAAAAACTAATAAATATTTTTATATTGCTGTTCAAGTTTTTCAGACTTACTTGCTATTTTGTATTGCTTATAAACTAGCCGATGCGGCAGGGCTCTACCTTCAGCGTGCGGCAAATAAAACAGAAACGACTCTTGATGACCAGCTTGTGCCTCTGGCTCGAAAATTTATCAAAATTTTAGTGATTGTTTTAGGGTCATTAATAGCGCTTCAAAGCCTTGGATTTAACGTTGTTTCACTTTTAGCAGGTCTTGGACTTGGCGGCTTAGCATTAGCTCTTGCTGCACAAGACACCGCAGCTAACGTTTTCGGCTCGATTACAATATTCTTGGATCAACCATTTCAAGTAGGGGACCATATTCGAATTGCTGACACAGAAGGTGTTGTCGAAGAAATTGGCTTTCGCTCGACTCGAATCAGAACTTTATACAACTCTCTTGTAACGATTCCTAACTCCACTATGGCCAAAGAAAAAATTGATAACCTCGGGGTGCGCTCGTCTATTAGAATCAAACACACTTTGGGTGTCACATATGACACTTCAACTGAAGATCTTGTAGGATTTATCGATTCAATAAAATACAGTCTTCATCAACATCCCTTGATTCTGAAAAATGATATTCGAGTTTATTTTAATAACCTGGGAGATTTTAATCTTCAAATTTTAGTACAGTTTTTTATTCCAAAAAATACGCTCCAGGAAGAACTTGAAATCCAACAAAATGTTTTATTGGAGATTCTCAAAATAGCTGAAAAGCTAGACATAGGTTTTGCTTTCCCAACACAAACAATTCACCTAGAGTCAGCACAAACACCTAAAATATAATCCTATTGATTCTGACAAGCAAATCCAGGTCTTCCTTCTAGAATTTGTACTATTATTCCGAAGAAAATCAGTCTTTGGCAAAACTTGTCATATGCTGATATCTAGGTGAATAAATGTTGAAACAAAATACTTTGCGAATTTTTCTTTTAGTGTGTGCATTTTTTTTATTAGCTTGTCAGTCTACGAAAACCTCACGCCAACCCAATAGTACATTATTTGAATTCAATACATCTAAAGTACAATTATTGAAATGGGCTGCTCAAAATAGAATTATGTTTCAATTTCCAGATTCAACATTCCATGATGTTTCTTACATTCAAGCTCAGGAAAGTTGTAAAATTTTAAAAGAACCTGTTTGGTCAGAAGCTGTCTTTTCAACTTTGGAAAAATTAAGATCTAATGTGTCATTACAAAATAAAATACACATTATTGAAGTCAAACGTGGCGATTACCCCAAAGCCGAGATAACGAAAGATTTAGATGGAATTACTTATTTAATCTTAAGCTATTCCATTTTAGAAGCTGAAACGATTGCAAATAGTTTTTCACAAATCCCCTGTGAAAAAAGATCAATGCCACTAGAAAGCCAAAAACTATTAACTGTAACATTCAACCTTCCAAAATCCAGCTTAGTAGCTCAAGCCATACAAGACTTACCGATCAGATCAAATCCTGAGCGTTGGAATTTTAAAACAGATTTCATAAAGTATTTAGCAGAAAAGCAAACAATCTTAAGATTTTCATCTGATCTTGGATTCGAAAAGTCTGCAGAAGGAAAGTTCTTTTTTACTCAATTTCTTAACGAACAAGCTGAATTTATTCGTAAGAATAAATTCACTTATTTCGAATATTGGATGAATGAAATTACTCAACGCAGCCATGCTGGTTCTTATTTAAAAGTGATGGCTCTTCTTCCAAGTAAAAGTCTAAACTATGGAATGAGTACGTTAGAGAATTCCCATGGGTTACCATTTCCATTTTTAGGTTATAAATCTCAAGATGGAAAATACACTTACACTTCAATGAATCAATTAAACGATTGCTTACAAGAATTATCATCACGTTATAAACGTGGACTTGCTAGTATAAGAACTGAGTTTTCAACTCAAGCAGATTCTTTTCTTCATCCAGGCCATATTTGCCGTACTAAAAATCCTTAAAGCCCAGCTTCTGATGATTTGCTAATTGAACTCATATCTTTCTGAATAAACCACAGCATAATAAGACCGGGAATTGCAATCAGTGCACATGTCCAAAAAAACGGCGCCCAACCTAAAAATTTCACCATATCTCCTGAAAAACCTGAAAAGAAATTTCTTCCCAAAGTAGCTAATGCGGATAAAAGAGCAAACTGAGTCCCGGTAAATTTTTTATTTGTAATAGTTGAAAGATAAGCAATGAATGCTGCGCTACCCATTCCTGCTGATATATCTTCAAAGACAACGGCTAATGCTAATGCCCATTTTTCCGGACCCGTAAAAGCAATGATTGAAAATCCAGCTGTCGACAATGCTTGTAAAATTCCAAAAATCCAAAGTGACTTTAAAATACCAAGTCGAAAAATAATCAAGCCACCGATTAAAAGACCTGATAATACTGAAATAAGCCCTACTGTTTTCGCGATAAATCCGATATCTAAATTTGTATAGCCCATTTCGACATAATAAGGATTCAACATAGATGCAGAAAGCGCATCGCCTAATTTAAAAAGAAAAACAAAACATAAAATAAGGCCCGCTTTTTCTCTTGTGAAAAACTCGCGAAATGGATCTAAGACTGCAGACTTTAAACTTTGGGGTTGATTATCAACTTCTTTCGGTTCCGGTGCAATCCATGTCACAACTGTGCAGGCCAGCATGATAACTGCCATTAAGATATAAAGTTGATTCCATGTTAAATTAATTCCTTCTGTTCCAACAAGTCCAATTCCAAGTCCACCAGTTAAAAGCATCGAAAGCCTATAACCATACTGAGTTAGTGTGGATCCCAATCCCATTTCTTCGTCTTCAAGAATTTCTCTGCGGTAAGCATCAATCGCGATATCTTGGGTCGCACTTAGAAAGGCGATAACAACAGATAAAATAGCCATCATTGTTAAAGCACTTGTCGGATTGAGTGAGCTCAACTGAAATAAACAAAGGCCTATTAATATTTGTGTGACTAAAATCCAAGACCTTCTTCTTCCAAAAAAGAATAAGCGATAACGATCTAGAAATGGTGCCCAGAAAAACTTAAGCGAATAGGCCATACCTACCCAACTAAAATAACCAATTGTGCTGATATCAACTTGTTCTCTGGCAAGCCAAGTCTTGAGCGTTCCACCCGTCAGCAAAAGTGGCAATCCACTTGAAAAACCCATTAATAATACAACCCACATTCTTCTGCTGAGAAGGAATTTTTTTAAGTTATCAAGACCCATAAAGAATTGTTTTTCTCATCTTCCAAAGATGGTGGCTAATGTACGGTCGACGAGATTCACCAGTTGCAACCATTATGAGTTTAGTAATTTTCAAATCTTCAGGATCAGTTAAAAGAAGAATTAAAAGTTCTTGGATAAAATTTGTATTTAAGGTCACATAATTATCAGTGCCAATCCCAAGGCTGACGCCCTTTTTTTCCCACCAAGAGAAAGGATGATCTTTGTAATCTTCAAATTGGCCTGTAAGTTTGTTATTTGAAGATGGAAGGGAAACAAGAGTTACACCTTTATCAATGAGTCTATTCAGAACATCGTGCTGATAATGTTCTACTTCTCGTGCAGTATGAAATTTCGCTTTAACTAGGTTAATATGCTCTTCTTCTGAAAGCTTTTCGCCTGATAATAATTTATCTAGAATTGGCTTATAAATTCCCCAGTCAAGTTCGACGATTTCACGATAGTAACTATCCTGTGGCACAATCTTATCGCCATGTTGATTCTTTTTAATTACTTCTTGATAAAGCCTGTGAAAATAAAAATTCGGATTAATACCTAAACTCACGCCATGTTCAAGCGTATCGATGTGCCAAATATTCATCGCATTATCTACTGCTTGAATTCCTTTTTTTAAAGTATGAAAAGTTTCACCATGGTGAGACCGCAAATTAAATCCACGATATTGCAGCTTTCTAAAGCCGACTTGAAGTTCATTGAAATGTTCTTTTCGATAAAGCTCTTTTTCGTCACCTACCGTATCGACATCACATAAATATTTTTCCAAGAAAGGATGCTTATCAATAATTCTTAAAATTTCGTTAACTTGAGCTAAAAAATCTTCTTTACGATTCTTATATTTCGCTGAATTAAATCTGTGAGCTTCTTTGCGAAAAGAGGGAGATAAAACATAATCAAAGTCAGGACATTTTTTCTTAAAATTTTCAAATCCTTCGTAAAGACCTAGTACTACATCTTCAGGTGTGACTTCATCGATACCTGGAATTTGTTCAGAGCTTGAAGATGTTGCTCGAGACAATGAAAACTTGAGCCGAATGAATCCCACATTATATTTATGATACAATTCATGAGCAATATGTTCTGCTGCAGCCACATGTGCTTCACGGCTGATAAAAACGAGTTGTGGAATATAGAGTATGTTAAGGTAAGCTGAAAAACCTTCGTTTTCTTTTAGTCGCATCAATCGATCAACATCATCTACGGTCTTAATAGGTAAAGCATCAGGGCCGTAAACATCAGTGATTTTTTTTTCGTACAAGGCCTTATGTGGACCTTCTAAAAGTTTCATAAGCCGAGGATAAACAAAGTCCGCCGTGACAGCGCCTGTTAAATGGGTGTGCTCTTCCCTGTATTTCAATGGAACTTGTCGAAAAAATTCAAACAAGGATTGAGATACTGAATGCGCAAGAAGTGAACTGATCGAAAGCTTATTGATTCGAAATTGATCCACCATTTGTCGGAACTCTAAAACAGATTCAAATGCTTCTAATGATTTTTCAGGCAAATCAGATGAAATCAAGAGATCTAAAGTATCCAAAAGACCAATGCCGTTGGTCTCACTAATAATTTCTGTTACTGCATTTAGCAGTGCTTTTTCTTTTTTCATGTATTAATTGAAAATGTTATCGGGGATTAAATCTCTTGTACATGACTTTATCGAGACCTATCCCGATAACCTTAAATATTGTTTCCAAACAATTGGAATTTCGTCGCCACCGAAAGTAAAATCTGTAATCGGTAGCCAAGCTGGAATCTTAGGCTCTTTCAAAAGTGGCATTCGTGCTTCAATCGGGGTTTTGTTTGCCTTTTTTTGATTACACGATCGACAAGCCGATACAACATTGTACCAATCTTTTTTTCCTTCTCGAGAAACTGGCATCACATGATCTAAAGTCAGGTGTTTTGTACCAAATCGATTTCCACAGTACTGACATGTATAGTTATCACGAATATAAACATTTTCTCGACAAAACCTGACATGCGTTGTTGTTCGATTTCGAACATAACTTTTAAGCCTTAAAACACTTGGCAGTTTAAAACTTGATGAAACTGAGCGAGCAAATACAGTATGGTATTCCAAGACTTCAACTTTGCCTTGGAACCATAAAATGAGTGCTTTTTGCCAGCTGACGATTCGCATCGGTTCGTAGCTCGCATTTAAAAGCAACGACCTGATGGACGATAGCGAATGAGACATATCCCTCCAGCATACTCTTATTTCATTATAAGAAGTCTCACTGCATGTTTTCAATTTTAAAATTTTAAGTTACGATAACCACAATAATGAATACACTCGTTTTACTATTATTTTCTTTTATGGCAATCGCTCACGCTTCCCCAAAGCCAATACAAACACTTGTAATCATAGGAGATTCTCTGACGGAAGGTCTGGGCGTAAAAGCTGACGATGCTTTTCCCCATCTTCTCCAGATAAAAGTCCAGAAAGATGGGAAAAATTGGCAGATTTTGAATCACGGAATCAGCGGATCGACTTCCGCATCTGCTCCATCAAGAGTCCGGTGGGTTTTAAAAAATCCTCCTGAAATTGTAATCTTAGCACTTGGAGCTAATGATGGCTTGCGGGGTCTCGCAACAGAGGCCACTGAAAAAAACCTAGACCAAGCCATTCTACTTTTGAGAAAAGCACAAGTTAAAGTCATATTGGCAGGAATGAAAATGCCACCAAATTATAAAGGTAAAAATCGAGATCAATTTGAAAAAGTTTTTGCCCATTTAGCAGTGAAGCACAAAATCAAATTAATTCCGTTTTTACTAGAAGGTGTTGCTGGAAATACTGATTTAAACCAACGGGATGGAATTCATCCCAACCCTAAGGGACATGCCATGATCGCAGATACCGTCTACAATACTATCAAGAGTGAATTATGATTGAAGTCATAAATCTACATAAGTCTTTTAAAACGAAACAAAGCTCTCTTGAAATTCTAAAAGGATTAAGCTTCAAAGTCGAAAAAGGTCAAATTATTGCGATTACAGGACACTCAGGAAGCGGTAAAAGTACTCTGCTAGGACTTTTGTCGGGCCTAGATAAACCCAGCTCAGGCCAAGTTCTATATAATCAAAAAGATATTTTCTCTATGCCATTCAAAGAACAAAATATTTTTCGAGCTCAAAATGTTTCACTGATATTTCAAAATTATTATTTAATTCCTCATCTCACGGCCGTTGAAAATGTCATGCTTCCTTTGCAAATTTTAAAATTAAAAAATGCTGAAAAAGAAGCCAGATTTTTACTTGATGAAGTCGGATTATCCCACAGGCTTGATCACTACCCGGGTGAACTAAGCGGTGGAGAATGCCAACGGGTTGCTATCGCAAGAGGACTTGTTACTAAGCCACTTGTTCTTTTGGCCGATGAACCCACGGGCAGTCTTGATTCTGAAACTGGTGAAAAAGTCATGAGCCTTTATTTTCAATTAGTTCGAAAACACAACCTCACTTCTGTGATTGTAACTCATAATGAAGAACTAGCTGCAAAATGTGATCATGAGCTTAAATTACATCAAGGTATTATTCATTCATGAAATTTATTTTGTCTTATAGCCTCAAAAAATTTTGGCGTAAGAAAATCCAAATCTTAACGACTTCATTTTTTCTTTGCTTAGGCTTCTGGGGCTGGCTTTTAAGCGAAAGTACTCAAACAAGTATTAAACAACGCTTAGAAAATAATGCTCGAAAAATTCTATCGGCCGACCTGACAATTGATGTCCGCAGAGAATTCACAAATGAAGAACTGATTCTTTTTAAGCAAGAAGTTCAAGATAAAGGTGTTATTTCTGAATCCTATGAATTTTTTGCCATGATGACGACTTCCACAGAAAGCCGCCTGGTGCAAGTTCGAGTCATAGATGATCTCTACCCATTTTACGGGACAATTAAGCTTGAACAGGGTCAATCAATCCAACAGCTTAAAGGACCTGAAATTTGGGCTTACTCCGAATTCAAAGATCTCATGAATCTTAAGATAAATGAAAAAGTAAAGCTCGGCTCTGCAGAACTGAACGTAAGTGACTTCATAACAGAAGATCAAACTCAAACTTTTCGACTGGCTAGCCTAGCTCCCCGAATTTTTATACACATCGATAATCTTAAAAAAACAGAATTAATTCAATTCGGAAGTACTTTTAGCTCGATTCAACTCGTTAAATTAAATCCTGATATTGATGTTATACAGCTTTCAGATCAACTCAAAAAAGTTCTTAAAGATCCTGGTATTGATGTCACAACATACAAAAGTTTACCCGATGATTTATCTGGTCCGACCCAAAGACTTTCAGATTTTTTAGGGCTGACTAGTTTAGTTTCTTTACTTTTCTGTAGTTTAAGCCTTTTTTATCTTTTACAAATTTGGTCTTCGGAACAACAAAAAGAAAAAGCCGCACTTGCAGTATTTGGCATGCCTACTTACCATATTCAACTGATCGAATTCATTCAGTCCATCCTGATTGCCATACTTTCCACGGCTTTATCCACATTACTTGTCATCATAAGCACTCCAGTTGTGGAAAGCTCGATTCGCGAATGGTTTGCAACTGACTTTACATTTGTTGTCACATTCAAAGAAGTTTCAATTATTCTTGTATGTCAGTTTATTTTACTCGGAGTACTCACTTTTCCTTACGAAAGATCCAATTCGCCACTCTCTAGACTAATCAAAGACGAAATGATTTCTAATCAGAAAGGAATCAAATTTTTCTTACCGCTGCTTTTGCTCATCTGGCCCTTTGCCATTTTTGCAAGTCGATCTTGGAAAAATGGATCTTTCTTTTTCCTTGCGATTTTATCAATATGCTCGGCATTGATTTTAATTGGATGGCTTTTACTTAAAATTTTAAAAGCTTATCATTGGAAGAATTGGATGATGTCATACGCAACAAAATCCCTATCAAGACAAACAACTGCTAGTTGGGCTTTTATTGTCACTGTTGGCGTTTGCTCTGCACTTTTGAATCTGATGCCACAAATTCAATCGAGCCTACAATCTATGATGAGTTTGGATCAAAATAAATCCACGCCTTCCATTTTTATGTTCGATATTCAACAAGAACAATACGAAAACGTTCTTTCTTTTTTAAAAGACAGAAAAATTGAACCTCAAGCGACTTCTCCTCTGATTAGAGGTCGAATTCTGAAAATTAACAATTTACCGTTCGAGCGTGAAGAAAAAACAGGAACTTTTGTGACAAGAGAAGAGGAAAATGAAGCGCAAATTAAAAATAGATCAATTAACCTTACTTACAGAAATAAATTTCAATCAGGAGATAAGATCGTCGAAGGCGAAACTTTTTCTCTTACCTACGATAAATCACAAAAGTATCCTTATATATCGATAGAAAAAAGTTATGCCGAAAGACTTGAGCTATCAATTGACGATGTTCTCACATTCGACGTTCAAGGAATTGAAGTTCAAGGTCAGATAAAAAACATCAGAGAAGTTCGCTGGAGTCGTTTTGAACCTAACTTCTTCATTTTATTTCAAGATGGTATTCTAAATGAGGCTCCGCAGACACATTTAGCGGCACTGCCAGCTCTTGATTCAAAACAAAAATCTGAACTGATGAAATCAATATCCCAAAAATTTGCTAATGTTTCCTTGATTGATGTTGAAAGACTTATTCGTGATATTGTTCAAAACTTAAATCGTGTCAGCGGCGCCCTCAAACTCATGACAAGTCTTTCTTTTATAACAGGACTTTTAGCGTTAATTTTTTTATTATCATCTGAAAGCTTGAGAAGAGCCCAAGAAGTTCATCTTCTTAAAATATTAGGTTCGCAAATCAATCAAATTTTAAAAACAAGAATCGCTGAAGTTTTTCTCTTGTCTTCAATTTCTTTGATTATTGGCTTGGGAGCTAGTTACATTATTTCTTACTTTATAGTTGATCAAATCTTTAAGGTTGGGTACAGCCCCGTCTTTTCGACAGCTGTCCAAATTACAGGGATTGTCCTGTTTATAGGTTTGTTCATTGTAAAAGTCATGACAACTTCTTCTTACAAAAAAAATTCTTTCGTCTTTCTAAAAAAAGAAGAGTAACTTAGACAAATGCTTGTAACAACTGACCAGGCTGTTGCCTTACTAAGAAAAAATGAAATTGTTGCGATTCCAACAGAAACCGTCTACGGTCTTGCGGCATCAATTACGTCGGAAGTTGCTTTAAAGAAAATTTTTGAAGTTAAAAAAAGACCTTTTTTTGATCCACTCATTGTTCATGTTGAAAACTCAAAACAAGCCCAAACTTTAACTTCCGAATGGCCTCAGATCGCAGAATCTTTATCTGAAAATTTTTGGCCTGGACCTTTAACATTAGTACTTAAAAAAAATGAACTTATTTCTAATCTTATTACGGCAGGTCTTGAAAGAGTGGGCCTCAGGTGTCCACAGCATCCAATAGCACTTGAAATTTTAAGAAAATTTAAAAACCCATTTGCAGCGCCAAGCGCTAATCTATTCGGGCGCACAAGTCCCACTTGCGCCCACCATGTCGAAGTTGAATTCTCAGGATTAGTTCCGATTATTGATGGTGGGTCTTCACAGATTGGTATCGAATCAACAGTTTTATTAATCGATGGAAATGAACTTGCGATCTTAAGACCTGGCCAAATCTTGGCTGAGGATATTCAGAATCATTTACGAAATAAGTCCATTCCATTTACTTGGAAGAATAAAATATCAAAAAATGAATCGCCTGGGCACATGAAATATCACTATATGCCGGCAAAACCTTTATTTTGGATTGAAGGGTCTATCGCTTCCGATCTGATTATTAAATTAAATCAAAAATTGAAAGAACTGCCATCAGAAGTCGAAGGCGTTACAATTATTAAGCCCTCCCAATTAACTCAAATTGAAGAACTGATTCTTCCTCCGCTAGCCAGAGAAGCCGCTCGAATTCTTTACGCTGAATTAAGAAGAATGAGCGAAAATAATTCTGATTGCATCGTCTTTCAATATCAAGAGTATATGAATTCCTCTGAATGGGAGCCCGTCCTTGAAAGGCTTCGCAAAGCTAGCTCGGCTCATATCAAGAACTAATCATATCTCAACTTAATGACAATATTCCCCTAACTAATTCTCGACATTGAAGTGCCACAATATTTTCATCAAGGGGGCATTTATGTTTCAAAAAGTAACGGATGCATTTCAAGAATACTATTACTTAAGGCTTCATAATATCCATCAATTTGAACCTAAAATTTATCTCAACTATAAAATTGGCTCATTCAGGATTAAAACTGCAGACTCAATTAACGAATTGAAACAATCATTTCAACTTCGTTACGAAGTTTACTACAAAGAACTAAAAGGCTCAAAAAAAGTAGCGGGCTGTGATATCGATCAGTACGATTTCCACTGCGATCACTTGCTCATTATTGATGAAAAATCAAATACAGTTGCAGGAACCTATCGACTTAATTCATCACAATCTTGCGACAAATCCTATTCAGCACGAGAATTTAATATCGAACGAATTTTTGCAACAGCAGGAGTCAAAGTTGAGCTCGGAAGAGCCTGTATAAAAAAAGAATACCGACGGGGTGTCGTGATATCTCTTCTTTGGAAAGGAATCGCAGACTATATGAGCAAAATTCATGCTCAATTACTATTTGGTTGCGCCAGTTTTCAAGTCAAAACAGCAAGACAAGCGGCACTCTTGCACCGCTATTTTTTTGAGGAAAGAAAATATGCACCTGAATATTTTTCGCCACCTCAATTAGCCTATAAAATGCCAGATTTTGAAGCTTGGGAATCTCATTTTAAAAGATCGCTCACTCTTGAAGAACGAATTGAAGCTGAGAGTCTTATTCCAAATATCTGCAAAGATTATTTAAAATTAGGCTCTTTTTTCGGAGGCGAGCCCGCTTGGGATGAAGACTTCAATTGTCTCGATTTTTTGACGATACTACAAAGAGAGGACTTAAATCGGTCTCTTGGGCAGCGCCATAAGACAGATTCTTGACCTTGAGTCCGAGGGATTCTAATTTAGAATCGTGGAAATTATATTAAGACCCCTCAGAATTATTTTTCGTTTTCTTCTTTTTTCATCTTATGCGGCCATTCACACAATTCGTGGCTTTAAAATTAATGCTTTTGTGAAAGACCCTATCGAAAGAAAAAGGCAGTTTTCTCGCTCGATTCACCAAATCACCAGCCTTTGTTGCAAGACTTTAGGTATTCGTGTTTTTGTTATAAATCCACCACCCCAAGGCGCTCCAGGGCTGATTGTTGGTAATCACTTAGGATTTATTGATATTCTCGCAAGTGGCTCTCTCAGACCTTTATTATTCGTCACTTCTCTAGAAATGAGACAAACTCCAGTCTTAGGTCTTTTGACTGAAATGGCTGGATGTATTTATGTTGAAAGACGAAGTCGCATGGGAATTCAACAAGAGCTTCAGCAAATTATTAATTCCCTTAAAGAAGGCTTCAACGTTTGCTTGTATCCAGAAGCTACATCTCATAATGGCGAGCACGTACTACCTTTTAAGCGGACATTAATGACAGCTGCCGCCTATGCCGGAGTGCCCATTTTACCGTATGTTTTTAATTTTAAATCTATTGAAGGTGAAGATTTCACTTTAAAAAATCGAGATCATGTTTGTTGGTACGGCGACATCCCCTTTGTTGTTGCTATGGTCAAAGCCCTTTCGTTAAAGTATGTTGATGTTGAAATAAAATTTTTAGAACCCGTTCATACAACTCTTGAAATGGAACGCGCTGAAGTTGCAAATAAACTTCATCAAATGATCAGTGAAAAGTTTGTTCCCGTTAAAATGACAACTGAAAGTGTTCTTTGTCCTCAAGCAGAGGGGGTTTAAGTTGGTCGAAATGACAATTGTTTATAATGGTGAAAAACATTGTGAAATAATTCATGCTCCTTCTCAATCTGTCATCTCAACAGATGCCCCAAAAGATAATAATGGCCGAGGCCAAACATTTTCTCCGACAGACTTGATGGCTAGTTCATTAGGAGCCTGTATGTTAACAGTTATGGGCATCCAATCTGACCAAAATGGTTGGGACATCTCGGGCTCAAAAGTACGCATCATTAAAGAAATGGCTGCAAATCCACGAAGAATTGGAAAGCTTACAGCTTCTATTGAAATGCCAAAGCACTTAAATGAGATCGCACGAAATAATTTGGAAAGCGCTGCTATAAACTGTCCTGTTAAGTGCAGTTTAAGTTCAGATATATTGTTAGATATCAAATTTTCTTACACTTAATTTTAAAAAACCTAATTTTTTATTTTTCTAAATAAGTGGCCTTCATTTTGCTTATCTTATGCTATTAGCGCGAACCACAAAACATTTTCGAGGAGGTCATCATGGAAAATACAATACCTGAAGCTAATTGGAATATGCTAAAAGGCAAAATCCGCCAACAATGGGCAAAGCTAAGTGATAGTGACATGGATTTTTTCAAAGGCAATATGGAAGAAGCGATCGGTCGCATTCAAAAAGCCTATGGATACAGCAAAGACGAAGCTCGAAAGGAATATGAAAAGTTTAAAAATTCGAATTCAACTTTGTTTGGATCGGAAACTATGAATCCTAAAAGTAGCGAAACCAAGCCCGGTCATTGATAGTTAATTTTTGAATTTATAGCACCATTTTAAAAAGAGAGAAGTCTTACGGGCTTCTCTCTTTTTAAAAGTTCTTTGAAGCTCTTCGAAAAAAAATTAATATAATTTATCTAAAAAGCAAAGGAACCGTAATTTTAGACGCTGTGGCCGTTTTTTGAAACTGAATGTTAGAAAAACGACTTTGAATCCATTTTTGAAGCTGCTTTTTTTCTATTTCACTATGAGACAACGACACAATTGTATCTGTAAGCCATTTAAACTGAGTCACTTCCCCTTTGGCAGAGATAACTATTCTTAAACTCATCGTACCGTGAAAGTGATTTAATTGGTTTAAAATTTCAGACATCTCAAGAAGGACTGGTTGCAATGTTTTCTGCACCTGAGAAGTTGACAAACCCCCAACAACATAAGGTCGAGGCTCAACAAACCATCCGTGAATCACGACTCGTCCTTCGAGCGGATCGGACGTTCCTTTGACAGGAGTTACACCGTGTGGAAGGCGGGGATCAAATACAATCAGTTTATTAAAATCAGGCTCAATATGTTCAATATAAGAACTTTGTTCTCGATCTTTTTCATCTACAAAATTTTGCCAATAATTCAAAGTTTCAGGCTTCAAAATAAAAGTATCTCCGCCTGTAAATTTTCTTTTTTGAGGGCTCAACGAGTAAACCCAAGCCCACGGTCCATGGGGAACATCGGAGTGCATTTTTTGTTCCATACCTTCAACGTAATAAGATAGCCACGGAGGAGAAACATCATGACAACCCAAGACTTCTCTTCCCCACTGTACTATTTGAGAATGAAATTTTTGATAAATAGCCGGTGAAAAATAGTGATACGCCGGCGTTCTAAGAAACTGATACTGGTTTTTAACATACCAATAATCCCAAACAAATCTCTCATTACGAATATCTTTATGAACACCAAAGTTATTTTCAAATTGTTTTCGAAGTGCAGGGCCCTGTGCGGAAAATTTATTTTTAATAATGATTGGCTTCATGGAACCTTAACAACTTTTTGAAAAATACGACCAAAAAGATTTTCGCCCTTCTCACTTTTCATTGTAATTTCGATTGAGTCTCCTTCTTTCATAAAAGGAGTTTTGGGGGAACCTTGTTCAATTGTTTCAATCATTCTTTTTTCAGCTAAACAACTTGATCCTTTCGAGTGATCTTCATTACTAACTGTCCCACTCCCTATCAGCGAACCTGCAGCTAGATCTCTTGTTCGAGAAGCATGTGCAATCAACTGACCAAAATGAAAATGCATGGCACCTGCATCTGCATTTCCAAATAGATTTCCATTGTATTTAACTTCCAAAGGTAAATGTAGACGTCCATTTTTCCAAGCTGTACCGAATTCATCCAAAGTTAAAGCAAGAGGACTTAAACTACTGGCTGGTTTACTTTGAAAAAAACCAAAACCTTGAGCCAGTTCTTCAGGAATAAGACCGCGCAATGAAACATCATTAATTAAAACGACAAGCCGAATTTTTTTTAAAGCGTCTTCAGGAGTTGTCCCCATTGGAACAAAATCTGTGATCACACCCACTTCGCCCTCAAAATCGGTACCGAAAGCAAAATCTCTTTGGGGAATATTTTCTAACGGATCAAGAAAGCGACTGCATTCCCCTTGGTACATCAAGGGAACAGTTGTCAGCGTTTCTGGCAGTGGCGCTTTCCGAGCCTGACGAACAAGTTTCACATGATAAATAAAGGATGAGCCATCCGCAAATAACCAAGTTCTTGGCAAAGCAGACATCATTTTAGTTTCATCGTAGGCTTGATAATGAGCGGTGCCTTTTTCCAATTCGTCGGCCCTTGCCTGAAGGCGAGGACTGAATTCTTTCCAGCTTTCAATTGCTTGCCTGAAAGTAGGACAAATATCAGACGCCGTTGTTACCCGAGATAAATCTCGACTGACAACAACAAGTTCACCATCCGCATGTATTGTTTTAAGAGAGCCTAATTTCATAATTAATCAAAAGTAATCATCAGGTTTGCGCCGACAGCTGTGAAATCTTTTACATTATTTGCAATATCACCCGAAAGCTTTTCAATATAAAGGTTTCCACCCATTTGGGGTGCAAATTTAAATGTCGCACCCACAACAATCGGAGTTGTCAAAGATTCAACATCCGAACAAGTGGCTGTCCCGCAATCATCATCTAAATTTAAGGAAAGATTAAGTCCACCGTAAACAGCACCATAATCCGCGAATTTGAAAAGTGCTGTTAATGGGATTTCAACATAAGTAAATTTATAGTCTTGTGTGATCACTGTTGTTTCGACCTCAATATTTTTCTGAGTGTATAAAAGCCCTGATCGAAAGCTCATTTTTTCAGCCATGGGAAATGTCGCTGTCAAACCGAATTGATAACCTAACTTGGCATTCGTTTCTGCGCCCGCTACGTCACCGTTCTGATGACGGAACCCTACCTCCAATGCCATATCAGTGTAGTTTGCAGCGGAAGCTGTCAGCGTAAATAAAACAGCAAATAATGATAAAATATTTTTCATTTAGGATTCTCCTTTTTCTTAATCTTACTTCTAATACATTTAAAATGTTCTGTCTCCGCATCTGACGCCTTGGGCCACTTGCCAGGGACCAAGCACTTTCTTAGAATATTCATATGTCAAATTTCATTTTGTATAACTACTATAGAAGCTCCACATCATACCGAGTCCGAATTGCTCTGAATCTGAAAAATATTCCCTTCGATTATAAATCTGTGCATTTATTAAAAAATGGAGGCGAGCAGCATTTTCTTGATTATAAAAAACTAAACCCCCTGGAAGAAGTACCGACACTTGTTCACAATGGAAAATCAATTGCACAAAGCCTTGCTGTTATAGAGTATCTTGAAGAAATCCAACCCCAACCCACACTTTTTCCAAATAATGCCTACTCGAAAGCGAAGATCAGACAGTTCTGCGAAAATATAAATTCTTTTCTCCATCCTTTAAGTAACCTCAAAGTTTTACAAAAACTAGAATCTGATCTGCAGTACACAAGCGAACAAAAAAATGCTTGGGTTCAATACTGGTACGGAAAAGGCTTTCAGGCCCTAGAAGAAATGCTCATACAATTTTCTGGAAAATATTGCTTTGGTGACCAGATCACAGCAGCTGACGTGCTACTTGTGCCATGCGTTTTCACAGCCAAAAGATTTCAAGTTAATCTTGATCCATTTCCGCTTTGCCGAAAAGTGAATGATGAGTGTTTGAAACATAGTGCTTTTGCAAAGGCTCATCCTGGTCAGCAACCTGACACACCCGAAAGCGAAAAGAAGAGTTCCAGCTAATAAAGGCATGGTCGTTTTTAATTTGTTCGAGTAAAAAGAAAATTCCATTTATCAATAACGGGAACAAAGACGTAAATCAAAACGCTGATGTTCACGAGTAAAAAATACTTCAACCAGCCTTTTTCACCTTTTGCGCGATAAAACTTCCAAGTTTCTGCTAGCACAAAAAATGAAATGGGTATGACAAGGCAAATATAAAACCAACTTGTTCGAAGAAACCAAGGCGAGGCTATTGCAAGCCCTACATAAACAAAAGTATAAAGCACCATTTGGTACAGAGTCTTATCGACCCCGAGAGCCGCTGGCAAAGTGGGAACATCGCCAGCTTGATAATCATCCTTGAATCTTAAAGCCAAAGCCCAAAAGTGCGGCATCTGCCATAAGAACAAAATCATAAAAAGATAAATCGATTCAGAATTGAATATATCTGGATTCACAGCTGCATAGCCCATCGAAACAGGCAGAGCACCCGGAACCGCTCCCGGAACTGCCGCATAAATCCATCGAGGCTTCCAGATATAAGTATAAATTCCGTTATAGAGAATAATTGTGAGCCATCCAAGTCCAGCTGAAAGCATGGAAACTTCAATTAAAAAATGACTGCCTACTAGAATAAAGCTAACAGCTAAAATCACACCCGCAAGTGGTGTCAATCGACCAGAAGCTATTGGTCTAAGCGCAGTTCTTTTCATTTTTTGGTCAAGTTTGTATTCTTGAGCTTGGTTCAGAGCAAGAGATCCTGAGCTTAAAAAATATGTTCCCAAAATAAATTTAACGAAGTGTTGCCAGTCAAAAGTATTTTCGATTTGAAATCCAACCATATATCCTGCGATTGCCGTCAGTACGACGAAAATCACAATTCCTAGCTTGGTCAGTTGGTTTAATAGTTTTAACACATCAATATTACAAAGTGCTCATGGATTGAACGCGAGTCCAAATATCAAGAGCCGAAAAACCAATTAAAAGCAGAAGAAAAATAAGTCCCGATCCAAAAATAACTCGATTCTGCATATTATCGTATTTTAAGTGCATGAAGTATAAAAGAACTAACGCCGCTTTGACTGCTGCAATTAAAAAAGCAACAGGCCCCGCTAAAGGCCCTAAATGCAGTTCATGGCAAATGACTGTTAAAAAAGTTAATGCCACCAACGCAGCGGCAACTTTCATGTATGTCTTAAAAGGAATAACGTGATGTTGACTCATTCAATAACCCCTCTAGCCCACTAAATAAAGTAATGGAAATAAGAAAATCCAAATCAAATCAACGATATGCCAAAAAATACCAACCCCTTCGACAGGAGTGTAGTAATGAGAATTGAAATGACCTTTGTAGGTTCTGACTGCGACCCAACCAATAAGGCTCATTCCAATAACAACGTGAATACCGTGAAGACCTGTCATACAAAAATAAAGACCAAAATAAAGTCCTAAATTTTGATGAACCGGATTGACGACCGCCATGTCCAAAAAACGTCCCGGATAAATGCCGTGATGAAACTTTCCAGAGTATTCTAAATACTTAATAACTAAAAAGCAGCAACCTAACAAAATCGTTGCAATCAAGTTCCAAAAAGCTTTTTTCGGTTGATTCTGTTGATTATAGAAAATACCCAAAGCCATAGTTAGAGATGATGTAATCAAAACTAAAGTATTGATAAACCCCATTCTCCAGTCCAAGTGACTAGCTCCTTCAGAAAACATTTCAGGATAGATACTATGAAAAATGGCATACGCAACGAAAAGGCCACCAAACATCAGGATCTCGGTGACCATAAATAGCCAGAGGCCTTCTTTGTCGCTTGAGTATTCGTGCTCAGCACTATCAAAGTGATGAGAGTGATGATGTTCTCCGTGTGAAACGTTAGTAGTCATAAGGCCCACCTGTAACTGTCGGTTTTTTATCAAAATTGAAATGCGGAGGGGGCGATGAGGTCTGCCACTCTAAAGTTTTAGCACCCCAAGGATTGCTTGGAGCTTTTTCCCCCGACTTAAGGGCTTTAATCATTGCGTACAAGGACAATAAGAAGCCCGATGCAATCAACCAAGAACCCATTGTTGAAATCTTATTTAATGATTCATAAGGAGCAATATAGTCGAAGTACCGACGTGGCATTCCCATCGCACCTAAAATAAATTGAGGGAAAAATGTCACATTAAAACCAATAAAGATAAGAACAAATGTCATACGAGCTAACCGATCATCTACCATTTTTCCAAACATTTTAGGAAACCAGTAGTAAAAACCGCCCATCAAAGCCATTAACGTTCCCCCCACCATCACGTAGTGAAAGTGTGCCACAACAAAGTATGTGTCATGAAAGTGAACGTCCACGCCCATTGATGCTAACATAATTCCCGTTACTCCACCGATCGCGAATAAAAACAGAAATCCTAAAGCATAAAGCATTGGAGAATAAAAAGTAACCGAACCGCGATACAATGTTGCTAGCCAATTAAACATTTTAATTGCCGTCGGAACACCTACAAGCATTGTTAGAAATGAAAATAAAACACCTGCAATTTCTGATTGGCCAGAAACAAACATGTGATGTCCCCAAACAATAAACGAAACAGCCGCAATTCCTAAAGAAGAATAAGCAATGGCTTTGTAGCCAAAAATCACTTTATGAGAAAAGGCCGATATTAATTCAGAAACAATCCCCATAGCTGGCAAGATCATAATATAAACCGCGGGGTGAGAATAAAACCAGAAAAAGTGTTGAAAAAGAACTGGATCTCCGCCAAGTGCTGGATCAAAAACACCTACTCCGAATAATCTTTCCGCCGCAAGCAAAAGCAAAGTAATCGCAAGAACTGGTGTTGCGATTACTTGCAAAATAGCAGTTGAATAAATAGCCCAAACAAACAGAGGGACTTTAAACATGGTCATTCCAGGTGCACGTAACTTGTGAACCGTGACAATAAAGTTAAGCCCCGTCAAAATAGAGCTCATACCCATAACAAACGCGGCTAAAACCATCGCCACAACAGCTGTTCCGGTTTTAATTGAGTAAGGTGTATAAAACGTCCAACCGGTATCTACTTTAGTTGAGAAAAAAGTAGAAATCGCAATGGCAGCACCAAACATAAAAACGTACCAACTTGCCAAATTCAATTTCGGAAAAGCCACGTCAGCTGCTCCAATTTGAAGCGGCAGAAAAAAGTTTCCAAGAATCGCTGGAATTCCTGGAACAATCACCATGAAAACCATCATGGCCCCGTGATATGTCATCACTTGGTTATACTGGTCGGGGCTCAAAAGTTGCTTACCCGGCGCAAAAAGTTCGTAACGGATAAGAAGAGCCATAATCCCACCGACAAAGAAAAAAGTCAGGATTGAGATCATGTACATAAGACCAATTCGTTTATGATCTAATGATAAAAGCCACGATTTAATGCCTTTAAACTCATTTAAATAATTTACATTTGAATTCGAACCGTGAGCAGCTGTACCCATAACTCACCTCTCCTATTTAAGACCTTTAATGTACTCAATGATGGCCAATAATTCGGCTTCATTAAGCTGCCCTTGAAATGAAGGCATGATATTCGGATTAAAACCTTTAACGATTTTAGCATTTGGATTCAGAATGGATTCACGAAGGTATTCTTCATCGACAGTAACTTCGCCGGCAGATGTTATTTGCTGCTTACCAAATTTCTGATAAAGCGCAGGTCCAACTCTGACAGAACTATCCACAACCGAGTGACAAGATGCACAGGCTTTATTCTGAAAAAGTTTGGCGCCTCTTTCTGCGATTGGCAGCGTGCTAAACTTTGACTCTTGCTCAAGCCACTTATCATAATCTTCGCGCGTTACGACTCTTAACTTTCCAATCATTCCAGAGTGCGAAGTTCCGCAATATTCTGTGCAGAAAATATGGAATTCGCCCAGCTTATTTGAATTGAACCACAAAGTCGTATAGCGACCTGGAATTACGTCTTGCTTGATGCGAAAACTTGGAACGTAAAAACTATGTAAAACATCTCGAGATGTCATAATCAATTTGACGTCAGTATCAATTGGCACAACAACTTCATTCGAGGTTGTGACTCCTGATTTATACTGAATTTCCCAAGCCCATTGCTTACCCGTTACATGTATTTCAAGACCATTTTCAGGCATAGAACGCATGTCGTGGTAAACTTTCCAGCCCCAAGCAAATATCACCATAAAAATCACAAGCGGAATAAAAGACCACAAAAATTCAAGAAAATTATTATGAGTAATTCGTGGTGTTTTATCGTTCGGACTTTTTCGACGATATTTGTAAACAAAATAAATCATTCCACCAATCAAAATCACGCAAGAAATAAAGCTTGATATAAGAAGGAAGGAATAAAGATTATCCACATCTCCGGCAATATCACTTGCAGCTGTTGGCATAAACGTCTGTGCATGAGCTGGACTTAACCAAAACATTTTATCAACTCCTTGGGTTTTCCGCTTTCCACGTGCGAATCCAAATAGGCAAAAGCCATATTGCTAAAACAATAACCATCGCCAACCCTGCCAATTTCATCATTTGAAATGCGGCCAAAGTGTATTCGCTTTTATGGGGATTATACTGAAAACAATAAAGCACTAAACTATCAATAAAATTTCCAACTTTGCCTTCGCCGGATTCAGTCAACGCAAGTTTAATATTTTGTGGCTCAAAAACGATACCAGGCAAATAACGAGTAATCTTACCATTTGGAGAAATAATAATCGCCGCTGAAGCATGAGCCCATTCTTTCGCTTCTTCATTCCACTTAAAATCAAAACCGACTTCTTTTGTAAACTGCTGAACAGTTTTTTCATCAGTCGTTAAAAAGTGCCAACCTTGTTCTGTTCCAGGCCGATTGTACAACTTCATGTAGCTGTCTTTTTTCGCAGAAGCTAATTCAGGTGTTTCTTTTGAATCAAAAGATAAGGCTAGAACTTCGAATTTTTGCCCTGGACTCCAGTCAAGTTTTTGAAGGGCTTCCGTAAGCCCGTTTAAATGAAAATTACAAAGCCTGGGACAATTGTAATAAACAGGACTGATAATAACAGGTTTTGAACCATTAATGTAATGAGACAATTTAACAGTTTGCCCGTTTTCATCTTTAAAAGTCATGTTGAGATCAATTTGATGTCCCAATTGCTCTTTGATTCCAACATTTTTAAGTTCCGTTGGCTGCGCTGAAGAGACTAAAGGTTCAGCTTCTTGTGAATAGCCTTTGATCGCGTTTTGCGCGGACCAAGATGCTAAACTAAGAGTGAAAACCAAAAGACTGATCATATTTATTTTGCTGTTTTAGCGAACTCAGCAATTGCCGCTGGATCGTCTTTACCTTTATTTTGTGTGATTGATTCAATAAAGTGAACCATAGCCCAACGGTCTCCTGACTTAAGGTGGGAAAAAGAAGCCATTGATGTTCCGGCTATTCCATTTTGTAGAACTTTAAAACGTGCAATCAGGCCTGCACCTTGAGTCCAGCTGCCTTCAATTAAATTCCTTGGTTTTGGATTGAGGCCTTGTCCCGCGGAACCATCACCTTTTCCCTCTGCGCCATGGCAGAGAGCACAGTTAGAAGCATAAACTTTTTGCCCATGAGCAATCATTTCTTCCGAAACAACCCAAGGTTCCTGAATCTGGTCCACATTGAAAGCTAATTTAGCACCTTCAGCAACTGGGGCGCGCGGATCAACAACTTTTTCATCGAGATCAACACCCTTATGAATAGCAACTAAGTAAAAAAAGAAGGCAAAGACGAAAACCATTGAAAACATGAAAGCGAAGAGGCCTCCACGGTTATGGTGGTCAGAGTGATCGTGTTGATCAGACATGATGATCTCCCAGAAAATATTTAAGCTTTATGTCCTTCAATGATATGTAGCGTAAATAGTCTTTGGAAACAACAACTTGTGATCATTTCTAATGTTCAGCGACATGTCGATAAGATCTAAATCTGGTGTGTCCTTCAAGCATCAGTGCGATTTTTTTCAGCACATACTCAAGAAAATCATCCAGACACTTTGTTTATCAAAGGTTTGCAGAGAGTTTAATGAGATCTTTTTTGACGATTTTTCCGGAACCTGCTTTGGGAAGTTCATCGATACGAGCAAATAATTTTGGAACTTTGAATTTTGCTAAGTATTTCGAACAATGCTCGCGTAACTCAACTTCACTAAACTGATCTGAGCCACAAACCACGAATGCTTTACCAACTTCGCCCCAACGCTCGTCGGGAACTCCGATAACTGCGACTTCCTGTACCCATTTCATTTGACTGATGACTTGTTCAATTTCGGCGGGATAAACATTTTCTCCGCCAGACTTGTACATGTCTTTCTTTCGGCCCACCACATAGAAGTATCCGTCTTCATCAAAGTAAACAAGATCACCTGTTTTAAACCAGTCGTCAGACAAAGCTTCTTTAGTCGCCTTTAAATTATCCCAGTAACCCATCATGCAAGCAGGCCCACTAAGCCAAAGCTCTCCGACTTCATGTGCTTGCGCCAAAGTACCGTTTTCTTTCACAACTTGCGTTGAGATATAAGCGTTTGCAAATCCAATTGATCCAATTTTACTGATCGCATCTTGTTCATTTAAAGAAAAAACATTGGGTCCAAATTCAGTCAGGCCATAACCTTGGCGAATAAAAATATTTCGATCATGCCATGTTTTAATAAGCTCAACAGGCATAGGCTCACCACCGACAATCGCATAACGGATGGTCTCGAGCTTATAATTCTGAAAATTATCAGCACGGGCCATAAGCCCCATGGTTGTCGGGACACCAAATAGTAAAGTCGCTTTGTGATCTTGGCTGAGCTTTAAAACTAAACTCGGATCAAACTTCCGAATCAAAACGATTTTGGCACCCCGTTGTAAAAATGGAGTCGTTAAAACATTCCAACCACCCGTGTGGAAAAGGGGAAGGAAAGTCACGGCACAATCTGTTTGAGTAATATTCAAACGCATAGATGTGCTTACAGCATTCCAAAAAAGTCCCCCGTGGGAAACCATTGCACCTTTTGGAAATCCAGTCGTGCCAGAAGTATAAATGATCATCGCCGGATCAGCTTCCTGAGCTCGAAATTCTGGAAATGGAATATCCTTTCGAGTTTCCAATTCGAAACTGTTTTCTCCACGTAGATTTAACTTTTTTACGGAATTTACTTCGGCCAATCGAATTGATTCGCTAGCTAAACTTTCAAATGTTTCGTCGTGAACAACTAATGCTGGTCGAGAATTTTTAACAATATAAGACACTTCAGAGGCCGTCAGTCTGTAATTAATCGGAACTAAAATAGCCCCCAAGCGAATAGCTGAAAAGTAGAGATTGAGAACTGACAGGTCATTTTGACCAATGTAAACAATTCGATCACCTTTTTTAATTTCAAAAACTTTTTCTAAGTAGGCACTTCCAGCTTGAGCTCTTTTCCAAAGCTCTAAATAGTTCCATGCTTCGCCGGTTTCGCCATCGAGTAAAGCAACATTGTGCGGCGAATGCGTGCTCCAGTATTTTAACCAATCTTGACTTATTTTCACTTCAAAAGCCTCATCTTCAATTTATTTAATTTTGAAATAAATACACCCGTTTGAAATAGAGCATCAACTCTACGTTATTGTATGTTGTGCGATGCAAAAGATACCCATCACCAGCAATTCATTGACTAAACAAGACTCGCGAGAGAAATCCATGGAGCTTTTGTTCAAAACAGGGGGATCCACTAGTGAAAGTTTCTTATTTAGCATTCTTAATAGCTTTTCAATTGATCAGTCAAACATCTTGGGCTCGCCCTGAAAGCCTTGCAGGCTTGGTTGAAATCAATCAAAAAAAACTTTATGTCGAATACACGAAGCCTTTGAATAACTCACCTACTGTGATTTTAGTTAACGGCCTTACTTACGGTACAAAAAATTGGGTTGGACTTAAAAAGAATTTAACGACCGCTGGTTTTGGTGTCGTAACTTACGATATGGCAGGCATGGGAACGACTTTATTGTCAAATCCGCTTCCTCAAAAACCAATTCTCTACACTGATCAAGCAGACGATTTGAAGTCACTTCTTAAATCTCTACGCATAAAAGCACCCTACAATCTTGTTGGTCTTTCTTATGGTGGTGGAATTATTGCGGCATTCGCGACTCGTTACCCACAAGATGCTGGCAACTTGATTTTGATGAATCCCTATACTGAATTTCTTCAAACGCAACAGAAGTGGATTCAGGATCAGATTAAAGCAACTCGCAAAATGTTTCCTCAAAATCCCGCAACTGACGACGAATTAACAGATTATTTTATTCGTCAATTAGCTTACACCACTTATCCTCTGGCAGAAATATCAAGTCTTGAAAACCCCTTTAAACTTGAAGGCATCACTCGAATGGTGCAAGGAATTCGAACTTACCAGCCAATTGAAGAAGCTCGATTCTTACCTGAACGAAGCCTCCATTTACTCATTTCTGAACGGGATCAATATATTCCTCAAGACATCTATTCCAATTACTGGAAAGCAGTTCCCTTGAAAAGTCGTGCGAACTTAACTTACGTGAAATTTGCAGAACACAAAATCCCCGAATCTTTTCCACGCTTTGCTTTCCAGTACATCAAAGGTGTTTTAGATGGACAGCCTCTTCTGTTCAAAGGGGACACTCTCATCGCGAATCCATTGACAATGGAAATCAAGAAAAAGTGAGCTTAATAGTTTCAAGTTACCCATCACAGAATTATTCTATAACTTATTCTGTGTTAGAAAATTCTTGGTCACATGACCTTGTCTTTTTAAATGGGAACTTGGCAACTAGACGCTGGTGGATCCCCACAACGGAAGCCCTAAAACCCCTGACCATGAATCATTCTAAGAAGGGAAGATTCATTTTTCTTGAACTTCCAGGATGCGGCGATAGCTCTGAAATTACTGGCGATCTTGATGCTGAAAGAATTGCTTCAGATTATCTTAAAATTTTAAAAATTCTTGATGTAAAACAAGCTGGAATCATTGGTCATTCGACTGGTGGACTCATTGCTTGTCTCATGATGGCCCAGAACACGACTCTTTTTAAAAGTTCACTTTTACTGGACCCCGTCGGCGCTAATGGAATTAACTTTGATGATTCCGTCTTAGGAAAATATCAAGAAATGAAAACGGACCGAGCCCTGACTGCATTTATCATCGCCTATACAATTCATAATTGTGATACCGAATCAGCCTACTTCCAGAATGTAATTGTCGAAGATACACTTAAATCAGTCAAAAACGTAGGCTCAAAAATGATATTAGCCCTTCGCGGAGTTAATTTTGAAAACAAAATTAAAAATATTAAAACTCCAACAACTGTCCTGTTCGGGGAAAAAGACATTCTTTTACCCAAAGTAGATGCCTTGAAACTAACACAACTCATTTCAAACTCAGAATTTATTGAAGTGCCAGGGGCTGGACACTGTTTAAACGTCGAAAATCCTATTCAGATGGCTGAATTTATCAAAGCTAGATTAAGTTAAATACCACTAAGAAGCCCTCAGAACTTTTGTCTTGCAGGTTGTCGACTGCCAATCATTTATCTGTTCTTGTAAATCCATCAGCGGTCTATCAAAAAGAATTCCGTAACCCAAACGATACTTTGAGTTGCGATCTAGATTTCGCCAAATAGGCTTAGCATCCATTCGCAATTCACTCTGACCCAAATGAAATGTTAAAGTAATCGTACCCTTTACATCTAGCAACTCATTCGGCAATTCAACGTAGCACCCACTCTGCGAAATATCTCGAATGGCTCCAACGTAAAACTGTTCACCACATTTAATTGCAACTTGAGTATCTACCGGCAACCGAAACTCTTTTAAATTCAAAGTAACTTCGGTTTGAATAAAATTCTTAAGACTTTCAGGTCCAAAAAACTGCAAAAACATTTCAAGAAATATTTGTCTGGAATGGGAATCCATTTCTTCATAAAGCTCGGTTTTTTTAAGACAAAAATCTTCGATCATGTCAGCTGTCATAACAGCATTAATTCGCTGACCTTCAGACTTAACAGGATATCGAAACCGATTGTCGCGCTTACGAATAAAAAGTGAAATATTTTTATTATAGTCCTTCGAAGGTATCTTATGAAGCTGAACTCGCCGCTGAAAAGTTCTTAAATCACATACTGCCATAGAAATTTGTGAATTTGGATTTGAATTATATTTTAGGTTAGGTCCCATATTCACGAATCCCCAATTCTTTTTAAAATAATCCTGTAGTACAGGATTAATCGTTATAAAAAGCGCTTGAGACTTTAAATTTCGGCGACAAATATTCATCGTATATTTAATAAATAAATGAAAAAAGCCCAGTTGATGCGCTTTAAAAGCTTGATCAATTACAACATTCGACAACTCAACGACTCCGTAGCGATATCTTTGCCGTAACTCTTGAATTTCTCCTGGATAAAATTTTTCCCCTGGAAATCCCAATTGCGAATCCTGAATCAACGTTGCAGCAGCAACCACCATGTCCCGGTATCGAATAATTAAAGTAGAGTTTTGCGGCATGACAGAATGTATGTTTAATTTTAAACCATAAGAATTAGAGCGACATAATTTTTTAGCGACCAAGTCATCGTGCAATAATCTAAAGGCTCCTGAAAAATCATCTGATTTTGCGGCTAACAAGACTGTGAATTGATGATCGTTTGTAATAACCGGCAATTGAGGCTTGTTTACATCAAACCAATAAAGAAATCGAGCCCAGAGAATTTTAACCAAATCTCTGATGTCTGCCCTAAAAAGATAAGTAAAACCAATCATCATGCTAATCCTTTTGGCAGTCTGAAAGTATAACTCTTCTTCACTTTGACAACAGAAACCCTGTCACCTGATAGAAATTGTTTTGGCATTTGATTAAAACTCAATTGGCTTGATGGCATCCAATCTTGGATAAATTTTGCGAATTCAACTTCAGTGTATCTTGGAAAAAGTGAATGCAGAACCATTGTCAATTCTTCAAGAGCAGATAAAGCCGTTGAATAGCGCTCTTCACGGTTAGGCTGAAGTAATCTGAGTAGAATTTCAGATACAGGCACGGGCAGATCTCTTGTTGAAATCAGATCAGGAGTACATTTGAAATTTCTGAGTTGAGCAAAGTATTCGATTTCAGAATTAAATGAAAATAATTTTTTATTGAAAAGAAGCTCAAAAAATAAAATACCCAAACTAAATAAATCACTACGCGCATCAAGCGGCATCAGCTCAAGCTGCTCTGGGCTTAAATATCCGTACTTACCTTTGATCATTCCTACTTGTGTAACTGAAGTATTAAAGTCAGATCTTGCGACTCCAAAATCAATAATTTTAACATCTCCGTTAATACCAAACATGATATTTTGCGGAGTAATATCACGATGAATTAAATTTAACTTTGCACCACTTTCCAAGTCTTTAAAGTTGTGAGCATAAGCCAAGCCACTTGCGATTTCTTTTACTAAATACAAAACATGATCTAGAGACAAAAATTGTTTTTTTTCCAATAACTTATTTCTGACATCTTGTAAACTATGACCAGGTACATATTCCATAACAAGATAAGGGTAACCTCGGTCGATTCCAAAATCGTAAACTGTTACAATGTTTTTGTGTCGTAGCTGAATAGCCACTTTGGCTTCATCATGAAACATTTTAATAAAATCTTGGGATTGGCTCAACTTCCTTAAAACTCTTTTTATCGCAACTTGTTTTCGCAACGAAGCTTCACCCGCAGTGGTTGCGAGATACACTTCAGCCATACCACCTCGGGCCAGTAAGTCGATAAGGGTGTAACCACCTATTGATTCTAGAGACATCTTGCTCTTGAGTATACAAGACTTAATGCTAAAAAGAAAAATCGACTCTTGCGAGCCGATTCTTAATGGGAATGATTTTTAGAACGATAAACTTCTATACATCAACAAATTAGACAAAAAAACTATAATACTAACCCGCCATCAACGCTGATAACTGTTCCGTTAATATAAGCTGCTTGATCTGAAGAAAGAAAGAGTACTGCATTTGCGATGTCCGCAGTTTCACCTAAGCGAGCAACTGGCACTTTCGCCGCCATACCCTGAAGAACTTCCGGAGGCATCGCATTTGTCATCGCTGTTTTAATAAACCCCGGCGCAATTGCATTAACGCAAAATCCTTTTTTACCTAGTTCACGGGCCCACGTTTTTGTCATACCAATCACTCCCGCTTTTGCAGCAACGTAATTTGTTTGACCAAAGTTTCCATAAAGAGCCACAACTGAAGAAATATTAATAATTCTTTTGCCGCTAGTTTCAGTGAATTTTTCGAGCAAAGCTTTCGTCACGTTAAACAAACCAGTCAAATTCACTTGAATTACTGCATCAAAATCTTCGCCTGTCATTTTCGCGAAGCTCTTATCTTTTGTGATTCCAGCGTTATTTATCAAGATATCAACTTTAGGTAATGCGGCAGCCGCTTGAGCCACTTGGTCACGATTTGTCACATTAACCACTGCCACTTTTAACTGGGATTTCCATTGACCCAATTCCGCTTGCGCTTGATCGAGAGCTTCTTGAGAATAATCCCAAATGGTTACTTGGGCCCCTGATTGGAGAAAGTGCCTTGCGATATCAAAGCCAATACCTGATGCTCCGCCCGTTACGACCACATTTTTATTTTCAAATTGAAACTGTAATTTTGTCATAAATCCTCTTCGTTAAGCCTGTGTCTCCCATAGCATAGGAAAAGGGTCAACTAGTGTCTGTACTCTATTTTTAAAGCGTGACAGTTCTATTCACTTTTGAGAGGAGAAAAGTCAATATTAGTTAGAAAAATTGGGAGATCAATATGGCTCAAGCTTTTATCGCGGGAACAGGTCATTACGCACCGGAAAAAATAGTTAAAAATCAGTTTTTCAACGATCTTTACAAAAAAGACATCGATACGTTTCTGCGTGAACAAAGAAATATTTTTGAGCGCCGTTGGATGAACTCCAACCAATCTACTTCAGACTTAGTGGTTCCAGCAGCAGAAATGGCTTTAAAAAATGCAGGCCTGACTGCTCAAGATCTGGATCTTATTCTAATCGCGACCGATACTCCTGATTACCTATCGCCTTCTACTGCAGCTGTAGTTCAACATAAAATGAAGGCAACAAAAGCTGGAACATTTGACATCAACGCCGCGTGCGCGGGGTTTGTAACTGCACTTGATACGGGTCGCCGCTATATCCAAACTGATAAATCAATTCAAAACGTTCTTGTTGTGGGCGCCTACGCCATGAGCCGCTGGCTTAATTTAGAAGATTATAAAATAGCGACTCTTTTTGCGGATGGAGCTGGGGCTGTTGTTTTAAAATCTACCGATAAGTTCGCAGGAATTATCTCGGCAACTTACAAGTCGATTGGTGAATACCATGACTATATGGGAATTTATGCTGGGGGCTCGTACAAGCCTTTTAACCAAGATGTTTTGGATAAAAAAGAACATCTTTTAACATTTCCTAAACGAATTCCACCAGAAACAAATGGACTTCATTGGCCTTCATTAGTGACACAGACAGCAGAAAAAGCAGGTTGGAACTATCGCGATATTAATCACTTTTTTATCACCCAGTTTAATATCCAAAGTATCAATGAAACGATGGATAAATTAGAACTTCCACGGGATCGAGCTCATTTGATTATGCAAAATTATGGCTATACGGGAAGTGCTTCAATTGGTATGTGCCTGTCAGATGCCGTCCAAGATAAGAAACTAAAAAAAGGCGACAAAGTCATGCTTGTTGGCTCTGGTGGCGGGCTTTCAATGGCCGCTGTCGCGCTTGAATGGTGATTATAAACTGCGCATATAGCTGTCTCATTTTGATATGCTTTTCGCAAACCTCTCGTCAACATAGCTTAACTCTAATAAGCTATTAAACATGGGGAATAATTTCATTTTATTAGTCTTTATTTTGGCATGTCTTTCTGGCTGCCAAACAAATTTAAAAACAGCTTTCGATGAAATTAAACCTGGTATGGATAAAGACCAAGTTCTTGAAATGATTGGTGGGCCAAGGGCCGTCACTCGTTTTCACGGAAAAGATCGCTGGTTTATTATATTTTACCAAGATGGAATTCGCTATGAACGAGAAATCCATTTTTCAAACGGCATCGCAGATTATGTTGGAGAATCCTATAAAGCTCCAGAAGAAAAGCAGGCAGCTACTGTTGATAAAAAAAATGAGGAGTCAAATGCAGTCGCCTACAAAGAACTCGTCGAATCACGCAGTCAATTTGGCCAAGGCGCTGAAGAATATGAAAAAAGAATCAAAGGAACAGATAAAGTTCGCTACGTTCCTGAGTTTGAATCGATTAGATAACTTCTGGAAAGAGGTCTGGATATGAAATTTATCTTATTATTAGTGATGTTTTTAGTTTGCGTGGCTCGTGCCGAAATCAAGTTGCCAACTGTCAGCATAAATGAACAAACTCTGGGTGGTGACATTTTGCTAATTAATATGAAAGATTACTTAGTTATACAAGGCACTCAAAGCAAAGCTCTTGAAAGTGAGCTCGGCCCTAATCTTAAAAAACATTTCACGCGAGATATTGTAATGGCAGAATCTGTCGATTTTTTAAAGACAAAGTATGGTTTAGAAAACAGACCCGTAACAAATGAAATTATTAAAATTTACGCAGAAATTATTTTAATTAATAAAAAACGTGATCTTTTAAACTAATTGGCTTTAATTACTTTGATAGTGTCGCGGGCTGTAAAAGACTTTCTTCTTCGATTAAAATCTTTTTTTTGTCTTTTGAAAAAGTCGGTTTTTTTTCCTGAATTCCATAAACTTTTTTAATTTTTTCGCGGGATTTCTTAAGGTGCGATTCAAGCCCCATCGTCTTTTCCATTTCATCTAAAGATTTTGTATTTAATCTTTGATAACGCCTTCCTGCCTTAAGACCCCTTTCTGGAAATCGGTATTGAAGGATGCTCAGTTGGATATTGTATTCTTGAGTTAATTTTTCTAAATCACGATGCTCTTGCTGGACAAGCTTTACAATTTCAGAAAGTTTATCTGGATCTTGTTCAACTGATTTTTGCTTTAATAGATTTTCAATTGAATCATTTTTAGCTTTAACTTTTGCCCCTAATGTTGAGACCTGCTTTTCAACTTCAGTTAGCTCTTTACTTGCTTTTTGATCTGGTGTTACGGCCTCTGGTGCCGCTGCTTCACTGGGCTTCTGTGTCCCTTCTGGTACTTCTTCCGCGTTAGCATTTAATATCAAGAATAAGACAAGTATGACGACTTTAATCATAAAAGACTTTGCTCCCATTTCATTTCGATAGGCAATGGGCGCAAGCGAAATGAAAGAACGGCCGCTTGCGCCGGGCTCAGTTTCTCTAATTTTAAAATTCCATTTTTTATTTTCTTTTTAAGCTGATCGAAATTGAGCTGAAGTTTTGAATCTGATAAAATATCTTTCAAAGCTTGCAAATTTTCATTTACGTCAAGACCTCGAATTTGAACATTAAACGATGCTAGTGACGTTGACTCTTCATTATGAGCGAAATCGATTACATCTTGCAAAGGACTGAAAATCGGAGAGCTTGAGGTTTCTTCGAGCTGATCACGAGCGACATAATCCTGAATTGGATTAGAATAGGGCACTGAATCTATTTGTGGATCAGGCTGAGTCTCGAAAGCTGTTTCAGGTAAATTGGAATCATCAGGTAAGATTATGCTTTCGCTGAATGGCTGAGACTCCTGTTGTTGTCTAGACTCTGGGCTACCATCAAAACCAATAAAATAGATAGCAAGACATTCTGGACAAGTGAACAAGCCACCGAAAAATTCAGAGCCAATTTTAATTTGAGCCTGACAACTGGGACAAATTGCCAACTTTATTTCCTCTTGTGCTTTTCAAGTTTTCTTCTGTCAGCGCGGTTCATTTTAGAATCATCAGAATAAGCAGATTGACGGGACATCGTCATCCGACGAGTCTGGCCGCTTGCATTCAAACCCTGGCTATCGGGTTCAAGTTGTTCTGAAGACCTAGTGGCTGGCGGACGTGAAGAAGATCGCGCATCAGGATGCTGATAGTCTAAGTTACTTAGATCAGCTTCTTCAGGTTGAAAACTCGCAAGTGCTTGTTCTGCCTGCTGAGCCACAATTTGAACTTTCATCATTTTTTCAATAACATCAGATTTAATGACATCATTTAACTTAACAAACGCATTAAACGCTTCTTTTTTATATTCAATAATGGGGTCTTTTTGAGCATAGCCCCGAAGATTAATTCCTTCTTTTAGCTTATCAATAATGAGTAAGTGTTCTTTCCATCTTTGGTCAATGGCTTGCAACAAAACCATTTTTAAAATCTGCTCAAAGAAAGTTCCCATGGTTGATTTTTGATGATCATAAACAGCTTTCACAGCTTGACTGACAGCTGTCGTAATCGACTCATGAGTCATACTTTCGTTAAGCTCAATGCGCAGACCGAATTGCTGTTGAAGTGTGTTGTTAAGACCTTCTAAGCTCCAATTTTCTTTTTTACTTTCTTGCGGCACATGCGTATCGAGTGTCACAGAAGTAACATCACCTAGCATATCAAGTACAGTGCGTTCGATATTTTGACCTTCTAAAATTTGACGTCTCATCATGTAAATTGCTTGGCGCTGCAAATTCATGACATTGTCATAATCAAGTAAATTCTTACGCACATCGAAGTGATGTCCTTCTACTTTTCTTTGTGCACCTTCAATTGATCGAGTCACCATTTTAGCGGTGATGGGCTCATCGTCAGGGATATTGAGCATTCCCATAATTTTTTGAATTCGTTCACCATTAAAAATCCGCATGAGATCGTCATCAAGAGCTAAGTAAAATTTTGATTCTCCGGGATCACCTTGACGACCTGAACGACCGCGAAGCTGATTGTCGATACGTCGAGATTCATGTCGTTCAGTTCCGATAATATAAAGTCCACCCGCTTCTACGACCAGAGGGCGTTCTGCATCACATTGTGCTTTAAATTTTTTAACTGCTTCTTCAAACTCAAGCCCTTCTTCAAGACCTGTTGATTTCTTCGCCATAATTTCAGCATTACCACCCAAAACGATATCTGTTCCGCGACCGGCCATATTGGTTGCAATTGTAATCGCACCTTTTCTTCCGGCTTGAGCAACTATTTCTGCTTCACGTTCGTGTGCTTTCGCATTTAAAACATCATGGCGAATACCTTCTTTTTTCAAGAAAGAGCTCAAAGTTTCTGATTTTTCAATACTGACTGTTCCGATCAAAATTGGCTGTCCACGATCAACTCTTGACTTAACGTCCTGGACAATTGCTTTATATTTCGCATTTTGGTCTTTATAAACAACGTCTTCTTCGTCTTTTCTTTGAATCGACTTATTCGTCGGAATAACGCTGACATCTAAATTATAGATTTTTTTGAATTCAACAGCTTCTGTATCCGCAGTTCCAGTCATTCCCGACATCTTCGTATACATTTTAAAATAATTTTGAAATGTAATTGAAGCTAAAGTTTGATTTTCGTTTTTGACGTCAACACCTTCTTTGGCTTCGATAGCCTGATGGAGGCCATCACTCCAGCGACGACCGGGCATCAGACGACCTGTAAATTCGTCCACAATAACCACTTCATTGTTCATCACCATGTATTCAACATCTTTACGATAAAGCTGATGCGCTTTCAGTGCTTGGTAAACGTGATGAAGAGTTTCAATATGCTCTGGATCGTATAAATTTCCAACTTTAAGAAGTTGTTCAAGTTTTGTAATGCCTTCTTCCGTCAATGCAGCAGTTTTAGATTTTTCTTCAATCGTGAAATGTTTGTCTTTTTCAAGAGATGGAATCACTTTATTAATTGAGTAATACTTATCCGTCGAAGCTTCCGCTGGACCCGAAATAATCAGAGGAGTTCTGGCTTCATCGATCAGAATTGAATCACATTCATCAACAATCGCAAAATGATGTTCGCGCTGAACATAATCATTTAAATCATACTTCATGTTATCTCGAAGATAATCAAAGCCTAATTCATTGTTTGTGGCATATGTTATGTCCGATTTATATGAAACTTTTCGCTCTTCATCATTTAATCCATGCACGATAATACCAGAGGTTAAGCCTAACCAATTATAAAGACGACCCATCCACTCGGCATCTCGCTTGGCCAGGTAGTCATTGACTGTCACAACGTGAACTCCACGACCTGTAAGTGCATTTAAATAAACCGGCAATGTGGCCACTAAGGTTTTACCTTCTCCGGTTCTCATTTCAGCGATGGTTCCTTTGTGAAGAATAATCCCACCAATGAGCTGGACATCGTAATGTCGCATGCCGAGCACACGCTTCGAAGCTTCGCGACAAACTGCAAAAGCTTCTGGAAGAATGGAATCAACAGATTCGCCTTTCGCCAGTCGCTCTTTAAAAAAAGGTGTCTTTGCTTTGAGCTGATCATCTGAAAGGGATTGCAGAGAAGATTCCAGTTGGTTGATTTGATCAACCAAAGGTTTCAACTTTTTCATTTCACGATCATGCTTGGTACCGAATATTTTTGCTAAAAAATTTGCCGTCATAAGTTGTGCTAGAATATCTCTAGGGCATCAGAACGGCAACACCTTAGAGCGTCATCGATAGACTGCTACAGGTGAGGTTCCAAGATATGATCAGCTGCTCTATTTCGTTATTGGCGGAGCCAATTTGAGTGGCTTCATCAGGGGTTTCCATAGCAACAACATCAAAGCTAGACTGACGGCGAGAACAATCCCGAATTCACGGGAACCCTTGGCCAGCATCGAGTCTCGATCTTGGCCCAATTTAATTCTTAAAACATGTTGAGTCGGATTTGAATTGGAAAAGCGAATTAAAAGTTCATTTTCGCCCTGGGTATTTTCAGAAATCAGAATTTTAGCAATTGGCTTTGTTAGAATGATTTCTTGCGGCTCGGAAACTGATATAATTTCACGAGACGTTTTCTTTTCCATCAAACTCCATGTCAATTTCACTATCGGCTGCCAATCCGAAACCGAAGAATCAAGACGGAGTTCGTAAAATCCTTTATTCAATTGGGGAACTGAGTATTTAAACTCCTGACCATCAGCCCAAAAAACTTGTTCATCAAATAAAATGGCCGACCGAAGCTCGAAAAAACTAGTGGCAACAGGAATAAAGGGAGCCACAGCTAGCAATCCAAAAAAAATAAGAGCCCATAACTGTCGTTTTCTTTCCATTTTTATATTTCACTTTCTGTTGTATGTAATTGCCTGACACCTTCATAGGCAACAACGGCAACCGCTGTCGCCAAATTGAGACCGCGAGCTGGGCCTAATAAAGGAATAACAAGTGACTTTTCTTGATTTCGATTTAAAATTTCAGGATCTAAGCCTTTTGTTTCTTTACCAAAAACAAGCCAGTCACCTTTTTGATATTCAACGTTCGTATAATTCTTTGTAGCAAATGCCGAGTAATAAAAAACTCGAGACTGATCTTCGACATAAAGAAGCCAATCTTGAAATGTTTCGTGGTGATGCCAAGTCAGATGTTGCCAGTAATCAAGACCTGCTCTTTTTAAATTCTTGTCATTGATTTCAAAACCTAATTTTCCAACGAGATGAAGTTCTGAAGCAGTGGCAACGCAGGTTCTTCCGATATTCCCCGTATTTTGTGGGATTTCCGGCTCTACTAAAACAATTCTAAAATTAGGCTTTTGATTCTCCAAGATAACGGCAAACCTCTTGTCCGAACTTAGATAAAGCAAGTCGACGCCCCTTGTCCACTATCAATTCCAAATTCATCAATTCCCGATAAAGTGGCAGATCAATGGGAACAACCTCTCGGCCAGTAGCAGATCCCAACCTACGGATATAATGCTTTTGCTTTTCAGTTAACTGATCTGTGAATTTAGGGCCTTGAATTCCAGACTCCCAGTCACCGTCACCTATAAAACGAGCACTGGAAGGTAACTTTCGCGGATTCAAATAGTAAACCCAACAATCAACATTTTCACCAGTTGATAACTTCGCCTGAGTGAGCTCTCGAAAATGAAGGCTTTTAGAAGAATCCAGACCAGAGTACCCATAAAATAGATCTAATAAAGGTAACATGAGATCGAAAGAATTAAGTTCAACTACGGTGCCGACAATTTGATTTGATATTCCTTTAAGAAGCACAGGATAACCAACACGCAACTGGTACGCCGCGCCATTTACCCATGCTTTTTCACTGTTTTGGACTGCGCCTGCGATTTTATCAAAATGGACCATGCCTTTTGATAAAGAACCGTAGACAAAAACCCGTTTCGTCATCAATTCCCCCCTCTGAAAATTGATAAAGATTTCGTTTTTGCAATATGAACGTTCGACCGAGTGTGTACCAGAAACAACAGTGATTCGTAAAGCCCAACATGCTGCGCGTTAGATGCTTTTCAAAAGTCGTCCCTTTTTTGTTCTAATTGGTTTACTAAAAATATTCAAACGAAGGTGGAATTATGAGTGAACGAAGAAACTATATGGGCTCAATGTGGATGCAAAATGAAGACGGCGTTATCACAATTGGCATAAACGAAGAAGCCCTTGAAGACTTCGATGAAATATCTTCGGTTGATCTTTCTCCTGAAGGTGAAAAAGTAGAAGCTGAAGCTGTTATTGGAACTATCGAAACAAGCGACGGTCCACTCGATATTTACTCTCCAGTCGATGGTGAAATTTTAGAAATTAATGCCCAAGTAGTCGAAGATCCTACGATTATTATGGAAGATCCTTACGAAGAAGGTTGGCTCGTTAAAATTGAAGCTGAAGTTGCTTCTGAAGAAGACGAGGACGAAGAAGATGATGATGAAAATGAGGACGACGAGGAAGAAGAGGACGAAGAATAACTTTTTGAGATAACTTCAAACGGCGAAAAGGGACTTCACGACTTCACAAGTTCATATTTTGTAGCTCAGGCTAAGGAACAAACTTTGCACCCAAGCAGAGCCGTCA
Source organism: Pseudobdellovibrionaceae bacterium (assembly GCA_030158485.1). Lineage (GTDB taxonomy): Bacteria > Bdellovibrionota > Bdellovibrionia > Bdellovibrionales > Bdellovibrionaceae. Next base: position 23,987 of record JAOASS010000016.1, on the reverse strand, counting down.
TCGATTATTCGGGTGACTCTTGGGGGAATCTTGCGAAAATCACCGTTTTATTTAAAATTAAAATTCACTCTATTCAACGCACAAAAAAAAACTTCTAAAGAATTTTTTTTAAGTCAATTTATTTTGATCGCCACGCTGCTTTTGACCCTTAACACAAAAGCTGAAAAAATTTACCCTAACTCAGAACCCTCCGCTCACGATGATTTCAAAGTATTTCTTCAAAATTTGAATTACACAGTCAATATCAGTTGGATGCAGGCCCAAGGCTTAACAAAAGGTCAATCTGGTTTTGAACCCTGGTCAGGTTCCTATTGGCCAATCCATAAAGGTATTTTAAGTTTTCGCTACGCAAGCCCAAATAGCACGAAGTCGAAAAACTTTATAGAAAACTATCAAAATTACAGCCTCAATCCTGCTTTAACATTTATTAACACTGGTCGAATAAATGAACTCTCTCCGGCTGAGAAGTATGATCTTCTGATTGGAGATTCTAATTGGACTTTATCTCATTTCATGTGGGAAAAAGGATTACGTGATTACCAAACTGAGGGCAGCGTTGCTACTTGGACGGGAATTTGTCACGGATGGGCCGCCGTCACTCACATGATTCCAACTTCACCTCACTCACCAGTCACATTAAAAGATGTTTCAGGTCAGCACTCTATCACTTTTCATGCACATGATATCAAAGGCCTCATGTCTTGGCTTTGGGCGACTTCATCCCCCAGATCCCATCGAGCAGGTGACCGCTGCCGCCAAGATATAGTAGATCGAGATTCGTACTTGAGACCCCTTGAGCCTTCCTGCTTAGACTCAAATCCTATGAGCTGGCATTTAGCTATTGTTAACAAAGTCGGCTTAAATAACAGAAGCTTCGTGATGGATTCCTCAAACGGTACTGAAGTTTGGAACTACCCAATCACGGGGTACGACTACCATTATTTTGATCCAAAAACTTTTATCCCAACACATAATTTAAATTCAGCAATCAGATCCCTGTCTGATTTAAAATCAGATCCTTTTAAATCTTTCAGAAGTCCAAGGGCTCAATATATTGTCGGAATTACTATGGATACTTTTCATCCAGCTCTTACGGAGCCCACAATCGGCATTACAAGCTTTATCAGAACAAAAAAAATGACTTTTGTTTATGATCTCGAACTGGACGAAAATTATAACGTTGTCGGCGGGGAATGGTACGCAAAAAAGACTCCTGATTTTATTTGGAGCTTTCAAGATGGCGCACAAGCTTTTTCTCGCGAAGATGCGAAGCTAAGATCACAAGAAATAATTTGGAAAGCCCAGGATGGAATGATGACATCCGAAATCGCTCAACAAGCGCGATCCGCTTCTGCACGTGGCTTTGTTTTAGCAACTATTACCAATGCGCTACTGAATGCCAGCGCATTGGCCAGCAAGCCTCCGACAGAAGATGGCATGGCTGACGAAGAAGAAATTGAAACTAATGAAACAGCAATTCAATAACAATCATGAGCTGTGACTGAGACGTAAAATATTTTTTAAAATCGATGAATACTCTTAATTTATTTTTAGCATCTGCTCAATAATCATGAGTCACATTCAAAAATCACGGGGCATTTTTGGATTATTCGCATTTTATTGTCCGGTTTTCTTTGCAAAATAACAAATAACTTTGTTGCCGTTTCACAAATGCTGTTAGCGTTTTTGAAAGGGGAACAAATGCAATCTATCTTTAAAAACTATAAAAAAAAATATTTCAAAAAAATAGGAGCTCTTGCTTCACTACTTCTGATCAGTCAAATTATGGCTTGTGCGCCTGGATCAGAAAATAAAAATACAAGCAACGAAGAGCTAGCATGCAATTCGATTCAAAATCTACAAACACATTCTTCAGAACAAGCTTTCCCGCAGGAATCTAAAAGTATCACAATTGATTCTCAAATTGATTCCTACATTATTGAGTTTGAAGATGAAACCGATTTAATAGAATCAGGACTGCCTCCTAGCGGAAAACCAGTCCATGATTATATTGTATCAGGAGTTCATTTGAAAAATGTCGGGAGAAATACATTTTCTTTTGATATAAAAGGCGATGAAAATACAAAAAAAGAACTCATTCAAAAAATAGCACAAGAAAGAAATTTTAAATTCGTAGAGCCTGATTATCCACTTTTCTTAATTCCCAACGATGAAGAAGTAAATTTTCAAAATTCCACAGACGATTCGAATGAGACCCTCAGCACACCTCAGTGGCACCACTCCAATATTCAATCACAATCTGCTTGGAAGTTTACTCTAGGATCTGAAGAAATAGTTGTCGCTGTCGTGGACTCAGGTATCGATTATAGACACAAAGATTTACAATCAAATATTTGGATGAATTCGCAAGAGATTCCTGGGAATAATCGCGATGATGATGAAAATGGATTTGTAGACGATATCTATGGTTGGAACTTTGTCAGCGGCAACTCAAATCCCATGACAACAACAAGCTCTAATCATGGAACGCATGTCGCAGGAATTATTGGCGCTTCTGGAAGTACGACAAAAGGCATCTACGGCGGAGCACAGAAAGTAAAATTGATGGCACTTAAGTTTATTGGAAACGATGGTTCTGGTAGCACTTCCAACGCGATTAAGGCAATTGATTATGCCGTTAAAAAGAAAGTCTTTGCAATAAACAATAGCTGGGGCTCAACAAGTCGATCTCAAGCACTCGAATCTGCAATTAAAAGAGCAGAAAAAGCAGGAGTTCTATTTATAGTAGCCGCCGGAAATGGAATCAATGGAACAGGCTTCGATATCGCACAAAAAGCTTATTATCCAGCTGCTTTTACTGAGACTAACATTATTAGAGTTGCAGCCTCAAAAGCTGATAACAATTTAACAAAATTTTCTAACTACAGTAAAAAATTAGTTGATGTTGCAGCACCTGGCTCTTCCATTTTATCAACAGTGACTGGTAATAGTTATATGAAAATGAGTGGGACATCCATGGCTGCCCCGCTCGTGACAGGCCTTGCAGTTTTAGTGAAATCGGCAAATCCTAGTCTGACTTATCAGCAAGTAAAAGCTATTATTTCAAGTTCAGTTGACCCGATTATTTCATTAAAAAATAAGATTTTATCCGGAGGAAAAATAAATTCACTGAAAGCAGTCTCAATGGCAGCAAATATAAGCATGGATTTAACTGGTTGTTATTAAAGAGAATGATCAATTGATATAAAATTTTTTCCTTGAATTAAATTTGCTCTGTCAATAATTCGGGATACGATCTGGAGCGCACTTTCATTCGGGTGCGCGCTCCAGATGACAGCAGCAGCTCCAGACATGATTGCAGCTGAAACACTTGTGCCAGAAGCTTTTGTTGCCGCCTGAATACCATTTTCAACTGACAGAACTGGGACCTGTTCGCCCGGAGCCCAAATATTGATTGTTTTTCCAAATCCACTAAAAGAAGACAACCGCCCATATAAATTAGTTGAGCCTACGTTAAGAAAGTTTGCCAAATCTAAAGACGCAAGCATGACACGATTTTGGAAAATATCAATTGGCACATTCCCTGCTGAATTGATAAAAATAATATTTTCATTTTCGTATTGTTTAAAAGTTGAAGATAAAAAATCTGAACAAGTAATAGTCCAACTATTATTAATAATATTAACTTTCATATCAACTGAGTAATCAACTGCCAGCTTCGCATCATATTCATTTCCTATTGATCCAGACATAATATCAAGAGGTAAAATTTTAGCTTGAGGGGCAATTCCAAGTGATTCACCGGACATATCTTGGCCTGTTATAATTCCAGCTATTGAAGTACCGTGGCCAATTTCATCAATAATTTTATTCCTATTTAAAGAAAAATTCCAACCCGTAACATCATCAATCAAACCATTTTGATCTTCATCAAAATTATTTTCGGTTGAATCGATTGGATTTTTAAAAATATTTTTTCGTAACTTAGGATGCTTAATATCAATTCCCGAATCAATCACCGCAACGACTTTATTTTGTCCCAAATACCCCTTTCTCCATGCGCTCAGCGCGCCAATTTCATTTAATACTTTATAAGCACTTAAAGCTCTTTCCAGTCGAACTGATTTAAACTGACCTTGAATTCTAAGATAATAGTTAGGCTCGATATAATTAATTTTACTTTCATGTTGATCGATAAAACTCTTAATATCTGGAGCAATAACAAGACTTGGTTGAGCATCGTACCAATGCACAATAAATTGATTTTCAACTTTATGACTTCTACAAGCATTGATGGCTGACTCTTTATACTTATTTGATTTTGACCCACAAGCGGCTAACTGCATACTGATTATAAAAAAACTGAACGTACCGATCCAATTTATAAAACGCATTTTGATAAGTCTTCTGTTAATTCTCGACTTTCAAGGTCTATAAGCTTAATTAAGCTTATAGAAATATAATCATCCCCCGAATTGACGACTTCGTCTACAGCAATAGTTGATAAATAATTTTTATAAAAAGATCGGGATATTTCAATCAGATCAGGCCATTCTTCTTTTGAGGCCGCCCAGTAAAAATCTTTTTGAATTTTTGAAGTAAAAATATTTTGATCTCGGCAATGGGCATCAAATGATTTGTAGGTGATCGATACGCGAAAATGCTTCTCATCTATAATTTTTATTTCATATTGAATGGGATGTAATTTTTCAGCTAAATTTTTTATTCGATAATTTTGTTTTTGAAAATCTTTAAAGTTTTCAATTTCTAAAAAAATTGAACTTGTAGTGCCCTCAGTAATTTTATATTCAAGCGTTTCGCCTGATGCAGTGGAAGCCCTCACTGATTGACAGTCTATTTGGATAGGTCGATTTAATAATTCAATATTGGCGGTAACGGACTTTTTGACGTCAAAGGCTGCATGGGTGTGAAAAAGTATTTTATTTTGTGCCATTTGAACATCGGGCTTAAAATCGGTTGTCACTTCGAGACTTGGAAAATTTGAATGAAAAAGAGACTGAAATGCTTGGATATTTAAACAACCATGGCGGTTTGTATTTTGCTCACTCAAAACTGGCATCTCAGGATTAAGTTTTTTAATAGACGAACTTGAGTGATCACAACCAAACAATAAAATTAAAACCATTGAAGCAAAAAAAATCGAAAAATGATATTTCATGACTTAAACTCTTTATATTATAAGAGGCGACCCTTTTAAGATCGCCTCTTGTGAGAGCCGCGTAGAATATTTAAACTTCTGTCTATTTTTTATCTTGATCTTGTTCTTTATCCTGATCTTGTTCTTTATCCTGATCTTGTTCTTTATCCTGATCTTGTTCTTGTTCTCCATCGCGGCAAGCAGATGTGACAAAGTTCAGTTTTTCGATAGCTGTTCCTTGATCTTGTTCACCGTCACCGATTGTCCTTAAAATAGAATCTGCTTCAAATCCATTAATACTATTTTTAACCATGTAGCGATTTAAAGCACCACTCCACTCAAGTGTCATGACAAGCGAATCACCTGCGTACATATCTAAAGTTCCAGCATCAGTTTCAACAACACGAGTAATTGTGCCTAAAAACATCGCGCGAGATGCTAAGACTGGATATGCTGCATAAATTTCCGGAAGACTTCGCGCTGTTTCACCTTGAGAAACTTGGCCAGCAGTGACTTCTACACCACTGACATCGGAATGCGCTAAAGGCATACCAGATTGATCCATCCCCGACTGGTCAACTTCTGAAGGCTGCACAGGTGCTGAAGCAATTTTTCCTCCACTACCGCTACTGTTACTACAGGCCACTGTGAATAAAAATGCTGCTGATGTTAAAATGAGTTTACCATATCGACTAGTTACGCTTTTCATAATCCGAACCCTCCAATGGGATGAAATGTTTGAATGGTCATGAAGCAACTTAAGTGCCATAAAAAATTTTCGACTAAACCATTAATCTTCCACATATGAATGATTAACGTGTAGCAGATTTCCCCAACTTTTTTTTAACAAAGGGGTGAAATAGAACTATGCTATTTGTCAAAACCATCTCGATTTAAGATTTTGATCATTTTTTAATTTAAAAAAAACGGAACACGACCTAAAGCCAGTCTAAAACCTAATTTTATATACCGATAAAAAATTAGAGGTTGTTATGCAGGAAAAAAAATCAATTAATGTTTTTTGGGGAATGATTTTTAGAAAACGAAAGCCCGCTGAAGTATCAAGAAATCAATTTTTGAAAACAATTCCATTTTTTGAAGACTTGACTCAAAAACAACTCAAAACTTTAGCACTCTATTTACATGAACGACGCTATGAAGAAGATGAATATCTTTTTGAAGTTAACCATCCAGCAGCAGCTCTTTTTATTATCGGGCGAGGCGAAATCGTAGTTGAAAATTCTACTGGCAAAGAAAATTCAAATCAATTAGCAACAATCAAATCCGGAGAGTTCTTAGGCGAACTTGCATTGTTAGATAGCTCCCCAAGATCGGCATCAGCACGAGCCACAAAGCCAACTGAAACATACGCTCTTTTTAGAGGCGATCTGATCACTTTAGAAAAAGAAGATCCTCAAATCGCTAGTAAAATCTATCGAACTTTAGCATGGGTTATCGGAGAGCGCTTAAAAGCCACTAACCGTCAGGTTGAAACAACTCGGAAAGTCGCCTAAATGAAAGATTCTAATAGACGCTTTCGAGCCATCTTTTTTTATACTCTTGTCGCGGTAGCCGTTACGAGCATTTTGGTATTCTTAATTTGGTCACTTAGGCCGATGATATTACCCGCAACAATAGGAATTTTGTTGGCTTACTTATTTCGTCCTTTGAAAACAGCTTTTAAATATCATTGGCTACCAGAACCTATTCGAGCAGCATTCATTTTTTCTCTCTTAACAGGATCACTTCTACTTGGAATTAGCTTTGTTCAAGACAACATACCAAATCAAAAAGAAAACTTAGAGCTTCAAGTTCGACTCAAATACAAATTTAATGAAAAATTTGAAAAAATTATGGGAATTGATCCCCTCACAGGAAAAGGTCATTCAATTTATAACTTAATTGCCCATGACGTAGACCCGATTCGAAGTGGAATTAACAAATACTTGCAACTTTCTCCAGAGCAAAGTGAAACTTTTATGAAGTTTAAGAATGGAGTTGAAGGCTACGAACCGGTATCTGAAGTTTATTATCAATACTATCTTGCGAATACAAAAAAGATCCCCAATAAAAATGATAAAAAAGAAAATTTAGCGGCCAATACAGATGCCCCTGCCGCCGCCAAATCAAACGAGCCCTCACTTTTAATTTATTTATTAGGAACTCTGTCTGTTTGGCTCTTAATGCCGATCATTTTTATATTTTTCTTGTTAGATGATGGCGCTATTGCTCAATACTTTATCAAGCTTGTACCCAATCGATATTTCGAACTCGCCTTAACACTACAAGAAAAAGTTGATGGAGCTATTGGAAAGTATCTTCGTGGCATTTCAATGGAATGCGCGCTTGTTGCAATTTCAATGGTGATTGGGCTTTGGTTAGTTGGAATTTCATTTAAAGTTTCCTTGATTATTGGGGTTCTTACCGGAGTTGCCACAGTTATTCCATTTTTAGGAACGGTCGTTGGCTTGGCTGCAAGTATTATTTATGTTCTCATTGCAGAAGATCTGAGTCCCCTTATTCCATTTGTTAATATCGATAATGCTGCGATTGCTGTAATTTTGGTGAATATTTTTGTTCATCTTCTAGATAATATGGTTTTCCAGCCTGTTGTTTTAGGAAGTGCTGTTAATCTACATCCACTTGTTATTATTTTAGGACTCTTGGCAGGCTCTATGCTCTTTGGTGCCGCAGGTGTTGTGCTTGCAATTCCTGCCATTGTCGTATTAAAAGTGGTCAGCGAAAATACAATTAGTGGCTTAAAAGATTATCGAATTATTTAATAACCTCGAAATGCAGATTAAGTATTAGCATGATTGCTATACTGCAAATTTTCTTTTATTCTGCTTCCCTATAAAGGAACCTACTTGTCTATTAAAAATTGGGAGCATTTTTTTAAACCAGAAGTTCGGACAAGTGGTCACCGCTTTTTAATGACTGGTCAAGTTTCAATCAAACAACCTTCTGATACAGAAGTTCTTGGTTATGTTAAGGCTTCAAGTGGCTTTAAAGTCAGCCTTGTGTCCTCTTCAGTTGCTAGCCCTATTTTGACTGCAGATTGCAGCTGTCCCCCTTCCCGAAAAGGACAATTCTGTAAACATATCTGGGCCACTCTTTTAGCAACAGAAAAAAAATTCTCTGATTTTTTGGATGAAAAAAATGAGCTTCAGAAAAAAAATACTCAAAATGAAAATTCCGAAAACCAATCCGCAACTGGTCAGATTTCGAATTCAAAAATAAAACCAAAAATTCAAAAATTATCTGAATCTCAGTTGGTATCAAAAGCTGCTTATAAAGAAAAACAAGTTGAATTTCGAAAACTAAAATATCAAAAGCAAAAACAACAGTTAAAAGATCGAAAAAAATCAAAACAATCCAAAAATATTGTAATATCCGCACTACCTGGAAAAGTTGAAATTGCACTCACTTATTTTTCAACGAATGGATTCCCTTTAGACAATCCTCCAAAAGTGGAAGCCATCCAGCACGCAAAGAAAAAACTTTCTCGAGTTTTTCATCCTGATATTGGCGGTTCTCATTCGGAAATCGTCGAGCTCAATAGAAACTGTGAAATATTGCTCGATTTTATTGAATCTACAAAAAAGTAGGAATTAATTTAATTAGAATTAATTCCTATTCAAAATTTATTTTGGCTGAGGCTGGGGTTGAGAACTTTTTAGATTGTTCATCGCCCTTACAAGTAAAAAAACTGCAAATGCTACAATCGCAAAACTGATAACAGTCGTTACAAACAGACCCATGTTGACAGTAACTGCTCCTGCTTTTTGAGCATCAACGAGAGTCGCGTAAGGCCCCGCTTGCACAGCACCTTCTTTCAAAGTCCAAAAAAGATTTTTAAAATCAACGTTTCCGATTAATAATCCAATCGGGGGCATAATAACGTCATTCACTAACGAATTGACGATTTTTCCGAACTCAGCGCCGATAATTAAACCCACTGCTAAATCGACAACATTACCTTTGACTGCAAATTCCTTAAATTCTGCTAAAATTTTCATAAGATATCTCCTTTTAAATTTTTAAAGTCTGATTAGAAATCAAAAACTAAAAGCACATCAATTAAAACATGCGCGGAATGCGTTAAAATTGGACTTTAAAAGACTGAAGCTGTAATCAAAATGCTAAACAAGGAAATATTAAATGAAAATGATGACTCAATTTTTGACTGTTTTGTTTTTTATCACTTTTTCAATCGCGGCCCAATCCCAAGAAAAGCCTAAGTGGGCACATGAATCTGAATTGGGCATCGTGACCGTCAGTGGTAATACCGATTCAGAAAGCTATAACGCAAAAGAAAAGACAGTTTATAATTTTGACCAAAATGCCATTACTTCAACAGCTCGATTTTTAGAAACAAAAACTGCTGGTGTTGAATCTGCTAAACAATGGGAAGCGGCTCTTCGATATGAAAGAATTCTTTCGGACTTATGGTCCTTGTTCACGCAACACGGCGCTGAAAGTGACCGCTATGCAGGGTATACGCAAAGGGACAACACCGATTTAGGTGGAAAGTACGTTATCATCAAATCAGATACTGAAAGTCTTTTCTCTGAAGCCGGCTCACGTTACACAAAAACTCTTTCGGCAGTTGGTGCCGCTACAAAATATGAAAGCTACGGCCGTCTGTACACTGAATACTCAAGAAAGCTAAACGATTCCGTCAGTGGAAAATTTTGGATTGAATATCTTCCTAATTTTACAAAATCAAAAGCGTATCTTGTGAATTATGAACCCTCGATGACGGTCATGCTAAATTCAAATTTTTCACTCAAGTTGGCTTACCTGGTAAAATTCCATAACGAAACCCTCGTAGCAGGAGAGAAAAAAGAAGACACAGCATTTTCTACTGCACTGGTTGCTAAGTTTTAAAGTAAGCTCTACACGCAAAGACTCTGATCTGATGATGCCCATCATTAAAAGTTATCGTCTTTGGGAAGTTATGTTCAGAACCTTTGGGGACCAATTCAGATAGATGAAGCCCTCTGTTGATTCAAATGATGAATTAAAGTTGAGACTTGAATTTTCTTTTCTTGTGATGGGACCGACACGATAATGTGCTTGCAGGCCAAGCGACAAGCTGTCTTCTAAACCGAACTCAAATCCCAGGCTCATTTTTGTAAAACTGTGCTTCAAATTTATTTTAGCTGTATCAGATATTTTTTCGTTACCTTGTCCATATCCAAGGCCAACAAATATGAAATCAAAGGGATAAAAACGTGCTCCGAATGATGTTGAACTGTGTTCTAATTTTGATGAAGACGTCTTGGCCTCATCTGCCTTGGCAAAAGTATAATCACCAAAAACTGAAAATGAAGAAGAGCCCATGGGTGACCGGAAAAGTTTGATTTCTAATGCAGTTGAGTAAGTTACGCCATTATACGCAGCCCAACTTCCATCAGAATTTAAAATTCGAAAGCCTGCGTAACCAACACCAACGCCAATTGAAATAGGACCACTTGATTCTGAATATTCAAGCTTCGGCCTTCCAGAAGCAGAAGAAATGTATAAAAAAAGAAGAAGAAAAAGAGACTTCACCTAAGGAATTACCATAATTGAAGTTGGATTCTGAGAGTAAATTCCTGGACCGATGAATGAACTTGTCCCAACTCGGGTTGCTGAACCTGAGCCTTCCCATAAAAGCTTTTCGACCGTATCAGTTCCACTACTTCCGACGTAAATAGATCCAGATGAGTCCACCGCCAAGCTTCTTGGTGTATTGATAATGGATGAGCTCAAATAAATTAAAACGCACCCTGTTCCCAACGTTGTGCAAGCATATATTGAATGGTTTCCTGCAAAAGCGACGATAAGTTTATCAGTCAAAGCATGATAAGCTAAAGCATAGGGTGTATTACTACTAAAAGGCGCCGCCGTTACCGTTGCCACGCAACTACCTGTTTTAGAATAAATATTTAGTCGATTAACTTGAATCACAGCGACGTTTTGATTTGTGCTAATAAAGGCTATGCTCGTTGGATTGTTGAGTACGCAACTTCCAACTGATGTGACAATAAAGGGTGCTCCAATTGGATTTCCATCGGAATCATACTTTTCAATTGTACTAGACGCTCCATTTTGCTCAACCAAATAGATTGTACCATCAATCGTATCCTGTACGAGAGATCTATTCGGTGCTCCATTCATACGAGCCGTTGTAAAATTGGTACTCGATTGGGTTGCTAAATTGAGTTGCTCCATTCTTGCACCATTGGCAATTCCAATAATGACTTTATCCGGTGAAACAAATGTAGATCCGGAAGACCACTCCGAACTTGGAAATAAATCCCTCAGCGTCTCAATAAAGTTTCCGCTAGAATCAAACAATGACACAATTCCTGGGCCGGTTGCAGGGTCAGTTGATATTGAAGTGACAACTGTGTAACCAGAATAAGCGGATAAAAACGACTCGTTTGTCCCATCAAATGGTTTTTCAGAAGAACATCCGGAAAAAAGAAGTACGAACACTGATATCGCAACTGAAGATCTGACAAGCTTGTGAAAAAACCTATTTGGTTTATTGTTCATAATCAGATTCGAGCTCGCGCATTGTGTTCGCGAATATTCAATCTCCACAACTAGTCCCATATAGCCAATTGCCAGGACCTATATACAGGGAATGTAGCGAGCCTGTTGAGGTTCGAACCGAATCAACATTCCATCCCGGCTGCCCAAAGTTAATTGCCGAAATAGCTGTGTTCAAAGTTAAGTTAGAGTTTTTTCCAGCAAGTAAAGTTGAAGACAACGGAAAGCTTCCTGAACTATTATCATTGAAGGCTAAGAGCCCCGTATTACCAGCACCGATTGGGTAAACAGCATAAGCAGTACCCGTACTTGTAAAAGATAATCCCGTTCCAAGAAGTCCATCAGAGGTTGCTGCAAGACCACTGACTCCTGCGGTTAGATTTTCTGGATATGAATAAGACCAATTGGAAAGTGTCGTACAACTCGCAAGAGCAGTGGTACAATACGAGTAATAAACTCGATTGCTTGCCCGATCAAAATAAGTAATTGCGGGCCTTGTATTCGACGGATTTATTTTTATTTTAGCCCCCATTCCAATTCCCGTGAGTAAAGTCACATGAGTCGGGGTCGACCAGGTGACACCACCGTTCGTACTTTGTGCATATTCAATTCTGTTGTTTGCTCCACGATCAAAATAAGCCGCGACTATATTTCCACTTCCATCAAAATCAGCCGTTAAATTCGAATTTGAATTTGCCAAATTGGTAGAATCAATCTGCGTGACGCTTGACCAATCTCCAGTTGTAGGGTTGAGCCTTGCAGACCAAATTCCTGTGTTTGCCACAGTCCCGTGATTTGCCACTCCCACAATCATCACAGGAAGAATTGATGAAGATGAATTATCCATTGCAATTGCAACACTGTGGTAGGCAGGAGCTGTTGCTGCGGTTACAGCAGTTCTGAATGGAAAATAATAAGTAGACCAAATTCCAGTTCCATCGGTAGCAGTATTTGTGGCCAATAAAAATCGCAGGCTTTGTTGATCAAAAAAACCGATCCAAGGTTTGTTGTCGCTATCAAAAGCCAATGAAACGGCTTGTGGTTGCGAAACCGCTGGTAAAGTTCTTACCGACCAATTGTCAGAGGACAAGGAGCCAGTTCGAATTGCATACTTCAGACTTCCAACAGTTGCGGAACCAGATGAATAGTCGACGAATGCCGTAGCCGGAATTCCTGCTGATGTTGCAGCAACAGAAAGATTTGGTACCTGATTTGTTAATGTCTGAACTTGTCCATCAAGTGTGAGTGGAGTTTCGTAAAATGCGGCTGTCGCGTTATTTGATGTCACTGTTGTGTTCTCAACCCATCCAAACATTAAGTTCCCAGGAAATGGAGACACCGCTGCTGTTCTCGCAAAAGTTGTGTAGGCTTGGCCAAGAGTTACATCCACCGCAAGACCACCTCGAATTGCCCCAGCTGCTGCTAATGTCGTAGTTGCAACAGTTCCCGAAGCATTCCACGTAGTAAAACTTCCTGTCGTCGTGTTGTAGTACCTAACGCTCGCCGTACCTTCGTTAGCAACAATATGATAGTTATTACCAGTCACACGCTGAAGCTCAAGATAAGCATTTCCGCTGTTAGCAGTTGTTCCCGAAATAGTGCCACCAGAAGCAATCGCTCCGATTGTACCAGCAGAACATCCACCACCTGCAAAAGAAGATTGATGATAAGCCAGAGCTGACCCATTTTGGGCAACTGACCTGACTGCAGCGTCTGCTGTCGAATCATCAATGGCAAGTTGAACTGAAGCTCGATTTGTACCTGTGCCAGTAAGTGTCTGAAGCGCTCCACCAGCCCAACTCGCGATACCTGTTAAACAATTCGAAAGTGTCGATTGACGACAAATTCCAAAGCTTGAGTTTGTTCCTCCTGTTAATGCAATAACAGGATAATAGCTTGTTCCCGAATAGCACCATCCCAGGCCGAATGAGTTGGGATTAGTTCCAACAGTACCAAGTGTTGTGGAAGGACTCGAGTAATTAGAACCAGAACTACAATTTGATGTACATAAAATAAGGTGAGCCGTGCCGGCTGTATTTCGAGCATACAGAACGGCTACTTGATCTGATGGGTTGATTTTTAACTCCACAGACCTAATAGCTGTTCCAGCTGTATCGAGATTTGTGATCGCCCAACTTCCCTCGGTCGAAAGACTTTCTGTATTACGAATAGCTAATTGAAGTGTCGTAGTCGAGTTTGACCATACGGCAACTGGAATTCCAGTACTTAAGTAGGCCAAGCGAATATAGGTGAAAGATGTTGAGCTTCCCGACGAAATGACTTCTGTTTTCCATTCCGTACCATTCCAATAAGTATATTTTATGCAAGAGCAACCTACGTCTGCATACACAGATCCAGGATAAGTAGAGCTTGGCATAATTTTGATATCTGACCAGGTGCCACGCGCTGCCACAGTTGCAGCAGCCGATCTTTCACCACTCCAAATAACCGAAGTGCTCGGAGCAGAGCATGTGTTGGCAGTTGAGCCAACACTACTGACATCCGAATCCGACGAGAGATTGGCAACAGTCGCATCTTTATCACATCCTGTGATAACTGCGAGCGTGAATACGATTTTCGATAAACTCAATTTGTATGTTTTCATATAGTCCTCACTTTAATAACCAAACTTAATACCAACGGGAAAAGACAATAATGTCCTTTTGTCTTTGCCATCAGTGACACCGCGACTGACCGAACCATTGTAAGAAACCTGATCCGATCGATAACCAACACCGCCAAATAAAATCGAATTATCAGTAAAAATATACTCAGCAACTAGCTTCAATTCTGTACTAATGAACTGAGGGTTATAACCCGTCACCTGATTCGACTCTTTCACTTGATGAGGTAGATAAATGAGGAGCTCAGATAAGACTGACCAATCAGAAGGAAGCTTAGAATTAAAAGACAACAAGAACAGGGCCCCTTGACTACGCTGCTTAGTTAAAACGTTATTTGGTGAAGTGTTTGTTCCTGCACTTTGTAAAAAACCGTATCCAATTCCAAGCCGTAAGTTTTCGAGCGCGCCAGAATCCCACGGGGTAAATGATCCTATAAACGAATAGTCCTCGCGGTCGATCCTCATCTTTGATGGAGTAATTCCAGTTGGAGAACTTTGTTCTGTATGAATTGAACTATACTTCAAAATATACAGAGCTGAAGTATCCGCGCTTTGATAGGCCAGATCAAAACCATAAAGTGGTCCACCTTTTTGAGGTAAATCTGCATTAAAACCAGTGCCTGAAAGATTTGAAGACAGTAGACTATATCCTGAATAAATCGAAACATAGCGGCCATCTTCAGCGGACTGAGCATTTAATGTCTGGCAAATAATGAGCGACAAGATTGTGGTTTTTATTTTTTTCATAAAGCAGGTAGTTTCCATTCAAGAAAGTAAGATATTTCATTTTTTGATGCCGTTTGCGAAGTCGCAGGCTTTCGTTCTTCACTAGAAGATAAGGATAAGATCTTTTTATCAACAAGAGACCGGTATTCAGTAGGTACAGTTAGTGAAGATAAAATTTCTTTAGTTTTTTCAATCTGACCTTGCTGTTCATAAATTAAAGCAATATTGACTTGCGACTGAAAGTAAAGCGGCGATACTGGCTTAACTTGATGCCAATACTGAGTCGCATCAGACAGCTTGTTTCTTTTGAAGTAGGTCAGTGCTAGATGAAAAGACTTCTCTAAAGTCTTGTCCTCAATATCTTCAATGATATCTCCAGCATCGCCGAACTTTTCAACAGTACTTAGTAAATAAGCATAGTGTAATCTAGCGAAATCACTACGGCTCGCATTGATAACTTTTTTTACCGTAGCGAGTGCTTCATCATTTTTTCCAACAAGTCGAAGCAAGTTTGCGAGCTCAATGGCTGCCCATACGCTTTTGGGATCACGCAAATTGAATTCTTTTAGACGCTCGCCAAGAATCTCTATATCTTGACGTTTTCTAAGAAAGCTTGACCAACTTCTCATTGCAGGTTCGTAGTCAGGCTTTTGCCGAAAAATTTGAGCGTATTGTAAGTCAGCTTCAGAATTTTTTCCACTCATAGACAAAGATTCCGCATAAAGAAGACGGGTCTGTATGTCAGAAGAATCGATTGCTAGAACAGCTTCAAGAAACTTGATTGCTTTGAGATAATCCTGAGTTTCAAATGCCGATTTTCCGAGAGATATGAGACAAGAAAGATTCTGAGGAAACTGTTCGATACATTTCTGACCATAAGTTTTAACATCGCCATGACTTTCAAGAGACAACGCTACTTTTGTAAGAGACGTAATAATTTCTTCGTTAAAAGGTCTCAAGACGTAGGCTGCATAAAGATCAGCAAAAGCTTTATCAAGCTGATTAAGTTGAGCATATGAATAACTTCTAGTTGCCAGGGCGGAATATGATTTTGGATACTTCTGAATATATTGATTAAGCGTCAACACGGCATCTTCATGTTTTCCAAGTTTTTGTTGTGCCTTAGATTTTACATTCAGTATAGACTCTTCAGTTCCAAGAATTTTCTCGGCATATTGAATCTCATCTAGTGATGCTTGATAATTTTCAGTTGAAAAGTAGACTTCAGACAACCAAACTCTATACTCTCCTGTAAACGGTATTTCACGTATCTCTGATGACAAAACATGAATAGCTTCGTCCCACTGTTTGCTGTCGCGCAAACAAGTGACCCATCTTGTAAAGGCCTCTGCTTTAAATATTTGTGATTTTGCATGAACTTTTTTAAAAAGCTTTGAAGCAACTTTGCAGTTCCCAAGCTTTTGTTCATTTACCGCCTGGTCCATCATCATTCGAAATTTTTCGTTGATGCCGACGTCCGCTCGTGAAATCGCAGTTAATATCGTGACAAGAAAATTAATCGTGATCAAGATTTTCATGAAGACTCTCCGTTTCTGAAGAACCTTTCGGAGAATCTTTAAAAAAATTTAGATTAATTAATAAAATTCAGAATTTACAGAGCTTACTTTATATAAAACAGGACGAACATCTTAAGCCAATCTATCCCAAGGTTTAGAAAAGTAACCAAACATTAAGAAAACTATGAAAAAAAATCAGAATTTTATTTTAGATTCTTCAGGCTCAAAGTCGCTTAAAGGGCCAGACCCCAGAGTCTGAATAGTATGTGTCGAAAGATCTGAGCTAACATTAAAATGTGATCTGAAAATCCAAATTTACGGAATAGAATATCGGATTGGTCTAGCGAGTATGAACGAACTCAATACAAATTTCTTAAAAAAAAGTTTTAAAACCTTAACTACTCTTTTTATGGGTTTTGCCATTTACTACTTTGCTGCTCGTCTAGGACTAGAAGTTGCAACTATCAATAAGCAAGCCTCTCCCGTTTGGCCAGCAACTGGCATTGCAATGAGTCTCATTTTTTTATTCGGTCCAAAGATGGCAATCGGAATTTTTGTCGGAGCTTTCCTATCAAATTTTGAAACTGGCCTGTACTGGTCTGCCGCTCTGACTATTGCTCTTGGAAATTGTCTCGAAGCACTTTTTTTTGTACTGGCATTTAATCGAATGACACCCATACAAAGTCGATACGGAATTCACTCAAAGGCTATTTTTGGAATACTGGCACTAGTAGTTGCGACTTCTATTAGTGCCACAATTGGCACGACTGCTCTCTGGATTACTTCGACTATTTCAACTAAACTCATTATTAACAGTTGGATAACATGGTGGATTGGAGATCTTCTCGGAGCACTTTTCATCTTACCAATCGCACTTAAGATTAAGCTGTTTGGATTTAACTGTTTTAAAGTCAGAATTGTACAGTTACCAAAACTTCTGATTCTTTTTCTTGCCACAATTTTTTTAGGCCAGTTCATCTTCTCTTTTGAACCAGGAAAACCGTTTTTATTTTTATTATTTTTATCCATTCTGCTCGCAGGTCGTTGGTTTGATTCAGCCTGGGTCTATCTGACTTCTTTGGCGATCTGCATCTACTCCGTTTGGCAAACAATTGAAGGTCAAGGACCTTTCGCGGAAGTTCTCTTGAATGAAAGCCTTGTTCATCTCCAAATCTTTCTTGGCGGTCTTGGACTTACTGCAGTTGGCATAGGAAGTCTTAAACAAGAAGGGCTTCACTTCAAGCCCACAATGGCACTGCTCTTCGGCTGGGTACTTGCTGGTATGACTTTTTACTTTTCTTATACATCAGCAGCATCAAAAGACGAGACTCGCTTTCTCACAAAAGTGAATCAGACAAAAGAAGCCATAGAGGCCCGAATGCTCGACTATGTTCGGGCTCTAGAAAGTGGCGTTAGCTTCTTTAATGCTTCAGAGCATGTGTCACAAGATGAATGGCATCGTTTTGCTAATCAGCTGCTATCAACAAATCAATATCCAGGAATTGAGGGTGTTGGGGTCATTTTTTCGTCATCAATTCGAAAGCGCTTTCAAAATGAAACCCACCACATTTTGAGCTACCAGCCAGTCAAGCCGTGGCATGATGTTCCTAATTTGGCATTAAGCAGACAAGTCATCAAACCAGATGACAATTTTATTGTTACTTACGTCGAGCCCTTGAGTAAAAATCATTTGGCGATAGGATTAAATGTTTCGTCTGAAAAAAATCGCTATGAAGCTGCAATTAATGCTCGAGATAGCGGAAAACCTTCAGTTACAAACGAAGTTCAACTTGTGCAAAATCAAATTTCAGAAAATGGATTTCTTATCTACGTCCCACTTTATAAAAGTAGAGCCTTAACTGATACAGTTGAAAGGCGCAGAAAAGCTCATATTGGATTTATCTATGCTCCTGTGATTTTTGAAAAATTCATCGAATCGGCAACATTATCTACAGCCAACGAGATAGTTTTTAAAGCCTTTACCAAATATCACCTTAGAAAATCTGAAAGTTTATACACATCCATTGGT
Source organism: Pseudobdellovibrionaceae bacterium (assembly GCA_030158485.1). Lineage (GTDB taxonomy): Bacteria > Bdellovibrionota > Bdellovibrionia > Bdellovibrionales > Bdellovibrionaceae. Next base: position 5,430 of record JAOASS010000016.1, on the reverse strand, counting down.
TGGTCGGAAGGACCCGCAGGAACTGTAAGCAAAGTCTCACTCGTTGGAAAATCTCTTGAATTTTTTTGGAAGAGAGGAAAAGAATTTGAGTCTTCGGTAAGTTTTGTGTCATCTTGGATTGGATTTTTTGGAACCCTTTTTTCATTATTTTTAGCCATTCTTCTTTCCTCTCTTCAAAACTTATCAATTCGAGCACAGCAAATAGCTGATGAAATGACTCAAGAAGTAAATGAGCGCCGAAGAATGTGGCAGGCACTAACTGAAACATCTCCAGTCGGCATTTTTCTGACTGATAAAATTGGTAATTGTACCTATGTCAATCCGACTTGGTGCCGCATGACAGGACTGACTCCGGAAGCGGCCACTAATAAAGGTTGGCACAAAGCTTTACATATCGAAGATCTCTCAATCGTGAATTCTAAATGGCAAGATCTTTTAAATGGCAAAACATTCACTTGCAATTATCGATTCGTCAAACCAGATGGAACCGTCACCCATGTGACAGGACAAGCAATTTCGCTCAAAGACGAAAATAATTTGGTATCAGGTTACTTTGGAACCGTGCAAGATATTACTGAATTGCATCGAAATCAAATGGCTCTTTTAACATCTTCTCGCATGTCTTCCTTAGGGGAAATGGCCTCCGGAATGGCACACGAAATCAATAATCCACTTGCGATTATTCAAGGCAGAGCCCTTTATCTAGAAAAAATAATCGACAAAGATTTCGATATCACAAAAGTAAAAATAAGCATTAAACAGATGACTTCAACAATACAAAGAATTGCAAAAATTGTTCAAGGCCTCAGATCATATGCACGTGAAACATCCTCTGATACCTTTGAAAAAGCACTTGTCAAAAATACTCTTGAAAATACATTTGAACTTTGCCGTGAGCGCTTCTTTCATCATGAAATAAAACTTATCACACACGAAGAGATAAAAGCAGACCTCTGCTTCTGGGGGCGAACGGAACAAATATCTCAAGTTTTACTAAACCTACTCAATAATTCTTTTGATATCACGACAGGACTGCAGAATAGATGGGTCAAAATTGAGGTTTCACATGATATAAATATAATAAAAATTTCTGTTATAGATTCTGGTCCCGGGATTGAGCCTGGGATACAATCTAAAATATTTGATCCCTTTTTCACGACAAAAGAGATTGGCAAAGGAACAGGGCTGGGTCTTAGTATCTCTAAGGGAATTGTTGAACGGCACAACGGTCAACTTTACTTAGATACGTCAAAAGTTCAAACAACATTTGTAGTCGAGTTACCGCGGCTACAACCCATTGAAACGGTAATGCCTTAGGGGGTGTCTATGGAAAAAATAATATTGGTTGTAGATGATGAAGTCGCTATCCGAGAAATCATTCGAGATTTTTTTGAAATGGAAAAATTCAAGGTTATTGAAGCTCGAAATGGAAAAGAGGCTTTAGAAATTATTAAGCGCCAAAGTTTAGATTGTGTGCTTTCGGATGTTTGTATGCCTGGCGGTAACGGAATAGAGCTGGCTCATGCTCTTTTTAATTTAAAAGAAAATAAACCGCCCATTCTATTTATGACGGGATTTGGTGATATTTCCGAATCTGCTGCGCGCTCGGTAGGAGTCTTTAAAGTCATACAAAAACCCTTCTTACCTGACGAACTTGTTGAAGCAGTCAAAATGGCTATTGCTAGAAATGAAAAAATTATTTCTCCACACATGGCAAAGTAAAAACAAATTTTGTATCTGCACAAGTTTGATCTAAGTAAATTATGCCCCCTTGAGAATCAATTATTCCCTTTGAAATGCTTAACCCGAGTCCCGTTCCCTTCCCTACTTCTTTGGTGGTAAAGAATGGTTGGAACAAATTAGCTCTTTGCTCTAATGGAATACCAACCCCGCTATCAATCACGGCAAGGCCTATCATATTATTTTCGTTCACGAGTTCGATCCGAATGATTTTTTTATCTACAACAGATACAGCGTCTTTTGCATTGTTAAGCAGGTTAAGTAAAACTTGGGAGAGTTGTGTCGGCCTGCAATAGACTTCACAATCATTTGGAATTTTATCAACTATAAGTTCAATTTGTTGAGATCTCATTTTACCCTCGCAAAAGGCGAGAGTCTCTAATACGATTTTATTCAAAGAGCAAAACTCTAATGGGTCACTACTTCCATCTCTGGAGAAAGTGCGAAGTCCGTTAATTATTTCAACAATACGACTACACATGACACTTATAGAATCACAGATACTAATTACTTTAGCTTTATCGAGATTATCGTTTTTTAGATTGCGCTTCAGGTAGTTGACCTGACCATATACAACAGTCAGTGGATTATTAATTTCATGCGCAATTCCAGCGGCCATTTTCCCAAGTGCATTCATTTTTGAATTTGCCGCAATTTTCATTTTTTGCTCAGCAAGCTCAAGTTCGCGCTGCCTGATTTCTGTTTTGTCTCGGGCTGTTGCATATATAAAGTCATCACCTGACGCCAGAGTTGCACACCAAGATAGCACTATGACTTTTCCATCTTTACAAATATAACGATTTTCGAAGTTGGATATGTGGCCGATTTGCCTAAATTCGAGACCCGTACTTTTTGTCCGAAGCAAATCATCAGGATGAATAAACTCAATAAAACGTTTTGATTTTAATTCGTCTTCAGAATAACCCATATGTGCGATGAAGGCTGGGTTTGCTTCTTTAATGACTCCGTCGCTACTGAAAATAGCCATGAGTTCACTCGAAATTTCAAAAAAACTATGCCGTGTTTTTTCTGCTCGCTGACGCTCTTTTATTTCGTACTCAAGAGACTGGCTGGCTTGTTTAAGTGCTATCGTTCTTTGCTCAAAAGCATGATTTATTTCGCTGGAAATGCGAAGAAGTTTTTCTTCGATATTTTTTTTCTGGTGAATATCTTCGATAACAGCTAGAAAAAAGAGTGGCTCATCTGCCGTTGATTTAATAAGAGAAACAGTAAGATTAATCCAAACATACAATCCGCTTTTTTTGAGATATCGTTTTTCTATTGAGTAAGTCTGAATTTTACCACGCATTATTTGATCAATGTACTCAAGATCTATATTAAAGTCGTCTGGATGGGTTATCTCCTGACAAGTTAATTTAAGAAGTTCTTCTTTTGAATAACCAACGATATCGCAAAATTTCTGATTAACTAACAGCCATTCACCGCTAAGCGAAACGTGCGACATTCCAACTGCCGCCTGATTAAATGTTACCGCGAACAAAAAATCATCTGCGACCCTATTTTTTAACCGCGTGTCTAATAAAATGGTTGAGTTTTGAGATTCGATCTCAAAACTCCATATCTTTTAGAATAATACTATAGCCTTTTCCGTACACAGTTTTGAGTTCACCTTGAGAAGTTCGAAGCTTTTTTCGCAGTGAAGTAATGTGAGGATCAAGGGCTCTTTCGGAGGGAAGAGCCTGACCCCATATGTAATCATTGAGCTCTTGCCTAGAAACCAAGTCACCACGTCTTTTAATCAAGAGGTTCAATATTTTAAACTCGACAGGCCCGAGCTCATGACAGGCACCATCAATTTCTAATGAAAGATTATCGAATTCAAGTTTAAGATTTCCGAGGGTCAAGCTATTGCCATTCGCAACCTTAGGTGTTGATACTCTTTCAAGCTTGCGATTAATTCGGGCAAATAATTCCTCTGGAAGGAAAGGTTTAGCCAAGTAGTCGTCCGCGCCCGCTTTAAATGCTCTTACTCTTTGTTCAGGCTCATTGACCGCAGTAAGCATTAAAACAGGTATGTCTTTTGTTTCAGGATGCTGCCGAATTGCTCTACATGTCTCAATCCCATCTTGGCCTGGCATCAAAATATCCAAAACAATTATCCCTGGCTTAACAGATCTAGCCATTTCTGTAGCCTCATCTCCATTTCTGGCAAAAATAATACGAAAAGATTCTGATAGAATTTGGGCAATGAATTCCCGGATGTAGGATTCATCATCTACTATTAAAACAGTTTGTCTTATTTCTGCCATTTTCACTTCCCTGTAACTTTATTTTAGAATGTTCAATTTAATAAATAAAGTCCAAGAGTTGAAACCGCATCTAGACCAAACATTTACGTCAGCTGAAGTCTTGTTAATGTTCAGGACCAAAGTATAGATTTAATTCCATAAACGCATCAAACTCATTTTAATCGTACACAAAAACGTCTGCCCAAACACCCGCAACTTCTCGAACCAAGGACAGTGCTCGTCGCATATTTTCAATCCGTGTTTTGTTTGTTTCTTTAGCCACTACAACGAAATCAAAATCACTTTCAGAATTTGCATACGCTCGTGGAATTTTTGATGTTTGTAGCCGGATGAAATTGGTAGGGAGATATTTCCTTACCGCTTCTTAAAGAATTACAGGCAGTTGGCTTTTTGTAAACGACAAATTACGACCTAAAACACTGCTAAATCGGCGTTTTCCAAATTAGCCGACAAACTCGCTTACCGGAGCTTGCACTTATTTTATCTTCAAAATGTAAAATATCACTTTCAGCATACATATCGACTGGCTCTGGCTGAGTTAGCCAATCATCACTATAAGACTTAGCATTACTCGAATATGCCGATGATGTCTTATTATCCATGATGATTTAACCTCGACTCTTAGCCGCAACAGGAATCAAGGACGCAAACCGCTCACGTACTTCTTTGTATTCAGGCTCTGCTTCATATCCATTTGGATAAAGTACGACATCGGGACTCAATCCCATGAATGCAGCAAGCTTCAAAGCTATACGAGGGCCAACCTCACGACGATTTTTTTCTATTGCAGAAAAGTTGGCTTGTGAAATCTTACAAGCATGAGCCATATCATCTTGTTTAATATTAAAATTAGCGCGGAATGCCTTAATGAGGTCGCCCGTTGTTTTTGCAGCCTTGAAAATATCGATCGGTTTTTTAGTTAGTTTCTTCATTTCTTACGACCTTTCTTATAATCATGCTCATCCGTAATCCGAGCAATTTTAATAACTACTTTTTTATCCACGATTCTATATATAATTCTACCACGATTAGAAAATGCTGAAGATCTGTAACCAACCCATTCACCGTGCAAAGCATGATCGGCCCACTTAAAATCTCCACGAATAGATTCTGGTCCATGAGCAGAGATTTGCTGAATCCAAGCATGAATAATGGCCTGATCTTCAGCGGTCAGTTTTTTAGATTTAATTAATGCAGTAACTTCTTTTTCTACTGCTGAGCTTTCGAATTCAACTGACCACATATATCTATTATGACATATCAAATTTGATATGTCAACGCGGACTACAAAATGTGTTTCAATATGAGATTTTTACTTTTAAAATTCTCTAGCAATTTCAAATACTTATGTAGTGTTTTCAAAATTGGTAGGGGGCGAGGGACTCGAACCCCCGATCCGCCGGTTATGAGCCGGCTGCTT
>JAOASS010000015.1:61323-127748 GCA_030158485.1 Pseudobdellovibrionaceae bacterium | reverse complement strand
GCTGCAGGAAATGACTCTCGTATCACAGGTGCTCTGCAAACTTCTGCTTATGCTGCGGACATTGCGCCCGCAACTTGTACAAGCCTTGAAACCCCTTATTGGAGTACCGTTGCAGACACTTGGTTGTGCCAAGCGATTGCAAATGGAACGGGCTCTACAAAAGGAATTTTACAAGTCGGGTCTAACATTTCAGTTTCTTCAGGAACAATTTCTGTTACGAGCACAAATATTACGGATGCACTCACATATACTCCGGTTAATAAAGCTGGCGACACTATGACGGGGACTTTAAATCTTCCTTCTAATGGCTTGGTCGCCGGCACTTCTCAGTTAGTCATTTCAGGCGGCAGTGTTGGAATTAATACTGCTTCGCCTAGCGCAACATACAAGCTTGATGTAAATGGCGACGTTCGCGCCACTGGATTTTTCTACGCATCCGATCGACGTTTAAAAAATAATTTTGAAGAGCTTAAAGGTTTGGAAACTATTCTTCAGTTACACGGCATTAGATTTAATTGGAAAGAAGATGGTCGACCTGATGTTGGGTTAATTGCACAAGAAGTTGAAAAAGTTTTACCTGAGCTTGTAATGACTGATTCTGTAACAGGCTTAAAAGCAGTCAAATATGGAAATTTAGTAGCTCCACTGATTGAATCAACGAAAGAATTGTATGGACTTTGTTCAGAGCTCAAAATTGAAAGCATGGATCAAAAGCGTCGGATCTCTTCATTGGAAAATCGATTAGATAAGTTAGAGCAAGAAAATGAAGAACTCAGACAGGCAGTTAAAAAACTGTTGAATTCTAAAATTGGTAAATAGGTATGTTTAAATTCTTTATCTTGTCTGTATTTTTTTATATACGAACGACAGTTGTTCTTGCCGCAGCTTCATATCAACTTAATAATGGCGATTCACAAACTATCACAGAACATAGCGTTTGCCGTGTTGTAACAAATAGTTCTGCAACAGGTTTGGCTCTTTTTATTCCCACAACCACTGCTGGTGAATGGCTTTCGTTTTACACAACACCACCGACTGGAGTGACTGCAAATTCCTGTTGTACTTCGGGTACACACACTTCAAGCACAGCAGGAAGTGGAACATTCACAATTCCAGCAATGTGCTCGACGGCCACTATCAAAGTTTGGGGCGCAGGTGGAGCTGGTGGATCAGATATCGCAGGCGGCGGTACGGCGGCACCAGGTGGCGGCGGTGGTTACGTCACCTACACAATTACAACTGGCGCTGGAAATTTAACTCTTAATTATATTTTAGGAGCAGGTGGACTTGCGAATGGAACTGGTGGTGCCGGAGGAACAGCCGGTATCACTGAAAATGGAGGCACATCCAACACCGGCGCAGCAGCCAGTGCGGGAAATGGTTCACTAACTGGTGGCGCCGCAGGAACAGCTGGAGGAACTTCATATTCAGGTGGTGCCGGTAAAGATGGCGGTGGTGGTGGCGGGGCTTCGACCGCGACTTATATCGGCGGCGGCGGTGGTGGCGCCTCAATTGTCACTTGGGGAGGAAACACGATTATCGCCGGCGGAGGAGGCGGTGGCGGCGCGAGATCTGCAAATGGCGGCACGAACGGCGCTGGCGGATCAGCTTGTGCAACGGCAACAACTCCTTTTGTTCAGTCAATGGTAGGAACAGATGGTGCCAGTGGAAAAAGCGGAGGCGGAGGAGGCGGTGGAAATTGTTCTGGTCCCGTTGGTTTTACTGCGAACGGAGCAGGAAATGGAACACTTGCAACACCTAATGTGATCCCAGGTGGTTACACAGCCTGTCCAAATTCTGGTTGTGGCGGAGCTGCGGGCAATGGGGGCGCGGGCGGAGCAGGAACTGCTGGAAGAATCGAAATTAGTTACCCTTGATATCATTTTAAATCAAAAATCATCCGGCTCTTGCAGAGCAAATTCAAATAAAAAACTGACATAATGTCCACTGATATCAACTCTGTTTTTAAAACCCGATTCCGTTGACTTGTATGAAGAAGAATCAAACTTATAAGAATATCCGATTCGACCTTTATATTTTTCCCCTAATGATTTTGAAATATAAGCTCCCAGGGCGCCTCCGCGTAAGTATTCTAAATCTAAACCATTCGGAGTGTTGTTTTGACCAATATCTTGGAAGTAGCTTCCAACAAGATAAAGACTGTATTTTTCAGTCATAGGCTTTAAGTAGTTGGCTTGAATATAAATTCCACGAGCCTGAACTTGTTGAACATCTAAAAATGTCGTCAAAGGATAAGTTACAAGTTCGGGCAAATCTTTCGTCGCCCAACCAAACCAAATGCGAGCACGCGAACCTTCGTCTAATATAAAGCGCTTTCCAAGCTGTACACCGTATGTACTGTATTGATAAGTTTTATCCGCAATCGTAAAGCCTGACATTTCTCCGAATAAAAGAAGGCCTAACTTTGTGTATCTTTCCCAATATCCAATCGCAAGTTGTCCCGTTCCGCCAAAAATATTATTCGTCGTTAGTGAATTGTTATCAAAATTTTTACTTTTATAGTTCACTGTCGAGCCAACCCAGTTAGCCCAACCATAAAGATCCGAAGGCTCTTCCGCTTCACTAAATTTTTGATAAACATATTCAGAAATAACAAAGGGTATCGTTCGACTTCCAACAGAAGGAGGCTTTCTTTCTTTTTCGCGATATGAATAAGCTTGAACATGGTAATGGTACCTTGCCCCGGCAGGAAGCTTTACGATTGCAATTTCTTTTTCAGTTGATATTTTATTGACCACTTCATTCTGGTCATTAAAGACATAAAGAATATACTTTTTTGCTTTATCAACTTGATGCCATGCAATTTCTACTTCCGATTTTTTGGGATGATTTGCATTAAATATTTCATTTTCCTTAGGGTACTTTCCAGCAGCCGACGTAAACGGTACGTAGAATCTTTGACCAGGGCCCCAGTCGCTTTTTTTATTATTTCTGTAGATAGCACGAACGCGAAGCTCATATTCACTTGGCTCTAAGCTGGCTCTAAACTCTGGAAGAACTGATTCATATATAATTGGCGGAGTTGTTTCTGTGTATGATAGAAATCTCACAAATTCATATTCATAACGAACAGCCTCTTGATTCCCGTCCACATTGATACTAATAGGTGTTGTGTTTGGAATCGGCTTGCCAACTTCAAAAGTATTATACTTTGAAAGTCGTTTTATTGTTTTTTCTTGGCCTTCATAAGCCAGGGGCTGGATGTTCCATTTATACTTTTGTCCAATCGGCAATTGAACAGTTCGAAAATAATTTTTTATAATTTTTTTTTCAATAATTTCATCATCAATTGTTCTGACTTCGAATAAGTACGCAAAAACACCTTTGATTTCAGGCCATTCAAAAATGATTTTTTCATCTTCTTTAGATATCGGTTTAATTAACGCCCCTTCTTGGGGATAAATATTTTCAACTGGCTTGTACTCGACGAAAAAGTCTCGCCACTGACTCCAATCACCGTTTATGTTTTCAATGTTGTATGTTCTTGTTCGAACTCGGTATCGACCTGATGCCAAACGAACTCTCAGCACTTTGCCAGAAATTTTGAAGCTGTGGTTTTTTTTCCAGACTCTGTCTATTGAAACAAGTTCAACATCGTAACCTGAACTACCCTCGATCTCACTCAGTTCAAATTTAACTGTTCTTGCCGGAAGATCTTCATTCTGAATTGTTTCTTTAATTTCTTGATCTGAATTTTGTGCAATTGAATAAATGGAGTCAATTAATCCCCCATAAAACATCAGCATAAATATAAAAATTCTGTTTATTTTTCGATTCATTAATCTTCTGTTGTAATCGATTTAATTTCAGGTGCTTCAAGCGGATTGACTTTTTTATTTGACGGAAAAAATGCATGTTCTTTATAAAGCTTGAGCGCTCTTACTTCACCAGGAGGGCCTTCTTCTCCATTTTCATTAATTGAAACTAAAAAAACTTTATATTTAACGAAAGGTTCGTCACTTCCATCCCAAGGAATTCTCTTAACATAAAGAGTCTCTTTTACGGTGGAAGCTGTCTGTTTTATTTCGTTTTTGATATCAACAATTTTGACTCTGTATTTGCTAGCGCCTGGGATTAAGTCCCATTTTACTTTAAACTCTCCAGGATGTTTTGATTCAAAATTTCGTGGCATTTCTTTTGAAAACTGAGGCGCTGGAAATGTCCCATTTTCTAATTTTAAAATAGGCTGAACGATTTTTGTTTCTTCAATTGGCGCAAGAACCCCTTCTGGTGGTGGACAATTTTGAGCAAACTCCTGAGTCTGCTTTTCTATTATTTTCGGGTTTTTATTGAGGAAGTACTGACTTGATAACAGACCCGTTAAAATACCTGTTACAAATGCGATTAAAATTTTGATAGGTCCTATTTTGTTCATACTAACATGCTAATTTTAAAAGGTTTTTTGTTTAACAAGTACTTCAATTAATAGTCCGAAGTCGGGTGCGCTTAATGTCCTTAACAAGGGTCTAGTTTTGCTCAAGAAAATCCCGTTTTGATCCGATAAGTAACCTAAGTCCTGCCGATGCAGGTCTTAGGATTGGGAATAGGATTTTCCCAGAAAGTGGCGCTCATGGACAGATCGTGCCAATTGTTCAATCTTTTATTTTGCTTCATATTGATATCTGGCTGCTCACCTCAAACAGGAAAAATAAACCAGGTCACGTCCAGCTTTGATGCTTTGAAATGCCGAACGTCAGCGGCGATCGAAACTGAATTTATTGTACAATGGGAAGATGGCTCTTTTTCTGTGGAAAAAGGTGTGGATCCCGAAAGTTTCAAACAAAAATTCGTGGCTTTGCACGTACAAAAAATTAAACATGTCCAAATCAATCAAAAAATTAATTTAATTCAGCCAATAAGTTCACAGATGATTAACTCAACAGACCAAAGTCGTGATGACTGGGGACAAAGTCTTATTGGAACATCCGCAGTCTGGGCAGAGGGCTTCAAAGGACAAAATGTAAAAGTAGCAGTTGTTGATTCTGTAATTGATGTCACGCACCCTCAACTTCGAACACGTATTGCTATTAACACAAAAGAAACTCCGGACAATGGGCGCGATGATGACGAAAACGGATATGTTGATGACTATTTAGGATTCGCTTTTTTATCAGCTTCTGCTTCTACCCAAACAAATGATCATGGAAGTCATGTGGCCGGCGTTATTGCTGCTGATCCAAATGAAGGGTTTATGTCAGGCGTAGCGCCCCAATCACAAATAGTCCCCGCATCATTTTTAGATGGTTCCGGAAGTGGAACATTGGGCGATGCCGTTTTGGCCTTGCAATATGCGGCAGCACGCGAAGTTAAAGTTGTAAATTCGAGTTGGGGAGGTTCTGGCTGTTCGGAATCACTAGCAAATGTTTTTATGGAGCTCAGTCAAAAAGGAATTTTGCTTGTTGTCGCCGCAGGGAACAGTGGCGCCGATATTGATGTGACTCCGTTTTACCCAGCAATTTATAATTTAGCAGGACAAATCACGGTTTCTGCTTCTGACCTTTTTGATTTAGTTCCCGCTTGGTCCAATACCGGCTTCAGAAACGCACACTTAACAGCCCCCGGAGTCAGTATTTTGAGCACAGCTTTTGGCGGAAGATACCTAACGATGGATGGAACAAGTATGGCTGCACCCTTCGTAGCTGGTGCTGCCGCAATTTTATGGAGCGCCAAACCAACAGCCACAAATTTGCAAATCAAAGAGGCAATATTGCAAGGAGTCGATGTTGTTCCTGGTAAAAACTCAAAAACTTTGACCCGCGGTCGTCTTAATCTCGAAAAATCTCTTGATGAGTTGCGGCGTTTAGTTCCTTAAAACTCTTCGATTATACGCCGCAACATGTGATAGCTTCTCTCTTTGTGTCTTGAATCGCAACGCGGGCAAAGAGGATGACATATGCGAACATATATTGCGGATTTAAAAAATTATGTAGGCCAAACTGTTGAACTAAAAGGTTGGGCTTATCAAGTCAGATCATCTGGCAAAGTTAAATTCTTAGAACTTAGAGACGGCACTGGTATCGCGTCATGTGTTTTCTTTAAAGGTGAGTGCGCAGAAGAGGCGCTGACAAATTTTGATCAAATCACTCAAGAAACTTCTCTCAAACTAACAGGCATCGTACGAAAACACCCTAAACATGAAAATGTTTTTGAAATCGGTGCGCAAAATTTTGAAATTGTTGGTAAAAGCGAAAATTACCCTATTTCACCAAAAGATCATGGAACTGATTTTCTGATGGAAAATCGTCATCTTTGGATTCGATCAAAAAGACAGCATGCCGTTTTGCGCGTCCGCCATGAAATTATTATGGCCATTCGTGATTTTTTTGATGGCCGCGGATTTACTCTAACTGATGCTCCGATTTTTACACCGAGTGCATGCGAAGGAACATCTAATCTTTTCGAAACAAAATATTTTGATGAAAAAATGTATCTATCGCAATCGGGGCAGCTTTACATGGAGGCAACGGCTCGGGCCTTTGGAAAAGTCTACTGCTTTGGTCCCACTTTTAGGGCAGAGAAATCAAAAACTCGCAGACATCTTATCGAATTTTGGATGGTCGAACCAGAAGTCGCTTTTAATGATATGTACGACAATATGGAATTAGCGGAACAATTTGTTGAATACATTGTACAAAGAGTTCTTAAAAATCGTCAGGAAGAAATGAAGGTTTTGGAAAGAGACCTTTCAAAGTTGGCGAACATCATCGCTCCGTTCCCTAAAATACACTATCAAGAAGCTGCAAAAATTATTCTAAAAGAAAATCCTAGTTTTGTTGTCGGTGATGATTTCGGAGCCCCGGATGAAACAATTATTTCTTCACAATTTGATAGACCTGTTTTTGTTCATCACTATCCTTCCGCGATCAAAGCTTTTTATATGAAAGAAGATCCAAAAGAGCCTGGATATGCAATGGGCTGTGATTTGTTGGCAACTGAAGGTTACGGCGAAATTATTGGCGGTGGACAACGTGAAGAGAGTATTGAAAAGCTCGTTTCAAAAATTCACGAACACAAGCTGGATATGAAAGATTTCGAATGGTACTTAGATTTACGACGCTATGGTGGAGTGCCAAGTTCTGGATTTGGACTGGGACTTGAAAGAGCGGTCACCTGGATTTGTGGACTGCCTCACGTTAGAGAAACGGCACCCTTTCCGCGTCTCTATGGACGCGCTTATCCTTAAAACTTAGAAATTAAATTTGAAATTTAAAAAAAGGACCCTTCACTATGATGACTGAAAAAATGCAGCACCTATTACAAGATCTTGAACATCGCAATCAAAAAGCGATGGAAGGAGGCGGGTCTGACAGAATCGCAAAACAAAAAAAAGGCAATCGACTGTCGGCACGCGAACGGCTTGATGTTTTATTAGATCCTGGAAGTTTTGTGGAAATGGATCGATTTGTTACTCATCGATGTACTCATTATGGAATGGAAAATAACAAGTCGCCTGGCGATGGTGTTGTGACGGGATATGGCCGCGTGAATGGCAAAATCGTTTATGTTTCAAGCCAAGACTTCACTGTGATTGGTGGCTCTATGAGCCGCACACAAGCGAATAAAATTTGTAAAGTGATGGACCTTGCTATTAAAAATGGCTCACCTTTTATTTCATTGAACGATTCTGGTGGGGCTAGAATTCAGGAAGGCATCGAGTCTCTTGGTGGCTATGCTGATATTTTCACAAGAAATGTTTTAGGTTCCGGCGTTATTCCCCAAATTACAGCTATCATGGGCCCCTGTGCCGGTGGAGCCGTCTATTCTCCTTCCATCACAGATTTTATTTTCATGGTCAAAAACTCTTCCTACATGTTTGTGACAGGTCCAGACGTTATTAAAACGGTGACTCATGAAGATGTGACCAAAGAAGATTTAGGTGGCGCGCTGACGCACTCTCAGAAATCGGGCGTTGCTCATTTTGCAACCGAAGATGATAAAAATTGCTTACTCATGATTCGTGAACTTTTAAGTTTCTTACCTGCAAATAATTTGGATGATGCCCCTGTTCTACCAACAAACGATCGACCCGATCGGATTGTTGAAAATTTGAATACTTTGATTCCCGATAATCCTAAGAAACCTTACGACATGCTTCAGGTCATCACCGAGTGTGTAGATGAAGGTTACTTTTTGGAAATACACAAGCACTACGCTCAGAACGTGATAGTCGGCTTTGCTCGTTTTAATGGTCGTCCTGTTGGGATTGTCGCCAATCAGCCGCAGGTTCTCGCGGGTTGTTTGAACATTGAAGCCTCAAGAAAAGCAGCAAGATTTATTCGCTTCTGTGATGCCTTTAACATACCTGTTGTTAGCTTCGTCGACGTTCCTGGCTTTCTACCAGGTAAAGATCAAGAGTGGAATGGTATCATTACTCATGGAGCAAAATTACTTTATGCTTACGCTGAAGCTACCGTTCCTAAAATTACGGTAATCACACGCAAAGCATACGGTGGAGCTTATATCGTGATGGGCTCTAAACTTTTAAGATCTGATGTGAATTTAGCATTCCCTTCAGCCGAGATTGCTGTGATGGGTGCTGAAGGCGCTGTGAATGTTATCTTCAGAGAAGAAATAGCAAAAGCAAAAGACAGTCCCGCCAAAAGAGCCGAGCTCATTGCCGAATATGAAGAAAAATTTAGTAACCCCTACGTATCGGCAGAATTAGGATACACTGACGAAGTCATTGAGCCCGCTTTAACAAGAAAGCGTATCATTGATTCTCTTGAAATGCTTAAACACAAGCGAGATTTGATCCCACCTAAAAAACATGGGAATATTCCCCTTTAATCGGAGTTTATTATGATGAATATTCCATTTAAAAAAATTCTTATTGCCAACAGAGGCGAAATTGCAATTCGCATCACCCGCGCCTGCCGTGAGCTTGGAATTGGATCTGTGGCTATTTTCAGTGATGCTGATCGTGAAAGTCTGCACGTGTTTTTGGCTGACCAAGCTTACAACGTGGGTCCTGCGCCAAGCAAAGAATCCTACTTAAATTACGAGAAAATTTTATCTGTTGCAAAAGAAGCCGGCGTCGATGCTATTCATCCCGGCTACGGATTTCTTTCTGAAAATACAAATTTTGCACGGGCCTGTGCCAAAGCTGGAATTGTGTTTATCGGGCCTACGCCTGAAAATATTGAAGCAATGGGAGATAAGCTTTCGGCAAAAGCTCTTATGAAAATCGCCAAAGTTCCAACTGTTCCAGGTAGTGATGGCGGAGTTGAGTCTGTTGAAGAGGCTCAGAAGATTGCAGAAAAAATTGGATTTCCTGTCATCATCAAAGCCTCTGCGGGTGGTGGTGGAAAAGGAATGCGAGTTGTAAAAAAAGCAGAAGAACTCGAAAGTGCTTTCAGGGCGTGCCGCTCCGAAGGACAAAACTATTTTGCAGATCCCACTGTGTATATCGAAAAATTTATCAATGACCCTAAACATATCGAAATTCAGGTTTTTGGCGATACCCATGGAAATGTTGTTCATCTTTTCGAGCGAGAATGTTCTGTTCAACGAAGACATCAAAAGATTATTGAAGAAGCTCCGAGTCCTTCTGTCCCAGCAGAAGTTCGCCAAAAAATGGGTGATGCCGCCGTCAGGGCGGCTCAACAAATCGGCTACGTAGGAGCCGGCACAATCGAATTTATTTTCGACAATAAAACAAAAGAATTTTTCTTCATGGAAATGAATACTCGCCTGCAAGTTGAGCACCCGATAACAGAACAAACCACAGGTTATGACTTGGTCCGGGAACAAATTTCGGTTGCTGCAGGCAATCCACTTTCCATGAAACAATCTGATGTGAAACAAAAGGGTCATGCAATTGAGTGCCGCATTTGTGCTGAAGACCCTATCACATACAAACCAAGTCCGGGTCGAATCAATGCTTGTCGACATCCGCAGGGTCCTTTCCTTCGGGTCGATTCCTATGCTTATCCTGGCTATGAGGTTCCTATTTATTATGATCCCATGATTGCCAAAGTAATAACTTGGGGTGAAACACGAGAAGAAGCTATAGGACGAATGCAAAGGGCTTTAACCGAGTTTGTATTAACGGGAATCAAAACAAATATAGTTCTGCACAAATCAATTTTGAATCATGAAAAGTTTATTGACGGAAGTTATACCACTCAATTTATTGAAAAAAACTTTGAAGTTATAGAGCCTCAACTTTTCACTGAAGTAGAAGATCCTGTTTTTCTAATTGCAGCAGCTATTCAAGCTTACAACGATCGTAAATCAAAAGACGTGAGACAATTAAATTTAGTTAGCAATTGGAAAAGAATCGGCCGCAAACTTGCTCTTAGAATGTAAAGGTTAAGTGAAATATGTATTTTGAAGCAGAACTTAAAGGCAAAAATTATAAAATTGACGTGACCGAACTTCGTCATACTTGGAAAGTTTCTTTACAAGAAGGCTCTAAAGAGTGGGTTCACTATGATATCGCTAAAAATGATTTCAAAGTGGCGGAACAATATATTAGCTTTCTTTTTAACGGCAGCTCATTTCTGATCGACGTCATTGGCAAAGACACAGAATATACGGTTTTCACTCGAAATTCATTTAGAACGATTAAAATCTATAACGATGAAATGATTTTACATGAGTCTTTAAAAAAGGGCGGCGTATTTGGTGGTGAATCTGATTTGCGAGCGGGAATGCCTGGCAAAGTCATCGAAATATTTGCTAAAATTGGTGATATTGTAAAAGCCAACAAGCCACTTTTGATTATGGAAGCAATGAAAATGGAAAATGAAATGCGAACTTCCCGCGATGTTAAGATCAAAGACATCATGATTAAGCAAGGCGATTCAGTGGAATCAGGGGCTATACTGATCAAGTTTGAGGATCCTTAAATTTCCGTAACTACTTCGTCAGTTGATTTTTTTTCAACTCTGGCCACTAAGAAAATTGCGATTTCGAACAAAATTAACATGGGTATCAACATCATAAACATGCTTAAGGCATCTGGAGTTGGCGTTAAAAAAGCCGAAAGAACGGCTAAAATAAGCCAAGAAACTCGGCGCTGTTTGCGCAAAAAATCGGCGCTGACAATTCCTGTTATTCCAAGCATCACAAGTATCAGGGGTAACTCAAACGAGACTCCAAACATAAGACTCATTTGAACGACAAAGTTCATATACTCGCTAATCGTAATCATGGGTTTATCAATTGTGCTTCCAAAATTAAACAAGAACTCAAATGCAGTTGGTAATACCAAAAAATAACTAAAAGAAACTCCGACTAAAAAAAGTAACGTTCCGGATAAAATAAAATTCGCAGCGTATTTTTTTTCCTTTTGATAAAGGCCAGGGGCAACAAAGGACCAAATTTGGTAAAGCCAGAAAGGTGCTGCCGCGATAATACCTGTGAAGACTGCAATTTTTAAGTGGGCCATAAATTTATCCATGGGATGCGTAAAAACTAGGCCTCCGTTTGGTAAATACTTAATGGCGGGATTTCTTAAAAAATCAAAAATGAATTCCGAGTAGTAATAAGCTACACAAGTGAATATTGCGACAGCCCAAGTACTTTTTATCAGACAACTTCGAAGATCTTTTAAATGCTGAGTCAGAGATTCATTTTTTTCCACTGTCATCATTTCCGGGCAAATCTGTTTTTTCTTTGATATTTTCTTTTGGCCGTTCGCGTTTGATATCTTCGAGTAAATTTGTTGGGTTCATTCCAGAGTTATGAAATTCATTTTTGATTCCATCGGTTGTCCGTTTGAGATCATTAATAAACCGCCCTAATTTTCGCGCAAGATCAGGCAGCTGTTCAGGCCCTAAAAGAATAAGGGCCAATACACCAAGAATAATGATTTCAGAAAAACCAAGTCCAAACATAGTCTCGAAATTAGCATGCTGCTTAGTATTGCGATACCTTTTTTTGGTCCACACGAGAAATTGGTACTATTCCCAAGTGAGATAACTTTTCTCGCGCTAATTCGGAGCCCGTTTTAAGGTAGCGGTCATAGATGCGCAAAACATTGCTAGAAGATTGAAGCTGTGATTTTTCACTGATGTAGTTAAGCACATCAACGAAGGCCAAAAACTTTTTTGAATAAAGGCTATAGACTTTGCTAAGTGTATCTTCTTTTGTAGACTGCGCTAAAATTCGGTAAGCCGTGCCACCCATTTCTGCACAGTAGTCGACATCAATCACTTTTCGTTGGAATGAATCACTAAAAAATCCACATATGTATAAAGTCCTATCGCCTAGCTTTTTTAACATATCGACTTTAGTCGAATGTTCAGACTGAGCTGCAATTAAAAGTGTTTCGGCCAGTGTAGTAATTTTTTTGGGTCCATGAGACTCTGCATTTTCAGATTCATGTAAATGATCTGCAACGACATAATGCTCAAGAACATGAACAAGATAATCTTCAGCCATAGGAAATGCTTCGATTTTTCTCTTGGAAAAAGCGTCTCTGACGGCTTCTTTAAAAAAGTCCTTAGGACTGACAAATATTGGTGTGCCCATACGTCTATTTTATCAGTCTTTCGGAAGTCTTAGCGTCGGACTGAAGTAAACATGACTCAAGTCGAGACACTTCAATAACTTTTTTTTATACCTGACTTAACTCGAGATGGCCCTAGCCGGCCGACTCATTAAATCCCAACAATGCTTAAAATTTCAGGGCCCGAAAAAAGACGTTTCGATAAATCTTGTACTTGTTGGCGCGTAATTTTTTTATACTTTTCTATCACTTCAAAAGTAAGATTCGCCGGCAAGCCATATGTAACATCCATTAGAATAGACTGACTCACTGTTGATTTTCTTTGTAAGCTAATTGCTTGTTGCCCTATTAAATAATTCTTCGCACGCTGTAGCTCTTCTTCCGAAATTAACTGGCTGGACATTTTTTTGAGCTCTATTCGCATCATTTCAATAGCCTTGTCTTTTTTATCCGGCGAACAACCAATATACGTGCCAAAATATCCGGCTTCAAGACCTTCCATACGGATCGGCGAAACGGAATATGCTAACGAATTTTTGTCTCTGAGTTCTAGAAATAATCTTCCACCTTGTCCCGCCAGTACTGACTGAATGATATCCAACACATAGCGATCTTCTGATTGAATCGTAAGACCTCTGTAGCCTAGAACAATATGGGTTTGTTCTTTTTCAAGTTTAATATAGCCTTCTTTTTTTCTTTCAATTTTCTGCAATTTCAAATCGGACTTAAACTGATTTCCCGGACTTAGACTTTTTTCTAAGGAAACAATTTCTTTTTCAAGTAACTTGTCATCGAAATCTCCCACTGCCACCAAAACCATATTTTTGAGCTGCAAAAGAGTTTTTTGATAATAAAGCATTTTGTCTCTTTTAATCGAACTTAATGTCCTTTCGGAACCGAGAGTATCACGGCTGTAGGGATGACCTTCAAACATCATTTGGTGAAACTGTTGAAAGCAGACTTGTGCTGGGTTGTCTTGTTTGTGTTTAATCTGCTGAAGCTGAACATGTTTTTCGCGATCCATAATTTTCTGATCCCAAGACGGTGACTTAAGAAGATCAAAATACACAGCGTACAAATCTTTTTGTGAAGGCGAAAGGCCGTCTAGAGTAAGACCGATTGTATTGCGCCCCCCGAATGCGGAAAGACCTGCCGAATTTGATTCAACTATTTGATTAATTTGATCTTCATTGTAATTTTGAGATCCCGTAGTCCAAAGGCGAGTCATGAGTTCGACTGCACCAGAGTCTTCAGATTTTTCTGCACGCAGCCCGCCCAACGCAGCCATGCGCAGAGAAAACGTAGGAGTTTCGGTTTGTTTTCGCGTGACTAAAGTAAGACCAGAAGTCCTGACCTTAACTACGGTTTTTGCCACTTCTGAACTGTTTAATTTTATCTTGATTGGCTTAGCTGAAAACTTCAATTTCCGAAGTTGGACTTTTTTTACTTTCTCATAGTCTTTTGTATAATTTTTCAATAATCCATCTATTTCTTGCTGAAAATTTTCTGGTATTTCTTCAGATAAATACACGGCTGAAAGCGCTTCGGGTTTTAAATACTTACGAGCCACTTTTGAAATATCATGTGGTTTTAATTCATAAACAGCTTTTAAATATTTTTTGAAATATTCGGGGTCTTTCATATAAAACTGATCTGAACCTATCTTTCGAGACAAGCCATCAACTGTTTCCATCGAGTAAATATCTTCACTGGAAAGTATAGACAGAGCTTTTGTCATTTCTTCCTGCGATGGCGGTGCTTTCATTATTTCAAGCGCCACATCGAGAGACTCTTTCATCGCTAGCGGAAGTTTATCGGGCTCTCCGGTCATGACAAAAGCAAATACACCTTCGTCTTTTGGCGTATAGGCCATTGAGCCTACGCTTTGCACAAGTAAGTTATCAAGTCGAAGCTTTTTGGCTAGGCGCGAGCTGTCTCCTGTACCTAAAATCATAGACAAAACATCCAGAGCTGGAACATCAGCGCCCTGGATAGATGGTGATCTCCAGGCTAAGTAGGTTTGAGTTTTTTTGAATTTTGTTTTAACAATATGGGCACGGGGTGCTTTTTGAGTAGGCTCTTTAAGTCGTTTTCGATTATCAAGTTTGTAGGCTTTGAATTCTCCAAAATATTTTTCAACTTTTTTCTTCATTTCTGATGAATTATAGTCGCCTGTTACAACAAGAAACATGTTTGATGGAACATAGCGGGTATTAAAATAGTTTTTAATCTTTTTTGAAGTAAATTCTTCTATGTTTTTATCAAAACCAATAATGGGAGTTTTGTAAGTGTGTTTCTTGAAGACGGTTGCAAATAGTTCTTTCCAAGCGACGCTTCCTAAAGAATCTTCACCCCGTTTGATTTCCTCGATTACAACGCCACGCTCATTGTCAATTTCAGCTGGATCAAATTCTGGAAATCCCATCATTTCGCTAATCACTTCAAGAGCAACATCGGACTTTGAAGAGGCAATCGTGACATAAAAAACTGTCTGATCATAGGAAGTGTAGGCGTTAAGCTCACCCCCCGAGCCTTCAACGAGAGAGGCAATTTCACCTGTTTTGAATTTTCTTGTTCCTTTAAAAAGCAAATGTTCAATGAAGTGACTAATTCCTTCTTCGCCTTTTTTTTCATCAGCACTTCCTGTGCGCACCCACATTTGAACAGAAACCACGGGTGATTTTCTACTTTCCACTAAAAGAACTTGTAACTGATTTTTAAGCTTGAACTTTTTGAGCTTCATGAACTACACCTCTAACTTAGTTATGGAACAATTCGGAGTCTATTTTCATATTCCCTACTGTCTTCAGCGTTGCACTTACTGTGATTTCGCAACCTACGAACAATCACAGATATTGCCACCCGAAAAATACACTCAGCTTGTGCTTCAAGAAATGGAGCAAAAAAAATCTTTTTTCTCTCCAAAATTTTTGAATACCATCTACTTCGGCGGGGGAACTCCGTCCTTAGTTGATCCTGAAAATATAGTACAAATGATCCAGGGTCTTGAAAAGCATGGTTTTACTCGTGGTCCAGATACAGAAGTCACTATCGAAATTAATCCCGCTACTTTAAATAGAAAAAAGATGGAAATTTATCTTCAAAGCGGAGTAAATCGATTTAGCGTCGGAGCACAGACGTTTGACAATGTTCAGCTTAAAAAAGTAAAACGTGAACACACAGCGCTGCAAACCGAAGAAACGCTCTTGTTTCTTAAAAGCTATCAAGTGAATTACTCATTTGACCTTCTTTTTGCACTGCCTGGACAAACGATGGATGACCTTAAGCGTGATCTCGATTATGTTCTAAAATTTGATCCTCCACATGTCTCGCCGTATTGTTTAACAGTTCCAAAAGAAAATCCTTTGTCCGCAGGCAGGCCGGATGACGACAAACAAGTCGAAATGTTCGAAGTCATTGCTTCGACATTAAAAAATGCAGGCTATCTTCAGTATGAAATTTCAAATTTTGCAAAACCCGGTTTTGAATCTAAGCACAACACTCTTTATTGGATTGACCAAGAATGGTGGGGACTTGGGCTGAGTTCTCACTCTTATTCTAAAATGACTGAATATGGTGTCAGATTTTGGAATGTCAGATCAATCGATGATTATGAAAAGCAAATTAAAGAAGGAACATCAACTTCATCACCACTCGAATTGCCAGACACACAATTTGAAAATTTACAACGTCATCAGGCGATGACAGATTATTGTCATACCTCTTTAAGAATGCTTTCTGGTCTTGATATGACGGCTGTAACAAAAAAATTTAATGCGACACAAGCTTTAAAAATTCAAAATATTTGCCAAACTTTAGTTGAAAAAAATTGGCTCGAAAAAAATAATACTGGCTTTAAATTAACTGAAGACGGAGTTGTCTTAAGTAATCAGGTTTTCTTAGCTTTAACTTTTTTAAAAGAAACCTAATTTTCAATCAAACTTGTTTCATTACAATTCGCAAGAACTTGAGCTTGTGCTGTTGTTCCCGCTGGACAACTTGAAGTCAAACTGATGACCATGACTTTCACTGGATCTTGAGTATCACGGCAAAGTTTTACTTGAAAAAAACTTTTAGAAGTTAAAAACACTTGGCTATTGTAGCTAGGAGGCAATTCTTGAGGGCATTTGTCCTGGCTATCCTTCTTTAAACTGAGAGGGTAGCTATCAAGCAACATTGTCCCATCTTGATTCTTTAAAATACTAAATACAAAGTTTCCACTTTTTGTTGCTGTTTTATCATCAGGCTTGCCTGTCAATTGTTGATAAGGGATTTTACAAAGCTCAATTTCAAGATCTTGTGTTGTTTTATTTGTGAGCTGTGTTGTTTCAATGACTTCCGACTGGCAAAAATCTTCGCATGCCGTTAAAATCAAGACTGTTAAAGCCCATACAATTGATTTCATAGTTAACACCCTTTGACAGGTTAACAACACAAGACCTCAGGTCACGAGAAAATCTTCTTAAATACCAACTTGTGCGCCGCCTCTATTTATTTGAGAGCGTTGGTCGGGTTGACAAAAGCCAATGACTACACAAAGTTAGAGTGTCATTTAATCAAGGGGATGCGCCGTGTCTGATCATGATCAAGCCAGTGAAAAGAGCTCCGTAAACGGGGCCGATAAACACGAAATTTCTGAACTCGAAAAGCTACAAGCTGAAGCTGAAAAGTATAAAAATGATTTTTTATACTTAAGAGCTGAATTTGAAAACTATAAACGACATGCCGTCAAAGAACGTTCAGATCTTATGAAATATGCTGGTGAACGCTTAGCTAAAGATCTGCTTGGAATTGTGGATAATTTTGATCGTGCTTTATCGTTAGAAGTAAAGCCTGAATCTCTTGATACATACGTCAAGGGTGTTGAAATGACTTCAAAAGAACTTAAGTCATTATTAGACAAGCATGGTATCAAAGAAATTTCTTCCGAAAAGCAACCTTTTGATCCTGCAATTCATGAAGCTCTTGGTAGCGAACCCACCGACCTTATCCCAGACGGACATGTTTTACGCGTTTTCGAAAAACCTTATAAATATCATGATAAAATTTTGCGCGTAGGAAGAGTCATTATTGCTCGCAAACCAGAGGCTTAATGGCAAAAAAAGATTTCTACTCTATTCTGGGCGTGCCGCGAACGGCAACTTCTGATGAGCTCAAAAAAGCCTATCGAAAGCTCGCAATCCAATATCACCCAGACAAGAATCCTGGAAATAAAAAAGCTGAAGATAAGTTCAAAGAAATCACAGAAGCTTATGAAACTTTAAGTGATGAACAAAAACGAAAAAGTTATGACCAATTTGGAAGTTCAGACTTTCAAAACTATAGCGGTTTCGGCAGCGCTGCTGGGGGATTTGAAGGCTTTCGACAAGGTGGCCGAGGTGGTGGCCAATTCCAAGGAGACCCCGAACAATTTCAAGATATTTTCGGAGATGTCTTCGGAGATTTTTTTTCAGGAAAAGCGAGATCACGTCGACCGTCACGCGGCGCTGACTTACGTTATACTCTTTCAATTACTTTTGAAGAAGCCGCTTCGGGATGTGAAAAGTTAATTTCTTTTGTGCGCCAAAAGGGCGTTAATAATGAAACAACTAAGCTTTCCGTTAACGTTCCAGCGGGCGTCAAAGAAAATCAAAAGCTCAAACTTTCTAATGAAGGTGATTCCCCTGGAAGCGGTGGGCTGGCTGGTGATCTTTATGTGATTGTGCAAATTCAACCCCATGCTTTTTTTAGTCGTGAAGAAAATGATGTGTTATTGGATGTTCCGCTTAATTTTACCGATGCTTTACTTGGCACTTCCATCGAAATTCCTACGCTAACTGGAAAATCTGTTTTAAAAATTCCACCAGGGACTTCTTCTGGTCAAACCTTTCGCTTGAAAGCCAAAGGTTTTCCTAGACTTGGAAGTTTTGGCGCTGGTGATATGTTAGTGAAGATTCAACTTGTTACCCCGGCCAGGCTGACTCAGGAAGAAATCGAACTCGTTGAAAAATTAGCGGCTAAAATTGGCGAACCCGAAGGCGTCGTAGAATACAAAAAGAAGATGGCCGATTTTATGAGGACCAGAAAATGAAAAAATTAATAATCCTTTTAGCGATCTCAGCCGTTTTAATTTCTTGCTCTGTCAGCACAAAACGATCCTCTCGTGGATCAAGGTCCACAGTTGGATATGGAAGCAGTTCTCCTCAGATACTACCTCCTAAAAGACCTGTTAATCCGCCTGGATTAGATTCACGATCTTCGGTATCGCAATCCGAATCCCAAGCGGCTGGTATCACACAGACTCCAGACTGGAGAAGCCTCAACCCTGATCAGCTCAGGTCTTCACTTCAAGACCCACAATACGGCCCTCAAAAAATTGAAATTCTCTACCGCCTAGGTGAACAAGAAATGGCTCGAAGAAATAGAGAAATGGCGTTGAACTATTTTAATCAAGTCATGGACCAGGGGCAGGGCACAATTTGGGCTCAACAATCTAAAAACAATTTAGATCTTTTAAAATCGTTAGAGCGCGTCTCTTCAACAACAATTGGTGCTATCCTTCCATTAACTGGCAGAAGTGCGGCCGTTGGGCAAAGAACATTAAAAGCCATTGAAATGGGTTTGGGACTTCATTACGGAAAAAGTAATTTTCAGCTTGCGGTTATCGACACCCAAAGCAATCCCGATAAAGCCAGAAGGGGCGTCGAACGCTTGGTACGTGAAGATAACGTTGTCGCCGTTCTTGGCGCGCTTTCATCTCGAGAAGCCGAAAGCGCCGCTCTAAAAGCTGATGAGCTTGGCGTGCCGCTTATGACGCTTTCACAGCGTTCAGGCCTAACAGACGTAAGTCCGTTCGTTTATCGCAACTCGCTCACTCCTGAAATGCAAATTCATCATCTTGTTCATACCGCAATGACCCAATATGGCATGAGAAAATTCGCAGTTCTTTATCCCAACGATGCTTACGGTGTTGAGTCCGCCAATATTTTTTGGGACGAAGTTTTGGTTCGAGGTGGTGAAATCACGGCAGCACAAACTTATGACCCAAGCTCAACAGATCACAAACATGTTTGCCAAAAGTTAGTCGGTAAGTTTTATATTGAAGCAAGACTCGAAGAATACAAAGCAAAACAAAAAGAATTTTCGCAAAAAGCAAATAAAAGATCTTCTCGAGAAAATATCAGCGCCGAAGATATATTAGATCCTGTGATCAACTTTGATGCTGTTTTCATTCCTGACAGCGCCAAAAATATGGGACAAATTTCTGCTTTTTTATCATACGTCGGAGTCAAAGATATTCACTTACTTGGAACAAATCTTTGGAACAGTCCTGGCCTTGCAAGAAGAGCCGGTCACTTTCAAAACTCACTTCTTTTTGTTGACGGTTTTATTCAAAACTCATCAGCTGCAAAAAATTCACGTTTTGTTGCAGAATTTAAAAGTCTCTTTCGCGATGACCCCACCATGATGGAAATTCAAGCCTATGAAAGCGCTCTGATCCTGAGGGGCCTTATTTTAAAAGGCTCGGATTCTCGTCGAGAAGTCGCTTCGGCTTTAATGGATTTGGAAAATTTTCCAGGCGCTGTTGGTCCTTTAAACATGTCTCCAACCAGAGAAGTCTTAAGACCCCTGTATTCCTTAACTCTCCGAAAAGGAGAAGTTATACCTCTTGATACGGTCGAATAATTTTTTAACCCGTACCTCTGGCTAGGCCCGTCATATCTCCCAATGGTGATTCAATTAAGATTCATCGCTGATGGGGGGTTGTTATGATTCGCAGTAAACTCAAATCTGAAATCATTTTGGAGTGTAGGAAAAAACTTGCGCTGGAAAAAGCCAACTTAATCAATAGACTTCGTCATCAACAGGAAGAAATTAAAAAAGGTGTTGACCTGAGTGGCGATGAAATCGATCAAACAATTGCACAGCTGGCTGAACACTCTTTACTTACTTTTCAAAATAAAATTCGAGAACAACTTTTTGAAATTGAAAGTGCTTTTTCAAGAATGGAACTGGGAACTTTTGGTATATGTGAAGAAACAGAAGAGAATATTGAAATTGAAAGACTCATGGCATTACCTTGGACACGACTCAGCATTGAAGGTGCAGAAATCAGAGAGGCAGTGCGAAAGAGATTTGCTTAACTATAAAGCAAACTAATTTTTTTAGTGACATCATTCTGTGTATTCGTAAGATGCCGCCATTGTTTAACTCTATTGTTATTCGGTGAAATCATCCAAGGGGGATATTGAATGAAGTCAGCCGAAATTATTGCGATCAAAGATTCTCTACTCGATCAAAAGAGTGTGATTCTTAATCGACAAAAAGAATTCAAGACAGAATCGCTTATGGCTTCTCTGCATCTTGCTGACGAATCAGAACAAAGCGTTTTTGAGCAATCTCAAAACCTTGGTTTGCAAATTCGTGAAAAAGAAATCCAGGTCTTGCACCAAATCGAGAAAGCACTCAGTAAGATTGCTGACGGGACTTATGGTCAGTGTGAAAGCTGTTCTGATCCGATTGGTCTTAAGCGCCTACAAGCTAGACCCTTCACAAGTCTCTGTATTTCCTGCAAAGAAGAGCAAGAGTCGACATCACCTTTGTATCAATAAAAGTTTTTCTCAAAGGATGAGGATTTCTGACACGGATGTCAGTCCTGTCTTAAATGCCCCGCAAACCCTCGTAAAATCAGGACTTTTGAAAGTCGTTTTTTCTTAAAGCATGCTGCTTGTACCTCCGATCAACTCTACACGTAGAAACATCTAAGTTGGAGCTAGCGGAGGCACTATATGAGTTTTGATGATAAGGTTCTCGAGATCCCTCAAACACTACCTATGTTACCAGTAAGGGATATCGTTGTTTTTCCTTACATGATCATTCCCCTTTTTGTAGGACGGGAAAATTCGATCAGAGCTGTCGAAGAAGCTCTTGCAAAAAACAGACTCATCTTTCTAGCTTCACAAAAAGATTTTAACGAAGAAAATCCAACTCCAGATAATATCTATACAACAGGAACAATTGCGATGATCATGAGAATGCGAAAGCTTTCTGATGGCCGCGTAAAAATTTTGATCCAAGGTGTTTCTAAAGGTAAAATTACAGGTTTTACAAAGCAATCGCCTCATTACGAAGTGGGCGTTGAAAAATTAGAAGACACTGCCGTCACAGCAACTACAGCTGAAGTTGAAGCTATGATACGTTCTACTAAAGAATATGTAGAAAGAATTATTGCTCTTGGAAAACCTTTGTCGCCCGATATTTTACTTGTTTTAGATGACATCAAAGATTCAGGTCGAATCGCTGATTTAATTGCTTCTAATATCGGAATTAAAACAGTTGAAGCACAAAGAATATTAGAAATTCTTGATCCCTGTGAGCGCCTAAAAAATGTGAATGAGCTTTTAGCAGCAGAAGTTGAAGTTCTTCAAGCGCAAAGAAAAGCAAATGGTGGAGCAAAAGAAGATTTATCTAAATCACAACGCGAATATTTTTTACGCGAACAAATGAAGCAGATTAAAAATGAGCTCGGTGAAAACGATGCGAAGTCTGAAGAAATGGAAGAGTTACGTAACAAATTAACAAATGCTGGAATGTCTCCGGCCGTTGAAGCTGAAGCTTTGAAGCAATTATCACGTTTAGAGCGAATGCATCCAGATGCTTCAGAGGCAACAATGGTTCGCACATATCTTGATTGGATGGCGGATCTTCCTTGGAGCAAAAAAACAGAAGATATTCATGACTTGAAACGTTCAAAAGAAATTTTAGATGAAGACCATTACGAACTGCACAAAGTAAAAGATAGAATTTTAGAATTTTTAGCTGTTAGAAAATTGAAAACAGATATGAAGGGTCCTATTCTTTGTTTTGCAGGACCTCCGGGCGTTGGCAAAACATCACTTGGTAAGTCAATCGCAAGATCAATGGGACGAGAATATTTTAGAATCGCTCTGGGTGGCGTGAAAGATGAAGCCGAAATCCGTGGGCATCGTAGAACATATGTTGGGGCCATGCCTGGTAAAATTATTCAGGCTATGCGCCAAGCGAAAACAAATAATCCCGTTATCGTTCTTGATGAGATCGATAAATTAGGAAGCGATTTTAGAGGTGATCCTTCGGCAGCAATGCTCGAAGTTTTGGACCCAGAACAAAACTCTACATTTCGAGATAATTATCTGAATGTTGATTTTGATTTAAGCAACTGTCTTTTTATCGCGACAGCTAATGTGGTTGAAAATATTCCACCAGCATTGCGTGATCGTATGGAGCTTCTGTACATCCCTGGTTATACAGAAAATGATAAGCTCTTGATCACAAAAAAACATTTAATTCCGCGACAAATCGAAAACAATGGTCTGACGGCAAAAAATATTAGTTTCACGGATAATGGAATCAAAGCCGTGATCGCAGGTTACACTCGAGAAGCAGGTCTTCGAAATCTTGAAAGAGAGATCGGTTCCGTTTGTCGAAAAGTAGCTAAAATGGTTGTCATGGGTGAAAGTTCTTACTGTGAAATTACCGATACAAGTGTTCCTGAACTGTTGGGACCACCTAAATTCTTGCGTGATGACAAGTTACTTGATTCGCAAATTGGAGTTGTTCAAGGTCTTGCCTGGACTCAAGCCGGTGGCGAGGTTTTGATTGTTGAGGCTCTTAAAATGAAGGGCAAAGGTCATTTGGCTTTAACCGGCCAACTGGGTGATGTTATGAAAGAGTCTGCTCATGCCGCCATGTCATACGCAAAAGCTCACATGGAAGAATTGCAAATTCCAGAAGACTTTTTTGATAAATATGACATCCATGTTCATTTACCTGCTGGTGCTATTCCAAAAGATGGTCCCTCTGCTGGTATTACATTAACATCTGCTTTGGTGAGCTTGATGACAGATACTCCAATCCGTCATGATATCGCGATGACAGGTGAAGTTACTTTACAAGGAAGAGTTCTACCTGTAGGTGGAATTCGTGAAAAGTGTTTAGCTGCTTTGAACCAAGGGATCACAACAGTTATTATCCCTTTTGCAAATCAAAAAGACTTGGCTGACATTCCTAAAACATTCAGAGAAAAAATGAATTTCATTTTGGCTGAAAATTTAGACGAAGTGTTTGCCGTTGTATTCGAAAAAGCAACTCAAAGTAAGAAAAACACACAGCCCAAATCAGGCGGAAAAAAGCAAAAAACACCTGCCGCCGCCGCCTAGGTGACGGCACATGGGGCGTGGCGGTGCTTTAGTTTAGGTTTTGGGGCAACGCAAGGCTCAAACTTTTTTTCGAACGAAGTCGAAGTCTGCCGTCGAACTCATAATCATAAGATAACAATTTTGAGATTGGGTTAACGAACCCAATCTTTTTTGTTTCAAGTTGAGACACTTTGTTGTCACTCTTTTTACATTTCTTGGCTGACTAATTGCTAAGTATCAATATGTGAAGAAGTTTGTTTTTCTATTTTTTTGTATTTTTCAATTTTCTCATGCTCAAGGCTTGTTTTGTTTAGATCTTTTATCTCAACTTAAAAATAAAGCGCTGTCACTTTCCACTCAAAAAGATCAAATTTCAGATCCTTTTTTTGCTGGTTCTGAGCAGGCTACAAGTCTCATTTCAACTTCGAAAACATTGAAATCACAAGCTCAATTTTATGCTGCAAAAGATCGCAAGCACCAAGCTTTTTCAGAATTAAAACCAATCGTGAAAAACATGATCTCACACTTAAAGCAGGCAAAAGAACTACTACCCATTTGGAGACGTACGAAGTCAAATTATTTACTTTTTTCAGCATTTGAAAAAGAAGCCATAGCAAAAATTGAAAAAAACCAAATCACATTTCATTGGCTCATTATTTTTTCAATGAGAGTTTCGCTTTTAACAGACAACTCTTTTCACTTTGACTTGCCTTTGGGGGAAAAGCTTCAAGCGGGAGCTTGGAAAAATCATGAGTCCGCAGCTGAATATTTTGATGGAACTGTTAGTCTTCCTCGTTTGGTAAACGGATTAGCTGATAAGAAAAATATTTCTTTACCCTTTTTTGGTGACCTTGGCCTTTTTGCGTTGAACGAATTCACGGCTGAAGGAATTTCTCCTTTAGGCCATAATTTAGTCAAAGTTAAGGTAGATGGTGTTTCGTATTCTCCCTACCTCTTTTGGGCGCATGACGCCGCTCATTCCTATCCTTATCAATTTCAATCGGCTGATTTCCAACCTTACGCTAAAAACTTTCTAAAATTAGTACAAAATCTAACTTTAGCAGAAAGGCAGCAAGCAGAGTTTTTCTTTTTTTATTTTTCACACGAATCAACTTTGCTCATATATGAACCAAAAATCAGTGTTGAAAAATTAACTGAAAATTTCAAGTCCTTTATGACGATTAAAGACTTTACGAATTTAGTTTCAAACTGCCAGGATATAAATCATTTTGGCCCTCTTTTAAAAGCGGCAGGAGTTGATATTAAGCAAAAAAGCGAAGTTCAAAACTGGCTGCACAAAAGCTTCAATATTTTTCTACAAATACACTCAAATGTGACAGGCACATAAGGCATAACGTTCTGTTAGTTATACTGATTTCTTACAAATCAAGGGGGCGGTATGGCGACCCCAAGCGAGAATTCAGTTTGTCGTTTTCGCCTTCTAGAACGCGAACCAATGTTTTAAGGTCCGTGACTTCTTCTTTTAACTGAAGAATTTGCTCTTCTTTTTCTTGAAGAATTTGTGAATAAGCTTTTTTGAGTTCATTTAAAAGCCTGTTGGCCGCACTCAAAATCGGTCCATCTAAATTTAATTCAGATGTCGGTGGGTGATTATTGAGTGCTGGTCCATTCGTCACGATTGACGTCGCAGGCTCCGCAGTTCGTTGCTTCTGAGTTTGTTGCGACACCATCTGTCCAAACGCCGACTCATGGCTAGCTTGTTGTTGTGCTGAGCCATGAGTCGGGTTGTGCCTAGATACTGTTGCCACGTTCTCAGTCGCTATCGAATCGCTAAGGGAGGGGCGATGAAATGCGGGAGTGGTTACAGGTTCGTCCAGGAGCAAGTACTTACCTTCAAGAAAGCGGTACTTGATGTCGTCTGCTTTTATGCGTCGTCGTAAAGTGCTCACACTGACTTTGTGTTTTGCTGAGTAATCAGTGATAGGCAACCAAACTCCTGACATAAAACAACAACCCTTCTGCCTACTCAAACTAGCATGGTAGACTTTTGTGTCAAACTTCGTATGACTAGTCGAACTTTTACTAGCCCTTCGTCCCCTTAATTTCCTCTGGAGGATAGGCATTTTAGGCCGTTAGTCTGGATAGTCAGGCTTTCCAAACCTTTTAATGTATGTTCAACTCCTTAGTCATGGACATTCGCTCAAAAAAGAAAATTGGCTTAGTTTTAAGTGGAGGCGGCATTAAAGCGGCAGCTTTCCATATTGGCGTTTGCTTAGCATTGAAAGAAAAAGGCTTCAAATTTGCGGGCGGCACGAAAGACTTGGTGCGGCATTTGTATCCAGAGTCTGATAATTTAACGGTTCGTCTTTATGTTGGATCAAGTGCTGGATCTTTTGTTAGTTCAATTTTGGCTGCAGGTTATGACGTCGAATCACTTATCAATGCTTTTCAAATTGGCCTTGGAAAGCGACTTCGGTACACACAAGAAAATATCAAAACTTTAAAGCCGCTGACATATCGTCATATTTTTGCAGTGAATGGAAGAAGCTTAACAAATTATTTTCCCCAAAGATTTTTTGGGAAGTCTTGGCTGGCGGGCGGACTCGAAGCTCTGTTTAAATCCGGCTTCAAAATTAACGGCATGTTCACATCCCATAACTTGGAAAAATATCTCAGAAAATACGTCTTGGTCGAAAACGATTTTTCAAGGCTTGGCGTCGAGCTTTATCTTGTTGCGACTCAGTTAAACCATACCAGAAAAGCTATTTTTGGCCCTTTCCCAGAGTCCTACAAGAATTCCAGTACGAAGTTCATAAATTACGCTAGTATCAGTGAGGCCGCTGCCGCTTCAATTTCTTTACCGCCTGTTTATGCGCCTTACGAAATCAAAAGGCCCGATGGAAAAAAACTTTATTATTACGATGGAGAAATTAGAGAAACTCTATCCTCTCACATCGCTGCCGATCATGGTTGCGATCTTGTTATTTCTTCTTACTCAGTCCAGCCTTATCATTACACTGAAGAAGTGGGAAGCCTTCATCGATTTGGAATACCTGTTATCCTCAATCAGGCTCTGTATCAGGTGATTCAACAAAAAATTGCAAAACATATTGAGTGGGATAGAAAATTAAAAGAAACCTATCTTCTTGTTGATCATTTCTTTAAAACTGAAAACTTACCCGAAATAGCTAGAAAAAAAATCCTTTCAGAGCTTGAGCAAAAAATGCATATTAAACCAAATACTGATTATGTTTATATTCATCCTAGAGCACAAAATTCAGACATGTTTTTTGCTGACCACTTCAGCCTCAATCCCAAAACTTTAGAAAAAATCGTCGGAATTGGTTTTAAATCCGCTTTATTTTCATTAAAACAATACGGAATTTAAATGAGGCTGCTTTCAACTAACGTTAGAAGAGGTCCAGAAACAACTCCGAGCAATAATGTAAGTATTGCCGTCACAACAATTGTAATCGCCGTTGCAAAATGATTTGCAGATGCCACGTCACTTTCGCCTTCATGCATGTACATCATCACAACTGGCCTTAAATAGTAATAAACACTGATAACAGAATTTAAAACGCCCCATATTGCTAACCAAATAAGTCCTTCTCCAATAGCTGCATTGAACAGATAGAATTTAGAGAAAAAGCCTAATGATGGCGGGAGTCCGGCAAGTGAAAACATAAACACAGCAAAAGATAAGGCAAGAATAGGTCTTTTCTTAGCGAAACCCGCAAGATCTCCAACTTCAAGAGAATGATCTTCGGTTTTTTCCATCATTGAAACCAACGCAAAAGATCCAATAGTCATCAAAGAATAAGCAAATAAATAAAAGATAACACTTGAAGCACCAATCGTGCCGTTATCACTAATTCCAGCGGTGATAACACCAATTAAAAGATATCCCGAGTGCGCAATGCTTGAGTAGGCGAGCATTCTTTTGACATTGTTTTGCAAGATAGCGGCGGTATTGCCAACGATCATCGTAATCACTGCTAACCACTGTAAAACTTCAAATAAATTGTCAGAGGCAATCAGCGGGCGAGTTGCAATGATTCTTAAAAATGCAGCAAAAGAAACGACTTTAACGGCTGTTGCCATAAAAGCCGTATGCGGAGTAGGAGCCCCTTGGTAAACATCGGGCGTCCACGCATGAAATGGAGCAATAGAGACTTTAAAACAAAAACCAACAACAATTAAAATCATCCCAAATAAAAACATTTGGTTTGATTGAATCAAATTCATTGTGACTTCTAAAAGCTTTAAAATATTTGTCTGTCCGCTTGATCCAAAAACAAAAGAAATACCGTAAAGAAAAATAGCCGACGCAAAGCTGCCCAAAACAAAATACTTAAAGGCACTTTCTTTGGCTAATCTTTGCTCGTGGCTCATGCCGATCATCAGATAAAGAGATAATGACATCAGCTCAAGCCCAATAAAAATCATTAACAGATCCAGTGCGGAAATTAATATCATCATGCCCAAAATAGAGCTTAAGCTGAGAAACACCAGTTCTGAAAACTGAACTCCGCGAGTTGATGGATTTTCATACATCAAAATCATGGACCCTGCTGCCGCAGATAAAGCAATCAACCCCATCCATTGTGTGATTCCGTCAAATATAAGGACATCATTAAATGCAGTTTTACCTGATCCACCAAATACGATCAAAAATCCTGCTGCTGCAACAATTCCAAGTAGTGCTTGCGCTAAAGTTGCAATCGGTTTTTGCTCAACATTGCCTTTTAAAACTTTGATCGTAATTGGAATTAAAGACGCTATAAACAAAGCAATCATCGGGGTAATGAGAAGCAGGTCTCCCATATTAGCAGTGAAATTCATTACTTTGCTCCTTTGATGGTCAGTTCATAGTTCGCCTTATTTTTAATAAGGTAATCAACGCTTGCTTCAGACCATTTTAAAAACACGTTCGGAAAAAGTCCCATTATAAAAATCATAATAACGAATGGAACTAAAATCACAATTTCTCGAGCGTTCAGATCAACAAGCGGATGATGGGCATCGGCAACAAGTGGACCTTTTTCGCCAAAGAATACTCGTTTACACATCCAAAGCATGTACGCAGCGCCCAGCACAACACCCGTTACTGAAAATATAGCCGCCATTGGAATCGCTTTATACGTCCCAAGTAAAATTAAAAACTCTCCGACGAAACCGTTGGTCAAAGGAACTGCAATAGACGAAAAGGTCACAATAAAAAAGAAGATTGTATAAATGGGTAACGCTGACGCCAACCCACCATAATGTTTAATTTCTCTTGAGTGAGTTCTCTCGTAGAGCATGCCGATTAAAATGAAGAGCGCTCCCGTACTAATTCCGTGGTTTAGCATTTGATATAAGCTGCCCTGTAAGCTCAGATGATTAAAAACAAAAATTCCAACGATTATATAACCCATATGAGAAACTGAAGAATAAGCCACGAGCTTCTTGATATCTGGTTGGACCATGGCCACAAGTGCGCCATAAATAATACCGATTACTCCGAGCATGATAAAGATCCAAGCCCAATATTCTGTCGCTTCCGGGAATAACGGTAAAACCCATCTTAAATAACAGTAAGTTCCCATTTTTAACATCACACCGGCAAGCACCACAGAGCCTGGCGTTGGCGCCTCAACGTGTGCATCTGGTAACCATGTGTGCAAAGGAAATAAAGGAACTTTTACTGCAAAAGCTAATGCAAATGCAAAAAACAGAAGTGTCTGCATACTAAAAAACTCATGGCCAATAAACGGTATACTCAACTTATAAAAATCGAGAAGACTTGAGCTCATTGTGCCAAAAGCCTGTTGGGTTAAAAACATCATATAGATGATGGCAACCAACATTAAGAGAGATCCTGCCATCGTGAAAATAAAAAACTTCAATGTGGCATAAATTCGTCGAGCTCCACCCCAAATACCAATCATGAAATACATTGGTATTAATGAAAGTTCCCAAAATACATAAAACAAGATGGCATCAAAAGCTAAAAAGGTACCCAACATCGCCGTCTGTAAAATGAAGAAACAAATGTGAAAGCCTCTGATGTTTTTATCAATACTTTTCCAACTCGCCAATAAAATCAACGGAGCTAAAAATACCGTCAGCTGTATAAGCCAAAATGATATTCCATCTATTCCAAGGAAATATTGAATACCAAATCGTTCCATCCACATATACTTTTCGACTAATTGTAAATCCGCAATATTTGGATCAAATTCACGAAATAATGTAAGACCGAAAATAAAGTGCGCAATAGAAAATCCAAGTGCAATCGGTCTGATTGTGGACTTCTGCGGCCATAAAGCGATTACGATCGCAAAAAGAACGGGTAGAAAAATCAGCGTTGATAAAATCATTTTTACCTCATCATTACCAAAGACAGAGCCACAACTAAACCAATTCCAATATACATAGCATATGTTTGTAAATTCCCATTTTGCAGAGAACGAACAAACGATCCACTACCTTTCATCAAATCTCCTGCCCAGTATGTACACTTATCAATAAAGCGCACGTCGATATAAGCCCAGAGGTTTTCAGAAAGGCGAACGATAGGATTTACAATAAATCCAAAGTATAATTCATCTACTAAATATTTTTTAGAGACCAACTGATAAATAGGATTAATTTTTTGAGTGAACCTTTCAATTGCCGACGGATTTTTAACATATAATTGGTACGCTAAAATTGTTGAAATTAAAGCGAGCGCAACAGAAGCTCCCATCAAGCCCCACTCCATCGCAGGGTCACCGGCCACAAGCCCTGGAACCGTTTTAATAATAGGTTGAAACCAGTGTTCCAATATATTAGCCGGGTGACCAGGTAATATTTCCGAAATGATATGCGGAATACCAACATATCCACCGACAACAGAAAGGGCAGCCAAAACAAACAGTGGAATTAACATCGTTGCTGGTGATTCATGAGGATGGAGAGTTTTAGCAACCCGGCTTTTGCCCCAAAAAGTGAGACACATCAGGCGAGTCATATAAAATGCGGTCATTGTCGCGCCAATAACACCAAGTACCCAAAGAGCCCAGTGTCCACGTGGGGAATGAAAAGACATCCAAAGAATTTCATCTTTGGAAAAAAATCCTGAAAATCCTGGCGTCCCAATAATAGCAAGCCAACCCATCATAAAAGTTAAATGTGTCCACGGTAGATACTTCTTCAGTCCACCCATTTTACGAATGTCTTGCTCGCCTTCCATGCCGTGAATCACAGAGCCCGAACCTAAAAACATAAGTGCTTTAAAAAACGCATGCGTCATCAGATGAAAAAACGCAGTTGTAAAAGCACCAACTCCGCAGGCTAGAAACATATATCCAAGTTGTGAAACTGTCGAATAAGCTAGAACTTTTTTGATATCATTCTGGGCAATGCCAATGCTTGCCGCCAAGACAACTGTGAGCGCACCAATAACAGCAATCACCATCATTGTATTCGGAGCCGCAATGAAGAGTGGATTTAATCGCACTATCATATAAACCCCTGCCGTTACCATTGTTGCAGCATGGATCAAAGCAGATACTGGCGTTGGGCCCGCCATTGCATCGGGTAACCAAATATAAAGTGGAATCTGCGCAGATTTTCCCGTGGCTCCGCCAAAAAGAAAAAGAGTCCCTAATGTGACGATTCCAAACCAAGTGCTTTCCATGATTGTAGGCGCCATCGAATTAAGTTCTTGAATATTAAGCGTTCCAAAGCTGACAAAGAAAATGAACATTCCGATTAAAAAAGCGGCGTCACCAATACGGTTTACAATAAAAGCTTTCATTCCGGCAGCTGCTTTTTCGCCATCCGTGAACCAAAATCCAATCAGTAGGTAAGACGCTAAGCCAACGCCTTCCCAGCCAACAAACAAAGTAACCAAGCTATCGCCCAAAACTAGGACCAACATATTAAATATGAAAAAATTCAGATATGAAAAATACTTTGCAACACCTTTATCGTGTGACATGTATCCGACAGAAAATAAGTGAATCAAAAAACCAACGCCCGTGATGATAAGAATCATTAAGGAGCTTAGCTGATCAATCCAAAATCCAAAATCAATTTTCAAGCTTTCAATCGCCATCCAAGAGCCGTAGACAACGTGGATACGTCTTGCATCCGGGGCCATTCCCTGAAGATCAATCCAAAGAAGTATCGAACAAACAAAAGAAATAAAGACAGCTAAAGAACCGATAGCACCCGCGACATTTGCCGAATGATGATTCCGTCGGATGCCATTAATTAAAAATCCCAATAAGGGCGAAGCGAAAAGGACAGAAACTATTGCTGTGTGATCCATGATTATCCCTTCAGATGCTCAAAAAATCGAATGTTCACTTCTTTATAACGCTTAAATATTGAAACAATCAGAGCCAATCCGACCGCAGCTTCTGCGGCAGCTATCGTCATCACGAAAAAAACCATGATCTGACCATCAATATGACTGTTATATTTGCTAAACGTAATGAAGCTTAAGTTCACTGCATTTAACATGAGCTCAATCGACATCAGCATGACAATTGCATTTTTTCTGAGTAGCACACCAATCATTCCAAGCGAAAAAAGAATCGCAGATAGAATCAAATAATGGCTTATTCCCACATCAACAATAAAATCAGCGTTGATCATGATGGGTTCCCCCTTTGCTTCTCGCTAGCGCAACAGCGCCAACGGCAACAACTAAAAGTAAAATTCCTAAAGCTTCAAAAGCAAATATGTGCTGAGTAAAAAGTCGCATCCCCAACTGCTTTGAAGGATCACCTGAAGCCGCTGCCAATTGCTTTGTAATAACCGTATCAACAGCAGTCGAGCTATAAAAAATAGCTCCCATGACGAGCCCTGCAAGTAGCCCCGCTGTAGCCAGCTTAATAGCGCCTGTAATTCGCCCTTTAGAAAAAGCTTCCACTTCATGCTTCAAATCAAAAAGCATGAGTACCATCACAAAAAGCACCATCACAGCGCCGGCGTAAACAATAATTTGAACCCCCGCCACAAAAAAAGCGTCGAGAGTCACAAAAAGGGCCGCAATTCCACACATTGTAAAAACAAGTGCGAGTGCTGAATAAATAGGGTTTTTCATCAAAATAACAAGACTGGCGCCGCCAATAGTTATCAAAGCTAAAAACCAAAACAAAAAGGCATCTGCTGTCACTTTATCTCCTTCTCTTGCGCTCAAGCCTTCAGCCTGTGCGCCCCTTTTTAGGCTGCTACTACGTAAATCACAATAGCTGTTAAAATTGTGTTGGCCAGCGCCCACGGAAGCATTGTTTTCCAACCTAAATCCATGAGTTGATCATATCTAAAACGTGGCAAAGTCCATCTCACATGAATAAATATCCAAAGAAAAATAGCGAATTTAACGTTGTACATAAGAAAGTGAAGTACGGCGTTCAAGATATTGGCTGTTTGATCTGCATAGCCCCAGCCAACGATAACTTGCTGTAGCTCTTGCGCTGTGATTCCGGGGATTCCGTATCCTCCAAAGAAAAATGTTGTTGCAAGACCTGCTGCGATCATCATGTGACCGTATTCACCGATGAAAAACATCAACATTTTAAATCCGCCGTACTCCGTGTGAAACCCCGCCACAAGCTCGGCTTCGCCCTCTGCCAAGTCAAAAGGAAGTCTATTTGATTCAGCAAAAGCTGCCGCAAAGAAAAGAATAAATCCAATTGGTTGATAGAAAATTCCCCAGTTTGGTATCCAATCAACAGTTGAGGCAATCGTGTAACCAAAAGCAGAGAACTGAAAGGGCCCCTGCTGAGCCTGTATCATTTCGCTCAAGTTAAAAGTACCGTACATCATAATAACGCCAACAATGGAAAGGCCTAAAGCAAGTTCGTAAGAAATAACTTGTGCAGAGGCTCGCAAAGCTCCTAGCAAAGAAAATTTAGAACCAGAGCCCCATCCGGCCATTAAGATTGTGTAGGCCGCAAGTGAAGAAACGCCTAAAATAAAAACTATTCCGACACCAATTTCATAACCCTGGACTCTGAAAAGGTAAGGGCCCCAAGTAGAACCAAAAGCTTCGAAAGCTGCGATTGAAATTGGTGTGGACATAGGAATGGCCGCGTACGCAAGCGTTGCGGGTATAAGCGCAAAAACAGGTGCGGCATAGAAAAGAGATCTTACGGCTTTATCTGGCGCAAAATCTTCTTTCGTCAAAAACTTAACGGCATCTGCCAAAAGCTGAACTAGCCCAAGCGGACCAACTCGATTGGGTCCGAATCGATTTTGAATAAAAGCAGAGCCTCTGCGCTCAAGCCAAACCAAAATAGGCACAGCCTGAACCATCATTAAGAAAATCAAAATTAGTTTTACAGAGTTTATTGTGATTTCTAATATATCTTGACCCATTTTTAGTCCCACTCCAACGCACGAGATTTAACTTCCCACCAAAGGCCGTAAATAAACACGGCGACAAAGACCCCCATCGAAATCAAAACCGGCGTCCCCATTCCGCTTGATATAAAATCGCGAAAAGAAATGGCCCAAGGGTACATAAAAATAATTTCAATATCGAATAAGATAAAAAGTATCGCTGTCAGATAAAATTTAACAGAAACTTTAGATTCTTTTTTTTCTTGTCCAGGAATTCCGCACTCGTAAACATCTCTTTTGGCGGCAGAGTTATTTTTTCTTTGCCCGCCGATTGCTCTGGCTAAAAAAATCAGACCCGTTCCAAAGATCGCAATAAAAATTGCCAAAAATATAATTCCACCTATAGGCATCGACGTTGCTGCTGATGTCAATCGGCCCTCCACATCTTGATGATTTGCTAATGTCGCGGCTTTGTGTTGCTATTTGTTGCTTGTGTAAGTTATAGACGGAACTTCAATGATTTCCAAGAATTATGAATGATAAAGTTCAACCACCTCAGACTCCCGCTTCCATGAGCCCTATACAGGTTGAATCGCCACGGCTCAGGCTCGAAGAAATTTTAGAACGGGCTTTCGAATCTAGGTTCTCACATGTTGAAATTTCAGGCACAAGCTCTGCTTTGCCGATCGCTTTTCTGCTCTCGACTAGTCACTCGAAAATGATCAATCGCTTGCCGCATCTGGTTATAGTTTCTGATGATAAAAAGGCGCAAGAGTTTCAGGATCTTGTGAAGTTTTTCGATCCGACTCGTTCTTGTGTATCAATGCGAAGCTTTGACGTTTCGCCTTACTCAGGACTCTATTCGCAGCCCCGCGTTATAAGTTCCCGTCTTCATTTTTTGCACGCTGCTCAGAATGCAAAAGCTGGAGATCTTTTTGTCGCTTCTTTATCTTCCTTAGTTCAAAAAACTCTTCCTTTTAAAATCTTTAATTCCCTGACTCGGTCTTATGAAAAGGGCGATGAAATCCCTTCTCATTTTGCAGAACTCTTAAGTTCTTTGGGCTACCGTGCGGCGCCGATTGTAGAAGACCGCGGTCAATTTGCTATCAGAGGTGGCATCGTTGATCTCTTTACACCTTCTTATGATAAACCCATTCGTATTGAACTTTTTGGGGATCAAATTGAATCTCTCAGGTTTTTCAATTCGGATACTCAGCGGGGTGAAACTGAAATTTCAGCTTTCACACTTATTCCAGCACAGGAAGCCCTCTACACAGATCAAGAATATGAAAAAATTGTAGCTCGCGTTCGAAAAAATTTAGCAGAAAGATCTTTTCAAAATGCAGACTCAGAACAGCTTGTTAGATCTTTGGTACTCAAACACTTATTTGACGGACAAGAATTTTTACTTCCCTTCTTTTTTGAAAATTTGTCTTCACCAATTGATTATTTTAATTCTGAATTAAATATTTGGCAGATTGATAGTCTTGAAATTCAAAGAAGCCACGATAGTTGGCTTGCTGAACTTATCAATGACGAAAGAGCCTCCACGGCTCAAGCTATACGACCACCTCGTGAACTACTTTTCGATCAAATCGAAAATCTTCAATTCCCTGAAGGTGGAAAAAAAATTGTATTTTCATCTTTAGAAGCAGCCGCAGACGAGACCGGAATTATAAAAGCTCAATATTCGTCAAAGTTTCCATTCGATTTTATGAAAATTTCCCATGCTGAAGCCTTCGGAACAGACACCTGGGCAGAGGCTTTTAAGAAAAAGATTCGAGCTTATCATGAAAATGGATCTCGAATTTGGATTACTCATAAGAACGCGTCTTCGTTACAAAAGGTCCATTTTGCTTTACAAAAAATGGGTTTTGAGTTTCAAGATGCAAGTGAAAATGAATTCCTTTGGAACTCTTGGTTTCATTCAGATCATAAAAAAATTATTCTTATTCCGCGATCCCTAGATGAATCCCTTTTGCTTTCAGAAGAAAATCTTGTTCTTTTGCAAGAAGAAGACTTGTTAGGCAAGAAGCAGCGTAAGAAGTCAGATGCCGTTTCTGATTTTCAAAAAAAAGCGAAACGTCTAAACTTCGGCGATTTAAAACCCGGTGATTACGTTGTTCATGTAAAACATGGCATTGGGCTTTACGAAGGACTTCAAATCATGAATATCGGTGGAATTGAAACCGAATTTATTCAAGTCAGTTATAAGGATAAAGATAAACTTTATCTTCCTGTCTACAGAGTCAATCAGTTACAAAAATATTCTGGCGCCGCCGCAACTATTGGTCTGGATAAACTTGGCGGAGTCGGATGGGAAAAAACGAAAACAAAGGTTCGAGGACATCTGCGCGACTTGGCCTCAGATCTACTTAAGCTTTATGCATTAAGATCAGAACTTCATCGGCCAGCTTGGGCTTGGGACGAAGGAGATTTGCTTAAATTTGAAAAAGGTTTTCCTTACGAAGAAACAGACGATCAATTGCGCGCAATTGATGACTTAGTAAAAGACTTCACTTCTTCTAAACCAATGGATCGTTTGATATGCGGAGATGTTGGTTTTGGAAAAACAGAAGTTGCAATGCGCGCGGCTTTTCTAAGTGTTGCTTCTGGCAAACAAGTGGCAGTCTTGGCGCCGACAACTGTTTTAACATTTCAGCATCATGAAACTTTTAAAAAGCGTTTTCAGGGTTGGCCTTTTGAAATTCGCGTTCTCAATCGCTTCGTTTCGACAACTGACGCCAAAAAAACAGTCAAAGAAGTAAAAGATGGTAAAGCACAGATTTTGATAGGAACACATAGAATCCTAAGCCAAGATATTGTTTTTAAAGATATTGGTCTATTGATTGTAGATGAAGAACAAAAATTTGGCGTAGCCCACAAAGAACGCCTCAAGAAATTTAAAACTTCAATTGATACTCTCAGTTTATCTGCGACGCCCATTCCAAGAACTTTAAACATGAGTCTTTCGGGTATTCGAGATCTTAGTTTAATCAATACAGCACCAGTTGATCGACTGCCGACTCGAACCTTTATTAGTAAATTTGAACCAGAAACAATTCGCAAAGCGATCGTTTCTGAAATTCAACGTGAAGGACAAGTCTATTTTATTAACAATCGCATCGAATCGATTTATGGTTTAGCAGATGAAATTCGCTTGATAGTCCCACAGGCACGAATTCGGGTCGCCCACGGACAAATGCCAGAACATGAACTTGAAAAAGTGATGCTTGAATTTTTTAACCACGAAATTGATGTTCTTATTTGTACCGCCATTGTCGAATCCGGAATGGATGTCCCGCGCGCGAATACAATGTTTATCAATGAAGCCCATCTTTTTGGACTGAGCCAACTTTATCAACTGCGAGGGCGAGTGGGTCGAAGTAAACAACGTGCGTATTGTTATCTGATCTTACCAAGAAGCAAACAATTGGATAAACTGGCGGAAGAACGACTTAAAATCATCCAGGAAAATACCGCTCTTGGTAGCGGAATTAAAATAGCTCAGTACGACTTAGAACTTCGTGGCTCGGGAAACATTCTAGGCGAAAATCAGTCTGGCCACGTTAATTCCGTTGGCTACGAACTTTATATGGATCTTTTAAAAGAAGCTTTATCAACAGCACGTGGTGAAACTCCAGACGATATTGAGCTTGATCCAGAGATTAATCTAAAAATTCAGGCTCTTATTCCGGACTCGTATATTCCGGACATCAGGCTTCGCTTAAGCTACTACAAAGCCTTGTCAGATATCGAAAATGAAAATGATCTAGAACAAATCGAAGCTGAACTTCGGGACCAATTTGGAAACCCTCCAGAGCCTGTCCTAAATTTGATGGGCATCATGTTGATCAGACATTTTTGTAAACGCTTAAAAATTAAAGATATCAGCTCAGGATTAAAATCAATTTCACTTCAGTTTACCGAAAAAACGCCCTTAAAAACAGAAACTCTCATTTCGCTCGCATCAAGAGAAAATAAAAAATATTCTATTACACCTGACAACAGACTGAATATTAGACTTTCAAATCAAACTTGGAATTTAGTTTATGAAGAGCTCACGTATTTGGTCGGTCTGATTTAAAATTCAACCACAATGGACGCGCCTAAGTCCAATTCACTTTGAAGATCAGGATCTGGGTTTGATTCACTCATCATTGTTGTAAGAGCATAAACATTTAAAAATGTACCTTGAGTGCCATTTTGTTTTCGACTAACACGAGCGGCATCGCCTTCGATCCAATCAAGTCCAAAAAGCGCACCCACTCTGTATTGAGTTCCTGGTTTAGTCGTATATTTTCCCACTTCATCTGGGTAAGTCTCAGATGTTTCTCGGTAATCTGCTTGCCACAAACCACCGCCAACGTAGGGAATGAAATAAGCTTCTGTAAATAAAGTATCTAAATAATAAATAATATTGAGCGCATACCGAGTCACCGTGATTTCTGATTCTGATCCAATTCGACTGTCTTTTGCATTTAAACTTCCATAACCAGCCAATATTCCGAATGATCCCGAGCGTGTGTTATACTTAGGCCCCGCCTCAAGGCTGAACATAGTAACTCCATTTTTCCCAAACATTTCTTCGAAAGTATAATCATCTCCCATCGAAAGGCCCACTTGGGTTAACAAACTTGGAAATTTAGTTTGCTCTGCACCTAATGAAAATATAAATCCCCAGTCACTTTGGCGCTGTTTGT
Organism: Pseudobdellovibrionaceae bacterium; assembly: GCA_030158485.1. Taxonomy (GTDB): domain Bacteria; phylum Bdellovibrionota; class Bdellovibrionia; order Bdellovibrionales; family Bdellovibrionaceae. The sequence goes on along the minus strand of JAOASS010000015.1, from coordinate 89,130 downwards.
AGGGAAGAAAGACATCTTGCGGTAATCGAACTTCGACTAAGTCATTTGTGCCCGTGTATTTTAAATTTTCATCTTCACGAGTTCTCACCACAATTGTGTCGTTTTCAATCGGGTCTTGATTTTCTTGTGAAGATAAATCAAGTGGCGCTTCTGTTCGCTGAAGATTTTCTTGAGATGAATTTATTTCTATCGGCGCATCGTTTATTTCAAACTCATCTGTGACTTCATCTTGTGAATATGAAGATATTGAAACAAACATAACAAGAGCCCAAATAAGATGGTTTTTCATTCTTATTAAAGGTTACCATTTAAAGTTCATGCTTTAAGAAAGAAGTATTTTCGAAGTCGGAATTCAGACTATTGTCATAAAAAAAGGCCACGGGAAGTGGCCTTTTAAATTCTCGCATTACTTGCCTTAAGTAGTGAAGTCCTTTAGTTAAGGCAGTTCCTGTCGCTTTAATTCTACACTATTTTTGAAAACCCATTTCAAGACTCGATTTAAGTTCTGAAAGTCTTCTTTGAGATTCATTCCATTGTTCGTTATTCAAATCTTCAACACCTAGTTTTGTTTCCAAAGTTTTGATTTCAGACTTGAAAGCTTCTACTTGAACTTCTTCTGGAAGAACTGAAGTTTCTGCAAGAACAATGACTCCTTCTGGATTTACTTCACAGTAACCCCAAGAAACCACGATCTTATGAAACTCAATGCTACCTTTTAACTTCCAACGCAAAATTCCTGTCGAAAGCAAAGTCATCAAAGGCGCATGACCAGGTAAAATATCTAATTCCCCATTGTGACCAGGAACCAGAACTTCTTCCACTTCCTGGCTCATGACGATTTTTTTTTCTGGAGTCAAAAGTGTAAGCTTCATCATTACGCCTGCAACGTTTTCGCTTTTGCTACAGCATCTTCAATTGTTCCGACCATGTAGAAAGCCTGTTCAGGAAGTGAATCATGCTTACCGTCAAGGATTTCACGGAAACCCTTAACTGTATCTTTGATATCAACATACTTACCCTTCATCCCCGTGAACTGTTCAGCAACGAAGAACGGCTGTGAAAGGAATCTTTGAGTTTTACGAGCTCGTGAAACAACAAGCTTATCTTCTTCAGATAATTCATCCATACCTAAAATGGCGATAATATCTTGAAGTTCTCGGTAGCGCTGTAAAAGAGCTTGAACATCACGTGCTGTTTTATAGTGTTCTTCACCAATAACTTGTGGATCAAGCAAACGCGAAGTTGAAGAAAGCGGGTGGACGGCTGGGAAAATTGCCATCGCCGCAATATCACGATCTAAATTTGTCGTCGCATCTAAGTGAGTAAAAGTAGTCGCTGGAGCTGGATCCGTGTAGTCATCTGCTGGTACGTAGACTGCTTGAACAGATGTAATTGAACCTTTTTTAGTTGATGTAATACGTTCCTGCATAACACCCATTTCAGTTCCAAGAGTCGGTTGGTATCCCACCGCAGAAGGAATACGACCCAACAAGGCAGATACTTCCGCACCAGCTTGAGTAAATCGAAAAATATTATCAACGAAAAAAAGTACGTCTTGATTTTCAACATCACGGAAATATTCAGCGACAGTTAATCCTGTTAAAGCCACACGCGCACGCGCTCCTGGTGGTTCATTCATTTGGCCGAAAACCAGAGCTGTTTTTTCAATAACGCCAGACTCTTTCATTTCGCGCCAAAGATCATTTCCTTCACGAGTTCGCTCGCCAACACCAGCAAATACAGAATATCCGCCGTGTTCCGTTGCGATATTACGAATTAATTCTTGGATCAAAACAGTCTTTCCAACGCCAGCACCACCGAACAAACCGATTTTTCCACCTTTAGCATAAGGAGCCAAAAGATCTACGACCTTAATTCCCGTCATTAGCATTTCGGCTGAAGTTGCTTGGTCTTCGAATTTTGGAGCAAGTCGGTGAATGTTCCAGGTTTCTTTAGATTTAATTTCACCAGCCTCGTCAACTGGTTCACCAATCACATTAATGATTCGACCTAAAACTTCTTTGCCGACAGGGGCATTGATCATTTTGCCAGTATTTGTCACTTTCGTGCCTCTGACTAAACCCTCTGTGGAATCCATTGAAATCGTGCGTACAACGTTATCACCTAAGTGCTGAGCCACTTCGACAACCATATTATTTTCTTTATCAGAAATCGATTTGTTAGTTAATCGCAGAGCCGTAAAAATTGCAGGAAGATCTCCCCCTTCAAATTCAACGTCTACAACGGGCCCTAATACTTGTTTAATTTTACCGTATGCCATTTTTATACCTCTTACTTAAGCGCTTCTGCGCCGCTCGTGATTTCAGTCAATTCTGTCGTAATTTTTTCTTGTCTTAATTTGTTGTAAGTTAAAGTTAAGCTATCAATCACAGTCTTCGCATTGTTAGTTGCGTTTTCCATCGCCGTCATCCGGGCGCCATGTTCAGCGGCGACACTTTCTGACATTGTTCTGTAGACTTGCAAATCAAAATGTTTGATCAACAAATCTTCGATGATGCTTTCTGCGCTTGGTTCAAAAATAAGTTCTTTTGAAAACTGCTGCTTATTCCGCTGTTCTGTAAAACTTGAAGATTCTGTGCTAATTGGAATCAAAGTTTCACAAGTTACGATTTGTGAAATCGCAGATTTAAATTCGTTATAGATAAGACGAATTTCATCATAATCACCAGCTAAATACTGTTTCAAAAGCTTGTCTGCAACTTTTGATGCTAAATCAAAAGAAATATCTTTATCTAACTTCGAAATGTATTCTGTTGGCAAAATACCTTTTCTAACGAAGTAGTCGTGCCCTTTTCTTCCTATGAAAAAAAGATCCATGACCTCATACTTATTTTTATTTTCACGAATATAATTATCGGCAAATCGATTAATATTACTATTGAACCCGCCACAAAGCCCACGATCCGATGTCAAAACTACCAACAAGACTTTTTTCACCTGTTGTCTTGGTTCCATCAAGGGGTGGCTTACTTTTTGAGTTGCAACAATATCTGAAATGACTTGCCGTAAAGACAGCGCGTAGGGACGCATATTAGTAATATTATTCTGCGCCCTTCTAAGCTTGGCAGCAGAAGTGAGCTTCATCGCCCTTGTAATCTGCTGAGTATTTTTAGTCGACTCAATTCTAAGTCGAATGTCTTTTAAGCTTGCCATGATGACTACTTCTTATCTTTTGTTGGTTGAAAGATGGCTTTAAATTCTGTTAATGCATCAAGAAGTTGTTTTTTAGTGTCATCAGCAATCGCTTTTTTATCTGCAATATTTTTCAAAATATGTGAATGCTTTGTCTTTAAAAACTCTAACATTTCTTTTTCATATCGACGAATATCTGTTTCGGCATAACCATCGGCATAGCCTGAATTAACTGCCAAGATCGAAGCAATTTGATCTTCAACTTTGAAGGGTGCGTATTGACCTTGTTTTAAAAGCTCAACAAGTCTTCTTCCGCGAGCCAACTGTTGTTGAGAAGCTTTATCAAGGTCTGAAGCAAACGCAGCAAAAGCTTCTAATGCACGATACTGAGCAAGCTCAAGCTTCACCGAGCCCGCGACCTGCTTCATCGCTTTAATTTGAGCAGCACCGCCAACGCGAGAGACTGATTTACCAACGGAAACAGCTGGACGAACACCTCTGTAGAACAAATCTGTTTCTAAAAATATTTGACCGTCAGTAATCGAAATAACGTTTGTTGGAATATAAGCAGAAATGTCTCCGGCTTGTGTTTCAATAATTGGAAGTGCCGTTAACGAACCTCCACCTTTATCATCAGATAATTTAGCCGCCCGCTCTAGTAGGCGAGAGTGTAGATAAAAAACGTCGCCTGGATAAGCTTCGCGACCCGGTGGGCGGCGAAGCAAAAGTGATAATTGACGATAAGCTTGGGCTTGTTTTGTTAAATCGTCGTAGATAATAAGCGCATGTCGACCCGAATCGCGGAAATATTCTGCCATTGCCGTTCCAGAGTATGCCGCTAAAAACTGTAAAGGGGCCGGATCAGAAGCGTTCGCCGCAATAACAGTTGTATAATCCATAGCGCCAGCTTGTCTGAGCTTTTCCACCACAAGCGCAACTGTTGACTGTTTTTGTCCAATTGCTACGTAAAAACACTGAACGTTTTGGCCCTTTTGATTAATAATTGTATCAATCGCAATGGCTGTCTTTCCTGTCTGACGATCGCCAATAATGAGCTCACGTTGACCACGGCCAATTGGAATTAAAGCATCAATTGATTTGATTCCTGTTTGCATAGGCTCACTAACAGGCTGCCGATAAACGATACCCGGAGCTTTAATTTCTACCACACGAGAATGTTCAGTTTTGATTGGCCCACGTCCATCAATTGCATTTCCAAGCGCGTCAACAACGCGGCCCAAAAGCGCTTCGCCCGCTGGAACAGAAACAATTTGTTTCGTTCTTTTAACAGTATCACCTTCTTTAATAAGACGGTCTTCACCGAAAACAACCACGCCAACAAAGGATTCTTCTAAATTTAAAGCCATACCTTTAACGCCGCTCGAAAACTCAACGAGTTCTCCGGCCATGACATGGTCCAAGCCAAATACACGCGCAACACCATCGCCCACGGAAATCACACTGCCAGTTTCACTGACTTCAATTTTTTTGTTATACTGATTGATCTGTTCGCGGAGAACCCGGCTGATTTCATCGGCACGAATCTGACTTGTTTCCATTCTCTCTCCTGTTATTTAGGTAACTTCATTACTTTAAAATTTATGATACAAAACTTTTTATTCTCTTAATTTTTACTTTTTAATAACTGTTCGCCTAACGCATCTAAGTGGGTTTCCAGGCTGTCGTCAAATGTCCAGCCACCAACTTCAACTCGTATTCCACCCATAACTTTTTCATCGACAGCTGCCTCTAGGAAAATCTTTTTCCCTAGAGCTTCGCCAATCTTTTTTTCATAATTACTTTTTGTTTGTTCCGAAATGGGCGTTGAAGATTTAATTTTTCCACGAGTAACGCCTTCTTCTTCGTCTAAGATATTTTCAGTTGCCTGAGCAATATCGATAAGTGCCGACATTCGCGAACGATCAACTAATAAATAAAGAAAGGCCCTTACGTCTTCTGCGTATTGTCCACCCTCGAATAACGTTTCAAGTGATTTCTTTTTGATGTCTTGAGAAACGGTTGTGTTCGAAAAAAATGATATGACATCTATTTCAGTTGAAACAATTTTTGCGATTGTTTTAATTTGCGATGAATATTCTTTTGCTTTTCCCTTTTGATGGCCCAACTGAAGAATAGCTTTAGCGTAACGTTTTGCTAGTTCAACTTGGCTCATGCTTTTGCTCCTAAGCGGACACTTTCAATTTCGGAAGTGAAGTGATCTTGAAGTCTTTGTTGATCCGACTGACCGACATCTTTTTTCAAAATTTCTTTGGCTTGTCTAACTGATTCATTCACCACTTCTTCGTGCAAAGCCCGTTTCGCATTTTGTATTTCAACTAGCGCCGCAGATTGGGCCTCATGCTTTATTCTTTCTGCTAGTTGCTTTGCCTCCTGAGCCAATTGACTTCGCATGTCCGCAGCTTCCGCGCGTGCTCTTTCAATGCTTTCATTTGCTGTATTTTCGAGGTGCCTAATTTTATGCTTAATATCAGCCAGTTTGGCTTCAGCTTCTTGCTGAATTTTTTGTGATTTTTCTGCTTCGTTCATGAACAAAGCGTTTCTTGCTTTGAATGATTCCATGATTTTTTTACCGAATTTAAAATAAACAAATGAAAAAATAATGGCGACGTTAATGGCTTGCCACAATACCACCTGAGGCACGCCTTCGGCATGATGACCTTCGCCACCAGCCGCAAAAGCAACCGAAAATGCTGTTGTCATAATAAATACTATTAATTTCATCTTATTTTCCTAGTAACTTTTGTGTAAGTGCCATCACGATTTGCGGAGTTTCTTTTTTCAACGTTTCGCGTGCTGACGCAACGGAAGCTTTCACTTGGCTTCTGGCTTGTTCAACATAAGCTTCAGATTCAGTACGCGCTGATTTAATTGTTTTTTCATATTCAGAATTAGCTTCTGATCTCATGTGTTTGTAAACTTCTTGAATTTTTCCGTGCACATCGCGGGCTTTGTGTTCGTATTCAGAGTGCAATTCTACCGTTTGTTTTTCAAACTCAACGGCCTGGTCCTGGGACCCCTTAGTTTGCTGTTCTCGTCCTTCTACGGCTTTGGCGTAGGGGCCAAATACATAAAGAGTTAAAAACGTAACGGCAAAAATAAAAAGCCCAAATTGGATAAAAAATGTCCAGTCGATACCTAATTGCTGCAGCATATTTTCCCTCGGAGAGAGGGAATTAACATCTGACTGAAATAAGGGTCAAGTCGTAATTAAAAGGCAATTTGTTGTGCTTACCGCTTAGGCATATGCGAGGCACCTTCAAACACGACGCCTTCTTCAATTTTTAAACTTGGACTTGTAACTGTTCCCTTGAATACAGCTGGAGGCTGCATAATAACTTTTGTTCGGGCAAATAAATTTCCCTCAACATGTCCACTCATGACTATTGTATCGGCTTCGATTTGTGCTACGACGCGCGCGGTCTCGCCAATTACAAGAGTATCTTGAGTAAAAATCTCGCCCTTAAAATTTCCACCTATTTGGACCGTTCCTTCAAAAGTTAGACGACCTTCAAAAGAAGCTCCCTGGTCTAGTAAAGCGGTGACTTGTGAACGAATATCTTTTTGGCTCAATTTTTAGCTCCCCGAAGTTTTTCAATAATTTGAGTGAGCTCATCGTCAGAGTAAAAATAAATACTCATTTTACCTTTTGCATTCGAGTAATCTATATTGACCCGGGTTCCCAGTAGCTTTTGCATTTCGTCCGCAAGGCCGGCAATAAGTCTTTTTGTTACACTTTCGCCGTTTTCATTCGTTTTTTGTAAGTCGTTTTTTGGAGTTATCTTTTTCTGTATTAATTCCTCTAGCTTACGCACGGATAGGCCAGATTGAGTTACCAATTTAGCAAGCTCTTTTTGCTGAAGAAAGTCAGCAATTCCTAATAAAACCTTAGCGTGCCCTTGTGATAATTGAGTCGTTTGAACCATTTCACGAACTTCCGGCGCTAATTTTAAAAGCCTTAATGCATTGGCAACCGTAGCCCTTTCTTTTCCTACTTTTTCAGCAACTCTTTCTTGCGTCAGGTTAAATTCATTAATCAGTCGCAAGTAGCCTTCGGCCTCTTCGATCGGATTGAGGTCTTCACGCTGTAAGTTTTCAATCAAAGAAAGTTCAAGAGTTTTTTGATTATCATATGTCTTTATTATAGCAGGCACTTCATGAAGCCCTGCTGATTGTGCGGCTCTCCATCTTCGCTCTCCGGCTATAATCTCAAATTGACCAGCCCCAACTGAACGCACGACTAAAGGCTGAAGGATGCCATGCTCTTTAATAGAGGCAGAGAGTTCGTCTAACGATGTTTTATCAAAATGCTTTCGTGGCTGATATTTTCCACTTTTTAACTTTTCAATACTCAGCATCCACATTTTATCTTGATTGTTTGAAGTGAGCTCAAGTGGTGGCACTGGCGCCGTAACTACATTTTTAACAATCGTATTGACCGGTATAGATGGTGTCGGCTGAGCAAGAGGCCTTGCCGAAATTGATACTTCTGGCCGCTTTTGTTCAATCACTTCAACTTCGTCAAGCGCATGACTTCCATGGGTTTTGAGCAGAGAACCTAAGCCGCGTCCCAATCCCTTTTTTTTGTTCTGCATTTCATTATTTATTTCAGACATTTAGGTCTCCAGGATATTCTGCCTGTTTCTTTTCTGTAGTTCGCAATACGACTTCTTTCGCCAAATCCATATACATTGCGGCCCCAATTGACTTAGCATCGTAATCTAAAATCGAAACTCCGTGGCTAGGTGCTTCTGATAATCTTACGTTTCGTGGAATAATGGCCTTAAATACTTTATCGCCGAAGTGAGATTGAATTTCGTTTACAACATCGTGACTTAGATTGTTTCTTTTATCGAACATCGTCAAAACTATGCCTTCGATGTGGAGTTGCGGATTAAGTCCCTTTTTTACTAAGCCAGCGGTATTTAGTAATTGGCTTAACCCTTCCAGCGCATAGTATTCACACTGAAGTGGAACTAAAAATGAATCCGCGGCGGTTAATGCATTTAATGTTAAAAGACCCAATGATGGCGGACAGTCTATTAATATATAGTTAAATTCGGATCTGACCGCGTCGAGAGCTTCTTTCAATCGATATTCACGCCTTGGAAAGTCCACAAGCTCAATTTCAGCTCCAACTAGATCGGGATTTGCGGTTGATACGAATAAATTGGGAGTTGTTGACTGAATCATCACTTCTTTAATCGTTTTTTCACCGATCAGAACATGATAACTGTTGGACTCTTGGGTTTCGTACCTTTTTATACCTAAACCACTGGAAGCATTGCCTTGAGGGTCTAAATCAATCAACAGCACAGCCTTTCCTAATTTTGCTAGGGCGGAACTTAAATTGACTGAAGTTGTTGTTTTACCAACACCTCCTTTTTGATTCGCGATACATATAATTTTACAAGAACCTATGGACATTTTTGCTCCTTGTTTAAAATTAATCCAGTACTTGGCACCATGAAGCAAGTTTAATTTCTTCTTACGCGCTTCATTTTTTCTTTAAAATGCCGATGTTCCACGTGGAACATATGAAAAACCTATTTTTATCTCTTTTTTTAGCGTTATTTTGTTTTTCAGCATGCACAAAAGCTGATTCGGAAGCTTATCGCCGCGATCCAATTCTGCTCGACTATGTTTCTCAGCAGGCTGCGACCAACTCACAATTAGAAGCTCTCAATAAACAAATCGATGGCTCAAAAAAAGAAATGCGAAATAGTGTGCCCCAGTCGGGTCAGTATAATGCAAATCGTAAAAAGTTAAATGAACAGCAGGCGCAAGCAGATAAGTTGCTACAACAATTGCAGTTTTGGAAACTGAAAATTGAAAGTCGGGCCAAAGAAGCACAGCTTGAGTATCTAGAATCTCATAAAAACAAAACTGATTGGCCAGATAAGAATAAAATTGATTCTTACTTTGCAGAAAAGCGGCTTCGGCAGGCAAAAATGCAGTGGGATCAAAAAGATCGTATCGAAAAATACAAAAAAGGCACACCGGCACAGGCGCCGACTAGTCAGGATAAATAGTCATCTAGAGAAAATGAGTGGTCATGAATATCCTGACTGTTCTACGTGGAACAATCAGGATATTTTGTCTGTTTTAACTACAGCAAAGCGCACTTCGCCAATGGGAAGTTTGTATTCTTTGACTAAGGCGGGTGTCCAGACAGAACAAAGCTGGGTCGGGATCTCGCCAACTTCCATGCTCCAATTTTCCGATTTAATATGATAGAGAGTGCCATCCTTAGCAATACATCGCCTAGTCATGAGTATCGCTTTGGATATGTTGAATAGTCCGCGACAAATGCCAAATTTAACTGAGTTGGCCTCCATGGCTTCAATATTAATGGACATAACCTTAACATTTAATAAACTAAGAGACTTAATGCAGTGCCTTAAGTATTCGTTTTTCTTGTCATCTATTTCAACTAGAATGTGCCTAATCTTGGGATAAAGAATAGCGCTGACTAGTCCCGGAAAGCCATTACCAGACCCAAAATCATAAATTTCATCCATGCTGGGATTATCAGAATGGATAATTTTAGCTGCTAGGATCGAGTCCGCAAAGTGGAGCGCATCAGCAAAAGGAATTGTTTTGATTGGAACTAAGCTCGTTACTTTGTTTGCTTTGATTAATTCATCATTCAGTTTCTTTAATTGAGACTGGACATGTTTATCAAGATCACTAAACCAAGTTTCAATTCGCCAATTGGTCGGGACTGTTGTTTCTACCGGCTGACTCAAATGAATTCTCCTTCGCAGAGCGACGACTTTTCAAATGTATCATGATGGCTTGAATCGCAGAAGGATTTACTCCGCTAATGCGCTGAGCTTGGCCCAAAGTACGAGGTCTTATTTTTGATAATTTATCTATTTCTTCATTAGATAGACCACGAACAGATAAATAGATTAAATCTTCGGGTAAAAGCAGGTCTTCAAATTTTTTTGATTGCTGAATCAAATCTAGCTGTCTTTTAACGTAGCCGGCATATTTGACTTCAATTTCAACCGCTTCGGAAACAAGTGGATCTAGATTCATTGTAAAACCCAAGTCTGCAACAATTTCCGGAGTTACATCTGTACGTCTCAAAAACTCTTCTAAGGTTAATGACTTGGTCATTACAACTAAATGACGATCGCGTAGCTTTTGTTGCATTTCCTGTGTCGGAAAAATTTTAGTGAGTTTTAAGTAGGATGAAAGATCGCGCCTTTGATCACTTATTAAATTCAGTTTTGCCAAATCAACTGCAGGTAAAAGTCCTAATTTAGAAGATCGCGCAGCTAAACGATCAAGAGTATTGTCTTCTCTTAACACCAAACGGTGTTCTGCACGAGAAGTAAACATTCTGTAAGGTTCTCGTGTGCCTTTCGTAACTAAATCATCTATCAAAACACCCAAGTAAGCTTCGTCACGATTTAAAATAAATTCGTCACGACCCAAAACCATGTGAGCCGCATTAACTCCCGCTATAAAACCTTGAACAGCAGCCTCTTCATAACCACTCGTTCCATTGATTTGCCCTGCTAAAAATAATCTATCAATTGTCCTTGTTTGAAGTGTGTGCAAAATCTGAGTGGGCTCGATAAAGTCGTATTCAACTGCATAACCAGGTCTGACAATTTTAACATTTTCAAGTCCCGGAATCGTTCTTAAAAAATTATATTGAACTTCTTCGGGAAGACTTGTTGATATGCCCTGAAGATAAATTAAGTCCGTATTAAGACCCTCTGGCTCTAGAAATGTTTGATGGGAATCACGATCTGAAAACCGGGTAATTTTATCTTCAATACTGGGGCAATAGCGCGGCCCGACCCCCTCGATGATTCCACAGAATAAAGGGGATTTATTCAGATTCTCGCGAATAATTTCATGAGTTTCTACTGTTGTGCGAGTCAGGTGGCAGGCTACTTGTTTGAGCTCGAATTGATCAGAGGATCTTAAGGAAAATGGGAAGAACTTAGGATCACCGTATTGAGCCGTTGTTTTAGACCAATCAATACTGCTATTCAAAAGCCTTGGAGGAGTCCCTGTTTTAAGTCTTTGAACATTAAATCCAAATTCGCGGAGTTGGTCCGATAAACCAATCGAGGCTTTGTCACCGATGCGACCACCGGGGCTTTGTTGAAGACCGATGTGCATGACTCCATTCATAAACGTACCTGCCGTAATCACGACAGCCTGACTTCTAATTTCACTACCATCATCAAGAACAACGCCAACACAAATATTTTGATCAAGCAAAAGTCTTTTTACTTCGCCTTGCCGAACAACTAAATTTTGTTGGTTGTTCAAAGTTTGTGTCATGAATTTATTGTATTCATGTTTATCATTTTGTACGCGAGTACCGCGCACAGCAGGCCCTTTAGATGAATTAAGTCTTTTATACTGTATGCATGTTTTGTCTGCAGCGAAACCCATTTGTCCGCCCAAAATATCAAGTTCACGAACCATATGGCCTTTCGCAAGACCACCAATAGAGGGATTGCAGCTCATATAACCAATTCTGTCGATATTGGTAGTTACAATTAAAGTCTTTAATCCTAATCGTGAAGTCGCTAAGCAAGCTTCAATGCCCGCGTGCCCTGCCCCGACAACAATTACATCATATTGATTCATGCGGGCCTCGAAGCTGAATTAAAATATTGAAGAAAAAAATATTTCAGAAAAACGCATCTGTTATTTACCAATACAAAATTCTTTAAAAACTCGGTCCATAATTTGATCATCGAATCTTTTTCCTAAAGTTTCTTGTAATGAAATCAAAGCTTCTTTCAATTCAATACTGACAAATTCAGGCCCCACATTATCGTACAAAGCCTGAATTGCTTGTTCGGTAAAAGTTTTCGCCTTCAGAATGTTTTCAAAATGTCTCGCGTGAGACAAAAGAATCTGTTCACCTTGAAGGTCCACCGACACAGCTTTTTTGATCGATTTCATCACCACTTGACGATGATTTTTATCAAGAGCTGAGACAAAGAGCACTGGGGACTTTGAAATATCAGGAATAATCTGTAGTTTTTTCATAACCGCTTCTGCATCTAATGAAGAATTCTTTGCGCTTTCGGCTTGATCAGATTTATTTCCCAAAAAAATGAGATTCTGAGGCGATAAGTTTTTAAGCCACTGCTCATCGGTAGAATTCCAACCTTCTGCTAAATCGAAACAAAAAAGCACTAAATCTGCTTTTTTGGCTGCTGCTTCTGATTTTTTCATACCCATCACTTCAATTGGATCTTCGGTTTCTGAAGTAGAGCGCAGTCCCGCTGTATCTTGAAAAACAATTCGAATACCTTCAAAGATAACATCGGCTTCAACCATGTCTCTGGTTGTTCCGGGCTGAGCCGTCACAATAGACCTATCATAACCCAGCAAAAGGTTTAATAAGCTTGATTTGCCAACATTTGGCCGTCCAACAAGAGCCACCTGTAGGCCATCTTTCAAAGTCTTACCTTTTTGATAGGTCGACAAAAGAATATTGAGCGCCATGAGACACTCACTGAGTTTCATAACAAGTTCATTTTGGGTCGTAATTTCCAAACCTTCAGTCGCAAAATCAATTCCAGCTTCAATATGAGCCAAACACCAAGTCATTTCACTTTCAAGTTTGTTGATTTCGAAAGACAGATCGCCTTCGAGCTGTCTCAGGGCAATCTCTGCAGACTTTTGAGATCGACTTTCAATTAAAGATAAAACACTTTCAGCCTGAACAAGGTCTAATCGATTGTTCATAAACGCTCTGTAAGTAAATTCGCCAGGTTGAGCTGGCTTTAAACCTTGTTCAATTAATGTTTTCAGAATTCTTTCACAGATAATAGGGCTTCCATGACAAGAAATTTCAATGGTTTCTTCACCCGTGTAAGAACGACCATTGGCAAAATAAAGAGCAACAACTTGATCAATTTCCTGCCCTGAAGTGGGATCAAAAAAAAGGCCATAGTAAGCTCTATGACTTTCTGGCTTGATGGGGAAGTGGTGCAAGCATCGGTGAGCAGTTGCGGCCGCTAATGGACCGCTTAAACGTATGACAGAAATACCACCGTATCCAGGCGGAGTAGAAACAGCACAAATTGTTTGTGAGTCCCGAGAGCCGCCTAAGGATATCATGAGTCGTGCGCAGCTTCTCCCGCGTTGGCGTCTGAACTCTTAACGGGGTAAATTTTAATTTTTTTGTAAAGACCATCACCCAATGAACGACTTTTGACCCGAGGATCTTGCGCCAGGTATTGGTGAACGACTTTTCTTTCCTTAGGGGGCAGCGCTCGGTAATAAACAGAACGGCCCTGCTCAAGTGCCATTTGTTTTAAGTTTTCTGCTTTATCAATTAACGCTTGTTCAGTTTCTTCACGGTAACCACCAGCATCGACTAGTACATTTGTTTTATCTTCTGGAAAGTTATGTTGAATAACTCTTTTGATAAGCAACTGAAAGGAGTCTAAAAGTTGACCTTTTTTATCTTTCAAAAGCTCTTCGTCTGCACCCGTGAAATCAATCGTCAAAACACTTTCTTCATCATTTTTTTCAAACTTTAAGTCGAAAGTCAGTTCAAAGCCCGCTTTGTCTATAATTCCCGCAAGAGTTTCCTCGACAAGAGCTTCAACTTCGCCACCCTGTTTTTTTCCGCCAAATAGTTTTTTAAAAAAACCAGCCATTTATTTCTCCTCGTTTTGATCAGCCCTTAACGACTTCCCTAATTTTTCATCAATGTCATAAAGGTTTTTTGTTGGATGATTCCAAATACCGCACTCACAAACATATAAAGCGTCAAGCCTGCGGGAAGGTTGAGCATAAAAACTGAAAATAAAATCGGCATAAAAGCCAATATCTTAGCTTGCGTTGGATCCATCGTTGATGGAGTCATTTTTTGTTGAAGATACATCGTCACGCCCATAAGAACAGGAAGAACATAAAACTTATCGTGGAAACTCAAATCTTGAATCCATCCGAAAAAAGGAGCTTGATAAAGCTCGACGCTTGAACCAATTACTTTATAAAGTGCAAAAAAGATCGGTATTTGTAAAAGCATTGGCAAACAACCCGCCAGCGGATTCGCGTTATTTTCCTTCATGACCGACATCATCTCGCGGTTCAAAGTAACTGGGTCATCTTTGTATCTTTCACGCAGGCCCGCTAGAACCGGTTGAATTGTTTGCATGCCTTTCATTGATTTGTAAGACATCAAATTAAAAGGAAGAACAAGAGCTCTTACCAGAAGAGTTAATAAAATAATCGCAAAGCCCCAGTTGCCAACAATTCCGAAAAACCACTTCATAACAGATAGCATCGGCTTTGATATCCAAGACAGCATACCAAAATCTAACAATTCAACGAACCCTATGTTTGCGGCTTTGAGTTTTTCTGTGGACTTGGGGCCAATAAAAACCGCCTGCTTATAAAGAATTTGAGCCGCCTGAGGGATTGCATAAGTTAACGTATGCAGAATGGTTTTTGCATTCACATCTGCTGAAAAACTCAAATCTGGCAAAATATCACTTTCATCTAAAATTCCCGTCGTAAAATACTGTGTCCCGACAGAATATAAGCTGAGAGCTTTAAAATCATTTTTTAAAGATTCAGAGGCTTGGGAAATATTCACACTTTCTTTCCGGCCTTTTGTAAACGTCAATAAATCTTGGAATTCATAAGAGGGAAAAAGAAATGACGAAGATTCTGGAGTACGAATAATATCTTGGCTAGTTAAAGCAAACTGGCCCGCCTTATTTTCAGGATTAGAAATTCTGATTTCCTGTGCGAAAGAATAACTTTGAGGATCGTAGGTCAGAATTCTTTCAATCGTAATGCCGTCAACTGTCGCATAACCTTTAAAAACATTTTGATTCTTCGACAATTTAAAATTCACTAGCTTATTATCAAAACCCCAAACAAAAGCGAAAACTGGCTTATTTTCAGCAGTTAACGCTACAGGATTATTTTTGCGATCAAAATAATCTTTACTTTGATAATCTAAAATGGCCATTCCTTCAGAGCTTACTTTAAATCTGACTCGATCATCTTCATAGGAAATTTTTTCTGCAACCAACACCGCGCCTAAGTCAGGATTTTTTTTTGCTTCTGTTGCCGCTGTTAGTTTTAATTCTTGATTTGATTCTGATGTGGCTTTCGCAGCCGAGTCCACTGATTGCTCTGTGGAAAGATCAGTGGAAATCGCTGATTTCTTCTGATTGATTGTTGGATATTTCTGATTCAGATACTTTTGCCAGCCTAAATAAAAAAGACCGATTAAAACAATGGCCAAAAGCGTTTTTGAATCAAAAAGTTTAGGTTGCTGATTGTTCTCTAACATTTACTTTTTCCTTTCGAGAGGGAACAGGATCCCAACCAGAAGAACCAAAAGGATGACATCTTAAGATTCTATTAATTATTAAACGAAGCGCCGTGTGAAGTGGCTGAGTTTGAAGCGCCTCTAAAGCATATAGAGAACAAGAGGGATTAAAGCGACATTGACCACCTAAAAACTGAGTCCCTACTGTTCTATAAATTCCAACTAAGAAAACAAGCCCCATTCGAACCAAACCTTCAGTGGCTTTTGATAAGCCGAGAAAGAGTTTTGTGTAGTTCGTAGTCCAATTTTTCATGACTGAGTTCCTTATAAAAACCAACTGGCTGTGGGCGAAATAAAATGTTTATTCGACCGCTTAAAGAAACAAGGTCCCGTCGATGCGTTCGAAAGTACTCTAAACACCATCTTTTGAGCTTGTTTCTCATGACAGCTGAACCGACTTTTCTTCCGGTTGTAACTCCCACGTATAGATCTTCTTCTTTAGACTTCTGAAACTGGATTTGCAACCAATCAGTAGCCCTTAGGCGAAGACCTTTTTTACGAAGCTCAAGAAACTCCGAATTTTTCTTTAGTCTTTTAATGACAGCTTTATTTCCCGGTTTTTTTGATGACAAGTCTTTTTCGTCCCTTAGCACGACGACGCTTGATCACTTTTTTACCAGTTTTCGTGCTGTTACGCTTGCGGAAACCGTGCTTGTTTTTGCGACGGCGCTTGCTGGGCTGGTAGGTTCTTTTCATAAGTTCACCTCAAATATACGCACTTTTTCGCCACTGCCTTCAAAGACAGGTGACGCATTGCAATGCTTAATTACTTCGTCCCTCTATATATCTGTCTGTCAAAACAAGGAACTACTAAATACGTGGGGTCGAAATTAACCACATTGCGGCATCAAGGTCAACTGCTGATCATAGCTTGATCACAAGAGGTCACTATTGTTAAGACCACCTTTCTTATTTCAAAAAATCAGCACGTCAGCAGAGGGGCGCAAAGCGTGGAAGTTAACAGTTCGTACTGGGATCAGATCAAAATTCAAATGAAAGGGCGGAACCTAAGTAATAAGTCCCTGTCAACTTGGCTTGATCCGATCCAATTCGTTGAAAGTAAAGTGACTCAAGATAGGCTCCGCTTTATTTTAGGTGTGCCCAATCCGCTTCATCAATATTATGTTGTGGAAAATTTACAGGATAAAATAATTGCAGAAATTTCAGATAGTTACAAATCTCCTTTTGAGGTTGAGTTTGTTATTACTGGCCAAGCACTGCCATTGCCTCCAGAAAGCCCACAAGCTTTGGAAGAAGCTTTTAGTAAAACTCAGCCGGCTGCTTATCCAGTCTATAAAGACACTCGAACTCAATCGGATCCCTTGAACAATGAAATGTCGTTTTCTACTTTTGTAGTGGGCAAAAATTCTGAGTTTGCGCATGCGGCCTGTTATAATGTTGCAAGAAATCCGGGTGCAGATGACTACAATCCACTTTTCATATTTGGACCTGTTGGAATGGGCAAAACTCACCTTTTGCACGCAGCTGGAAATCATATTAGGGAATCTTCTCCCCACCTTAGAATTACTTACATTTCATTTGAGCGTTTTTTAAATGAATGTATTGCTGCAATGAGACATCATCAAATGGATAAGTTTCGACTAAAATACAGAGACAGCACAGATGTTCTGTTGGTCGACGACATTCAGTATATAGGTAAAGGGGAAGCCACTCAAAACGAGTTCTTTCACATTATCAACACGTTCATAGACTTGAAAAAACAGGTTATCGTCGCAAGCGATCGAATGCCAAAAGATATTTTGAATATAGAAGACCGTAATAGAACTCGTTTAGAGCGCGGTTTAATTGCCGATATCACAATGCCAGATGTTGAAACCAGGATAGCAATTCTTCGATACAAAGCGGAAAAATTAGGTCTTAGGATTTCAGAAGATGTTGTCACGTATGTCGCAAAAATTTCAAAGAGATCAATCCGAGAACTCGAAGGAAACCTTAAGAAAATTAAAATGTTTTCTGAACTTCAAGGCCTAGAAATCAATTATGACCTCGTTAAAAGGGTGCTAGCTCAACACGAAACACAAGCGACGATCAGTGTAGAAGAAATCCAAAGAATCGTGACAGATCACTTTGAAATCAAGCTTTGTGATCTTAAATCCAGCGCCCGAGCAAAACAAATTGTAGTGCCACGTCAAATTGCTATGTATTTAATAAAAAAATTCTTAGATAAATCCCTAGTTGATATCGGCAAAGCTTTCGGTGGACGGGATCATACAACTGTGATGAACGCAATACAGCGTGTTCATCATCTACAATCGAATGATCAAGATATTTTTAAGGATATTGAAGAGTTAGCTACTAGAATCCACAATATCACAGGGGTGTGAATGTGGATTGTGGATACTCATGTGGATTAGATATTTATAAAAATGTGACTTGCGGTAATCCACAAAATGCCTTGGCTTCAGGAAAGTTACGCGGGGTGTTTTTCCACAGGACTTATTTAATATTTACAATTACTTAAGTACTTTGATAGGTTTTCCACGCCCCTACTACTAATACGAGATATATATGAATATAGAGATAGATAAAAAAGACTTACTACAATTGATCGGTAAAACTCAAAACATAGTTGAGAAAAGAAACACGATGCCCGTGTTAGTAAATGTGCTTTTAGATGCAGATCAAAAAAAATTAAAAGTCTTTGCAACAGATTTAGAAGTAAGTCTTACTGATGAGGTTAACGCACAAGTTATTCAATCAGGGAAGGTTGCAGTCAGTGCTAAAAATTTATTTGAAATTGCGAAAAAACTTTCAGACGGTCCCATTCAACTTACTAAAAAAGAAAATAATTGGCTTCAGATTAAACAAGGAAAATACGTATCTAAAATTATTGGAGTTAGCTCTGAAGATTACCCCGTTTTTCCAACATACAATCCACAGTCTTTCAACAAGATCGAAGCTCAAACTTTAAAAGAAATGATCGATAAAACAATTTACAGTGTTTCGAATGATGAAACACGTTACCACTTGAACGGAGTCTTTTTCGAAATTAGTAAAAACGGACTTCGAATGGTTGCAACTGACGGTCATCGAATGAGTTTAATAAATAAAAAAATTGAATCGATTGAAACTCCTGTTATGCAAGGAGTAATCATTCCCAGAAAAGGTTTGTACGAAATTAAAAAAATATTGGAAAGTCATCAGGGAACCGTACAAGTAGCGATAGAAGGATCGCAGTTCATTATGAAAAGCGAATCTGCTGTTTTAATGATTCGTTTGATAGAAGGTAAATATCCAAACTACCAACAGTTTATTCCTGCAAAACTTCCTCTTAAATTAAATTTACCAAGACAAATATTTTTACAATCACTTGAACGAGTAGCGCTTTTGGCAAATCAAAAATCAAAAGCTGTACAGTTTATATTCAGTAACGGAAAAATGGAAATATCTTCTCAAAATCCAGAACTTGGTGATGCAAAAGAAGAAATAGAAGTAAATTACAAAGGCCAAGATATTAAAATTGGCTTTAACGCAAAATACATAACCGATGTTTTAATGAGCATGGATCAGGACATAGTTGATCTTGAATTGAATGATCAACTATCACCAGGTTTAATAAAACAACATAACGATGATGAATACACATGCGTTGTTATGCCGATGAGAATTTGATCAAGAGTTTCTACTCATGAAAATGAGTAAACTAAGATTAAAAGATTTTAGGAATTTCACAAATTTAGAAATTCAATTTGCGGACCGTCTTAATATTTTTGTTGGCGAAAATGGCCAGGGTAAATCTAACTTACTAGAAGCTATTTCGCTTTTATCACTCAACGAATCTTTTCGATATGCAGATAATGAAAATTTAATTCGCTACAATCAAAGTGCTTCTTTAATTGAAGGCGATTTAGAAAAAAATGGTCTTGATTTTAAAGTTAAAGCTCAGATTCTTAAAAGTCGTAAAAATGTGACATGGAATGATAAAAAAATAAGCCAGGCCAATATCAGAAATCATTTTTCTTGCGTTGTTTTTAGTCCTGAAAGTCTTTCTTATATAAAAGAAGCTTCTGATGAACGAAGGACTCTTATAGATGATGCTTTTATTTCAGTAGATCCACTAGGTGCAGGACTTGTCGCTGAATTCCGAAAAGCGCTAAAAACACGCAACAAAATATTAAGAGACTATTCGGATGAGCAGAAGGATAAAAAATCAACCTTGTCCGTTTTAGAGAGCATAGAGCCTCTTTATTTAAATCTAGCTGCACAATTGACGATGAAAAGAATAAAGCTTCTTTTCGATATGAAGTCTGAAGTTCAAAAGGCGATGACATTCATCACTAAAAAAGATGTGGATATCTTGGTGGAATATCGTATTTCAGCAGAAAATTATCTTCAAAAAGCTAGAGAATTGTCCTTAGAGCAGATTAATAATGCGCTATATCAAAGGCTCCAACAACTACGTGATGCAGAACTTAGCAGTGGAAGTAGTTTAGTCGGGCCTCATAAGCATGAAATAGTATTTCTATATGATCAAAAAGACTCAAGATTTTACTGTTCTCAGGGACAACAAAGAGCCCTGATATTATCTTTCAAAATGGCGCAAATTGTGTATTATTGTAAGCTTCACGGAGCTTATCCAATATTGCTATTGGATGATGTTTTGTCAGAGCTGGATTTTGTAAAACGTGGGGCACTGATTGAGTTCCTTCAAAGTATCAAAACCCAAATTTTTCTGACAACAACAGATCTTCACTTACCTGAAGAGCTTCGTATGAATCAATCAAGAGTTTTTGAAGTGAAAGAGGGTCGTATATTATGACGTCTACTGAAACAAAAAGTTACGGTGCAGATTCCATTCAAGTTTTAGAAGGCTTGGAAGCCGTACGAAAAAGACCAGGCATGTACATTGGCGATACGGTCTTTAAAGGTTACCACCATCTTGTGTATGAAATCGTGGATAACTCAGTAGACGAAGCCCTTGCTGGATTTTGTAAACACATCAGTGTCAGCATTAATACAGATGAATCAATTACCGTAGAAGATGATGGCCGTGGAATTCCAGTCGGAGTTCAACAAAAAAGTGGAAAATCGGCTCTTGAAATTGTGATGACGGTTCTTCATGCCGGTGGAAAATTTGATGGTTCATCATATAAAGTATCTGGTGGTTTGCATGGAGTCGGCGCATCTGTTGTCAATGCGCTTTCTTCACGTTGTCATGTTGAAGTTTTTCGTGAAGGCCATACTTGGACTCAAACTTACGTCAAAGGCGCACCACAGACAGAAGTTGTTCAAGGTGAAATTTCAACTAAAAACGGCACGCGCATAACGTTTAAACCAGATCGTGAAATTTTTAAAGACGAATCAATTATTTATGATTTTAATACTCTTGCCACACGTTTTAGGGAACTTGCATTCTTGAACGCAGGATTACACATTACTTTAACGGATGAAAGAACGGGTAAAAAACAAGACTTTCAGTACACGAAAGGCTTGGCTGAATTCGTAGGATATTTAAATCAATCTAAAAAAGCTTCTCATGCGGAAGTTATCTTTTTCAAAGGAGAAAAAGATACGGTTGAAGTAGAAGTTGCTTTGCAGTGGAATGATTCATATTCAGAATCTGTTTTTACTTATTGCAATAACATCAATACGATTGAAGGCGGGACCCACCTCATGGGCTTCAGATCAGCCTTAACAAGAACAACAAATGCTTATGCAACTCAAAAAAATCTATTGAAGGATTTAAAAGCGTCGCTCGAAGGGGAAGATATTCGTGAAGGCCTAGCAGCAGTCATTTCAGTCAAAGTTCGAGAACCACAGTTTGAAGGTCAGACAAAAACAAAGTTAGGAAATTCCGAAGTCAAAGGGATTGTCGAAAGCTTAGTAAATGAAAAACTAGCAGACTGGTTTGATCGCAATCCGAATCCAGCAAAAAATATTATTCAAAAATGCGTTGATGCGGCGTCTGCTCGCGACGCAGCAAGAAGAGCTCGAGACCTAACTCGCAGAAAAACAGCATTAGATGGCGGCTCATTGCCAGGTAAAATGGCCGATTGTCAGGAAAAAGACCCAGCACTTTGCGAAATCTATCTAGTCGAGGGAGATTCTGCCGGCGGCTCCGCAAAGCAAGCTCGAGACCGAAAGACACAAGCGGTGCTGCCGCTTAAAGGTAAAATATTAAACGTAGAAAAAGCACGTTTTGATAAAATGCTTTCCAATGAAGAAATCAAAATGATGATTTCGGCGCTTGGAACAGGAATAGGAAAAGATAACGTCAGCGCGGATAAAATAAGATACCATAAAGTAATTATCATGACGGATGCTGACGTGGATGGTTCGCATATTAGAACTCTTCTGCTGACATTTTTCTATCGCCAAATGCCTGAAGTTATTGAAAGAGGCTATGTTTACATTGCACAGCCGCCACTTTACAGGGCGAAAAAAGGAACACACGAAGTTTATTTGAAGGACGAAGCTGCTTTAACAGAACATCTTTTAAAATCAGGAATGAATCACTTTCAATTACCTGGTGCAAAATTAGATGAAGCAGAATTAAAAAAGTTTATTCTTCAAATTCAAAGATTTAATCAAGTTATGAAGAACTCAGAATCAAAGTATGACAAAGATGTTCTTTATTTCTTAATGAGTAAAGTTGCAAATTTAGAAACAGCTGTAGAGTCCGATAAAGAATTGAAAAAAATTGGGAATGAATTAAATGATTGGATTCACTCCAACCCTAGTCTGGGCATTACAGAATATAAATTTGAAATTAAAACAAATTCAGAAACAAACAAACCAGAAGCTGAATTTTTCACAGTTCGATATGCTGATCGTAAGACCATGACTTTAGCGAAGGATTTTTTGATGAAGTCAGAAATTATCGAGCTGAGATCCATCTGGGCATACTTACAAACAGTATCAAAATTACCTATGGCCGCAAAAGTAGGAAACGATGATCACTCTTTTGAGCGGTACCAAGAGTTTTATGAGTTTGTTATGGAAGCTTCTAAAAAAGGTCAGTATATCCAGCGCTACAAGGGGCTGGGAGAAATGAATCCAGTACAGCTTTGGGAAACCACATTAAATCCTGAAAATAGGACGCTTTTACAAGTTACAATTGGTGACGCAGTTGCAGCTGATGAAACATTCAGTGTTTTAATGGGTGAACAAGTTGAACCTCGTCGGCGCTTTATCCACGACAACGCACTTTTTGTTAAAACGTTAGATGTTTAGTACTGAGCAAATTTTTTTAACGAATTTTAGATCTGCAAATTATAGGTGAATGTGAATATGGAAAATCAAGAAAAAGGTATTTCAACGATCGATATCACAAAAGAAATGCGTGAAGCTTACTTACAATACTCAATGAGTGTTATAGTCGGTCGTGCATTGCCAGATGTTCGCGATGGCTTAAAGCCAGTACATCGCCGAATTCTTTTTGCACAAAGTGAATTAAGTAACACACACGATAAGCCGTATAAAAAATCGGCTCGTATTGTCGGTGATGTTATCGGTAAATATCACCCGCACGGCGATACGGCAGTTTACGATTCAATTGTTCGAATGGCTCAAGATTTTTCTCTTCGCTATCCACTTGAAGACGGGCAGGGAAACTTCGGATCAATAGATGGGGATAGTCCCGCGGCTATGCGTTACACAGAAATTAGGATGTCGAGACTGGCAGAAGAGCTCTTGAATGATATTGAAAAAGAAACAATTCCATTTGGCCCCAATTACGATGATTCATTGGAAATTCCTCTTGTGCTTCCGGCTAAATTTCCAAATCTTTTGGTGAATGGTTCTGCTGGTATTGCGGTTGGTATGGCGACTAATATTCCACCGCATAATTTAACAGAAGTTATCAATGGTGCGATCCATTTAATTAATGATCGCGACTGCACCGTTGAAGATTTGATGGAACATATCAAGGGGCCTGATTTCCCAACATACGGAATTATTGCAGGACGTGAAGGTATCTTGCAGGCCTATAAAAAAGGCCGCGGAGTTATCACGCTTCAAGCCGTCGCAGAAATTGAGCAAAGAAAAGATCATGAAGATATTATTGTGACTCAGATTCCATACCAAGTGAATAAAGCGCGTTTAATTGAAAGTATTGCAGACTTAGTAAGAGAAAAAACAATTGAAGGTATTTCTGATATTCGCGACGAGTCTTCTCGTGAGGGCATGCGGATTTTGATTCAAATAAAAAGAAACGAAAACGCAAGCGTCATTTTAAATCGTCTTTATAAATACACGCAAATGCAGGTCAGTTTTGGCATTATTATGTTAGCACTGGATGCCAAGAATCAGCCGGTCACTTTTGATTTGAAACAAATGTTAGAAGCATTCGCGGATCATCGACGTGACGTGGTTACTAAACGATGCATTTTTGATCTTAAAAAAGCTCAAGCACGGGCACATATTTTAGAGGGCTTGAAAAAAGCTTTAGATAACATTGATGCTGTAATTGCCACAATAAAAGCTTCTAAAGAAGCAGCTGCAGCTAAAGTTGCTCTTGTTGAAACGTTTCAATTTTCTGAACTTCAAGCTCAGGCCATTCTAGAAATGAGACTACAGCGCTTAACAGGTTTAGAAAGACAAAAGCTGATTGATGAGTTGGCCGAACTTATGAAGCAAATAGAATGGCTCCGTTTTGTTTTAGGTGACGTAAAAGAGATTTATAAAATCATTGTAAAAGAACTTGAAGACATACGTGAAAGATACGGCGATGAAAGACGCACCCAAATCACAGGCGACTTAACGGACTTAGAAGATGAAGATCTAATTGCTGACGAAAAAATGGTCGTGACAATTACAAACACAGGATACATCAAGAGAATTCCTACGGACGAATATCGTGTTCAGAAGCGTGGCGGTAAGGGTCTTAAGGGCATGGAAACTCGTGAAGAGGACTACGTAACTGATATTTTTACAGCCAACATGAAGACGATGTTGTTAGTGTTTACAGACAAAGGCAAAGCCTATTGGTGTAAAGTTCATAAGCTTCCATTGGGAACGCGAACATCAAAAGGCAAATCACTTGCAAATGTGGTGCAACTCGCCGCTAACGAAAAGGTAAGATCTATTTTACCAGTCGAAGAATTCAGTGAAAATAAGTATGTTGTGATGCTTACGGAAAAAGGAATTATTAAAAAAACATCCCTAGACGCTTTTGCCAATCCTCGTCAGGCTGGAATTATTGCTCTGACTACGGACCTTGAGGACAGCGTTATTGATTGCAAGATTTCTGATGGGCTAAGTGATATCTTTATTGCAACAAAAGAAGGAATGTCGATTCGTTTTAATGAAAATGATGTCCGCTCAATGGGACGTAATGCGCGCGGAGTAAAAGGCATGACGTTATCTGAAAAAGATATCGTAGTTGGTATGGAAATTTTAGAAAAGAATACGACAGATACGATTCTCATGGTGACGTCTAAAGGTTATGGAAAACGGTCTGAAACAAACGAATATAGAATTCAAAGCCGCGGAGGAGTCGGTATTATTACTCAGAAAACGACGGATAAAGTTGGAGTTGTAATTGGCACTAAAAAAGTATCAGCGGCCCAAGAGCTCATTCTGTCGACAGATCAAGGACAAGTCATCCGTATGAAAATTTCTGATATTTCTGTTTTAGGGCGAAATACTCAAGGCGTTAGACTTATCAACTTAGACGAAAAACAAGAAGTCGTATCTGGCTTGGCCGTTGTGATGGACGAGGAACGAGCTGGTGAAGAAACTCACTAGTCGTTTTGTTTTATATTTAGCAACAGGTTTGTTAGGAGTCTGTTGCCTGATAAGTTGTACGAATCGACAAGAATTCGATTTTGAAAAAGGTCAAAAATATGCAAAAAATAAAGAGTGGCGAAGGGCTGCTCAATATTTTGATCAAGCAATCAAGCGGGATAATCAATCTACAACTGCTCTGAAGGCCATGCGAGAAGCTGCTCGAATACAGTTTTTAGAAATAAAAGACTACAAAAAAGCCGCTTTTTATTATCAGCAAATAGTTCTTCATTCCCCCTTAGAAAACGAGCGCTTGGAAGGTCAAAAACAGTTAGCTTCTATTTACTTTGAAAGCTTACAAGATTATGAAAGCGCGGCCGTCGAGTTTTCTAAACTATCAGCAGGCAGTCGTGTCGACTCAGAAAAAGCAATTCACAAATTATCTGTTGCAAGAAGCTATTATTACCTAGGGAATTATTTTCAAACAATGAGTGAAATCGACGAGATTTTAAAATTACGCTCTGATTTGGATACTGAATTTCAGGCCAGGCTTTTAAGGGGAAATGTGTTCGTAGCTCAAAAAAAGTTTTCTGAAGCAGCTCTAATTTTTAGTTCTATTATTGAAAAGTTCTCTGAAAAATCTTTGAAAGAAAATGTACATTTAGTTCTTTCACTTTCCTATGAAGAAAATGGGGACTACAAAAAAGCTCTTGAAGTACTAGAAAAAATTAAAGACGTTTATCAACCCAAAGAATATTTAGACTTGAGGCTTAAAAGAATTCAAGAAAGAGCCCGAAATCAACCAGGAGCTC
Organism: Pseudobdellovibrionaceae bacterium; assembly: GCA_030158485.1. GTDB lineage: Bacteria > Bdellovibrionota > Bdellovibrionia > Bdellovibrionales > Bdellovibrionaceae. Next base: position 63,114 of record JAOASS010000015.1, on the reverse strand, counting down.
GAGGTTACAGAAAATGAAGAAATATCTAGTTTTTGTTGGCATGGGCTTTGAGCTTATCGGAATAGTTTTTGTTAATATTTGGGTTGGAATTTGGTTGGAAACACAAAAGCCTATGAAAAATATCTGGCCCGTAATTCTTGTTTTTTTAGGGCTTGCGGCGTGGTTTTACCGACTGACTCTTTTGCTCAAAAAAATGAAAACCCAGAATGACAAGTAATGCTGCCCGTCTTTTTATGATCCAGTTTATTTTAACTGTTATGTGCTTTCTATTATGGCCGAAAGACTCGTCGCATCAAGATGGTTTATTCATTCTATACGGAAGTCTTATTTCGGGTTTACAAATCGGCCTCCTTTACTTTGTTTGGTGGAGAGTTTTCGCAAAAAAAAAGATTGCCCCCTCAGTCATCGCCGTTGTAATTAAATACGCGCTTTTAGGTTTATCGTTCTGGTATTTGTTTCCACTTAGTACGGGCCAAATCAAAGCCCTAACTGTTGGAATTATGTTAAATCCAGTAGCCATAGTCTTATTTGCTGTGACGAAAAAATGAGATTTGAACCTGTTACGTAAAATTAAAGATGAAAGAAGATTATGTCATTTAATTGGACGCAAATGATACCCGGAGTAACTTATGAAACCGTCCACATTGCAACTTTAGCTGCTGCCACAGTTGCATGCGTTGGAATTGGCGCTGTTGCGAGATCTCAATTGGGAACAGGTCAGGCTGCGGTCATTCCTTCCAGTCGATTTTCAGTTCGTGGAGTTTTTGAAGTAATAACTGAATTTATCTACAAACTTGCTAACCAAGTTATTGGTCACGAAGGAAAACATTACGTTCCGTATTTTACTGCGATATTCTTTTTTATTCTTTTTAATAATTTTATAGGCATTATTCCAGGAATGACTCCCGCGACTGAAAATATGAACACGACTTTTGCTTTCGGTATTTTTTCATTCCTTGCGTACAACTTTGTTGGATTTAAAAGACAAGGTCTTCACTACTTAAAACATTTTGTGGGTCCAATTTGGTGGATGTTTATGATTATGGTGCCGATCGAAATTATTTCGAATGCCATCAGACCTTTAACATTAGGGCTTCGTCTTTCAAATGTTATGCGTGGTGACCACACAGTTTTGTCCGTATTTTTGGATCTGGTTCCAATCGGAATACCAATCCCATTTTATTTGATGGGGATCCTTGTTTCAATAATTCAAGCTTTTGTATTTACATTATTATCAATGGTTTATGTTGCGCTAGCACAGGCCAGCGATCACTAACACTCTGAAGGAGAAGCACCACATGAAAAAAATTACTCTTATGCTGACAGTATTGTTAGCCTCTGTTGGAGCCCAAGCACAAGAAGCTGCACAAGCAGCGGCTGCTGGCGGTAACAACGGTCTTTTGGCTATTGGCGCCGCACTTGCGATTTCTATCGCAGTATTAGGCGGAACACTGGCTCAAGGTAAAGCAGCAAGCGCAGCTTTAGAAGGTATCTCAAGAAATCCTTCTGCAACTGACAAGATGTTCACACCGATGATTTTGAGCTTAGCTCTTATCGAATCTCTTGTTATCTTGGCGTTCTTGATCGCATTCTTAGTGATCCCTGGAATGAAATAATAAATTAAATTATTATTTTGCCTGATAGCAATTGATGGCGACATTAAATGAAGCCCTGATTAATTCAGGGCTTTTTATTTAATGAAGGCTTATTTAATTTCAAAAGAAACACCTGTTGCAGGACATTGAACAATGTAGGCCAAATTTTTTCCGTCAACAAACGTGTAGGCGATAT
>JAOASS010000015.1:6759-61313 GCA_030158485.1 Pseudobdellovibrionaceae bacterium | reverse complement strand
GGTTCTGCCCGTTTAGGAATACTGCCCAGTCATTTTTTTGATCTATTGATTTGATTTCTAATGAATTAACCTGAATTGATCGAGGGCTTTTTTCGCCACAGGGCTCACAAAGCCAATTGATATTATTTGCTGTTGATAAAACTTCCATTGCTTTCACCGCTTGAGACTTTTCGATTGATGCGCACTGATCAGCATGCGCAGATGAAAATAGTAATAAAATTGAAAGTGTTAAAATCATTTGAAACATGCGGTATCTCCTTTTAATAGTACAAAAGACAAAAATTGTCAGATGTCTGAATAATACTTAGACAGCCCAGATGCCGAGGGCCTTTGTTAAAGCAAAATTTCTAACTACAAAACAGAGAATTGCAAAAATAAGGCCCCATTTAATACTATAAATATTTGTTAACAATGGCTTCTATTCTTGCCTGAATTCTTTTTAAACCATTTGCTGTTTGTGATTCATAACGAAGAACAAGAACTGGTTGCGTATTAGAAGATCGACACAGCGCCCATCCATCTTCAAAGCTTAAACGAATCCCGTCTGTTAAATCGATTTTATACTCTGTTGATTTTGTGTCCGAAAAAGCTTCTTTCATTTTTTGAACTATTAAAACTTTTTTTTCTTCTGTTGTATCAATACGAATTTCTGGAGTGTTAAAAGCGTGAGGCAATCCTTCTAAAAGTTCCGGAATTGTTTTTCCTGTTTGACTCAAAATTTCAATTAATCGCAGACCTGCGTAAGGGGCATCGTCATAGCCGTAGTTACGATCAGCAAAGAAAATATGTCCGCTCATTTCTCCACCGAAAGGAGCTTTCTCTACTTTAATTTTTTCTTTTACCAGGCTATGTCCGGTTTTCCACATAATTGGAATGCCACCGTGCTTGCTCACATCTTGATAAAGGCGGTTCGAACATTTTACATCACCAATAATTTTTGCACCTTTTAGTTCCTTTAAAATTGAACGCGAAATAATCACCATGAGCTCATCACCATAAAGCATGCGACCATTATGATCGACAACTCCGATTCGGTCTGCGTCCCCATCGAAACCGATTCCACAAAGGGCACCCGTTTCTTTTACTTTATTTTGTAAAGCGACTAGATTTTTTTCTACAGTTGGATCGGGATGGTGGTTTGGAAAGTTGCCATCTGGTTCTTCAAATAAAATAATAGGATCAAGACCAACGGCATTGTAAAGACCCCTAACAATTGATCCGCCAGCCCCGTTTCCACAATCCAGAACAACTTTAATTGGTTTAATCTGACCGAATTCCTTTTTATATCGTGCATAGTATTCTGGTTTTATGTCGTAGTGTTTTTCTGTGCCCGAGCCACTTAAAGATCTTTTTTGATCGATTATAATTCGAAGCTTCTGAATCTCATCGCCGAAAATTGTAGATTGACCCTTCGATATTTTGAAGCCGTTATAATTAGGGGGATTGTGACTACCGGTTACCATGATAGCGCCAGCAATATTCTCTAAAGCAAATGTGGAATAATAACAAACAGGTGTTGTAACAAGTCCAAGTTGGATAACATTTCCACCGCAGTCGCGGATACCTTTGCTTAAAGCTTGTGTGATAGTGGGGCATGAAAGCCTTGCATCATTCCCAATTGTGATGGTGGGATTTTTAATATTGGAATCTGCTAAATAGCTAACAAAAGCGCAACCTAGATCATAGGCAAAATTGTCATCGAATTCTGCATTATAAACTCCGCGAATATCGTATTCTCTAAAAATAACTGATTTGTGCATCTCTTACCTCGACATTTCTATACAAGCTTTAATCGCATCTAACATTGAAGAACCGTCTGCTTTATTTTTTCCATAAATATCAAATGCAGTTCCATGATCAACACTTGTCCTAATAAATGGAAGTCCAAAAGTAAGGTGAAATCCTTTTGTTCCATGAATCATTTTAAATGGGATAAGGCCCTGATCATGGTAGGGACATATAAATAAACTGAATTTATTCCAATTTTTTTTCAGAAATGCTGTATCGGGCGGAATCGGACCGACAATTGACCTTTGATTTTTCAGTAAGGGTTTGAAGATTTTAACCTCTTCAGTTCCTAAAAGTCCTGACTCGCCAGCGTGTGGATTTAAACCAAGAAGGGCGATGGGAAGCTTACGTAGAGGCTTGTTAAGAGCTTTTCTAATCGTAAGAGCCTGGTCGATAGCTGTTTTAAGCAGATTCGTTGTTAATGCTTCAGGAACATTTTTAAGTGCCATATGTCCTGTGACTAAAAAAACATTAAATTCACTACCAATAAAAACCATATTTACATTTTTAACTTGAGCTATTTTTTGTAGAATTTCAGTATGCCCTTTGGCAACGTAACCTTCATTTTTAATTAAGGTTTTAGAAAGAGGGGCCGTTACCATTCCATTTGCAAGTTTTTGATGGCAGGCCAAAGCCGCAATTTCAACCCAATGTGGAGCAGATAATGAGCTTTCGATATCAAGAAGTTCCACTTTATTGTTGGAAGCCAATTCAAAGGCCTCATCAAGATTATGGCAAAGAATTCGATTAAACTTTTTATCAATTCTTTTAAGCTGATTGAGCTCGCTCTTAGGCGACCGGAGAAGAAAAAATTGTACGCCTTTTTGCGGGCCTAATTTTTCAAGTGCTTTTGCCGTTACTTCAAGGCCAATCCCATTTGGATCTCCTGAAGTGAGGAGAATTTTTTTCATACTTTATCATTTATTGTAATTGTCGCTTCTTCACGTTTTTTTTGTAACCAAGAACGAAATTGTTTTTCAAAAGCTTTTTCCATTAAGACAGATCGGATCTTTTCTTTATCTTTTTCTAATTTTGGATCTGGTATAGTTTTGAGATCATTTACTTTCAGAATATGAAAACCGCGTTTAGATTTAAAAACTTTTGAATATTGACCTGCCTTCAGTCCAGCAATTGCTGATTCAAACTCGGGATTTAATTCACCGGTTTTGAAGCTGCCCAAAAGTCCACCAGTCACGAAATTTGTGTCTTCAGAGGTTTGTTCAGCAACAGATTCAAAAGTTTGACCAGTTGATAACTTTGCAAAAGCGGCGTCTGCCCGTGCTTTTGCCTTTTGTTCGCCACCCTTTTTTGGATTAAAGAAAACTTGTGAAATAGTGACTTCTGACAAGCTTGAGCCTGATTTTGGATTTCTTTTTTTATATTCTTCAAAAACTTCTTCGTCTGAGACTCGAACTTTTGAAGTGACATCTTGTTCAATAAGGCTTTGTCTTTCAATCTGAGTTTTTAAAAAACGCTTGTATTCATCTGCTGTAAGATTCATATCAACTTTAGCAGCAGCTAAAATTTCTTCTTTAGTGGTCTTATATCTTTGCGCCATTTGTTTAATTTCTTGATCTACTTTTTCTGGACTTGCTGTCAAATTAGCTTTTTTAACTTCGGAGTCCATAAGTTTTTCGTTTATGAGATACTCAGTTTGCATACTTTTATTATTTTTAAGGTCTGTTGCTGATTTGCCGCCCAATAGAATTTCTTCGATAAGAGCTGGCCTGTTCGCTTTTTTTTCCAGACGAGAATAATCGGATTGAAGAATAATTTCGTTATTCACAATGGCCACAACTTTATCCACAATTTCTGCGTTGGCTAATTGATTGATGATTAGAAAAATAAGAGCAATTTTTTGTATGTTCATAGGCCTTACTTTGTATCAACCGTAACGGCTTGGATCAATTTATAGTCGCGCCAGACGCGACTGCTTCTGAGCTGAGCATCGAGCCATTCTGTAAAAAGAGCTTGTTCCTTCTGAGCCCTAAGTTGTCTTTCTATACGCGGTTTAACTTCTTCAAGAGTAAGCTGCGTCGCAGGGGATTTTTTTTCTACGACTGCAATATGATAACCATAAGGTGTCTTGAAAACTGCACTTGGAACACCTATCTTAGATGTAAAGAGTGGCTGAAAAAAATCCACTTCGTCTTGACTAATCCAGCCGACAACGCCACCGGTCTTTCCTTCTGGGGCAATAGAGTATTCTTTGGCCAATGCTTCTAATCCGCGTTTTTTTATTTCGGTTTTCATGAGGTCTGCTTTTGCTTGCTCCTCAACGACGATTTGGCGAATATAGATTCGCTCTTTTGTTTTAAACTGCGCAGAGTTTTGTTGATAATACTGCTTTATATCATCAGAACTAATGGGCTTCATTTTTTCATTCATGAGCTGAAAAACTTTTTGTTCTATCTGGCGGAATTTAAGCTGTTCTCGCCACTCTGAAAACGAAATATTTTCTACTGCTAAAGTTCTCCTGAAAGAAACATCATCAGGATAAAGTGACCGAATTCTATCGACTTCTTTATCCAATTCCGTATTCGAAACTTCTATTTTCTTGCTATCTGAATAATCGAGTATAAGTGATCTGGTAATGAAAGCTTTTAAGAGCTCTTCTTTAATGAGACTTACTGTTTGGGTATTTTTTGCAGACAAAGCGTCCAAATCTTTAAGTCGTCTAGCTAGCTGTGTTGAAAAATCACGCAATGTCAGGACGCGTTCATTTACTTTGAGAACGGGCTTCGAAGATAAATCATCTTTTCTAGATTCGCATCCGACCAGGCTAAATAAAAAAAATATTTTTAAACAGAACAGCCCCAAAAAAAAGGGGCTTTTTCGGTAGAACAGCATAGCTTCCTAACTACTTAAGAAGACTCGGATTAGATTTATTTGGAATTTGCTTCTTAAGTCCAGAGAAATATTGATCCATAAGGAGACGGCGCTTATCGTTGAAAACAGCTTGTCTGATCTGTGCCCGATTTGCTTGTTCGAAAGTTGCACGACCTGTGACTTTTATAATAAAAAATCCAAAAACTGTTTCAACGGGCCCAAGTACGTCACCGATTTTTGCTTGTTTTACATTATCGTAAAGCAGTGGCGCCGTAATAACAGATTGAAAACCAACATCTCCGCCAATTTGTTTTGCCATAGAATCATCTGAGTACAGGCGAACTAATTCTTCGTAAGGACGCTTAGAGGCTTTTACTTCAGCAAAAATTTCTTGAGCTCGTTTTTTTGCTTCGGCTCTTTGTTCAGCTGTTGCGCTTGGCTTTACTTCAATTAAAATATTGCTCCAACGAATAGAAGGATTTTTTGAGTACCAAGATTTCATTTCTGATTCTGTTGTTTGAATTTTAGCGGCTTTTTGTCCTAATTCTTTTTCCAGAAGAACCTTGTACATTTCTTGCCTCATTCGATCCTGAAGAACAGGATCTTTTTCTATATTTTTCTTGGCAGCTTCTGCAAGACCAAGCTCAAAACGCACGAGGTCTTCTAAAAATTCAGCTTTTGTGGGAGCCGTGCCGCCACTGGTTCCAACGACGCTTATAATTTCTGAGTATTTTTTGTTGAACTCATCCAGAGTGATTTTTTTAGAACCAACTTCAGCCACAACAACATCCTTTTGCTGGGCCCAAGCGATTACGCTGACTAAACTTAATACGAACACAAGGTACTTCATCCTGCTCTCCTTGGCATTGAGGGACACTAAAACGCTAGCATCAGCGAATCGATCCCGCAATGATCTCAAGCGCTTGCTGTTTTGCAGCATGAAGTGAGGACTCGACCTTTTCAAGAAGTTCAGGATTGTTGGGGTCAATATCAATTGAAAGAAGATTCCATGGTTTCGTCCACACAATACAAACTCGGGCGAAAGGTTTTGGAAGAAAAGCTTTATTCCAAGCCTTATCAAAGACCCAAGCTCTATCAGCAGCAGCACCTCCGCAGATAATGGGAACTTTTAAATTTTTTGAAGTTTCTAAAATTCCAGGCTTTGCTTTAAATCGAGGCCCTTTGGGGCCATCAACGGCGAAACTACTGACGTGGCCTTTTCGAATAAGCTTGATAAGTCCAAGCAATCCACTGACAGCTCCTCGGCTTGAGGAGCCTCTCACAACTTGTGCACCTAGTTTTTCTAGAAAATAAGTCATAATGGCGCCGTCTTTGCTTTTTGAAGAAAGAGTGGCCATTTTATAGCGGCTTGCTAATTGGACAAGCGCAAGCTCATCACCATGCCAATGGGCCATAATAAAAGGCTTATTATTTTTCATGAGCTCTTGCATTTCTGGGTGTTCAATAAGTTCTACTTTCCACGTCTTTAAAAGACATGTGTATAAAACCCAAACCAAAAACCCCAGAATTTTTTCTCTCACTTACCCAGAACCTTGCGGAACTCTTCTGTTAATTTGGGCAAAACTTCGAAGAGATCCCCAACAATTCCGTAAGTTGCTTTTTGAAAAATAGGAGCATTAGCGTCGTTATTAATTGCAACTATCACTTTTGAACCACTCATGCCGGCCAAGTGTTGAATTGCGCCTGAAACTCCGACAGCAATATAAAGTGTAGGAGCAACAGTTTTACCTGTTTGTCCAACTTGCATATCGTGAGATACCCAACCGGCATCGACGACAGCCCGAGAAGCGCCAACAGTTGCCCCAAGGACATCTGCCAGATCATGAAGAAGCTTGAAGTTGCTAGCTTCTTTGAGGCCACGACCTCCTGAAATAACAATATTGGCTTCAGTTAAGTCCATTTTTTTTGAAGACCCTTTTACAATTTCCTGCACAATTGTTTTTAAATCAGTTGCCGGTAAAGAATGTTCGACAAGTTGTCCAGCGCCAGCCGCAACTGTTGTGAGTGGAATTTGGTTTGCACGCATTAAGACAATTTGACTTGAACAGTTTTTAAATTCAGCAGTTGCAAAACACTTTCCTGCATACAAAGGTTTCTTTGCTTTTAAATTTGAACCTTCAAAAGTTAATGCGATAGCATCGCTGACAATTCCTGCGCCTGTTTTTGCGGCCAATCGCGGAAAAAGATCTCGGCCGACAGAGCTGGAAGAAGCCAAAATAAACTGTGGACTTGTTTTTTCAACAATGACCGACATTGCCGCCAAATAAAGTTCAGAATTATAGTGATCAAGTTTAGAATCGCAAACGAGGTGCACTTCTTGTGCGCCATTTTGAGCGCACGCAGAAGCGAGGCTCTTGGCATGAGAACCAAAAGCAACGGCTAACGTTTTCTGATTGTTTTGTGTCGCAATTTGTAGAAGCTCTTGAGAGCTTCTTTTGATTTGTCCGTCTTGGTGTTCAACAAAAACTAATGTGGTCGGCATTTTCATTTCCTCGTGTTGTTCGTAGATTTATAAAGCTTTTGCTTCGTCTCTTAGAAGGTGAATAAGTTCAGAAACCTGGGCGCTCGAGTCTCCTTGCAAAAGTTTGACCGGTGGTTTTTCAGCGGGCAAAGTAAATTGAACATAAGAAACTTTACGATCTAAATCTGATACGCCAAGCGCGGCCAAGTCATATTCTTTGATGATTTTCTTCTTTGCTTTCATAATGCCCGGCAAGCTTGCATATCGCGGTAAATTTAAACCTTTGTTAGCAGCGATCACACAAGGTGTTTTGAGCTGAATTTTTTCTTTCGCCCCGCCTTCGATGTCTCGTTCTACGTTGGCAGAGTCGCCAGAAGATTGAAACTTGGAAACAACTGTTGCATGAGGAATATTTAAAAACTCACCTAACATTTGGCTGACAGACGCTTGGTTTGTATCAATCGAAAGTTTTCCTGTGAAAATAACCTGGGCTCCGCTTTCTTTTTTAATAGCTTCGGCCAAGGCTTTAGCTGTCGAATAGGCATCTAAATTATCAGGTCCGATCACAAGGAGGCCCTCATCGGCACCCATTGCCAGCGCTGTTCTAATGGATTCAACAACACGTTCTTTTGGGCCCACTGAGATGACAAAAATTTGGGAACCCGGGTTCAACTCGCGAAATTTGATAGCTTCTTCTACTGCAAATTCATCATAGGGGTTCATAACCCACTTGATTCCAGAAGGATCGAGACCAGAGCCATCAGGTTTAAATTTGATTTTAGCTTCTGTATCGGGAACTTGTTTTAAGCAGACAAAAATTTTCATTCAAGAAGCTCCTGTTTAAAAAACTAGCAACTCAATTCACGAGTCTAGTAAGGGTCAAGGCCTTATTATTTGAGTCTTTATTTCTATACTTGCGAGTGAATTTACAAAAGATCTTTTATATTTAACGTTGTGCGATAGGGCTGGTTCTTGAGACTCCTACATAGACAAATACGGCTCGCAAGATGTAAGTTTGGAACTATATAGAAAATAAGATATCGAGGCCAAGTTCGGCAACCAAAAAAATCCACATTTGTTCGTGGATAAACTTCTGGCTGCTTTCGCAATGGTCTCACCTTGAGGAGCAAACAAGCTTATGTCAGGATTTCTTTCATCGTCAGTCGGCAAAAAATATTTGATGGGCCTTACGGGTTTAGTATGGGCAGGCTTTGTGTTTGGTCACATGGCAGGCAATATGACTATTTTTGTGAGTCCTGATTTGTATAATCAGTATGGTCACGCAATCGTTTCAAACAAAATTCTTTTGTATGGAACTGAAGCTGCACTGATTTTATCTTTGCTTGTGCATGTTGGTCTGGCAATTAACCTGACAATCAGTAATAGAAGCTCCAAAGGAATCGCGAGCTCCGTAAAAGCTAGCGGATCAAAAAGAACACCCTTGGCGGCACAAACGATGATTATTCAGGGAACAATTTTGTTAGCCTTTATCATTCTTCATCTCATCACATTTAAGTACGGTGAATATTACGAAACAACAATTGACGGCGTTAAAATGAGAGACCTTGCAAGGCTTATGTCGGAAGTTTTCAGTCAACCCCCTGCTGTCGCCGGATATGTTATTAGTCTTTTACTACTTTGTGCTCACTTAAAGCATGGTTTTGGATCAGTTTTTCAATCGCTCGGACTTTTACACCCTAGTTATCAAGGAAAAATTAAAGCTGCGAGCTGGGCCTATGCGATTGTTGTTACAATTGGATTTATATCTCAACCTCTTTACGTCTATATGATGAGCTAAGGAGTATTTAATAATGTCTAAACTTGATGGTAAAATACCGACGGGTCCAATCGAATCAAAGTGGCAAGATCATCGCTTCAACATGAAGCTCGTTAATCCTGCTAATAAAAGAAAACACACAGTTATTGTTGTCGGAACAGGTCTTGCCGGCGCAAGTGCGGCCGCCTCAATGGGAGAACTCGGATACAAAGTGAAAGCCTTTTGTGTCCACGAATCACCAAGAAGAGCCCACTCTGTAGCGGCTCAGGGCGGAATCAATGCTGCAAAAAACTATCAGAATGACGGCGATTCAACATATCGTTTATTTTATGACACAATCAAAGGCGGAGACTTTCGTGCGCGCGAAGCCAATGTTTATCGACTAGCTGAAACATCTGTTAAAATTATTGATCAATGTGTGGCTCAAGGTGTTCCTTTCGCGCGCGACTATGGTGGCTTGTTAGCCAATCGATCCTTTGGCGGAGCTCAAGTTTCAAGAACTTTTTATGCCCGCGGTCAGACGGGACAACAGCTTTTACTAGGCGCCTACCAATCCATGATGAGACAAGTCGATTTAGGAAATGTGGAGCTCCGAACTCGAAGAGAAATGCTAGATCTTGTTGTTGTCGATGGAAAAGCTCGAGGAATAATCGTAAGAAATTTACTAACAGGCGAAATTGAATCGCATGAAGCCGATGCCGTTGTGCTTGCAACAGGTGGTTACTCAACTGTTTTTTATCTTTCAACAAATGCGATGGCTTGCGCGGTCACAGCGGCTTGGAAAGCACACAAGCGCGGGGCTTATTTTGCCAACCCTTGTTACACACAAATCCATCCAACTTGCGTTCCTGTACATGGAGAAAATCAGTCGAAACTCACTTTGATGTCGGAGTCTTTAAGAAACGACGGAAGGGTTTGGGTTTCTAAAACTAAAAACGATCGAAGAAAGCCTGAAGAAATTCCTGAAAGTGAAAGGGATTATTTTCTAGAGAGAGTATACCCTAGTTTTGGAAACTTAGCGCCTCGAGACGTGGCTTCGCGCCAAGCAAAATATCGATGCGATGAGGGCCATAGTGCGATTCCTGATGGCGAAGCTGTTTATCTTGATTTTGCGGATACAATTAAAAGACAAGGTGAAGCGAAAATTGCCGAAAAGTACGGTAATTTATTTCAGATGTACGATAAAATCACAGGCGAAAATCCATATAAAACTCCCATGAAAATTTATCCAGCACCGCACTATACGATGGGTGGACTTTGGGTGGATTATAATTTGATGAGTACAATTCCTGGACTTTTCGTTGCTGGTGAAGCTAATTTTTCTGATCACGGAGCTAATCGCTTGGGCGCTTCGGCCTTAATGCAGGGATTAGCAGACGGTTATTTTGTTATTCCTTATACAATTGGTGATTATATCGCAAACACAAAGATTCAGCCAATTCAGCCGACTCATGATTCATTTAAGGCGGCAACCGAAACGGTTCAAATCGAAATTCAGAAGTTAATGAATGTTAAAGGTGGAAGAACAGTTGAAAGTTTTCATAAGCAATTAGGTCGCATCATGTGGAACAATTGTGGAATGGCTCGAAATGAAAAAGGCCTAACTGAAGCCCTTCAACAAATTCCGAAATTAAGAGAAGAATTCTGGAACAATGTTCGAGTGCCAGGTGAGGCAAATTATCTGAATCCAGAATTAGAAAAAGCGGGAAGAGTCGCAGACTTTTTAGAATTAGGTGAACTGATGTGCCGAGATGCTCTTGATCGAAAAGAATCTTGCGGCGGACACTTCAGAGAAGAATACCAAGTCGACGGAGAAGCTAAGCGTGATGATGAAAAATATTGCTATGTTGCCGCTTGGGAGTGGATGGGTAAAGATAAATCTCAAAGTTTACACAAAGAAGATCTGACTTTTGAAAATATCAAACTCGCAACTAGAAGTTATAAATAGGTGATCATATGGCTGATAAAATGATTAATCTTACATTAAAAGTGTGGCGTCAAAAATCAAAGAATGCAGAAGGTTCGTTTAGTACATATTCAGTAAATAAAGTCTCAACTGATGCTTCTTTTTTGGAAATGATCGATCAATTAAATCAAGAGTTGATTCAAAAGGGCGATGATCCGATCGCCTTTGATCATGATTGCCGAGAAGGTATTTGTGGCTCCTGTGGATTTATGATCAACGGCAGTGCCCATGGGCCTTTAAAAAGCACAACAGTCTGTCAGCTTCATATGAGAAACTTTTCTGACGGAGAAGTTTTAACAGTAGAACCTTGGAGATCATCTGCTTTTCCTCTGATTAAAGATTTAATGGTTGATCGAACAGCTTTTGATCGGATTGTTAAATCAGGTGGATATATATCCGTTAATGCTGGAAATGCCCCAGATGGAAATGCTGTTCTTGTTCCCAAGCCTGATGCAGACGAAGCTTTTGCAAATGCGGCTTGCATTGGGTGTGGTGCTTGCGTTGCTTCCTGCAAAAATGGCTCTGCAGCTCTTTTTACATCAGCAAAACTTGTTCACTTAAGTTCGCTTCCGCAAGGAAAAGTGGAAGGCGATAAGCGAGCACTTAATATGGTGGCTCAAATGGATCAAGAAGGATTCGGAGCTTGTTCGACAACGGGATCTTGCTCTGCAGCTTGTCCTAAAGACATCAGTTTAGTCAGTATTGCAAAGCTCAATCGTGCATTTTTAAAAGCATCTTTAAATAAAAAACCCGAAGTAAAAGGTGGAGAAGCGGGCTAAGCTTCTTCAGTCTGCTTTTAAATAACAAAGACACGAAGATTTCTGAATATTAATCATATCTTATCAAATTGGTTAAACTAGACTTATGGCAAGTTTGTCATAAAGCCGAATATTTTCCATACTGCACGCAATCCCTTTTCGGTACCATTTTGGAACCAGGTACACAAACACTGAGTTTAAGTCATAACAGGCTCTCACAAAGCCTCATATATCAGACGGGAACTCGAGAGCTTTTAGAGGGGGATGTGATGAAGTTTCAGGGACGAGCATTTGTCTTAATAGGTCTGTTAACATTTATTGGAATCAAGACATTTGCGAAGCAAAAAGAATCGTTGCGGAAAGATCCCGAATCTGTGCCTGGCGAATATGTTGTGAAGTTGAAATCACAACTGGGAATTCAAAGCGCATCTCTTGAGACATTATCTAAAACACTTGGTGCTTACGTTAAAAATACAATTCCAGATTTGAATCTAGTTGTTGTTAAGAGACCTGTTTTTGAATCACAAAAGTCAGTTCTTCAGCAGTATTCACAAAATCCATACGTTGAGTATGCGGAGCCTAATTTTATTTATAGAATTAATAAAACACCAAACGATCCAATGTTAAGTCAGTTATGGGGAATGTCTAACATGGGAACCCCCGATTCAAGTGGTCAAATCGGAACTTCTGGAATCGATGTCGGAGCTCTTGAGGCATGGGATATTGAAACAGGAAATGAAAACGTTGTAGTCGCCGTAATTGACACAGGCGTTGACTACAATAGTGCCGACCTTGAGGGAAATATTTGGACTAATGAAGTCGAGCAAAATGGTCAAATTGGAATTGATGATGATAATAATGGCGTAATTGACGATATTCACGGAGCCAACTTCGTTGAATCGACGAAGCCAACAGGAAACTCAATGGATGATCACGGACACGGATCCCATTGTTCCGGAACAGTCGCCGCGCGTGGTGATGATGGTAAAGGAATTGTTGGTGTTGCTTGGAAAGCCAAAATTATGGGCGTCAAGTTTTTAAGCGCATCCGGCGCAGGAACACTTGAAGGAGCAGTTCAAGCAATTCATTACGCAACAAAAATGGGGGCAAAAATCCTTAGTAATTCATGGGGAGGCGGCGGATTTTCTCAAGCCCTTTTAGAATCAATTCAGAAGTCTCATGAAGCAAAATCATTATTTGTCGCTGCGGCGGGAAATGAATCAAATAACAACGATGCTTCACCGACATATCCTGCGACCTATGATGTTCCAAATATTTTAGCTGTCGCAGCTGTTGATAATAAAGGTCAGCTGGCTTCTTTTTCTAGTTATGGGAAAACAAAAGTTCATGTCGGCGCACCAGGAGTGAATGTGCTGAGCTTAACAACAAATGGTTATGCTTCGTGGTCTGGGACTTCGATGGCAACTCCGCACGTATCAGGTATTGCAGTACTTTTGGCCTCACGTTTTCCGGAAATGTCAGGCGTTGAAATGAAAGAAAGAATTGTTACAACGGCTAAGCCGGATCGATTTCTAAATAAAAAAGTGAAAAGCGGGGGCGTTGCAAATGCTTTTACAGCACTTACAAATACTGTTCCCGCACCCGACTTAAATGACCCTTCTTTTTGGGCTTTTACAGAAAGAAATGTAGCAACAGCACATCCTTACGCTGATAAATCTCAAAATGAGTGGACGATAACTGTCGATGGAGCAAAAGAAATTTCTATCTATTTTGCAAAGTTTAGAACAGAAAATCGTTATGATTTTGCAGAAATTTATGATGGTTCTGGAAAGCTTGTCCAAAAGTTAACAGGAAATAATGATGAGACTTTTTCTGATGTGATTCAGGGAAGTACAGCTAAAGTTATACTCAAAAGTGATGAAAGTGTTTCAGATTATGGCTTTGATATTACAAAAGTAAGTTACAGATAATATAAACAAAAACGGGATCATTAGGATTCCGTTCTTGTTTTAAGAAATTCTCCAATCTTAAGATTTACAAACTCTGGAAAGTCTAGCTGAGTACAGTGTGATCCATAAGGCACTTCCAAGTATTCTGCATGAGGAATATTTTCTTTGAACTCTTTTTGAAAAGACTTCGGAGTAATATTATCATTTTCTCCCGCAACAATTAATGTGGGCTGTTGAATTGTTGGTAAAATTTCAGAGCCATTAAATGACATGAGGGATTCAAAAAGGGGTATGAAAACTTCTAGATTAAGTTGAGAAACGCCTTTCGCATAAATTTCAATATCTTTAAACTCTGTGAGTTTAATATTAAATCCGCCGGCAAGCGCTGCAAGCTGCATTGAAATTGGATTATCAACAAGAGTTCTCCACAGAGAATTCCACAGCATTGGATTTTTTTCGAACTGAGCTTTTATAAAATGAAAAAAAGGCTCTACGACATCAAGGCCAAACATGCCCTTAATAGGGTTTTTTTGAAAACCATTGATGAAAACATAAGAAGAAAAAAGATCCGGACGTAGCCTGTGGGCTTCTAATAGAACGGGAGCTCCAAAGCTATGGCCCAAGCCGGTTACATCCTGAAGCTTTAAATGATCGATTAGAAAAATAAGATCTTGTGCAAGCGATGTTAGATTCAAAGTGCTAAAATCTCTAACAGGTCCACTTTTATGGTGTCCCCTTAGGTCATAGCTAATCACTGTAAACTCTTTTGAAAAGTGCTCTACTTGATAGTGCCAATGATTCATCAGACAGGCGATTCCGTAGACAAAAACCATCGTCCGCGGCCCATGACCACGAACTTCATAGTAAAGAGGTGATTTATCAAAGCTTGGTATTGTGTAAACGTTTTTTTCGTATTCCATGATTATCCCAGTCGGATTTTAAAGATGCTTGAGCCTACTTGGATCTCATCTCCATCTTCAAGAAGCTTTTCAGAAGCGTTTATTTTATTAATAAGAATGTTTTTAGAAAGACTTTTGACGGAAGGCCCATCATTTGTTTGTGAAATTTCAAAGGCAACGTCTGCAGAATCCTTTTCAAGAATTTCGATATCTTCACAAAGGGGTCCAAAAAGCCTTGGGCCAAACCCTAAAAACCAGGAGGTTTCAGCCGAAGGGCCTTGAATACAGTCAACTTGCACCGATGGATTTAATGAGGATGCAGTCGTGGGCTGCGTATTATGACTTAAAGTACTAAAAATGACTTCTTTCCAGTTTTTTTCAAAAGCAAATCCAGCATGCTCTTTATCCGTCATTTTAATGACTTGAAAGACACACTGCCCGACTTGAAAAACGGCACCCTCAATTAAATCAACGCTGCTGACACGTCTACCATTAACTAAAAACTGATTTTGCGAGCCCGCATCTTTAAGACAAAGTTGCCCGCTTGGCAGAGAAATAACGCGCCCGTGCAAAGAAGAAACTGTAATATCTTGCTCCAATAGGATTTCGCCTTGTCTGCGCCCTAGGCTCATTCCGGCAATGATTTTAAAGTGCTTGTTTTGGTAAGGACCAGCTAAACCCTTCAATAGAAACGTCATTAAGATAAAGGTTACAAGGAGAGTGGGCTCTGGCCAAGTCCTGAAGGTGCAAATCCTTGCTTGTGTTTATAACCCATGATAACTCCACATGAACTTAAAAAATCCTTGCTCTACCCATTGGGGGTCGGGCTCTAACCTTAAGGAAGTCAAAATGGCAGATGAAGCGAAGCGCTTCTATGAAGCAGTTATTATCGTTCACCCGGACGCAACTCTTGATCAACAAAAAGAGCTTTTCAAAAAAAATAAAGCGACAATTGAAACCTACAAAGGTGGCGTGTTTGCTTTAGATACTTGGGGCAAAAGAAATCTTGCAAGCCCAATTGGAAAAAGTAGAAAAGCTATTTTTTTCCATACTTTTTTTGAAGCATCTGGAAACGTTGTTGTCGAGCTCGAGCGTACTATGCGCATCAATGATAAAGTCTTGAGATTCACTCATGCTCGTCTTGATGAAAGAACACCACTTGTGAAGCATTATGAAAACTTCAAAAATGGTTTAGCTGAAACAGCAACACGTGAACGTGAAAGAGAAGCAAAAGCACAATTGCGCAAAGCCGCAATGGCAGCCGCTCGCTCTGGCGGTGGTGACCGTGAAGATCGCGGAGATCGTGGCGACCGCGGTGACAGAGGAGATCGTGGCGACAGAGGCGATCGCGGTGGCCGTGACAGATCAGACTTTTAAGGTAACCAAATTTGCGTAAATCAATCGTTCCTTTTTCAATAATGGCATTTGCAGGGTTTTTACTGACTCTGCTTACTTTTATTTGGGGAGCACCATTTATTCGTGTGCTCAGACAAAGATTTGGATTTCTTGCGTATTGGACGACTGGAATTTTCTTTAGTTTGTGTTCCTATGAAATGTGGTTTTTGACTGCGTCAGTTTGGATTGTTGTCGGTTTGTATTGTGAGTTGGAAGCTAAAGGGGTGCGTTGGGTTTGGAATAGTGTTTTAAGCGTGGCTTTAGGCACGGCCGTTTTAATTGGAGGAGCTTTTAAGCTTTCTCAATCATACGGAATCGTGACACGAGATCAGCTAGCGGCCGTTATAAAAACATTTTTTCAAGAAAAAACACTTTTGAAGTTACCAGCAGAATTTGATTTCATGACAGTCGTGCTCCAGCTGCCATCAATTTCAGTCATTGTTATTGTTTTGGTGTTGGCTCATGCGCTGATCTTTGAAAAAGCTGTCTATCGATGGTTCCGAATTCCTCGGGAAAGATTTGCGGCTCAAATCAAATTGTTAGATTTTAAATTACCAGACGTTTTTGTTTGGATCGGCATGGTGGCTTTTTTAGGCGCCGTATTAGAATGGAATGGTCAAAATCACGCAATCAATATTTTGAATGTTTGTATTTTGCTATTTTTTCTTCAAGGGATAGCCGTCCTTGAATATTTTTACAAAACGCTCAGGGTTGGAATTTTTGTTCGTTCTCTGGGTTATTTTTTATTTGTTTTTCAACTATTCGTTGTTCTCGCTTTTGTTGGGTTTATCGATTACTGGATTGATTTCAGAAGTCGTATCCGCAAGCTTCCCGCCAAAAGTCAGGACAACCCGAACGCGAGGTTATTATGAAAGTTATTCTTACTCAAGATGTTAAGGATATTGGTAAAGTAGGCGATCTAGTAAATGTGTCTGAAGGATTTGCACGCAATTTTCTTTTTCCACGAAAAATGGCAGCAGAAGCAACTGAAAAAAGAGTGAAGGAATGGACCCACTTACAATCGGTAGCAGAAGCGAAGAAGAAAAAAGCTCACGCAGAAAGAAAAGCAGTTTTAGATAAAATCAATGGAACAACATTGAAATTTAAAATGGCGGCTGGTGAAACTGATAAACTTTTCGGAACTGTAACAACAACCGAAATTTCTAAAGAATTACAAAAAGCAGGCTTTTCAGTTGATCGACGTGACATTCATTTAGAAGAACCAATTAAAGTATTAGGTCAGCATAAAGCAGCTGTGAAATACGGCGAAGGACTTGAGGCTTCTATTACAATTTCAGTTGAAAGAGCTTAAAAGCGTTTCAATTTGATACGAATATAACTAATAAAGGCTTCCGCAAGGAGGCCTTTATTGTTTGATAAATCGTAGATTTTCTTTCCACTTAATTTAATGAAAATGATAAGCCTTTTGACAGTCCTATTTCGAAATAAGATTAAGGCTGATTTTTGCTATTATCATTTTTGAATCATCTATACTGACTCTAGGTACAAAATCGGAGGACGTATGGAAAGCAAAAAAAGGACTTTAGGGCTTTTAAGGATTTTATCGATAGCGCCTAGTTTGTTGATGTTGGCAGCATGCAGCGGAGGCGGCAGCGCGGCTGATGCGATTACTGAGCCTACCGGGCTAAGCGCTCAATCAAAATCTCAAGTTGGCGTCTTTCTAGAGACTGACCTTGCCAATCCCAGCGCTAAGCGAGTCATCGTTAGCGTTAATAGTGTTTCGCTTTTGACGTCAGCTGGAGCTTCTATTTCGGGTTTAAGCTTTAACAAAGATATCGAGCTTACATTGAACGAGGTAGCACTTCCTAATATTTCTTTAAATGATGGACAATCAATCCAATCAAAAGAGATCCGTCTGATTTTAAATGAGACCGGGAATAAGTACATCCGATCTGACGGCACGGTCTGTATTTTGAAAACACCAAGCGGCCAGCAGTCAGGACTTAAAATTAAATTACCAGAAGCTTTTACAATATTGCCAGGATTACATTACTCAGTTCACTTGGCTTTCAATGTTGAAAAGTCAATTGTTGAACAAGGTAATGATGGTTGCCTATTAAAACCAGTTATTAAAGCAGAAATTATTGCATATCGTCCTGTAGATCCAGTTAATGATGATAACTCGACAGATACGCCGACTGACACTGATACCGACACTGGAGGAACTACGACACCTCCACCTAGTGATACAACTGTCGACACGGGAACGACACCAGCGCCTACTGACAACACAACGGAAGATCCAGCGAATACACCTGGTGAAGATGTTGCTCCAGTTTATGATGTTGTTTATCAACCAGAGCCTCATCAAATTGTAGACACGACTACTATTGAAGTATCTAATTAACGTTAATACTTCGGGGGCCTGTGTGAAAAGTTTTTTGATTATTTCTATTTTGCTTTTAACTACGAGTAGTTTTTCGAAGTCTGTTCAGATCTCGGGCTTTGGATTGGGAGCAATGATCGGAGACCCCACAGCCTTGTCGTTTAAAGGACATTTAGGGGAATCAAAATACTTCGATGCAGCCCTGGCTTTTAATACGGGGCCAGCAGATGCGATTTACCTTCACGGAGATTATTTGATTGAAAAGCAAGACCACTTTCAGATCGATAATGAAAGTTTGAATCTTTATTACGGAATCGGCGCCAGACTTTATGTTGCGGATACAAAAAAAAATGATGACGAAGTGCACTTCGGTCCCAGGGTTCCCGTGGGAGTCGCCTATAACTTAAAGGATCCAAGTGTTGAATTTTTCGGAGAAATTTCAGCCATCGTAAACATCATACCAGAAACAGACGTTGATATTGATTTGGGCATTGGAGCCCGTTACTGGTTTTGAACAAAGGCGTCTTGTTCATTTGTGCGGTCATGTTCCAAAATAGTTTCTTGCAGAAAATCAGCCACAATTTCTCTTAAGACTTCGATCGTCAGTTCTTCAGAAGTGACCGAATACTTTTTTAAAAGACCTTCCATATAGGAATCTTTAATACTTTCCGGTAAATCAAGAGAGCTTAGCAATATTTGGTATAGATCCTGACTCTTCATATTTCCCGCCTCCATGCTAGAAATCTCATGATTTAGACAAGTTCATCAGATCAAGCGGTTAAACAGAATTCAATACAGGTGCGGGTCCAATCAATTTTTTTGGCCTCTAGTCGAGGCCAGCTACAATTCAGAATATAAAAGAATTCTCACATCAAAAGAGATGTGTACTTGATCAAGATTAAATTTATTTGTGATTAAATGCTTGCACCAGGAGCAAAGTTTTTAGGTTTGCCTTGTCCAGGGTAAGTTGGCGGAGCTTGGGGCGGAGGCAGAGGGCTAATGCGTTCTGGTTCAGCATCTTTGAAAAGCTGGTACTGTCCCTCGAAACGCAAAGGGACATCACCAGTTTCGCCATTTCTTTGCTTACCAATGATAACAAGGGACTTCCCCTTTTTTTCCGGATCTTCTTTGTCGTAATACTCTTCTCTAAAAAGCATCATGATAATATCAGCATCTTGCTCAATTGAACCAGATTCGCGAAGATCACTGAGCATCGGTCTTCTGTCTGTTCTTCCTTCAACAGCCCGGTTCAGCTGCGCAAGTGCAATAACAGGAACCTGGAGCTCTTTTGCAATGGATTTAAGCTGTCGAGAGATCTCAGAAACTTCAACAGCCCGGCTTTCTCGACTTTGTTTAAGTGTCATAAACTGCAAGTAATCGATAACAATCATATCAAGTTCACCTTTTGATTTCAGGCGACGAGCACGGGCACGAACTTCATAGGGACTAATACCTGCTGAGTCATCAACGTAAAGCTTAGCTTCAGAAATAGAACCAGCAGCCGCTATCAGCCTTGGCCAGTCCGAGTCTTGAAGTCGACCGTTCCGTAGTGAGCTCATATGAACTTTTGCTTCAGAGGACAGAAGCCTGACCATCACGTCTTCTTTGCTCATTTCGAGAGAGAAAAAAGCGACGGATTTTTTTGCTCTTAAGGCGGCATGAGAAGCTAAATTAATACTAAAAGCGGACTTACCCATTGAAGGACGAGCCGCAATGACAATTAATTGACCAGGGTGAAATCCGGCCGTCATACGATCAAGCTGAGAAAATCCCGTTGGAATTCCTGTGATTTCTTCTTTGCGTTGGTAAAGAGCTTCGATTTTTTTTATCGAATCCTTTACGATTTGCATCGAGTCAACAAGACCGTCATTTTTCGTATTTTCGGATACTTTTAAAATTTCACCTTCGGCAAAATCTAAAATAGACTGTACGTCTTGTTCGCTTGAAAAAGCATTATCAATAATATCAGTACTTGTTGAAATTAGACGACGAAGTAATGATTTTTGCTTCACAATTTGTGTGTAAGCGCCAATGTTGGCAGAAGAAATAGTTTTTTCCAAAAGCTGAGTTAAATAGACGAAGCCACCAACGCTATCAAATTCGCTTTTATTTTGTAATTGATCAGTCACGGTCACCAGGTCGACAGGCTTACCCTTGGCATGCAAATCTTTGACTGCAGAGTAAATTTTTTGATGAGCAGGACTGTAAAAATCCATTACATCAATTTGGTCCGCAACCAAATCAAAGGAATCATGATTTAACATGAGACCTCCAAGAATAGACATTTCTGCCTCAAGACTTTGAGGAGGTATGCGTATCCCTGATGTTGGATAGTTGTTCCCTACCGCCATGAAAACCCCTCTTGATGGCTGCCGGTTTTATTATAAATTTTTGTGGGCTCTTTACAAGAGAAGCTTTGTAAGGATTGCTTGCAAAGCTTCTAGCTACGATGGAGAACGAGATGGGCCCACTGCTGCTAAAATTTATGATAAATCAGATCGCTTTTTTAACTTTGATTTTATAGATGTCAATTTTCTTCTTCAAAGTATTACGATTGATACCAAGCATCTGAGCTGTTTTGACTTGGTTGCCATTAAAAGCACGTAAAGCAAGTTCAAGCAAAGGCCGTTCAACTTGTTCCATTACAATGTCATAAAGGCCATTGAGGTCAACTTGCGCTTCTTGCTGCTGTGAAAACAGAACTTCAAGCTTACTCTTGACGAGTTTTTCAAGGCTAACAGCTTGAAGGTTTGCTACAAATAAATGATCAGAACTATTTAAGTTTGGTGTCATGTACATTATACTCCGCGTGTGTCGGGAGACCAAATATACTTATGCAGCTGTAATTGCAACCTGATAAACGGAGCGATTGAATTTTTTGATAAGATTTTTTCTGCCAACCATGTTTCAGTTACTTGGCCGTATGATGGACTGTATAAAACAGTAAAATTTTTGAATAAATCATGTTGACGACAAAAATTTTCTGCCCAGTCTATGTCTTGATCCGAGCAAATGACAAATTTGAATTCTGTTGAACTCTTGATCCAGCGCAGGTTCTCTACGAGAAAAGAATTTTTTTCTCCTGAGTCTGGAGTTTTTACGTCAAGAATAATTTTGACTCTTTCGTCAACGGCGTCAATTTTTTTAGAGCCACTTGTTTCTAGTGAAACTTTAAATCCAAGATCACAAAGAGTTTTCATAAAAGAAAAAATTTCTTTTTGAAGCAAAGGCTCCCCGCCTGTTATGCAAATATAAGGCGTTGGATATTTTTTAATTTCTTCTAGAATTTGTTCTTGAGATTGAAAAGTGCCTTCGTAATAAGAATACTTTGTATCACAATAAGTACAGCGAAGATTACAGCCTGTTGTTCTGATAAAAACTGTCGGCAGGCCAGCATAAGTCGTTTCGCCCTGAATACTGTAAAAAATTTCGTTAATTTTAATCATAGGTTAGACTCACGTCTTGCCCATCCATGGGACCGAAGTCAAGGTCGGGCTCAGAACACTACCCCGACTGAAAAATATTCTGTAACTTATTTAAATGAGTCAAATATTTCGAAAATTCAGAACTGATATTGTCGCCATTATCTATCTTGCAACGGGTCTCTTTATAGCTCTTGCTTTGGCCAGTTATAATCCTCAAGACCCATCTTTCAATTCTTTGGGCAGAACCTTTCAAGCTCATAATTTTTGTGGCGTTGTGGGCTCGTTTTTAGCAGATTTTTTATTTCAATGTTTTGGATTGTCAGCTTGGATTTTCGTGGCGGGCTTTGCCCGAATGTCATACCGAACGCTTCAAGGAGAAAAAGTTCTATTTAAAAATGTGAGAACTTTGTGGAGCTCGCTCTTAATTCTAACTTGTTGCAGCCTTCTGGCCCTTTACTTGCCAGAAACAAAAATTTATCAACAGCAAATTTATTTAGGTGGGCTTATCGGGTTGGGAGTTTCCCAGGCCTTGCTCAAAGGGTTTAATTTTGTTGGCGTACAAGTTCTTTTATGGTCTGTGTTTGTTATTCTTGCGGTTTTTTATTCAGAAAAAAACCTTCAAGAAATGTTAGATGGCATACGGGCGGCTTTTAAAACGGCTTACAAGCAGTTCAAAATATTTTTTACGTTTAAAGCTAGAACAAAAGAAAAAGTTCAAATTCCAACCGCTCAATTGAGAAACGCAGAATCCAATACTTTGGCAAATGCGCTGAAGCCTCGCTTCGAAAGTCTTTCATTTTTTAAAGATAAATCAGAAGAGTTAAACGCTGATCCAGGTTTTAAAGCTGAAATTGATATCGACGACGAAGCTCCGGAAGGTCTTTTTTCTGCAAGCCCACACGGAAGTGTTTCTAGTCCACAAGTGCATTTGCCCAAAAGAAGAGTAACTTTAAAAGCAAAGCCACCGCGTCGGATTGAAAACTGGGTTATGCCGAAAATTTCCTTACTGGAAGATCCGCCAGCATCTCGCGTGCGAATTGATGAAAGAGAAATTAAAAGAAAAGCCGAGCTTATGGTTGATAAGCTCAGAAAATTTGGAGTCGATGGCGAAGTCACGGACGCAAAGCCAGGTCCTCTTGTTACGCTTTATGAATTTAAACCGAATGATGATGTTAAAATCAGTAAAATTGGAGAACTTGAAGAGGATTTATCTCTTGCGCTCAGTGCCGACTCAATTCGATACGTAGGACAAATACCCGGTCGCGATGTGGTTGGGATTGAAACTTCAAATGCAAAACGTGAAACGGTTTATTACAAAGATCTTGTGGCAGAAGATGAGTTTTGGCGTGACGATGTTTTATTGCCAATGGCTTTAGGGCGCCAAGTGAATGGAGAATCAAAAATTGTTGATCTTAGAAAGCTACCCCACTTATTAATTGCAGGGACAACGGGATCTGGAAAGTCGGTTTTTGTAGGCTCGATTATTTCGGGACTTCTTTTCCGGCATTCTCCCAAAACCTTGAAACTTGTTTTAATTGATCCCAAGATGGTTGACTTGGCTGCGTTCGCTAAAGTTCCCCATATGGCATTACCACATATTACAGACTCGAGAAAAGCCGTTGGAGCGCTTCGTTGGGCGGTCCGGGAAATGGAAAAACGATATCGTTCTCTTTCAAAATTTGGTGTAGAAAAAATTGAAAAATTTAACGAAAAGATTTTAAACTTAACGGCTGAACAAATTGCTGAGCATGAAAAAACAAATCAAGAGCTCGAAAGTGATTCAAAAAAACGAGGAGAATCATACCATTATCAAACACTTCCTTTTGTTGTTATTATAGTGGATGAGCTTGCGGATTTAATGGTTGTCGCAAAGCAAGACGTTGAGCAACCGATACAGCGGCTTACACAAATGGCTCGGGCCTGTGGAATGCATCTCATACTTGCGACCCAGTCACCACGAAAAGATGTTGTCACAGGACTTATTAAAACAAATATTCCAGGTCGGATCGCACTGAAGGTGGCATCTAAAACAGATTCTCGAATTATTCTTGATGCGGCGGGTGCCGAACGACTTCTGCCGAATGGGGATATGCTTTTTTTAGCCCCTGGTGTTAATACACCAGCGCGACATCATGGACCCTATTTAAAAGATCAAGAAATCCAAAGTGTTGTCAAATTTTGGGCCGATCAAGGCGAGCCCGAGTATGATTTAGCAGCAATTAAATTACTTGAAAACGGTGGCCAAGATAATTCCGGGGAATTTGGTGGCGGAAGTCAGGCTTCATTTGAAGATGATGAACAAGACCAAATGTATGACCAAATTCTTGAATGGACTTCTGGACAAAAAGAGGTCAGCGCTTCACTGCTACAAAGAAAATTTCGATTGGGCTATCCTCGTGCCGCGAGATTGATTGAAATATTTGAAACCCAAGGTGTCGTAGGCCCAGCCAATGGCAGCAAGCCGCGTCAAGTGCTTATCAGCAGTTTCAGTGAAAGATAGCTCTAGGACTCATGTTTTTTATTTCAAAACTAAAAAAGCTTTACCCTAAGCTTGACTCCTTTTTTAAGCGTGATCTGATTAGCGTCATCACCAAATAAAACTAAGGAGGGTGTTTATGAAGTTAGTATTAGCGTCTTTGCTCATGGCCGGATTGTCTTGGGCTGCTAGTCCCGTGGAGTTCGTTTCTGAAACTTTCACTCAAGTTGTAAAAGCGACTGTTGAAGCTCAGAATGTAATTGATTGGAAAAAGGGTGACACAAACTCTTATAATGTTGATATGGGTTTTATTAAGGGCTCAATGATTCAAACGGTACGTGATATTTCAAGTGAAGGCATGTGGGTTGATCAAAATATGGATCTAGGTTTTGCAGGAAAGCAAACCGCGTCTCAGTTGATAGATCCTGCGACTGGCGAAATTAAAAAATTTATCGTCAATGGCAAAGAACAAGCAGTTCCAGAACAGGGCGAGCAAGAAGTGATAGAAGTATCCGAGTCTAAAATCACTGTTCCAGCGGGTTCATTCGATTGTATTTTTGCTAAGATTAAAGACAAAAAAACAGGAGACATCATTCAGGCCTGGATTAATCCAGACAAAATCTCGATTGGCGGCATGCTTAAAATCATCCAACCAAGCCAATTAGGAACAGTTACAATTGTTCTGAAGTCATTTACAAAAAACTAAAGAGGACTTCAAAATCAAGAAAGACTACTCGAAAGAGTAGTCTTTTTCATTTTAAGCGTTATCTCAGTGACAACAAGACCAGAGGGAATTAAAAAGACTCAATATGAAGTTTTTAGTAGCTCTTTTCATTGCGGCACTTGTTTTGATGAATATTGTAAACTGTGGCGTCAAAGGTAAACCGCAAGCACCTCTCAAAAAAAGTGAAAGCAAAAATGACCTCAATCGAAAAAAAAACCCATAAGGGTTGGTTGATGTCGGGTGCGGGTAATACTTTTGCAATCGAAATCACAAATTCAAATGATGCAATTAAAAATTTAGAGGCTCAAAAAATTTGCCAGCGGTTTAAAGTGGATGGCTATTTGGGTTTGATTGAAAAAAGCCCCCAAGAATACAAGTGGAATTTTTTTAACTCTGACGGATCAGAGGCTGAATTCTGTGGAAACGCTGCTAGATGTGCTCAAAGCTTTTTAAGATTTCAAAAAAATTCAATTCATTCAAAACATGAGACAACAGCAGGAATAGTATTAAGTTGGACCGACGAAAATCGAAATTGGGTTTTAATGCCGAGGCCTCAAATTCTGGAAGCCTCGAAAAAAATTCAAATCGATGAAAATCAGTGGGTCGGATTGTGGTGTAATACGGGCGTTCCACATTTTGTCTTGAATCAGCCCAACCTCAGCCATGATGTTTGGGTCGAAACTTCAAAAAAATTACGCCATCACCCAGATTTTGGTATTCGGGGCTCGAATGTGACTTGGATTCAAAAAACTGAAGATAAAATGAAAGCTGTTACTTATGAGCGTGGAGTCGAAGACTTTACAAAAGCTTGTGGTACAGGCGCTTTGGCAGCAGCAGTCTGGTGGAAAAATCAAGCTCAAGAAAGAAATAAATTTGAAATTTCGATGCCAGGTGGATTGCTTAGTGTTGTTTTTCAAGAAACGGGTTGGATGATGACGGGCCCTG
This sequence comes from Pseudobdellovibrionaceae bacterium, assembly GCA_030158485.1. Taxonomy (GTDB): domain Bacteria; phylum Bdellovibrionota; class Bdellovibrionia; order Bdellovibrionales; family Bdellovibrionaceae. The sequence goes on along the minus strand of JAOASS010000015.1, from coordinate 35,592 downwards.
TGGAAAAATTAGCAGACTGGAGTATTTTATGAAAAAAATAGAAGGAGTTATAACAGCACTTATAACTCCATTCAAATCCAATATGGAAGTTGATTTTAAATCACTTGAGAATCTTGTAAAGGACCAAGTTAAAAAAGGAATCAAAGGATTTGTGATTAACGGTACAACAGCCGAAAGTCCGACTTTAGAAGAATCAGAACTAAAAGATATTTGGCAAATTGTTAAGGCGACAGCTCCTGAAAACACGATCATGATTTTAGGAACGGGATCGAATTCGACTGCTAAAACAATTAAAAATACAAAGCTTGCAGCATCTTGGAAGGCAGATGCGGCTTTAGTTGTTGTTCCCTATTATAATAAACCAATGCAAAGGGGTTTGTTTCAGCACTTTAAAAAAGTAGCTGAAGAATCAGGCGCACCGGTTTTGTTGTATGATGTCCGTCGAAACCATCGTTGAGCTTTCTTTTATTCAAGGAATTATTGGAATTAAAGATGCAACCGCAGACATGGAAACAGCAAAGTTAGTTTCTAAACAAACTAAACCGGGTTTTATCAGACTGTCGGGTGATGATGGAACTTATGCAGATTATTTATCTTTTGGTGGACATGGAATTATTTCTGTCGGATCACACATTTTGCCAGAAGTTTTCAATAAAATAACTGAACTTGTTAAAAGTGGAAATATAAAAGCGGCACAAGAGCTTCAGGCCCAGTACAAAGAACTGATTGATTCATTGTATGTTGAGTCAAATCCAATACCTGTTAAAAAAAGCCTCGAGCTCATCGGGATTATTGAATCTGCAGTTCTGCGGCTGCCACTTATCGAGGCGAGTCAGGCGACCGTGGAAAGGCTTAAAAAGAATTTTCAACAGAAGGGTTTAATCCCATGAAATCAATTCGTAAATTAAAATATGGAATTGTTGGTGCAACCGGAAGAATGGGCCAAGAAGTTAAAAGCTTAGCCTTGAGTGCAGGCCATGACGTTGTGGCAGAAATCACATCGAAGAACCTCACTCAATATTTGAAATCTAAAAAGTCCCAGCGACCCGATGTTTGGATTGATTTTTCAACACCGGAAGCACTCGATCGTTTATTGGATCAACTGATTCAGTATCCGACGCCTCTTGTTTCTGGCACGACGGGGCTTAGTGCCAATCAGTTAGAAAAAATCAAAAAATATGCAAAAAAAACAAGTGTTTTTTGGGCCCCCAATATGAGTGTGGGAATCGCTTTGATAACCAAAATGTTGGAGGCTTTTGATTCTTATCAAGACTTTGATTTCCAAATTGACGAAGTTCATCATAAATTAAAAAAAGATAAGCCTAGCGGCACGGCTCTTTTATTACAAAAAAAACTAATTGAAGTACTGGGTCAGAAAAACATTCCGGCACCACTTTCTATCAGAGCCGGCGGTGTTTATGGTATTCATCGAATTCAAGCTTTTTCTGACGAGGAAATTATATCAATTGAACATACAGCTTTAAATAGAAGAGTCTTTGCTAAAGGTGCAATGTGGGCATCTCAGCAAATTTTGCATTATAAAAGCGGATATTTTGAAATGAAAGACCTTCTTAAAATATGAATCCCCATGCGCTAGTACACGTTCAAGTTGAAGCTTTCGAAGGGCTTAATCGATTAAAACAAAAGATCATAAATTTAAGAAAATTTGTTAAAATTGTGAAAGCTTCAAGCGCTTATAAAAGAAAGAGATTAGCAGAATCGGGCCAAGATTTTTTTGAAATGGTTTTACAGATTGAAGGATGTGAAACCATTGAAGAGTACGCAACTGTTACGCTTAAAGCACAAGTTGAACTGCTGACAATTGAAGGGGTCCTTCGTTTAGACCCTGAATTAACACTACCAAATCCTAAGCTACAACTAGACCCTTTTGTGCTTCATTTGGCAGCAGAATGTGCACCTTATTGGGAACACCGCGTGAAAAAAAAGTCTCTATTGGAGCTCGATCAAGAATCTGTAGTAGAAGATCCCGTGGAGTTTTTGACTCAAGGGCAGGCTTTGATTAACTTGTAGAAGTAGAAGAGGTTTTAAATGAAGTTTTTTATTGATAGTGCTGATATTGAAGAAATTAAACAAGCCAACAAAAAAGGTTGGGTTGATGGTGTGACAACAAATCCAACCTTGATTGCTAAAAATGGTCGGGATTTTCACCAAACAATTAAAGAAATATGTAAAGAAGTAAGCGGTCCCGTTTCCGCGGAGGTCATTTCAACTCAATCTGAAGAAATGTTTAAGGAAGGCCTGACGCTTGCCAAGTTGGCAGATAATGTTGTCGTTAAAATTCCCTTAATTGAAGAAGGGTTGATTGCGGTTAAGAAGTTAGCTGCAGAAGGTATTAAAACAAATGTCACGCTGGTCTTTAATCCACTACAAGCCTTATTGGTGGCAAAGGCTGGTGGAACAATGGTGTCACCATTTGTTGGGCGACTCGATGATATTGGCCAAAATGGAATGGCGATGGTTGAAGAAATTATTCAAATTTTTAGAAACTATGATTTCGCAACTGAAGTTCTTGTCGCCAGCGTTCGAGGTCCGCTTCATATTGAGCAAGCAGCACTTATGGGCGCTGATATCGTGACGGTTCCTTATAAAGTGATGCAGGGGATGACTCAGCATCCGCTAACAGACAAAGGTCTTAAAATGTTTCTGGATGACTGGAATAAGCTGGGTAAAAAATAATGACTAAGTTGCTTTTGACAATCAGTTTTTTGTTAACGATTGGTTGTCAGACGGGAATTTTTATTAAAGAAAGCCCAGCGGCGCTGACTGATATCAGAAAAGCAATTGTCACCGTTATTGGTCAGCCCAAAAAAACAAGTGAAGATGGCCGTGAACTTATATCCGAATTTCACAATAAGCGGGGCCAAGTCGATCCTAGTCTGGCTAAGGCAAAAAATCGTTTTTACACCCGAGTTTCAATATTGGGAGAACGCCGACCTTACGATATTAAAATTGAAGTCTTTCAAGAAGCCAGAATTGTTGACCAACAGTACGAAATTATCACAGAAGAAATAGGACTAGCCCAAAAGCTGGCTCATCAAATCGAAACGACCCTTAACGAAAGTCTTAAGGACCGCAACGTCATTGACGACTTCAGAGCTTTCTAAATAACATGATGTAAGTGCCTGAGTATTCAATGAATATCTATTTTTTGAATATTCGAATATTAAGAAAGATTGGTATAAAAACTGATTCAGCTTCTTGTTATTTATTTTACAGCTTTCGCAATTTGTACTTTCTCTCCATCGAAAGTTTCGTCTTTTACTTTTATTAATTTAGCCAGATCAATTCAGTTTGAAGTTGATCCTCATTCACCCGTTGTTGCTGTCGAAAAAGATTTTTTGCAAAGGCCTACAGCACAAGAAAAACTTGAGACTTTGAAATTTGCTAACTTGAATGAAGTTATTGGAAAGCCTGTTGTTCTTAACAGAAACTCAAGTGTGCACCAAGTTTCGCAAGTTAGACCATCAGTCATTATTGACTACTCAAAAAGCACGGTAGCGCTAACGTTATCCGGACCTTTAGAGCTGAAGCAGGGACTGGCGTTAACAGATAATAATCGCATAGAAATTCACCGAGAAAATAAAGGTCAAGTAGTTGAATATGGCGATGTTGACATAGAAAAAGGAACCTATGCAATCAAGTTTTCAAATGCAGAAGGGCATGTGTGTGCAAGATTGCGCGGAAGCCAACATGAAATTATTGGCGAAGGATGCTTTTCACTTGATCGTATTAATAAATCAACGACTGCGGGACCGATGCTTTCCGTTTCACGGTATAAAGACATTCTCGCTTTTTCTGATAAGTATACTGAGCCACCTGCACCAGCCAATATTGATAGATTAAAAAATATCGAGAAGTCTCAGATCCAAACGCAGTCCAAGACAGGATCATTTGGCAGAGCGCGAGTAATTGATTTTTATGATTATGACAGTTCTGAAGCAAAAGATCTTGCTGCCAAATTTGAAACTGCAGTCAACAATTTAGAAGATTCAGGCTCTCATGTGGTGATGACGATTACGACACCCAATCATCCAGCAACAAGGCTTGTGGCAAACAATCAAACTCATAAACGCGGAGTGATGATACCTAACAATAAAGCTAATGATTCCTTAAAAAAATTAGCACAGGATGCCGGCTATTCTTCGGCTGAAGTATCCGGAGGAACAGTTTGGGGTCGAACAACAAATGAAGGGCGCTCTGTAGCAGGCGCCCAAGTGGAAGTTGAAGGTCGTGATGATTTGCGCCCTCTTTATTTGAATGAGTTTTATATTCCAGACCCAAATCAAAAATTCACAGCATCGCACGGTCTTTATACAGTGGTCGGAGTTCCAGATGGTGAATACGCAATAAGAGCCACCCAGGGAAATAAGTTTATGGGATTTCAAAATATTTCTGTTCGTAAAAACATGCTATCAATTGCAGATATTGATGCAACTGATAGGCGTCGTCCAGTTCGAATTGCCGCTTACGATTTGATTAATAAAACCTCTCAAAGCGTTGTTGCAACTTTACAAAATCATGAAGAAGATATTGTCATTGAAAACGGACAAGCAGATGTAGCAGTTCAAGATAATTTAGACACAGCTTATGCGCTTGTTAATCCTTTAAATAAAAAATATATGACGGCACAATATGTGTTGCCACCAGGTGAAGCTCTTTACAATTTTCCAATGGTGACGAGCGAATGGGTTGAAACTATTTTGCTACAAGCGAAACTTGAAAAACCTCTAAGAAATAAGATTATTCTAGGTTTAGGTGCACAAAAGTCATTTAGAGTAGAAGCTGTTGGTTCAAAAACAGCTCAAGTTATTTATTTCGATTCAGAAGGGCAAGTGGTAGAAGGAAATTTTGGATCTGCTGGTGGCGGATTTTTTATTTTAGATCCGGAAGAAAGCGTCATAGAATACGCAGTGCAATCAGCAGGTGAAAAAACTGTGCGTTCTATTTATTTACCGACAATTCCAAATGTTTTAAACATCATCCAGCTTTAAGATGAAGCCCATTTTTTAAAGAAATCACCTCGATCTTCGAAGTTTTTGAATTCGTCTAAGCTTGATCCGCCGGGACTTAGCAAAACAACGTCACCTGACTTCGCATGAAATGTAGAAGTCAGAGTTTTAAGAGTGACCGAAATGCTGCCGTGCAGACCAGATTTTCCCTGTGCTAATTGACCACATTCACCAAAAAAATGATAAACAATTTTTGAACGTTTTCTTAATTGTCCCAATTCAGCCCATGGAAGATTCTTATCTCGACCACCAACAAACAAGTGAAGAAGTCCATCTGCCGAAACCAGTGGTAGGCAAGCGTCCACTGCTGCCAAAACACTTTCAATTGTTGTCGCTTTACTGTCGTTGATATACTGAATACCATTTTTTGAATTTACAAATTCAATACGGTGTTCAAGTCCGCAGTAATTTTTCATGGCTTCGAGAGAACTATCTGGCCATTTTAAGAAATCAGCTGTTGAAAAAGCAAGAGCTAAATTTTGCTTATTATGGTTTCCGATGAGTTTGGCATCTTCAAAATCATAGTCTTTTGCGGTAACAGGTCCACAGATCGAATCAAGTCTTGTACTACACCAGCGTTCTATTTCAGGACTATCATAATTTAGTAAGAAAGCTTTTTTGCAGCGATTTTTTAATGACCACTTTGTTTCATAATATTCATCTAAGCTAACATAGCGTTCAAGGTGATTAGGTGACAACGCTGTTAACAAACCTAATTCTACTTTTAATGAATTCGCATTTTCTAATTGATAACTTGAAAGCTCGAGGATAACCCATTCAGCAGTCATTCGTTTTTTTTCTAAAACATCTGCAGCATAATCGGCAAGAGGTGTGCCTAAGTTTCCACCTGTAAAAACTTGATTTGTAAAAGCTTGAGCACCTAGACCCAACAAAGTTGTTGTTGTGCTTTTACCCATCGAGCCCGTGATTCCGATAATTTTTTCTGTGCTCATGTTTTCTAATGCCAGAGTCAACTCACTGGTTAAGTGACTGCCAGAATTTATAAGACTTTGTAGCCAAGCTGTTTTAAGTGGAAATCCTGGAGAAACAACTAAGGTTCCAGGATTGAATGAATCAAAATCTTCAGATTGAGAAAAGTCAGCAGAAGTCACTTTAGCATCAAAAGTTTTAATTTGGTCTTCATTTATTCCCAATAAAAGCAAAAGTCGCTTTGCCGCTAGACCACTTTTGCCCAAACCTACAATAAGAAAAGGAGATTTCATTTTCATGCTTTACGAAACAACATAGGCTCTTCTAGACTAGAAGGCAATGTCGGACATATTTAAGTACTCTACTCATACGGCCATTATTAGTGATTTACACTTAACAGAAGAAGAGCCTGTTAATACAAAATATCCGCTTTGGAAAAAATATAAAACCAAGCAATTTTTTTTCGATGATATTTTGGCTGATTTTTTAAAACACATAGAAGAAAGAGCCCTGGGACAAAGTGTTGAGTTAATATTAAACGGGGATATTTTTGATTTTGACAGCGTGGTCTCGATCCCCCATGAGCCGACATTCAGAGTTTCTTGGTTAGAAAAAAAACGTGGACTTGAGCCCAAGTCTGATAAAGCGAAGTATAAAATTAGAAAGATTTTAAAAGACCACCAAGAGTTTGTGCAAGCGCTTGGAAGTTTTATCAAAAGGGGAAATAAAGTTATATTTGTTATTGGAAATCATGATTTAGAACTTCATTTTCCTGATGTTCAAGCTGAAATACGGGAACAATTAAAGCTATTGCCGCGAGATCAAGAAAAAGTCAGATTTGTAGAATGGTTTTACATTAGCAATCAAGACACATTAGTTGAGCATGGCAACCAGTATGATCCTTATTGTCAGTGCGAAGATCCTGTAAATCCATTTGTGAAAGGTTATAATAATATTTATCTTAAGTTACCTTTCGGCAATATTGCCTGTCGATATATTATGAACGGACTAGGTTTTTTTAATCCTCATACCGATAACAATTATATTATGACAATGAAAGATTACGTCGTTATTTTTCTGCGATATATGGCAAGAGCGCAACCGCTTCTGGTGCTGACATGGTTTGGCGGTGCTGTTTTAACATTACAAAGAACAGTACAAGATCGAATTGCGGCTCCCCTTAGGAATGCTTTTACAATTGAAGATCGAATTCAAAAAATGGCAGAAAAAGCCAACGCAGAACCTCGTATGATTCGCGAAATGAAGGAGCTGATTGTTCCGCCAGCTTCATCAAATCCGATTTTAATTGCGCGTGAATTGTGGCTTGATCGTGCATTTTTAATTATTTTAGCTTTAGTGATTATTTTCTATATTTTTACAGCACTTAAAGCTGCTTTTGGGATTTCCCTTTTTTGGTCTTTTCTTCCGGCGACATTGTTTTTACCATTTTTTCTTTTTTACTCTCGGTCGGTGATGTCGATGGTTTCTTCTTATAAAGAGCCTGACGACAGAATTTTAGCTATGACAGCTGTCATTACAAAAGTTAAAAGAGTAATTTATGGGCACACACATCATACGCGACATGAAATTATCGGAGCGGTGGAACATTTAAATTCTGGGACGTGGTCCCCTGCTTTTGAAGACATTGAGTATAAAAAACCAATAGAGCAAAGAAACTTTATTTGGATTAGCCCCCACGAAGCTTCAAAAGAGGCCGGCCGCCGCGCTGAGCTGCTTAAATTTGAGAAAAATATTAAGCCGCGCAGCGACGTAACTCAGGCATAACATTGTCAGACTGATAATTACTCGGGAAACTCTTTATATCTGATATAGAAGTTCTGACACGGAGGATTCAATGGATGATTCAACAGAAGGCTCAGGGGCTGAAGTTTTGGTAGTCACGAGCAAAGTAAAAAAACTGATTAAAGAAAAAGGTGGAATGAATACTTCTGCCGCAACAGTAGAGATACTTAGCAAAGCAGTTGAAAAGCTTTGTATGAAAGGTATCGAACAAGCGAAACAAGATGGAAGAAAAACCGTCATGGATCGCGATATCGTAATTGACCATATTTAGTCTTTTGCGTGCGATTTTAAATTAATTTAAGAAAATCTTCCCATGATATGATTTGAACTCCTAGGCTTTGAGCTTTATCAACCTTGGAACCGGGATCATCTCCTGCAATAAGATAGCTTAATTTCGAAGACACGGAGGCTAAAATTTTACCTCCGTTATTTTCTATTAAGCTTTGAGCCTCATCACGTTTTACAGGTAATGTGCCTGTGATAACAAAACTTAAACCACTTAATGGTCCCGTCGTATTACGTTTTGAAGTTTCAAATGTAATTCCAAGATGAATCAGCTTATTTGCTTCATTAACTAAAGTTTTATTTGAAAGCCAATTCTGAATTGATTCTGCTACTTTTGGCCCAATTTCTGGAACCTCAAGTAAGCTTTCGTTCGTCGCACTTAAAAATCGATTTAAGTTAATAAAATGATCTGCAAGAAGTTTTGCAGTCTGTTCGCCAACAAAACGAATTCCAAAAGCGTAAATAAAACGGGCTAAAGTTGTTTTCTTACTTCCTTCAATACTTTTAATTATATTTTCAATTGATTTTTCACCTTGGCGATCAAGTTTTCTTAAAGAGTCTGCATTTAGTTTGTATATATCCGAATATGATTTAATAAGACCTTGATCAACTAAGCTTTCAATCAAACGGTCACCTATTTTTTCAAGATTCAAAGCGCGACGACTGACAAAATGTTTCAAAGATTCTTTTAAAATGGAGGGGCAATGTGGATTAACACAACGGCTGACAACTTCATCTTCAAGTTTTTGCGCAGACTTTCCACAAGAAGGACAATGACTTGGTATTTTAAAGGGTTTTGAATCTTCCGGACGTAAGTTTAATACAACCTGAACAACTTCAGGTATGACATCACCAGCTCTTTGAACAATAACCGTGTCCCCGATTCTAACGTCTTTGCGATCAATTTCATCTTGATTATGAAGTGTTGCATGAGTGACGGTAACACCGCCGACTTTCACGGGCTTCATGATCGCAACCGGAGTCAAAGCACCCGTTCTTCCGACTTGGACTTGAATTGTTTCAATAATTGTTGTGGCTTGTTCTGGTTTAAATTTAGCCGCGGTTGCCCAACGAGGACTTCTTGCGACCATACCAACATCATCTTGAAGCTTTAAAGAATTTGCTTTTATAACAACACCGTCGATGTCGAAATCCATTTTATGACGGTGGCTTTCAATTTTAAGATAATAATCGACTGCTTCTTGGGCTTTTTGACAAACAGAAATATATTCGAGCGCGACAGGAATGCCAACTTGATCAAAATAATGACTAATTTCACTTTGTTTTTCGAATTTAACGCCATCGACTTGCCCCAGTCCGTAGCCAAAAAAACATAATGGCCTTGAGGCTGCAATTTTTGAATCAAGCTGTCGAATAGTTCCCGCGGCAGCATTTCTAGGATTTGCAAAAACAGCCTCACCATTTTCTTGCTGGGCTAGATTCATTTTTAGAAAATCATTTTTTAAAATAAGAACTTCACCGCGTACTTCTAAAAGAGCAGGCGGATGAATTGTTTTAAGTTTTATCGGAATACTACGTATCGTTTTTACATTATGAGTAACATCTTCGCCGACATTGCCATCACCACGAGTAATAGCTTGTGTTAAAATTCCATTCTCATAAATAATTTCTAAAGCTAAACCATCGAATTTAGGTTCACAAAAATATTCAATTTCCGCTTCTTGTTTGATAAACTTTTTGAATCTTTCATCAAAAGCAATGATGTCTTCTGGATCAAAGCTGTTTGCTAAAGACAGCATAGGCAGTCGATGAGGTACTTTTTTAAAAGCGTCTAAGACTTCGCCACCGACGCGCTGTGAAGGTGAGCTTGAAGTTACAAGATCCGGGTTTGCCCTTTCAATTTCTAAAAGCTCTAGGAAAAGCTGATCGTATTCATAGTCAGTAATTTCTGGTTTATCTTGAGTGTAATAAAGTGAGTTATGATGCTCTATGATTTTTATGAGATCTTGATATCGAAGCAAGTCGCGAGATTTTGACATGGATTTAATATGTGATGGGGGAAGTCTTCTGTCAAAAAATAGTCAATAAATATGAAGTTGAAAATTTAATTTTGGAAAGGGGCATTACGCGCGTCGTTAGTTCTTTTAGAAAAGGGTCTTGTTGCGCCCTTTTAATATTACACAGTAAAATGAAGAAGTTATTTTATGGGAGGTTTTCTTGTCAGATATTAAAGTTGATTTTAAAGCGGTTCAACATATCGCGAAACTATCAAGACTCGCCATAAATGAACAACAAGCACAAGAATACACGAATCAGTTGAATCAAATATTGGGACTTTTTGATAAAATTTCTAACCTGTCAACAGAAGGCATCGAGCCCCTTGTGACTCCAACTGAAATAGAAATTTTTTGGCGCGAGGACATCGCTGAAAATAACTATTCCTCTGAAGAAATGGTTGCGAATGCGCCGTCTCAACAAGGGTCTTTGTTTAAAGTTCCGCCAGTGGTTTAGGATAAAAAATGAATATCACTTTTTCAAGTTTCAGGGAAATTTCGGAAGCTATTAAAACTAAAAAAGTATCAGCAGTTGAAGTGACAAAACACTTCCTTGATCGGATACAATTACTAGATACAAAACTGAATTCTTTTATCACTTTGAATGAAAATGCAATTCAGCAAGCTCAAAATATTGACGATCAAATCAAAGCTGGCGATGTGTTGGGCCCTCTTGCTGGGATTCCATTTGGAATTAAAGACATGCTTTGTACAAAAAACCTGCGAACCACGGCGGGTTCAAAAATTTTGGAAAACTTTATTCCACCATATGATTCAACTGTCGTTAAAAAACTTAAAAATTCTGGCGCCGTCATTCTAGGAAAATTAAATCAAGATGAATTTGCAATGGGCTCATCAAATGAAACTTCTTTTTTTGGCCCTGTTAAAAATCCCTGGAATCCAGAATATGTACCCGGAGGATCATCGGGCGGATCTGCGGCCGCCCAAGCGGCAAGATTAGTTGCGGGAACAATCGGAACGGATACGGGTGGTTCAATTCGGCAGCCAGCGAGTTTCTGTGGAGTTGTTGGTGTGAAACCGACTTATGGCCGAGTCAGTCGTTATGGAATTATTGCCTATGCTTCCTCACTTGATCAGGCGGGCCCAATGACTTCAAATGTTGAAGACGCTGCGCTAGCTTTAGAAATGATATGTGGACATGACCCAATGGATGGAACAAGTTCGCAAAAAGTCATTCCAAGATGGAGTGCAGATCTAAAAGCTGATGTGAAGGGGCTGCGGATTGGAATTCTGGAAGAGGCCCTGAAAAGTGGTCTTGATTCGGATGTGGAAAAAACTGTGCAGAATAGCATTGAAGCTTTCAAAAAAATGGGAGCCGAAATCATTCCAATTTCATTGTCGCTCATAGAATACTCGATACCTGTTTATTATTTAATTGCTGCAAGCGAAGCCTCATCTAACCTGGCAAGATATGATGGTGTTAGGTTTGGATTCAGAGCCGAAATGCAAGAAACTGCCACCTCCTTAGATGATTTTTATTCAATCACCCGGGGACAAGGTTTTGGTAGCGAATCGAAAAGGCGAATTATGATTGGCACGTTTTGTCTTTCAAGTGGTTATCATGAAGAGTATTATGTGAAAGCCTGCAAAGTCAGACGGTTAATCAAAAATCAATATGACGAGGCCTATAAGAAATGTGATATTATTTTAAGCCCAGTTGCGGCAACTCCTGCATTTAAACTTGGCGACAGAATATCTAACCCGCTTGCCATGTACTTAAATGACCTATACACAACTTCGGCAAATTTGGCAGGCTTACCAAGCATAAGCATTCCATTTGGTCTTTCAAAAAATCGGCTGCCAATCGGGATTCAATTAACAGCTCAGGCTTTTGAAGAACAGAAATTATTGAACGCGGGCTTTGCTTTAGAGAAAGCTTCAATTATTGGGAAAGAAAAACCCTATGTCATATAGAGGATACGACGCTGTTATTGGAATTGAAACCCATGTGCAACTCAGGACAAAGTCAAAAATATTTTCATCAGACGCGACAAATTTTGATGCCTCAGACAATGAAAACACGTCACCAATTACCCTCGGGATGCCGGGTACTTTACCTGTTTTAAATAAGAAAGTGATCGAATATTCTGTGCTAACGGGCTTGGCGCTTAATTGTAGCATCCGAAAAAAATCTGTTTTTGCTCGAAAAAATTATTTTTATCCAGATCTGCCCAAGGGCTATCAAATATCGCAGTATGATCAGCCCATTTGTGAAAATGGAGCTTTGACTTTTATGGTAAATGGTCAAGAAAGAAGAGTTTCCATTACGCGAGCACACATGGAAGAAGATGCGGGCAAGTCAACACATCACGGGGACTACACTTTAATTAATCTAAACCGTGCTGGCATTCCTTTGCTTGAGATAGTATCAGGCCCAGAAATCACATCAGCCACTGAGGCCGCAGAATACGGGAAAGCAATTCGCCAGGTTGTTCGCTATTTGGATGTTTGTGATGGGAATTTAGAAGAAGGATCTTTACGTTGTGATGTGAATATCAGTGTGAAAAAAGAAGGAGTAGATAAATTAGGCACTAAAGTCGAAATCAAAAATATCAATTCATTTCGATTTATTGAAAAAGCTATCGAATATGAAATTGACCGCCAGATAGACCTTCTTGAGTCAGGCCAAAAAGTAATTCAAGAAACCAGACTTTACGATCCGGATAAAAATCGTACATTTTCCATGCGAAAAAAAGAAGATGCGCAAGACTATCGATATTTTCCAGACCCGGATATTCTTCCCGTTGTCATATCAGAAGATTTTATAAAAAAGTTAAAAGCAGAAATTCCAGAGATGCCTCTTGCAAGAGCTCAAAGATTTATCAGCGCACATGGCCTTCCAGAATACGATGCATTTGTTTTAACAACAGAGCGTGAGCTTGCTGATTATTATGAAGCAACAGCAAAGATTTGTGGCAATTATAAATCAAGCTCTAATTGGGTTATGACAGATGTCATGAGAGAATTGAATTTAAATAATTCAATAATTTCAAAAGCGCCTGTCTCGCCTGAAGCTTTAGGGCAGTTGATTCAGATGATTGATAATGAAAAGATTTCCGGCAAAATTGCTAAGTCTGTTTTTTCTGAAATGTGGAAATCGGGGAAAAGCCCGGAAGCTATTGTAAATGAAAAAAAGATGGTGCAAATATCAGACGCATCGACAATCGAAAAAATAGTTGACGATGTTTTAGCTTTAAATCCTTCGCAGGTTCACGACTATAAAGGCGGTAAAGAAAAACTAATTGGTTTTTTTGTCGGCGCTGTTATGAAAACTTCAAAAGGACAAGCGAACCCGGATCTTGTGAATAAAATACTACTAGAGAAATTAAAAAAATGAAAATTGCAGCACTTGATTTGGGTACAAATTCATTCCTGTGTTTGATTGTCGAAAAAAAAATTGAAGGTGGAATTCAAGTTCTGCACGACGAAATGAGAGTTGTCAGATTAGGTCAGGGCCTGGGCCACACAAAAAAACTGCATCCAGAGGCACTTAAAAGAGCTGATGGTTGTTTAAAAATGTATGCTGAAATTATCAGAAAATTTCAGGTTGATCAAATACACGCAGTGGCAACAGCGGCGGCACGAGAAGCAGAAAATTCCTTTGAATTTTTAGAAATTTGTCAGAAACACCAGATACCAATTACAACTATTTCAGGCCAAGAAGAAGCGCTAATGAGCTTTCAAGGCTCGATCGATCCAAATGAAAACAAGAGAGTTTTATTAATTGATATCGGTGGCGGTTCAACGGAATACATTGTGGGTCAGATTGGCAAAATTGAATGGGCTCAGAGCTTGCCCTATGGAGCTGTGAAATTAACTGAACAGAGCATTAGTTCTCAGCCGGTTTCAGAAAGTGAAGAGAAAAAATTAAGACAAATTATAAGAACCCAATCAGAAAAAACATGGACGCAAATTCAAACGCTAAATTCAGAAAAAATATGGGCAGTTGCGGGAACTCCAACATCTTTGGTGGCGGCAACGATAGGTGGTTTTAATTCTCAAAAGATTGATGGCTATTGCCTGTCCCAATCGCTTCTAAAAGAATGGATTCAAAAACTACGATCTTCATCTGTTGAAGAAAACAAAATAAAATATGGATTTGGCGATCGAGCAGATGTGATTTTCGCCGGAGCTGTTATTCTTGATGAGCTTTTGGAAAGATTAAATAGTAAAGAAATATTTGTTTCAACGAAAGGAATTCGTTATGGGCTTGCGCACAAGGTGTTGGGCACTTTTTCTTAGTACATTTGTTTTAACATTTTCAACATATGCTACAAATCAAAGTTCTCGACCCGTTTTTACAAATAAAAAAATTGTGATTAACAAAATTGTTCTTAGTGTTGAAGTTGCTGAAAGCCAAGAGCAACAAAGTTATGGGCTTATGTATCTAACGAAGTTGCCTAAAAACTCAGGGATGCTTTTTGTTTTCAAATCACCGGAAGTGCGCTCGTTTTGGATGAAGAATACATATATTGACTTAAGTATAGGGTATTTTGATCAAAATAAAATATTATTTCAAATAACCGATATGACTGCGGCAAGTTTAATGCAAAAAAATTTTCCAAGTTATGTCAGCAGTGGTCCGGCTCTTTTTGCGCTTGAAGTGCCAAAGGGCTGGTTCAATAAAAATGATATTAAACTCGGTGATAAATTCGATTGGCGCTAGACCCTGGTCCGGAACTGTTTTGCATACAATGAGGAACCGTGCTCCAATATTTTGGGTGGGACAGAAGTTTCATTTTTAACTGTATCAAGGAAGATCGCATGATGAAGAAATTCATACTCGCATTAGCAACAATCAGTTTACTGGGCATATTGCCAAGCTGCACATCTAAAGATTCAAAAAACGAAGATGTTATTGCAGAAGATGGAACGGCAGAAGATATGGCGGGTGATGCCGGCATTGACAGTCTCGATGAATCTCTCGATTCTGAACAATCAGGTGAAACGGTTACAAGTCCAGATGCTGCAACGGAGCCCGCTGCGCCTGTTGCCGAAACAACGACAGAAGATCAGCTTACGATTGATTCATTCGGCGAAACCGCAGACAGTGCGGCGACAACAGAACCTGTACCTGATGCAAATGCACAGGCTTCGGCAGATCCAACGCCACCGATGACAACAGAACCCGCTGCGAATGACTTAGCGATGGAAGCACCTTCCACGGGGGCCGAAGAAATGACACCTCCTGCTTCGATGGAAAAAGTAGCAGAAGCAGCTCCTGAACAAATGGAGCAGAAAGATGAAACGGATTTAGATCTGCCTAAGCCGTCTCGGACTCTTCAAAAAATGGCAAGCTCTCCTTGGAAAATGGGAAGTAAGTGGGTTAACGGAATCTATTTTGCTCGACCTGGAGACTCGCTCGAATCAATTAGTCAGACTCTTTATGGTGACGATCGAACAAGTGAGCTGAAGAAAATTAATCCAACTTATGCAAATCGTGAAGTTAAGCCCGGCGATAAAGTTTATTACGCGTCTGTTGTTCGGCCAGAGGATAACGCTCAGATTATGACGTACTTTGAAGAAAAAAATGTTCCAGCAAAAACATATATTTCTAAATCGGGTGATAACATTCGAAAAGTTTCACAAGAGCTTTTGGGATATCCAGAAGCTTGGAAAGAAGTTTGGGCTTACAATAGCGTCGAATCAAAACAAGATATCGGCGAAGGCATTGAGCTTCGCTATTGGGAGGCTCAGCCTAGCTCTGGGTCTGCTCCGATAGCGGATCAAGCGGCTCCTGAAATGCCAAGTATTCCTGAAGCTCCACCGATGGCTCCGCCAGCAGAAGATCCTATGGCACAATTGCCTCCACCTTCGCAGGAATTGCCACCGCCGCCTGACATGAATAATATGGCAGGAAATGATTTACCACCACCTCCTCCTCCGATGGATGCGCCACCGCCTCCGCCAAGTATGGATATGGCGCCACCGCCGCCACCACCACCTCCAGCATCAGCAACACAAGCCTCAGTTGATGATGCTGCGACAACAGAACAAGACACAAATCTTGCGGTTGGAGCAGTCGGAGCTATGGTTTTGGGCGCGTTAGCTCTCATTATGGTAAGAAGAAAGCGTAAGCAAAGAGAAATGGAACAAGCTTTGGGCGAAACTCACGTTGGCTAAGAAGCTGTTTCTGTGAGAATAAAAAAAATCCACTCTTGCCAAGAGTGGATTTTTTTATTCTCACAGAGAGTTTTTTAGGAAACTTTTTTAAAGATTTTATCGAGAACGTTTTTCTTACCGCTACGGCTTGTTTCAACAAAATAAATAAGATCATCAACGATTTGCACATCGCGGTTGTTAACGGGTTGAAATTTAATTCCGCAGCCAGCAGTATTTGTCCAAACAACTAGAGCTGCAATTTTACGCACTCGACCACTGACCTCAAAAGTGAGTTGAAGCTTATCGTTTGTGCGTAATGAATGATCTTTGAAATCAAGGAAAGCGCCCGAAATGCTAATATTTTTAAGCACACCTTTTGTATCTTCTCGCGAATAACTTTTGCGAAAAGAAACTTCGAGAGTTAAAGGTGTGCGCGGTGCAGGAACTTGCGAATCCACTAGGAACTCCTTTTCACGGTAGGGTGGCCCGTCTATGATGTATATCGGAACCATTGTAGACACTTTAAAGTCCAGGTTCGTCGATAAAGCTCATTTAAGAAATTAAGTTGACAGTCCGATAGATATTTAGCAAATTGGCTGAAACACAGGCCTGCCATTAGTCTAGTAACTAAAGTGTGGCGATGAATTCTGGCCTTCAAACAAACTCAACCCAACAAAAAATAAATATTACATTTAAAACAATTAAAACTCAAACAGAGCTCTTGAAATAAACAAGGAGACAATCTTGTCAGAACCGAAAAGTCCTTCAAATCCTGAGGTTACAAAAAAACGTGGACGTCCCAAAGCAACTGAAGAAGCAACTGCTATAGCTCCTCTAGAAAAAGTAGAAGCAAAGTCGCTTCCAGTAGAAAAAAAACAGACTTCTATCGCTGAAGCTCCAAGCGCGCCCCAGGCGCCAGAAGTTTCAACAGCCGCACCACAACAGCAAAGCCCAGTGCAAAATCCGAATTCAAGCTCCACTTCGGGTTCTTCGCAAAATCAAAATCCTGGCCCTTCGCAGAATCAAAATCAGGGTCAGAACCAAAACCAAAATCGGCATAATAATCAAAACAAGCGTTTTGAAAAAAAGCATTTTCAAAGAAATGATCGAGGCGGCGACAGAAATGATCGCAATGACCGCGGCGGCGGTCGCGATCGACATGGCAGCAGTGGCGGTTACCGTAATGACTACAAAGAAAGACGTCCACAGCAATACAATGATTATCAAGAAGATAGTGGAAGCAGTCATTATGGTGGCGATCGCGGGGATCGTAACATGGGCGGGGCCCCACAACATCCTCAATCTCACAGCGAACCTCACGGATCCGTTGATGTCGATCTTTCAGATATTCAATTAACAGAAGATGAAAAAAGCTGGCTCAGCTCAAAGGGCCTGAAGACTAAAAATATTCAAGAACTGACAACCCTTGCCGCAAAAATGAAAATTGAAAATGCAGCGGGACTTCGTCGCCAGGACATGATTTTTGAAATTCTAAAAAGAGCGGCTAAGTTAAACGTTGATATTTTTGGTGACGGCGTTTTAGAAATTCTTCCAGACGGTTATGGGTTTTTAAGATCACCGGATTATAATTATTCTCCAGGTCCGGATGATGTTTACGTATCACCTTCGCAAATTAGAAGATTTGGTCTCAGGACAGGTGATACAGTTGCAGGAACAGTCAGGCCTCCAAAGGAAGGCGAACGATACTTCGCGCTTTTAAAAGTTGATTCACTTAATTTTGAATCAACAGAAAAAGGTAAAGATAAAATTCTTTTTGACAACTTAACTCCGCTTTATCCCAATCAAAGATTAAAGCTTGAACATAATCCTGCAGAATACACGACTCGTATTGTGGATTTGATGGCTCCAATTGGAAAAGGCCAACGTGCTCTTATTGTGGCGCCCCCTAGAACTGGTAAAACGGTTCTTATGCAAAATATTGCAAATGCAATTACGATTAACCATCCAGAAGTTAAATTGATCGTTTTATTAATTGATGAACGACCGGAAGAAGTAACTGATATGATGCGAACGGTGAAGGGCGAAGTTGTTTCTTCAACTTTCGATGAACCACCAAGTCGTCACGTGCAAGTAGCTGAAATGGTCATCGAAAAAGCAAAACGCCTAGTTGAACACAAGCATGACGTTGTTATTTTACTTGATTCAATTACTCGTCTTGCCAGAGCTTACAATACGGTTCAGCCATCTTCTGGAAAAGTCTTAACCGGTGGTGTGGATGCAAATGCTTTACCAAAACCGAAAAGATTTTTCGGAGCGGCTCGAAACATTGAAGAGGGCGGATCGCTGACAATTATTGCGACGGCTTTGATTGATACTGGATCTCGTATGGATGAAGTTATTTTTGAAGAATTCAAAGGAACAGGAAATTCAGAAATTATTTTGGATCGCAAGTTGATGGAAAAACGTATTTTTCCTTGTATGGACATTAATAAATCCGGAACAAGAAAAGAAGATATGTTAGTAGATAAAAACGACCTTAATCGTCTTTGGATTTTAAGAAAAGTTTTATCACCAATGAACGTTGTTGATGCGATGGAATTTTTGATGGGTAAGGTCGGTCAAACGAAGACGAACTTAGACTTCTTAAAAGCCATGGGCGGCGGCGGATCTTAATAAGTCTACTTAAGCACCTCCTATAGTTTTAGCTAAGCATTTGAAACTAAAGGGGATTATTAAAATCAGAATATTCTCGACAGGGCTTGTCGGAATTGATATACAATTCCTTCTGTTTTATCGACCGCTACAAGTAAGGATCTGGTAATGAAAGAAAAAATTCACCCAAAAACGCAAATTGTAATTTTCAAAGACGTATCTTGTGACTTCTCTTTTTTAGGGGAATCAACTTTAGACTCTAAAGAAACTTCTCAATGGGAAGATGGCAAAACGTATCCAGTTGTTAAAGTAGAAATTTCTTCTGCTTCGCACCCTTTTTACACAGGTAAGCAACGTGTAATGGATATGGAAGGTCGTATTGACCGTTTCAAAAAGAAGTACGCAAAAAAATAAATTGCGACTCCATTAAATTGAATTACCATCAAAATGCGGCACTTTCGCCGCATTTTTATTTTGGCACATGCTAAAATAGGAAAATTATGTATTCAAAATTAGAAGATGTTGAAAATCGATATGAACATGTGCAAATGATGCTGCAAAAGCCTGATATTGCTGCGGATCAAAAGCAATATCGAGCTTTGATGAAAGAAGTCGCGAACTTAGAAAAAATCGTCACAGTTTACAGAGACTTCAAAAAGAAAACAGAAGCGCTTGAGGCGAATAAAAAACTTTTGGGAACCGAATCGGACCCAGAAATGAAAGAACTTTTAAAAGAAGAAAATCGCGAAATTGAATCTGCCATGCCGGCGCTGGAACAAGAACTGAAATTACTTCTTATTCCTAAAGATCCTAATGATGACAAAAATATTATTTTAGAAATTCGCGCTGGAGCGGGTGGTGACGAAGCTTCACTTTTTGCAGAAGAACTTTTTAGGGGCTATTCTTATTACGCAACAACGCTGGGATGGAAAGTTGAACTCCTTTCGTTTTCATCTGGGAATGTTGGTGGCGCTAAAGAAATTATTGCTTCAGTTACGGGTGAAAGTGTTTATTCGAAACTAAAATATGAATCCGGAGTTCACAGGGTTCAGCGCGTTCCGAAAACGGAATCGGCGGGGCGTGTCCACACTTCAACTGTAACTGTTGCGGTCATTCCCGAAGTTGAAGAACAAGAAGTTAAAATTAACATGAGTGAAGTCCGTATTGAAACTATGCGATCTAGCGGAGCTGGCGGACAGTCAGTCAATAAAACAGAATCGGCAGTTCGAGTCGTACACTTACCTTCCGGTTTGGAAGTTCGATGCCAAGAAGGAAAGTCTCAAAGCTCAAACAGAGAACGTGCTTTTCAAATTCTTTATGCGAAATTAAAACAAATTGAAGAAGATAAAGTTCGTAAAGAAGCTTCTGATGTCAGACTTGATCAAATCGGAACAGGAGATCGATCTGAACGAATTAGAACTTATAATTTTCCTCAGTCAAGAATTACTGACCACAGAATTGGTCTGACGACACATCAAATAGATTCAATTATGAATGGGGCCTTTGAAAATTTAGTGGATCCGCTTGTGGCTCACTTCCAAGCAGAAGCGTTGAAACAACAGAGTTCAACATGAAAATAAAAGAAGTTCTAGACCGCACGATCCAGTTTTTTAAAGAAAAAAAAATGGATCAAGCTCGTCTAGAAGCTGAATGGTTGATTGCGGGAGGATTGGGTCTTGATCGTGTTCAACTGTACATGAAATACGAACAGCCTTTGCAAGAAGTTGAACTGGCTAAATTGCGGGAATTCGTAAGGCGCAGGTCAAGCGGTGAACCCTTAGCCTATATTACGGGATTAAAAGGTTTCTTTAAGCTTGATTTCAAAGTGAATGCGGATGTGTTAATTCCGCGGCCTGAAACTGAAACTTTAGTTGAGTACGCTATAGAGTGGGCACGAAAATATTTGAAAGATAAAAGTGAAATTAAAATTCTAGATATCGGAAGCGGTAGTGGATGTATTGGCTTAACATTGGCTCATGAACTGCCAAATGTGAAAGTGCAATTTATTGATATTTCAGAAAAAGCCCTTCAAATCGCAAAAGAAAATTCAGTACGCTTCAGACTTGAAGATAAATGTCTTTTCACTTTGGGTGATGCGGCTTCTATTGTTTTAGAAATTGAAAATGGATTTGATATGATTTTATCAAATCCGCCTTATATCAGTCCCGAAGACTCTGAAATAGAAACAAACGTAAAAAAATTTGAACCCGACATTGCTCTTTTCGCAAAAAATGGGACGGATTTATTAGTATCTTGGTCTGAGCTTTATTTTCCAAAGCTCAGCAAGCCGGGATTGATGATGATGGAAATGGGCTACACTCAAGCGGCCCCAATGCGACAACATTTTGAAAATTTAAAAGCATTTGATTCTGTCACAGTGATTCAAGATTTATCGGGTCGTGATCGAATTATACAAGGAAGCAGACATGGATAAAATGGTCATAAAGGGTGGCGTGGAATTAAATGGTTCCGTTCGCGTTAGTGGGGCTAAAAATTCAGCTCTTAAGTTGATGTTTGCTTCTTTGTTGGCAGAAGGAAAGCATGTATTTCATAATGTGCCAGAATTAGCAGATGTTGAATCTGCGCGAAAACTTTTACAAAGCTTAGGTTGTGAAAGTGAATTTTCTCAGAACACTTTAATTATAAACTCAAAATCACTTGCATCAAACAAAGCAGACTACGAGCTTGTGCGTAAAATGAGAGCATCCATTTTATGCTTAGGACCTTTGCTTGCTAAAACTGGAGATGCCATTGTTTCTTTGCCTGGTGGTTGTGCGATTGGAACTCGGCCGATTGATTTACACTTAGAAGCCATGAAAGCGATGGGCGCAGAAATTGAACTGAAAGAAGGATATGTTCATGCGAAAGCAAAAAAACTAAAAGGGACTACTTTTCTTTTTGAAAAAGTAACTGTCGGTGGGACAGAAAACATGATGATGGCTGCAACTTTAGCTGAAGGCGCGACTATTTTAGAAAATGCAGCAAAAGAACCCGAAATTGTTGATCTGGCAAATTACTTAATTAAGATGGGTGCAAAAATTACTGGTCACGGAACAAGTGTGATTCACATCGAAGGCGTTGATAAATTAAAACCAGCTGAACATACGATCTGTCCAGATCGAATTGAAGCGGGAACTTTATTAATAGCAGGTGCGATAACGGGTGGTGAAGTGACGGTGACTCACGTCGAGCCCCTTTATTTGGAAGCATTTCTTTCAAAACTTCGTGAAGCCCATTTTAAAATTGAAACAACATCTAACACGATCACGATTAAAAAGTTAAAATCTTGGAAGTCTGTTGATATTACGACAGCTCCGCATCCGTTATTTGCAACGGATCTACAGGCGCAGTTTATGGCTTTGATGACTTTAGCACATGGAACAAGTGTGATTGCCGAAACTGTTTTTGAAAATCGCTTTATGCACGTAACAGAATTGATGCGATTAGGTGCTGATATTACGCCTAAAACTCAAGTTGCTGTTGTTAGGGGAATTCCTGAAAAAGGATTAACGGCCGCTCCTGTTATGGCGACTGACCTAAGGGCTAGTGCTTCGCTTGTGTTAGCGGGTCTTGCGGCTCGGGGCGAAACAGTGGTTAATCGAATTTACCATTTAGATCGAGGCTATGAACGCATGGAAGAAAAACTTTCTTCATTGGGTGCACAAATCAGAAGAGCGGATTAGTTCAGAAAAGCTTTAATCAATATTCAAACAAAGTTCAAATTTCTGACCAAACCCACTAAAAAAAGGTAAAAAAAAAGCCCAACCTGGAGGGGACTCGGTCGGGCTTTCAACTTCCTTTTCAGACTTAATCAGGGAGGGGGTCCTTAATTAAACCTTATCTAGAAATTTGGATTCGATTTTCAAAAAAAGGAACATTAACTTGAGCCTTAGCTGTAGCCGATAGAGCTAAAACAACTAAAACATAAATTGCTATTAACATACGTCCCACACTGCTTTTTTTAATTTTTAGAATCGGATTTCTGTGGGAATTTTGTTTTAGCATATGCTCCTCTGCGAAACAGAGTAGCAAGAGAAGTGCCAAACAAATTAACATCTCTTTTAAAATCTACAGGGGTTTCGGGTACTTGAATCCTCTTTTGTCGGTTCCAAAACGGAATCACTTGATTCCGAACTGGGACTAAAGATGAGTTCCTTCTGAGAACTTCCAGTGTGCGGTGACCGGGCCACAAAGAGCTTCGTATAATATCAAAGATGAGTCGTTCAGGTAAAAATTCACAAATGAGTTGGATTATTCGAAGTCATAAAGGCCAGATTCTGGGTCCTTTAACGACAAAAGAGGTTTTACATCGAATTTCTGACGGCTCATTGCACGGCGATGAGATGATTTCTGCTTATCCGAATGGAAAGTGGGTTCCGCTTTCAAAAGAGCCTGAATTTTACGAACAAATTTTATCGATTCTCGAAAAAAAAGCAGACGATGCCGGCTATAAAAAACCACCGAAAAAAGAGCGAAATCAGGATTTCGAAGAAACTATTTTTATGCCGCCGCCGTCTCAGCCTAAATTGGAACCAGCTCCAAGCAGTATAAATAAAATTGAACAATTACAGCAATTTAAGTCAACGCCATCGGCATCTGTGATTGATCTGAATAGGGATGATAAAGAGGAAACTGATCGGAATAAAAAGAAAAAAATATTATTTATCGCGGCCGTTTCGGTGATTGGAGTCATTCTTTTAGTTTTGTTATTTCCATCGAATACAAATCTTTCGCGAGTCAGGCTTTTAAGACCACTTACGAATCAGCCAGAACTGGATGGAGGCGAAGTAAAAGCAAAACTGAATCGAACGCTTGCGAGTTTAGAAATGAGCACTGTCGAAGATTTGTTAGAGGCTCAAAATAGTTTGGTGTCTTTGGTTGAGGGTCAAAATAGAAATCTGGAAGCAAGGGGCATGCTTTGTTTTTTATACAAAGAAATTTGGCCGTTTAGTTATCAAGATGCTGAGGATCAAAAAACAGTTGATGTTGTCACTCAAACGACTCGTGCACTGAATTTAACAAGTCCATATGGACAACTGTGTGAAACAATTCGGATGTTAGTGGTGGGTCGTTACCGAGAAGCTCGAGCCCAAGTGGACAGTTTACTTGAAACTGGGGGGACTTTCTCACTTTTGCCTTTTAGTTATTATGTCAAAGGTGAAATTCTAGAAGTTGATCGAGAAATACAAGCGGCAGCTTCGTATTATGAAAAAGCAGGACAAATGTGGGATACGTGGGCTCGGCCATTTTTGACACTTGCGGAATTAAAATATCGAAATAAAAAATACCAAGAAGCTTTTGCTATTTTACAAAACATGAAACCGCAGCATGCTAAAAATAAAGAGCGTTATATTTTATTGGGCTTGGTTGAAGCACAAGGCTTTAATCGAAAAGATGTTGCTTTAAGACGATTAGATGCGGCCTTGAAGCAGCCTGGGAAGTTAAAGCCTAGATTAGAATCTGATGCTTGGTTTGTTTTAGCACAACTGTGGTTAGAAAAAAATTCGAAATCAAAAGCTTTGCTAGCGGCACAGAAGGCGTATAATTTGATGCCGCAAAATCGAGCGGCTCGGGATCTAGTTGTGAGGCTGGGTGGTGATGAGGAAATTCAGGATAAAAGAAAAAGAAATCAAGAAATGGTTTTATTAGGCGATCAGTATTACCGCCAAGGAGACTGTTTATCGGCACAAGCAGAATACAAAGCCGCTTTTGATGCGAATCCCAAAAATGCAGAGGCAGCCATCAAAGCTGGTAAATGTCTTTGGCAACTCAATCAAGTTTATGATTCGATTGATTGGCTTAATAAAGCAATCAAATCTGATCCTAAATTAATTGAAGCTTATGTTGTCCAAGCTGATTATGTCTCAAGACGTTTCGATTTCGGAAAAGCACAGGAGCTTTTAAAAAAAGCACAACAACAGTCGCCTCAGAGCTATGAAGTTTTCAGAGGGTTAGCATGGTTAGAATACAGAAAAAACAACACACTGGGTGCAATTAATTACGGAGAGCGCGCTAAAGCTCAATTCGAAGGCGATGTTGAAACATATATTTTACTTTCAAAAGCATATCGACAACGGGCACTTTCAATACCTCCTGACAATAATAAGTTAATTCAAGAAAGAGACCAAGCCGTTAAAAATATGAAGTCTTATGCGACCCGCGCGGTTGAGCTTGATTCAACAAATACTGAGGCCCAAGTTGTGTATGCGGAAATGCTTGCGGCACAACATGGAGTTGATACCGGAGTTCAGTATTTCAATGAGCTTATAAAAAAATTCGCATACACCCTTGAGTACCGAACGGCTTTAGCAAAACTCTTAAGATCAGAAGATCGATTTATTCAAGCAAAAGAAATATATCAACAAGTGACTGCAGTTGATCCCAAAAACAAAGAAGCATTAATTGGCTTGGGAATTTGTATGCGATCAGTTGGTGAAAATGAAGATGCTTTGAGAACATTTTTGCAAGCGGCGATTGTGGACCCATCCGATGCTGAAAGCTTTTATCATGCTGGTCAGACTTTGGCCGAAATGGGTCGCTTTCAGCAAGCAATCGAGAATTATAGAAAAGCACTAAAAGTGAATCCATTTTACCCAAGGCTTTATTTATCGATCGGACAGTCCGCATTATCTAAAGGTGATTTTGATGAAGCTAAAAAAGCAGCCACCGAAGAAAAGAACCGAAATCCAAATCTTTCAGATCCCTATATATTAGCCGCGGAAGTTGATTTTGCATTAAAGCAGTATGCAGATTGTGCGACAGAATATTCACAAGCGATAAAATTGAGACCTCAAAGCGCAGAGCTTTACGTTAAAGCGGCTCGTTGTTATCGACAGTCCAATTCGATTGATGTTGCACAGGATATGTTAAGTTTGGCAAAACAAAAAGAGAATGGTTATGCTGAAATATATCGGGAACAAGGGGCGCTGTTTCAGCTAAAAGGTGATAACGAAGCGGCGCTTGAGGCCTATCAGATTTATATTGAGCTTTCGCCGAACGCTCCGGACTCGGCTCAAATAAATGAATTGATTCGTCAGTTGGGAGGTTAGATATGGGAATTGGTAAAAGAATAGATGGGCTTGCAAGTTCTGTTAAAGGAACTGCACAAAATACAACAATACAGGTCAGTTCATTTTTACTGAGAATATTAACGGGGCTGATTTTAGGCTATGTTTTAGCATTGATGGCTCAGGAATTAATCGAGTTTGGTAATTTAATCATGTCATTTTTTGTTCTATTTTTTACGGCATTTTTTTATCGAATATCGAGCTCTTGGACAGTGTTTAAGATAATTATGTTTGATCTGTTTTGCGCACTTGTACTTCAGATTTTGAAGATGTACATCTTATTGGCGCCTTGACCTTACAGGGCCTGAAAATTAAATGAGACTTAAATTTATTTTCTTAGATTTTTGGAGATTTTGCAGATGATTGATATCAAGTTATTCGATAGAAAGAATGAAAATGGGACATCTTTCATCGATGAATATAAAAAGTCTTTATCTAATCGTGGTGAATCAAATGACACTTTAGATAAAGTTTTAGAGCTCAATAAAAAACGAAAAGAAATTTTCACGAAAGCTGAAACTGAAAAAGCAAAGCAAAATAAAGTCAGCGGTGATATCGCCAAAATGAAGCGCGAAGGACAAGATGCTTCAAAACTCATTGAAGAAATGGGTCAGCTATCAGCAGAAGTTAAAAAATTAGAAGCCCACGCTGCGGCTATTGATTCGGATGTTTATAATTTAGCGCTGTATTTGCCAAACAAGCCGCACTCTTCAGTTCCTTTGGGAACATCGGCTGCGGATAATAAATTAATTAAACAAGTGGGCGATCCTAGAAAATTTAATTTCAAAGCGAAAGAGCACTGGGAAATTGGTGAAAAACTGGGGATTCTTGATTTTGAACGGGCCGGCAAAGTCACGGGCGCAAGATTTACTTTTTTAAAAGGGCAGGCGGCTCGCTTAGAAAGGGCGCTCATCCAATTTATGATGGATTTACATAGTGATAAGCATGGTTATACGGAAATGATTCCACCTTATATTGTGAATCAACAAAGTTTAATTGGAACTGCACAATTGCCAAAATTCAAAGATGATTTATTTCATCTTGAGGGCACAAATTACGCTCTTATTCCAACGGCTGAAGTTCCAGTTACAAATTATTTTGCCAATGAAATTTTGAACGAATCTGAATTGCCGATCTCATTTTGTGCTTATTCACCGTGCTTTAGATCGGAAGCTGGAAGCCATGGTCGTGATACGAAAGGTCTTATTCGCCAACATCAGTTTCACAAAGTGGAATTAATGACTTTTTCACATCCCGATAAATCCTATGAAGCTCATGAAAAGTTAACGGCGCATGCGGAAAAAGTTTTAGAAGAACTCGAATTGCCCTACCGTCGAATGCTTTTGTGTACGGGTGATATGGGCTTTGGCTCTTCAAAGACTTACGACTTAGAAGTTTGGTTGCCAGGCCCTGAAGAGTACCGAGAAATTTCATCGTGTTCAAACTTCGAAGACTTTCAAGCAAGGCGTGCGAATATTAGATTTCGTCCAGGCGGAAATGGAAAGCCTCAGTTTGTTCACACATTGAACGGTTCGGGCTTAGCAGTAGGTCGCACACTCATTGCCATTCTTGAAAATTATCAACAAGAAGACGGTACAATTAAAATCCCCACCGCCCTCAAAAAATGGTACCCACTTACGAGTCAGTAGGCGGCGAGTCATTTGTTATTCTAAAGGTTATATAATATTGATCTGAGTTTGACTTCCGGGGTCGAAATCCAATAGAACTGACCCCGGAGAGCTGGTAGAGCGGTTGAATACACCAGTCTTGAAAACTGGCAGCCCTTCGCGGGGCTCGAGGGTTCGAATCCCTCGCTCTCCGCCATTTCGGCTTTTCTTCAACGATATCAATAGTTTAAAAATTCAAAAAGATTTTTGTGACCAATTTTTACTAATCTACGCAAGTGATGTTTATATTTTTGACGGCTTTTGAATGAACTGCACGCAATCCAGATAAACCATCTGCAAAAACTTATTTCGAATATAATGCGAATTCAATTTTTGGAGGTATTTATGTTTACTAAGTCGCTATC
This sequence comes from Pseudobdellovibrionaceae bacterium, assembly GCA_030158485.1. Lineage (GTDB taxonomy): Bacteria > Bdellovibrionota > Bdellovibrionia > Bdellovibrionales > Bdellovibrionaceae. The sequence goes on along the minus strand of JAOASS010000015.1, from coordinate 7,694 downwards.
AGTTTCAGTTTTATTATCTTTTTTCGCTACGGTATCCTATGCGTGTCCAGATTTATCTGGCACCTATCAGTGTGCTTTTCAAGTCGACGGAGAAAAAACCAAGTTGGTCATCCAACAAGAGGGAAATAAATTTAGTATTAAAGGTTTAACATCTGATTCAACTATGAATGTCGATGCTAATGGAAAAAAATTAGAGGCATCGGTTGCCGGATTAGAAACCAAATACTCGGCACAATGTGATAGCAATTCTTTAAAAATCGAGTCTTCTTTTTTTATCACCAAAGACAAATCGGGCTTAGTTACAAATTTCGAATATAAAAAAACTTCTGATAATTCTGTTGAGTTTTTAATTAAGTCTGCTCTTATTCAGGGTGGCGTAGTATCAGCAAATTCAAGCACTACTTTCATGAGCTGCGATAAATAGTTTTCTAAGAGCCCTTTTAAATTAAAGGGCTCATTTTTAAATTCCGTGACCACTTTGTGGCCAACAGGTTTGCCATCGATGAGTATTATATTTGAAGTAATCGAACTCAATGTAAGCAAGAGTTTTGGTCAAGAGCTTCCAGTAAAGCCAAAATATTGATAGGTTTCTGTATGACATCAGAATTCATCTTTGCACGAATCGATGCCACGTTATCTTCTCCACTGACGACTACGACGGGTATGTTTTTTAGCAAAGGATCTGCGCGTTGTAGCTCGCGAAATTCAAAGCCGCCCATTACGTCCATTTTCATATCGAGTAGGATCGTTTGCGGCATCTCTTTACGTGTACGTAATAGTCTTAGTGCTTCTTTGCCATTAGGAGTAGACTCTGTTGTATATCCTCTTGCTTCTAGAAGCGTTTTGAGAAGAAATTGTTGGTCTGGAGAATCATCAACTATCAGAATGTGTTTTGTTTGATTTTTTTCTATCACGCGGCAATTGACCATGAATTT
>JAOASS010000015.1:0-6659 GCA_030158485.1 Pseudobdellovibrionaceae bacterium | reverse complement strand
CATGAATTTTTGCAACTTAACAGAAATGAAATTTTAGAATTATGTGCTGAGAAAACTAAAAAACTCGCCGGAATTCGTAGTAATTCCGAGCAGCTCAAAGCGGGTCTTCCTCTATTTTATGAACAACTGATTAAAGTATTAGAGCAGAAACTGAGTCAACATCCTCGCGAAGATATGCTGACTTCGGCGGCTTCACACGGAAAAGAATTTTTGAGCCTTGGATACTCTTTATCCCATGTTGTCCACTCATATGGATCGATGTGTCAGGCCATCACTGAATTGGCAACAATAAAAAATGCTAATATTTCACCGAATGAATTTAATATTTTGAATGGCTGTTTGGATATTGCAATTGCCTCGGCTGTTTCGGAATTTCAGTTTCGAAGCAATCAAGCTAGTGAAGAGCGCGAATTAAAACATCTCGGATTTTTAGCTCATGAACTTAGAAATTCTTTGTCGAGCGCAACTGTGGCACAAGAAATGATTAAAGCTGGCCTTGTTGGAGTGGGTGGCAGCACCGCAAGTGTACTTGAGTCAAATCTTGTGCGAATGCGAAATTTGATAGACCGGTCTTTATCAGAAGTTAGGATGCGCGCGGATTCGGATTTGTTTATCGAGAAGTTTCGCCTGTCTGATTTATTTGATCAGATCGTGATAACAGCAAAAGTTGATGCCAGCAAAAAAAATCAAACTCTAACGATGGACGTTGATTGGAAAATTGAAATCGAAGCTGACCGACAATTTATTTTATCGGCAGTTGCCAATATTGTTCAAAACGCAATCAAGTACACAAAATCCGAAGGAAAGATATTCCTCCGAGGAAAAATGATTGGTGATCGAGTCCTCATTGAGGTGGAAGACGAGTGTGGAGGAATACAGGTTGATAAGATCAGCTCTTTATTTAAGCTATTTGTTCAAGAAAGTGCTGATCGAAGTGGGTTGGGACTTGGGCTGACAATCACTCAGCGGGCGGTACATTTAAGCCAAGGCACAATTCAGGTAAGAAATAATCCTGGATCAGGCTGCGCCTTTATTATCGAGATACCTCAAAAAGTCATTCCACCCCCGAGCAATAAAAATGCAGTGACTGGAAAAGACTCGGTCCAACCAGAATTTAGTAAAAAGAATTAAAGTGATAGCTTTTGTAACTAAGCAGACACTTTTTTCTTCAAATGAAATGAAATACTATTCGTATAAACCTAAGTTAAAGAGCTCTTACTTTTTTTGCGAGATCTGAAGTGTCGACAGGCTAGCCAGCACAGACCGGAAAGATACGCAAATACGGTGATAACTCCCCAAGCTGACCGAAACTGCGTCAGAGGAAGCGCAATGATGATACAAGACACATTGATCCAGAATAAAATGCCTGTGGATTTTGCGTGGGAAAAGCCGTTATCGACAAAATAATGATGGATATGATTTCGATCGGCACTAAACGGGGACCTTTTCTGAGATAATCTTAATAGAAAAACTCGTATCATATCAAATATCGGGATGGCTAAAACGGCAAAGGCAACAGCGGGTGCATTCACAATGGGATATCTTAATGCATCAAGATTCACCCGATTTGCTTCGATAAATCGAATGGCAATAATCGCAATAATAAAGCCGACTGCCATCGAGCCGGTGTCACCCATAAAAATTTTGGCGCGATTGTAGTTGTAAATTAAAAAACCAACGAGTGCTCCGGCTAATGAAAAAGAAAGAATCGTCAGAGAGCCAAAATTATTTAAAGCAAACCAAGCGCCAAAACTAAGGCTTGCCAGTAGTCCTAGCGTTCCCGCTAAGCCATTAATTCCGTCAATTAAGTTAAAGGCATTGATCAAAGCAATAATCAGGAAAACCGTAATCAGAACCCCAAACCAAAATGGAATTTCTTGCAATGCCATAATTCCCCAAAGAGAGGTAATTCGCAAATTACCTAAGTAGGTAATAAGGGCTGCGCATCCCACTTGAACTGCTAATTTTTTACCAGGAGCAAGTACAAGAAGATCATCTTTGATGCCGGCAAAAAATAAAATAATCAAAGCGGGTGTGATAAATCGTAAATCATTAAATCCGTGTAAATCATAAACGGCAGAAAAGGAAACCAGGGCCCCGGCAAAAATCGCAACTCCCCCAAGAGTGGGAGTGATTATTTTATGGAGCTTTCGCCCCTCATCGGGCTCGTCAGTTAAGTTTTTTAAGTTTGCTACCCGAATAATCACGGGGATCGATAGTGCAGAAATTAAAAGACTCACGATGAATGGAACCAAAGCTAAACTCAGCATGCAACTATCCTACAGACCCGAATGCCAGCAAAGCACTCTTTACGCAAAGCAGAATTAAATTCAGTATGAAATCTAACTGAATCTGTTGAAGAGTTCATATATTAATACACAAAGTTTAAAATATAGATTTGGATAGTTTGATGAGTTGGATTTTGGGTCTTTTAATTATTTCGTGGCTTGCTATTTTTAGTTCTCAGTCACTCGTTGATCTGGCTGATTCGTTGGTTATTGGGACGGCTCTTTATATCGCATTCAAGCAAAATAATTTTAAAAATTTACTGACTTCTTTTAGGCCAAGTCTACTTTGGCCTATTTGGATTTTCATTATTTTGATTGGTTTATTTTTAAATACAGATTTAAAAACACCCGGACCGTGGAAAGATTTTTTTGAATTTCGCTGGATTTTGACATTTTTAAGTTGGATTTATATTTTGCGAAATCTCGCGGATCACAAAAAATCTTTTAATATTTTAGCCATTCTAACGATTTTACTTAATCTTGCAGCTCTTGTTGTTTGGTTCAAAAATCCCTCTGCTAGAGCAGGTGGTTTGCTGGGCTCTGCCATGTCTTTTGCTCATAACTTAGCACCTCTTCTGAGCTTATTCACAGTTTTGTTGATCACGAATTGGAAGAACTTTTCAAAACAGGAAAAAATTCTTACTTCAGTTGTGGTTATCACTTCAGGAGTTTTAGTTATTCTGACTTTTACCCGAGGTGTTTGGATTGGAAGTGTTTTAGCGATTCTGACAACGACATTTTTATGGAATCGAAAAGTATTTGCCAGCGTCTTAGTCGCCTTAACTGTTGTTTTTCTGATTGGAATTTCAACAAGCGAACGTTTTTCAAACCGTGTGTTTACGAAAACTGCCAATGAAATTGATAGTAACCAAGAAAGAACGGCATTGTGGCGGGGTAACTGGGAAATGATTAAAGAGCATCCTCTTTTTGGAGTCGGCTTAGGTGCTAACAAAAGTCATTTAAGAAAGTATTATGACATATTTGGTTACCCCGAAGGCCAAAGACAATCCCATGCGCACAACCAGTATTTACAGTATTGGGCTGGAACGGGGACTGTCGGGCTTCTTTGTTTTCTAAGCTTTTTGTTTTTCGTTTTGAAGTATTCCTATAATGGTTTTAAAAACAACCGAACGAACTCTTACGTAAAAAACCTGCAGCTGGCATTATTGGCGGCTCTAATTTGTTTTTTGGTCGGGTCACTGACAGAGTCAAATTTTAATATCGCAAAAAACCGATTCTTTTTCTTAATTCTTGCGGGAATGGCTGTGGCTTGGTCCCGCTCGTCTGAAAAATCTAAAAATTGAAAGGACACGGCTTGAAACTGAGTGTGGTTATATGCACAAAAAATGAAGAAAAGAATATCGAAAGATGTCTTCAGGCTGTGTGCTCTGTTGCCGATGAAATTATTATTTTTGATTCTAATAGTACGGATCAAACTCAAGAAATTTGTTTAAAATTTAAGAAAGTTCAGTTTTACAAACATGAATGGCTTGGTTTTTCGCAAACGAAAAATAAAGCAAATGAGCTTGCAACCGGAGATTATATTTTGTCCCTTGATGCCGATGAGGTTCTATCGGAAGAAATTCAAGATGAAATTCTTATTCTAAAAAATAAAATGTCAGCCCTTTATACAATTAATCGGATGACAAATTATTGCGGAAAATGGATCAAGCATTCAGGATGGTTTCCAGATCGTCACGTCAGAATATTTCCAAAAGTCGGATCCAGGTGGATAGGGGATTTTGTCCATGAAAAATTACAGAATTCAAATCATTTGCCGATTCAAGATCTTAAAGGTGTCGTTTATCACTATTCTGTTTCGAGTCTTCACGACCATCTTCGGAAGTGTGAAACCTATTCGACACTTGGAGCAAAAGAATTAATCAGAAAGAAAAAGAAATTTCTTCTTATTTCTGCGGTGATAAGTCCAATCGGGCGATTTTTAAGGCACTATGTTTTGAAGCGTGGATTTTTAGATGGGTCTGCTGGATTTATCATCGCGTGTCTTTCCTCGTACGCAGTTTATTTAAAGTATTCAAAAGCTTTTAAGCAAAAGAGGTCTTCCGTAACATGAGAAACTTATCAGAAAACACGACAAGAAATACCCAAGAAACAGTTATTTCAATCATACAAAAAAAAGGGCTAGGACAAGTCGTGATAGATATTCCTTGTGGATCGGGTGCGTTTACAAAAAAACTTATGAATATTGGAGTAAAAGTTTACTCGTCGGACATCGCAAACTTTACTGAAGTAAATAAAGAGAATTTTTTTGTCGCCAATATGAATTCGAGTTTACCGTTTAAAGATGAAGAAATAGACTCCATTGTTTGCATCGATGGAATTGAGCACATCGAACGGCCCTTTGACTTTATTCGTGAATGTGGAAGAGTTTTAAAAACAGACGGAAGTCTTATTATTACCACTCCGAACACATCATCTTTACGATCAAGAATGAGATGGTTCACGACCGGGTTTCACAATAAGTGCAAAGCTCCGCTTGATGAAAACAACGTTAATCCACTTCATCATATTACGATGGTTTCATACCCTGAATTGCGTTACCGGCTACACCGGGATGTTTTTGAAATTCAACAAGTGACTACAAACAGAATTAAATCAGTCAGCTGGCTTTATGGTATTCTGATTCCATTTTTTTATCTTTTGACTAGGTCAGCTTTTAAAAAAGAGCTTAAATCAACAAGTGAAAAACAAGTAGGTCGATCTGTTATCAAAACACTTTTTTCAAAGCCCGTCTTATTTGGTGAAACTTTAATTGTCGAAGCCAAAAAAGTCAGCAAACCTTACCATCATATGAAATTTTGATTGAAGAGCTGGTTTGTTTTTTTGAAAAGCTTAATCAATTGTTTTTTCCTTTTTAATTCTTCAGTTCTAAGGAGCCCCAATACTAGGGCGGCCGATCGAGTGGTATTCTATTCCTGTTTCTTTGATAAATTCAGGGTCATAAATATTTCGACCATCAAAAACAATAGGCTTTTTCATGAGCTTTTTAAGCTTTGGAAAATCGGGCTGAAGAAAGCTTTTCCATTCAGTGAAAATGCAAAGCACATCAGCATCATTCAAAACTTCATCTTGGGAAGATTTAAAAGTAACTTGTTTGCTATTCAGTGAAACGCGAGCGTTTTCAGCGGCGACAGGATCATAAGCTTCAACAGTGTAACCAGCTTCTACAAATTTTTCGATGGCATAAAGTGAAGGCGATTCGCGGATATCATCAGTGCCAGGCTTAAAGGCCACGCCCCAGACGGCGACTTTTTTACCCTGACCAGTTTTTCCGATTCGACTTAGAATGCGCTCAACAAATCTTTGGCGTTGGTATTGGTTTGTTTTTTCAACAGCTTCTAAAATATGAAGTTGTTCATCATGAGTTTGCCCAGTATGGATCAAAGCTTTCACGTCTTTTGGGAAACAAGATCCACCGTAGCCTACTCCGGCATAAATAAAATGGGGTCCAATTCGGTGATCGGCACTTAATCCGATTCGAACATTTTCGATGTTGGCGCCGACTTTATCGCAAAGTCTTGAGAACTCGTTCATGATACTAATTTTTGTCGCTAAAAAAGCATTGGCAGCATATTTCGTGACTTCCGCAGAAGAGATATCCATTTCAATCATCTTCGCGCCGTTTTTAATGAAAGGTTCATAAAGACGTCGAATGACTTTGGCCGCGCGCTCATGTTCGACTCCGACAACGATTCGATCTGGATTTAAGCAATCTTGAATGGCTGTTCCTTCGCGCAAAAATTCAGGATTTGAAACGATATCAAATTCAATCTGCGCATTCCTTTTTTTCAAAGTTTCGCTGATCGTTTTCTTAATTAAGAAATTTGTTCCAACAGGAACTGTGGATTTTGTCATGATTGTTTTTTTAGAGGTCATGAACTGACCAATGCTTTCTGCAGCACTGACGACGTAACTTAAATTAGCGGACCCATTTTCATCAGACGGAGTGCCTACAGCAATAAAAAGAATATCCGAAGCATCAACTGCTTTTTTATAATCTGTAGTGAAAGAAAGCCTTTCTGCAGCCAGATTTCTTTTTAGAAGTTCTTCAAGACCGGGCTCAAAGATTGTGGGAATACCGAGATTTAATTTATTCACTTTTTCAGGGTCAATATCCAGGCAGACAACTGTATAGCCCATGTCGGCAAAACACACGCCGGTTGCTAGGCCCACATACCCTGTTCCAAAAACTGATATTTTCATTCTTACTCCACGGGTTTATCCACATTCGTTCTAGTTCAGGATAAAGACCGAAGCAAGGAGAGTCTACATAATGAAAATGCGGAAAAAAAGCTTATGCAAGTGTATACAGATCTGCAAAGCAGAGAAGTTTTTCAACTTGCGTTTGGA
>JAOASS010000014.1:49366-141562 GCA_030158485.1 Pseudobdellovibrionaceae bacterium | reverse complement strand
CCCCAAATTAAATTAAAAAAATATTTTAATTTCTTACATAAATTCATTTCTAAAACGGGGACAGGAATTCTATTTTTTAAAATGTGATCCTTTTGGTCACAGCAGGCAAAAAAATAGGAGCCGTAAACGGGCTCCTATTTTTAATATCTTAGTCGTAAGTTTCATAACTTTGGCCACCAGTGACCTCATGAACTTTATTCCTTGCCTCAGTCTCAATTTTGGTTTGAACCTGTTGAATAATATCGTCAGACACCTTCATTGCTTTCATTGTCGCAATAGGATTTTCGGATTTTCTTTCAGACATTTCTTTGGTCATTTGTTCAAGCTGCTCTTGTCGTTCTTTCGCTTTACGAGCTAAAAATTCTTTTTTCTGAGCGTGAACTGATCCATGACTGCACTTAGCGATTCTAGCAATTTCGCGGTAAGATAAACCAGCTTCTAAAAGTGACTCGATGAGGGCCGAATTTCGTTTACGAACACGGCCTATTAGTTTCCCCTTGGCTTTGGCGTTTCTCATGCCAGCCTTGACCCTTTCTTGGATCATGGATCTTTCAAGCTGGGCCAAACTTCCTAAGATCGTGAACATTGCAACACCCATACTGGATTCTGTGTCAATTTGTTCTGTGATGCTTACAAACCGAGTTTTGCAGTCTTTGAAAATTTGAAGACCTTTTAAAAGGTGCATTGTACTCCTGGCAAAGCGGCTAAAGGCAAAAACGATGACTTGTTCAGCCTCCAGGTTTTTTACCCGTTCCATCATTTTATCAAGAGCTGGGCGGCTTTCTTTAGCTCCTGAAATTCCTTGATCAGTGAAGGTTTCATATTCGGTGATGTTATTTCGAGAGCACCACTCTAAAAGAGCTCGGGCTTGAGATTCGGCGCCGTTTTGCTGATCCAAAGTTGAAACACGAATGTATAAGAATGTTTTTCGAGACATATTTAAGGTCCTTTTGAGGGTTTTAAATGTAAAAAAGCCCGAAGCGATCAGCTTCAGGCTCAAAAAGTTAATTTATATTTTGGAACAGCTAAAGACTGGTCAGCTGCTTTGTGTATTTTGAATATGACATGATCCCACGCTGTGATTTTTCAGTAGCCTTCCCGAGCATCATCAAAGTGCAGAACTTCAGCTGACCTAGCAGAGCCAGCAATAAGCCGAGCCTCACAACGAAGGACACAAATTTTGCAATTTCCATAGAACATCCTTTTCGGCTTTTAAGGCCGAAGTTTGTGGATGCAGATTTCTTTTCAACTTTTGATTTGATTGTTTTAAATTTCAATTTTTAAGGCTTTGATTGTAAAGGCTCAGTTGGTTTTACAATCCTACCAAAACCCTACCAATTCCTACCAAAATTTGAAATATGCTGAAATACCTTGAAAGACTCGTGTGTTTGTTGTGAGCAGCAACTGCTCTGTATCTTGTTAATTTGATTTGAGATTTTTTTAAAAACCAATTTTTTGAAAAGAAATTGGATGGGGATGCAGGACTCGAACCTGCGAATGACAGAATCAAAATCTGTTGTCTTACCAACTTGACGAATCCCCAGTCATATAAACGACAGTATCAGGTTTAAGAAAAACGGCGGATTTAGGCAAGGGAAAACTACCAATTCAGTTGAGATAAAAAAGTGGCGGTCCTTTTGTGGACCGCCTGGTTGTGTAATCTCCACAAGTTCGTGACATTTTTTTCAAGAGTCTTTTTTAAGGGCGGCTTGTGATGAGGAGTCACTTGCCGCACCCGCAGGGACTCTTCTTGTTTGCGCCTTTATTGATCAGTCTTGGCCCTGTTGGGGCGGTTTCTGTCTTTTCAGGTTAACAAGAGTCTCACCCATGGATTTCAGTTCTTTTTCGTAGGCTTCAAACACAAGATCTTCAATTTGAGTTCGGGTTTCTTGGTTCAAAGGATGAGCAATATCTCGGTACTGACCATCCTTACGCTTTTTACTCGGCATTGCTACGAAAAGTCCACTTGTTCCTTGGATGATTTTAAGGTCCCGAACGACGAAACTGTCCTCGATCGTAATAGAGGCATAAGCTTTGAGCTTGTCTTCATTAATCGGATAAACTTTCACTTCTGTAATTTTCACGATCTGAACCTCTTGCTGCAAATTTAGACAGGGTTTTTAAGCAATCGGTGTACCCCTAGTCCTATTTTGCTTATCGGATTCCCGTCCTTAGTCTTGAGTATTTTCTCAATTTGAAACGGTTCTATCTTGAAAAAGGGCGCCGCGCGTTAGCGGCGTCAGGTCTAGGTCCAGGTCAGGGGTCTAGGTCCAGGTGAAAGATAATTTGAGCAAGCTTCGGACTTATGCTGTTTGTCAGTTAGTTACTAAAAGTCACAACAATAATTTGATTGCCGCGAGCGACCCTAACTGTGTTGCTACTTTTTTTCAAATTTTTTAAGACATCATTTGCTGTTGTCACTTCTTTTTTATTTACTTCTAAAATAATATCACCCACTTGCAAGCCCGCCATTGACGCTAATGATGATCTTTCGATGGCAATAATGACGGGTTTTTTTACATCAGCTTCAAGCTGTAAATCTTGGCGCAAGCGATCGTTTAAATCGGAAACACTTAAGCCGATATTAAAAGGAGCTTTTTGACCTTTTATTTCCACTTGCGATGCACTTTCATCGCGAGCAAGTTTTATATCACTTGGACGATCTGTAATCACAACGTTTAAGTCACGCTTTTTGCCATTCGTTCCGATTACTTTTAACTTCACTTTGCTGCCTGGAGTTTGTGTTGAGACTTGGTCTATTAAATCGACAGAGTTTTTAATTTTACGACCGTTTAATTCGGTAATGGTATCGTACATTTTAATTCCTGCTTTATCGCCAGGGCCTTTAGGCATAACACGGATGACAACAGCACCCAGATTTTTTTCATCAAGTCCCAGCTGTTCGGCACTTTGTTCGGAGTGGTCACCTAAGCCTAAACCCAAATATCCTTTACGAATGGACCCCCGAGTTTCTAAATCAGGAAGAATTTTTTTAACTTCATCAATTGGAATTGCAAATCCAATTCCGGGACCACGGGGATCGATTGCCGAATTGACACCGACCACAAAACCACGAGTGTCAATGAGGGGTCCACCTGAGTTTCCAGGATTAATGCTGGCATCAGTTTGAATCAGCGGGACGCGATTAATTTCAGAGATTTCCCTGTTAATCGAAGAAACAATTCCTTTTGTCATTGTGTGCGAGTGTCCAAAGGGGTTGCCGAAAGCAGCAACCCAGTCGCCTGTTTTAAGTTCTTTTGAATTTCCTAATGCGACCACTGGAAGTTTGACGTCAACTTTAATTTTAATCAGAGCAATATCTGTTCGACTATCTGAACCTATAACTTTTGCTTCGTAAATTTTTTCGGAATCAGAAAGTTGAACTTGAACAATGTCAGCGCCTTCGATCACGTGGTTATTTGTGATTATTAAACCGTCCTCACGAATGATAAAGCCAGTTCCCAACCCCATTTTTTGGGGTTTATTCGGATTCGGTCCTTGGGGGATTTGAAATCCGTAATACCTTTCCAGAAGTTCCAGCATGGGGTCACGACTTCCAAGATGTGATCTTCGAGCAGTCAGAGACGTCGAAATATTAACAACAGCCGGATTGATAATGCGACTGAGTTCCGTAAAAAGATTAGCGGGCAAGGGATCCGAGAGTTTCATAGGAGGAGGTGTTTTTTGTGGAACTTGTGTCAAGCCGATTTCGCCTATCATGACGAAAGCTAATAGCAACAGAACAAATATTTTTTTCATGAAAACTCCTGAGTCTAAAAAAAGTAAAGCAAAAGACCAAAGATAACCTTGAAAAGGTTGAGTCGCGTTTTTAATTTGGCAAGTCTTAGAAAAACATCTTTATTTAAGACTCAATTTTGACCTAAGTCTTACTTAAGCTGAATAAATTTCATTTGCAAATCATTGAGTAAATGGTCAAGCAATTCAGATTCATCATTTGCCAAATTACTTTTTGTTTTTTCTTTCAGGATCAGAAGTAAGTCGATATTAAACCGAGCCATATTCTTGTCAATTTCAACGTGACCAGACTGAGGATCTGGAGTCAGGCCTAATGCCATAGCCGCGCTTGAAGCCACTGACATAACAAGCATTGAGAAACTAGCATTAACAGATACAGATTCGGTCGTGTTCATCTGGAAAATCTCCTTTTTGAGAAGAAAAAAGATAGTTAAACAGGGAAAGATCCAACCAATTTTTCCAAACGACTTTGAGTCGCAGGATGGAATTGAAGGAGATTGTTTTTTTGCCTGATTCTGGACGGATTGACAATAAAGAGGTGTGAAGCAGCGGGCAGAATTTCCATGGGGCGCGTCAAAGACCAGCCTTCGAGCTTCCAAATCAGTCGACCTAGTTTTTCTCGGGATCCAATAAGCTGCGCCGCATGCTGATCAATAACATATTGATCTTGAAGCGAGTGGGAAATCCTAATAAAAATCGAAATAAGAGGGGACAGGAGAGTCAAAAATGGCTGTTGTTTCCGATTAAAAACTGAATTGGGAATCCAAGCTCGATCTAAAAAAAGACCCAGTTGCGCAACTGTATTAGCGATCAAACTAAAAATAGCAAAACGAATACTTTGTCGGTGTTGCAGCTGGCATAGTTGATGAATCAAGACCATTTCAATTTCTTCTTGGTTGAGTTTTTTAATCAACGAACTTGAAAGCGCAACAAGGGGATTTTTCCAAGGGGCTTCAAAGCTGAAAGCTGTTGGCAGATCGCAATCTAAAATCATCAGTTCAATTTTGAGCGGTAAATGAAGTCGATGAGTTAAAATCCAAGTTCTGACTTTTTGATTAAGGCCCCACGGGTCTTGGCCGGCTAGTTTCGTTAATTTAAATTTTTTAAGTAGAAGACCATCACCCCAAATAAAAATAAGAGTGTGGAAAATAAGAGCCAGGCACAATCCTAAAAATAGGCCGAAACGTCCAGCCATTTGAAATGAAATAATAAGAATTAAAAGACTCGTCGTCACAATAAAGATCCAGACTTGAGTCGAGGTAGAGCGTTGTTTTATCATTCACAAAAAGACTACCGAACTTCCTTGCGCACCTTCAAGCAAAAAGGTGAAATAAAGACGTCTGCCCGCGCGAGAGAAAGCTCGAGGCAACTTAAAAACCCTACAAGCCGAATTGATCCCAGAGAAATCTGAGGAGTCCTTTTGGCCGATGGTAAAAGGAGTTCGAAAATGTCAGAAGTGGACTTGATAACGCTCAACGCACAAATCGCTCAAGAAAGTCAGTTTATTCAACAGATGAAGTCACAAATTTCGCAAGTCGTTGTGGGGCAAACGGAAATGGTTGATGGGATTTTGATGGGGCTTCTAACGGGTGGTCATATTCTTTTAGAAGGAGTCCCCGGTTTGGCGAAAACGCTGACGATTTCTGCAGTATCGCAAACAATTTCACTTAACTTTCAAAGAATTCAATTCACACCAGATCTTCTACCAACGGATTTAATTGGAACCATGATTTTTAATCCCAAGACAGGTGACTTTGCCCCACGCAAAGGGCCGATTTTTGCAAATATTGTTTTAGCTGATGAAATCAATCGCGCTCCAGCTAAAGTTCAATCAGCTTTGCTTGAAGCTATGGCTGAAAAACAAGTGACGATTGGTGAACACACTTACAAATTGGAAGCCCCTTTTCTTGTTTTAGCGACACAAAATCCTCTTGAGCAAGAAGGAACGTATCCTTTGCCTGAAGCTCAGATGGATCGCTTTATGTTTAAAATTCATGTCACTTATCCCACCAAAAAAGAAGAATTAGAAATTTTAAATAAAATGGGCTTTAACCAAAAGCCCTTGTTAAATACTGTGATTAGCCAAGAAAATTTATTAAAAGCGTCCGAAAGAATTGATCAAATTTATGTCGATGCCAAAATTAAAAACTACATTGTCGACTTGGTCATGGCGACTCGTCACCCGAAAGATTATGGTTTAGCCCGAGTGGCCGACTTGATTCAAGTAGGAGCTTCTCCTCGAGCAACGATTTCACTTTTTAGAGCTAGTAAAGCCCAAGCTTTTTTACGAGGTCGTGGATATGTGACATTAGAAGATGTTAAATCGATTACGACTCTTGTCTTTCGTCATCGGTTGATTTTGAATTTTGAAGCAGAAGCTGAAAACGTCACAACTGATGACGTGGTCAAAGAAATTATTTCGGAAGTTGAGGTCGTCTGAGATTTATGCAGAAGCCAGCTGAACTCCTGAAACAAACAAGACTTCTTGAGATTCGCACACGGCGATTGGTGGATTCTGTTATTTCAGGTGAATACAAAACCGCATTTCGCGGACAAGGAATGACTTTTTCCGATTTCCGTGAATACGTTGCCGGAGATGATATTCGCCATATCTGCTGGCCGCTGATGGCTCGAACGGGAACTCCGTTTATTAAAAAATTTGATGAAGAGCGGGAATTACAAGTGATTCTTTGTGTGGACTTGAGTGGGTCAACTTCATTTGGAAGTGGCGAGTCAAGTAAAAGAGATAAACTTGTTCGCATTGCCGCGACACTCGCGTTGTCAGCGATTAAAAACGGCGATCAAGTTGGTCTTGTTCTTTTTACAGATTTTATTGAGCATTATTTACCACCACAAAAAAGTCGTGGGCAAGTGCAGAGAATGCTGCGGGATTTAGCATTTTTTGAACCCCAGCATTCCCAAACAAAAATTTCAACGGCATCAGATTTTCTCCAAAGTGTTTTGAAAAAAAAATCAGTGGTATTCCTTTTAAGTGATTTTATGGATTCAGGTTACAACCAATCTTTAAAACTTTTAGGTAAAAAACATGATGTCATCGCGTGCCGTATCGAAGATCAATTCGAAGCGGCGCTGCCGCCATTAGGCCTAGTCGAAGTTTGGGATCCAGAAACAGAAGAGCAGCTTTTGATTGATACAAGTTCACCGGAATTTAATAAAAGTATGCAGTCGTTCAGACAAAAAGACTTGAATCAGAAAGCACAAGAGCTCAAAACTTCGCAAGTTGAAATTTTAGAACTTTCTAACCAAAAAGATTTTTACAAACCCATTCTTCAATTTTTTGCAAAAAGAGGGCGTCGTCGATGAGTGATTTTTCTTGCGCTCAAAAGGGCTTAGAAAAACCACTGACAGTGGGGCAAATCTTTGAATTTCAGTGTCAAGGAACTTTTCCTCTAACATTTCAGTTTCAGCAGTCCGAAGTGGTGGGCCTTGAAGACAAGTATTCGTTGAAAGTTTTAAAATTTGAATTGCGAGACCCCCAATCTGCAGACCTCCAAATGACAAGTTACCGAGTCGGGAGTCAGAAATTTGAAAAAATCCAAATTTCTGACGGAACCAGCACAATCGAATTGCCAGGTATCGCGTTTGAGGTCAAAAGCGTTTTGCCAGCACAAGAAAGCGTGACAGAGCCTCCGAAGCCGTTTGGTCCATTCGGTCCCATGATGATTCCCATGCCTTGGGTATACTGGTTAATTTTGATTTCAGTTTTAGGAATCGCAGTCATGTTAGCAGCTTGGGGCTGGAGAAAACGTCGCGTTCGAATTGAAATATTAAAAGAAATCAAAAAACGAACGACGGGTCCAAATCCAGTTGTTCAATTTCATCGTGACTTACGAATACTAACAAAAAAAGCGGGTGTACATGATCAGTATGATCAACTTTTGATTTTGCCAGAAGAGTATTTAAAAGAACTTCGCCAAATCAGCGAAACTTTCTGGGGCCAAAAGTTTAAATTGGCTGTTTTAGCGCAGCCAACTCACAAATTAGAAAAAGAATTTAAAAATCATGCGCCAAAAGTTTATATTAAATATCAAAATGAAATTCAATTCTGGAATAAACGCTGGCAAAAGATGAAAATGAATCCTCAAAAAGCTAAAATGAAAGATTTTGTTGATATCACTTTTGACACGCGGAATCTGATTGAAAAAATGGTGGAGGAAGAACTTTGACATTTCGGGATCCTGCTTTTTTTCTTCTTCTGATCCCTCTAATAGGATTATTAGTCTTAATTTGGTTTCGTAAAACAAATTTTGCTTCGCTTAGAATGAGTTCGGTTCAGGTTTTTAAAAAAACACCAAGTACGATGCGGACGAAATTAGCCATTTTACCCTTTTTACTTCAAATCAGTGCTCTTATTTTAATTATTTATGGATTGGCTAGGCCGCAAGAAGCCAATACTAAAATTAAAAAAAATATTGAGGGGATTGATATTATGATATCTCTTGATATTTCGGATTCGATGTTAATTGAGGATATGGGTCAACTCAATCGTTTGGAAACAGCCAAAGAAACGATTGCGCGTTTTGTAGAAAAAAGAACTTCTGATCGAATAGGCGTCGTGATTTTTGCAGGCGAAAGCTTTACTTTAGTTCCACCAACATTGGACTATCCCCTTTTGCTTGATCAAATTTCTAAAATTACAACAGCCGCAAGTGCTCGAATTAAAGATGGAACAGCTATTGGTGTCGCAATGGCCAGTGCTGCTGGCCGCTTGAAAGATTCAATTGCCAAATCACGAGTTATTATTTTCTTAACTGACGGAGAAAATAACTCAGGCACGATAGACCCTGAAACAGGGCTAGAGATCGCGAAAGGTTATGGATTAAAAGTTTACTCGATCGGAATCGGAAGAGATGGTCCCACAAGAATTCCTGTCACTGTGCAAGATGTTTTTGGAAATAAAGTTAAAACTTATCAACCTTTTGAGTCCAAAGTGAATGATGAACTTTTGCAAAAGTTTGCAACGGACACGGGCGGTAAGTATTACCGCGCCTCTCGGGATGATTCTTTAGAAAAAGTTTTTAATGACATTAATAATTTAGAAACAACAAAAATTGATGTGAATAAATTTACTCGGTATTCAGAAAAATTTAGCTTTTGGATTTGGTTCGCCTTTTTCATCTATTTATCAGCTTGGGTTTTACAAATGACATGGCTTCGGAGAATCCCGTGAAGTGGCAAAATCCAGAGCTTCTTTATTATATACTTTTTTTACCTCTTTTTTGGTTATTCGCTTTTCTAAGCCAAAAACAAGGCTGGCTCAAACTTCAAAAACACTTTGGTGGGCCACTGCAAGAGTTGTGGAAAAATAATTTAAATGTCCAGGCTCGCTATTGGAAATGGTCATTACGAATCGCAGTTCTAGCGAGTTTACTGTTAGCATTATCCAGACTTCAATTAGGTCAATCGCAGCAAGCAATTAAGTCAGAGGGCTTTGAAATCATTTTAGCTTTTGACGTTTCTAATAGCATGTTGGCCGAAGATTTAAGACCATCTCGATTAGAAAAAGCTAAAATTGATATGAATCGTTTAGTCGATAACTTGGGAGGTCATCGTATCGGAGTTTTAGCTTTTGCAGGTTCAGCGGCAGTGGTAAGCCCACTCACCCAGGATTTGAGCGCTGTCAAAATGTACATTGATTCTTTAGATACACAAACGATCAGTTCGCAAGGGACGAATTTTGAGGCAGCCCTGACGACTGCAAACGAAGCTTTCGATCGAGGTGGTATTGGAGAAGGCAGTCATCTTACTCGAGTGATTGTCGTGGCTTCAGACGGAGAAGATCAGGAGCCCGGAGCATTGGAGCGAGTGGCTGAACTGCAAAAAAAAGGCATTAAAATATTTTCGATTGCTTATGGAACAGAAAAAGGAGCCCCCATCCCAGAACGTGATAGAATGAATTTTTTGAAAGGTTACAAAAAAGATCAAAGGGGCCAAACTGTTCTGACAACAGTTAAAGGTGAAGCTTTAAAAGCAATGGCTGAAAAATCCCAAGGTTTTTTTACTTTTGCAACTTTGGATTCAGCTTTCATTTCAGATCTTTTGAGGGAATTAAATAGTTTAGAAAAAAAACAATTTGAATCTGAATTTCAAGTTCAATATGACGAGAAGTTTCAAATCTTTTTATTGATCGCTTATTTATTGGGAATGCTGGAACTCTTCATAGCGGATTCGAAACGGAGTAAAGCTTGAAAAAAAGTCTTCTTCTCTTTTTGATTTGCTGCATTTTGGCCGGTTGCGGGATTGAAGTTGATCCGCGGACTATTTTGATCAATAAGATGGCGGCAAAAGAGTACGCGAAAGGATCAGTGACAGATGCTCAAAGAAATTTTTTTGAAGCTTTAAAAAATGATCCTTTTATAGGTGAAATTCATCTTAATGTAGGTCTCACCTATCAAGCCCTTAAGCAAAACGAAGCCGCTATTCAATCTTACGAATCTGCAGAAAAGTGGGGGCGAAACTCTGAAGTCACTTTTAATTCTCGATTTAATCAAGGTGTTGTTCGTGGACTTGATAAAAAAATTGATGTTGCATTGAATGATTACCAGCGAGCTTTAGAAGTAAAGCCAGAATCTGTTGAAACTAAAACAAACATTGAACTGCTTGTACAGGGACAATCAGGTGATGGAAAAGGTGAAGATCAAAAAAACAAAGATTCAAAAGATGGCCAAGATCAAAAGCCTGATGAAAATAAAGAAGGTAAAGGAGAAAAGGATCAAGAAAAAGATCCCCAAGAGCCTCAGCAAGTAGAAAAAAATAAAGAGTATAAGCCTCGAGAATTTCAAGGTGAGCTTTCAGAAAATGATGTCAAAAAAATATTAGGAGAGCTCAAACAGCAGGAACAAAAAATTCGGGGACAATTTTACCGCGGAAATAGCAAGGAGAAGCCTCGTGATAAAGACTGGTAGGTTTTGGGTTTTTATTTCAATTCTTTTTTGTTTTTATGCGAGTGCACAACAGGGTACAGTTGTGACTTCAACTGTTGATCGCAATAAGCTTGAAGTTCAAGACACTTTTACTTTAACAGTCACAGTTCAATCGACTGAAAGTGTTGAAATTGAAGAACCTCGGTTGCCGCCTTTAAGTGGACTAGATTTAGTTCAGAATTGGGATAACACCGCCGTTCAGCAAAGTTTAGTTCAAACTCCGCAAGGGATGGATTTTAAAACGATACGCAAACGTGAATTTCACTATATGTTTCAAACAAAAACACCGGGTCGATACAGTCTGGATGCTTTTGAAGTTTCGGTTAACGGAAAACTTTTTCAAACTGAACCAATTATAGTTGAAGTATTTCCTTCTGGGCAAGCTCCGCAAGGGTCGAATCGAAGTCGTGGAAGAAATTCGCCAGCACCTGATGAGGACCCTGAAGAAACTTTCTTAAGGCAACAAGAAGAAGTTTTTAATCAGCTTTTACAAAGACAATTTGGAGGCGGGTTGGGTGGAAGTATTCCTCAGATTCCACAACTGGGAAATCGACCCGGGCGTTCACAACAAGAAGAGCCTCAATTTAGAAGTATGCCACAAAGTCCCAATGATGCTTTTTTTATTCAACTTGAAGTAGATAAAACAAGTGTTTACGAAGGCGAACAAGTCACAGCGACTTGGTATTTGCTGACTCGCGGACAAGTGGAAACTTTAGATCGAGCGAAGTTCCCTGCTCTTCGTGGATTTTGGAAAGAAATTATTGAAGAAAATCCTCAAATACAGTTTTCAGAGGAAATTATAAATGGAATTCCTTACCGGAAAGCACTTTTGGCTTCTCATGCTTTATTCCCGATTAAAGCCGGTCGATCTATTATTGATGAATTCACATTAAAAAGCCGTGTTAGGATGCCATCTCCCCATTCTGGTTTTGGCCGTTCATTTGAATATTCAAAAAGTTCAAAACGAGTTGAAATTGAAGTTAAGCCTTTACCGATTGGTGCTAATCGACCAGCCAGCTTTACGGGCGCAGTTGGTCAGTACAGTGTGGCTTCGCAAGTTGAGGGAACGCAGTTTCCATTGAATCAACCGTTTAGTTTTAAACTTCGCTTTGAAGGTCAGGGAAATGCAAAAGCCATCGAGCTTCCTGCTATCGATTGGCCTGCGGGTCTTGAGGTCTATGATACAAAAAATGAAAGTCGTTTTTTTAAAGATGGAAATTCATTTAAAGAATTTGAAGTGCTTTTAATTCCCCGAAAAGAAGGAATACTTGAGATTCCTGGAGTTTCATTTTCATTTTTTAATCCGAAGACAAATAAGTATGAACAAAAACAAACAGAAAGTATAAAGCTAACGATTCTTTCTGGGGCTGCGGTTCCGGGCTCAAATAATTCAAATAGTTTTTTAGGAAATTCTGATAAAAATGTCCCCAATTCGATTCCAAAGACACTTCCTGGTTTGATTGAATCGTCAGTTTTAGCTAATCAAAAAAATAGCTTGAACTTCATTTTTGCAATCGGAAATAGATCAGCACAAGTTCCCACAATTTGGAGTTTTTGGGGGCTTTTGATGGGTCTTTTGACAGTCGGCTTAGGAATTTTTGGATTTCAAGAGCTTAAAACTGGTTCGAGAGCGATCAGCGTTAGGAGACTTTTAGACTTGCAATGGAAAAAAGTAGAGCTCGCTTTTTCCCAAAATCAGCCGAAACAAGTGGGAATTGAAATTGTGAATGCTTTTAATTTAGTTCTTTCAGAAGTCAGTCATTATAAAGCTGAAACTCAAGAAATTCATAAAATGCTTGAAAAAATGGACCCTGAAATAAGATCTAAATTGGGACTCAGTTTATTAGCAAGTTATGAAGAAGCTCAGCTTTTAGGATTTGCTCCAGACTCCGCAGTGGTCCAGTTAAGTAAAAAAGATAATTTAAAAAGTCTTATAAAAAAATCCAAAGATATTTTGAATCAAGTTTGCGATTAAGGCAAATCGCATTAAAATTTAAAAAAATTGTCTTTTATCAAAAAAGCAGTCGACAATAATTGACTATGAAAAAGATTATTATTTGTTCTCTTGTATTTGCATTTCAGCTTTCATCGGCAACAGCGCCTTTAAAGTTACAAGTTATCAGTACTCAAAATAAAAACAGTGCTCACGTTTTTAAAGTAGATTTGGAAAAACTTGCAAAAAACTTAAAGCCGTTGCACTTTTCTGAAGCAACCGAAAAACAAATTAAACTTCGTTCGGCGTCAACGCGAATAAAGTGGGCCGAAACGCAATCTGATTGGCAAACTTGTGCTGACTTAAGGATGCAAGCTTTAAAAGCATCACCGCAAATCGCCGGTTGGATTTGGTTAATAAGCTTTAATTGTGAATTAAAACTTATTGAACAAAAAAGTTCTTCCAAAAATATTTCCCAATTTTCAGATTCACAAATCGCAAGATTGAATGAATTTGTATTAAATTTTGAATCCCAGATTGACCTACTTGATCGCGGACCTTGGAAAAAAGATCTACAAAACTATTGGCTAAAAGCTCTGCAAATTTTAAAAAATCAAGCTCAAAGTTCAATTCAAAAAGCACATATTGCGAATCGCTTTTTTAAACGTCCCGAGCTGATTCCTCAAGACATGGAAAAGGAACTTTTATCTGAAATTCAAGATTCATTCAGTCCTACAAAAACTTCTACAACAAATTCGCTAAAACCTGCAAGTTTTGTTACCGAACCTTGGTGGGAATTTGCGCGTAAAATGGATTACGTGCAAGTTGTTAAGTTGTTAGAAGAATATTTTGATCAAAATAAATCACCATCTAATGCGGTTAGTGCCCGACTTACTTTAGCAAAAGCTTATTTGTGGACGGGGCGGTACGAACAAGCTAAATCAACTTTTGAAAAAATATCAGAACAATTCCCATTAAGCGATGAAGGTTTGGAAGCTCAATTTAGGTTGGGTCTTTTGCAGCTCAGGTTAGGCAACCCGGGATTGGCACTTCAAACTTTTGATAAGCTTTTACAAACTGGAAGAGAAAAAAACCCCTTAACGACGCGTTATTGGAAATTGAGAGCTTTGCAAATTGTGGGGCCAGCAGAAGAGTATGAAGCTGAGCGGGCTCAAATCATCAATCAATTTCCTTTTACTTATTTCGGATTGAAACTGCGAATGGAGTCACAGCAAGGACGGTTAGAATTTCCAGAAACTGTGATTCCTGAAGCTCGTCGAATATGGTATTTTCCAAAAACCGCAGAAGTTCACTGGAAAAGATTCACCGAACTTCTTAAGTTGGGCCTTACATGGGAAGCCGGTGCTGAAATTCAAGAACTTTTAACTGTGAATGATGCTGAAGCATTCCAAATGTGGGCTGATTTTTTTGCGAAGACTCGGTTAGATACATTAGCTTTACGATTTGGACAAAGTGCTCAAAACTTAGATGAGCGTTTAGTGGCATGGTCTTTTCAAAAAAAGTTTATGCCTTACGCTTTTGAAAAAGTGGTGCAAGAACAAGCTTTAATTCACAAAATTGAGCCTTGGATTATTTGGGGTGTGATGCGCCAAGAGTCTGCTTTTAATATAAAAGCTGTTTCAACATCAAATGCTTACGGGCTGATGCAATTAATTGGTCCAACGGCTCAAGAAGTAGCGCAGGATTTAAAAACAACTGTCAGTTTACCAGAAGATCTTTTTGTTCCTGAAAATAATATTCCTTTCGGAGCACGTTATTTGTCGAAAATGAAAAATGAATTCGGTGGTCATTGGCCTTTGGCGATTGCGTCTTATAACGCGGGACCAACAAGGCTTAAGTCTTGGTTAAAATTACGTAAGGACACTGAAAACTTAACGCAGTTGAAATCCACTGATTGGCGCGACGAGATTTGGATTGATGAGCTACCTTGGACAGAAACTCAAAACTACGTTAAATCAGTGATGAGAAACTATTTGTTGTATCGTCTTGGTAATCAGAACTTTTGGACTCCTCCACCTGTCTTTTGGTCCGAATCGGACCCTAGCCAGGGTGTTTCCAGTCGACGATTGATTGAAAAAAAATCGTTGAAAAGATAGTCTGTTTAAGTCGTCATGATAGTCATCAATATTTTGTCGAAGCATTGTTTTTAGTTTCCTAAAATGAGGTCAAAATGCAGCAACGGATTCGGTTTCCACTTTCTTCTGTTTCTAAAGCCTTCGTTATGAGTTTAATTCTTATTCAGTTAGGGTGTGCAACACGTTCGACGATTCCAAGTGCGCAAAATTCTGAAGCTTCAACAAATAATCCGGCTTCACTGACTCAAGGTGAAGGAGTTGTGGCAGATCATATCACTCAGTTTAAAATTGAAGAAGACGCAAAAGAACCTTCGACCCAGGACTCTGAGTTAGAGCAGATTCCAGTTGAAATTAATCCCCTTGTTGAAAAGTGGATTACTTATTTCCAAGGCCGTGGCCGCAATCATATGGAACGTTATTTAGCTCGCAGTACTCGTTATGAAAAACTGATGAAAAAAGTTTTACGCGATAACGGAATGCCCGAAGATATTTTTTATATCGCTTTAATCGAATCAGGTTTTACTTCGAATGCGACGTCGCATGCTTCAGCGGTGGGCTACTGGCAGTTTATCCGGGGAACCGGTAAGCGTTACGGTCTAGAAATTAGTAGAATGGTGGATGAAAGAAGAGATCCTGTGCTCGCAACACAAGCTGCAGCAGAGTATTTCAAAGGTCTTTACAGTTTATTTGGATCTTGGTATTTAGCGATGGCTTCCTACAATGTGGGTGAAAATCGCGTGAAACGTGAAGTGATGAAAAATAGCACGCGAGACTTTTGGGAACTTGTCAGAAAAAAACGGTTACCAAAAGAAACAATGAACTATGTTCCCAAGTACATTGCCGCAAAACTGATTGCTAAAGATCCTAACAAATTTGGTTTCGAAGGTATTGATTATATGCCACCCATCGAATTTGAAACGATCACTCTAAAAGAATCGATCAATCTACGTGTAATGGCTGAAAAAATGAATATTCCGTATGAAGATTTTAAAGCATACAATCCTAAATTTAAAGGTGAGATTGCGCCGGTTCGAAATGCTTCTTTAGATCTTCGGTTGCCAGTTGGCATGACAGAGGCGGGACTTCTAGCGGCAGCGGGATCAGTTTCAGACAAAGTCGAATTCGTTGCCGATGCGGCGGAAACGCAAAATTATAAAATTCGTAAAGGTGATACACTCAGTACGATTGCGCGTAAGTATCGCACAAACGTAGCTTACTTACGAGAGTTGAACGAATTTAGTCGTAAAACAAAACTCAAAGTGGGCCGTCGTATTTTGGTTCCTGATCGTACTCCGCTAAAGGATCGAAAGGATCCTGCGGCTGTTGCCGCTCGTAAAATTCGTGAAGTACCAGTGAATCAAGTAACTGGCGGTGAAATTCGGGAAAAAGGTTCTAAGTTTTACGTGGTTCAGTCCGGAGATTCGCTTTATACAATCGCGCAAAAGTACAATACGTCTGTAAATGAATTAAAAAAGTTAAATAAACTTCGTAAAGGCCGTTTGATTCGTGTTGGTTTGAAGTTAAAAGTTCCAGGAGAATTTGGTCAAGAACAAGAAACAACAGAGGGCAAAGGTACTTCAAAAAGAACAACAAACAAAAAATTTCATGTTGTGAAGCGCGGAGAATCTTTGATTCAGATTGCGCAAAAGTATGATGTATCTCTTTCAACTTTGAAAAAAAAGAATCGTATAAAGAACGGCCAAAAAATATTAGCAGGCATCAAACTTGTGATTCGCTAAAAAAGAGCCTGTTAGTAAATGTCCTATTTGTCTAACAGGCAGGGGGGGAATAGATCAATCCATGTATGTAGAGTACAAATTTTCCTTCCATAAAACACCTCTCAGAAACCCATAGGCGACAAACCCTTGGCAACTGGCTGGCATCGCTTTAAGCGAAAAGCCCCTGTAGTTTTGTGACACCGGCTTTCACCGGCTGTACCCTGAGACAAAGGAAGGAATTCCTTTTAGTCGTTTAAACCTCTAGGTTCCTCCTTTGGTTAAAGGTTGATGACCCAACTTTTTCTTTAGTTGTCACAATCCTGGTGACAAGACTTTTTAAATTAACAAAATAACCTCTCTGAAAGTTTTTATCAGAGCGTCATTCGTGGATATCAGGATACTTGATGAAGCGTTATTTTTTCAACATTTGATCAAAGTTTTCTCAAGAGAGTACAAGTTCTACAGTCTCAAAATGAGAACCTAGTTTTAAAATAAAACTTACTTTTTTAAACAGTGACATCTTTGAGCTGCATGTCTGAAGTTTGGCAACTCAATCAAGCCAAAATCTATTTGAAGTTTGGCAGAGTTTTGCATTCTTAAATCAGTAGGTAATCTAATAAGGGGATCAGAATGAAACACTTCATTTTAATTTTTACAGCACTTGTTTTTGTCAGTTCATCGATTGGTTTTGCCGCAAGTAAAAAAAAATTTCAGTCGCCGACTCAAATTCAAAAAGTCAGTTCAAAAAAGAAAGTGAAAACTGAAAGTCAGTGGAGCAAAGTGTGCCAAGAGTTATTGGACACTTCTGTCGATTCAACACTTAAACTTGAAAAATCAGTGACTCAAAAACGTAAAATATCTAAAAGTGAATTTGATGAAAAAATTCACAATGAACTTCTAGTTGTACAATTAAATGCTTGGGTTTGCGCACTTTCGGTTAAAGATCAAATGGGTGTTGCGGCGGAACAGCTTTTTCTACAAGATTATTCTAAGCTTGTTCAGACCAAGAAGCTTTGATTTAACTTTCAGAGATTTGATCGATATCATTTTCGGGAGAATAATCACCAGCGGCACTGCTAATAAAATGATAACCTACTTTTCCTTCGGGTTTCACCACTAGAATTCCACCCAATTGCCACAAGTCACCTTGGTCTTTTTGATACATTCCGCCTTGAGCATGTCCTTCGGCGACGGCTTTGATAGCGTTAGCAACCGCGCGTGGTCCAAGTGCAGCTAAAAAACCGCGTTTGAAACCTGAAGCTCGAAAGCTAACAAGAGATGGATCTGTGTAGACGGGAGCATCTTGAATGCCTAAATCTTCTTTGAAACTTTTAATCATAAAGCGTGCACCGTTACCGACAAAATAAATTTTAGCGCCGCCTTTTTCGTATTGTTCGCGTTTAGACCAAATTTCGACAGCATGTTTTCGGCAGAAAATGCACCCAAAGTGCCTCAGGAAAATAAAGATCGCGATCTGGTTTTTCCAGAGATCGTACATTTCAACAAATTGCCCATCTTCATCAATGAGTTTACATTTTGATAAAGCCAACAAATCAACTTGTGCTTGGTTTTCGTTTTTTTCTTTGGCCATAAAACATTTTGAATCAAACTCAACTCAAGGGTCAAGAAAGCGCTGATTGATATTTCAAACCACTACCAATTTTACGAAAATTACTTTAAATCGATGAGTTTATCAGCCACTTTTAAAAACCCCAAAGCTTCGATACTTTCGGGGTGACTTTCAACAAGCGGGATTCCGGCTTCACAAGCCAATCCAACTGAGGGATTAAATGGAATTTCGCCCAGAAGTCCTAGTTTTTTTGAATCCATATAGGATTTTAATTCACCTCGAGGGAACATTTGGATTTTTTCACCGTTTGCAGGGTTGATCATGTAGCTCATATTTTCAATTACACCTAAGATGGGGACTTGGACTCTTTCCCACATATCGATTGCACGTTTGACATCGATAAGTGAGATGTTTTGAGGTGTTGTTACAATAACAGTTCCAAACACGGGAACTTTTTGTGCTAAAGACAGCTGAACGTCGCCCGTTCCTGGTGGAAGGTCCACAATCAAGAAGTCGAGTTCACCCCAAATGACATCTCGTAAAAATTGGTCCATCGCTTTGAAAAGCATAGGGCCCCGCCAGACAACAGCTAGAGATTCTTCAACAAGAAACCCGATACTCATGGCTTTGAGTCCGTAGCGTTCAAGTGGGATTAATTTTTGTTCAGCGGTCATAGCCGGTTTTTGATTGAGGGCCCCCAACATTCGAGGCACAGAGGGTCCGTAGATATCCGCATCAAGAAGTCCCACTTTTTGCCCTTTTTTAGTTAAAGCAAGAGCTAAGTTTGAAGCGACTGTTGATTTGCCGACTCCGCCTTTGCCTGATGATACAGCAATAATTTTTTTCACACCATCAATCGGCTTTTGTTGTTCGAAAGGATTCATTGTCGCCAAAAAACACCCCTAGTTGAGAACTTTGGTCTTGAGCTTTTCTTTTCCGTCGAAAAGAGCTCCTTGCAGATTTATAAGACTCCCGTGATAATCTAACTAGGCATGGAGAGCCAGAACTTTTATGTGGGCCTTATACTTTTGGCCTCTTTTTTATTCATTATTTGGTTTTTTGTAGGTCGAAAGGGGGGCTATGGTCAGCCCACTGTTTTAGATCTCAAAAAAGGGGAGAGCCGTGCAGGTCACGGGTCCGATGCTTTTCGCACGTCTTTGTCAGAAGTCAATCAGCCCATCGTTCAAGCGGACTCTTTTTCACCTGAAATGGCACAAAAATTCGAGAAGAAGATGCGTGATGTGACCCCGCTAACGGAAAAATTAGAAACGCCGCCGCCTCCGCCTGGACCGCCGCCCCAGTGTTTTTTTGTCTATAACGGTCATGACTGGGATGCTTTTGAAGTGTTGGGAATTTCGCCTTATTCAAGTTTTTCGGAAATCACAAGAGTTTATCAACAGCAAATTAAAAGAATTGATCCGGGCAAGCATGATTTTTTACAAGCTGCTTACATGGCTATTTTAAAAAAGTTTTAAGTTATAAAAAACTATTCAGAATCTTGCATTTCGAGCGTGGTAGTTGAAGCTTCGGGATGTTGCATTTGAGAAGCAAATTTAAGTTTTCCTTGGTGACACATAAAGCAAGATGCTTCTGGAGATTTTTTACCGTTAAATCCGCTCGATCGCAAAATTTCGACTGTTTTCATGTGCTCGCGTGCGATTTTGAAATTGTATTTGGATCCGTCTTTCCAGTTTTTAGAAGAGTGACACTCAGTGCAAGTGACACCTAGTTCCCTTGAAAGCTGAACCATCTGGATACGAACGATTTCTTGTTCTTTTTTGAATATTTCTGCAGATTCTGTTTTGGCGCCAGAAGAGTAAAAAAGAAGGCTTAAACAAATTGAGACTGAAGCGAATAATATTTTTTTAGTCATATTGAGTTAGTTTGGGCTATTTAACAAATTGCATCAACTAGACTTTGGGGCGGGTTTTGGTTTTAATGATCCATCTTACGAAATCGGAGTTTTTAAATGTCTATTCCAGCAAAAATCAGACGTCTTGGTGAGCCAGGTCTCGACCTGAACACTTTAGTTTCTCTTAGCAAACGCAGGGGTTTTGTCTTTCAAAGTTCTGAAATTTACGGAGGACTGGCTTCATGTTGGGATTATGGCCCCTTAGGCGCGGCAATGAAAATGAATGTGAAAAGAGCTTGGTGGAATGCCATGACGCGAAGATCTGATATTGTGGGCCTTGATGCCGCCATTTTAATGCATCCTCAAGTGTGGAAAGCTTCAGGACATATCGATGGATTTTCCGACCCACTTGTCGACTGCAAAGACTGTAAAACAAGATTTCGCTCTGACAACACAGAGAGTTATTTGAAAAATAAAAAATGTCCCCATTGTGGAAGCCAAAACTTATCAGAACCTCGAAACTTTAACTTGATGTTTAAAACTCATATGGGTCCAGTGGAAGACTCTGGAAGCGTTATTTATTTACGACCCGAAACGGCGCAAGGACATTTTGTTAACTTTATCAACTGCCAACAAAGTTCTCGAAACAAAATTCCTTTCGGAATCGCAGCCATTGGCAAATCATTTCGAAATGAAATCACTCCAGGAAATTTTATATTTAGAACGCGTGAGTTCGAACAAATGGAAATGCAGTATTTCGTTGAGCCGGGTACAGACGAAAAATTTTATCATCAGTGGAAAGAAACTCGCTGGGATTTCTATTTAAAGTACGGTTTGAATCCAGAAAATTTAAGATTTGCCGATCATCCGCCGGATAAGTTAGCTCACTATGCAAAAGCAGCGACAGATGTGGAATATAAATTTCCCATGGGATTTTCAGAACTAGAGGGCGTGCATAATCGATCTGATTTTGATTTGACTCAGCATATGAAATTTTCAGGAAAATCTTTAGAATACTTCGATGAACCTCAGAAGAAAAAATACATTCCTTTTGTCATTGAAACAGCTGTTGGTTGTGATCGTTTATTTTTAGCTTTTATGTGTGACGCTTACAGAGAAGAAGTCACATCGGATGACAAAGGCGAAGATGTTCGAATTGTGATGGGACTTCATCCAGAACTGGCACCCTATAAAGTTTGTGTTTTGCCACTTTCAAAAAAAGAAGAGCTTTCGGGTCCGGCGAATAAACTTCGAGATCAGTTAGCAGAAGAATTTGATGTCACTTACGATGAGGCTCAAAGCATTGGTAAAAGATATCGTCGCCAAGATGAAATCGGTACTCCTTTTTGTGTCACAGTGGATTTTGAAACTTTAAATGATCAAGCGGTGACCGTTCGGCATCGCGATAAAATGACTCAAGAAAGAATCGGGATGACGGAATTGAATGATTACATTCGAAAATCTTTAAAGAATTTTTAAAGATTTTCGAAATCAACATTTCTCTAGACCAGGGTCCGTATTGAATTTGATCTTCTATTCTTCAAATTTCATTGTGTTAGAGTAAAAGCACGTGGGAGGGCGAAGCTTTTGCAGATCAATATTTCTCATTCAAATGAGTTCGCAATTCGAAAAAAAAAGCCAATTTCTTTGACAGTGAAAGAAATAGAAGATTTTTACACAATTGGGTACATTGTTCTGCGAAATTTATTTGAGCCCTCTGAAGTCGATTTGATTAGTCAGTGTTTTGATCGGCTACAAAAAACAGCACAAACTTTGGGTTCGACTCAAATTTACAACGGATCCCAATTTGTTGTGGAAAATCAAAGAATCGATCGAATTGTTTGGATGGGCGGAGCCGAACCTGAGCTTTTAAAAATCAGTGAAGAAGCCCGAATTCTTTTACCTGTGAGTCAGCTTTTAAAAGTGAATTCAATGGAACAGTTAATTTGCCAGGGACATTACAAGTTGCCTGGCGATCAAGTTAAATTTGACTGGCATCAAGACTGTCAGCACCGAGGACTTGGTACAGCTGATTGGATTGATATTGATGGACGTGGAAGTTACGTCCAAACTTTAATGGCGATTGACGAAGTGACTGTTCATAACGGGCCTGTTTCCTTTATTCCATATTCAGTTCAAAAAGGATATTTAGCTTTGGATCAGGCTGCGCAAGTGAGTGAATTATTTGATATCGAATCTGCTGTTCCACTTTTAATGCAGCCAGGAGACATCGCATTTTTTAGTCCTTATGCAATCCATGGGAGTGAAGAAAATCGATCTACGGGATCTCGCAGGGTCTTTATTAATGGATTTGCAACACCAGGCGCCAATCAAAAAGTCTATCCTGGAAATGGAGCCGGAAGAACAGTCAGATTGTCTCTTGATTAAAATTTCGTGTTTTTGCTTGAATCCTGTGCCATAAATCACTTCGTCAACTTAAGTTCGGCCAAGGAGATTTCATGCATACACAAACAACTTTGGGTCATCCCGCAAAAACCGCAGTTCCTGATAAATTTGTTTATTTTTTTTCAGCTGGTGAAGCCGAAGGCAATGCTGGAATGAAAAATATTTTAGGTGGCAAGGGTGCTAACCTGGCAGAAATGACTCAACTGGGTTTACCAGTGCCTCCGGGGTTTACGATTTCAACTGAAATTTGCACACACTTTTACGAAGCCGGCGGAAAACTTCCTGACTGGGTGAAGCCCCATGTGATGGAAGCTCTTTCTAGAGTCGAAAAGAAAATTGGTAAAAAGTTTGGTGATGTGAAAGATCCCCTTCTATTTTCGGTTCGTTCTGGGGCGCGAGCTTCAATGCCTGGAATGATGGATACGATTTTGAATTTAGGTCTGAATGATCAAACGGTTGAAGGTTTGGCGCAGTCATCGCAAAATCCTCGATTCGCTTGGGATTCCTACCGCCGCTTTATTCATATGTACTCTGATGTCGTTCTAAATATGAATGGATCACTTTTGGATGTTTTGCTTGAAGATATGAAAGAAGAAAAAGGTTATCAATTTGACTACGAATTGAAAGTTGAAGACCTCCAGAAGTTAGTTCAAAAATTTAAGGCTCAAGTGAAAAATCACACAGGTCAAAGTTTTCCAACAGATCCAGTCGAACAACTTTGGGGTGCGATCGTGGCTGTTTTCAGCAGCTGGAATACGCCTCGAGCAATCACTTACCGAGAGCTCCATGATATTCCCTGGAGCTGGGGAACTGCAGTTAATGTTCAGTCTATGGTTTTTGGTAACATGGGTGATGACTCTGCAACTGGAGTCGCTTTCACTCGAGACCCCTCAACAGGGGAAAAATATTTTTACGGTGAATTTTTAGTGAATGCGCAAGGTGAAGATGTGGTGGCGGGTATTAGAACGCCCCATGTTTTAACAAAAAAAGAAGCCGCAAAATCGGGATCGCAAAGCTTAGAAGAAATTATGCCAGAATCTTTTGCAGAATTGGTCACGATTTATCAAAAACTAGAAAAACACTACCGAGATATGCAAGACATTGAATTTACGATTGAAAGAAATAAACTTTGGATGCTGCAAACTCGCAATGGAAAAAGAACTGCGCGAGCAGCACTTCGAATCGCTTGCGAAATGATCGATGAAAAATTGATCACAAAAGAAGAAGCACTTTTGCGTTTAGATCCAGCGTCTTTAGATCAACTCCTGCATCCGACTCTTGATCCAAAAGCACAGAAAACTATACTGGCGCGTGGGTTACCAGCCAGTCCTGGTGGCGTCAGTGGCCATATTGTTTTTACTTCTGAAGAAGCTGTTGATTGGAAAGAAAAAGGTCAAAAAGTGATTCTTGTCAGAGTTGAAACAAGTCCTGAAGATATTGCAGGGATGGTGGCAGCCCAGGGGATTCTTACAAGCCGTGGGGGAATGACTTCGCATGCGGCGGTAGTGGCGCGTGGAATGGGAAAATGTTGTGTCGCTGGCTGCAGTGATGTCGTTGTTGATGAACGCAGTCGCACGATGAAGGTAAAAGGTTACGTTTTGAAGCAAGGTGACATGATTACTTTGGACGGCGGAACGGGCGATGTTTATATGGGTGAAGTCAAAACAATACCTCCGCAATTAGATGGCTCTTTCGAGCGTGTCATGAAATTAACTGATGAGTACAGGAAAATGGGGGTTCGTGCGAATGCGGATACTCCACAAGATGCAAAAATGGCCCGCAGCTTTGGGGCGGAAGGAATCGGACTTTGTCGAACTGAGCATATGTTTTTTGGTGCCGACCGAATTGATGCAGTTCGTGAGATGATTTTATCTGATAATAAAATTGAACGCGAGCGGGCGCTTGCCAAACTTTTACCGATGCAGCGTTCTGACTTTTTTGAACTTTTCAAAATCATGGAGGGATTCCCAGTGACGATCCGTTTACTGGATCCACCTCTTCATGAATTCGTACCTCACTCGGATGAAGAAACAATTGAATTGGCAAAAAGAATTGGTTGGGATTTTGATAAGCTCAGATTAAAGATTAAATCTCTTCACGAATTTAATCCCATGTTAGGTCATCGCGGTTGTCGCTTAGCTATTACATTTCCAGAAATTTACGAAATGCAAGTCAGAGCTATTGCAGAAGCCGCAGCTGATTTAGTCAAAGCGGGTCAGAAGTTGACCCCTGAAATTATGATCCCACTTGTCGGAACAGACCGTGAACTTGAAATTTTAAGAACTTTGACCGATGAGACGGTGAAAGCTGTCCAAAATGAACGCGGAGTTCAATTTGAATATTTAATCGGAACTATGATCGAACTTCCACGAGCAGCAGTGACGGCGGATGCCATTGCGGAACATGCCGATTTTTTTAGTTTTGGTACAAATGATTTAACACAAACGACTTTGGGGTTGTCTCGCGATGATGCGGGTAAATTTTTAGGATCGTATGTTTCTAGCGGTATTTTTCAAAAAGATCCTTTTGTCAGTATCGATAAAGTCGGCGTCGGAGCACTTGTTAAAATGGGAACAGAATTAGGTCGAAGAAGTCATCCCAAGTTAAAAGTCGGAGTCTGCGGAGAGCACGGAGGAGACCCCGAATCCATTGAATTCTTTAATTCAGTTGGTTTAGATTATGTTTCTTGTTCGCCCTTCAGAGTTCCCATTGCCAGACTGTCTGCGGCTCGAAGTGCGCTGAAGTCTCTTGATGCAAAAAAAATAAAGCACTAAAAATATGAATCTTGCCTAGGCCCTAGGCAGTCAATCTATTCGGTTAAAAATAAGGAGCAGCCAAATCAAGGCTGCTCCGCATAATCTTGTTATTTGAGGGCCTTGATTTATTGACACAAAGGCTTCGTCGACGTGACATTAAATACTGAGCCAGGCCCAAAGTACAGCAGGCTGTCGCATTAAAAGCAGTCGGTAAGCCACGGCATCGGTCCCATTGTTAAGGAGATAAGGTTTGAGAATCAAAAAGCTTGAGCTCATTGGTTTTAAATCATTTAAAGACCGTACAGTTATTCAATTTGATGAAGGTATCACTGGCGTTGTCGGTCCGAATGGCTGTGGAAAGTCAAATATCGTAGATGCCCTGGTTTGGGTTATGGGTGAAATGTCTGCGAAAGATCTTCGTGGATCACAGATGACGGATGTCATTTTTGCTGGTGCTGATGGTTATGCTCCGCTGGGAATGTGTGAAGTCAGTCTCACTTTGGAAAATGATGGCGGTCCCTTTCCTGTTAAGTACTTAAAATATTCTGAAATTATGGTGACTCGTCGTCTTCACAGATCTGGTGAAGGTGAATACTTTATTAATAAAGAACCGGCCCGTCTTCGTGACGTTCAGGAAATTTTTATGGATACGGGCGCTGGTGCTAAAGGCTTCTCCATTATTCAGCAGGGCATGATCGGTAAGATCATTACAGCTAAGCCTGAAGATCGAAAGCACTTAATTGAAGAAGCTGCGGGCATTACAAAATTTAAAGCCCGAAAGAAAGAATCCATTCGTAAGTTACAGTCCACGGATCAGAATTTAGTGCGCTTGCAGGATATTTTAGGCGAATTGAAGCGCCAAATGGATTCATTGCACCGTCAAGCTCAGCGGGCTGAACGTTATAGAAATATTAAGCGTCAGATTGAAGACTTAGATCTTTGGAACTCTTCTCGACAGTATGTTGATTTGAAGTTTGCAGCAGATGAGGCGCAAATAATCTTTAATGATGCTCAAGGCTTAGAATTAGAAGGCGAAGCAAAGCTTTCAATTCTTTTTGGTGAATTTGAAACTCTTAAACTTCAGCTTTTAGAAAAAGAAAAGTCATTAGAAGTTTTGCAAACTCAAGTTTTTGAAAGACAAACATCCACTCAGAAGAAAGAGATGGAAATCCAAGAGCTTAAATTTGAAATTGAACAAGCTCGTCGAAATGAAATGATGACGGGTAATTTGGTATCAGAATCTCAAGCTCGGCTTGAACTTTTAACACGAGATCAAGTTCAGTACCAAGAAACCGTTGGGGAATTGGAAGCGGATGCAATTCGTCTTAAGTCAGAATTTGAAGCTTTAAATGCTAAGTTTCAAGATCATCAGTCTCGAGTTGTGAATGTGGATGAGGAACTCACAGTCAAGCGCCGTGATTTGATTGCGATGGGACAAGCCGCTTCAGCTTTGGACGCTAAAATTCAAAGTATTGAAGGTCAAATTTCACGTCTCAATGACCAAGAAGCAGAAGGTCAGACTCAGTTGGAAGAAGTCCGCCTTCAGGTACAAGAGATTGAAAAACGTCGTCACCGTGTTCAAAATGAACTCGACCGTGAACGTCAGCTTCAGCTTGACCTATCGAATGATGTGGAATCTTTTGAAGCGAATAAAAAGATCTTAACGGAATCTGTTCAGGCTAAGCGAATGGAAATGGATCTATATAAAGACAATTTAAACGAAGTGGCTTCCCGTCTTTATGGTTTAGAAAATTTGGCTCATAATTTTGAAGGTTTTGAAGAAGGTGTTAAAACTGTGATGCTTTGGAAAAAGCAAAAACAGACCGAACTTCATGCGGACGGAAATGTTTCAGAATTTGAAACTTTTCAGCCAGTTTCTGAAGTTGTTGAAGTGCCCAGTGAATATGAAATTGCGATGGAAGCAGCACTGGGTTCAAGGCTTCAAACAATTTTAACTTCCGAACAGGGAAAATCAGTTCAAGCTTTAGATTTCTTAAAAACTCAAAAGCAAGGTCGATCCAGTTTTTACCAATTTGATGATCTGACTTTTACTCCAGATACGAATCCTGCGGGAGCTCCGGGTGTTAAAGCCCTTTTGAAAGACGTTGTGACGGCGACTGAAAAGTTTCAACCAGCAGTGCAGAAGCTTTTGGGCCAAATTGCTGTTGTTGAATCCATCAATCAAGCTTTAGAACTGCGTGCTGATTACCCCGGTTGGACGTTTGTAACAAGTGAAGGCGATGTTTTAGACGCTTTTGGTATTCTAACAGGTGGGTCTCAGGAAAATTTAGAATCAGGTCTTTTAAAAAGAAATCGCGAAATCAAAGAGCTTTCCGATAAAAAATTCGAGTGGTCGGGTAAATTGGCTTTGGCTCAAGCTTCATTCAAAAAAACAGAAGAACAATTAAAAAATGTTGTCACAGATTTTGAGGGGGCTCAGAAGCGAAAAGTTGAGCAAGAAATTAAAGTGGCAGAATTAAAAAAGGATCTTGAGCGCGCTCAAAATGAATATGAAAATGCGAAGCAAACTTTGGAAAGATTTGAACGTGATCACCGAAGACTTTTAGAACAAATTGAGTCTCAAAGTAATCAGATGTCAGACTTTAGGACCCAGTTGATGGATCTCAATTCTCGTCGTCAAGCAATTGAAACAGATGTTGCAGACAAAGACGAAGAGCTTCAAACGACGCGAAGAGGAATTGACGGTTTGCAGTCTCAAGTGACAGATCTTCAAGTTTCGAGCGCAACAAAAAATCAAGAGTGGCAAAGTACTTTAAAGCAGTTGGAGCTCGTGACTCGGCAAGTGAATGATTTAACGGGTCAGCTTTCCCGCATGAGTGAAGAGTCAGAAATGTACTCTGATCAAATGCATGAAAGTACGATCAAGCTTGAAGAACAAAAAATTGAATTTGAAAGATCTATTCGCTCTGTTGAAGAGATGAAAGCTGAACTTTCTCAAAATCGAAATATTTTTGAAGTTGAAAGTGCTCGATTAAGAGAAATTGAAGCCGAACGTAATACAGCTCAAAGTCAGAAAAACAATCGATTACAAGCAATGTCTGAAGCTCAGTTAAAATTGGATCAAGCCAAATTAAAAGAACAGTACTTAATCAATCAAGTTCTTGAAAAA
This sequence comes from Pseudobdellovibrionaceae bacterium, assembly GCA_030158485.1. Classification (GTDB taxonomy): domain Bacteria; phylum Bdellovibrionota; class Bdellovibrionia; order Bdellovibrionales; family Bdellovibrionaceae. The sequence continues at coordinate 113,401 of JAOASS010000014.1, read as the reverse complement.
TATAGACGTGACTTGCCTGAAATAGCGCCTCAAATAGCAAGCGAAGAAAAAGATCCAATTCTTGTTGAAACAGAACTGGCTGATTTGAAAGAAAAAATCTCTAAAATCGGAGAAGTGAATTTATCAGCAATTGGCGAATTTGAAGAAACTTCGACTCGTTACGAATTTTTGAATAAGCAGCATCAAGATCTTGTCGATGCGCAAGAGCAGTTACGTAAAGTCATCGACCGAATTAATCGTATTTGTAGCAAGAGATTCAAAGAAACTTATGACCAAGTTAATGACAGATTTACGAAAGTTTTCCCTGTTCTTTTTGGTGGTGGTGAAGCAAAGCTCGAACTTCATGAAGATCCAGAACGTGGTGAAATGGGTATCGAAATTATTGCCAAACCACCGGGTAAAAAAATGCAGAATGTGACATTAATGTCGGGTGGAGAAAAAGCTCTGACAGCAGTCGCACTTGTATTTTCTATTTTCTTAGTGAAGCCATCTCCTTATTGCTTACTTGACGAAGTTGATGCTCCGCTTGATGACGCCAATGTTTTCCGTTTCAATGACCTAGTCAGGGAAATGGCAAAACGTTCACAAATTATCGTGGTGACTCATAATAAACACACGATGGAAGTGGCAAAGAAGCTTTACGGCGTCACGATGCAAGAAAAAGGCGTATCGACGATGGTGTCTGTTAACTTAACAGAAGGATCATTAAGCGCTAACTTATAGTAAATAAAGAAGGTTGGCTTATGCGCGAGTCCCATTTTGAAGCTCTTCAAGTCTTAGTTGCTTTTGTGGGCCTTTTAATTTTTGCGATTGCACTGCCCTTTATTTTAAAAGCTTTCCGCAAAAAAAAATCGGATCAAAAAATCTTACCTGAAGTAACTGAAACTTCAGAATATTTAAAAACTGCGGAAGATCTTAAAAAAACAAGTCAAAAGCAACCGGCATCAATCGATGTCGGTAGGCCTTATCATGAAGCTTCGGGAGTTTTACCTCCCATCGAAAAACTCATTTCATTGGAAGAAAAATTAAAAAATACGAAGTCGACACTTTGGGGAAGAATGCGTTCCGTGTTCGAAGGGCATACGGAAAGCGAAGCTCTTGATCAGGTTGAAGAAATTCTTTATACATCTGATATTGGACCCAAAACTGTCGAAAATTTGTTAGAAAAAATTCGGTTTGATCTTTCAAATTCAAGTTTAAAAAACTTTGAAACCATTTCAAACACACTAAAAAGCGAAATGTCATCGATGATCTCACCTTTTCATCCAAGTCCTATTAGTTGGAATGATCAGGGTCCCACAATCATACTTGTTGTCGGAGTGAACGGTGTTGGGAAAACAACAACGATCGGGAAGTTGGCGGCGCTTTGGGCTCGTGAAGGTAAAAAGGTTTTAGTAGCGGCAGGTGATACATTCCGAGCTGCTGCCGCATCACAATTAAAAGTTTGGAGTGAACGAGCTCAAGTTGAAATATTTGCTCCGGAGCATACGAAGGATCCAAGTGGTGTTGCTTACGAAGCTGTTCAAAAAGGAATTCAAAATCAAATAGATGTCGTAATTATCGACACAGCGGGAAGACTACATACTCAAGATCATTTGATGGAAGAGCTTAAGAAAGTACAAAGGGTTCTGGGAAAAGCTCTTAATGGGGCTCCTCATGAGACCTGGATTGTTTTAGATGCCAATTCGGGGCAAAATGCTTTGATTCAAGCAAAGCAATTCAACCAAGCAATCCCATTATCAGGTGCGATTGTCACAAAAATGGATGGTACGGCCAAAGGTGGAATTATTATAGGCCTTCATGATGAACTTAAAATTCCAGTTAAAAAAATTGGAGTCGGTGAAAAAATCGAAGACTTACGTGATTTTGACCCAAAAGAATTCCTCAACGCGATTTTGTGACGTGTTTTGTTGAACTCCTGTACAGAGTGACAACTTGGGGCTGTCGAAGTTTTAAAATTGTCACCGGAAAAGAATTCAAACTAATTTAAAATGTAAATTCATAATCTAAATCAGAGATATAAAGACTCTTGTAACAATTTATTTTAATTCAAGAGGAGCGTACAATGAGGGTTTCTAATAGAATGAAATTATTCTTAAGTTTGATGCTTGTTTTTTTGTCAAAACAAGCTCTTGCGCAACAAGAAGTCTACTCTAACAACTTAGGTGAAGTTGTCACATTAGTTGTCGATCAAGAGTATTTTATATCGACAGAAGTTGTACTAGTTCGAAACTCAATGAGTGATGTAAATCGTGAAAATGTTGTCGGTAAATTAAGAATTAACGAGCGTGTTGTTTTAGCTGAAAATCCAATTTTACAGTCGGGACTTGTCGGTGTGAAGATAAAAAAGTCTTACACTTTTAAGCCGACCAATCCTCAAGACATTTTTTATGTAGCTAAAAAGTTTCTTTCGTCAGTTGATATGATGAAAAAGAAGTCGCCCTATTTTATCGTTCAAAATATAGCAACTGAAGTGACTCGGGTTTATAAAAGATGTGATACAAGCTTGAATTGTCCTCATCAAATGGTTTTTGAAACGAAAATGGTTGTCGGACGCCCTGAAGAAGGCACTGAAAAAAATGACAATGCGTTCAAGACAATGTTAGGTCACGGCCGTATTGCCGAGTGGATCAAGTTTTATCAAGATAACAGTGGACATTATCCCCATTGGTATCGAGAAGGCCAGTCCTTGGCATCAGTGCCTCCTAAAGCGCCACTAGATTCTCGTGGGCGCCCAGATAGTACTTTTTCTTGGGGTAAAAAATGGCAGACTAAAGTAAATGGTGAAAGCACAATTTATGGAGCTTTTGGTTGGTATGCAGCTAAAGTTTACCCACCCATTGGACCTAATGGTTTTAGCTCACAATGGATTCATGGGACGATTGGTTGGGGAAGTGATGGCGAAGCAGCGATTGAGTTAACACGCTCTACATTGCTTAATATGTTCAGTAATCCTGGGTCAGCAGGTTGCACTCGGCTAAGCAATAGTGCAATTGCTTATTTGCGACACTTAGTACCTCCAGGAACAGATTTTTACAGAGTTTACGCAAGAGAAACAACTCGACTGAATGATTGTGCTAAGAAATCAATTCTGGGTGTTTGTAAAGTGGCAAATGTTTTTCCTGCGTACAAAGACTTCACTAAAAAAAGACCGTGGTCTTATGTCATGTTAACAGATGAAGCACAAAAATCAGGTGGAATTTCTGCGGATGCTTTTTCAATTGAGCGGCTCGGAATAGTGGTTCAAGAAAATGTGAACTTGCTTGAGCGTGGAACTTATTATGTCGATATGTATCCAAACTCTGCAGAAGCTGATTACCATTTCAAAGCTTTTTCAGGTTTAACAGGTGACAGATACAGTATCGATGATCAATTTGGAGAACGCCCTACCAACTTCGTCGGCAAATTTCTTGTAGATGAAGGCCGATTTGTTGACTACCAACACCCCAAGCATAAAAATATTTTGATAGGTGGACTTCCAGAATTTCGTACTAAACTTCCCCACTATTTGAAAACATCAGGGGATTCCGCGCCGATTAAAGTGACTTATAAAGAAAAGCCCCGGTAAAAATAGGGGATGTAGTGGCGAGAATCGGTTGCAGCCCGATTCTCGCGGATAGAGATTCTTCTTAAAAAAAGAATGATTCAATCAACTGTCAAAACCTTGTACAGTGACTTCCTCTTCGCGTCTTTTTCTTAAAAAATTATTTCTCTAAAGCATTCAAAGTCTTCAGGGAATGGCAAGACTTGTGCAACTTGAGATGCTATCTATGAAGTTGTACGTTGGACTTATTCAGTTTTTATTTGTCTTTCAGGCCCAGGCTACGGACTTGAATAAACTTTTAAGTGATAAACTGTATCTTCATGTGAAAGTTGAGCCTTCTCAGAAAATCATCGAAACTGAGCCCCTGAAGCAACTTTACGAACTGAATGGTTACGCAGCCCTTTGGACCGCTGCCGGTCAGCCTAATCAGGCGGCTTTGGTTTTTAAGCAAATTTTATTGCAAGCAGATGATTGGGGTCTGACGACAGATCAGTATCTACCTAAGGAACTTTTGAACTTGTTTGATCGGGTCAACGAAAAAAACGCAGTGACTTTTGAAATTTTACTTTCTGATGCCTATCTTAATTTTTCTCGAGACCTGATAAATGGACAAATCTTAGATCCCGATTTAATTGATGAAGATATTAAAATGCCTCGAAAAAATTTTCAAATCAGCACCCTTTTAGTGGAAGCAGCAAAGCGTCCAGAGACATTGGTTTCTGTTTTTGAGAAAATGTCGCCTCAGCACGAAAAATATAAAAAACTCATTTTTATTTTAAAAAAAATGAAAACTTTAAAAGCTCAAAAGGCTTGGTCTGAATTATTAGTAGACCCCATGATTGACCTTAAAGTCGGGGCGCAGCACGAGGTTCTAGTTGAAGTTAAAAAGCGAATGACTGATTTGGGTTATCCGATTTCAAATCAATCGAATGTTTACGATGCGGAACTGCAAAAAGCCGTTACAAGGTACCAAGAGCTGAACAGTCTTCAGATCACAAGAACGCTTTCAAGAAGTTTTTTTAAGTCCATTGGGCCTGGTCTTCAAGATCGAATTGATAAGATCAAAGCCAATTTAGAAAAGTACAGATGGTTTCCTCAAGTTTGGGAAAATCGATATTTAATTGTGAACATGGCATTTCAGGAAATGAATGTAGTTGAAAATAATCAAACGATTATGGCGATGAAAACGGTCAACGGACGGCCCACCCGTAGAACTCCCACAATGCGAGATGAAATCAGAAGAGTCGAGTTAAGTCCCACATGGACAGTGCCGTATTCTATTGCGGTTAAAGATAAACTTCCTGACTTACAAGAAAACCCTTATGTTTGGCAAAAAAGTGGAATTAAAATTTATAATAGATCAAATCAAGAAGTAGATCCGGGAAGTATCAATTGGAGAAGTTATGATCGTACAAACTTTGATTTTACATTGGTTCAGCAGCCAGGTCCACAGAACGCATTAGGCTTAGTGAAGTTTCCTTTGACGAATCCCTGGTTTATTTATCTTCACGACACAAACGAAATTCATTTGATGAAAGAATCGGCTCGCTTAAGAAGTTCAGGCTGTGTTCGTCTAGAAGATGCTTTTAAATTAGCACAGTATTTATTAAGAGATCAGTTGCAGTGGAATTTAAAAGAAATGAAAATACAGCGTTCACAACCTTTGCCTATTCCTGTGAAGCAAAGTTTGCCAGTTTATTTTATGTACCAAACCGTCGACGTGACAGCTTCTGGTGAAATTCGCACGGCAATCGATCATTATGGTCAAGATCAAAGGTTAATTGAGCTTTTTAGATCACGAGGTTCACGTGAAAAATTTTAATTTTTTTAAAGTGAATTTTATAATTGGATTTACACTGACTTTTTTACTTTCGCAGGCAAGGGCCGCAACCTCCATGGGAACGTTGACGGTACGTGGTGAGGCCGGCCCGAGCCAAATTTTTCGACAAGTAAAAGCGGCTCGTTGTAATGGTATGATTCGATCTTGTACAAGTATTGAGTACTTTGATTTGAATCAGGCCAAAAGTCTTGAATCAGGTCAGTATATTTTAGGTTTTGAAAATTCCATTTATCCCGGTTGGATTGTGATTCGAGCAGGACAGAATGTTGTTATTGATCTGGTGAAACTTTCGGTTCCGACGAGTTTGAATAAAGAAATAAGATTACGAGTCTTCAGAGATTTTGATTCGGATATTGAAAAAAATAAACTTTTTTTCCTTCAGTTTTACATGGCAAGGCCGTTATTTCGCCTGAGTCAGTATCAGTTTGGTGATCTTTACTTGGCTTCGGCGGGAATGACAGATGTGACTTTTCGTTTGAATTACGACATCTGCAACACATTTAAAATGAAGAATTCAGAAAATGAAGAAGCTGTTGAGATCTGTTTGGCTGCGGCGCAAGCAAAAGACTGGCGCGACATGTCAGCGCTTTTTAAGTTTGAAGGAAAAGACCATATGGAGCGTGATTTGTTGAAGGGTCATTTCGTTCAAAATCTAGTATCCGAAGCCGGAGATCGGCGCCAGATCTTAATGAGACGGCAGTTAGTATCGGCTCCGATGCGGGGTTCAGATTTTGTTTCTGTCTTTCCAGGGCAATATCGATTTTTATCAGACTCAAAGGGCGCGACATCGCAAAGTGTGAGCACGGGTCAAATAATCGAAAAATTTGATTGATCATCAGGTCTAATAATCGTTAAACTTAAATGTGTAAGTATTGGATTTCTCTAGTTTACGCGAGTTTTCATAAAAAGACTCGTTGAACGTCAGGTAAAGCGTTTTAAGTTAAAACGAGAAATTTCAAGTTCGAAGTTAAATAGATTTTAAGAGATTATATAAGAACAGTTACTTGAAGGAGTTTCAACAAAGTGGCATTAGACAGAACGCCTGATAAAAAAACCCACGAGTTTCAAATAGCAGGTGTGCCCTACAAGCTGAGAACTTCCCATGACGATGTCTTGGTGAAAGAATTAGTGGATTTTTTAAATCAAAAAATGGCGCAAGCTCTGGCCGTTTCTAAAAATGGATCCTATCAAAATGCGGCGGTCTTAACTGCTCTTCACTTAGCCGAAGAACTTCTCCTCTTAAAAAGAAAAGCCTCTCACGAACTTGAAAGTCTCGAAGAAAAAATTCTCAAACTCGCGAATGACCTGGAAAACTCTCAGAAGAAATAGTTTCTTTTGGAAGTCGAGAAATCAATTTTAACCGGCTGAAATTTTCAGCAAAGGTTCAAGTTGATGCAGTTTCAAACAAAGTCTGAAGTCAGACAGCATATTATTTCTCAGACACCGGCAGCTTTGCCTGTTGCGGGTGTATTAAAAAACTTGTCTCAATTTTTAGACTATCAAAAAGGATCTTGGGCGGGATTTCGAGCGCTTTCACAAGAGCCTGCGGTTGAAGGTTGCTTCAGGTCTTCGATTCATTGGTACTTTCCTAAGCTTCAGGGGCTCGCTTTGGAATTCGTGAAACCAGTCGATTCAAGTTTGTCTTCTTGGAATCGGTCAGACTTAGGCTTCCAAGAACCTTCTGTTGGCACTTCTATTTCGATTGAAAAGTTGGATGGTTTTTTAGTACCGGGTTTGGCTTTCTCTGAAAAGGGGGAACGGATCGGGCGTGGAAAAGGTTTTTACGATAGAACTTTAAAAGGGATGCCGGGACTTAAAGTCGGTGTTTGTTATTCATATCAATTATTTGCTGAACTTCCTGTTGAAGATCACGACATCAAAATGGATGTTATTGTATCGGACCGGGGAATCACATGGTTAAAAAGGTAAGGGAAAAAAATGGGAATTGAAGTTGTCATAGCGGTTCTACTGGGGCTTTTGTTGGGCGGAATCGGCGTTTTCATGTTCAAGAAAATTCAAGATGAGTCCACAAAAAAATCAGCTAAAATTGAAGCTGAAAAAATTGTGAATAAATCTAAGTCAGAATCGGCGCGAATCAAGAGGGACTCTGAAGCTAAGGCAAAAGATTTTGAAGCTCGTTCTAGAAAAAATGTCGAACAAGATATTCTCAAACAAAAAAATCAAATGAAACAAAAAGAGCAGCAGCTTGAGCGCCGCTTGAAAGAAATTGAAGACGAGCACAATCGTAAACTAGACGACAATCAAAGAGTGATCAATCAGCTGAAAGATCGCGAAGAAAAAGTAAACATTTCAGAAAGTCGTTTAAAGGAATTAGAAAAAAAAGCCGAGACTCAATTTGGCGAACTTCGTGCGAAGCTCGAAAGCGTTGCCGTGATGACTCAAGAAGAAGCAAAGCGCCAATTGATTGAAGCTCTTGAGGAAGAGGCGAAAAAAGAAGCAACATCTTCATTAGAAAAAATCGAAGAAGAAGCTCAAAAAGAAGCTGGAGTCCGGGCAAAGCGAGTGATTGCTTCGGCACTTTCTCGATTTGCGGCTGAATACACTTCAGAAAGAACGGTTTCAGTTCTGTCGCTTCCAAGTGATGAAATGAAAGGTAAAATTATTGGACGTGAAGGTCGAAATATCCGAACTCTTGAGGCCCATTGCGGAGTTGATTTAATCGTGGATGATACTCCAGAAGCTGTTGTGATTTCTGGTTTTGATCCGATCCGAAGAGAACTGGCCAGAAGAACCATTGAGAAATTAATGGAAGATGGGCGAGTCCATCCAGCCAGAATTGAAGAAGTAGCTGAAAAACAAAAAACAGACTTAATGAAATCCATTAAAGAAGAAGGCGACCGAGTCGTAGTCGAATTGGGACTGACTGGAATTAACAGTGAGATTATCAGGCTATTAGGAACAATGAAGTATCGTTCAACTCATGCTCAAAATCTTTTAAATCATTCAATGGAAGTTTCCTATATTGCAGGTTTACTTGCGGGCGAATTAGGAATGAATGTTAAAATTGCACGTCGCGCGGGTCTTTTACATGATCTGGGCAAAGCAGTGGAACATTCAGTTGAAGGTCCCCATGCTTTGGTTGGTGCAGAAATAGCAAAAAAATACGGGGAATCAGATGAAGTCTGTCATGCGATTAGATCTCATCATGACGACGAAAAACCGCAGACTCCACTTGCTTGGATTGTTCAAACTTCAAATATGCTTTCGAATTCACGTCCAGGCGCAAGACGTCCTCAAATGGATAACTATTTAAATCGGTTACATGAACTTGAAAGTATTGGTAATAGCTTCGATGGAGTTCTTAAAACATATGCCGTCCAAGCCGGGCGTGAAGTCCGCGTTTTAGTCGAGTCAGCGAAAGTGACGGATGATCAAAGTGGAATGCTAGTGCGCGATATTGTACGAAAAATTGAACGAGAACTGCCGCAAGCGGGTCATGTAAAAGTCACTGTTGTTCGCGAAACCAGAGCTGTCGAGATGGCACGATGAAAGTAAGAGCATGTTTTTAGATCCGCATGAGCAGCTTGAAAGAATTAAATGGGGAGTCGTTGATCTGATCAGCGAAGCCGATCTTTTAAAAAAATTGAAGAAGTCTCATTTAAAAAATCAGCCACTCAAAATAAAATTTGGTGCAGATCCGACTCGGCCCGATATTCATATTGGTCATACTGTTGTCATCAACAAAATGCGAACTTTCCAAGAGCTGGGTCATCATGTTCAGTTCTTGATTGGTGATTTCACAGCTTTAATTGGTGATCCATCGGGTAAAAGTACGACTCGTCCAATTTTGACAAAAGAAGAAATTGAAGAAAATGGTAGAACCTATGCTCAGCAAATATTTAAAATTTTAGATCCTGATAAGACAGAAATTGTTTATAATTCAACTTGGCTTTCCCAACTTTCAAGTATTGATTTTATTAAGTTAGCTGCCAAATACACAGTCGCCCAAATGCTTGAACGCGAAGACTTTACGAAGCGTTATAAATCGGGTACGCCTATTGCCATCCATGAATTTCTTTATCCTTTGACTCAGGGTTATGATTCAGTTGCCATGGAATCAGATGTTGAACTGGGTGGAACAGATCAGCTGTTTAATTTATTAGTAGGTCGTTCTTTACAGTCTCAGTATTCTCAGGAACCTCAAGTTGTTTTAACGATGCCTATTTTGGAAGGCCTCGACGGCGTTAATAAAATGTCCAAATCTTTAGATAATTATATTTCAGTCGTTGAAACTCCGAAGGAAATGTTCGGTAAAACCATGAGGATCAGCGATGACCTGATGTACCGCTATTATGAACTTTTGACTGATATAAAACCTTCAGAGCTGGTTCAACTTAAAAAAGATGTTTCATCAGGAGCGCGGCATCCACGCGAAGTGAAAGTTCATTTAGCCAAGTTTTTAGTCACTCGGTTTCATTCCCAGGCTTTGGCGGTTCAAGCCGAAGAAGAGTTTAATCGTATTTTTGCACAAAAAGGTTTGCCTGATGAAGTACAAGAAGTTTCTGTCGGGCCCGAAAAAGGAATTTCCTTAGCGGCTTTGATGGTCAAACTGGCCATCTGCGGATCCAATTCTGAAGCCAGTCGATTAATCGAAGGCGGTGGAGTTCAGATCGAGGGTCAAAAAGTAAATGATAAAAAAATGAAAATGGATCTTGATTCAGGAAAAAGCTTTTTACTTAAGGCTGGGAAAAAAGTCTTTATGAAAGTGAAAGTCTTATGAAAATAAAATTTATGCCTCAAGATATTGAAGTGGATTTGAATCCTAATAAAAGTATTCTGAATATCGCATTGGAAAATGGAATTCAAATTCATTCGATTTGCAAAGGCGTTCCTTCGTGCGCAGAATGTCGAATTAAAATTCTTGAAGGCGAACACAATATTAATAAACCTTCAAAAGCTGAACTCAGTTTGATCGGTAATAGTTATTATATAGATGGCAGAAGGCTTTCTTGTCAGGTTCGGTGTTTTGGACCTGTAACCGTGGATACTTCGGAGCAGATCAGTCGCACGAATAATCCAGCAAAAAAAATTCGTGGTCACAAATCTGAAAAGCAGTACGAATCAAAAGCTATTTTAGACACCATGCTTTTAAATGAAAGCCCTTCAGAAGAAGTCGACACAAAAACAGAAACGCATCGAAGACCTGAGGCTTCTAAAAATCGAGATTCAAATAAAAAATAAAGAAAGAGAGGTCAGGCATGGGTTTGGTTTTTAAAAATATTTTTTTGGCGATCCCTTTTTATTTTCTTTGGAACTGGCTTGCGCCACTTTATTTTACGAGCTTGCCATTAGCAGCTCAGCAGATACCTTTTATTCACTGTATCGGATTACTTTTATTACTGGCGATTGTCAGGTCGGCCGTTATGCCAACTCAGTCGATTTTCACAAAATTTAAATGGAAGAACGGACCTCACAATAAGTTCAAAGACTTTATAGATGTGAATTAAAAAGAGATTTTTTTTTAAACGTTGAAGCTAGAACCACAGCCGCAGTTTTTTGTAGCATTGGGGTTATTGAAGACAAATCCTTTACCATTTAAACCACCGGAATAATCTAAAATCATTCCGATCAGATAAAGAAAACTTTCTGAATCAACCGCAATTTTTTGACCGTGAGCTTCAAAAAATTGATCACCGTCTTTGGGCTGAGCATCGAAATTCATTTTATAAGAAAGCCCTGAACAGCCTCCTTTTTTGACTTCAACTCGCAAAAAAGCTGCTTCAGTTTGTCCTTCTTCTGCTTTAAGGGACTGGATTCGTTTAGCAGCGGTTTCAGATATTTGAATCATAGTTTTAACCTCGAGAACTTATTCTAGCATAGTTATAAAACTCTGTGAACTTCTTCTTTTTCATTAAAACGAAGTGATTTCAAAGCCTTAGATATTTCGTTGAAAGCTTTTTGAAAATCTTCATTTGTTGTCATTCTACCCGAGCTTATTCTTAATGAAACCGAAGTATCATTTGGATTATGGCCGATTGCTAATAGAACGGGATTTCCTTGAAGGTTACCAGAGCTGCAAGCTGAGCCTCCTGAAACGCAGAGATTCTGAAGGTGCGGAAGAATATCTGAACCCTGGATTCCAGGTAAAGTCAGATTGAGATTATAGACGGTGCGTGTGCCGACTTTAGGACCGTTCAGTTTAATCTGAGGAAATTCAGATTTTAAATTGTTCCAAAGATCAGTCATGAGTTGACTGGTTTTTATCCAATCATTTTTCATTTCAAGTTGTGCAATTTCACAAGCTTTGCCAAGGCCCACAATAGAAGGAACATTCAAAGTACCCGATCGACCGCTTATTTCTTGTCCACCGCCATGAAGTAATGGATGAAGTGTGATTTTGGGATTCAAACTTCGAGTATAAAGAGCACCAATCCCTTTGGGCCCGTAAAGCTTATGTCCTGAAAACGAAAGTAAAGAGATCGGGTTTTCATCCATATTGACTTCAATTTTACCAACAGCTTGAGTTGCATCCGTATGCAAGTAAATATGATTTTCCTGAGCCCACGCTGCGATTTCTTTTAAATTTTGAATGGTCCCGATTTCATTATGAACCCAAATCAGACTGATTACTTTTGTCGAAGACCGACAGTTTTTTTTGAGGGTTTCAAGTGACAAAAAACCTTGGGAATCGACAGGTAAAAAATCAATATCTATAAGCCCTTTTTTTTTCATGTAAAGAAGCGGTTCTTTGACGCTTGCGTGCTCTATATTAGAAGTCAGGATATGAAGTGGTTCGAGTGGATTCTTTTCTTTGAGAGACTCAATCAGACCTTTAAGAGCCCAGTTATTGCTTTCAGTTGAGCCAGCTGTGAAAGTGATTTCTTCTGGTTTCGCATGAATGAGTTGGGCTACTTTTTTTCGAGCCATTTCGACGGCTTCTTTTGCTTCCCAACCTTTTTGATGAAGTTGACTGGCTGGATTGCCGTAGCAGATGTCGAAATAAGGTTTCATGGCTTCAAAAACTCTGGAATCCAAAGGCGTTGTTGCATTGTTATCAAAATAAATATTGTGACTCATATTCAAAGACGTACTTCTTCTTGACCCTCACTTCAAGAGGAATGTGAAATGGAACAATGAAGAAATTAAATGGCTTGTCAGTGACCCCTCTTTTGACTCAGGGCCAAGATCCTGAAAAGAAAATTCGTTGGAAAAATATAAAAATGAAAGAGCATGAATATGAGTTTCCCGATTTTTGGAGCTCAACAGCGGTTGAAATAACAGCCAGTCGATATTTTAGAAGAAAAGGGTCCCATTCTGATTCTGAATGGGAAACAAGTTTGAAGCAGCTTGTTGGTCGAGTTACAAAAGCCATAGGAAAAACAGCAGCTCAGCAAAAGTATTTTTCTACGCCAAAAGATCTTCAAATTTTCTTAAAAGAGCTTCGACACATTGTTTATTATCAAATGGGTGCGTTTAATTCCCCCGTTTGGTTTAATGTGGGCCTTTTTGAAAGTTATAAATTAAAATCATTTGGTGAACACTGGGCTTATGATTTTATTACAAAAAAAATAAAACCGATCGCGAATGTTTTTGCACGCCCCCAGTGTTCCGCGTGTTTTATCCAAAGTGTTGATGATTCAATTGAAAGTATTTTTGAACTAGCTCGTAATGAAGCCAGAATTTTTAAATACGGTTCTGGGACGGGAACTAATTTTTCCTCTCTTCGTTCAAAATATGAAGAAATAAGTGCAGGTGGAACGTCTTCCGGTTTGATTTCATTTCTTGAAGTTTTAGATAAGGGGGCAGGTGCGATTAAATCGGGTGGAACCACAAGGCGTGCTGCAAAAATGGTTTTATTAGATGATGATCATCCAGAGCTTATTGAATTTATTAATTGGAAATGGGAAGAAGAAAAAAAAGCTCAAGCTTTAATCAAAGCCGGTTATTCTTCAGCTTATGAAGGCCCTGCTTATAAAACTGTTTCAGGGCAGAATTCTAATAACTCCGTCCGCATTTCAAATCGATTGATGGAATCTGTCGAAAAAAAATTAAAATGGTCTTTAAAATCTCAATTAACGGGTCAAACACTTCGGGAATTTTCAGCTGAAGAAGTATGGGCCAAGCTGATTCGTGCGGCTTGGAGCTGTGCAGACCCTGGTGTTCAGTTCAAAGACACGATTAACGAATGGCACACTTGTCCTGTGTCAGATTCCATTCGGGCCAGCAACCCGTGTTCGGAGTATTTATTTTTAGATAACTCCGCTTGTAATTTAGCTTCACTAAATTTGATTCATTTTTTTGATGAGAAAGGCAATTTCCAGATTGAAAAGTATCTTCATGTCAGCCGAATTCTTTTTATAGCTCAAGAAATTTTAGTCGACTACTCAAGTTATCCGACGGAATTAATCGCACAAAATTCCCATGATTTTAGACCCCTGGGCTTAGGTTTCGCTAATTTGGGATCGCTTTTGATGAGATTGGGGCTTGGTTATGATTCAGAAAAAGGCCGTGCTTGGGCGGGTTATCTGTCAGCTTTGATGACGGGGCAAGCTTATAAGACCTCTGCCGAGATGGCTCAATTTAAAGGTTCCTTCAAAGGATATAAAAAGAATCAAAAAGCGATGATGAAAGTGATTCAAAAACATCAAGCGGCTTTGGATAAGATAGATTACTCACATTTGCCAGATTCGGCTCAACTTTCGACTGAAAAATTATGGCACGAAACTTTATATTTAGGTCGCCAATTTGGGTTTCGAAACGCTCAAGCCACTGTGATTGCACCAACTGGAACGATTGGTTTGATGATGGATTGTGACACTTTTGGAATTGAGCCTGATTTTTCTTTGTCTAAGCATAAAATTTTAGCTGGTGGTGGGAGTTTAACTTTAATCAATCAAGCACTTGCTCCGGCTTTAAAAAAGCTAGGATATCAAACAAATCAGATTGAAAAAATAATAAAAAATGTAAATGAAAACAAATCCATTCAAGGGATGATTGAAGATGATCAAATGTTCATATTTGCAACAGCAACAGGAACGCCGCGACTCAGTCCAGAGTCGCACTTGCTGATGATGTCAGCTGTTCAGCCCTTTATATCGGGAGCTATTTCGAAAACTGTCAATTTGCCGGAATCAGCTCAGCCAGAAGATATTTCAAATGTGTATAAACTAGCGTATCGATTGGGTCTTAAAGCGATCGCCGTTTACCGAGATCATTCTAAAAGCTCTCAACCGTTACAAAGTATTGAATGTTTAGATTGTTGAAATAATTTAACATTTGAGACTACAGAATGTTTTTTTTGAAAACAACAAAAAAAGTCCTCACATTTTGCTTGAAATCTAGAATGAAACTAAATAAATATACTATGACTCGACTTTCAAGCAAAAATATTTACATTTTGAACTATCGATGAAATTATAAAGAAGGTAAACGAAGGTTAAATAATCTTTTTTATTTTAGATATTAAAACATTTAAATATGGGACTTCTGTGAAAAATACTTTGATTGAAAAATTCAATTTCACAGTTTGCCAGAAAAGTCGAAAAATCGATGATGACGCCTCTAAAGATGGAAATTGAGATGATATCAAAAAATGAAAGCCCGATGAGTCTTATATTTAATAAAAAAATCGAACCTGTTAATTTAAAAGAAAAATTTCTTTATGCGACATTTGAAGTGATTGCAGAAAATGGTGCTGATGGACTTTCTGCTAATGAACTGATTAAAAGAACGAAATCAAGTAAAGGGGCTTTGTTTCATCATTTTGAAACCATTGATCATCTTTGTATCGAAAGTCTTCATTTTTTTCGAACTCATACAAGTTTTGGAATTGAAAATGACTCCAGTAACAACTTAGAAGATTATTTGAAGGCTGTGGCTGAAGATAGCATGCGAAAGCAAAGCAACTCACATTATATGCATTTAATTCATTTTTTTAGAGACCGAGCCATTCGGGATGAGCGCTACCGACAACCTTTTAATGATTTATTTGAAGCGCATGCTAATACGATAACAGATAAAGTGGTGGGACTTCTGGGAACGCAACCTGATCGGAATCTTGTTTTTAAAAAAATTCTTTTTATGCTGATAACAATTGAAAGAGCCAGTTATCACAAAGCTTTGCATCAATCTGTAGGCTTTTTTGATTCAGAAATCTCAAGTTTTTTAGAACATATTATTCAAAGTTTAAAACAGGTTTAATTTCTTATTCAGCTTCTGATTGAATTGAAATTTTTCGAAGTTCAAGAGCCCGTTTCTTCAAGTTTCGAATCAGGTTATTTTTTTGTTTTTCATTTAAATTCAAACTTAAATCCATCACGTAATCTTTTAATTTTACTAAGTAAAGTTCATGGGCTTTGACGTAATCTGGCAATTGAAGTGTTCGCCAATCTGTTAAAAAAGTTTGAATAAAGATTTGCCGTTTATTAACTTCAGGGAAAGCTTCTTTAAACTGGCTGAACACAAACTCTTGGCTTTTAATCGAAAGTTCAAAAGGTTTAGGATTTGTTTTAATATACTGTTCAAGTTTTTTTTCTTGAGTGCTGGTCAAATCTTCAATGGATTCATCAATCCATTTTTGCATTGCTTTTAATTGCTGTTTTTGTCTGGATTTTAATGTTTTCGAACGATCTTTTTGTTTTTCAATTTTTGTATAAAAGTATTCTTCGAAGACTTTAAATTGGTCGACTTTCAAAGTTAGAACAACTTCTTCTAGCGCTGTTTTCCACTGGGGTGGGGTCTGTAAAAAAAGTTCAGATCCTTGATCGAAAAGTTGTGATACTTTTTCACCGGTTAGATTCGTGCTTTCAATTGCTTGCGAGATACTTTCTAAATAATCAGCATAAATTGGAAATCGATCTCGTTTTGCTTTTTCAAGTTCGGTCGAAAAGTTTTTTTCAAAAAGATCCTTCTGTGGGGTATTTAAGTCAAACATATCATCGACTTCTGATTTGATATAAAAACTAAAAAACTGAAGACCAAAATCTAATCGGGCACAGCTGACTAGGTTTGATAAAATCGCGATCAGTATGATTATTTTTTTCATAAAACTCTCCAATGTTGGCAAGTCATGATCAGAATCATTTCAGAAAAGTATTGGCGCATTCGATTCGACATTTGTGCAGACTTAATATAAGGACTTTGAATGATTCGCCTGAAAGGTAAGTCATCCGGTTTTGTCAGTTCAAGTTGGATTTCGAACTCATTGATAAATTGACAGTGTATCTTCCAGCAATTCAATGGTGCGACTAGGTTTTGATCTGTCGTGAATGTGTAATCTGATTTACGAAGATTCGAAAGACGCATCATCAACAGACCTTGAGTCACTTCATCGCAAACGAAAAAATGGGGTGCTTTTAAAATAATTTTTTGAAGAGAATTTATAATATCCTCACCATTTCGGCTGACTGTGTATTTTTGAAGTGATTCTTCGACTTGGTTGATAAAAGGTTTCATTTTTTCATACTGCGATCTAAAAAAAGATAATTTTATTTCCAAATAAGGCATGTGGACTCG
This sequence comes from Pseudobdellovibrionaceae bacterium, assembly GCA_030158485.1. Lineage (GTDB taxonomy): Bacteria > Bdellovibrionota > Bdellovibrionia > Bdellovibrionales > Bdellovibrionaceae. Next base: position 96,542 of record JAOASS010000014.1, on the reverse strand, counting down.
GTAGCCGATATCGGCCCCAGATCCTTTCACTGCGGGTTCAATCAAGCTGGGCGCTAAAGATTCACCTAAACCTAAAGCGTCCCAAGAAACTGTCATATAGCGGTCTAAGCTTTCAGTTAATTTCTGTATCTGAATTTCGATATGATCATTCCAAATAGCCGCAACTTCATTGGGTGGGCCAGGCAACGCCCAGAGATGTTTAGTATTTTTTGTAAGATAAAAGCCATTCGCGGTTCCTTCCGAGTTGTCTAAAACTTGCGCATTATGAGGAAAATAACATTGTTGTTTTTGAAAGTCAGAAACAGGTAGCCCCCGAGATTGAAGTCTGTCTTGAATTTTTTTCCATGAAAGTTCATGAAACTGAACGGCCTGACCTGACCACTCCGTGATGAGGTCTCTTGTAAAATCATCAGACGTGGGGCCTAAGCCTCCACTCACAAAAATAAAATCACTTTTGCTTTCCAAAATTGACAGAGCTTCCAGAATTGAAGCTCTGTCATCAGAGACCGTAACATGGATTTCAGTTTGTAAGCCTAAGTTTGAAAGACGTTGAGAAATCCAAGCGGCATTCCTGTTTGTGATTTGACCAGAAGTGAGTTCGGTGCCAACTGCTAGAATGCTAAATTTCATTTTGAAATCATAACGGGCCCCTTGATCTCAAGCGCTATGCGCCATGTCAAGAAACGACTTGAGTTTTTTGACAAGCTTCGCGAAAACAGAGTTCCTCGTGAAGGAGAACTACCAAATGCAAAGCTACAAAAACTTTGATCTTTTCAATCCCACTCCCGAACATTCAATGCTCAGAGACACTCTCAGCTCATTTGTGAAGGCAGAAGTTGAGCCCCAAGCGGCAGCTTCTGATAAAAAAGAAATATTTAATCTCTCACTTTTTAAAAAGTTAAGCGAATTAGGTTTGATGGGAATCACCGTGCCTGAAAAGTACGGAGGCGCGGGAATGGATGCGACGGCAGCGACAATTATTCATGAGGAACTTTCGGCCAGTGACCCTGGTTTTTGTTTGGCTTACTTAGCGCACTCGATGTTGATGGTCAATAATCTGGCAGTGAATGGCAGTGAAGCTCAGAAAAGTAAATATTTACCCAAGCTGAGTTCAGGGGAATGGATTGGCGCCATGGCCATGAGCGAACCCGCTGTGGGAACCGATGTTTTAGGGATGCAATCCACAGCTGTTAAAAAAGGTGATCACTATGTTTTAAATGGTCGTAAAATGTGGATCACCAATGGAACTATTGATGAAAATGGTACACCTTGTGATTTAGTTTTAGTCTACGCAAAAACCGGTGAAAAAAATGGCCGAGCTCTTATTTCAAGCTTCTTGGTTGAAAAAAGCTATAAAGGTTTTTCCGTTGGTCAAAAAATTAAAGATAAATTAGGGATGCGGGGATCAAATACGGCGGAACTTGTTTTTCAAGATTGCGAAGTGCCTTTAGAAAACTTAATCGGACACGAAGGTGATTCGATGGTTCACATGATGAGAAACTTAGAAATTGAACGCCTGACTTTGGCTGCGATGTCGATCGGAATTGCTCGACGATCAATTGAAATCATGACGAAATACGCCAGTGAGCGGGAAGCTTTTGGAAAACCTCTCAGTCATTTTGGACAAGTTCAAAAATACATCGGAGACTCTTATGCAGAATACAAATCCAGTCGTGCTTATGTTTACGAAGTCGCGCGTAAGCTTGATTTGAATTCAGAAGGAAATCGTTTGGATTCAGACGGTGTTAAGCTCGTCGCAACGACAATGGGAAAAAATGTCGCAGACCGGGCTATTCAAGTATTAGGTGGCTATGGCTATGTTGGTGAATATGTTGTCGAAAGGCTCTGGCGGGACGCAAAACTTCTTGAAATTGGCGGAGGCACGCTAGAAGCGCACCAGAAAAATATCACTCGTGATTTAATTAATAATTTGGAGTTTCTATACAAATGAGTCTTTTTCCACTTTCAACACAGATACCTGTGCGCGAAAACTTGCATATCCATTACAAATTCGTAGTGGATACAATAGGTCCTTTGTTGACCCCTGAACGGCTTGCAAAAATTGAGCGAGTGGTCGCCGGAAGAAATTTTTCAAATGCCATTGTTCTCGAAGGAATTTATGACCGTGGTAACATCAGTGCTGTCATGAGAACAGCAGAAGCTTTTGGTTTTGTGAATTTCCATATTATTGAAACTCAAGAAAAATTTAAAGAATCAAATCGAGTCACGCAAGGTGCAGATAAATGGACAGAGGTTCAAAAATGGAAAACCACGGGTGACTGTATTCGAGAATTAAAAAAAAGAGGCCATAAAATTGTGGCCACAAGTTTAGAAGCTTCAAAACCCTTAGACCAAATTGATTGGACAGTTCCCACGGCCCTTGTTTTGGGAAATGAAAAAGAAGGTATTTCAAAAGAAATGTTTGAACTGAGTGACGAAAGAGTCATCATACCCATGTCAGGTTTTGTTCAAAGTTTTAATATTTCTGTCGCAGGAGCCTTAAGTTTGTATCATATTTATCTAAAACGTTTCGGCTGCTTTAACCAAGTCGCCGATGTGACTGATGAACAAAAAGAAATTTTAAAAGCACACTACTATTTAAGAACTCAAGATTCAGGTGCTGATATTTTACAAAGACTTTTTTCAAACCAAACTTGATATTTAATAAATTCGGTCAAGCTTCATCGAGTATTTTCCAGGTGCATAATTTGTCAAACGTTCGGTTTGAATCGTTCTAAATTGATTTTCTTTGTTAGCAAAAGAAGCAAAAGGAAAAATAGCAATTCCACCCCGTGGAGTAAATTCGCCCACAACTTCTAAATATTTAGGCTTAATCAGTTGAACAAGATCATCACAGATTTTTTGCACACAGTCTTCATGAAAGTCCCCGTGATTTCGAAAAGAAAAAAGATAAATTTTTAACGATTTGCTTTCCACCATTTTTTTATCAGCAATATAATTGATATAGATTTTAGCAAAATCAGGTTGTCCTGTCTTGGGGCAAAGTGAAGTAAATTCTGTGCAAATAAAAGTTGTCCAAGCAATTTTTCCAGGATTTTGATGATCAAATGCTTCTAAGGCTTCGGGGGCATAAGTTTTGGGATATTTTGTCTGAGCTTGACCTAATTTAAATTTTTTAAGTTCTTTTGTTCGTGATGACTTCATAGAAGCTTATGTATCTTAGCGGCGCTTCACGATCAAGGACTTCATTAAAGGGGCTTCGCTCGGCAACTCGAAGTCAAATGTGGGGATCGGCGTTGGTAAGATCTCAATTGGATAAATATTTCGATAAGCAAAAACTTGCTTTTGTAAATCCTCTAGGGTCCAGCCTTCATAATTTGTTGAAAGAAGTATTTTACCTTCGTTTTCAAGACATTTTAAGCAGGACTCGAGCAATTCAGGTAAATTTTTATGAATTTGAAAAGTCCCTTCTTTCGATCTGCCAATAGAGGGCGGATCGCACACAATCAAATCAAATTTTCGTCCCTTTTTGATGCAACTTTTAAGAAAGAACAAACAATCAGCTTCCCAAAACTGGTGGGCTCCACTTTTTACATCAAGACCGTTTTGAATCATATTGATTTGAGTCCAATCGAGATAAGTTTTACTCACATCAATCGAGCAAGTTTCTAAAGCTCCACCCAAGCTGGCGTTGACAGTAAACCCACCTGTATAGCAAAAAAGATTCAGAACTTTTTTGTCTTTTGAATTATTTTTGACCCACTGTCTGTTTTCTCGTTGATCTAAAAAAAGCCCGGGTGACATTCCTTGATCAGATCTGAATTCATACTGAATTTCATTTTCCTGTGCTACCCATCGATTGGAAGGCGTGCCAATGGGCCAAATTCTAGAGCTGTCTCCTTTAGCACCACGGTTGATCATTTCTCTGATCCAACCGCTTGAGTTCAATGTTTTACCTAAGACTTCAAATTTTTTAAGATCTAATTCAGTCGGGTCTTCTTTTTTATACCAGTAAACCCAAAAATGATCGCCGAATTGATCGATTCTGAAGTTCTCAAGTTCCCGGTGAACCCAGCGTAGACACTCGTTTGGTGTTTTGGGAATCTCAAGAAGGCTTGTTCGTTTTGCAAGGCATTCAAATAGCTCAAGGTAGTCTTCTGCAAAAGCATTAATCCATACGGGTGGAGCGGCTTTATGCTGATGCTTCAAACCGTCGATTTGAAATTCAATTTCTTGAGCATGAAGGCAAAGTCGATAAAAAACTTTGCCACCATGATCGGAATCTCCGAGCACGGGTATTCCGCAATCTTGAGCATGAAGCCTAATCTGATGATTTTTTCCGGTCTCAGGTGTGGCTTCCCAAAGATAAAAGTCGCCGATAGTTTTCAAAAATTTAAATTTTGTCGAAGAATTTGGTTTCGTATTTTTGGGATCACTTGCGGGAAGATTTCCATCTTTGTAGATCAAAGAATGATGGGTGATTTCTGTTAACTTATGTGTTTGATGTGTCAGAAACAGATATTTTTTTTTGATTTCGTGTTTTTCAAATTGAGTTGTTAATTTTTGGGCAGCTTCGATATTGAGAGCAAAGACAAGGGCGCCAGAAGTTCCTTTGTCAAGGCGACTGACGACGTGAAGCGTTTGTCCTAATTCAGATTGCAGCATTTCAACCAGGCCTGGCTTGCCTGAATCGGGGGCATGAGTGTTGAGACCAGCGGCTTTGTCCACGAAAAGATAAGGTTTTGATAACCGATACTTCAATTTAAGGTTGCGAATGGACATAGATGATATTGGATGACGTTTGTCAGAGGTTGTCAAATCCGGTTCTTGTTGTGAGGGCCGTTTTAAGGGTTTATAGTCCGGTTGCTGAGGATCGAATTATCAAAAAGGAATTGTAAAATGAAATTGAATATTTTTTTAAAAAAAGGGATTATTTTTATCAGTTTTTTAGCATTGGCAGGTGGGCTTTCAGGTTGTGGAATTCAGTCTATCCCACAAGCAAAAAACCAAACTGAAGCTTCATTAGCGGAAGTCACAAATCAATACAAACGCCGCGCGGATTTGGTGCCTAATCTTGTCAGCGTCGTCAAAGGTTATGCTAAGCATGAACAAGATACTTTCACTCAAGTGACAGAAGCTCGTGCCAAAGCGACAAGTATCACGATTGATCCTAGCAATGCGACTCCTGCCCAGTTGAATCAGTACGCACAGTCACAAGGTCAATTATCGCAAGCTTTGGGCAAGCTTATGATGATCACTGAAAATTATCCTAATCTAAAAGCGGATGCTCAATTTCGTGATTTGCAAGCTCAGCTTGAAGGAACTGAAAACCGAATTACTGTGGCTCGACAAAGATATATTGAATCCATAAAAGAGTTTAATAACCTCATTTCTGTACCGCCAACAAGTTTTACAAACTCTTTAATTTATCATCATCCTAAAATGGCTCAGTGGGATGTTTCAGAAGCTGAAAAAACAAAAAACGAACAAGCTCCAGAAGTTAAATTTTAATGTCTTGGTTTTTTGGAATTCCCCTTTTTTTGTTTGTTGTAAGCTTCAGTCAGGCACAGTTTAAAACACCGCCTTTGTCTGGACCTGTTATCGATGAAGTGGGTCTGTTGACGCCTCAGCATCAAGCTGAAATCGAACAAATGCTTTTTTCTTTTAATCAAAAGGGTATGGCTCAAGTTCAAGTTTTTATTACCAAATCATTACAGGATCTGCCGATTGAACAAGCTTCAATCGAAATTACGGACCAGTGGAAACTAGGAAGCAAAGACAAGGATAATGGTCTTTTATTTTTGATTGCTCCAACTGAAAGAAAAATGAGAATTGAAGTGGGGCAGGGACTTGAAGGTCTTATGCCGGATGTCTACGCTAAGAGAATTACTGAAGACATTGTATCGCCCTTTTTCAAACAAGGCCAAATGTCAGAAGGTGTCTATCGAGGAATTCGTGGGATTTTTTCTGTCCTTGACGGTGAAGAGCTTAAAGCCGCGGCAACACCACAGACTCGGGCGAAAAAACGTGGTGTTTCGCTTCCATTTTGGGTGATTGTGCCTTTATGGATTTTAGTGATTCTTTTTGGCAGATTGGGTGGCGGTCGAAGACGTTTCACAAATGGAACCTGGGCCGGTGGTGGTGGTTTTGGTGGTGGAGGCTTTGGCGGAAGTAGTGGCGGCGGTGGTTGGTCTGGCGGAGGCGGGGGATTCAGCGGTGGCGGATCTTCAAGCTCATGGTGAAAAAATAAATGAAAAATTGGATTCAATCTTACTTATCAGATGCAGAAATTAAAAAAATTTCCGATATTGTCGCAGAAGCCGAAAAAAGCACTGAAGGCGAAATCGTTCCCATCATTGTTCGAAGATCAAGTGCGGTCGGCCACGTAAAGTGGATTCTGACTTCACTGATGACTTTGGTTTTTGTGATTGCGGAAACTGTTTACATTCAAAATCATTGGGACAGCCTCAGTGTAATGGCGCCTCCGGTGGCTTTTATTTTGTTTTATCTTTCTTCAGTTTATTTGGCCAAAATTCCTTGGTTTCAAAGAGTGTTGACTCCGAATGAAGATGAAATATCCCAAGTTCATGCTCGTGCGGAACTCGAATTTTACCGAACTCAAATGAAAAAAACGACAAAGCGAACAGGGATTTTAATCTTTGTCTCTGTGATGGAAAGGCGAGTCGTTATTTTAGCAGATGAGGGAATTGCGGCTCATTACCAAACAGAGACCTGGGATGAAATTGTAAGACTGATGACGGATGAATTCAAAAAAGGCCAAGTCTATGTGGGCTTTGAAAAAGCGATAAAAAAGTGTGGTGAAATCCTACAGTCCCATCTTCCAGCGGCAAGTTTGGCTCATAATCAATTACCGGATCACTTAATCATCAAAGACTAAAAAAATAGATCATGCGCGGTTAGCCAGAATTCACTTTTCTTGTCGACGCCGCGTCAGTCTTTTATTATAAATCAAACTTCAGTAGATGTGCGGCCGTAGCTCAGCTGGATAGAGTACCTGGCTTCGAACCAGGGTGTCGGGAGTTCAAATCTCTCCGGCCGCACCAATTTTCTTTTGGCCCAACTCATTTAGATATTTCAGAAGGGCCGAGTTCATGTCTTCAAAGCCTTGACGAAGGTATCGATTCAGAAAGTAATTCCAAACGAAGGGGACGAGGATCCCGCGAAATTTTTCTCGGTGAATCAATTGAGTTTCATGAGTTGATAAACTTTTAAGATAAAAAGTGTGAGTTCCGTCAATAAGTCCAGGAATCGATTTGAAATGACCAAGCCAACTGAGTTCGACACCTGGTTCAAGTCTGATAATTTCCACAGTCACATTTTGTGGACTCTGTCCTGGTGGGACCATTTTTAACTGAAGAAAACTTTTCTCTTGAAGGGGCCCATGAATGGAGGGAAGAAATGAATTCCAATTACAATAATTGGGAAAATCAGTCAGAGCTTTCCAGACAGCTTCTTTCGAGTAGGGCAATGTGATTTCTGTGATAAGTTCTTTCATCTTATGATGAGGATATCACTATTGCAGCCGCTTAAAGCAAGAATTTGTTATTTGAGGTCGATCAGAGTGCCAGACTTTTGGAAGACTATTTTCAAAAATGAGGGCGCTGATTTGACCTTGGTGATAATTTGAATTTCCTGTATCTGTTTGAATGACGGCTTTATCATAAAGACTGTGGTTCAAAGAAATGCGGCGGTCTCGGGTCATAATATGTCCCACGATTACATATCGAGCTTTAAATTTATTTAAAATTTGCTGCAAAACGCTAACAGGCATTCTTTCTTTTTTTTCAGCTAGATCGTTTAAGTCGTCAAACATTTCTGATGTCCAAAGTGGACTTTGATTGGCCCCTTGATGAACGACCCATTCAGTTTCCAACGGGGGACTGGGCCGAGGGTTCAGATCTGGTGAATATCGAGTTTGAAAGTAAGAAAACCAAGCCCTGACGGTTGAGTTAACAGAACCAAAGTCAGTTTGAACAGCCCAGCTGCCTAAGCCAGCATGAACAAAGATCATTTCATTGATTTGAATGATTGAATTTAAATGAGTGAAAAATTCAGCATACTTTGAGTTTCCAGTGAAAGCGCGAAGAAGTTGGTCTTTTTCAGATCCTGAATTTCCTGGTATGGAATTCTTAAAATAAATTTTGTCCTGAGGGCTTAATAAGTTGAATTTACCTTGAGCCAACATCATTTCATGGTTGCCCAGGATCGTATGGACAAATCCACCTTTTACTTTTGCACGCTTTTGCAATTCAATCACAAAATTCAAAACACCGAAGCTGTCAGTGCCTTGGTTGACTAAGTCGCCATTTAAAACAAGATGGTCAGATCCCGCTATCCAATCGCCACCAGAGTCGATAACTCCGTTTTGCTCTAAATTGTAGCGTAGGGCACCTAAGTCACCGTGGATATCGCCAATGGCAATAATTCGGGAGTTTGTTTGGAATTTCCAAGGAATGTCATCTGGTGCCAAAACAGGCCACATCTCATTTTCCGCCATCGTTAAGAGCGGCACTAAGAGTAGCGCCAAACCAATTAAAAATACGGAACAGCTCAAAACCCTTTTCATACTAAATCCTATTGCAAACACAGCGCCAGGTGACATCTAATGTACTTGTCACCTCTGGAGTGGGAATGAATTACGCGAGTTTATTAAAAGAGTATAAAAGCCTTTTGACTGGTTATTGGATCACAGATTTGGCTAATACAAGTGCCTTTTTAATGTCTGAATATCCACGGATTAATTGGGTGGGTTTTTACTTGCTAGAGGGTCAAAAACTTTTTCTAGGGCCATTCCAAGGCAAACCTGCATGTACTGAAATCGCAGTTGGTCGCGGAGTTTGTGGAAAATCTGTCCAGTCTCAACAAGTCATGGTCGTTGATGATGTTCATACTTTTCCGGATCATATCACTTGCGATGTGAACTCTAGATCTGAAATGGTCATTCCACTTTTTAAGAATCAAGAAATGATCGGTGTTTTGGATATTGATTCACCCGAAGTCGCAAGATTCGATTTGGAATCTCAAAACTTTTTTAAGGCCGTTACCGAAGCGCTCCTCGAGCGGCAGAATGCCCGCCCCTCGGGAGTTCACTTTTCTTAAACACCAAGACGAACTTATTTTTAAACTCAGTGAAGATTTTTTTGCGAACGAGTGCTGACGGAGTCTTCAGTTTGAGTCAGCTTATTATAGATTCCAACTAACATTAGTGTCGGAACCCAAAGACCCACAAAATTGGCCATTGATTTACGCTTCGAAAAGGCGGCAATAGCAGCTGATAATGCCAAACTTCCTAAAGCTAATGACATATAGCCACCGGAGGTAATTTTAGAAGCGACTTTTTCAAGTCCTGTTGCTGTTTGTCCTTTGATTGGAACTTGTGTTCGATTTATTGTTGGATTGATAAGGGATGATTGTTCCATGAAGTCTCCTTTTTTATATTGATGGAATCAAGTTGTGAAGATTTTATTTAAAACCTAATTTTGCAAATTGAGAGCCCGCTTATTCAACAGCTTAAGACTGCAAGCAAAGTGCCATGTGGGCTAGACGATAAGCACAGATATTAATTAAAAAATATTTTAAATGACAAAAATAAAGGGGCAAAAAGCTTATTTATAAAACCGTCGCATTTCAAAAAGGGCTTTATTATAAATATCATAATCAACTTTGATATTTTCGACTGGTTTATAATTTAAATCTAAAACTTCATAAGAGCCAGCCGTTTTGATGACGATAAAGTGATCTTTGAGTCGAATTCCAAAGTCTCCGTAAGTTCCGTGAAGAACCCATTGATGCCCTTTTCCCGTAAAAAGGTTTCGCCCGCTACTATGACTTTCGGGCGGGGCTTTGCAATTAAAGATTTCTTCCATTAGCGTCGGGGCTAAATCGTAGTGAGTTGTCCAGTGATCGACGGTTTGAGGTCGATTTTTTTTAAATTTTGAGGGCCAGTAAATAAAAAAGGGAACTTGTGTTTGGGCATCCGTGAAATTTGAATTATGGCCCCAATAGTTAAGTTTGTTGTCATTAAATTCTTTACCGTGGTCTGAACTGAAAACAATCACAGTGTCATCCATCAGATTTTGTTTTTTTAAATCTTCAATGACTCGTCCGATTTGTTGATCGATATAATAGACACTATTTTTGTAGCGATTTAAAAACAAAGTCGGATCTGTCGAGTTATTCAGTGTAAAATAATTAATATCTTTTAAATAAGGATTAAACTGAGCGTGGGCAGGATCATAAGAAAACTCATGGGCTGAATCATAAAATAAAAATCCAAAAAACAGTGAGTTCGGATTTCTAGTTGAAGTAAACTGCAACCATTCGTCAGTTATTTCACGGTCTCTTTCATAGGCTGGAAAAGCTTTCGATTTTTTTCTTAAATTTTCAATTTTACTAAAAACAGTTCGATCAAATTCGGGTTTTGTAAGGGGAGCACTACCAAGGATTTGAGTTTGGTATTGATGTTTAATAAATTGATCCATCAGCACGGGCGAAGTGTGGGTTTCTTTAAATTTATCAAAGTAAAGTGGAGGTAAGCCATAAAAGAAACTAAAAACTCCACCACGGGTTGAATTGCTTCCACTAAAATGTTTTTGAAAGACAGTCGATTTTTGAGACAATGCATAAGAGTGAGGCATCACAACTTCATTTAAAACATCAGAGCGAGTTGAATCGAGAAGAATAAAAAGCACGTTTAGCTTTTCAGGAGTTTTACAATTGAGATCTTCAAGGGGATATTGAACCAGACTTTTTAATTCCTCATCGATTGACATCAAAGATCGATTTTTATGGGTTTCAACATCAACAAGCCCGTATTTTGCAAATGTTTCTTGAGCATTGAGCGGCACGGCAAACGGCGGGATGCTACCGATTTTCATAATGGGTCGGTAAAAGAAAGCATCCGCCACAGCATGAGTGAGATGTGATCCCAGAAAAATAAGAAACCACAGGCCTAAAACCCAACGTGAAATTTTGAGACTTTGAGTATTTGCGGACTTTTCAAAAGTATGAGAGAGCCAAATTTGAAAAGCCCAAAGTACTGTCATAAAAGAAATGACAAGGGCCCAAAGATACCAAGAAAAGCTAATGACTTGACCTTGGCCATTAAAAAACAAATCAAGAACAAAGAAGTTAATATGAAAGCGGTATTGTTGAAAAACAAAAGTATCGACAAGTAAGATCGTATGAATAAACGAGATGTAAAGACAAAAAATCCACTTTAAGAAAGATGTCCGTGGAAAAAAAAGTGTCAGCCAAAAAAACGGACTGTAAAGAAGAATCGCCATGAGCCCTAAGTGAGCCCAAAAGTAAGGGGCCGTAAAAAGAGCGGCTATGATATTGTCAGGTCTTGTGGAGGGGGTTGAAAGATAAAGAATGGATATCAGAAGTGCGATAACGCTATTGATAGCAAAAAGACTCCAGAACCAATTTAAACTTTTTTTCATCATCTGATCTGATTGTATCTACTCAAATATCTTTTGTACAAGTTCAGATAAAACTTTGACGTAAGCCAACGGATTTTCATTCGGAATGACATGCGCTGAATTTTCGATCATGATAGCAGAGTTTTTATTTCCTGATTGTTCTTCATAAAGTTTGATGGCTTGTAATTGAATCGTTTTTCGGGAGCGGTTTTCTTTTTGGCCTAAAATCCAAAATCTTTTGGGTCCCTTGGCAAAGTCTTGTTGTCTTAAATCAAAATCACGTCCCGCATAAGCTAATTGAGCAAGGCCTTCTGCAATCGGCCTTTTGTAAGGCCCGTAACTTGGATAAGTTTGAGCCAAACTTTCAGTTTGTTGCATCCAGAAACCACGGTAAGCCCAATATTCTTGGTTAGCGATGACAATATTTCCAAAAACTGGGAAAAAACCCATCCACTGTTTCCAACTATCATAAAAAGGTGCTGGAGGATTGTTTTCTAAAGCTTGCCCCATAGGAGCTGTCTCGATGACTACGGGAAATGCGTTTGAATCCACAAACGGAATCAGGCTCGCACTATAAGAAAGAGTCACCAGAATGGGTTTTTTAATTTTTAAAAATTTTTTAAGTGTGACGAGCTCATGAGCTAAACTTTGGCTTGTTGCTGGGTGAAACCAAGGATTTTGATTTCCGATTTTAATGGATTCAGGGTGACGACTTGTGTGCCAAGCCACCCAATTCAACTTTTTTCGATTGAGAACATTTAAAAAATCTTCATTTTGAAGAAAGCCTCGGAATATTCCGGGTAAAAAAATCAAAGTGGGAAGCTCTTCATCTAATATTCTGACTAAAGCGTAAGCGGATTCTGTAGAGGACAATTTAACTTTGACTACTTCAGCTGCAATAGAAACGTTTTTGGGTGCTGCCCAAGTTATATGTGCGAAGAAAACAACGAGGATAGTGGTTTTTAAATTGGATATTTGTTTGCATTTTCTCATAAGCCAGATTACTTAATGCGTCATCAGGACTTGGTCAAGATTCGAAACTTACTTGATCGAATTTACACAAGTCGCTAATTGTTGTCCCAGACCAAAGATATAAGCTGGAAATAAGGTTCAGCGTTTCTACGAAGCACCGTAAATGCTTCTCTACTGAGGGGATTAATAAATGAAGGCATCTGTTAAACATGTTCTAGCAGCGCTCGTTCTGAGTTTCAGTTTTATTCAATTTTCGCAAGCTGGTCAGCAGGGCTCATACCCTTTGATGCCAGATCCAACTTTGACTCCTGGTCAACTTTGTCAGTTTGCGACTCGAATTCGTTACCCAGAACGAATTAAGTATTGTGAACGCGATGTCGATCCAGAAACGAAATGGCATGTAATTAAAGTTTACGTTTCTAAATTTGGTTACAATATCAATTCAGGTAATCGCATGAGCTTCAAAATCGATCACTACATTCCTCTTTGCATGGGTGGAAGTAATGATATTTCAAACTTATGGCCTCAGCATGAGCGAGTTTACCAGCAAACTGATCCAATGGAGCCTTTGCTATGTGAAAAGATGTCAATGGGGCGCTTAAAGCAAGCTGAAGCCATTGCTTTGATCAAAAAAGGGAAAAGCGACTTTTCTCAGATTAAAGGCATCTTGGCTTACGTTAGCCGACTTTAAAATAAACCATTTTAAAATAAGATCATTCAAACCCCACATTTGAAACAAATGTGGGGTTTTTTTAAAAATTCAGAAATTTTTTCCTCAAAACAATCGAGACTTCTTCGGATTGCATATTTTACTTTTCAAATTTAATTTGGGTAGATTCAGACTTTTCTCTTCTTGTTTTTTCAACTTTCAAGCTCTTTTCTGGGTTTTAAAATGTTAAAAATACCAAATTGAGAGCTTTTTACGCTTCGCCATCTTGTGTCAATGCCTTCATGTGCGGTATACAGAAACGCTCTACCGGGGGAAATAATGTCGAATGTGAATTCAAATGAACCAGCTACTATGAAGTCAATCAATGAAAAATCAATGGAGGCTATCGAAGACGCAGACGAATCATTAGATTCGGAAGAAACTCGGTCAAAGCCGCGCTCACAATTTGATTTATCTTCTGAAGAAGAAGCTCGAGAATTGGCGGCTCTTGAAAGTGAAATGCAAAGCATGCCATTGAATGAAGAAGAAGACGACATGGCCAGTCTTGATGAAATCAATAACATCTTAGATTTGCCAGATCAGCAATTTCCGAAATTTACTTTAGCAAAAAATAAAGCTCGATTTTTAAGAATGGTGAGCTGGTACCGTGGCAAAGAAGAGTGGATTGAAGTGGCTCCTCTTTCTGGAGTGACAAAACTTTTCAAGCAACAAACGAAAGAACTTGAAGGCATTCGGTCTTCTAAAATGGATTACGAAATGGAACTTGAAACAGGAACACTGACCCCTTCACAACGTTCTTACCGTCGCGACGAATTAAAAATGTGTAAGGTTCAAGAAAAAATGGCCGTACATTTAATTTCAAAACTTCAATTGAAAATCAAGTCAGGACGAAGATAGAGCGGACATTAAGTTTTAAGTCCCGACAAGACTTTTTATTCGTTCAAAAAACTCAGTTCAATATTTTTCATTCTGGACCTTAGCCGCAAAAGCCGCGCCTAAGGTCCATTTTTTTTTCAAGCCCCTTTAGTCTCACATTGATCCGCCGAAAAGAAGTGTGTCTCGATAATGAATCGATATGACACATTTCACGACAGCTTAAAGTGAAGCTGTTGTTTTTCAGGAGGATACATGTCTCGTTCAATCGTCATCATGGTGAGCAGCAATCATGACTTCGTTGATAACAGTAAAAAACAATTTGAAGGTCAGGATTGCACTGTGCAAACTTTCTCGCCTGAGCAGTGGAGAACGGGACTTGAAAGCCCTTTCTTTCGTCAACAGTTGATTCAAGGAGTACCGGCTTTAGCTGGTGGTGCGAATTCAATGGTTTCAAATTCTCCAGGGCAAGTTTTAGCTTTTCCATCTTCAAATGATTCCCATGTTCAAAAGATGGATCACATGGAAGCAAAAGCGATTGAAAATGCTATTTTGCAATACAAAGGTAACTTAACAGAAGCTGCAAAAGCGTTGGGTATCGGACGGGCGACACTTTATAGAAAAGTAAAGCAGTACCAGATTGATCCCGCAGTAGCTCGTAAGAAAAAAGCAATGGCAGCATAAATTTAGCATTTCCAAAATCAATGTTATGAAACTGATTGAACAAAATAAAATCGACTTTGAAAAGTCGATTTTATTTATTTTAAAGTTGATAATGGAATCTGTTTTATTCAGAGACGTCTTATTCTGAGCCGCCTAAAGAATAATCGACAGTCGTCCAGCTGATTCACATGAAAAGCGCTTGAGGTCGAATCTAGAGATTCTAGACCTGGTCCCAGTCTCGCAATACAAGATCTTGGATCGATTATGAATTAGACTCAAAAAAGGGGGCCGTTTAATATGGCTAAAATTCTTGAATTTCCAAAGGAAAAATCAGTGCGAGCACGAATTTTACAAAAATCATTTCAGCAAAAAGCTGTTATCCCACTTTCCCTTTTATCGGTTTTAGTTGTTTCGCTTTCTTTGAGCGAATGGATTCAATTTGCAAATCAAAAAATCAGCACATCAAGAGGTTTAGCAAGTCTGCCTTCCCAAGACATTGAAAAACAAATTAAATGGGAACACAATTGGGCTGATTCTTTAAAGGGATCTAATATACGGCCCGGTTATACAAGTGAAGAACCAAATCAGCTGGATAATTTATTATTTGGTGTTTTGCAAGGTGATGTTAAAATGACTCGTGATGGATCGCGAATTTCTTCATTAGAAATGATCAAACCCGTTGAGCTTAAAAACAGGGAAGAATTTTTGGAATCCTATAAAGCTGTCTGGTCCGTTTCTTTTGATCGCGTTGAGTTAGATACTCAGAAGCAGGAGCTTCGTTCAAAAGTAGAAACGTATAAACTATTGGATAAAAAAGGACAGACTGTCGGCCAGGCTATTTTTGGTCTAGATGATCTTCAGACCGTTAGGAAACTTGAGTTTTCGACTCAGTAGTCACATGTTTTAAGCCGATAGAAGATCATGGTAATACCAGATTTATCGGCTCCACATTTTCAAAATAATACGCCTCTCAAACCCGCATCTATGATGGATCGATTCATAGCCGGATCATTTGATCTGATGCTTTTGGTCCCAATCGCAAGTTTCGTCCCTTCGCTGCATATTCGAGATGCAAGACTTGATTACTTGCAAGGTTTTGAATCGACAATCTGGTATGAAATCATTTTACTTTGGGTTTTAAGTTATATTGTTGTTCAAGCGGCTTTTCTTTATTTTATGGGAACGACTCCTGGTGGAATGATCATACACACTCGAGTTCGTTCTTTGAATGGCCAACTGAGTTGGAATCAATGTTTGTTGCGTTCTACTTTTTCACTTTTTTCATTTTTTTTATTAGGTCTTCCATTTCTTGAAGTCATTACTCACGTGCTCGGACGAGCTTGGCACGATCGGGTGTCTGATACATTCGTGATTGATTTGAAATCGAAACCTTTTAGCCCGACGATTCAGTTGAATGTTCAAATGGTCCGATTTTTTATGATCCTAGGACTTTTCTTAGTTTTTATTTCCTTTAATTCATTTATTGATGGAAAAGAAGAACTGACTTTTATACCCGATGAGGAGTCTTCTGAAAGCACGGATAGTTTCGTAGCCCAAGCTCTTTTGAAAAAAGATTTTTCTGAAGATACTCAAAATGAAATTGAAGATCGAATTTGGCGTTCAGGTAAAAAATATGAAAAATCGATTGCTTACTTTTTTAAACTCCAAGTCGAAAAAGATGAAGATGTTAAAGAAGCTTTGTCAGTTCAGATTTGCAATTGGAGCCCAAACGAAAAGCCAGATTCAATTTGCGCGCTGTCAAAGTATTCAGTTAAAAACGATGACAAAACTCTTCAAGCTTGGTCTCAAAAACTAGAAGAAGTTCAGGGGCTCACTTTGCGAGTCTACTTAATGAAGGAGCTGACTAAAAAAGCTCAGTTTGTTAGTGCGCTTAAAATTTATAATCAAGTGAAAAAGCAAGCAGCATTGAACTCCACATTGGAAGACGCTTTGAAAATTTGGGATGTGAGTTTGTTTTGGGCTCTTCGTGAAAATCAAATAAAACAAAAACGAGTTCCAGCCAGCTCTGATGAAGTTTCTGCTATTAAAAAATATGTCGTAGAAAGAGGGTTGCCGTGATCGTACCGGTTCCACCTCAGTTTAAAATCACGGAATTGATGGAAGTGTTTCCCTGGACCATCACTCTGGCTTTTCTGAATCTGTTTTTTTATTGTGTTTTATTTTACCAGTCGCCCGAGCCTGACAAAAAAGCAATATCATCTAAAAAAAGTGAAAACGAATTAACAAATGAGTTCATACAACAAGCGGGAAGATATTATTTAGAATGGAATAAAGCGTCTCAATTGGGACGACAGGAATTAGAAGTACAGGCTCTTGGGTCTCAAGCTGTGAGGGACGGGGATTTTATTTTAAGTTTGAATCAGTGGCAGTCAAAAATTGATCCCGTCGGATTTGATCAGTGGAGAAAAGATTTTGATCTCATTTTTAAAAACCAAGAAAATAAAGCCATTAACATCTTTGGTTTATCACAAGTTGAAAATAAACCTCTGACTTGGATTACTTATCAGTTTTCTCATCAAGGTGCTTATCATCTGTTTTCGAATATGCTGCTCATGATTTTTTTCGCTGCTGTCGTTGAAAAAATGGTAGGCGGATTGATGTTGGGTGTGATTTATCTTTTGGGTGGATTAGTCGGAGCTTCTTTTTTTATGAATATGGAAACATCGGGACTCATTCCCATGGTCGGAGCCAGTGCTTCTGTGACAGCTTTAATGGGGTTCGTGGCCGCTGGATCATTGCGAAAAAATATTGAATACTTTTATTTTTTAGCCCCAGTTCAAGGTTTTTACGGACGAGTTTATTTAAGTCCTCTTTGGGTCATTTCTTTGTTTTTAGTGGGCGATCTATCGGAGCTCCTGTCAAATCCTCCGGGCTGGGGTGGTGGGGTTGCTCACAGCGCCCACTTGGGCGGAGCCTTTGCAGGCCTTATCTTAGGATTAGCTTTTAAATACGGAGCCAACCTGGCGCCTGTTAAAATCACGTAAGACGAAAAAAGCTTAGTCTGCTGGAGCAAAGCCTCTGCGAATGTTATTCTCTGTTATACAGACGGGTTCAACAAATTGTCGTAAGTAATCAGGGCCACCGGTTTTGCTACCAACTCCTGACATCTTAAATCCACCAAAAGGATGGCGATCGACCATCGCGCCCGTAATGCTGCGGTTGATGTACATATTTCCGCAAACCATTTCCTCTTTGACGGTCGAAATATTTTCAGGACTTCGAGAAAACAAGCCACCTGTTAATGCATACTCTGTCGAGTTGGCAGCTTCCAAAGCTTCATTTAAGTCTTTCACTTTAAGGAGAGCTAAAAGCGGACCAAAAAATTCTGTTTGTGCGAAATAATCATTTGCTTTCACGTTTTCAAGAATTGTAATCGGCACAAAGTAGCCGTTAGCAGGCACAGGTGATTTGTAAAGTATTTGGTTATTTTGTTCCGCTTTTTTAATTTCTTGCATCAGTCTTTGGTAAGCGTCTTCGTCAACAACAGGGCCTAAGTAAGCAATAGGATCTTTTGCATCTGCAATCGTGATTGATTTTGCGGCTTCAACCAGACGATCTTTGAAACGATCATAAACATTTTCTAAGATAATACATCTTGAAGCCGCAGAGCATTTTTGACCAGCAAAACCAAAAGCGCTGTAAAGAACGCCTTCAACAGCTTCATCAAGGTCTGCGTCGTTATCGATAATCACGGCATTTTTTCCACCCATTTCAATAATACTTCGTTTGACGTTTTGTTGACCGGGCTTAATGAGTGAAGCTTGATTTAAAATTAATAAACCCACAGTTTTCGAGCCTGTAAAAGCAATCGTTGCAGTTAAAGCATGGTTAACTAAGTGTGCGCCTACAACTTCGCCTAAACCTGGAAGGAATTGAACGGCTTGAGGAGGGACACCTGCTTCCTTCAGAATTTGAAAAAGTCCCAATGCGACAAGCGAGCTTTGTTCAGCGGGCTTCATCACGACTGTATTTC
The DNA here is from genome assembly GCA_030158485.1 of Pseudobdellovibrionaceae bacterium. Classification (GTDB taxonomy): domain Bacteria; phylum Bdellovibrionota; class Bdellovibrionia; order Bdellovibrionales; family Bdellovibrionaceae. The sequence goes on along the minus strand of JAOASS010000014.1, from coordinate 77,965 downwards.
CTGTGACAAGAGCCGCAGTGACTTGACCCGCTAGAATAGCAAGGGGAAAGTTCCAAGGAGAAATGACAGCTGTCACGCCCCGGGAGCGATAAATATAATCACTATTTTCACCGGGGATTCCACCTACTTTTTGTACTTTAAAAAGTTCTTTTGCATTTTGAGCATAGTACCGACAGAAGTCGATGGCTTCTGCGACATCAGCATCGGCTTCCGCCCAAGGTTTTCCCACTTCATAAACTTGAGTTGCCGCAAGTTCGAACTTTTTGGCAGTCATGATATCTGCGACTTTTTCTAAAATATGAGCGCGAGTAGAAATGGGAACCTTTTTCCATTCTTTCCAGTAAGTGTGTGCTGATTGAATTGCTTTTTCAGCTTGGTCGATTGTTGCGCAGGTAACATGAGCGACAACTTCTGATGTGTTCGAAGGATTCATCCGTGAAATAACATCACCGCCTATCGCGATTTGGCCATCGATCACCGGAGCTACTTTTTGGTCTAATTTGAAATTTTTGATCGCACTGATCATTTTCTGGCGGTCTGATTCGATTGCAAAATCCAGATAAGGTTCATTATTAAAAGCACGTGATTTATAAAGTTGAGGTTTTGTTGTCGGAATTTTTTGAAGAGGATCTGCTAATAAATCGTCCAAAGATTTTCCTTCCGCAAACTTTCCCCTGAGCCAAGATTCATTCGAAGTATTTTCAAGAAGTCTACGAACAAGATAAGCCATGCCGGGAAGAAGGTCGCCAACAGGAGCGTATTCACGAACGCGGTAACCCATTTCAACAAATGTTTTTTTAATGGGCTCTGCCATGCCGTAAAGCATTTGAATTTCAAAAGCGTTTTTAGGTAGACCTAAACTTTCTGCATGCACAAGCGCAGCTGATAAAGATCTGACGTTATGAGACGCAAGGGCGACTCGTATGACTTTATAGTTATCAAGCAAAAGCTTGGCGCAAGCTTCGTAATTGGCATCGCTTTCCGCTTTAACGGTGTAAACAGGGCAAGTCCAACCACGCTGTTCAGCCTCGATTGTTTCCGAATCCCAATAGGCACCTTTTACCAGTCGAACAGTGAAGGGAGTACCTCTGCGAGCGGCAAAAGTAATGAGATCACGAATATCTGCGGCTGAATCACGTAAGTAAGCTTGAATCACGCAGCCGAAGTGTTTGTAAGATTTAAATTCATCTTCGATCATCAGATCTTTAAAAACTTCCAAAGTCAGATGTTTGACAGCATAACTTTCCATATCCAGATTAATAAACACACCACTTTTCATAGCGGAACGTAGAATCGGACGCAGTCGATTCTTTAATTCTGTTTTTGTAAAATCCCAAGCTTTGTCATTGATCTGTGAAAATAAAGCAGTCAGTTTAACAGACACATTAATTTTGGGAATATCGCCGTCAGCATCTTGATCAATTTGTGGAATTGAGTCCCATTTCTGGGAGTCTCGGGAGAGCCATTCAATTAATTCCATATAGCGAGCTTGGTATTCAAGAGCTTCTTTTTCGCTTAAAGTAGCTTCACCTAAAATATCCACAGTGAAAGTCATTTTATCTTTGCGGGCTTTTTTTAGGACCGTGAGCGATTCTTGTGGATTTTCGCCGGTGATAAACATTTTCGCCATTGATGTGACATTTTTTTTGATGGCACCGGCCATCAAAGAAGGGGCTAACGAACCTAAGCCTAAGCCTACGTTGAAAACAGGTGGAAGTTCTCCGCCGTTTTCTGTGAAGTATTCTTTTAGATGTTTGGAAACATCTTGACCCGATTGGAGTGAAGGTAAAACGTCAACAAACCGAAACATATTGGTTTTAAATTTTTCATTTTTCATGCTCCATTCCATAATAGAGCCGTACCAAAAGTCGCGAGAAAAAAGACTGGGCTTTGATTGGGATTCCATTTTTTTTAAAATGGCTTCACCTTTTGCTTTAATCAAATTTTGTAAATCAGAAGAAGCTTGATGCGACATTTCCATTTAGAACCTCCGGTAGTCTGACGGAGGTGGAACATTAACTCGATTTTGGTAGCCTGTCACTGGGCAAGTGAGGTCTTTTAATGGCCTCGGCAGCTACTTTATTGTCCACTGAACTTGAAGGGGCCCAGCTGAAGCTTCTAAACGATCTTTCGATTTAAGGGGGCCGACTCCGGCAGGCGTTCCTGTAAAAAGAGCGTCACCTGGCGCAATGGGGAAGCGATCATATAAATACTGTATCAGTCGATCAAAACTAAACGTCATGTGTGAAACAAAACCCTGTTGTTTTATCACGCCATTGATTTTTAAAGTGAATTCTAAATCAGCTAATTCATCTAAGTTTTTGATTGTCTGCCAAGCGCCTAAAGCGACGGCACCTTTAAATGATTTGCTGAGTTCCCAAGGTTGTCCCATTTGTTTGAGCTCACTTTGAATTTTTCTTTCAGTGAGATCAAGACCTAAAGTCCAATGGGAGGGGTAGAGATTATTTCCTAATAATAAAACGATTTCGAGTTCGTGATGAACTTCGCCGCAAAAAAATGGAAAGCTCAGTTCGGGACCTGGCTGAAGACAGCCTCCGCTTTTTAAAAAAATCAGAGGTTTTTCAGGTATCGGGTTCCCGAGTTCAACAGCGTGATCGCTGAAGTTTCTGCCAATGCACCAGTATTGATGAGGTTTCATACGTTTTCACTTTTCAAAAAATGCCAGAGTTCTTTTTTTTCAAATAAAATGTATTGTGCGGGTGTGAAGTGTGAAAAACGTGACAAGTCCGAATCACTTTCAATCACAGTCAGAAATTCTTCCAACCAGTCAAAGTGTGTGCACAAGTAAATGACTTCATGATCTTGGTGAAGCAAAAGTAATTTAACAAGAAATTCTTGTATGCGAAAACGGAATTTTTCTGGAGTTTCTCCGGGAACTTTTTCTGTGAGTTCGGCCTTAACTTGGGTTTTCATTTTAAACTGGCGGGCCAAAGGCTCTAAAGTTTGTGCCGTTCTACGTTTTGTTGAGACATAAATCGCATGTGGTTTGGGAAGCTTTCCAGCTTTCACTTTCTCTAAAAGAGCTTGGGCCTGCGCTTGGCCAGTTGGAGTGAGCTCCGGATCGAAGCCTTGGATTTGTTTTTCACCGTGACGAAAGAGGACCCACATCATATTTTTTAAGGCTAACGCTCTCAAGCTTGACTCCGCAAAGACCATTTGAGATTTTGACACCCTATGTCTACATCTTCTTTAAATCGAGTTCAGCGTTTTGTAACTCATGACTTCACTGTTCGGGCGGCAGCTGTTGATGCCACTGCTGTTGTTCGAGAAATGCAGGTTCTTCAAGGGGCCAAAGCTCTTCCTTCTCTTGCTATCGGAAGGGCCATGGTGGGAGCCATGTTGATGGCAGCTCAACAGAAACAAGGACACCAAGTGGGAGTGTATATTCGTTGCCAGGGACCTCTTCGTGCCATCTATGCAGAAGCCCATTTCGAAGGTCAGGTTCGGGGTTATTGCCCGATGACTCACTACGAACCCGAAAATTACAACAACGAATATAATTTAAAAGCGGCAATTGGTGAAGGCTCTTTAACTGTGGCAAGGCATCAACCTTTTCAAAAAACTCCACATCAAGGAACTGTGAATTTAGTATCGGGCGAAATTGGTGAAGATATTGCTCACTACTTGATCCAGTCGCATCAAATCAGAAGTTTGGTTTCAGTGGGAGTTTATTTAGATGCTTACGGACAAGTTCGATCTGCGGGCGGAGTGATTATTGAAGTCATGCCAGGTGTTGAAGATCAGATTATCGATCAAATTCAAAAGAATGCAGATTCCCATCTTGTTCCTGTTTCACAAATGCTTTTTGATGGAGCCCAATCAGTAGATCTTGTAAAACCTTATTTCCAGGGCATTCCTTTTATGGAACTCGAGCATAATTTTCCTCTGACTTACACTTGCCCTTGTACGAAAGATCGAGTGGTCCGAGCTTTGGAAACTTTAGGACTTGCAGAATTAGAGGATATGATTAGAAAGAATGAAAAAGCAGATGTGACTTGTCAGGTCTGTGGCCGACCTTACTTGATTGAAATCGAAGAATTAACCCATTTGAAGAATCATCTTTATAAAAACAGTCTGAATTAAGTTCTGAACGATTTTGTGACAATTCGTTTCGAACTTTGAAAAAAAACATTTCTGTCCAGATCTTCGCAAGCCGACTTTCAAAGATCAGTTGTCGTTGGCGGAATTTTTGACTTTTGGGATTTTAATTCGGCTTTGCAGATTTGGACTTTTTCTTCATATTCGTCTTGCCGTTGCATCAAGATTTTTTTGTAGCCCCGGAATCTTTCGATTCGATCTTTTAAAAACTCTTCACTTAAACCAACGAGTTTATTTTTTTCATCTAAACCTATTTTCCATTCATCTTCTTTATCGGTGATGCGATCAAGAGGCTCTGTCCATTTGACTTTTCCGTCACCGCCTTGTTTCGGATCTGATAAATCAATTTTACATTGTCTTAAAACACCGTAAAGCCCCAGAGATCCATACTTTCTGTTTCCATATACGCGGTCTTCAAGTTCGAAAACTTCATTTTGAAGTCTGCGAACTTCTTCGTTCATTTCAACTTTTCGTTGAACAACAAGATTTCCTTCTTTGATGCCGATCGCAGTATCGCTTGTGATTTCACTTTTGTTATCGATTTTTGTTTCGACTTTTTCTGCTTTGTGAGGGTTCGAAGAGCAGCTTGCAAGAACTACCAAAAAACTGAGACTCAAAATAAAATTTTTCATTTTACTCCCTTTTTTTGACTTAAAAGCTTTGCGGCGGTTTTGTCCAGTGCTCTGATGGGATTGATTCGGTGGGGCGATTCTGCACCTTTTCATTGAGAAGGGCCTAGGTCCAGTTTGGCACTGGTGAGATAAAGATTTGATAATATTAAATAAAATGGCATGGCACGAGCTGTGCTTAGCTAGATTAGTAAGACACGCCCAGCTTCTTCCCAATCGGGAGCTCAAGACAGAAGCTGATTCGCCCACCAACACAAGCCTACCTAGGGAGCCAGGGATTCAAAAACCCCGCCGGCCTTCCGCGCGCGGGAACTTGTGAGCTTGAGACATCCCCCCGCATATCATGTCCCTATGTTGTTTCGAGAGAGTGTCTCGTGGTGAAGCGCTTGCGGTGCCTCGAGAGGACTCTTTCGGGGCTTTTGGGGTGTCGATAAATTAGTCAGCATTTTCTTTAATCATTTTAAATTGTTAGCCCAATACTTGGTTTTTAAGATTCAATTCGGCTAAGGGCTGTCAAGTTAGGATCGATTTAAACCTGAAATCAGGCGGTCTTCATCTTGCGATAGTGAAGAGTATGATAGCGAAGAGTATCAGGAGACTTGAGCATTTGACGACTGGCCTACGTTTAGTTTTTTTAATGTATCTTATTTTGATTCTTGCGAGTTGCGCAAAACCAAAAGCTCAAAAAGATTGTGGTTATGTTCAAAATGTTTATGGTGAAAGAGTTTCTTGGAAGCAAAATTCACCGATTAAGCTATTTCTTCACGCTTCAATTCCTGCTGATTATGAAATTGGAATTCGAGCTGCAGCTGAAAGCTGGAACAAAGCTCATCGGCGACAACTCATAACGATTGAATCCCTGAGGCTAGCTGGTGGGTCTCCAGTTCGTGATGGCAAGAATGTGATTTATTTAAGCTCAACTTGGGAAACAGAAAAAGCTTCTGAACAAGCTCGCACTTCACTTTACTGGGTGGGTGATCAAATTCAAGAAGCTGATATTCGAATCAACGGACAAAACTATCAATTCTATGTGACGGATTCGGTTTCAAATCCGCAAGCGATTAGTATTCAAGCTCTTTTGCTGCATGAGCTCGGTCACGTTATAGGCTTGCGTCATAATGACGCGTCTCCAAGTGTGATGGCGACCTATTTAAAAGCTAACCACGATCGCAATCAATTACAGGAAACAGATTTAGCAAGTTTGCAGTGTGAGTATTAACAAAGAGGACGTGTAAAAAACTCATGTCAGTTTATTTAAGTTGTGGATGTTAACAAAGCCTTTCTAGACTTGTGTGTCGGGGCTTTTGAAAAAAAAACTGGAAAGCCGACAAATTATGCGGTTGACCAATACAGGAGAACCCAAGTGAAGCAAAATATAATCAATAGTAATTCAGTTGAAGTTCAACAAAAAATTGAAATTTCTCATGCAGTTCACTTTGCGGCTTATCATGAAATGGCGGATGTGCCCGTTTCATTTTCGACATTAGAAGAAGAATTTAGAACTCGATTGGCACTTGTTGAAGATCTACAAAAACGATTTCACTTTATGACAAATGAATTGAAATCAGCAGGTCTGCGTACAGAAGAATAATCTAGAATTTTGTTAAATGACAGATCAGACTGCTTTTCTGTAAAGGCCTTAAGATTTTGTTTTCTTGTTTATTTAAGATCAAGCTCATTTTATTTCCGTCTCGCTTGAGAAGAGTCATCTGGAAACGATCTCTTTTTTCGAAGCTACCAGTTGTTCTTTCTTCAAATGCAAAATGAATTTTTTCCTGATCGACTCGGCAAGTTTGAAGACTTCGACTTTTGCCCAAAGTCCTATTTTGGAACTCAAAAGTCACATTTGTATTTTCCGACAAGCCTTGAACTGTTAATCCATTTTGATCTAATTCCATTATCAGTTCACAGGGAGATTCATCGACGCGGGTGTATCCTTTGTAATGAACACTTGTTTTTGAAAGCCAATTTTTTCGAATTTCCTGAACGCAATTATTAATGTCAGCATTTTCAGCATGAACTGTCTGTGGTAAAACCGTTGTCATAAAGAAAGCCATTGTGACGATCATTGATTTCATTTGAAAACCCCCGTTTAGCCCTTGGCCTTAAGTCATAGCGTGATTCTGGGCGACTTTCGAGTGTTAGGATTGTGGACAGCAGAAACTACAGGGGACTGACGCAAATTGCAGGTTTTTTAAAAACTAAAAAACCTGAGCTCCATGTCATGAAGCCCAGGTTTTAATTTCAAACAAAACTTGTGATATCCTTAAAAACCGATTCGACAGTTTCGATCCAATTCATCGCGGTACCCACGGTCGTAGGCATCTGGATAAAAACGCGTGAGACGATCATGAGGCACTGAAATTCTTCTGGGATTGTAATAACGGTCGTCACCGTTATTTGAAAAGCGACCTTGTGGACGCAAGTTTGTAGATTCACTTGAAGCTTCGCGAGTCAGCTCAAAGCATTCTCTGCGGCCATCATTTTCACCATCCCGGTGACCTTGGTCTTCTAAAATCTGACGTGCGACAGAAATATTTCTTTCAACGCGATCTAAATTTCGAAGTGCGATTTCAACATTTCTTCTTTCAGTCCGCAAGTTATCAGCAGCAAAATCAACTTCACGTTTCATTTCTTTGACTTCATTTTGAGCTTCTTCAGCTTGTCGTTTCAAAGAAGCAACTTGAGATTGAGCCATTTCAAGATCGCGCTTTGCTGTTTCGAGCTTTTTTGTGTTTTGTTCAACAGCGTTCTTCTTTTGAGAATTAACGGCTTCCAATTGAATCTGCTCTTGTTTTTTAGTATTTAAAAGCTCGAGCTTATGAACGAGAGCCGCTTCATGAGCAGCAATTAGTTTGTCCAATGCGACTTTATCACTGGGGCTTGCTTTATCGCGACGAGCTTTGAAATGTTCAATATTGGCTTTCGCTTCGTCGTATCGAGTCTGATACGCACGGACTTCATTTGCAGCGCGAACTAAAGGAATTTCTAAGCCAGCTAGAACTTGTTTGTCTGCTTCGATGGATTTTTCAAGCTCGGGAATCAGTTTTTGATTCATTTCTACTTTTCGAGCTTCCGCTTGAAAGCTTTTATCAGCGCGTTCTTTTCGATCAACAGCCCGTTCGTAATCACGATTGATGCTTTCAAAACGTCTTTCTTCATTTCTGAGTCGACGTTCTGCTTGGTCATAGGAATCTTGATATCGTCCAATATCATAGTCGTCATAACGATCGCTGGGTAAATTTACATTTTGATTCGAGTCAATACCGATGACTCCAAATGATCGGCTTTGAGCCGAAGCCGCAAATGGCAGAATCAGTCCAAAGCTTAAACTTCCGATCAGAGTGAGAGCGAAAAGTTGAGGTAAGTGGTTCGAACGGTTTTTGTGTGTTTTCAAAACAAATTCCTTTCATTCAAAAGTGGAGTCAATTTGCCCCTACTTTGTAGTCGTTTATTCGTTATTGCAGTTTCTAAGCCAATTTTTTTCAATTTAGAGTCCCCAGCAGTTTTTAAGTGCATGTCCTTTATCTGAATTTAATTTAACAGCTCGGCAACTAGGACTTAATTTATGGGTGTGACTTCCGATGGCAATCAAGCGGTAAAAGCTACTTGAATGCTTCGCTTCCGGGTGTGAGGAAGTCAGCTCAAGTTCTGAAAATTCACCACTTTCTTGCGACAACAATAGACAAGAATAATTTGAATGAGCTTGCGGTTGTTGTTTTATGATTTGAGCTGCAAATAAATCTGCAAAATCTTCTTCCACGAAATTTGTCGAGCCATTTTGGTTCTGTGACAAACAGGCTTTTACTTTTGTGAATTGAGATTGGGAACCTTGTGCGGCGTCCGCAGTTGAAAGAACGTGGCCGATTTCATGGGCCGCAATTCCAAGCCCGTATTCAGGATAAAGCACGGATCTCCAGCCCACGTTGACGACTTGGTAGTTTGTGTAAGCTGCGTCCGAAATCGTTTCAGGGCTTTGTTCTTCGCAGTATTCTTTGACATCGATAAAAACATTTTCATCTGTTGAAATAGTTGAAGAAATGGATGAACCGACAAGCATCAAAAGAACAGTTTCTTTGTCATCTTGATTATTAAAATTGAATTTTTTAATTCTTTCGATCATTTTTTTAGTCGATTTTATTTCGTGCAAAAAAGACCTGATCTGACCAGTCACTGTTTCATCTTTTGTTGGTGGTAAAATGAGCTTTACTTGATCTAAAGCTTGTAGGACTTCAGGTGATTTATAGTTTGAGTTGATAATTTTAAGACTTTCGGATTTTAAATTTTGAATTCTATTTCTGAATCGATTATTCTGTTGAAGTGTCGGTGACGCTGCAATTTTGTTCAAGAGATGGTAGCTACATTCAAAGCTAACAGTTTGAAAATCTTTTTGCATTTTTGTTTTGTCATTAGAATACTTTAAAGACTTTTGATATTTTGCTAAGGAATCTTGAATAATCTGGTTGATGATAAAAGGACTTTTCGTAAAATGACTTCTCCATGAACCATGAGGCAGTATATCTCGATAAATTGATAAAGTGAGTCGAGACAAAATAAATTCTTTTTTTTCATCGGGCGATAAGGGCTGCTTCGAAATCGCTTTCTTAAGAACGGCAAGAGTAGAATCTGCGCCATCTTCCAAAAGGGGATAGTTTTCAATAAATCGGTTTTGGGTCTCCAAGAGTGTTTTAGCTTCAGCAGATAAGGCATCTAAAATTTGAAGTTCGGGATATTTTTTTTGCACAAAAATTTCTAGTGGAAACTGGCTCAAATACCAATTCTCATAAAAGAACTGGGACTCAAAAATTAATTTCGCCGTTGTTGTGATCCAACGTATTTGCCCGACGTCAACTAAACTTACTTTTTCAAGTTCTTTTTTCAGGCTTTCAACATCTACTTGTATTCGATTATTTGCAAATTTCAGAGCACTTGAAACAGCCCCATCATACTGAACGAAAAGTAAAAAATTAATTAAAACTAAATTCGAGTCCGATAGACTGTGTATTTGCATCGCGCTAAAATCTTGAAGAACCTTGCTTTTGAATTGAAGAGAATCTTTTTGCAAATCTAAATATTCTTGCAAAATATGTTCTAGATTTTTTTTATAAAGATGAACATCGACTTCCTGGGGCTTAACAGACAAGTAGGGGAGTTTGGCTGCCGACCCACAAGTATCAGTGGCACAAGCTAAGTGCTGCGAATTTTGAACTGGTTTTTGCTCTGAAGACTGGATTTGTTGTAGAATTCGATTTTTGCTCGAAGCGGCAGTGGACTCTTTCAAACAAGCAGTTAAGAAGCTTGCCGCAAATAAAGTGAGAAAAATAAATTGTTTTGGCATGGTATTCTGGACTCCCAATAATGCGAATTAAAAACGCAATATAGGACAGAATCCTGATTTATTGTGGAGCAAGTACGGGCTCAGAAAAGATTTCTCAAATATTTTAGAAGTGTTTAAAAGTTATTCGTTTTTGGTTGATTTTGATTTCGGAGTTTTTAGGTTAATAACTATTTTTTAAATTTCTTTGAAAGGCTTCCTGTCTTTGAATGAGCTCACGACAGAAGCGTTGTTCATAAATTCTGTACTTTACTGAAGTCCGCCATTTTGTTGAGACTTGTTCAAGAGAAGTGTTAACAGCTTCGATATGGGAGATTTTTCGATGACCTTCATCAATACCGAAATATTTTTTTGCTGTTTGAGTATTTGTATAAGCCCAACTTATATGTTGTGTGTACTGGCCAGCAAAAATTGAAATGTGTTCGAGGTATTCTTCTTTGGTGATTTCAACTTCATAGTACGGTCCCACTTTTTTTTGCGTAAAATCAGTTTCATCAAAGATCATAAAATCGATACCATCTTTGTACGCTAATGGGGATTCACTTCGTGGATATCCATTTTGTAAATTAGAGCTAAAAAAATGGGGTTCAGTAACTTGATATTTTGCATAAGAAGCCCACTCTTTTGTAAAAGCAAGTCTGACTTCTTTGATGGGAGTGCGTGATTTAAAGCGAAGTTTAATAAAAGCTTGAGCAGGTCCTTTTTCATTCATCTCGGGCTCGGTATTTTGAACTTGAATTGATTTTAATCGAAGTTTTGATTGGAGTTGTTGATCACCAAGAAGTTTTAGCAGAATTCCATTTTCTGAAAAAATAATTTTACCTGCCTTTGTGACAACGGCTTGTGCCAAAAACTCAGAATCTTGAGCTCCATTTTCAGTATTCAAAAGCCATTTTGCATTTCCTTTCTCGTCAAGACTTTGTATTTTCAAGCGAAATGATATTTTTCCATTTTCAATCAAGAGATCTGGAAATTCTGTATTCAATACTTTAGGAATTTGTGCCGAAATTTCGATTCGATTGTGATCGAGCCATTGAGCTGAAATACTTCCAATTATTATTTGATCTTCGACCTGATAAAGCTTTTTTGAGCTCAAAAGTTTAAAAGGCGATTTTGGATTTGAAGTGATAAGGACATCATTTTCCGTAGCAAGTGAGCTAAATTGCAATGCATCTATAAACTCACTCGCTAACTGATTTGATGCAAAATGTGCAGAATAGTTTGATTTTAATCGTAGAATGGTATGATTCAACGGTCCTAAATAGGTTTGAGCTTCTAAAATTGAAGTTTGACGTATGACTTTTTTTTGCTCGTTTGAGTAAGAGGAATACATCATACCGGGTTTTATCATCTGTTGTTTTAAGTTAAGTGTTTTCATAAGTTGTTCAGACAATTCGATCACTTCATCAGAGTTCTCGACAAAAATAAGAAAAGGATTTTTCACTAAAGTCATTTTACCTAATCCAATAAGACTTTTGGACTCGATTTCATTTTCAAATGTGTTTTTAATTTTATTTGCAAGTAGATCAAGTTCAGATTGACTTGATTTTTTGATTTTATGACCCAATTCGTGGATCAGAAGTCTTAAAGCATCAGAAAAATTAATTTCATTTAAAGGATCGTCTATAATCAGTTTATTGATGAAGATATCGCTGTCAATTTCAGGCGTAGTCGAAGCTGTACGAACAGTTTCGTTGGTGTTTAATTGGAAGTAAGCTTGATTATAGGAAAATTGAAGTCTTATTTTTTTTATTTTAAGATAATCATCGATTTGTTGTAGCATGTGAAGTTCTGATTCGCTTAAATTTTTGATAAAGCTTTCATTGCGATTTAGATGTTCTAAAATCAAAGGCATTTTTTCGAAAGCATATGTAAAGTATTGAGTTCGTCTGACTTGAGGCAGCGGCACCCAAGTGCCGTTTTCATAGACTTTAATAAATCCTCTTAACCCATCTTCGTCCAGCAACTCTGTATGAACAGGTTCGTCTGACTGGGCACGCTGAAGTAAGCTTAAGTCGGATTTTGCACCAAACGCTTGAATAAAAATGAAGAGCGCTAACAACATAAGAATTGATGCTAGCGAAGATCGTACCAGACAGATTTGAAATCTAATGGGGTCTAGAGCTTTTGAATTGTATTCTCTCAATCAGTTTCACAAAAAATGTCATTTTTCTCAAAATGGGAAATCTCAAATTTGGAATTTAATTTTTCAAGTCAAACGTAGTGATTTGGTTTGGAAATAAATTAGAAATTTGAATAAAAACAAAAATTTAGTTTAAAATTGAGAGGTATGAATTTAAATAATAATCACGGTTTTACCCTTGTTGAGACTTTGGTCTCGATTAGTATTTTGACTATAGTGGGTTTGGGGATTGGGGCTCTTGTGACCCAGTCTGCGAATCAGATGGCACAGACTTCGGCTCGAGTTGAGCGTAATTCTTTACAGTCTTCAGTCGAAGCAGTTTTGAAAAAGCCCTACGCTTGTGATCGAAATATGAACGTCGCAGGCATTAAAATTCGTGCGGCTAATCCAGTTCTAACTTTTTCAGTGTTACGTGATTACGCAGATAACAATCCAACTTCTATTGCGACTCTTGTTCCAGGATTAAATCAACCTATCGCCGCTGGCTCAAAATTAAGAGCTTCCGCTATGAAAATTACAGGTCCAGGCGGGACGGGTGCTCCGATTCTAATTTCAACTGTGGGAACAATAAAAAGTTATTTATCTGACGTCGTAATTGAATTTGCACCCACAGACAAAACAGTGGCGATGAAGCCTGTTATTGTGCCTTCGATTATCATGAAAACGGATTTGGCCGGAAACTTTTCAGAATGCAGTGCTTCTTCTGTTCAAGCAGTTCCTGAAACAACTTGTGCGGCACTTGGAATGGTTTGGAAACAATACGAACCGACGCGCTCGAATCCCAACCCTGGTGGTGGTTGCGTTCAAAATGCAGAAAGAACTTGTGCAGAGCTCGGTGGAACAATTAATGCGACGACTGGCAAATGTGAAGTCGTTCCAGCTTTGACCATGGCATGCCCTGCTGGTCAAGCTGTGAACCGCTTCGATGGCAGCGGACAGCCTGTGTGTGAGCCCTTAACTGCTGGAGTTTGGGGGCCGTGGCCAACAAGCTGTCCAACAGGTTGTGGAAGTGCGACGGTAACAAGATCATGTATTGCAGGAAATTGTTCCGGTGCTAGTTCTAAGACTTGCAGCCAGTACAATGCTCCTTATATCGGATGTACTTTTACATGTGTCAGCACAGTGCCGTTACCCGATAGCAACAATCCCGGCGGCGGTGGTCAATATACAATTTGTAGCGCGACTGCGTGTCCTCCGAATGGAACAAGAGTGGGTGGAGGACCCGGTAGTTATTGTTCACCTGGTGCTGCCGAGGTTACGGGTTCTGTTGGAGGACCAACGTGGACCGACTACACTGAAATCATGAACCCCTACTGAAACTTTTAAAAATTTTCTTATTTGAGAAAGACAAAATGTCATGATCAAAAAAAATATAAGTTCCGATCAAGGCTTCAGTTTAGTTGAGACCCTCGTGGTCACTGCTTTAGTTGGAGTTGTGGGTTTAGGTGTGGCGAGCTTAGTTTCTCAGGTTTGGAAACAAATGGCTTCGGCTCAACTAGCAGCTGATCGTAATTCATTGCAGAATCAACTTGAGAATATTTTTAGAAAGCCCGCTCTGTGTCACGCGAATCTTGTCGCGAATGGTTTTTCTCTTAGGGCTGGAGCCATCAAAACCGACTTTGCTGCGATTAAAGAATATGACCCCACTGGAACCACTGAAGTTTCAACAGTTATACCTGCGACGGGAGTTCCAGTTTTTCCTAATTCAAAATTACAAGTGGCGAGTATGCAGCTCACTTCTCCTAGTTCAGCTTCGAACAACCCCGTTTTGGTAAAAAACAATACGACAGTCCGAACTTACTTGGGGTCTTTACGAGTGACTTTTACAACGCCCAAAGGAGAAGTGACTTTAAAACCCATTGTTATCCCGTCTATTGTTTTGCACACAGACGGATCTCGAAACTTACAAGACTGTTTATCAACTCGCGATACTGCGCCACCAAGGGAGAGCTGCGAAGACGTTATGGGTTTGGAGATGTCTGGAACGGGCACATGTCTTCCGACGTCTCCCGAAGCAAAAAGAAGTTTATGTGCTGAACTCGGTGGCAGTCAGCCGGCTGTTTGTATCACACGATGGTGTTGGCAACCTCCATGGTATTGCAAGCTACCCTCTGCGCTTAAAGACTTCTCATGTCCTGATCCTAATCAAGTGATTGTGGGTTATAGTGATGGTATGCCAATTTGTCAGACTCCAGCTGCGACGCCAACTTGGTCAAGATGGACGCGATGTTCCCCAAGCCCTGGGCCAGGAACTCGAACTCGAACTTGTTTATTGGGTATATGTGACGGGCCGACAGTTGAAGATTGCGTTTCACCATAAATTTTTAATCTATGATTTGCAGTGAGGAAAATTAAAGAGCTTATGATAAAACAAAAAAGAATAGCTGTTATCAAATTTTCCAAACTTCAAGAATCAGGCTTTGGACTTGTGGAAGTCATGATTGCCGTGAGCCTTTTGGGAGCTCTCGCATTTGCCTTGATGACCATCGGTGCCAATATGAACTCTGAAGTGAGTCGGGCTTCGATAAAAAATGAAATCAAGTCCTTACAGTCACAAATTGAATCCGCTCTGGGACGATCTGCAACTTGTCTTTATAATTTGCGAGACCTGAATAACGTTTCATTCGGTGCGACGCCAAATTATTCTTTAACGAGTCTCATGCAAGAAAGTGATGCTTTACCGACTTATAATTTAAGTGTGGTACCAGGTTTGAGCACTGCCGTTTCGACAGGCTCAAAACTGCAAGTGATTTCGATGACCATCACAAATCATGATTCATTGAATGCTCCGGTAGCTGTGGCGCCAAATCTATACACTGTTGATCTACAAGTGAAAGTTGCGGCATTATCAGAAAATGAAATGAGCTTTAAACCATTAGTTATTCAAACTTTAAGGATCGAAACAGATGCATCAGGTGTGATTCAAACTTGCGACCTTGTTCCCGAAATGAATCCGCAAGTTCTTTGTGAAGACTTGGGACTTGTTTGGGATGCAACGGCACAAGATTGCATGGGAACGGGCTTAGAAATTTGTGCGACTCTTGGTGGAACAGTCGATGGTTCAGGAAAATGTATCACAAATGCTCAGACAGTGAATTGTGGTCCAGGGAACTTTGTCACGAGCTACATCAATGGGGTCGCGACTTGTGGATCCTTATCAAGAAATGGCGTGTGGTCCGATTGGACGGCTTGTTCTGACGGCAGGCAAACAAGAAGCTGCTTGGCTGGAACTTGTTCAGGTCCCAATTCTCAAGCTTGTCCTTAAAGCCTTCAGTTCCCTAAACTTTTTTAGAAAACTTTACAGTTTGGCTGTCGACTGCCGACATTTTGGGTATTTCAAATATGACATAATCGCCCCGACGTTCGCGGACCATAGCTTCGGTGGCGACGGGGATATCGAATTTAAATTCTTCTCTGAAGCTTTGGAAGTTGTCAGTGGAGATTTTTTTTGTTTCGTCTTCAAGTTTATCGTTAAAGGCTCTTTGCCCGCTAATAACGGCTTTTGATCGATCGACAGTGACTCGGATTGAATCTTTTTCGTGTTCGGGGGAATAAGCTTCTAAAATATAAGAGCGTGATGTTTCTTTAATTCGCGAACCCCGGTCTTCGATTTTATAGAAAGGATCTTCTTCTTTTCCTGCGTACTGACTTACTTCTCGCATCATTTTTCGTTTTTGATTTAAGACTTGTTTTGTGTAGCGACTTTCTTGAATTCCAAGTGCTATTTGATTGTCAGTTTCTTTTTTTCCATAAACTTTTTCGAAATGCTGATTTTGATTTTTAATCAGTTCTTGATGGTTTTCTTTTTGAGTTTCAAGCTTTTGCGCGTAGGAGTCTTGCATGTACTTTTCACGTTGAGTCCAAGTTTGATAAGCTTTTTCATAATTCTTTTTAAATTCAGAATCGACTTTTTGTAATTTTTGATCAGCTAAGTTTTTTTCGAATTCAGCTTGAGCATCACCTTCTTGGTGCAATTTTTTAATTTGTTGTTCATAAGTTAAGCGAACTTTTTCTTGAGACCTTTCTCCGCGCATTTTTTCGCTTTCAATTTGAACATCGTTGTTTTCACGAGTTTGTTCAAGTTTCGAAGCAGATTTTTCGTTTTGAGTCAGTGTTTGTGTTTTGTAATGATTTTTAATCGAATCGAGTTCGCGCTTTCCATTTTCTCGGGCTTCATTTACTTTTGCTTGAGTATATTCCATAATTTCTTGAAGCTTTGCTTTTTTTTCAGCGTTGATATTGTTGATAGCTAACGCTCGATCTTGTTGCATTTCATCAATTCTAGAATTGTAAGCTGTTTGCATTTTTTCGACTTTTTCTTTTCCTTTTTCTGCGGCTTTTGCGCGGGAAGCTGCATAGTTTTCTAAAGTCTCTTGTTGTGTTTTTTGGATATGGTTAACCGAAGCTTCGTTTTGCATATTCAGAGCTTGCTTTTTACTTTGATGACCTTCTTGTAAATCATTGATTTCAGCTTCATTTTGTTCGTTCAACTTTTTCTTTTTTCGAGAGTATTCCGCCTGCAGATCTGCAAGATCATCTTGATACCGACTTCGAGCTTTTGAAGATTCCACTGCCATGGAATAAGTTTATCATGGACCGTTTTGATTTGAGACATTGGGCTCTGGAATCTGGGCTTTTTGAGAGGGTGCGGGGCAATAGTCCAGGAATTCACTTGTTCTTCCTGTGCACATCCAAGTGTCAACGTAATCAATTTGTTCATCGGGCGTGAGCGGATAATAATCACGGTACTGGACTGGATCTAAATTACTTTGAACTGTTCGCTTAATAGGAGGCTGGCTTTTGTCGGGATTCGGTTTGGAGATCTCTAAGACAAAAACACGGTATTCGCCGTAGACTTTTGGAATATAAACGAAAGATAAAAAAAACAGAAGAGGTAAGAAAATTTTCATCTTCTGACCTCTTCGGTTGAATTCCTTTGAAAGTTAAACTTTCAAGTCGTGTGGCTTTTTGATATCAAATCAAAAATTAAGGCGTCGTAAAGTCAATGGGTCCACCCAGTGCCTTACCCAAATCTTCTGACACATTAATCACTCGTAATTGATACTGTGTGTTTGGTTCCAAACCAGAATAGTGAATATTATGACGTGTTCTTAAAATATTATCTGTAGCTGTCAAAACAGTATCACCAGTTGCGACATTTGTGATAATAAGCTGACCTGTTGAAGGTAAATCAGTTTGCCAACCCACCCAGATGTCAGTGCTGACAAGCTCTGTGATTTGTAAATCAGAAATAACAGGTGCCATTCCATCAGTACAAGGATTGTACTGAGCGTTTTCTGTACTTTCTTGTGGAACATAAAAGTTACTTTGACTGACAACATTCCAGCCTCTTGCAAGTAGTCCTGTGAAGTGAGCTGTTGGGATGGAATTATTTGTCGATTGAAACCAGTGGTCATTTCCAGTTTGGCCACAAGCTAAATCCTGACCTGCAACTTGAGCATCACTTAATTTTCTCCAAAGCAAAGTATTGGAGATGTGTGTACGAGGTCCTTGGTAATAAAGAATTTCGGTTTCTAATTTTGTATCGGCAGTCATCGTCACGCGATGTGATGAACAGCCAAGACGAGTCGGATGGTCGCCGTCATTATTAATGATTTGCTTCCAAGTATCATTTTCTTTGATACTCATCAGCGAACCATCGTCACTGAGAAGTGCAAATTCGTAAACACCTTCTGAATCATTTGGCGAGAGGCGAATCGTCGTTTTCATTTTAAGGCCAAAATATTCAATCAAAGTTTGGCCGGTATCATCTTTTAAGACGCCGCTTGTCTGAGTGGTAAAACCCACGTTAAACAAACGGGTTGGTACAAAGATATCCGAAAAAAAGAGATTTTGATCGGCTTGAGTCGTGTGATCAATATACTGCTGGGCCGTATAATATCGTGGCTGCCCTTGGGAGCGATAAAAAAGTTCAGCTTTAACCCCTTGTTTTGGAGAACTGCCACCACTGCTTCCCATGGGATCGCAGACGACTTTATTCAAAGGATAAGCGTTGATGTCATAGGCATGAAATCGAACTTCTTCTTGTGGAACCTGGTTTTGACTCTCACATCCGGTAACGTACAACATTGCGAGAACTCCCATTGCCACGGTAGCAAAACGTGATTGCGTGGTATTCATGAGTGTCCTCCTGGACGAATGCTTTGATCAAAGAATACAAGACATTGGTCTAGGTTTGTTGAGCTAACCGTTATTTGGGTCAAAATAGGGCGCTAAAAGTTCAACAAAAAAACGAAATCTTCAGAAGTCTCAAAATGATCTATTAAATTTAAGATTGATGATTAGTGATTGAGATCGTGATTCGTGCGAACAGTGCTTTCCACAATATGGAAGTAAGCTCTGACAACCATTTCGAAAGATTCTCTGTCCAGTGTTTTAATATAAGACACTTTTTCAAAGAAACTGGGTTTTGCAATCAGTTCTGTCATGACATCTTGCACTTTTTTCATTTTATCAAAATTGAAAAAATCAGCATCGTCTTTGACGTGTTTCAGCACATCTGCAAGTGACTTGTTGTCAAATAAGATATGCACGCCACGTGCTGAATAAGCTAAGAGTGCTTCCATGCGCTCTAAATTTTTTTCTTCTACGATCCCAGACAATCTCCGCCTCCTTGCGAGATAGTTGAGTCCTTTACGCCCTCTGATTTTATGCTGAATGACTCTTCATTAAATTTCAAGGTGGACGTGTGGGAAATGACGTCAAATGTCATTTCTGGTAAAGCAGATGTTGTGACAACTTGAACTTCAAGTGAATATGAAATTATGAAAAACTCGAAGTCTCGTGGTCACAAAAAAAAGTCAGCAAAAGCAGAAGAGCTTATCGTCATTGATGAAAAAGCAGGTCTTATTTTTGAATCGGAAAAAGCATTGGATGGGTATTTTAATCGCCATATCGACGAGCTTGAGACCCAGTACACGACTCACCGAAAAAGTACGGATTTTTCAGATAAAGCCCAAGTTAAGCTTGAGAAGCATCTCGAAGAAGTATTAGCAGCGCCCGATCGAATTTGGAAAGATTCAAAAACATTTTCGGACTTAGTCATTCATATTTACACAAAAGAAATTCAAGCCAAATCCCAGGACTTTATTTATATTGCGATTTGCTATGTGACGGTTGATGAACAAGTCCCGACTTTCGTCCTGACTCATTTTCCCACAAAAGACCAAGAACTTCATAAACATTTTAAAAAAGGTGAACTCATCTACGATAAAGTTTTCGAAAAAGTTGCAGAAGGAGCTTTGGAAGGGGATTCTTTGTTAGAGTCCGATGGACTGGCTTTGGGTCTTTATTTATCAATGTTAAAAGTTCGATCAGACCAAGATATTCCTCAAAGTGAATTTAAAAACTTTGCCGACATCCGTGAATCCACAATCGAAGAGCCCGATGAAATCTGGAGAAAATCAGATTTGAGTGGTCACCAATTAGTCGTTTTTATTAAAGAGTTTCCAGATCATGCCACCAGTGATTTGACTTACATAGTAGCGACTGTTGAAGATGAAGGCCAAGCCGTTCACACATTGCTTTTTTCTTTTCCTACAAATGATGCAACTTTAGTCGATCGATATCGAATGGGAGAAAACCTTCAAGCCGAAGAAGTGGTTCAAGAAAATTCTCATTAAATCCTGATTGAAATTATTCGCCGATTTCAACCCAAGTGATACCGTCACCACCTTGTTCGGCGCCAGCTTTCCATTTTTTTACATAAACTGATCTTGAAAGATAAGTTCGGACTGATTTTTTCAATGCTTCCGTTCCATGCCCATGGATAATTTTCATTCGATCTTCTTTTTGCGCGAAAGCACTATCCAGTGCTATTTCAAGTTCTTCTAAAGCTTCAGTGACCGTTTTACCACGGAGATCTAAAGTTTTATCTGAATCAACAAGTGAAGCTGTGAAACCAGTTGTTTTTCTGACGATCTGAGCAGTAGGATTTTGTGCTTGTCCAGCAGGCTTCAATTCAGTCCAAGGTAATTGCAGCCTAATTGAGTTTGATAAAATAAGGACTTCACCTTTTGAATTCGGATTACTTTGAATAATTCCGTCTTGACTCAAAGCGGGAACATGAACTTTTGATCCGGGCGGAAATTTTTGTGCAAAGTCTTCAGCTGTTGTGATTTTATTTTCCATTGTGAAAGGTGTCGCTTTCACAATTTCAGGAAGAGCACTTTTGATTTCACTTAAATCACGATATTTTTTAAAAGTATCTTGCACCCTTGCGGTGCTAATAGCTTCTTCAACTTTTTTTTCAGCTTTCTTAACTTCTTTATCAAGCAAGCGATCTTTTTCACTTTCGAATTTTTTTAATTTCTGTTCAAATTCTTGCTTCAAAGCCTGGGCTTTAATGGATTCAGCTTTCCAGGTTTGCTGAAGATCCATCAGATCTTTTTTCATTTTTTCGACTTCGTTTAAACTATCAAATCTTTTTTTGCTGACAGGTGATAAGTAATGAAGTGCTTTTTCAATAATCGAGTGGTTGACGCCGACTCGTTTGGCTGTTTGTAGAGCAAGTGAGTCCCCCGGAATTCCAGGTAAATATTGATACGTCGGGCGCCCTTTGGCACTGTTAAACTCAAGACTTCCGTTTAATACTCGGCTTTCTGGGCCCCAACCTGTTTTAAGAGGTGATAAGTGAGAAGTGATAATAGCAAAGACTTCGTTTTTTTCATATTCTTCGATAAAAGACCTGGCTAAAGCAGAGCCTTCTTCTGGGTCAGTTGACCCACACATTTCGTCGATTAAAATAAGAGTTTGAGGCCCTTTTTTATGAGCCGCTTGATCCAAAATTTTCAAATGAGCGGCAAAAGTGCTGAGGTCTTCATCCACACTTTGGGAGTCTCCAATTCCAACAACAACTTCTGTAAAAAAAGGAATTTCTGAACCGGGGGCCGCACAGATCGGAAGACCACAACGCGCCATTTGCGCACTGAGACCAATCGATTTTAGTAAAATCGTTTTTCCCCCTGCATTGGGACCCGAAAGCATGAGAATTTTTTTCTGGTCATTGAGTTTGACAGTATTTGGTACAACGGGCTTTCCAGACATTTGCAAAATTGGATGGCGAACTTCTTCAAGTAAAATTTGATTTTCAGAAAACTTCACAGGATTTGCTTGAATCAGGCTGCTGAACTGAGCTTGTGCAAAACGAATATCAGCTTGCTCCATTTGGTCCCGAGTGATTTCGAATCTGGCGGTCAGGCTGTGTAGATATTTTGAAAGTTCAGTTAAAAGTTTTTCGATTTCGTCTTCGATTTCAACTTCAATTTGGCGAAGTCGGTTATTCATCGGGACAACTTTTTCAGGCTCCATAAAAACAGTTTGTTTTGTTTGCGATGAGCCGTGAATCACACCAGGAACAAAGTGCTGCATGCCGGATCTGACGGGGACGACCCAGCGACCATCACGTGTCGTCACATATTTATCTTGAAGCATGTTTTCTGCTTGATGGTCTTTTACCAAGCGATCTAAAGTATGCTGCACATCTCGGGCTAAGCGTTCTTTTTCATTATGAAGTCGGTGAAGTGTTTCGCTGGCATCACTTCGAATATCTCCTTGGGGAGTTAAGATTTGGTCAATTGCGGATAAAGGTTCTGTCGTATCAAGCATAACGGAATGCATATCAACAGCCCAAGAAGATTCGAAATTTTTCAAAGTTTCTTTCAGAGCAATCGCTTCCAAACAAAATGCTCTGACATCTTTAAGCTCAATTGACTTAAGCACTGATTTTTTTCGAATTCGAATAATCCAGTTATCAAAAAGATCTAAACTTTGAGTATGAGGTCGGACACCTGAAGTGAGGATCGCAAAAGCTGCTTCAATTTCTTTAAATTGAGCTTCAGCTTCCAATGCGGATTTGAGTGGTTGAGTTCTACTGATTTTTTCTTGACCAGCTAAACTTGTCGCACAACTTTTTATTTTATTTAAAATCAAGTCCCAATCAAGGGCGTGCCATTCAAACATGTTTTTTTCTAAGTCTCCCTATCAGAACCAAAAGAATCATAAGATAGAGGACCCAGTCAAGATAACCATATTTCATAAAAAAAGTGGGGCCTGCATCAATCAAAGGAATTATGGCAGCTCCGTACCATTCTTGTTCAAGAGGGGATAAAAGAACAATTTTGCCGTCTTGCAAGACAATTGAAGATTGGCCTGTGTTAGTGGCTCGAATCAGAGGTTTTCTTGTCTCTATAGCTCGGGCCCAATTCATTGTTCCGTGTTGAAAAGGTTCAACTGTTTTTCCGAACCAAGAGTCATTTGTGATATTCACATGAAAATCTGTTCCAAGTAGAGCTGCTTTGCGTGAAAAATGATCAGAAAGACTTTCATAGCAAATTTGCGGAGCCGCTTTAAAAGTGTCTCCATTGACTGTGAAAGCTTTGATTTCAGGGCCTGGGCCGCGACCAAAACTTGAAACAAAGGGCATCAGTTGATAAAGGACTGGAAAAGTTTCGCCTAAAGGTAAGTATTCGCCAAAAGCTAAGAGCTCACTTTTTCGGTAGGCGGGTGCGGCTAAGTTTCCTTCGTCATTGAACACAAAAAGGGCATTAAAAACTTTTTGATTTACCAGATCTCGCGAATAAGCTCCCGTGATAAGAGCTTTCTTCCAAGTTGCAATTTGGCTTCGGAGTTCAAGCTGACGCGGACGCGATAAGAATTCGATATCGTAATAATCGGGTAATGCCGTTTCAGGCCAGACGATGACTTGAGTCTCTGGATGGCGTGCTAAGCCTTCTTGCGTTAGGTCGATATATTTTTTTTGGATGAGCTTTTGAAGCTGGCCCTCCTGTGGCTTTGAGTTTTTATTTCCAAGATCACCTGCAATTTTATCAAGTTGGCCAATATTGGCCTGAACGATCAACGCATTTAACGATCGATCTGATTTTAAATCAGGACGCACAATCCAGCCGGCGAAATTAAGTCCAAAAAAGATCAATATCCCGCCAAAAATTGTGATCCAAGCTTTCGTTTTGTGATTTTTCATCATCCATAAACCTGTGGCAAAAACGGCATTCAATAGAAAAAGAAGGGTCGAAAGCCCTTGAAAGCCGATGAATTCAGCCAACTGTGAAACTTCAAGGCGAGAATACAGAAGACTGTAGCCCAAATGCCAAGGAAAGATCATGGGCCAAATTCTTTCGATCAATGATTGTAAAAGTGCGCAAATGAAAAAGAAGAGGGGGGCCGAAACTGTGCGACGTGCATTTTGAGTGATCCACTTTGCAAGCAAAAGGCTAACAGGAATATGCAAATGCATCAGAGCGCAAAAAAGAAAAAGGGCCAAAATTGAAAGGGCCCAGGGTAAATTGCCAAAAGCGTGGGCAGTATGAGCGATCCAATGAAACCCGATTAGACTCAAGGTGAATTGGGTGAGCCAAGATTTCCAAAACACTTTTTGAGGACTTTTTTCTTCGAAAATCGAAAACCAAAGAGGCACCCAACAGAAAGTCAGAGCCCAGCTGGCGAAGGGTGGGTAAGAAGTGCCCACCAGTATTCCGCTTAAAAGTGGAAAAAATTGTGGTTGAAAAGGCTTGAGTCGTAGAAAAAAATTAGTCACAATGATTTTAGATTATGGTGAATGTGGACACGGTGGCAAACAATCTTGTTGAAGACAAAGCGAATTTCGGCATCCAGCTGAGTACTCCCGTGAACTGTCCTGATTGCGCAAAATCCTATCAGATTTTAAATCCTCAAGAAGGTTTGATCTACCAATGCCAGCAGTGTCAAAGTCAGTTTCTAATCCATAAAGAAGCCAGTGGTCGTCAGGTTGCTCAAAAATGGTCAGACGAACAAATTTTGAAAATTCTTTTTGATATTCCAGGTGAAACTCGTCAGTCGCAAGTCGTTCGTGCTTGGCGTAATAATTTAGAAAATTTAGGTGAAATTAAAGCTCATGAACAATTTATTTACTTGTGTCGTCAGAAAAATAGTTTGAATTTAGCACGAGATAAATACAAACAGCTTTCGGTCTATTTGAATTGGGATGGTCTTCCTGAATACTTAAAAGTGATATTAGAACCCGAGCGTATTAAGCTCACACCATGGGCAGAGCGGACGCCCTGGATTATTCTAGGGTTGGGTGCACTTTTGATTTTA
Source organism: Pseudobdellovibrionaceae bacterium (assembly GCA_030158485.1). Taxonomy (GTDB): domain Bacteria; phylum Bdellovibrionota; class Bdellovibrionia; order Bdellovibrionales; family Bdellovibrionaceae. The sequence goes on along the minus strand of JAOASS010000014.1, from coordinate 53,625 downwards.
TTAGGAAGCCTGATGCCGGGTCAAAAAAATATGATCGGTGCGGGTGTTCTCGTTTGTATTCTTGATTTTTTGATTTACAGAAAAAGATTTAAACTTTCTCTTATGAAACTTTAAAGTTCTGGTTTATTTCCGATGCGACCTTTGAGAGGTTCTTTTTGATTTTCTTTTTCTAAAGCTTCAATTAGGCTTTTTCCAAACTGAGCAGTTGATTGAATTGAAGTTCGACTTTGTTCTTGTTTTGAACTGAGGATTTTAACTTGACTGTCATTAACAGCTCGAACTCCGGAAGCTGTCAGATCTTCATCTAAAACAATCAAAGCTTTGTATAAATTTAATTTTCGAGAAGTTTTAGTTTTATCGGCAAGCGATGGTAAAGCATCGCCAGAAGCTAAAATATATTTTTTGACGTCATTGTATTTAAAACCTGTTTTGTGTGACATCACAAGGGCTGCTGCTCCTGTCACAAAAGCCGTGGCTTGGGATGTGCCTGTCATAAAACCGTAAGCGCCACCAGGTAATGTGGATAAAATATTTTGCCCCGGGGCTGCAATATCAACGCTTAAGACACCCCAGTTACTTGAAGAAAGAACTTCTTGAGAGGGGTTGAAAGCCGTGACAGAAATAATATTATCCAGTCCGTAATCTGCTGGATAATAAGGAATTTTATCTGAATTAGCGCGCTCATTACCAGCTGCTGCGACAAATAAAATCCCTTTTTTTCGGGCTAAATCCACAGCCTCTTTTTCTTCTTGAGAATATTCAAGGCCGCCACCCGAGTAGTTGATAATATGGGCCCCTTTATCAATCGCATAGTGAATCGATTTGATAGTGTTTTTTAAATTATCAGAACCGGGACTTTGCGGATCAAAGTACTTGAGCACCATAATCGAAACTTCTGGTGCAATTCCGACGATACCTTTGTTGTTGTTAGCTTCAGCGCCAATGATTCCAGCGATATGTGTTCCATGCCCGTGATTGTCCGCAAGGTTGCCATTTTGGCTGACAAAATTCCATCCATTGACATCGTCAGTGAAGCCATTTTGATCATCATCAACGCGGTTCGAACTTTTATCCCTGCCAAATGAATCTTTTCCTGTTTCACCTGGATTTTTCCAAACATTACCTTTGATATCTTCGTGATTGACGTCAAGACCTGTGTCGATAACTGCGACAATCACTTCGCGACTTCCTTTTGTTAAAGTCCAAGCCCTAGCCGCATCAGCTTTTTTTAAGCCCCATGCCTGATTAATCGCAGGATCATTAAAAAGAGCACTGGGTTCATTTTCAACTTTATCTACTTTTGAAGTGATAAAGGAATCTTCTAAAGATCGTTCGTCCGAAGAATTTCCTTTTTTAATTTTATTAACAGAGCTGCCGCTGCGATAAGTGTCGTTACTCAAACTTTCATCGAAATTGAAAAAGAGAATAAGTCCACCCACAAAAAGAAAGAAGACTCCTGCCAGACTTAAAGGAAAAACCCAAGATTTCATAAGTTCTCTTTCGGCTAATCAAAAGACGAACCTGAGGCGAGGACTTTACCTAGACTTAAGTCTTTCTTTTTTCCAGCCTTGAGTGAGCTTTTCGTCCGGGAAAAAGAAATCGACTTTCGTAAAAAATCTTTGATAGAAAATTTCATTTCGAATGATCAGACGAACGTAGCTTCGAGTTTCTTCGTAAGGGATAGCTTCAATAAATTCGATTGGATCTTCTTGGTAACGTGACTTAAGCCAACTTTTTACAACATCTGCACCAGCATTATAGGAAGCCGATGCCAGGACTGAGTTTCCTTTAAAATCATCGAGTCTTTCTTTGAGCTCACGAGTTCCGATTTTAATATTCAAAAGCGGATTAAAAAGTTCGCTGTCTTTTGTGTAATCTAGTTTTTTAGCCACTGCAATTTTTTTTGCAAGGGCAGGCATAACTTGCATCAAACCAAGGGCATCGGTCGGACTGCGGGCTTCCGGATTGAAAGCAGATTCTTGTCTAATAAGTGCCATCACGAAGTAGGGATTTAAATTTTCTTCAAGGGATGCTTCAAGAATTTCTTTTTCATAATGATAAGGAAAAAGTGCCGCTTGATATTTTTGGGTAAGCTTGATCCGAGTTTCATCATTTAATTGGTTGAGCGCGCGAATCAGGGAATTCGTCAGGCCTAATTTCCAAAAAGTTTGAAAGTAAGCAGACTGTTGATCTTCTGAAGCAGTCAGGGCTTCATCCCAAACTGAAAGTAGTAAAATTTCAGCTAAATCTTTTTCATCAAAAGCGACAAGCCAGCTTAAAAGATTTTTTTCTTGTTTGTTTAAAATTTTCAATTTTTCAAATATTTTTATATTTTCTTGAAAAGGCTTGATCGGGGTAAAGGGAGTTTTAAGTTCTCGGTAAGCTAAAACAGTGTAGTAACTAACAGGATCTTCTTGAATCAGGCGTTCCAAAGTTTTTATAGAAAGTTCTTTTTGGTTCATTTTTTTTTGACAAATAGCCATCCAATAAAGAGCTCTTGATTTTGTGAAGCGTTCGGGTGATTGATCGTAAAGTTTTTGCCAAAATTTTTCGGACGGTTCAAATTCATTTAATTTGTAATGAACCCAAGCGGCGAAGGATAGAATTTTTGTCTGAACATCGATTGATACAAGTGGTTCTTGGAGTGCTTGATTATAAAAAACTAAAGCTTTGCGAGATCTTTTTCTTTCCTCTTGAATTCGTCCTAAAACAAAGAGGACTTCCTGTTGTGAAGTTGTTTTTTTAAAAAGCTTGCGGGCTTCATTTAAGGTTTGGATAGCTTTTTGAGTTTTGTCGTAAGTCCACAGTAGGCGAGCGTAATCGACTAAAAATTGATCAGGATCGAGTTCCTTTAGTTTTCGTGCAGACCTGAGGCGTTTAATTTTATCCTGAGCCGCGCGGTCTATTTTGAGCTGTTCTTCCCAATAAGTTATTTTTTGTGATTTGGTTTTTGCTTTTGTAAAAGCTTTTTTCAGAAATTCTTGTGCTTTCTGATGTTCAAAATCATTTCTATAAAACTGGCTGGCTTTAATTAAATTTTCAAAATCAGGCGTGACAAGAGAAGGCGGTTTTCGACACAGAAAAGATTTTTTATCTTCGATGACATGTGGAAACGGAAATTCCTGAGCCCAGCTTAACTGCTCTATTTTTTCGCAAGCTTTGTTGCGATCTTGGCGAGATAAAACTTGAATGTTTTTCCAATCCTGAACCCAAGCAGGCTTGAGTTCAGGATGAGGAGCGGTACTTTTCGCTAGAACTGTTTGGAAATTTAAAAGCAAGAAAACTAATAAAAAAAACCTCATCGGCCTTTCTCAAGTGCTTGAATTCTGACTTCCAGTGGTGGATGAGTCATAAACAAAGCGGCCAAACCACCACGTTCACGATGAGAAATTTTTAAAGTCGCTAAGCCATCTTTTTTACTTTCTTCCAGGGCAGGCTGGTCATGAAGTAGCTGCAATTTTTTTAAAGCTGAAATCATATTATCCCGCGAAGAAAGCTGAGCTCCACCATTGTCGGCCCGGAATTCACGTGCTCTTGAAAAGTGAGAAACCACAATTGAACCCAAAAGTGTGAAAAGAATATCGCCTAAAATCGTGCAGGCAAAATAAACAATCGTTCGTGCTTTTTCGTCAACTTGACTTGAAATCAGATTTGCTAAAAGCCGAGAAAATAGAAGAGAAAAAGTATTTACGATTCCCTGGATCAGAGTCATCGTGACCATATCACCATTCGCAATATGGCTGACTTCATGTGCCAAAACTCCGTCAACTTCTTTTTCATTCATTTTATAAAGAAGTCCTGAAGAAACCGCGACAAGTGAATTTGACTTAGAAGGTCCGGTTGCAAAAGCGTTGACGTCATTTGCTTCATAAATACCGACATCAGGCATTTTGGGAAGTTTTGCGGCTCGGGCCATGCCGTGAACTTTTTCAACCAATGAGCGCAGTCGACTGTCGTGAGTGAGAGGGTCGATAATTTGAACACCGTAAAGTGTTTTTGCCATCCACTTACTTGTCCAAAGCGAAAACAGGGCCCCGCCAAATCCAGCAATTCCTGAAAACACGACAAGATAAGCAGTGTGACCCGTGATTCCAAAGTATTGTCCTAAAATGGACCAAACAATACCAACGGTCACCATGATCAGAATATTCACAACGAAAAAAAGCCCGATTCGTTTAACCCATGCCATAAATTAATCCTTTCGCATCTTTTAATAACAAAAAGAGGCTACACTCAAATTTGAGGCATGTGTAGTGCTT
>JAOASS010000014.1:20241-49356 GCA_030158485.1 Pseudobdellovibrionaceae bacterium | reverse complement strand
ACAACCAAGAGCTCTACTAGAGAAAATCCTTTTTTATAATTTGTTTTTTTAGAGAAATTTTTTTTCATATTTATCTTACAAATTTAAAAGTATATTTAACTGAAAAAAATCAAAAGCGAAAATAAACTGAATAAAAGTAGCCAGAATCAAAAAAGGAGCTAAAGGGATCTCACTTTTCATTGTTAAGATTTTTCTTTTTTTGTGTTTTTCCTGGCGCCAAATTGGAACCAGCCCCAGGACTTGCGCTTTTAAAGTCAAACTTAAAGCCTGTACTTGAGTTTTCTTCAACCATGACAATTCCCCCTTGCGAAAGTTTTCCGAAAAGAAGCTCGTCACTGAGAGGTTTTTTAATATGTTCATTAACGGCTCTTTGCATAGGTCTTGCGCCGTAAGCTTTGTCATAGCCAAGACGTGCTAAACGTTCCAGTGCTCCGGCCGTGATTTGCAGTTCCACATTCTGTGCAATCAAAGACATTTTAAGTTCATCAATTGATTTTTGAGCGACTTTTAAAATGATCTCAGGGCTCAGGTCATGAAATCCGACGATTGAATCAAGGCGATTTAAAAATTCAGGGCTAAAAGATTTTTTAATCACATCCACTGAAAGCGAAGACCTGGAAGCTTCAACCAAGCCGATTGTACCTTTTGAAATACTGTCTGCGCCAGCATTTGTGGTCATGATCAAGATGACATTTTTGAAATCGGCGACTCGACCTTGTCCATCCGTCATGCGAGCGGCATCCATCACTTGAAGCAAAGCTTGAGAAATATCAGGGTGTGCTTTTTCGATTTCATCTAACAACAAAACGCAAAAAGGTTTTTGCGTGACAGTTTCAGTTAAGAGCCCGCCAGATTCGAACCCCACATATCCCGGAGGAGCTCCCATGAGCCTTGCGACAGAATGTTTTTCCATATATTCGCCCATATCAAAGCGTACGAATGGAACTCCCAATTGTTCCGACAATTGTTTGGCCACTTCAGTTTTTCCGACGCCCGTAGGTCCTGCAAAAAGAAAACAACCCACAGGTTTATTGGCCGCTTTCAATCCGGCGCGCGCCATTTTGATGGAAGCCACAACTTGTTCGATCGCTTGATCTTGTCCAAAAATAAGAGCTTTTAATTTCTTATCTAAATCTTTCAGTTGAGCTTTTTCGCTTGAAGAAATTTGAGCCACAGGCAACCCCGTGATCCGAGCCAAAGTTCTTTCGATTTCTTTTTCAGTAATCAAGATTTTTTCTTCAGATTTGTTTTCAAGCCGCATAAAAGCTCCAGCTTCATCTATCACATCAATAGCTTTATCGGGCCAGTGACCTGAAGAAATATGCTTTTGACTTAAATCAAGTGCCGCTTCAAGAGCTTGGGTTGTGTACTCAACTTGATGATGGTCTTCGTAATGTTTTTTTAAACCTTTTAATATTTCTAAAGCTTCATGGCGGAGAGGTTCATCAACTGTTACTTTTTGAAATCTTCGGTTTAAGGCGCGGTCTTTTTCGAAATGCTGGCGAAATTCACTTTGGGTCGTCGATCCAATCACAGGAAGATCCCCGTGGCCTAAAAACGGTTTTAATAAATTAGAAGCATCCATCGATCCGCCTGATGTGGCGCCCGCACCGACAATTGTGTGGATTTCGTCAATAAAAAGAATCACATTTTGACGTTTCTGAACTTCTTTTAAAACACCTTTCAGTCGTCCTTCAAAGTCTCCGCGGAACTTTGAACCGGCTAGCATCGAACCTAAATCAAGAGAGTAAATTTCTTTCGTTTTTAAAATATCAGGGATTTTATTTTCGATAATTCGTTGGGCTAATCCTTCAACCAGTGCGGTTTTTCCGACTCCGGGTTCACCTATTAGAAGGGGATTGTTTTTTGTTCTTCGCGCTAAAATTTGAGTCATTCGGTTGAGCTGAAATTCTCGTCCAACAACAGGATCTAATTTTCCATCTCGAGCTTTTTGTGTCAAGTTCACACAAAATTGATCAAGAGGATTTTGTGTCGATCCAGCAGCTTCTTCTGATGACTGAGAGCTTGCAGAAGAGCTCAGCGCCGGGAGTTCGGAATCTGATCCGTGGGAAACATACTGAATCACATCAAATTGACTGACGCCTAATTGAGCTAAACTGTAAACAGCATGGGAATCTTGTTCATAAAAAAGAGCGACTAAAAGAGTGCCTTCGTTAATTTGATTTTTACCAGCACTTTTGACTTGCAAGGCGGCTCGCTGAAAAAGTCGGTGGCAAGCTAAAGTGAATTCTGGTTGCCAGGATTCAAAACCACCATAAGAGTCAATTTGTTCCGAAGTGATAGTCGGGACTTTCAAAAGGTAATCTCGGATTCTTTTTTTTAATTCAGGCACAGAAACATTCAAAGCATTGAGCATTTCAACTGTGATCGGCGAACTGCAAAGTGAAAGAAGAATATGTTCTAGAGTGACAAATTCATGGCGTGCTTGTTTCGCAGCATCAGCAGCTTCTGCTAGGCGTCGTTCTAATTCTTTGGTCATCATCTTGATCCCTCCGCGAAAGTAGGGTCTACTTGAAGCCATTATAGCAGAAAAGTGGGATTTGCCTCAAGGCTAGTTCTATTTGCTGCTTGGCGAAGAGGGTGTCATTTGACTGATTACAAAAAGATTCTTTTGGAATTAAGTGCCGAATTAGCATCTTGCCTTAATTATCTTCAATACAGTTACGATAAAGTAAATCGTCTCAAGCTAGACCCAGCTTCATTGGATCCAGAAACTTTAGAAACATTTGAAGCTTTGGTCTCTCGTTTTGCAAGAACAACTGATATTTTTATAGCTCAGTATTTGAGAAGTTTTGCAGCTCAAGATGACCCTGCTTATCGGGGCAGCTTAGTCGATACAATTTATTATGCAGAAAAAAAGAATCTGATCACTTCAGCCAAAGTTTGGATTGAAATTCGTGAGCTCCGAAATCGAATAGCTCATGAATACGCAGCAGGGGATCTTAAAAAGATTTTCGATCAAGTCTTAGATCAAACACCTTTAGTGTTGGGGCTGAAAAGTTTTTTTAAATGAGATTAACTGATACTGAAGTTTTATCTATCCGCGAGGCCGTTCAAGTTTTTTTGCCTCATGATTTTCGTGGAGTTTTGAAACTTTATGGGAGTCGCACTCAAGACTCCGCTCGGGGCGGTGATATTGATCTTGTTCTTATCGTCGACTCCAGGGATCAAGTGCAGGTTTTAAAAAAAAATGATTATAAAATTGTTGCAGCTATGAAATTGCGGCCCGAAATCGGGGATCGTAAAATTGATTTCAAAGTTCTCAGTGTCGGTGAAGCTGAATTGGGATTTTATTCGGAAGCTTTAAAGAACTCGATTGTGTTATTTCAATTTTAAGCTTCTTTTAAAGTTGATTTTAAAGGGTGCTGATTTCCTTGTGCGAATTGATTGACTTGCATGACTTTCATTTCGGCGACTTCTAAAGTAAAGACTCCAGCTATGCCGGAGCCTTTTTCATGAACATCGAGCATAATTTTGGCGGCTTCTTCTTCATTTTTATTAAAAAATCTTCTTAAAACTAAAATTACAAAATCCATCGGAGTGTAATCGTCATTAAGTAAAATGACAGTGTACATCCGGGGAGTTTCCACAACAGGCAAAACATCAACGCCCGATTCTGCAATCTGCGATTCATTTTGAGACGAATTGTGGGAAGGGGTTTTGGGACTTGAATTTGTAGCCATAGTTTTAATTTAATATCCTTCTTGAAGGTCGACTTTAGTCTAGTAGCGATGGGGGGTTAAAGCCTAGTCCTATCTTGAAACAGAGCCTTGCGTAAATAAAAAAACAACGTCACAATTAAGTCTGTTTTGGTTTTAGTCGTGTGTCTAAAAGTACTGCAGATCAGTCTCGGATTCACGAAAAAAACAAACAAATTTAAACTTTAAAAGTTTTAGAAGTAAGTAAAATTGAACAAAAACAGACTCTAGGAGGTCTTCAATGAACGTAACTAAAAGTAACAAGGGTTTCTCGCTTGTAGAATTAATGGTGGTTGTAGCCATTATCGGAATTCTAGCATCAGTGGCAATCCCACAATTTTCAAAGTTTCAGTCAAAAGCTCGCCAAAGTGAAGCCAAGACAAAAATGGGAGCGGCTTTTACCGCGCTTAAGTCTTTTCAGTCTGAGTGGAATTTCTTTACAATTGATCTTCGTAACGCAGGTTTCGGTATTGAGGGCGCCAACCAGCGCTATAACGTGGGCTACGTTCAAGCAGCTGCAGGTTGTGCAGCTTATCCAGCTGCAGCGACTGGAATTCCGCAGGAAACAGTAGCAAATCGTCTTGCAAGTGCCAATATGCCAGTTGGTTCTGCGTTTGTTTACCCTGCTGGAGCTGTTCCAACAGCTCCAACAGGAGCACAGACAAACGATATCTGCACGGGAGTTGCTTTTACAGTTGCGACTTGGGGTAACCCGAACTCTGGCAACGTGCAACCAGTGTACAATGCTGCCACTGGAAGCGGAGATATTTGGACTATCAATCAGCTTAAAGTGATAAGCAATCCATTTAGCGGTATTCAGTAATATCATTTCATGATTCGTAAGATCTTGATTGAAAATAGCTTAGGGCTTACTGCGATGGCAGTAAGCCTTTTGCTTTTTGTGAATGTGCGCTTCTTAAGCTTTCAAAATCAAGATAGTGCCAAAGATTTTATTGCTCCCCCGCCAAAGCTTGAGCAGTATACTGTGGGCCTGCGGTACCAGATCGCAGACCTGATTTGGATTCGAGCCCTTCAAGATTTTGATTTTTGTGAAAAGCAATTAGATGAACGGACTTGTCAGGGCAAGTCTTGGTTATTTGAAATGATAGACACAGTGGTCAGGCTTGATAGTCATTTTAAAAATCCCTACATGTTTGGTGGCTTAGCGTTAACAGTATTGATTTCAGATTATGCAGGTGCATCTATCATATTTGATAAAGCAGTTGAAAAATTCCCGAATGATTGGAACCTGAATTATATAGCCGCTTACCATTCCCTTTTCGAAGAAAAAAACCAATTCAAAGCAGCCCAAAGATTTGAAGCTGCGGCTCGTGGTGGGGCTCCCTCATGGGTTTATGTCCGCGCCAGTCGACTGTATGATGAATCCGGAAAAAAAGAATTGGCTCAAGATATTCTCAATCAACTTGAAAAAAGTGGCCAACATCCGGCGCTTGTAAATCGATTAAAAGAAAAATTAAATTCAAATGAGTAGGGATCGTTCTTTTAATTAAGTTCAGCATTCAACAAACAAGCTCAGCGTTCGTCAACTAAAAGCAACAAGATTGACAATCAGAGTGTTCACCACATATTGTCGCTAGCTATGCCAACACCCCGTGATTTTTACGAAATTCTTGGAGTCCCTAAAGACTCTGATCAGGACACAATTAAAAAAGCTTACCGTAAGCTTGCTATGCAGTATCATCCGGATCGAAATCCTGGTGACAAAGCTTCTGAAGATAAATTTAAAGAAGCTGCCGGTGCTTATGAAGTCTTAAGTGATGCACAAAAACGTGCGGCTTACGATCGATTTGGTCACCAAGCGTTTTCCGGTGGTGGTGGCGGACCTCAGTTTCAAAATATGGACGATATTTTTTCCTCGTTCGGTGATATTTTTTCTGACTTTTTTGGGGCCCAAGGCGGTGCGGGTGGCATGGGCGGGCAGCGCCAATCGCGAACAGGGCCACGTCGGGGTGCCGATCTTCGTTATATTTGTGAAATTGATTTAGAAGATGTTTTAAAAGGTTTAGAACGTGAAATTGAATTCGATACAGAACTCAATTGTGAAGTTTGTGACGGCAGCGGTGCTGAAAAAGGAAGCGCTGCTGAAGCTTGCACGACTTGCCGTGGCAGCGGTCAAGTTGTCAGCCGCCAAGGTTTTTTTACAATGGCAACCACTTGCCCGACTTGTCGAGGTGAAGGTCGAATCATTAAAAATAAATGCAAAAGCTGTAAGGGCCAAGGGCGTAAATCAACTCACAAAAAAATTCGAGTCACAGTCCCGGCAGGTGTTGATACAGGTACTCGACTTCGAGTGACAGGTGAAGGCGAAGGGGGCTATAAAAACGGGACAGCAGGGGATCTTTATGTTGAACTTCGCGTTCGCGAACATGATATTTTTCAGCGTGAAGGAGACCATCTTTATGCCAAAATTCAAGTTTCCTATTTGCAAGCTTTATTAGGTGCTGAAATTGAAGTTCCAGTTTTAGATGGAAAAGCTCAATTACAAGTTCCAAGTTGTACACAACCTGACCAAATTTTAAGTTTGAAGGGCCAGGGTTTACCTTCTTTAAGAAGCGGTAGACGGGGTGATATTCAGTTCGAAGTCCTTGTGGAATTTCCAACCAAGCTAAAAGAAGAAGAACATCAGTTGTTATCTCAAATAGCTGAAATTAAAGGTGTTTCCGTAAGTCACGGAAAAGCTGGCTTTTGGACCAAAAAGAAGTAGGGCCAGAGCCCCTTGAAAATCCACGGCTTATTCGCGGATTTTCATTGAAACTGGCAAATCAACACTGCTCAAAAAAATTGTCCCGCCTGAACAGTATGTGGATTTGATCAATCCAGCTAGAAGAAATTGAAGCAGAAGCTCGTGTTCGAAATCTAAGTCAGTTTATTCGGTTTTTAAGCGTGGCAGGTCTTTGTAATACGCAGCAAGTAAATTATGAAAAAATTGGAAGTTATGCACAAGTGTCGCCCAGCACGGTCAGAGACTATTTTGATATTCTCGAAGACACTCTGGTTGCAAAAAGACTTTCTCCGTTAAGGCCACATTTATATCGAAAATTTGTATCAACTTCCAAATTTTATTTTTTTGACTGTGGTGTTGCTCAATTTATTAACAAAAAAAGTACAGAAAACTTAACTCCTGAAGAAAAAGGGCGTGCTTTGGAAAATTTAATTTATACAGAGCTCAACGCTTTTTTATCGTATCGGAGTTTAGCATGTGAACTTTACTTTTGGAGAACTCAAACAGGCCATGAGGTTGATTTTGTGTGGCAAAATGAAAAAAATGAATTTATTGGAATCAAGATCAAATGGACAAAAAGTCCTAACGATCGCGATTTGAAAGGTTTAAGAGCTCTTGAAGTTGAGATTCCGCTTAAACGAAAAATTCTTGTTTGCAATGTCGACCAATCTCGACGATCTGCTGATAATTGTGAAATTTTGCCCGTCATGAAGTTTATCGAAAAGCTTTGGTCTGATCGATTAGATTTTTAAAGGTGAAAATATGTGCGCCGATAAAATATTGAAAATCGACTCTTTTTGTGGCGACATGTTATTTGGCTGGTCTTGAAGTATAGCCACTTTCTCTAGTCTTGTTCAATAGTTAAGTTGGCTGACAGCCTTTTTTTGAAAGCGTGGCTTACCAAAACTTTTTCAAAGCCCCTACCTTGACTCCGTGACAATCGACCCCAGATTAACTAGTAATAGCAATTCTTAATATTCAGATCAAAATTTATTCAAGGAGTTTTTTATGTCAAAAATTATCGGTATCGACTTGGGAACCACCAACTCCTGCGTATCAATCATGGAAGGTGGAGAACCGAAAGTTCTTGTGAATGAAGAAGGTGCGCGTACGACTCCTTCCGTTGTGGCTTTCACAAAAGATGGCGAACGGCTTGTCGGTCAAATTGCAAAACGCCAAGCTGTTACAAATCCAGAAAACACAATTTATTCTGCAAAAAGATTTATCGGTCGTCGTTTTGAAGAAATCGGCGAAGAAGTTAGACTTGTTCCCTATAATGTAGTCGCAAAAGGGAATGATTGCGGATTTAAAGTTCGGGATAAAGTAGTAAGCCCTGAAGAAGTCGGCGCTGCGGTTTTAGGTAAACTTAAAAAAGTAGCAGAAGATTATTTGGGCGAACCTGTAACAAAAGCTGTGATCACGGTTCCAGCTTATTTTAATGATTCTCAGCGACAAGCAACTAAAGATGCGGGTCGAATTGCGGGCCTTGAAGTCATGCGAATTATCAATGAACCAACAGCAGCGGCATTAGCTTACGGTCTTGATAAAAAGAAAGATGAAAAAATTGCGATCTACGATTTCGGTGGTGGTACATTTGATATTTCAATCCTTGAAGTTGGTGACGGTATCGTTGAAGTTAAATCAACGAATGGTGACACTCACTTAGGTGGTGATAACTTCGATACTCGAATTTTAGAATGGTTGATCGCAGAATTTAAAAAAGACCAAGCTGTTGATTTGAAAAACGACAAAATGGCCTTACAGCGATTAAAAGAAGCTGCTGAAAAAGCTAAAATCGAGTTGTCGACATCTCAGGAAACTGAAATCAATTTACCATTCATCACAGCGGATCAGTCAGGACCTAAACATTTACAAATGAAATTAAGTCGTTCGAAATTTGATCAAATGGTAGAAGACCTTGTTCGAAGATCAATCGAGCCTTGTCGCAAAGCTTTGGAAGACGCTGGAATGAAAGCTTCTGAAGTGGATGAAGTTGTTTTAGTGGGGGGTTCGACTCGTATTCCTGCTATCCAAAAAGCAGTAAAAGATTTTTTTGGTAAAGAACCAAATAGAACAGTAAACCCTGACGAAGTTGTGGCGATTGGTGCCGGAGTTCAGGGCGGAGTGCTAGCGGGTGATGTGAAAGATGTGTTGTTACTTGATGTGACTCCGCTTTCTTTGGGTATTGAAACAATGGGTGGCGTAATGACGACACTGATTGAGCGAAACTCAGCGATTCCAACCAAAAAGTCTCAAGAATTTTCAACAGCAGCAGATAATCAGCCAGCAGTTGATATTCACGTGTTACAAGGCGAGCGTAAAATGGCTTCCGACAATAAGACTTTGGGGCGATTCGAGCTCTTGGGAATTCCACCAGCTCCTCGTGGTGTGCCAAAAGTTGAAGTGACTTTTGACATTGATGCCAACGGAATTTTAAGTGTTTCGGCATTGGATAAGAGCACTGGAAAATCTCAGCAGATTAAAATCACTTCTCAAAGTGGTTTGTCTGAAGAAGAAATCAAAAAAGCAGTTAACGATGCTCAAGCTATGGCAGAAGAAGATAAAAATCGTGCTGAACAAGCGCAAGCTCGTAACAACTTAGATAACTTGATCTATCAAACAGAAAAGTTATTGAAAGACGAAGGCGCTAAGATTGCTGAAGCAGATAAGAAATTAGCTGAAGTAGCGGTTGCAGATGCTAAAAAAGTTGTTGAAGATCGTTTGAAATCAGCGGCTGATTTGAAAACAGCCTTTGAAGCTTTAAATACTGCGACTCATAAGCTGACTTCTGAATTATACAAGCAGTCTCAAGCGACAGGTGGTGCGCAAGCAGGCAACAACGGCGGCGGACCAGAAGCTGCGGGAGAAGAAAAGAAAAATGAAAAAGGCGATGACGTGATTGACGCTGACTACAAGGATGTTAACTAAATCGATTGGTTTTTTCAAAAAGAAGACTTTCTTTCGTGATTTTTCTTCTTGTTTAAAATTGGCTTTTAAAAACTTTTAAGTTCAAAAAGGGAGCTGTCACAACAGTTCCCTTTTTTTATGTTTAGAAAGCATGTGAAATTGACAGTCTGTCCCGTGACCGAAGTGAGTCTCTGTTTTTATCTGATTGATATGAAGAATCAAAATTCAACACCAGCTTTGGACTCACAAAATAACGCGGCACTTCGCCTCCTGTACCTGTCGCACATAGAGCGGGTGAGTTGGTTTCAGAAGCCGACGCATTTGAAAACGACTTCATTTGTGAAGCCGGTTTCGATTGAGTGGTTTCGAGACGGAGAGTTGAATGTTTCTTTTAATTGTCTTGATCGGCATTTAGAAACAAAGGGTCAGCAAGTGGCTTTTATTTGGGAAGCCGATGAACCTTCCGTTCCTTCTCAAAAAATAACTTACCAAAAACTTTATGAAGAAGTGAATAAGGCAGCCAACGTTTTAAAAAAAATGGGTGTACGAAAAGGTGACCGAGTCACAATTTACATGCCCATGATCATCGAATCCGCCATTGCCATGCTCGCGTGTACTAGAATCGGCGCCATTCACTCTGTGATTTTCGCAGGTTTTGCACCCACTTCTATTTCAGATCGTATTATGGACTGTGAATCCGAATTTGTGATCACAGCAAATGAAAGCCGTCGTGGTGGTAAAACTATTCCATTAAAAACGAATGTGGATTTGGCTTTAAAAAAAGCGCCAATCGTTAAAAAAGTTTTAGTTTTCAAAAATACGGAAGCGGATCTGGTTATGGAATCTGGCCGAGATTTTTGGTTTCATGAGATTGTTCCAACAGTGGAAGCTTATTGTGAACCTGAAAAAATGAACGCAGAAGATCCGCTTTTTATATTGTATACTTCGGGTTCGACGGGAAAACCAAAAGGTGTTTTACATACAACGGGTGGGTACTTGACTTGGGTGAGCTACACTCATGAAAAAGTTTTTAATTATAAGCCCGGAGATATCTATTGGTGTACGGCTGATATCGGTTGGATTACGGGGCATTCGTATATTGTTTATGGCCCCTTGTGCAACGCTGCAACCAGCCTTATTTTTGAAGGTGTGCCCCATTATCCAAATCCTTCAAGATTTTGGGAAGTTATCGATAAGCACCAAGTTCAGATTTTTTACACGGCACCCACTGCGATTAGAGCCTTGATGAGAGAAGGTGATAGCTGGGTTCAAAATACATCAAGAAACTCGCTCAAGCTTTTAGGAAGTGTCGGAGAGCCCATTAATCCCGAAGCTTGGAATTGGTACCATGAAATTGTAGGTGGCGGCCGTTGTGAAATTGTGGATACTTGGTGGCAAACAGAAACCGGTGGGATTCTGATTGCTCCGATCCCGAAAAGAACAAAATTAAAACCAGGATCCGCGACAAAGCCGTTACCTGGAATTATTGCAAAAATTTTGACTCCAGAGGGCCAAGAAATTCAGGGAGCAGGTGAGGGTGTTCTGGTCATCGCGGATTCATGGCCAGGGCAAATGCGCACTGTGTACAAAGATCATGCTCGCTTTGAAGAAACTTATTTTTCAACTTACCCAGGCTACTACTTTACTGGCGACGGATGTCGGCGAGATGAAGATGGTGATTATTGGATCACAGGCCGAGTTGATGATGTCTTAAATGTCTCAGGCCATAGAATTGGCACAGCTGAGTTAGAAAGCGTGTTGGTGGGGCATTCGGGTGTTGTTGAGGCGGCCGTTGTCGGTTACCCGCATGATATCAAAGGCCAAGGCATTTATTGTTTTGTGACTTTAAAAAATGATGTATTTCCTGATGAAAAAATTAAAAAAGAATTGATTCAATTTGTACGAACTACACTGGGTCCGATTGCGACTCCTGATTTGATTCAATGGGCGCCCGGTCTACCTAAGACGCGGTCGGGGAAAATCATGCGCCGAATATTAAGAAAAATTGCTGAAAACCAAACAGATCAGTTAGGTGACATAAGTACTCTAGCTGATCCCACAGTGGTTCAAGAGCTTGTTCAAAATCGTTTAAGCCAATAAGGACGCTTCAAGATTTGGTTGAAAACTCATTCAAAACTGATTAGGGTCAGGTTTATGAAATATACCATCACAGTTTTGACTCTTGTTTTAATCGCAGGTCTTTCACGCTTGATTCCTCATCCTTGGAATTTTACAGCAATTGGGGCTATGGCACTTTTTTCAGGCGCTCGCATGCCCCATAAATATTTAGCTTTTTTAGCTCCACTTTTAACTCTCGTTTGGACAGATGCCATTTTGGGTTTTCACTCAACGGGTCTTTATGTCTACGCAGCCGTCGCTTTAATTACGATTATCGGTTTTTTAACCGAAGCAAAGACAAACCGAATTTTAACAGGGTCTTTTGCGGGTTCGATTTTATTTTTCACGATCACAAACTTTGGCGTTTGGTTTTCACAAGGTCTTTATCCTCGAACATTTCAAGGTTTAGTGGACTGTTTCGCCATGGCGATTCCTTTTTTCGGAAATCAAGTGATGGGTGACTTATTTTATACAGGCGTTTTGTTTGCTTCTTACCAAGCACTTAAGACTTACGTCCCTTCTTTAAATTCTGCGAAGACTTACGCAAAGTCAGATTCATCATTTTGACTTTTTTCTGATTTTGATCAAAAAAAGTCAAAAGCTTCTTCATTAAGATTTTATCTTGAGCTGCTAAAATTCGCGCAGCAAGCAAACCTGCATTGTAAGCATTATCAACCGCAACACAAGCGACGGGAATTCCTTTCGGCATTTGCGCAATCGATAAAAGCGCATCAAGTCCTTTCATTTTTCCAACACAGACGGGGACTCCGATAACAGGGAGTGGAGTTAGGCTGGCCACCATTCCTGGTAAGTGCGCAGCACCACCAGCGCCTGCGATAATAACTTGATAGCCATTTTCGTGAGCGCTTTTAGCAAAAGCCACCATTTTTTCAGGCGTTCTATGAGCTGATACGATTTCAGTGTGATAGGAGATTTTGAAGTCTTGCAAGCATGCTTCCGCTTCTTTTAAAACTTGATAGTCAGTGAGGCTTCCCATAATGATAGCGACTTTTTTTTGAGCTGACATAAGCTCCTTCACTGTTAGTATTAACTTTATATTTTTTTTCTTTCAATTATATTTGGCATCTCAAATTTGAAAATATCAACGAGTTATCTTTTAAGAATTAAATAATTAAATAATTAAAATAGAAGCTTAAGTTCGATTCCAACGACTGTGCCAGAAAGAAAATGTGACACTGACAACGCTTCGCAAAACCGCTCTCTGGTTCTGCGAAGCGTTGTCAGTGTCACATTTTAAGAATAATCTCAAATTGAAACGCTGTTAAACTTTTGAAATTGACCAAGATTTCGATCTTTAAGAATTTCGTTACTTGTTTCATGTGTTTAGCCAGAAGGACCCAGCTAGTTGTTCAGGATTTGCTCAGTCCGTGCTGGATTGAGGCACTTCCAATCGATTGTAAGGTGCTTTGGATGGCCCAGCCTTTGTATAAGTAAAGTGTAGGGGGCTCTTCATGAAACACTCAATGCCAAACCGACGTCATCTACTGGTCAGTCTATTATGTTTTTTACTGATCAGTGTGTTTCAGAACTGTGGCCAGCCTGGGTCGATTGCAGTCAATAATGATCAAAAAATTACAGATCTTGCAGAGGATACTTCGCCGACACCGACATCACCACCTGCACCAGCACCGACGCCTCCGCCAGCTTCGCCAACACCTGTTCCAAACGCGCCAACAAGTCCCACGGTTACTTACAAAGACTATCAGAAATCTGTTGTGGTGAATCAGTCCACAAGTAAAGTCGACGTATTGGTGGTGATTGACAACTCTGGTTCAATGGGATTTGAACAAAAAAATATGGCAGCTCGATTCAGTAGTTTTATGGGTAAATTGCAGGGACTTGATTGGCAAATCGGAATCGTTACAACAGATGTGACTACTGACGGTACAAATTCCTTTAGAAAAGATGGTCGTCTTCTTCCATTTGATGGATTAAAGAAGAATCTGATCAGTTCAACAGATGATCTTTTGACGGTGCAAAATGAATTTTCAAAAGTGATTCAACGGCCCATCGGTGAAGGGAGTGGAAATGAACAGGGAATTAAAGCCACTTACCGCGCGATCGAGCGAGCTCTTGAGCTTTCGGGTCCAAACGTTGCCATGGTCCGTCCGGGTGCGGCTTTATCAGTCATCGTTGTGACTGATGCCGATGAAACGGCGATCAGTACAACCGATATCAAAAATAAACCAGAAAAATTACTTGAAATGGTGAATGCTCAACTGCCTGGAAAAACTTTTAAATTTAATTCGATCATTGTTCGTGACGGAGACTTAGCATGTCTAAATTTATCGGGTAGTGCAAACGAAGGATACGGCAAAGCCTATCAAAAATTAACAGATCTGACTTCTGGAGTTTTAGGAAGTGTTTGTGAATCTGATTATGGTAAGCAACTTTCAGTAATCGGCGATAGTACAGTTGAAATGGTACGAGTCGTGACTCTGGATTGTGCGCCAGCCGATAGTAACAAAGACAATATCGCGGATCTTGTTGTTAAGAATGGCAACAACATGATTTTGAATAATTACACGTTAAATGGTCGTATCGTGACGTTTAATAATGTTTTAGACGTGGGCAGCTATAACTTCAATTATCGCTGTGCGGTTCAGTAGCGAAAGCTTGTTAATAGTCGATTCAAAAATGTGACGAGAATTAAAATTTCCATTTTTTTAATTCAATCAGGGCTTTGTTGATCAAGGCCTTTTTTTTCGATCCGACAAAATTAATATGTCCAAGTTTTCGACCCTTACGATTAGATTTCCCATACCAAAAAAGAGATCCCGTGTGGCGGTCAGGTCGAATAACATCAGAATCACTTTGGCCAATCAAGTTAAGCATCACAAAAGATTGAGATTTTAATTCAACTTCAGGAAGCTGATCTTGAAGCGCGCAAAGCCAGTGCATCGTGAACTGGTCAACGTTGCAAGAATCAAGAGTGTGATGTCCTGTATTGTGAACGCGAGGAGCAACTTCATTTAGAATAAGGCTATTTTTAACTTTAAAAAACTCAAAACCTACAACGCCGACATAATTGATGTTCTTAAGATACTTCTTGATTGATTTTTTTAGGCTCAGAAAAGTAGCTGTTTCTTTTTCGGGCCCTTCAACTAAAAAACACTTATTATCATTTTGAATTGTTTTAACGAATGGAAAAAAAACCACATCGCCTGCGCGACTTCTTGCAACTTGCAAAGCGACTTCATAATCAAACTGAATCAGTTTTTCAAAAATAAATTCGTCCACTTTATTTTTTTGAAGAAAGTTTTCTAAAACTGCAGAAGTTCGCAAAAGCGTTGTACCGTAGCCATCGTAACCATTTCTTCTGGTTTTCGCCACTAAAGAGCCTTGAGTTTTAAAAAAAGACTTTATTTCGTTATGATCAGATGTGCATAAAAAGGGGCTTGTCTTGAGATTGTTATTTTTAAAAGAATTTTTTTGCGATTTTCGGTCTTGTAAAAGATCGAGAGCTTCTAAGTTAGGAAAAACTTGTCCCTTGAAAGATTGAAGTTCTTTTTTTAAGTCAGCAGCATCAAAAAATTCACTTTCAAAAGTGATCAAATCAAGATCCTTTGTAAAAGCTTTAAGATCAGCCGCTTTTTTAGGATCCCCTTGCTTAAATTGGTTCGAGACCCGGCAGGCAGGGTCTGCTGGTGAAAGTGTTAAAAATGAGGGGTCAAGTCCCAGAGCTTGGGCTTTTTGAAGTAGCATCATTGAAAGTTGTCCGCCACCCAGAATCCCTAAGCGAAATTTTTCTTGCATCATAAATTCATATCAAATGGACATCTAGAAGTCACAGATTTGTTCTAAAAATTTCTTGAGGTTCGTAAATCTAGTACAGTTCAATATTTATTTAACTTTTGAGATCCAATCTTGAAACTTTTGAAGACTGGCTTGTGAGATTTGTCCAAAACTAAATCGTTTTGGTTCCTGATCATCCCCAACTGGAGTGCAGCGAAATGCAACGAATTCATTTTTTTTCGGAGAACTAATAAAAATTTCTGTTTCCGAGTTAAAATAATTTCGCGGCACAGTATCTTCGAGCATCACTCCGCCAACCGAGACATTGACTGTGTAAGATAAAAAAGTTTTTTCTTTATTTGAAATAATGACTTTGAGTCTGATATCGTGTCTTGCAAATTTTCGTTGATCTGAGTAATCATTTTTTAAAGGTGTAATGGGCTTTTCATAGGAAACGATAACAAAATCAGATTCTTCATTTTGAATATCACCAGTGAGTTCGTCGCTTATAGGATTCAGTGCCGCCGGCTGAGTTTTTTCGTCCTGATCTTCTGCTAATACTTCACCAGGTAAGCTTGGGGTTGGATATTTTTTTTGTTTAATAATGGTATCATTTAAAGCTTCCGATACGGGAATCCAGTTTTTAAGGCCCAAAGTCCAGAAGTAGTCGGATGAATGCGCGACTGAAATGCTTTTGAAGTTTTCAATCAGGGAGAT
Source organism: Pseudobdellovibrionaceae bacterium (assembly GCA_030158485.1). Classification (GTDB taxonomy): domain Bacteria; phylum Bdellovibrionota; class Bdellovibrionia; order Bdellovibrionales; family Bdellovibrionaceae. Next base: position 33,396 of record JAOASS010000014.1, on the reverse strand, counting down.
GAAGTCTTTGAACTCATGAACTTTTTTAGTCGATCGTTGGTAAACAAAAAACACGTGTGATCTCCTTGGAGAATTTAATTATGGATTCCAAAGGCTTCGAGTAGAAGATGATTCTGATTTATGGTGGAACTTTTGCGACTTACGTCCGGAAATTTATGAATTCTTTGTTCCTGTCGTAAGGCTCAAGTTTAATAAACACTAATTGTGTACGCATCAGAATTTTTGGGAGGAAGACTTATGTATTCAAAATGGCTTATGTTTTGTATTGGTCTGACCATTTTGATCGGCACGCCGAAAGCTTACTCGCAAGCGAATTCTAGCGAAACTTCTACCGCCACAAGTTTAGATCCGCGACTGAAGCTGACTTCGACGGACGAAGTTTCGCCTATCTTCGAAGGTGTCGTCGCAGTCCAACGGAAAGCAAAAGTGAAGAAAGGATCTTTTCTTTTTGCCCCACTCTTTTCGTTCGATTTTTCTGATGCTCCTTATACTCAGTACAGTCTTCAATTAAATGCAGGTTACGCAATCAGTGATTTTTGGGAAGTTTACTTAGCTTACTCGCCGCTGTTTATTGCAAATGAACGGAATCTTTCTAAGCAAATAAAAAAAATAGATGTAGGTCAGTATTCAATTGATGCGCAAAAACCAAAAAGTTTTATGGGATTTGAAGTGAATTGGCTGCCTATCTATGGAAAAGATTCATGGGGCCCTTATTCGATCGTGCGCAGTGATACATTTTTACATTTTTCTTACGGTCAGATTCAGTACTCGTCAGATGTGGGAAATAAAATCACTTTTGCCATGGGTAAAACTTTTTTCTTTTCGGATTTGTTAAATTTTAGGATTCAAGCTGGGCCTAGTTTTGTCGAAACATTTTCAAGAGATCCGAACTCGAATGTTCAAAAGAAGGAATCGATCACAATTGGGCTAATTGAAACCGGCGTTGTTTTTTACTTTTAAATAGTTATTTAATTTTTACGGAGGATTTTAAATGGAACCAACAGTTAATGCAACAGCAGCAATGGCAAGTAGCAATGTCATCACAAATTTCTTTCAAGAAGGTGGATTCACATCATATTTAATTGTGATCGCAGGCTTGTCACTTTTAGTCATTGGAATTGAAAGGTTAAACTATTTGTATTTTAAGATTCGTCCTGTGTCAGCACAAGTTTTATCCCAGCTGCAGCTTTTGATTCAAGGGCGAAAATACATGGAAGCTTTGCAAGTTTGTAACGATATTCAGAACGTTCCACAAATTCAAGTTATTAAAGCTGGACTTTTGGCAGTCGATAGCGGCCGTGAAGCAATGAAGTCTTCATTAGGAAGTGCGGTTGTTGAAGTATCAAAAGAATGTGAAAAAAGAATTCCTATTATCAGTTTGATTGCTTCAGTCGCAACACTCTTGGGTCTTTTGGGAACGATTTCGGGCTTGATTAAGACCTTCTCGTCTATTGCAAAAGCAGATCCAGCTGAAAAAGCGGCTATGCTTGGTATCGGTATTTCTGAAGCCATGACGGCTACGGCAGCAGGTCTAGTTGTGGGAATTTCAGCAATGGTTGTTTACACACTTTGTTCTTCAAAAACAGATGATCATATTAGTGTTGCTAAAAAAGCAGGTTATGACCTTGTGGCAACGATTGAGCGATCGGAACGTGAGGCCTAATGTTTGATCTTGAGAGTACAACTCAACGTCGACATGCTCCTGAGCCTGATTTGGTTCCGATTTTGGACGGGTTGACGGCTGTTATTTTCTTTATGCTTTTATCTCTTAGCTTTATCGGAATTACGAAACTGACGATTCCGCCTTCGACTACGACAACAGCTTCGTTATCACAAGATATTCCAGTTTCGGGACGAGTGATTGCAAAGCTTGAGGGTGAAAGTATCAATGTCAAACTAGAGTGGATGGGTTCTCAGCCTGGTGCTCTATCTGAAATTGCCAGTCGGATGAAGCCAGATAAGAAAAATATGAACCTCATTGAGGCTGTTGAAAAGTTAGCCCTTCGTTTTAAAGAAAAATTTCCCCAAGAAAAGACAATCCAAATTGCGATGGCGGGTCAGCTTAATTACCAGGAACTGATTTCAGTCATGGACGGTTTAAGAAAAAATAAACTTTATGAAGATCTTGTTTTGAGCTCTTACACCGAGGCGGAATAGTTTATGTTAGATTTTGAAAATCATAAAAAAAGAAGTAATGTTCTTGTTCTTCAATTGGCACCGATGATTGACGTTTTTGTTTTGATTATTGTTTTTTTGATAAAAGGGACGATCCTAGAAGAGTCCGCAGTTCTTAAACCAAAAGGTCTTGATTTGGCGCAAAGTTTAAGCAAGGAAACAAGTATTTCGGCACCACAGGTGATTATTACACCTGAAAGTGTTGAATTTAAAATGATTGAAAAAACCAGACCCCTGGCAGAATTCAAGGAAGATAATTTTGACCCTCGGGATCCGATATTTCAAGAATTTAAAAACTATATCAAACAAAACAGTAAAGTCGAAAGTGCCAATCATATTAATGTCATCAGTGACCGAGCCATGTCTTATCAAGTTGTGTATCATGTTGTGAAGATTTTAAGAATTTCAGGATTTGAGTCGATGCTTTTCGTAGCAGAAGGTGATAAGTGAAAAAAATCATTCTTATTTTATCTTTAGCTTGGGCTCAAATTGCGACGGCAACGTTTCAGTCACAACTGCTACAGCTTGAAAAAGCTCAAGATGATTTAGGAATTCGTATTTTATTACGAGAGTATTTTAAGCGCCCTATCCAGTATAAAGAGTGGAGGCTCGGTCGAACGGTTTTAGGTCGTCGGCCTGGCGCAGGGTTTGATCTTGTGATGGCTTGGGATCGGCACCCCACAATCAAAAAATATGACACACGGACTGTTAAAACAATTCAAGCAATGGAAAAAGCGGATCAACTGATGTTGTCCAAAAAATTTGATGAAGCTTTTAAAGTTTACCAAACTGTTGCTAAGTACTTTAGATCACAATCTAAAAGTGGAATAAAAAAATCTAATATTCAATTTTACTACTCTGTTCTTCATTCAATGGGTCGAGCGCTTTATGGTGCGAATCGATTGCCGGAAGCTCTTGAAGTTTATGGTTGGATTCCTGGAAGCTATTATCAAATCCAACAAGTTTTATTTGAAAAAATGTGGGCGAGCTTCAGGGCTAAGCGCTACGACATCGCTTTAGGTGCCGTTGCCAGTCAGCGTTCTGCTTTTTTTAGTGATTACTTAGAGCCAGAAACTTATTTAGTCCAAATATACAGTTTGAAAAGGCTTTGTCGAACAGAGCAAGCTCAAGCCGCATTGAACTCTTTGAAGAAATTTTATAAAACTCTTCGCTCCGGGCAATTTACATATAGAGATTGGGTTCGGCGCGATCTTTACTGGAGCTCTTTACAAATTTTGACTGAACCCGTAGCTGGGCGTGCCGTAAGACTTGATATTGTATCTGAAGATCGACGAAATGCCGAGATCAAAAAAATAACGGAACGTCTTAAAAAACAATACGATATGAATAGGCCGAATCTGATGGAATCACTTCGTTTGGTTATCGGCTATTCGACCCTTGCAATTAAGAATGAAAAAATGATTGGTCAAGTGAACAACGTAGAAGATCCTGAAACATTAAGAGAAAAAGGAATCGAATGGTGGCCAGCTGAAGATACAGAAGAATGGCTTGATGAAATAGGAAGTCATATTTTTGTTGGCCAAAGTTTGTGCACGCCAAATACGGATACGGAAACGAAATGATGATTCAAAATTATTTCTTTTTAGTTTTATCTTTAGCTCTTTACACAAGCGCAGAAGCTAAAACTGTTATTAAAGATTCAAAGAAACAGGCCGAGCCTGTTTTAAAAGAGCAGTTTAAAGCGCCTCAGCGACCAAGTTCTCAGTTGGAAGAAGTCCGTAGAAGACAAGATGAAGCTTTATTAAAAGGTCAAAAAGAAAAAGATTTGCAAGAAGAAATGCAAGCGCTCGAAATGATTTTAGGCAATAAGCTCAGAAAAGACGGAAAAAACGAGCTGCTTCTCAGGCGCGCTTTTCTGTTTTATAAATTGGGTCGGGCCAGACTTCTGACAAAGTTTAATTCGAAAGTTCCAAAGTCCCAGTATTTTACCGATGCTTCGCGAGCCGTCGCCGACCTTGTGGGATATCATAAAAGAAAAGAAATTGTTTTAACAAAATCTCAGCAAGCATTGCTGCTTTTTATTCGTGGATCAATTTCTCAAGAGTTGGGAAATGAAAAAGATTATGTCGAAGATTTTTCTCTTGCTGTTAAGCTGGATGATAAGCTGCCCCAAGCAACAAGCATGGCACTTGTTTTGGGTGAAACTTATTTTGAAAAAGAAAAGTACAAAGAAGCAATTGCTTGGTATCAAAAACTTAAAAATCAATACGATGCTCATCAAAAAAGTATTGCCGATTTTAAAACGGGTTGGGCTTGGCTTCTTTTGAAAGAATCCAGCAACGCGCAATTTTACTTTCTCAGGGTTGCGAATCAAAATCAGTCTCTTTCGTTCCGTGATGAGTCTGTACGTGCACTTGCTTTTATCATTGCTCAAAATCAGCCGGAAAAGTGGATTGTTGAGTTTTCCCGTAAGTCATTGAAAGATGAAACTTTGAGACTTTTGTTTTTGACGACTGTCATTCAAAACATACATAACCAAGATAAGACAAAAGTTCCTTATCTTTTGTTCAGTGAAGTTTATCGAAGCACAAAAGAGCCTTCTGCAAAAATTAAAGTCTTAGGTCTACTGATTGGTTATGAAAAACGAGAAGTTCCCACTCTTGGACAAAAAAAAGCTTTTGAATACTTGGAAAGCTTAGTGAAAAAAAATCCCCAGTTAGACTGGAAAAACTGGATGACGGAAGTTTTAGATCTTGAACCCGATATCCGCGGATATATTCAAATCTTAGCTGATTACTATGTCGGAAAGATTCCCACGAAGCTAACTTTAGAAAAGCCTCAAGTCGTTGAACTTTTAAATCGTGAAATCATTTTTTACATACAATACTTGATGACTCCAGAAACGCGGAAACCCATGCTGAATCTGTGGGTTGATTTAATCCATCGTGAACAGAATATTGAGATGGCCCAGACGGCACTGACGATGATTGCTGCGTTGACTCCGCCTTCGCCGGATGAGCTCCGCCGGGCTCGACTTGAATATATTGCGATTCTTGATGCCAAAGCCAATGACACGCCAGAGCTGCGTAAAAAGTTGATTGCAGATGTCGAAGATTTCACGACCCAGTATCCGCAAGATGAAGAAAAAGGGCGATTACTGAATCGACTGGCAGAACTGTATATGCTCGATAATCAGTTCGAGAAAGCTTTGCCAAAACTTCAAGAGCTATACTCTTTGCAGCCGAACGAAGGCAATGCTTACAATTATTTACTTTCTCTTTTTAAGCTGGATAAATTAATTGATGTCGTCAATTCAGATGTCGCTAAAAAAATGACGAAGAGTGCAAAAATTCAGGATTTACTGCGTGAGTCACATTTGAAATTAGCACAAGAAGCACAAAAAAATAACGATCCAAAAGCTTATGAAGGTCACTTAAGAGCTTTCTTGTCTAATAGCCCTAAAAGTGATCAAGCTTCTGTTGTTAAAAGCAATTTATTGCTTTCGTTTTTGGCAAATAAAGATCTGGTCCAATACTGCAATGAAAGATCATTGATGAAGGAAAAGGAAAGAGCAGATAAAAATATTTTAAATACTGAAGAAAAAGCTCTTGATTATATGTTTCTTGAAGGTCCTTTGATAAATTGCAGTTGGTCCGAAGTAAAAGGCCCAGCCAGCCGGGATTTCAAGCTTTTTTTATTCAATAAATCCATGAAAAAATCTTTGCCTCAAGATTTCGGTAAATTGATATCGAAGTGGTCTGATGATGAACGAAAAGTTGTTTTGCGGCTACTGGCTGTTTCGCAACCCAGTCAAATGCTTAAAATTGAACCACTGCCAAAGATGACAGAAGAAGTAAAGGGTTTATTTTATTTAGCGCTTCAGCTTTCTCAAAGTCGATCGGAGCCTCGTATTCCTGATAACTTGAAGAAGTATTTTAATTTATCTCAAAAGATTTCTAGTCCAACGCGAACGAAAAGTACAATACCTAAAATTGTGGACGAAGCGACATTTCCTCAATCGACTGTGAGTGTCGAACGTTACGGTAAGTTTTTAGAAGATTTAATTTACCGCTCAAAGTTGGTGAAGCAGAAGTTTCAAAAAGAAGTACCTGATGCCACTGACGAACTTAAAAAAACAATGTTTGAAAAAGCCGGATTTTTTGAAAGAAAAATTGCAGAAAGTATCAGGTCTTCCCCTGCACCAAAGGGTTTAACTGAAGTGGAAGCAAAGTCGTATTCAGAAGAACTCAACAAAGCGGCAATTGATTTTGATAAACAAGCGGATGAATATGATAAAGCTCTGGGCGAATTAAAAGCAAAAATGTTCGTTGCCGAACAAGAAGCTGCAGGGAAAAGAGTCCCCGAAATTAAAGCAGAAAATTGGTTTTGGGCATCAGATGAAGAGCGAGACCGAGTTAAAAAAACATTTGAACAGCATGGTGCCTTTTATACGCTCTTGAAGTTGGAATCAAATCGAGCCGCTAAAACTCTTGTCGAGCTCGATTACATTCGGATGCGAGCAGGTGCTCTTTTGATGATTCGCCACGATGAAGTGATCAGAAAAATGATTCGCGAAGAACTGATTGCGCTTAACGCACAGAACATTCTCGATAAGTGGAAGGAAATGAAATGAAGACAGTAAAATCTTTTTGTTTAGCAAGTTGTCTGCTCATTTCTTTGTCCGTATTGGCGCAAAATGAAACGAAAAACGATAAAATGAAGACTTTGGATTTCGAAGGTGAAGTTATTGAAGGCGAAGCCATGAGACCCATGTTGTATTTGCAGATTGAATCTCCGGATTTAGATCTTAACAACATCATGTACCAACGCCGAGATTTCAACGATTTTCATTCAATCGATAAAGTCAGACGCAATCGATTTATCCCTGATTCGAGGTCGCCATGAAAGCTTTAGTTATTGAGTTAAATGGACGTGAAATTGAAAGATTCGTTCTTGATCGACCTTCTGTTTTTTTAGGAAGATCTCCAAGCTGTGACGTTGTTCTCAGGTTGAAAGGGATTAAGCCGCTTCATTATTTGATTGAATGGGTTGGTGAAGGCCAATTTGATGCCAGTAAAGGTTTTTGGACATTACTTGATTTGTCGACTGAAAAAAAAGATCAAGCAAGAGGTGAAGGCCTGATTCTTTCATCGCAGAAAACAAAAGTGGGAAAATTTAGTTTTGCTTTTACTGAAGATGCTTGGATTGAAAAAGAAATCGCTAAAGGCAAACTTAAAAACCAATTGCAACAAGCTGCTAATCAAGAAGCCACGATGGCTTTTGGAATGTCTGATTACTGTCTTGAAACAGTCAGCGTCAGAAATGATTCAGAGCGAGTTGAAGATGTCACGCATACGAAATATTTTTCGCCGCGGACTTCGCGTTGGCTCATACGCTCTAAAAGCCAAATCAAGTTTCAGTGGCAAGAGCCGACTAAAGCTTCAGTGGAATTTCTTCCCTCTAGCGAAAAGTGGGATATTAAAAATCGCGATGAATTTTTACATGACGGAATTTTTACTAAGCCTCAGCTTTTTAATCTGACGCCACGGGATGTGATGATCGCGAATGGCGCTGATCGGCAGTATTATATTCGTTTGGTTCCACGAATCCGGGTTCAAGCTCAGTGGAAAAGAAATTTTTTCGATCCTGTGATTTTAGGTCTCCTCAGTATTATTTTTATTACTTTCACAGTGGCACAATATTTAAAAAGTACTCACGTCGAAGCCGAAATAGTCAAAGAACCTCCACGTATTGTGAAAGTGGAACTTCCGGCTTTACAGAAGCCTGTTGAAGAGCCTGTTCCTGTCGAGCCTCCGGCACCGGCAGAAGAAATAGCAAAAGTAGTCGCACCTCCAGCTGAAAAAAAAGTGGAAGCTCCTCCGGTGGTGGCGGCTGTTAAAGAAAAACCAAAACCAAAAGTGAAAGAAGCCCCGGCACCTGCTGCCACAGTGACAGCTAAGCCAGGTTTACCGAAAATAGCTCCTCCTCATGAGGCCAAAAAAACAGGGTTGCCAGGAGTTTTAGGTATTCTCAGGAAAGGCTCAGGCGGAGCCAAACCATTGAAAGCAGATACGATGGTTGCGAACCGAGCGGCTTCTGAAATGGATTCAGCTCCGACTCCTTCATCTGTTGCAGTCGCGAGGTCATCGCCAGGTGCTTTAGTCGGATCAAAAAACACGGGAAGTTCTGAAGGTGCAGATTTGAACAGTGCGGGGACTTCGCTTAAAGGTGGATTTGTAACGACTCCGGGCGACGGTGGAATTGCCGGTAAAGATACAGGGACTCTCGGCAGCGGAGCTTTAGCCGGAGCTAAATCATCGAGCACGGGTAAAGGCGGAGCTGATTTAGGAGCTTTCAGTGGCCAAACTGAAATTCAAGGTGGCTTGGATGCAGATGCGGTTAGGCGTGCGATCCGAGAGTATTCTCAGCAGTTTAGATCTTGTTACGAAAATTACCTGACATCATCTAAACAAAAAGATGAGTCTGGAAGAGTTTCACTTTTGTGGGTGATTAGACCCGATGGCCGCGTGACGAATAACAGTGTCGCAAGTTCTACATTTGCGGGACGTGAAATGGGTCAATGTATTAAGGGTGTCGTCGACAAGATCCTTTTCCCAAAAGCTCCCAACGGTATGCCCACACGAGTCCGTTACCCTTTCATATTCCAAGGCAAAAAATAAAAGGCACCCACTCACTTACCAGTAGGCGGCGCATTAGAAATTTCTATAAATGAGAAAGGTCTGTCTGAATCACGCAGACCTTTTTACTTCTACTTTGCAGACTTGCGCAGGTTAGGTTAGTGATCTTCTATGCTTTCAAAGCTTTTAACTTCAAATCGACTTGAGCCTTACGGAATTAATTTCCCCGTTTGTTTAGCGCCCATGGTGGGCTTAACTCATGTGGCACTCCGACTGGTTATTCGAGATTACATGCCTCTGAACGCCCGTGTTCCTTGGCCAACCGAAATGCTCAACTCAAGAAGGTTGCCAAACGAAAAAGTAGGCTTCACCGCTGAAACATTTCGCGGAGAACAAGAAACATTTTTAATGCCCCAAATTCTGGGTAACGAAGAAAAAGCCATTTATGAAAGCGTGAAAAAACTTGAAGCTTGGGGTGCTCAAGGTATTGACATTAACATGGGTTGCCCCGTGCAAAAAGCATTAAGGCACAATTATGGTGTTGCGCTGATGGGGGACTCCCAATATGCAGCGGGGGTGGTTAAAATGGCCACTCAAAGTACAACACTTCCGGTGTCTGTTAAACTTCGAGCCGCTGGTACAAACGGTGATTTTTCTTATTTGCTCAATTTTGTTCAAGGCCTTCGGCAGTCCGGAGCTTCTTGGATTTGTCTTCATCCACGTACGGCCGAACAAAAACGCCGGGGATCAGCTGATTGGTCACAAATTAAAGCACTTCGTGAAGCAGTTGATTTTCCCATCATTGGGAATGGTGATATTCAGACGGCTCAAGATGTTTACAATATGAAGGAGCAAACAGGTTGTGATCTAGTCATGTCAGGCCGAGGTCTTGCGGCAAGACCCTGGATGCTGTGGCAGCTAGGGGAAGACTTGGGCTTCGAAATGCCAGAACATTTAAAACACCGAGAAGCGCCTCGCACTCAAGAAGAAGAAGGCGCGGAATACGGAAGATGTTTGTTCAAGTTTGTAGATTTATGTGAAAAGTATTTTGGTGAAGATTTGGGATTAAGAAAAATCAGGTACTATATTCGCACAACAGCTGTTTGGCTTCAATTTGGTCATACATTAGGATCCATTTCGACAAAAAGTAAAACCATTGAAGAGCTTAAAATAAGTCTAGAAGTTTTTTTTAGATCACCGCAAATCATGTTTGAGTACACGGAACTCAGACAGTAATTAATCTGCGTATTGAATTTTAATTTTGCGTGCTGCTTGGAAAGCTTTTTTCCGAGCTTCATTCGTTGTTTTTCCGCGGGCCAATGCGATGCCCATTCGGCGGTATTTTCGAGTGGAAGGCTTTCCAAATAATCTAATTTCACAGCTTTTCACTTGGAGTGCTTTTTCTAAGCCCGTGATTTCAAAATTTTGAGATTCCTGGTCTGCCAGAATAACAGCTGATGCGGTCGGACCTAAGTAATTAATTTCAGGGATGGGCAGCCCTAAAATACTTCTTAAGTGAAGATCAAATTCAGATAAGTTTTGCGAAGCCAATGTCACCATTCCGGTATCATGAGGCCGAGGCGAAAGTTCAGAGAAATAAATTTCTTTTTGAGTTAGAAAAAATTCGACTCCAAAAAGTCCAGCTCCACCTAAAAAATCGGTTATTTTTTGAGCCATTTTTTGAGCTTTTTTAAGCTGCTGAGGCTTGATCCGGGCCGGAATCCAGGATTCCTGATAATCCCCCCGTTCTTGGCGGTGGCCGATAGGGGCCACGAAGAGAGTGGGGCCTTTTTTTTGTTTGATCGTCAGAATCGTAATTTCAGATTCGAAAGAAATAAATTCTTCCACAATGACTTTTCTTTTATCACCCCTCATCCCAGCGACGGCAAAGTCCCAGGCTTTTTTAATATCACTTTCTTTTTTGACAACGGATTGTCCTTTTCCCGAAGAAGACATGACGGGTTTAACGACATTTGGGAAGCCAATTTTCAAACTTTGTGTTTGCAGTTCTTCAAAACTTTCAGCGTAGAAAAATTGAGCCGTTTTAAGTTTTAAGTCATGAGCGGCGGCATTTCGTATCGCGTCTCGGTTCATTGTCAAGTGGGCCGCTTTCGCTGTCGGAACTACTTGAATGCCTTGAGCTTCAAATTCCATTAATTTTTCTGTTCGAATGGCTTCAATCTCGGGAACGATAATTTGAGGTTTATACTTTTCAACAATTCGAGCAAGTTCATTTCCGTTGAGCATATCAATTACTTCAAATTCGTCAGCCACTTGCATGGCCGGGGCGTTGAGGTAATTATCGACAGCTATGATATGAAGTCCTAAGCGCTGTGCAGAAATGGCGAATTCTTTACCCAGTTCACCAGAGCCTAAAATCATGATTTTAGTTTTCATTTTTTTCATGCAACAACATTTAACCTTTTAAAAGTTGATCCAATTCGCCGGACTCATCAAGGGCTTTTAAGTCTGTATAACCACCGACTAATTTTTCATTAATGAAAATCATCGGGACAGTTTGCCAACCCCATTTTTGTTTCAAAGCCTGAAATTCATCCATCTTATCCGTGAGATCAATGACTTCGTATTTTAAGTCACGTCCATTTAAAAGATTCATCGCGCGATCACAATAGGGACAAGGATTTTTCTTATAAACAATAATTTTCGCCATAGGTGACAGGTACAATAGGCGTGACGAGGTGTCGAGGAAATTTTAGAGAAGTAATTGCTCAAGTGTTCGAGCAAAATCTTTTGGTTTTAAAATGGCCTTAGTTTGTTGAAAGACGACTTGGGCTTCTTCTGATGAGAAAGTCAGATTTCTTAAGAACTGTTTGGTTCGGGCTGTTGCGAAGTGATCATTGACATATTCAGTGCTGGCTTTAAAAAAACCTAAGATCAGCGGTTTTTGTTCATTCCACGAAGCGATAACGTTTTTTTTCTGACGAATTTCAGTAAATAAATGGGGATTTTTCAAAGCCGCCCGGCCGATCATAAAACGGTTACAGCCTGTGACTTCGTGACATTTTAAAAGGCTTTCAAAGTCTGAGATATCGCCATTTGCGATGATTGGAATCGAAATTTTTTCTTGGATCCGTGGAATCCATTCCCAGTGAGCTGGCGGTTTATAGCCTTGAATTTTAGTTCGACAGTGGACTGTTAAAGCAGTAGCTCCTGCTTCTTCAAAAGCTTTTGCATTTTCCAGACAAAGAGAAGTGTCCTCAAAGCCCAAGCGCATTTTTGCAGTGACGGGAAGAGGCGCGGGTACAGCACGACGAACCGCTTGAGTGATATCAAAAAGTCGATTTGGGTATCTTAAAAGACTGGCGCCCCCGTCGTGACGGTTCACGGTTTTGGCCGGGCAACCAAAATTCAAATCGATTCCAAAAGCCCCCAGTTCTGCGGCCCTTAATGCATTTTGAGCCATCGGTTCTGGCTGCCCCCCGAGGAGTTGAACAAAAAGCGGGGTCCCACTGCGAGTGCGAGATCCTGTATAAAGCTCTGGTGCGTAACGGTAAAAAACTTTGTTTGGATGAAGATTATGAGTCACGCGCATAAATTCAGTGGTCACTTGATCGACTCCACCCAAAGAAGTGATCAGGTCACGAAAAACCCAATCCATCACTCCTTCCATCGGAGCAAGGCTTAAAAACATGTTTTCTAGTTTGAGGTTCAAAGACCACCCATTTTTTTGATAATTTCAAAATGTTTTAAGTCCACGGGTTGAACACTCAGCCGCGAGCCTTTTTGTAAAACGACCATATCTTTCAGATCGGGGCAGTCACGTAAATCCTGAAGACTGATAAATTTTTTAAAAATTGAATTGAACCTCACTTCAACGCAGTACCAGCGGGGTTTGTCTTTCGAAGCTTGCGGATCAAAAGACTCTGATTTTTTATCAAATTGTGTTTTGTCCGGCGCAGCTAAGGACTCGACAACAGCTAAACCTGCAATCCCGGGTGGTTCTGCATTGGAGTGATAAAACAGAATCTGATCCCCGATACGCATCTCTTTCATCATATAATTACGAGCCTGATAGTTACGCACTCCTGACCACCAAGTGGTTTGGTCTCTTTTTAATTGATTAAGGGAGTAAACATCGGGCTCAGACTTCATTAACCAGCATTGTGTCTTCTTCATAGAGACCTTGAGGCTTACCGCTCTTGGAATTATCTCGTCAACACACCGTCGCAAGGGTTGCCCTAGGCGCCGCGTCATGCAACACTCTCCAAGCTTATGCAGCGAAAAAATTCGAAGAGCCTGACCTCGCGTAAAAAAAGAATTATTCTTGTGACCGGAGCCACTGCCGGAATTGGATGGGCCACTGCTCAAGCTTTTTTAGAGCAAGGGGATGAAGTTTGGGCCTTGGGGCGCAGGCTTGAAA
>JAOASS010000014.1:9480-20231 GCA_030158485.1 Pseudobdellovibrionaceae bacterium | reverse complement strand
GGCTTGAAAAGCTTAAAGCCTTGCAAAAAAATTATCCCCAAACCTGTGTTATTGGTAAAGTAGACGTGACCGATCAGAAGTCAGTCGACGCTTTTTTTAAAAAAAATGCCCCTGAAAAAATTGATGTTTTAATTAATAATGCAGGCTTAGCGAAGGGGACTTCAAAACTTCAGGATTCTCAATTTAAAGACTGGGAGCAAATGGTAGACACGAATATTAAAGGGCTGTTGTACGTCATATCTCAAGTGTTACCTTCACTTTCAAAAAAATCTGGAAGTCATATTGTCAATATCAGTTCTGTGGCAGGTCGCTGGATTTATCCAGGTGGTGGAGTTTACTGTGCCACTAAGTTTGCAGTGCGAGCTTTATCTGAAAGTCTTCGTATGGATTTGATCGGGACAGGAGTCAAAGTCACAGATATTCAACCTGGAATGGTCGAGACCGAATTTTCCGAAGTCAGACTTGAAAATAAAAAATTAGCCGAAAAAGTTTATGCTGGAATGAAGCCTTTGAAAGCGTCAGACATTGCCGAATCTATCATTTGGTGCCTTAATAGACCCTCTCATGTGAATATTTCCGAACTCACTGTTTTTCCAGTCGACCAAGCAGGAGTCGGGCCTCACCTGGTGAGTCGCAATAAGTAAGTGAGCTAAAAATTGTTAAAGTGACACTTTAAATGAGGAGTTTTTGAAAGTGACTGAGTTCAGAATCGAAAAAGACACGATGGGTGATGTGAAAGTACCAAGTCAAGCTTTGTGGGGAGCTCAAACCCAAAGATCGCGGGAAAACTTTAAAATCGGTGGCGATCGATTCCCCCGTGAAATGATTAAAGCTTTGGGTGTATTGAAAAAAGCAGCCGCCCTGACAAACTCTGAATTGGGACTTTTAGATCAGAAAAAAACCCAATTTATAATTCAAGCTGCGGATGAAGTGATTCTAGGAAAGTGGGACGATCAATTCCCGCTCGTTGTTTGGCAAACGGGTTCAGGCACTCAAACTAATATGAACTCAAATGAAGTGATCGCAAATCGGGCTATGCAAATTATGGGTCTGCCTTTACCCTCAAAAGAAATTCACCCAAATGATGACGTGAACAAAGGCCAAAGTTCGAATGATACTTTTCCAACTGCCATGCATATTGCAGTGGGCTGTCAAGTTCATGAACGTTTACTTCCAGCATTAGAAAAAATGCATCAAGCGATGCTTAAAAAACAAAAAGAATTTGATGGAATTGTTAAAATCGGTCGAACTCATTTAATGGATGCGACACCTCTGACTTTGGGTCAGGAATTTTCTGGCTATGCCACCCAGCTGAAGCATTCAATGACTCGAGTTAAAAACACTTTGCCTCATTTACACGAATTGGCTTTAGGCGGTACGGCAGTTGGAACCGGGCTGAACACTCATGTTGATTTTCCAGTGAAAGCCGCTGCCGTTATTGCAAAAGAAACAAAAGTTCCTTTTGTCACAGCTGAAAATAAATTTGAAGCATTGGCCACGCATGATGCTTTGGTTGAAGTCAGCGGCTCTTTAAAAAACTTAGCGGTATCGTTGATGAAAATAGCCAATGACATTAGACTTTTAGGTTCGGGTCCCAGAAGCGGAATCGGAGAATTACAACTTCCAGAAAATGAACCCGGTTCCAGTATCATGCCTGGAAAAGTGAATCCGACGCAAAGTGAAGCCATGACCATGGTTTGTGCACAAGTAATTGGAAACGATGTCGCAGTCAGCGTGGGCGGAATGAATGGTCACTTTGAATTGAATGTTTTTAAGCCAGTGATTGTTTTTAATGTTCTCAATTCCATCAGGCTTTTAAGTGATGCAATGGATTCATTTACCGACAACTGTCTGATTGGAATTGAAGCGAATCGCAGTCAAATTAAAAAACACGTAGATAATTCACTCATGCTGGTGACGGCGTTAAATCCCTTTATTGGTTATGATAAAGCCGCCCAGATTGCTAAGACAGCTCATAAAAATGGGACAACATTAAAAGAAGAAGCGATTCGTTTAGGTTTTATGACAGCCGCTGAATTTGAAAATGCGGTTCGACCTGAAGACATGACGGGACCTCTTAAAAAATGATGAAGTTTGAAAGTTTGTGCGAAAAAGTTCCTTGGATTGAAAGTGGAGACATCAGGCCCTATGTTTTTGTGCGTCCTGAAAATCAAATTCAAAATCCAGGAGCTCGTCATAGAACAAACTGGTTTCCTCATGCTCCTGTCTTAAAAAATCCACTTGATGTGAAGCAAATTCATTTCGCGGATCAAATTTATGCTATTGAAGAACGCGCTTTTGGTCCTTCCAACATGGCAATGCCCAGATGGGTTTTTTACGATTGTGCGGTCATGCCGGGTTTTGTTGCTGGATTTGCAGCGAAGCCAAAAGCACTGTCCGCAGCTTGCAGAAAAGTTTTGGATCCAAGTCTTATGAAGGCAACGGGTAGTGCCGTCGGGAAGACTTCTCATTTGCCGGCACTTCAAAGTATTGACGAAATGGATTGGGTCCCGCTTTCACTTTTTATTATTATTCCAACTATGCACAAGGGTGAGTGGGTGGCGCATAATCTTTGTTCTGTGAATTCACTTTTGCCGAAAGAAGAGCAGCTGCATGGATTGGGATTTTTATCCAAAGCCTTTGGCCTTTGGTATGCAAATGTTGAACAGTGTTCTGGAATGACACAGTGGGGAAGTCCGGCGCTGAAACTGCACTCGCATTATGGATGGCTTGAAGTGATCGGATCTTATGCTCCGGTGCATTCTCATCGACAAACAATCACTTATCGCGCTGAAGTCAAAGTCGATTTGTGGGAAAAGTTTTTCTTGAAAGAGCAGGATTTAGGATTTTTAGAAAACTATGGTCCCAGTTCATTTGAAATCGACCCGAAGCAAGAAGACTCTATGGTTCGATTACAAAAAGAAATTGAAGCAGACAAAGGGCCCTTTTATTTGAGTGCTCATGAAATCGCACAAAAAAAATTAGATGAAAAATTAACGATATACCAACCAAAATCAGCCTTAAACAGTTGAGAGGGGAATAAATGACTACAATGAGCCTGCCACCAGTGGCAAAATCGTTTTACACACACTGCAAAAAGTGCGAGACCGATCGGTACCACACAGTTTTGGCGCACCCAACAAATACGACGGCAAAAATCAAGTGTGAAGTTTGTGCGAAGACTTCAACTTGGAAAGCGCAATCATCCGCCGCAGCTAAAAAAAGAGCAGCGACAGAAGCTGCGGGACGATCTCCTCGGGCCAGGAATTCACACAAAGAACAGTGGAATACTCTTTGTGGAGCGGATGTAAAAGCTGAAGAGCACGATTATAACTTAAAAAAGAAATTCGAAGCGAATACAGTTTTAAAACATCCTAAATTTGGTCGCGGTTTTATCAGATCAACTCAAACTGATAAAATTGAAGTGGTGTTTGAGGACGAAGTTAAGATGTTAATGCATAATAGAAGCTAAAAATCATGAGTTGGACCGAAGGGCTTAATCCAGAACAAGTTGAAGCGGTCCTCCATAGTCATGGGCCCATGCTGATCTTAGCGGGTGCCGGATCTGGCAAGACAACAGTGCTTGTCAGCCGGACGGGTCGTCTTATCGATGAAAAAATTGTGGAACCTCAGGGGATCACAATTTTGACTTTTACCAACAAAGCAGCCCGAGAACTCAAGCACCGTGTAGGTAAAAAAATTGGCGACAGCGCCAATGGAATTTGGGCCGGAACTTTTCATGGTTTTGGTCTTCAATTACTCAAATTATTTCCGACAGAAGCAGGTCTTGATCATCAGTTTGGAATTCTTGATTCTTCTGATTCTTCAAGCCTTATCAGAGAGCTTTTAAAAGAAACAAGGTCCGGAGCGAAAGCTGCATTTGATCCAGACCGACTTTTAACAATTATCAATGCGAAAAGATCCAAGCAAGCTTACGGCCCGCAAGAAGATGAATATGAAGATATGGCTGAAGTTTTGAAAGAAAAATACGAAAGACGATTAAAGCTTTTGAATGTCGTTGATTTCGAAAGTTTACTACTTTTGCCTTTGCAAATCATGAAAGAGCATGAAGAAGTCAGGAAAAGAGTACAAAAGCGTTGCCGGTACCTGATGGTCGATGAATTTCAAGATACGAATTTTATACAAATGGAATGGATCCGCCAAATGTGGGGTTCCGAAGAAAATATCGGAGTTGTCGGTGACGACGATCAAAGTATATACGGTTGGCGCGGAGCTTTAGTTCAAAATATTCTCGATTTTCCAAAAGAGTTCAAAAAATGTAAAGTCGTGCAGTTAGATCGAAACTACAGATCGAATGAGTATATTCTCAACTTAGCCAATCAAGCGATTCAGCTGAATGAAAAGAGACATGGCAAAAAATTAAAATCCGAAAGAGTTTTCAAAGATAAAAATCGACCAGAAGTTTTTGTCTTTGAAAATGAAAGTGAAGAAGCAGAAGGAGTCGTTCGCGAAGTCCGGGATCAATTGCGGATTGGGCGAAGCCATAAAGAAATAGCCGTTCTTTATCGATCGAATTCTCAAGGTGCTTTTTTAGAAGGTGAACTTCGAAAGCATCGCATCCCATATGAAATAACCGGGGGAACTTCGATTTTTGAACGAAAAGAAGCAAAAGATGTTTTAGCATATTTAGAACAAAGTTTAAGACCTCATGATTTAGGTCTTAAAAGAATTCTAAATATTCCCAGTCGTGGAATTGGTGAAGTCGCCTTAGAAAAATTGATTCACTATTCGAAAGGGCAGCAACAAAAATTATTTAAAACTCTTCAAACTGTCGACCAAGTGGGCCTACATGCCCAGTCGGCGGAAGGAATTAAAGAATTTTTAGAAGCACTT
Organism: Pseudobdellovibrionaceae bacterium; assembly: GCA_030158485.1. Taxonomy (GTDB): domain Bacteria; phylum Bdellovibrionota; class Bdellovibrionia; order Bdellovibrionales; family Bdellovibrionaceae. Next base: position 15,377 of record JAOASS010000014.1, on the reverse strand, counting down.
AAAAAGTTGCCAGAAGCTATTCTAGCAGCAGAAAATGTCACGAATGCTTGGAAATCATTTTTTGAATCTATTGGGTATTTTAAGTATTTACAAAAAGACTCAACAAAAGCTGAAACTGCGCAATCTCGATGGATTCGAGTGGAAATTGTGGGAAGAATTCTTGAAAATTATCTGAATCGACATGGATTTTCAAAAGATTCACTCAAAGGTTTCTGTGAAATGGTTACATTGCGTGACAAAGACGATGAAGATGAAAAAGCGAATTCAGTCCAACTGATGACTCTTCATGCGTCTAAAGGTTTAGAATTCCCTGTCGTTATTTTAATGGGTTTAGAAGAAGATATTCTACCCCATAAAAACCTCGGGATTCATATTGAAGAAGAGCGAAGGCTTTTTTACGTGGGAATTACTCGCGCACAAGAAAAGCTGATGATGACCCGTTGTCGAATGCGGACTCGCTATGGTCAGTTAAGGCCTGCAAGTCCCAGTCGATTTTTAGTTCAACTAGATCCCGCCCTTTACACTGAATTTGAGCATGGTATTCGCCCCTGGAAAGAAGAGCAGCGGACTAGCATGGTTCAAGATTTTTTAAGTAAATTAAAATAACTTCTTCATGATTTTGAAAAGATTCTTGAAAACAAAGCTCAGAGTAGGGTATAAATTCGTCAACTTTACAGAGGGCAGGTCTATGGCAACAAAACATTCCAAATTAAAAACAAAGGAAAAAGCCAAGCATCATCATGCCAAAGGGCACAAAGCAGAAACTCAATCTGCTGGGTCAGAATCTGTCGAACTTGAAAATTCACAATTTACAGCTTCGGCTGAACGCGAATCTGTTGAAGAGCAAACTCACTTTGTTCTTGAAGACGAAACTGAAAATCCAGTTAAATTAGATTTTCCCTATTCCGAACTCGTCAGGGCCTACGCTCCGAAAGCGATGGATGTGGCCGACAAAGTGGCTACCGACTGGAAAAAAGATGGCAGTTTTATGAATTTAGGAATTGATAATGCTTATGCCAATATGGCCGTCAGCTTGGGTCTGAAAAAAGCCAAAGAGATTGAAAAAAAGTTAGATGAAAAAGGTGTTCTTTCGGCCGTTCGAATGGGTGTTGAAGTTTTGAAACAAAAAGTGAACAAGAAATCATGAACCGAACAGGAAGAATTCCAGACTTGTTGAAGGTTTTAAAACCAACTCACTTGCAACTGGAAAATGAAAGTGATCAGCACTCGGGTCCTGCGGGACGTGAATCTCATTTTAAACTGATTCTTGTTTCTTCTGAATTTGAAGATTTATCTCGAATCGACAGGCAAAGAAAAGTAAATGAATTACTCAAGTCTGAATTTGAATCTGGTTTACATGCTTTGACTCAGAAACTTTTGACACCGACGGAATGGGAAAAAGTGAACCCTTCTGACTTTGTTTCGCCTGATTGTGGCCATAAAAACAGAACTTAAAATAAAAGGATCAATTATGATTTATGCAGGTTTTTGGAGAAGATTTGTCGCCATGATTTTAGACTTTGGGGTTCTGATTATTCCCCTCTGCTTACTGAATGTAGTCCTACCCTATGTTGGTGGTGTCTTGGTGGCTTTGCTTTATTATCCAATTTTTGAAAGCTCCAGCATTCAAGCGACGCCGGGTAAATACTGGATGCGTTTAAAAGTCTTGAATGAAAATGGACAGACTTTATCTTTTCCAAGAGCTTTAGCCAGAGGTCTTTTAAAGTATGTTTCGAGTGCGCTTTTAATGGTGGGATATCTGATCCAGCTATTCACTGAAAAGCGTCAAACTCTTCATGATATTTTGACTGATGCAGTCGTTGTTGAACATCATTTCGTGACGGCTCCGGATTGGGTTCAAACTTGGATTCGACAAATAAAGTTTGTCTTAAGAATTGATGATATGGCTTCGGCATCAACTGGTTCTGCAAGCTCGAACCCTGATTTGAAATCAGAAGTTTTGCAGCAAGAAGTCAGCGAATCGAAGGGTTCAACTTCAGACGAAGCTGTTAAATCAATTGAAAAACTATATGAATTGTACAAAGCAGGAGCTTTGACTGAAGATGAATTTCAAACAAAAAAATCTGAGCTTTTAAAACAAGTTTGATTGGATTTTAAAATTCTTCTAGTTTGACTTTGAGCTGAGTTAACAGCTGTTTGACTTCTTGAAGTCTTTTTTGATCCGGGGAAAGTTCATCTTGCATTTGTTCTGTGATATCATTCCACTGGTTCAGAGCTTGATCTAAATGTGAGTGCAAGTTTTGCCATCGTTCTTTTTGGCGTGCGCGCGGGGCGGATTTGGCTTTCACGAGCTTTTTTTCCGAAAGATGATCATCTGCTTTATCTAGCTTGCCGTCCATGAAACCTCTAGTTGCTAATTCTTGTGCTTCAAGATTTTAGACTGAGTTTTTTGATTTTGACAACAGCTAAAGACGCTTTCCATTTAAGATTCATTTTGCTATACTTATTTTTTACTTTTTAAACTGAGAATCGGCTTCGCTGATCCACTCGCACACGCCAGGAGAATGAAATGTCGCAAGAAATTATCTATACGATGAAAGGTGTTTCTAAAGTTTTCCCGCCTCAGCGCTATGTTTTAAAGAATATTTATCTATCTTATTTTTATGGTGCTAAAATTGGCGTTCTGGGTTTGAACGGCTCTGGCAAGTCGACTTTGCTGAAAATCATGGCAGGTGTTGATCATGATTTTATTGGGGAAGCTTTTCCATCGAAAACAATGAAAGTGGGTTATCTCGAACAAGAACCGGTCCTTGATTTGACGATGACAGTGAAAGAAAATATTTTTTCTCAAATGGGAGAACTTCCCAAGTTGATGAAGGATTTTAATACGATTTCTGAAAAATTTAACGATCCAGATCTGGATCCTGATGAAATGAATAAATTGATTGAAAAACAAGGTGAAATCCAAGAAAAGTTGGAAGCTTTGGGTGGTTGGGAAGTAGATCAAAAAATTGAACTGATCATTGATGCTCTTCGTTGTCCAGATGCGGATACGCCAGTAGCTCATTTATCGGGCGGTGAAAAACGTCGAGTCGCTTTGGCTCGTTTAATCATGAGCAGTCCCGATATTCTTCTTTTAGATGAACCGACGAATCATTTAGACGCAGAAAGTGTGGCCTGGCTTGAACAGTACTTAGCAAAATTCCCTGGGACTGTCATAGCGGTGACCCATGATCGTTACTTTTTAGATAATGTTGCAGGTTGGATTTTAGAATTGGATCGCGGTGAAGGCATTCCTTGGAAAGGGAATTACACTTCTTGGCTTGAACAAAAAGATAAGCGTACAGCTCAAGAAGAAAAAGAAAGTTCTAAGCGAAACAAGAGCTTACAAAAAGAACTTGATTGGATTCGTCAGGGTGCAAAAGCTCGCCAGGCCAAATCAAAAGCACGTATTTCGGCTTATGAAAACCTACTCAAGGAGCCTACTCCGGAAAGATTGCAAGATCTGACCATTTATATTCCAGCGGGTCCTCGTTTGGGCGACATCGTTGTCGAAGCACATGGAGTGAAGAAAGCTTTTGGGTCTAAAATGCTTTTAGACGGAGTCGACTTCAGTTTGCCAAAAGGATCAATAGTGGGAGTTGTGGGACCTAACGGTGTTGGTAAGACGACACTTTTCAAAATGATTACAGGCAAAGAGACTCCAGATTCGGGTACTTTTAAAGTTGGTGAAACTGTTAAAATTGCTTACGTAGATCAAAGTCGCGAAACGCTTGATCCGAATAAAAGTGTTTTTGAAGAGCTTTCCGGCGGCGAAGATGTCATTAAGCTAGGTCAGCGAGAAATCAGTTCCCGTCAGTATTGCTCTTGGTTTAATTTTGCAGGGGATACTCAGCAGAAAAAAGTGGGAACTTTATCAGGCGGAGAGCGAAACCGCGTGAATTTAGCTAAAATTTTGAAAGAAGGGGCAAACCTTCTTCTTCTTGATGAGCCAACAAATGACTTGGATGTGAACACAATGCGAGCGCTCGAAGAAGCTCTTTTAGAGTTCGGTGGCAGTGCCGTGATCATTTCCCACGATCGTTGGTTCTTGGACCGTGTGTGCACTCACACACTCGCTTTTGAAGGCGACTCCAAAGTCTATTTCTATCCGGGCTCTTGGAGCGAATACGAAGAAGATCGCAGGAAAAGATTAGGAGTTGAAGCGACTCCGAAACGGCCCCGTTTTCGAATGATCGAAGCTTAAAGTCACTTTTTTAAAAAACTGACAACAGACAATTGTAATGGGCCTTCAATTCAATGAAGGCCTTTGTTTTTCCATGATTTCGATCTGGATGAAGTTTGTGCGCAAGGCTTCTGAATGCTTTTTTAAGTTGGACAGAAGTAAAATCCTCTTTCAAGTGAATTTGAAATCCCCAAAAATAGACAAGAGATTGCTTTTGCAGTTCATTTAACACATGTTTTTTTCGTGGAGTGGGGGTTGATTCGCTTGGGGGGCGGGGCTGATTCAATGGGTAAATCCGCCCAAAAACTTGCTGTCGAGGTGGCAAAAAGTGAATTTCTCCTAGAGGAATTTGGTTGATCCATTGATAATAGGCAGCCTTTTTCAATGAGGAATCCTGCTGGCCAAAAGCCAACTTATCCACATTTCGAGTGCTTTTTTCATTCTCTGTCTGATTGATAGACTGTTGAGTGGGTGAGTTTTGACTTTGAGAAACGTCCTTTAGAATTTGTTTTTCTATTTTTTCAGAGAGGATTTCAAGGAAGCTTTTTTGTGTCATGATCATATGTCGGCGTGATTGATGAAAATCAAGAGTCTTGAATTGGGCCGTTTTTTGATTTTCCAGAGAGAAATCAAGGGTTTTTTGACTGGTCTGAATGCTTGTTGAGAGCTTTTTCTAGAGGGAAAATGGGTTCATTTTTGACTTCTGCAGAGGGCTTGAATTTTAAGCTGTCAAACAGATGACAGTTTTGAATGGCATGATTCTCGAGTGAAAACCTCGATTTCCCCCTCTGAAAAAAAAGTGAAAGTGCCTGCATTTTTCTTTGGACAAACGGCTGGAAGTCATTACACTCTTGAAGTGCAGAGACAAAAACAAACAACAACCCCTTAACGGAGGAACACGTACAATGGCAAAAAAGAAAGCTACTAAAAAAGTTGCTGCTAAGACGACTGCAAAGTCTGCCACTAAGAAAACTGCAAAAGTTGCAAAGCCTGCTGCAAAGAAAGCCGCTCCTAAAAAAGCTGCTGGCAAGCGCAAGCCTAACCCAGCATTCATGAAAGCCTTGACTCCAAGTGCTACACTTGCTGCTGTTGTTGGTGCTGCTCCATTGCCACGTACTGAAGTTGTTAAAAAACTTTGGGCTTACATCAAGAAGAACAATCTTCAAGATGCTAAAAACAGAAGAAACATCAACGCTGACGATAAGTTAAAGCCACTTTTCGGTAAAGCGACTGTAAACATGTTCGAAATGACAAAGCTTGTAAGCAAGCACCTTAAGTAATTTAAGGTTTTTAAATCTCAAGATTTAAAAAGTCAGTCGGTTTTAAAAACCACCAGAACCCTTAAAGTGATAAACTTTAAGGGTTTTTGTTTTTGAATCTGTCCTTGGTCGGGCCCTTTAAGTCTGATTGTAAGGCTTTCTTGAGTTCCGAAGCCCTTTGGACCTAGTGGTTGAAGCGAAGCGTTCTTAGTGCTATTATCATCACATGTTGAAAACACGACCTCTTAATAAACCTTTAAACCTTGATGAAATTAAACTCATGACAAAAGCTTGTCAGATAGCCGCTCAAACTCTTGTCTATTTAGAGAAGTATGTAAAAGCAGGAATTTCGACATTGGAAATCGATGAGCTCGCCCATGATTATATGCTTTCTCAGGGGGCTATTTCGGCGTGTCTGAATTACCATGGTTATCCTAAGTACACATGCACAT
>JAOASS010000014.1:0-9470 GCA_030158485.1 Pseudobdellovibrionaceae bacterium | reverse complement strand
ATGATATGATCTGCCATGGGGTCCCGGATCAAACTATTTTAAAAAATGGTGATATCATAAACGTTGATGTGACTGCGAAGTATGAAGGTTTTTTCGGGGACACATCACGCATGTATAGGATTGGATCTGTTTCGGCCGAAGCGGATCGGATCTGTCAGTCTGCTGACGAAGCCCGTATGATCGGGATCCAAGCGATTACTCCCCATGGCTTCACGGGTGACATCGGTTTTGAAATCAACAAGTATACGACCCGCCAAGGCTACTCAACGGTGAAGGAAATCGGTGGGCATGGCATTGGGAGAATCTTTCACACAGATCCATTTGTCCCTTCTTTTGGGAAAAAGGGTAAAGGTGAAAAGTTAATTCCTTTCACTTGTTTGACCGTAGAACCTATGATCAATCAAGGGAGTGAAGAGCTCATTGAAATTGACATTCCGGGGTCTAGCATCAAAGCCTATAAGACTTTAGATGGAAAGCTTTCTGCTCAATACGAGCACACTGTTTTGATCACCGATAAAGGTTACGAAATTTTAACTTTGCCTTAAGCCCTTAAAACTTCTCACTTGTTCCATTGTCATTTGCTTTAAATTCAAGTACTTTGATGTTTCTTAAAACAAGGTACGTTCTTTCAAACCTATGGCCTTGTCAGAAGGATAAAAAATGGCTGCTCAAACTGTTGAAACGAATTCTAAAAATAAAAACGGGAAGGTCACTATGACTAAAAAATCTCAAAAAGAAAAACTCAATTTTAATACTCAAGACTACCGCGTTTGCAAAGAAGCTATGGAAAATCCAGAAGTTTTTAATAAGTTGGCAAAATGGGGTCGTGAAGAAATCAAAATAGCTGAAAAAGAAATGCCCGGTTTGATGTCTTTAAGAAAAGAATTTGGAAAACAGCAGCCTTTGAAAGGCGCTCGTATTTCAGGTTGCCTGCATATGACAATCCAAACAGCAGTTTTGATTGAAACTTTGACCCACTTAGGGGCTCAAGTGCGCTGGTCTTCGTGTAATATTTTTTCAACTCAAGACCATGCGGCTGTTGCCGTTGCCGCTGCTGGAATTCCAGTTTTTGCATGGAAAGGCGAAACCGAAGCAGAATTCAATTGGTGTATTGAGCAAACAATCACGGGCTGGGGTGCAGAAGGTTTTAACTTAATCTTAGATGACGGTAGCGACTTAACAAATATGATGCACGAACCGCGTTTCGCAAAAGAAATGAAAAAAATCATTGGTATTTCCGAAGAAACAACAACGGGTGTTCATAATTTAACGAAGCTTCATGAATTCAAAAAATTAAAAGTGCCAGCTATTAATATCAATGACTCTGTGACAAAAACAAAATTTGATAATCTTTATGGTTGTCGCGAATCTTTAGCTGACGGAATCAAGCGTGCAACAGACGTGATGATTGCGGGTAAAGTGATTGTTGTCGCTGGTTACGGTGATGTCGGCAAAGGCTCTGCAGCTTCTGTTAAGGGGCTTGGAGCACGCGTGTTGATCACTGAAATTGATCCGATTTGTGCTTTGCAAGCCGCGATGGAAGGTTATGAAGTCGTGACAATGGACGAAGCAGCTTCAATAGCTGACATTTTTGTAACCGCGACAGGATGTTGTGACATCATCAACGAAAAGCATTTTGTGAAGATGAAAGAACATGCGATTGTTTGCAATATCGGTCACTTCGATATCGAAATCGATATGGCTTGGTTGAATAAAAATTCAAAGCGTCGTGAAGTGAAGCCTCAAGTTCATATTCATACGATGAAAAATGGAAAAGAAATCATTGTTTTGGCTGAAGGCCGTCTTGTTAATTTAGGTTGTGCTACAGGTCACCCAAGCTTCGTCATGAGCAACTCCTTCACGAATCAAGTGATGGCTCAAATGGAACTTTTCACAAATCGTGATAAGTACCAAGAAGTCGACGTTTACCGACTGCCAAAACATTTAGATGAAAAAGTAGCAGCTTTGCACTTGGCTCATGTTGGAGCAAAGCTCACAAAGCTCACAAGTAAGCAGTCAAAGTATCTGGGTATGGGCGTAAACGGCCCATTCAAGCCAGAACTCTACCGCTACTAAAAAAAAGGTACCCACTCACTTACCAGTAAGCGACGAGTCATAGCCTCGTCGCTTCTGTTTTAAAGTATCGTCATATTAAAGGTCTTACTAGTTGAGTGAAACAGATTTCCAATTTAAGTTTTATTTTGAAGTTGGTCGGCGTTGGTGAATTGAAGATAGAACTTCAGTTCTTCAATACTTTCTCTTATATCATCTAAAGCTCGGTGCTGATTTTTCTTTTTATATTCGCGCTTAAATTTATCTTTAAAAATTATTTTCCATGAAGTCACATCTAACATTCGGTAATGAAGCAATGAAGCAAAGTTTTTCATGTATCGATCAATAAATAACCGATCCTGCATAATGGAATTCCCAGCCAGAACAGCACCATCACGACCTTTTGGAAAATACCACTGAACCATATCGACCAGATCTTTTTCAACAACTGCCGGATCTTTTCCTTTAGGCACTCTTGCTGCCAAACCTGATTCGGTATGGTGGGTTTTGTTCCAATCATCCATACGTTCTAAAAACTCTTGAGGTTGTCTGATGACAGCTTCGTAAGTTGCAAGTTCTTTAAAATCAAAGTCCGTAATAATACATGCGACTTCAATCGGCCTTTCAGTTTCGACGTTAAGACCGGTCATTTCCATATCAAGCCAAATAAGTGAACCGTTCATTACTATTTCTTCTGAGCTGGAACAGTTGAAGTTTTTGTTTTATCTGGAGCTCCATCAGCAGCGTGAGTTGTGTCGTGGGCTGCTGCTGCTGAGGATGTTGCGATTTCGTAGCCAGCTTCTTGGATTGCGGCGGTAATGGCAGCCATGTCGATTTGATCTGCGGTCACGCTCAGTTCTCCGATTTTAACTTTGCAGTTTTCCCGAGAAAACTTGAGATCTTTGCAAACAGCTTTTTTAATGTTGGCCACGCAGCCACCACAAGTCATGCCTGTAATCGGAATCGTCCGAGTTTCTGCAAAAGTAAAAGAAGATGCTAAAAAAACAAGCAAAATAAGAGATTTCATAAGTTCTCCTGATTAAAAGTAGGGTCAAATCTTCAAGATTTTTCTTTTAAAAATAGTAGTTGATCGAGAACCCCATCGTCAGTATAAAAGATCTCTCTTGGTGCGGGGTGGTAGTTAAGTTGGTTATAACGTCCGCCTGTCACGCGGAAGGCCGAGGGTTCGAGTCCCTTCCACCCCGCCAATTTTGTCTTTAATAAAATCAAATATTTAGATAGTATTTTTCGGGTGAGGCCGTACGGGTCTCGAACTCTACAAGGCTTGAATAACTGCTTTAGCTAATTCGCTTTTATTTTGTCTCTGTTTTTCTTCTAAAATTTCTCGTGTCTTTTTCAATTTTCTAAATGCCTCATTAAATTTTACGGAACTGGATTGATCAGGAGCGATACCAGCTCCAGTTAGGTGATGCAATTGCCCCTCAAGAGATACAATTTTTATAAACAGGAAAAGCCCGTCGTCATCGCTGGCTGGTGATTTTGTCGCGGCATCAGCGGCTACAGAAAGATCTGCAGCTAACATTTCTTGCCAGCTCTCTTCAGGTTTTTCTGAGAAAACTAAATTTTCAATTTTTTTATTAATATTTAATATTTCTTTAACTCCTAGAATCAGAGATAGATTTACTAAATCGGCATTAATATTTTTGGTTTCACGGCATTTATAGGCTTGAAATTGAGCACCCTGGTCTTTGTATTTAGGGTTTCCAAAGTAACTTGATTGATTTATGTTTTTAATTTTATAAAGGCTTGAATCAGCACGCTCTGCAATAACTCGGGCCTTGTCTTCTGGTGATTCTTGCGATTTTATTTGGAAGCTACTACGTGGAGGGTTTTTTCCCCATGTGGAGTCCTTTTCAAAGATTAACCCTTTCTGAACGACTAATGCTGCGTGCTCGTAGGAGCCATCTTGGTATTTAACGGTAATGATATCACCAGGCTCTTCAGTCTGAGAGTTTGGGCTGCAAAATTTTTTTATGTAGAAGGTAAACTCTGTATTATCAACAAAGGTCAGTTCGGAAACGTAACCTTTGCCAAATAGAGCTGCATTGTAACAGTTAGGTCCATCTTGATAAGCCACTCGCTGACCATTCACAATGCGCATGATAGAGGTAGAGTCATTAGAAATAGTATTTAAATGTGGCTCGTTTTTGAGGTCACAGTCGGTTGCATACGCAATATTTAGTATGAGCGCTAATAAATAGACCACATATACATTTCGGTAGATTCAAGCCTGTTTTTTAATGAATTGAACTGGTCATTTGTCTTGAACTTGACCACCAGAGCCAGGTTCTAAACTCGTGCCATTTGCCCCGCCAATTTATCCAATAAAATCAAATAGTTATAAATAAAAACCTCGGCTGAATCGGACGAGGTAGCCGAGGTTTCGGTTTTTTGACTTCATCTATACCACTAAGTGTGCTATACTACTAAGTAGTGGAATCAAGAGTCTTCATCGAGCTTTCTATATTCAAAAACAAAGTCGACGCTCTCGGCGGAGTGGAACTTTTAAAAGCTATTCAGATGGAAATTCTGAAAGATCCAACTAAAGGCGACATAGTTCAAGGTGCTGGTGGCATTCGGAAAATTAGGGTTGCTCGAGGGAAAAGTGGAAAGAGCGGCGGTTACAGAGTGTTCTACTTGGATCTTCCGGATAAAGGCCAAACGTATTTAATGACGATTTTAGATAAGAGAGATTCAGAAAATATTTTGGATGAAGAAAAAGTTCTCCTTAAAAATTTTGCGAAGAAGATAAAGGAAAAATAATTATGAAAAAAACAAAATTAGGCCAAGAGCTTTTAGAAGGCATGCAAGAAATCTTGGATCATCAAGCTGGTAAAATTACTCTTCGCACTTCTGAGCTAGAAATGCTTACTCCGCCACCAGAAATTTCAGCAAAAGATGTGGCTAAAATTAGGTCTCAGAATCTGCATATGAGCCAAGGAGCTTTTGCGAAACTTTTGGGAGTAAGTGTTCGTGTGATTCAATCCTGGGAGCAAGGTGATAAAAAACCATCGGGTGCTGCTAGACGCTTATTGCAAGTAGCGGCTCGTGACCCTAAAGCTCTTCTGTCCGCTGCGACACCTAGAAAAGCAAAAGCCAGCTAATTTTTTATTCTTCGATTGAAACCCAGTACCGACGAATCATTTCCTTGTCTTCGTCGTCCCAAATTTTATCTTCCAGTTTTCCATCGAAGCGCTCAATAATTTTACAGGAAGGAACGTTGTCTTCGGCACAAGTAACCATGAGCTTGGGAATTTTGAGTTCTCTACAATGATCGAGAGCTTGCCGAACCATTTCAGTCGCATAGCCATTTTTTCTAAATTTCTTAGCAACGGCGTAGCCAATATGGCCACCGCGTTTTCTCAAATGTTCATTTAGCGAATGGCGTATGCTCACGCGGCCTACAATTTTACCCTCAACAAAACCATAAAGCATCGTGTGGGCCACTCGTCCTGGTAATAGATCAATTCCAGCAAATTCATTTTCTAAGATGGTGATCATTTCGGAAAAGGGCATGCCAGGCTTCCACGAAAATGTGTACCAATCGAGATCTTCGCCATCCCATTCTTTAAGACCTTCAAAGAAGGCATCTTCATCCTGTTTATTGAGTTGTCGTAGAGTTAACTTGCTCATGTGAACTAAAACTTATGGCAACTTTAGAAACCTGTCTACGATATCCGTTTTAAGCTCCGCATGACTCCGAGCAATAAGTTCGAAACTCGTCCCATTTTCCCCGCCAATTTTTCCTTCAATAAAATCAATTATTTAGATAGTGTTTTTCGAGTGAGGCCACACGGGTCTCGAACTTTTTGCATATTGAGGCTTATGAAGAAAAACTTAAAACCTATAGTCGGACTAGTGTTGCTTCTCATTTTAGGGATTTATATTTTAGTGAATAGGCAAAGTTCACAACAGATTTCAATTCAGAAAAACCAGGATAGCTCTCTAGAAGTTGAATCACAAAAGTCAGACACTGTAGCAAATTCAGTTAAAGAAGGCGCGCCAATCGATCCTCATTCGGCCACGGCAGCATCGCCCAACAAGGATAGCGAGCAATCGGCAGCACTACTTTTAAATAAAAACAATTTTGAAGACTTTATTCACAGATGCTTTCAAGGAGAGGCGTGTGAGTTGGACGAGGATCCCGAAAAAATATATCAGTATTTCAAGCAATCTGGAAAGCGTGATGCAAATGATTTATTCATTTCATTCTTAAGATCAAAACTGAAGGATTCTGAATTCGCAAAAAGATATAAGAACGTTCTCAAGAAAATGATAGATGACTTTTATCCACACGAAGAACTTCAGTTTCAGCAAGCGGCCTACTACAACTATTTAGGCGATTTAAAAAAATCATTGGATCTGTACTTAGACTTACAAAAAAAAGCAGCTCGTGATTCAAGTTTAAGAAATGCACCAAATTTGAATATCGCCAATACTTATTATGACCTGGGTCAATATCGTGAGGCTTTGCCTTACTATCAATTGTCATTGGACGAGTACATAAACCGCAAGCAAGAGGTTGCGGTGCCCAGTCAAAATGAAATGATTGGTTATATTGAAGGCAGGATTCGGGACATTAAGAGTAAGTTAGGCGTGTAGTAATGACTCTCGGTTCCAAGTTCGAAACTCGTCCCATTTTCCCCGCCAATTTTCTAAATATCTGAAATCAATGGAAAAATTAGTTCGATAATATCATAAAATATACCATTGAAAGGTATACCTAAATATAGTACTATCTAAATGTGGCTATTAAATCGTTCGAAGACAAGACGACAGAAGATTTTTATTACGCTGGCAAATCCGCACATAAGGCAGGATGGGCAAATGTTTCTGATGTTGTTAAAAGAAAACTGGATCTATTGAATGCGGCAGCAACTCTAAACGACCTTAAGATGCCTCCGAATAATAAGCTCGAAGCTCTTAAAGGAATTTTAGCAGGTCTCCATAGTATCCGTGTAAATGATCAGTGGCGAGTCGTATTTGAGTGGACGGATCAGGGGCCAGTAAAAGTAAGAGTCATAGACTATCACTGAGATGAAAGGAAAAATTATGAAAAAAATGACACGTAAACCAACATCTCCTGGCGAAATGCTTAATGAAGAATTTTTGAAACCTCTAGGTTTAACTCAGCGTAAATTTGCCGACCATATTGGTGTTGAAGTTAAAACCATCAACCGTATTGTAAATGAACGCCAGACTTTGACTCCAGAGCTTGCAGCTAAATTTGCCGCTGCTTTTAATATGTCTGTTGAATTTTGGCTGAACTTGCAAATGGGTTTGGATATATGGAATTTAAATAAGAGCCATCCTGATCTTCCCAGATCTCTTATTGTTAAATCACGGGCAAGTTAATTTTTTATGGATGAAGTCGAAAAAGCTTTTGTCACAATAAGGGTCTACAAAATTCTCAGAGAGCCAACTTTGGATGACTATAGTGAAGATGTTTATGCTGAAGAACTTTTTAGAGAAAAGGAGTTAAGAAAAAAGTAGCTCTTAAACTTCATGTTCAGGCGAGAACGCAGTCTGATGCAGATCCGAATACTTGGAAAGAATGGCCTATACATATTGGTTTTGAAAGTTATCTTACAGACTCCCCAGATCAAAATCGAACATTCTCATTCGCTAGTGAGTTATAAGGAAGCCAAGCTGGTTTTTCCATGTCAGGTAAGGCATTTGCTTTAGGGGAACCCTTCAGTATCAATATGCTTGGATTTGGAGTAAAAGTTGAATTCACAAGCTAGTGATAATTGGTGATTCTCGGCAATAAGTTCGATACGCGTCGCATTTGCCCCGCCAAATTTCTAAATTAAATACTCCGGCACTAGTTAGATGTGATTTTTCGAGTGTGGCCACACGGGTCTCGAACTTTTACCTACAGAATTTAAAATCTACTTTACAATATGTAAAATAGAATATACACCATGCTTTATGGGAAGAATTCCGCAAAAACTTAAAATTCTAAATCGGGTGCATATACTACGTGCTGAAAAAAGAATTTCTCAGCAAGAGCTCGCTGATGAGATCGAAGTCACACGCGCAACAATCAATGCCATTGAAAGTGGGGATTATAACCCATCATTAGAGTTGGCATTTCGGATTGCGAAGTATTTTAAAGCCGATATTCAAAATATTTTCTATATCGAGGAGAAAAAAAATGAAAAAGATTGATCTAACAGTACTCAAAATATTTCTATTGGGCTTGCCCTTTGTTTTTATTTTGGCAGTTGCAACAAGTGCGATAGAAAGCTTAAGTGTTAATGATTACATCAATGGTTCATCAGGGTTGGTTTTCGGAGTCTGGATGGCAGTTGCTCTGTACCTCAGTATAAGACTTATTTTTTCGAATGAATTCAGATCAAGTGTTCTGGCCCGGGTTAGTTTGTTCAAAGAGCGTGATGAGCGAGAAGCAGCTGTAACGGCAGCAGCGACGAGAAATTCATTTCTAACGACCCTAGCCATATTAATTTTTCTATTATGCTTATCCTTGTTTCAGGTAGCGGTTTATAAGCTACCGCCAGAGCAAGCGTTGAATGGTAAGACTGGAACAATTAGCTTAGGTCTTTATTTTAGCCCCTTAAATTCGCCGAATATTGGAACTGAAGCACAATCACAGTTGGATTATTTTCGTTATGCTGGACTGCCTCTTTCAAATTCAGCAGTCACTTTGATTCTTATTATTTGGTTGGTCGGCTCATATAATTACTTTGCCAGAAAAGAATTAGGCAAAAACGAATAATGAGACATCTATTGCTTATTCTGAGCAGTCTTTTTCTTATTCTTGGCGTTACTTGCAGAGGGCGAAAACTTAGGAATGCCGGTGAGTCGTCCGATGCGATTCGCCACTTGATCGAACGAAAAAAAATGACTCATCAGCTAAATAATGGCACTTCGATCCGAGACGGACGAGGTCTGGAGTCACAGCGTTATTGCGGGTTAGGTCCGGCAAGGTTTGATAAGCATTTCGGATCGCTGATGCACACTGCAATCCTTCCCTTGTGAAGCAGCTGTTGCCACCCTCCAAATTTTATCATCTAATTTAAATATGCAAAACGTCCAATCTAATGGTATAGCCCCTCAAATTTTTAAAAAAATACTTCTAAATTCTCTTATGGCCGCACTTGGTGGAGGCATCTTAGCGTTTGTTGTGTTGAGTGCTTCGCCTGAAAATGCACTTAAGTTCGGAGAAAATAGCTCAAGCACTCTATCCGAGGGAATTGGCATCGTAGGTTTTCTGGGTTCAATCATCTGGAATTTTGTAATCTCAATTTTTGGCGCAGTCTTTTTTGGATTTGTAACAGCGATTGGCTCTTTGATTTACTATTCAATTCCTAAAAAAAATAAAAGCCCTGACCAATAAACTATTACGTTTGGGTGCTTACGCTGCTCGCGCCTAC
>JAOASS010000013.1:111399-150682 GCA_030158485.1 Pseudobdellovibrionaceae bacterium | reverse complement strand
CTTGCGGACACTGGATTTTGAGTCCAGCGCGTCTACCAATTCCACCACAGGGCCACTTTGATAGGACTAAAACAGGATCCGAATCTAATGAAATTGGCC
Organism: Pseudobdellovibrionaceae bacterium; assembly: GCA_030158485.1. GTDB lineage: Bacteria > Bdellovibrionota > Bdellovibrionia > Bdellovibrionales > Bdellovibrionaceae. Next base: position 150,583 of record JAOASS010000013.1, on the reverse strand, counting down.
CTTCACATCAAGGAGTCTCTTTTCTTTTTTTCACGGTGTGTCACGGAGCTTGTCACTTTTGATGGCATGTAAAATTTTTCTGACATTTCAGATGGTTAATCTTTTTAAGGGTTTAGTGCTGGTCTGTTCAAAGCCGAATCTTGGCACAAGGCATGCTCTTGTGTGTAAGCGACACAAAACCAGAAACCGGTTTCTTCAGGGGAAGATTCCGCCACAAGGAGATTTATCTATGAAAAAGTCGTTCTCACTTGTGTTGGTATTCAGTGTACTTTCCGCCATGGGGTACGCTCAAACCAACCTCGATAACGAAGTCGATACTGAGCTGAATCAGATGTATTCAACTCAGCCGACAGAAGCAAAAGCGCAGACTCAGACTGAGCAAGTCCAAGCACCTGTGGCTTCTCAAGCTAGCCAGGCGCCTGTTTCAGGTCAGCCTATCTATATTTTGAACCAAGCAACACCAACAGCGACTTCACAGTCGACTTCAAGTGCAGCAGCTGTTCAAAAGCAACCAACAACTGTTATTGAAGCTTCTCCTTTGACGGAGTCTCGTGCTGAATCTTTACGTCGAGCTCGGCAAGACGCTGAAACTTCAACTGAAGTCAGAATTGTTGAAAAGCTTGAGCAATCTCGATTAGAAGATGAAAAACGCAGAGCTCAAGCTTTGTTTGGTGATAAGTTAAATAACGCCGAAGCTGTGGCGCCATCGACATCAGCGGCTCCTGTGCCGGCTTCACCTGTCGCTCCGGCTCCGCAAATTATCATTATTCCTCAATCTGCATTACCAGCTGCAACTCCAGCTGCTGTTGAGAAAAAAGAAGAAGCGGTTGTTGAAATAGCAACTGAAAAAGAAGTTCAAGCTGCAGACAAAGTTGAAGCTGAAATGTCAGTTTCAATGCCGGTGCCTCCGGTTCATCAGAAATACTTTTCAAGTATGATTGGCGTGCCTGTTGTTGATGGAGCAGATCATATTTTAGGTAACTACGCACTTGGGTTTACATTTGGTAACAAGTACGATGATAACTTTGCTGTCGAAGGTACTTTTATCTATGCTAATTTCGAAGCCAAAAATGTGAATAACTTTTCATACGCTGGGCGCCCTGATGTTTTTGATGTGAATCAATACTCAGGAGCTATCTCGACGAAATGGTACATGCTGAATGGAATGGTCAAGCCAGTTCTTGGAGCTGTCGGTCAGTACTCTTATCGTGAATTTCAGTGGTCTGATAAAAACTTTCAACGACCTTATAATTTAGATAAGTCTGAATCACACTCAGTTGATGTGGGCGGTATCATCGGTGTTGAGATCGAATTTAGTCCCAAAATGACTGTCGGTTTTGATGCTCGTTACATGAAAAACCTGATTGTTCGACGAAATTATAGCACTGATAATATCAGTCAAAGTCCTTACCAGAATGCGGTCAATAGCCAGTACGGCTATCGCACTCCGATCGAAGATTTGGATTATTACACGATTTCTTTATCAGCAAAAATTGCTTTTTAAAAAAAACTTGTGGTTGGTGTCTACCAAAAGGGTTTTAGGCCAGTTCGGCTTAAAGCCCTTTTGGATTTTTTTCTTTTCTTTCTTGCGTGAGCTCATGTAACATAATTTCTCTATGAGATTTATTTTTTTTATTCTGCTCAACTCCCATCTATTAACGGCGCAAACTGTTTTGACCCAAACGGTTGGAACTTCTGCATTTCAAGTTGTCACTTCCCGAGAAGTCAAAGCGATTGAGCTTGTAGGTCGGTCTTTAGAAAAAGAAATGAAAGAAACTGAACTTGAATTTTCTCAAGATAAGGTTGGGCAAGCTCTTTTTGAAATTGCAATTTACCGAGAATCTCAAAATTTATCGGCAATTAAAATCGATTCAGAAGAACTTCAGTCGTTAGTACAATCTGTCAAAGTTCGATTGCAAAATAATTCGACTTGGAAAAAATTAGATGTGACAGATGAAGAACTCCGAACTTGGATTGAAAGAAAAAAAATCGCTCATGATTATTTAAAACTTAAAGCGTCTTCTTTAGCTGCGATTGTAACGGATCAGGAAATTCAAGATTATTACGATAAAAATCGTGTCAAGTTTGGTTCGACTCCGCTGGAAGGGCAAAAAAGTAATATCCGACTTTTTTTGCAAAAAGAAAGTCAGCAACAAAGAGTGAAAGAATGGCTCAGTGCTTTGAAGACAAAATACCAAATTCGAAATGATTTAGCTGAATTGGGAACTTCATTAGATGAAGATTTGAAAAGCGAGAAAAAAGTTGATTCGAAAACTTCAACCAACAAATAAATCAGATCAAATTGATTTTGAAATTTGGGCGGCGCAGATGAAGCAGGCTGCGGACTTTAATTGGACTGGGGAAAGTTTTTTAAAATCATTTCAAGAGGATAATTGTTGGGGTTTGTGGCATTCAGGCCAAATGCAGTCGGTCTTGTGTTTTTTGGGAGGGTCGAGCAACCCTTTAGAAATTCTTTGGCTTGGCACTTCTCCGGCGTCACAAGGGTTGGGGCTGATGAAAAGACTCTTAACCGAAGTCTTAAATAACGTAACGCGGCAAAGCTTTTTAAAGCCTGGTGAAGTTCTGCTTGAAGTTCACGAAATGAACCTGAAAGCGATTAAACTGTATGGCTCGCTGGGATTTAAAGAGTTTGGACGAAGAAAAAATTACTATCAGGATGGGGCAGCGGCCCTTTTGATGAGCTACAAAGTTGAATGATTTGAAGGCCTTCGTCATCTTCCTTTCATGGCCACTTGATCTTGTTCGTTAACCAGTGTATCTCAAGACTTAAGGGCCCAAGATGGGCCTTTTGTTTTTTTAAAGCTTAAAAAGTTATAGGTTTCATTTTAATGATTGAATGGTTCGAAAAAGTCGAAAAAATCTGCCAAGAAATTTCTGAGCGCGAAGGTTGTTATCTCTATGATGCGGATTTTTCTGGAATCGGTGCCGGCCGGACTTTGCGTGTGTTTATCGATAAACAGGGTGGAGTCGGTGTTGAAGACTGTTCGAACGTTTCAAGGGGGCTAGATGCAGCTCTTGATCAAGATGAATTGGTTCCGGGTGGACCTTATAACTTAGAAGTCTCGACTCCTGGAATTGATCGGATTTTACGAAAAGCTTGGCACTTTGAAAAAGTAGTCGGCAAAAAAATCTGGGTTAAAACAGGGATTGCTTTTGAAGAAATGGGTGTTCACGAACCCACTTTAAAAAAAGCAAAACAAGTCGAAGCTATTTTAAAAGAATTTAGAAACGATACTTTGGTTTTAGAAAACAAAAAAGGGGACGACATCAGTCTGCCGTTTGAAAAAATTGAAAAAGCTAAAGTTGTTTTTGAAATGCCAAAAAAATTAAAACCGTAAGGTGAATTTGAAAGGGTCTGGTATCTTGTATGGCTGATAATATGTTCTCTGAGTTAAGCCGAGTGATTGAACAAGTTGGAAAAGACAAAGGCATCGACAAACAAGTGATTGTTGAAGCGATTACTCAAGGAATGCTTCTGGCTGCTCGTAAAAAATACGGAACTTACCGAGAAATTGAAGCCAGCTACAATGATGAAACAGGTGAAATTGAACTTTTTGAATTTAAAGAAGTTGTAACAAAAGAAGCTTTTATCGATGAAGAAGTTGAAATTACTCAAGACGAAGCTTTAAAGTTGGATCCTCAGGCTCAATTAGGCGACTCAATCGGGATTAAGATGGAAGCGGGCGATTTAGGTCGTATTGCTGCCCAAACTGCAAAACAAATTATTTTACAAAAAGTTCGCGATGCCGAACGGGAAATTATTTTTAACGAATTTGAACAACGAAAAGGTGAAATCGCATCCGGGATTGCCCGACGAGTTGAAAAAGGTGCCATCGTTGTTGATTTAGGTCGAACCGAAGCTTTTATTCCGCCGCGGGAACAAATTCCGGGTGAACAATATAAGCCAGGCGATCGCTTACAAGGTTTTTTACTTGAAGTTCGTCAAAGCACTCGTGGTCCTCAAATCATTATGTCTCGAGCTTCAGAGCAGTACTTGATTAAACTTTTTGAATTGGAAGTTCCTGAAATCTACGATGGCATTGTGGAAATTATGGCAGCGGCTCGTGAACCCGGGCAGCGTGCTAAAATCGCAGTTCGTTCTAAAGATGCAGCTGTTGATCCGGTCGGAGCTTGTGTTGGAATGAAAGGTTCGCGAGTTCAAAATATTGTTCAAGAACTAAAAGGTGAAAAAATTGATATCGTTCCTTGGGACGAAGACGTCACTCGCTACGTTGTGAATGCTTTGGCGCCAGCTGAAATTGCGAAAGTATTTGTTGATGAAGCCGCTCGTGAAATGGAAGTGGTTGTTCCCGATTCTCAACTAAGTCTTGCTATTGGTCGCAAAGGCCAAAACGTTCGATTAGCTGCAAAGCTAACGGGTTGGAAGTTGGATATTTTATCAGAAAGCGCTTCTTCTTCACGAACAGCAGAAAGTATTTTTAACTTGATGCTAATTCCTGGCATGAATGAAACGATGGCTCAAAATATTTACCAATCTGGTTTCGCTTCTTTCAAAGTTTTAGCGCAAGCTGCCACTGAAGAAGTGATGAGCGTGCCTGGCTACGATGATCCGGCCAAAGCCGAAAAGTTAATTCAAGATGCAAAAAAATTAATAGCCCAATACGAAAAAGAAGGAACTCCAATTCCATCTCTTCCTTCTGCGGCGAAAGAAACCAAATCAGCTGGATCATCGAAAGAACAAGCTGAGCAGCGTTTGAAAGAAGAACTTTCAAAACTGTCGCAAGATGATCAGGAATCAAAGGGAGAATAACGAGTGAGTAATCCAAAAGTCTTTGAATATGCCAAAGAAATCGGGATGACGCCCCTAGCACTGATGGACAAAATCCGTGAGTGGCATTTGCCGGTGAAGTCTCATATGGCAGAACTCGAGCCCGAAGTTCTTGAGCAACTTAAAGTCAAGCTTCATGGTGGTGATAAATCTTCTGAAGCTGCTAAACCTAAAAAAACTGCGACTCGAAAAGCTCCTGCTAAAAAAGCAGAAGTTGTGGTGGCTTCAGCTAAAGCTGCGGCAGCAGCAACGACAACTAAAAAAACGGCACCAGTTGCAAAATCAACTGTTGTGCGAAGAAAAGCGACTGTCGCTGAAACATCGGATGAAAATCTTGAAGAAGACCAACAGCTGCAAACTGAATCTGAACATGAAGAAGTTGTTGTTGCTGAAAAGTCTCAAATCATTGAAAAATCAGTCGTGCCGGAAGTTGAAATTGTCCAAGCTGTTGCAAGCGTTCCAAAGCCTGTGGCTTCGGTAAAACCAATTGTAGCATCAGCTCCTGAGGTGCCAGTTGCTAAAGTTGAAGCACTTGCTGCAATTCCTGTGGCTCAGTCTCAGCAGCCTGTGACAACGATGGTTTCTCCTGTTGTGCCAGTCGCGCCAGCCGTACAGTCGGCTCCTGTCACAACAACTCCTGCGGCGGCTCCGCTCGTTGCTCGTAAAAGAGAAGTCGCTATCGGAAGTAGCGGAGTTGCAAGTTCTCAAACTCCTGTGAATGCTCCTCGAAGAAATATTGTTGGACGAATGGATTTGGCGCGAGTGCAAGCTCCCCAGGGTAGTGGTTATCAAGGTCGCGCAGGCGCTCCCGGTGGAAATCAAAGTAGTGGTCCTGGTGGAGCTCGAACTGGTGGATTTTCAGGCCCCCCTCGAAGTACAGCTAACCGTGGATTAAGAGCTGGATTCGTCGCTCAATCAAATCCGATGCCGGAACCAATTACTCCAGGCGGATTTGATGTTGATTTTGAAAGAAGACGAGAACACGCTAAACGAACTAAACGTGTTGAAGTTGCGCCTCCTGTCGCAACAGGTCCAACAGCTAAAGAACGAGAACTTGAAGAACTCAAAGAGTTCAATGCAGTTGAATTTCGTAAGCGCGAAATGGTTTTTCAACCTAAAAAGAAAAAAGATATTTTAGGTCGGATGGCGAACAAAACTCAGCTGACGACTCCGAAAGCTTCAAAAAGAATTTTAGAAGTTTATGGAACGATGAAAGTTTCAGCGGCAGCTCAAGAAATGGGATTAAAAGCACCGCAATTGATTAAAGTTTTGGTGAAAAATGGCGTTATGGCCACTATTAACTCTGATTTGGATGCTGATACTTTAGCTTTGATAGCTCCTGAATTTGGCTGGGAAGCTAAAAACATCCAGAAGTCAGAAAAAGACATGGTTGATCAAGTGGCTTTTGGTGAATTAGACGCTGAAAGAATTATTCGTCCCCCCGTTGTGACAATCATGGGTCACGTTGATCATGGTAAAACATCTTTACTCGATGCCATTCGATCTGCAAAAGTGGCAGCAGGTGAAGCTGGAGGTATCACTCAGCATATTGGTGCCTATTCGGTGAAATTAGCGGATGGTTATCCTATTACTTTCTTGGATACTCCGGGCCACGAAGCTTTTACAGCAATGCGTTCTCGTGGTGCCAATGCAACTGACATTGCCGTGATTGTGGTCGCAGCTGATGATGGAATGATGCCTCAGACGCAAGAAGCAGTTTCTCATGCAAAAGCAGCAGGAGTTCCGATCATTGTGGCTGTTAATAAAATGGATAAGCCCGGTGCTAATCCGGAAAAAGTAAAACAGCAATTAACAGAAATGGAATTAGTTCCTGAAGAGTGGGGCGGAACGACAATTTACGTTCCGGTTTCTGCCATGAAGAAAACAGGAATTGATGAGCTCCTAGAGCAAATTAAACTGGTTGCTGAAATTCAAGAACTGAAAGCCAATCCGAAACGTTCAGGAACAGGGCTTGTCATCGAATCTAAAATGGAAAAAGGTCGCGGACCTGTAGCCACTCTTCTTGTGAAAGATGGAACCATCGAAGTCGGTCAGTATCTTGTGGCGGGAACGACTAAAGGCCGCGTTAAATCATTAACAAATGACCGTGGTGAAAAAATTAATAAAGTTTTACCTGGCTATCCCGTAGAAGTTTTGGGTCTTGATGATGTCCCGGCATCGGGTGATCGTTGGGATATCGTTCAAGATGAAAAAGCGGCCGAAGAAGTTGCAGCTAACCGTCGTGAACAGTTCTTGGCAACTCAAACTCAACTGGGTCAGAAGAAAACATTAGAAGAAATATTTTCTAAAGCTAAACAAGGTGATTTAAAAATCTTACCGATTATCGTGAAAGCTGACGTGCATGGTTCTGTTGAAGCTATTTTAGGAATGCTTGCAAAACTTGACACACCCGAAGTTAAAACAAAAGTTCTTTTAAGCGCTGTGGGTGGAATTTCTGAATCAGATGTTCTTTTAGCCCAAACTTCAAAGGGTATGATTTTAGGTTTCAATGTTCGTCCTGATACAGTTTCAATGAATAAAGCAAAACAGATCGGCGTAGAAATCCGGACTTATTCAATCGTTTATGAAATGGTAGATGATATGAAAAAAGTTATGGGTGGAATGCTGACACCTGATATTGTTGAAAAAGTCATGGGACGCGCAGAAGTTCGTAATACATTCACTGTTCCAAAAGCTGGGATGATCGCAGGTTGTTCAGTTGTTGACGGTAAAATCCAAAGATCAAATCAAGTGCGCTTGATTCGTGATGGTAAAATTATTATCGAAAGCAAAATTACAAGTCTTAAGCGTTTCAAAGACGATGCAAAAGAAGTGGCTCAAGGTTTTGAATGTGGTGTCGGAATTGAAAATTTCAATGATATTAAAGTCGGCGACGTGATTGAAGCTTTTATCAAAGAAGAAAAAATTCGTGAATTACATCCGGAAGCAAAAGCTTAAAGGGACATAATGAAGAACATGGGTGATGGGCGAAGAGTCGCCCGTGTTGAAAAAGAAGTTCAGATCCAGATTGCGCAGTATTTAAGATCTGGTTTTTCCGATCCACTGCCTGGCCTTGTGACAGTGGCTTTAGTCAAAATGCCAGCAGACTTAAGGACCGCAAAAGTTTACATCAGCGTTTTAGGTGAAGAAGGTGATATTGGCGAAGTCATTCATACTTTACAAAATCGCGCTTTTGAAATCCAAGATTATATTGGTGGAAAACTTAAAATGCGTTACTGCCCCAAGTTGACATTTTTAAAAGATCACACAACAGAACAAGTTCTTAAAATTGAAAAAATTCTATCTGATATTTCAACTCAAAAAAAACCAACTGAAACGGAAGAAGAGTCCTAGTTGAGTTCCATCAACGGCTTGCTTCTTGTCAAAAAACCTTCCGGTGTCACAAGTCATGATCTTGTTGATCAAGCTCGAAAAATTTTTAAAACCCGTGAAGTCGGTCATGCTGGAACTTTGGACCCTTTGGCATCAGGCCTGATGGTTCTTTTATTGGGACAAGCAACAAAACTAAGCCCTTACATCATGGACGGAGACAAAGCTTACTCGGTTGAAGTTCTTTTGGGTCTTAAGACAGATATGCTGGATGTCACTGGAAAAACTTTACAAGAAAAAGAAGTAACTTCTGAACACATTCAAAAAGTGACTCAAGCAGTGCAAGAGCTCAGCGGTGAATTTGAATGGCCTGTTCCTATGTATTCTGCAGTTAAGGTGGGCGGGCAAAAATTGTACGAAATAGCTCGAGAAAACAAAGTGATTGAAACACCTCAAAAAATCATGAAGTTTTGGAATGTGGATCAGACGACGGATTCAAATAAAACGTTTTGGGTTGATCTGGAATGCTCAAAAGGAAGTTTTATCAGAACCTGGGTCGATCAGTTAGGTGATCGATTGGGAACGGGGGCTTGTATGAAGTCTTTAGTTCGGACTCGCTCACAGCCTTTTTCATTGGAACAAGCGCTTTCACTTGAAGAAACTCAAGAACAAGTGGACCAGGGGCGTTTGCCTTCAAATTATATCTCGATGAGCTGGGCTTTGCCGCAACTTAAAAAAGCTCGAGTTCAAAGATTTGATCAAACTTTACTATTGAACGGTCAAATTAGTCATGATTTGCGGCGATTGATGATTGGCCTTGTTGACCCTAGCGAAAGCAGCATGCTGCAAGCAGTGTCAATGAAAGATGATAGACTTTTGGCTTTGATTGCCTACGAAAAGGGTCAAGGATTCAAGATCAAGCGCGTTTTTTCTGAACGTGCTGAATAAAGTTTTTATTTTTTATTCTAACTCTCTAAAAACACTGAATTTTTGCTTATTGACCTAGAGCTTCAATCAGCCTATAACTTCCGGCATTAGCTTTGGATGCGACAGCCATGACGTTTTCAAGGGCTAACGGAATTTTTTCATATTTTATGAAATACCGATTTTAAATCAGATCAGATATGATCTCAATTCTCTAGGAGGACGTTAATGGCCGTCGAAAAACAAAAAACAGCTGATATTCTTAAAAAATTTAAACGCTCAGATCTCGATACGGGTTCTTCTGAAGTTCAAATTGCTTTGATCACGGCTCGTATTAATGAATTAACAGAGCATTTCAAAGTACACAAAAAAGATGTGCACTCACAACGTGGTTTGATCACGATTGTTAACAGACGTCGTAAACTTTTAGATTACTTGAAGCGTACAAATCATAAAAAATACGATTCATTGATTAAAGAACTCGATATCAGAAAGTAATAACACATGAAAACCACAGTTACGACTTCCGTTGGTGGCCGCCAGATTACAATCGAAACGGGCCGCCTTGCGAAGCAAGCGGATGGATCCGTGCTCGTGACCTCCGGGGCCAATATGGTTCTGGTCACAGCGGTTTCTGCCAAAGAACCCAAAGACGTTGATTTTTTTCCACTCACAGTTGAGTACCAGGAAAAGTTCTACGCTACAGGAAAAATTCCGGGTGGATACTTTAAACGTGAAGGAAGACCCAATACAGAACAAATATTGATAGCGCGTCTGATTGACCGGCCGATTCGACCGAAGTTTCCAGAAGGATATCGTTTTGACACACAAGTTGTAGCCACTGTGCTTTCTGCAGATGGTTCGTTTCCTATCGATATTCTTTCTTCTCTTGGGGCTTCTGCAGCACTTCACATTTCTGATATTCCTTTCGAAGGGCCAACAGCTTCAGTGCAAGTGGCACGTGTTGATGGTCAATTGATTGCGAATCCAACTCCACAGCAGGTTGAAAAATCTGATATGGATCTTGTGGTTGCGGGAACCCGCCAGGGACTCTTAATGGTTGAAGGCGAAACTAAATTTATTTCTGAAGCTGACGCTATGGCAGCACTTAAGTTTGGTCATCAGTCTTTGATGCCGCTTTTAAATGCTCAAGATGAACTTCGTGAAAAAACAGGATCAAAACAAAAGCGGGCCTTTACGCCTCCTCAAGTTGATGCTGACTTCAGAACTCAGACAGAAAGTTTCTTAAAACCTTTAATTGAAAAAGCTTTAAGTACAAAAGATAAAACTGAACGATATGCTTTGGTGGCTCAAGCAAAAGATCAAGCAAAAGAAAAGTTCTTAAAAGTCATTACGGACAAAGACGCTTTAGTTATTCGTAAAAAAGAACTCAGCACAGTTGTTGAAGATTTAAAATATAATGTGGCTCGTTCGATGATTTTAGATCGTGCTATTCGTATTGACGGTCGTGATGTTAAAACAGTTCGTCCAATTTCTAACGAAGTGGGAATTTTACCAAGAGCTCATGGCTCGGGTCTTTTTACTCGGGGCGAAACTCAGTGTTTAGGAACAGTCACTTTAGGAACAGGCGATGACGAACAAATCGTTGACGCATTGCTTGGAAATATTAAGCGTCGCTTTATGCTTCACTATAATTTTCCTCCTTACTCAGTTGGTGAAACAGGCCGGTTTGGTGGCCAGGGTCGACGTGAAATCGGTCATGGTAATTTAGCAGAGCGTGCGCTCAAAGCTGTTCTTCCAGATCAAGCAAAATTTCCTTATACTATTCGTATTGTGGGTGAAGTCTTAGAAAGTAATGGTTCTTCTTCAATGGGAACTGTATGTGCTGGGGTTTTAGCTCTGCTTGATGCCGGTGTTCCAATTAAAGGAAACGTTGCCGGTATTGCGATGGGTTTAATCAAAGAAAATGACCGAGTGGCCGTTCTGACTGATATTTTGGGTGACGAAGATCACTTAGGTGACATGGACTTTAAGATTGCGGGAACAACTGAAGGTATCACAGCTGTTCAAATGGATATCAAAATTGATTCTGTTACTTTTGAAGTGATGGAAAAAGCTTTGAATCAAGCAAAAGAAGGTCGTTTGCACATTTTAAGTGAAATGGAAAAAGTGATCCGAACGCCTCGGGGTCAAATTTCCGAATTTGCTCCAAGAATTGAAACAATTCAAATTAGGCCTGATAAAATCAGAGAAGTGATCGGTCCGGGCGGTAAAGTGATCAAAGGGATTACTGAAGCTACGGGTGTTAAGATCGAAATTGAAGACAGTGGTAAAATTCACGTGGCTTCAAGCGATCCTGAAGCAACAAAACGTGCTATTGCTATGATTAATGAAATTGTGGCAGAAGCAGAAGTCGGCAAAACTTATAAAGGCCGTGTTGTTAAGATTGCTGAATTTGGTGCTTTTGTTGAAATTATGCCGAACACACAAGGTCTTTTACATATATCAGAAATTGCTCATGAACGCGTTCGTCAAGTCAGTGATGTGTTAAAAGAAGGCGAAGTGATTGAAGTTAAAGTTCTTGAAGTGGATCGTGCAGGTCGTATCAAACTTTCACGTAAAGCCCTGTTGCAGTAGGTAATGGAAAGAAGATTTAAAAAAAGTGTTCTCAAAAATGGGATTCGAGTGGTGAGTGAATTTCACCCAGAGTCCCGTGCTGTTGCCATGGGTATTTGGGTTGACGTGGGAACTCGAGATGAGCCAATAAAGCAAATCGGTATTTCACACCTCTTGGAACACATGGTTTTCAAAGGGACTAAAACTCGAACAAGTTATCAAATTGCTCGTTCGCTTGAAGCTCTTGGTGGCGAACTTAACGCCTTTACAAGCCGAGAAAATACTTGTTACCACGCGCTTGTGTTAAAAGATCACTGGGGTGAAGCCCTGGATATTCTAACGGATCTTGTTTCTAATATGAAGTTTTCTAAAAAAGATTTTATTCGGGAAAAAAGCGTGATCTTGCAAGAAATTGCAATGGCTGAAGAATCACCTGAAGATTATGTGTATGATCATTTCTTTGAACGTTGTTTTGGTCACCATCCTTTAGGTCGCTCTATTTTGGGAAGCTTAGAAACTGTAACTCATATCAAAATGGGTGAAGTCTATGCTCATTATAAAAAAACTTATCAGGGTTCTAATCTTATTATCAGTGCAGCAGGCAATATTGATCACGAAGAGCTTGTTCGAAAAGCAGAACAGCTTTTAGCAAACAAGAAAAAAAGCAATCCGACAAAAAGAAATCTCAAGCCTCGTTGGAAATCTGAACGTTGGGTTAAAGAAAAAGAAACTGAACAAATTCATTTCTTGATTGGGATGCCTTTTCCACATTTTGAATCACCAGATCGTTTTGCAGGAGTCATTTTGAATACGGTTCTGGGGGGCGGTATGACGTCTCGTTTGTATCAAAGTATTCGTGAACGTAAAGGTTTGGCTTATGCGACTTATTCCATGATGAATAGTTTTATCGATACAGGTGTGATGAACTTTTATGCGGGTGTTGAGCCTGACAAGATTGAACAACTGGCAGAGCTTGTGGCTCATGAGTTTCGAAAAATCAAAAAACAAGGTCTCAAGAAATCAGAAATTGAAAATTACAAAACCCAAGTGGTGGGCAGTCTCCTTTTGGGAGCTGATGATGTGGATAACAGAATGAATTCGATTGCGATAAATGAATTTATTTTTGAAAAGTATCGATCGCCTGAATCTATTGTGAGTGAAGTTCAAGCTGTGACTTCGGATGATCTTCATGAATTTATTGATAAGTGGATTCGCCCCGAAAAAATTGCGGGCGTTTTGATGGGACCAGCTCTTTCTCAAAAAGAAAACTGGTGGAAAAGTTGGGAGTTTACATGAGCATTCATAAAATTAGTGTTCTTTTAAAAAAATGGGCTCACTTTAAAGGTGAATTGCCAGCGTATCAATCTTTAGGTGCAAGTGGTTTTGATGTCCGAGCACAGATTGAACAGACTCTAATTTTGAATCCAGGAGAACGGGTGATGATTCCAACGGGTTTAAGTTTTGAAATTCCGCTGGGTTTCGAAATTCAGTCACGGCCTCGAAGTGGCTGGGCTGCAAAAGAAGGTTTGACGGTACTCAATACTCCCGGGACTATTGATGCGGATTATCGTGGAGAAGTTAAAATCATACTGATCAATTTAGGTCGCACGCCGATTACAATTCATGATCAAGATCGCGTCGCTCAACTTGTTATTGCACCTGTGATCACTGCTGAATTTAGTTTAGTTGATGAATTAGGAACCACAGAGCGTGGTGCCGGCGGATTTGGCTCAACCGGAAAAGCTTAAATAATCCTTTTTTCTATTTTTTTAGTCTAGCAAGACCTCGAGATAAGTCTTGATTGTGACTCTTGTCGAGTCCAGTCACGTCTCGTCTTGATTCTCTAGACAAAAGAAAAGCACTCGATCTGCGTTTTGTCCTGAAAATCTAGGCCAGAGTCTCGTAAATAACTGGATCAGACTGACGAAACGTAGAGGGTCAGCGGTTGAGTAAGCCTAACGACTTAAGATGAAGTACTGGGCAGACCAAGACCAAAGACAAAACGGATTAACAAACAGCACAACAGCAATAGCGGAGGATAGATTTATGGGAATGAGAGTATCAACAAACGTAGCGGCACTGAATGCACAAAGAAACTTAATTGGCAGCCAACGTGTTATTCAAAACAGTATGGCGCAGTTAGCATCAGGTAGCCGAATTAATAAAGCAGCGGACGATGCTGCCGGACTTGCGATCTCAGAGAGTTTAAAATCTCAATTGAGATCAGGAATGCAAGCTGCAAGAAATGCGAATGACGGTATTTCAATGATTCAAACTGCTGAAGGTGGTTTAAATGAAATTTCAAATATCTCAACACGTCTTCGTGAATTAGCGATCCAGGCAGCTTCTGATACCGTAGGAGATAAAGAGCGGGGCTTTTTAAATAAAGAAGTTATGCAATTAAAATCTGAAATTGATCGTATTGCCAATGTCACAACTTGGGGTACGACAAAACTTTTGAATGGTGATTCCCCATCGTTTGATTTTCAAGTGGGCCTTTATGGAGCTGCAGAAGATAATCGCATCGCTTGGGATCCGTCAGAAAACAATGCGACTTTGAGTGGTCTTGATATCAGCGATCTTGATTATTCTTCGAAAGAAGGGGCACAAGATGCACTCACTGTCCTTGATGAAGCTCAAAGTAATGTGAATGGAATGCGTTCTAATTTAGGAGCACTTCAGAATCGCATGACTTCAACAGTCGATAATTTACATAATCAGTATGAGAACTTAAGTGCTGCAAATTCACGAATTCGTGATACAGATGTGGCACAAGCTTCCTCTGAAATGACTCGAAATAATATTCTTCTTCAGTCTGGAGTCGCAACATTATCTCAAGCTAATTCTGTTAATTCGATGGCTTTGAAACTAATTGGTTAATTATATTTTAATTTAAAAATGAATTGTTCGTGATCCGTAACTATCCAATCCGTGAGGGCTCAGATCAGTGCAGGTCTGGGTCCTCGAACTTAGGAAAATGGATAAAGAGGATTCGAACAAAATTTTTATTTAGTCAGGATCAAGGTTTATTTTTTACTGAATTTGTTCATAAGGCGCAGAAAAAGTTCGGCTCAGTTTTCGGGTGTCTATTTTTTCCCAAAGCCAAACAACAAAGACCATCACATAAAGAACGCTGACCAACTTAATGGCTCGCTTCCGATCAAGTGAAAAACTTTCAGTCAGGCCGACAATCAAAAGCAGCGCCGAAAACGCAAGCCCAATCAGCGTCAGGGGCGGCAGCAAACTTGTCAGGCTGTGAAGAATCAAAAAAGGCACATTCGCTAAAACAACCATTTTTAATAAGTTTAAAAAGTCGACTGTTCTTTTCTCAAAAACTTGAAAATAATAATAAAAAAATCCACTTAAAATATGTGTTAATAGAAATGTAATAAGTGGCATGAAGATAATCCCAAATGCGATATTATAGATATTAGGTGGGATCAGCCCATTCAAAGTTCCCGCAGCAACGGAAATGATAATGTTGATTAGAACAGATTTTTTCCAAGTCCAATGAGGAAGGTGTGAAATATTTTGAATTGGATTTTTGAGAAATTCTAAGATGAAAAGAAAATCATTTTTTAAGTTGAGTAAAAAATTTGTTGTGTTGACATCGCGAGTTTCAGCCATAGTTTATTCAAGATTGTCTTGAATCCGATCCGATGACAACAAAAAAACTAGAGGGTTGAGCTTAAAAGAACTACTGCTTCAACTCCGCCCTTAAGGGTTTTTCCTGAAACTGGAGAGTAAGCGTTGATATCAATTCCCCAGGATAGTTGCGGGGAAAGGGGAGATCTAACACCGGCTACTATATTTAAACTGAGATCAATTTCGTTACGACTTTTTCCAGAGTCCTGAGTATTAATCCAGTGAACTGAGCTTGAAAATCCAATGACATAAAGAAGCTTGGCGTTCAGATAGTTTTGATTACGAAGTGAAGTTGTGAGGATTCGAGATTCAGCAGACTCATCACCATTTGAAACTTTGGCATAATTTTTAAGACCACCTTCGAGCTGCCAGTTTGATTGGCTGAGTTGGCCATTTGCGCGGATATCAATCCCATTCATATTAAAAGAGCTTGATTTTGTTGCGAGATTAAAATTCATGGCAGAAAATGAGTATCCAAAGAGCGCTTGAATGCGATCAAAGCCCATGACTTCAGTTGGAGAGTCCGTCACATTTTTTTTCTGTGCCGAGAGCTCTTGAACCAAATCTTCATAAGTCATTTCATAAGATCGATCTTGAGGGTTGTATTGCCCTTGGGCCCAGGCTTGAGTCCAGCTGATAAAAAGGAAGACCATTAATAAATTTCTCATAAATTGATTATAAAGCTGAAAACAAGATAAACCCAAGTCTGGATCTTGGAGTCTGGACCGGAATGTGCCAAACTTAAAAAGAGTGAAAAGATCATGCTACTGCGCTTTTTGTAAAAGTCCACGAACTGTCTATGCGGAAAAATCCGTTCGGAGTCGACATTTATTCTGGAGCTTTTTGCTATCAAGTGCATTGAGTTTTTTAATTTGGAGAACCTGGAATCCGAAGAGTCTCCTTTTTTTTGTTGTAGCCGTCATGATCGCAGAAGCTTTTATTAAGATTCGCTGGCGTGTTCACATGGTTTGTCGAAGTTGTGGTTTTGACCCTGTTGTTTATGTGAAAAACCCTAAAAAAGCAGCCGAAATGGTGACGGAATATATGGATCGACGGGCCCTTGACCCCATCGCTCTTTTGCGTCGACCACTTAATTTGCCGACAAGGCCTCTGCCAGTTGAAAAGAAAAATGTTTCGCTCAAGATCTAAAGATTAAACTCTGCGGCTTACTTCTTAATCTTTCATTGTCAAACAGCCGATTTTAATTGCTGAAGCATAAGGCTCAAGGGTATTTTGGTTCGATGAAATCAATCGTTATTGTGCCCACTTTTAATGAAAAAGAAAATATTGCCGAACTCGTACCGGCACTTTTTCGCCAAGAAAAAGAAATCAATATTTTAGTTGTTGATGATAATTCGCCAGACGGTACAGCTCAGGTGGTGCGTGATATGCAAGAAAAATATCCACAATTGCATCTTCTTTCTCGTGCAGGAAAAGAGGGTTTGGGCCGTGCTTATATCGCTGGTTTTAATTGGGCACTTGATCATGGTTTTGAATTTATTGTTGAAATGGATGCCGATTTTTCCCATCGACCAGAAGATCTTTCGTCTTTATTAAAAGCAAGTAAAAATAATGATTTTGTGATTGGCTCTCGCTACGTTAAGGGGGGCTCGACTGTGAATTGGACGAGGCTTAGAAAAATAGTGTCTCGTGGGGGCAGTTTTTATTCCAGATTGATTTTAGGCTTCCCCATTCGAGATTGGACAGGCGGTTTCAATGGTTGGAAAGCCAAAGTCCTAAGGGATATTGATTTACCGACTATTCGCTCGAATGGTTACAGCTTTCAAATCGAATTAAAATACAAAGCATGTAGAAAAGGTTTTCAGTATCAAGAAGTGCCGATTATTTTTGCGGATCGATTAGTGGGACAAAGTAAAATGAACAGTCAAATTGTTTTAGAGGCCTTCTACCGTGTTTGGCAAATTCGTTCTTAATCTTATTTTCCTATTCAGTTTAAATGTTTTCGGTGCGCAGCTAGGGACAGTCGTTGTCTCTGAAACTTATATTTATTTAAAAGCAGATTTTGATGCAAATGTCATCGCGACAGCAAAACGTGGTGATCGGTTTCAGATGGCGAACAAGCCCGTGGGCCCGTTTTATAAAGTGAAAATGAAAAACAATCAATTTGGTTGGATTTCGTCTGTTGATATTAAAGCGGGCGCTGTGAATACACTTTCTGAAATTAAAAAAGAGAAAGCTGAAGTTGAAAGACCTTTGGAGTCCTACACATCTGAAAAAAGAGTTCAAAATACTTTTGCGATTTTACGTTATCAGGGCTTATTCGTTCAAAATCTTGATTGGAAAGAAAAAACTTTAGGTCAAACTCGAAAAGACAATTTGTCTTTTTGGGGTTGGAACTGGACTGGATTTGATACGTTAGTCGAAGGACCTTTTTATTTTGATTCTCGAATCATGGCGACTTTTCAGGTTCCAGATTATTATCAGAAAATCACATCGGCACCAGCAAGCGGTTGGATTTTAAAAGGGCAAATTTCTTTTGTTTCGGCAAATCCGTTAGGCCAAAACTTTCTTTTTCACTATGGAATGGGTATCGCGTCCACATTTTCACATTTTGAATCACGTGTGATTGAAGCGGGTAATGAAAAAAAATTTACTTTAGAAGATTTGACGATAGGTCTTGTTATACCGATTGGTTTAAGTTACCGATTAGGCCCGATTTCAACTCAGATTTTTTATCAATATTATTGGGAAAAGATTTCAACATCAGGTATTTCGATAGGTTTGAATTGGCCTTACTAAAGGTTAACGCGTTGCTGTTTTTTATACTTCAAAGACTTCATTTTTGACACATTTCAAGGCCTGCTGTAACTCTGAACAAATGATTGAATTACTACCCGCCGAAGTTCGAGATCAAATAGCAGCTGGTGAAGTCGTTGAACGACCCGCTCATATGGTGAAAGAGCTTGTCGAAAACAGTCTGGATGCGCATTCGACTCAAATTACTGTGAAAGTCAAAAATGGTGGTCGTTTTGTTGAAATACAGGATAACGGACAAGGGATTCAGTCAAATCAACTGAGCTTAGCTTTAGATCGATTTGCTACAAGCAAAATTCGTCAGTCTGATGATTTATGGAAACTCAAAACTTACGGATTTCGCGGTGAAGCTTTAGCCAGCCTAGCTGCCGTCAGTCGATTGACTTTGATTTCTCGCACTTCAGGTGACGAACAGGCTAGCCAAATTAAGTCTGATTTTGGAAAAAAATCTCTTATTGATCAAGTAAGCTCTGATTTTGGGACTCGGATTATTGTTGAAAATTTATTTGATAATGTGCCAGCGCGACTTAAATTTTTAAAATCTGAATCGGCAGAACATCAAGCAATTAAGAATGTAATCAAAGCCATGGCATTGACTCGTGCTCAAGTTGAATTTCGTTACTTTGAAAACGATAAACTCATTTTGATGTATTCACCTGTCTCAACTCAAATTCAAAGAACTCAACAAGTTCTTGAAATAGGTCCCCTCTACACAGCACAAGAAAAAACTTCTGACGGTTGGAATGTTGAAGTTCATTTTACGGCTCCGGATCAAGTGGCCAAGACTTCTAAAAATATTTGGATTTTTGTTCAAGATCGTCATGTTCAGGATCGAGCTCTTCAAGCTGCTTTAATGGATGCTTATAGAAGTCTATTGATGCATGGAGAATATCCAATCGGCGTTTTGAAATTAAAAGTGCCTGAAGATCAAGTGGATGTGAATATTCATCCGACTAAGTCTCAGGTTAAGTTTATGGACTCATCGCAAGCTTTCCGTTTTGTTCATCACACGTTGAGATCAGAATTAGAAAAAGGGCCTTGGCTTAAGTCCCCCGCATCAGTCGTCGCTCAGGCAAGTCCGACTCCAGTTCATTTTCAGGCACCTCATCAGGCTCTCAAGTTTGATGATCAAGCTTTTCAGGTGACGACTTACAGGCAAAAAAATTCAGAGTGGAATATTCCCGCTCGCGTAGAGGAAGCTCGAACATTATCTTACGCATCTTCTTTGTCTGAAACAAAAGAGAAGACCCCAATTCAGACAGGGGTTTGGTCCAGGTTACAAGTGATGGGACAAGTGGGTTTAACTTACATCGTCACCCAAGATGAATCCAAAGTTGTTTTAATCGATCAGCATGCAGCTCACGAACGAGTCGCTTTTGAGCGTCTGATGAAATCCTGGGCCGGTGGCAAGATTGAAATACAAGATTTTTTATTTCCATTGGCGATAGATTTAACGATGGCACAAGCCGAGGTTATATTTCAGTTGAACGAATCATTTCAAAAACTGGGAGTCACCATTGAAAGATTAGGACCGTCAACAATCGGTATTAAATCGGCCCCAGCTTTTGTTAAAGATAGCGTGTTTGCAGAAATTTTGGAAAAAATGGCCGACGAAGTTTTAGATAAAGGGGGAAGCTTTCAATTCGAGAAAAAAGTTGTTGATATTTGTGCGACACTGGCTTGCCATTCCGTCATCAGAGCAGGGCAAGCTCTCAGTATAGCCGAAATGAAGTCACTGCTCGAGCAAATGGATGAATTTCCGCTTTCAAGTTTTTGTCCTCATGGTCGTCCCGTCAGTCTGGAGTGGACTTTTGATAAACTTGAAAAAGATTTTGGTCGACGAGTTTAATTCATGAGAAATTTCTTTTTTGTATTAGGTCCGACTGCATCGGGTAAATCCGAATGGGCTATGGAAGAAGCTTTTAAAAACAACGGCGTCATTTTTAATTGTGATTCCATTCAGCTTTACCAGGAAGTCAATATTGGGGCTGCGAAGCCGTCGGCAGAAGATCGAAAAAAAATTCCTCATTATTTACTAGATCAAATTCAATACCCGGAAGAAATCACTTCAGCGGGTTACCGTAAAATTTTTTTTAATGAAATGGCAAAAATTCCTGAATCCGTCCCAATTTATGTTGTAGGGGGCACAGGTTTTTACTTTTTAGCCCTTGAAAAAGGGCTTTACGAAATTGAGCAACCTTCGCTTGAGTTGAAAACTCAAATCGAAAAAGAAGGAAGTTCTGATCTTGGCATAAGTCAGCTGCTTCAAGAAGTGATTAAGGCTGATTCGGAATATGCGGCAAAGCTTCACCTTCACGATCGATATCGAATTATGCGAGCAGTACAGATTCTGCGTAGTAATCCTGGAAAAAAAATCACGAAATTACTGGCAGAAAAAAAAGAAACGAAAGGGCTTCAGGGAAACATCAAGAAAATAGGTTTGAAGTGGGATAGCTCAGTCCTTGAAGAAAGAATTAGAATTCGCACAAGAAGAATGCTTGAAAACGGTTTAATTGATGAAACTCAAGATTTGCTTAAAAGAGGGTTTGGAAATTGGACTCCACTTAAATCTGTTGGCTATAGAGAAGTCGTTCAGTTTTTAAAAGGAGAGCTTCCACGAAACCGATTAGAGGAGCAAATTGTGATCGCAACTCGGCAGTTGGCGAAGAAACAAAGAACTTGGTTTCAAAGAGATTCAGATATTCAGTGGATGCAAAAACCATAAGACTGTTCTGAGGCACCTTGCTTTCCGCAGGAACCCCAGGTAACTTCTGAGAATGAAAAGCATGACAGGTTATGGCACGGCTCGAAGCCACACTTCCCAATTACAGCTTGAAATTTCCATTCGTTGTGTCAACGGTCGTTTCTTAGAACCACGATTTCATTTACCTAAAGAGTACTTAAGCCTTGAACCTGATCTTAAAAAACGTCTGCAGAATCATATTAAGCGGGGAACAGTTGATATTTTTATTTCCCGAAAAGTATCTGCTCAATCAATGGCGATGAGTATCAAACTCAACAAACCTTTGGCTCAGCGTTATGTGAAGATTCTAAAAGAAATTGCTGATCAAATGAAAGTTCCGCAAAATTTTCGTCCTGAAACTGTTGCTCACTGGCCTGATGTGATCACTCGGGATCTGGGCAGTGAAATTGAGACTCAGGAAAAAAACTTCATTTTTCGCACTTTTGAAAAGTGTCTCAAAGCTTGTGACAGTGAACGACATCGGGAAGGTCTTTTCTTAAAAAAAGATTTAGATCGAACTTTGAAGCTACTTGATTCGACAGTGAGCCAAGTTCAAAAGCTTCGCTCATCTGCTGACAGTGAGCTTCAGCAAAAATTTGAACTTCGAATGCGTTCAAGGCTCAAGGGAATGGAAATTGACCCGCAGCGTCTTTCGCAAGAGGTTTTGATTCAACTTGAAAAAGCCGATGTGAATGAAGAAATAGTTCGTCTTGCTGAGCACATTAAAAATGTTCAAAAACTTTTATCAAGTTCGGATGCAGAAGGTAAGAAGCTTGATTTTTACATTCAGGAATTACACCGTGAAATGAATACGATTGGATCTAAATCTCAGGTTTCCTCAATCACACAAGCTGTGGTAGAAGGAAAAACAATTATCGAACGATTACGAGAACAGGTTCAAAACATTGAATAGCCAGCGAACTCGAATGATTATTTTAGCTGCACCCAGCGGAGCCGGAAAATCCAGCTTTGTGGACCGTATTTGTAAAGAAGATCTTCGGTTAGTCGATACAATTACTTACACAACTCGTGGAATTCGCAAAGGCGAAACTCAAGGTCATCCTTATTACTTTGTTTCGAAAGAAGAATTCGAAGAAAAAATCAGAGCCCATTTTTTTATTGAATGGGCAAATGTTCATACGAGTCTTTACGGGACACCTCATTATCAAATTGAGGAAGCTTGGAAACAAGAAAAGTGCGTTATCATGGATGTCGATGTTCAAGGGGCCAAGACATTCAAGAATAAGTTTCCTGACGCAAAAACCATCTTTATCCTCCCGCCGAGCATTGACGAGCTGCGTCGAAGAATTGAAAAGCGAGATGGGAAAGTTCCCCATGATATTGAAGTTCGAATGGCCAATGCTGAAAGTGAAATGGCAGAAAGCTCGACTTTTGACGTGAAAATTGTAAATGATGATTTTGAAAAGTCCTATGCTATTTTTAAGAAAATCGTTGATGATTGGCTCAAATAGTCATAAAAGTTTGATCTCGGAGGTTTCATGGCTCGTGTCACGGTTGAAGATTGCTTAGAAAAAGTTCCAAATCGATTTGCCTTGGTTCTCATGGTGGCAAAGCGCGTGAAGCAGCTAATGAAAGGTTCCGAAGCAACTGTGGCTTTCAAGCAAAACAAGTTTGTTGTAGCTTCTTTGCGTGAAGTGGCAGCTGGTAACGTAGGCTATGAAAACAATATGGACTTTCCGTCTATGAAAGCTGAAATCGAACGCGATCTGAATAAACCTTCCGAAGAATAAGACTCATTCTGTCTTTAATAAAAAATTAAATAAGTTTAAAACCCGACTTTTGTTGAAGGCTTACCAATCCGATATATCATAGGATATGGCTCAAGCCCATTTTACAACGGACGATTTTCATTCATGGAAGCCACTTAAAACTGTGGATGAACTTTGCGAGAAAATTGCAAAGTACGATTCGCAAGCGGATTTAAATCTTATTCGTCGAGCCTATACTTTTTCTGAAAAACATCATGAAGGACAGTTTCGTAGAAGTGGCGAGCCTTATATTTCTCATCCACTTTCTGTTTCAGGAATTCTAGCAGATCTAAGATTAGACATTGAAACTATTGTGACGGGGCTTTTGCATGACACAGTCGAAGACACAACTGCGACACTAGATGATATAAAACGTGAATTCGGTGAAACCATTGCAACACTTGTTGATGGGGTTACGAAAATCAATCAAATGAAATTTCGAAACTCAGTTGAAAAGCAGGGCGAAAATATTCGTAAAATGATTGTGGCTATGGGTAAAGATGTTCGAGTCGTTTTAGTGAAGTTAGCAGATCGATTGCATAACATGCGAACTCTTCACCACATGCCTTATGATAAACAATCACGCATTGCTCTTGAAACTCTTGAGATCTATTGTCCATTGGCTGGTCGCATGGGTATTAACACTCTTAAAATTGAACTCGAAGATCTCTGTTTTCGATATTATAGACCCGACGTGTATTATATTTTAGTTCAGCAAATTAAAAAGTCTGAAGCAGAAACAAATCGTTATATTGAAGAAGTAAGAAAGCAAATTGGCGAAGCCCTGGGTAAGACAAACTTAAAACATGAAGTTCAGGGTCGATCAAAACATCTTTGGTCAATTTATAAAAAAATGACGTCACGGGATCTGGATTACGAACAAGTTTATGATGTTTTAGCTTTTAGAGTGATTGTGAGTTCTATTCCAGAATGTTACGAAGCACTTGGTTATATCCATTCGATTTGGAAGCCCGTGCCAGGCCGATTTAAAGACTTCATTGCGATGCCCAAAGCTAATAATTACCAATCACTTCATACAACAGTGATGGGTCCCGGTGGGGAAAGAATCGAAATTCAAATTCGGACACAAGAGATGCATTTGATTGCAGAGCGAGGGATTGCTGCGCACTGGAAGTATAAAGAAAAAGGTAATGCTTCTTCGAATAAAACGGAAGCACAAGCACAGTGGCTTCGAGAGCTTGTTCAGTGGCATCAAAATGTCAGGAACCCTGAAGAGTTTCTAGACACTGTTAAAACAGATCTTTTTGAATCTGAAATTTATGTTTTTACTCCAAATGGTGATGTCAGAGAATTTCCCGAAGGGGCAACTCCGCTTGATTTTGCATATAGTATTCACTCGGATCTTGGAAATTCATGTATGGGGGCTCGTGTAAACGGAAAGATGGTTCCACTCAAATACCGTATGCAAAATGGCGATACTATCGAAATTGTAACATCCAAAACTCAGTCTCCATCAAAAGACTGGTTAAAATTTGCAGTGACTTCCAAAGCAAAATCAAAGATCAGACAGTTCGTAAAAGAAGAGCAACGCAAACGTTCATTGATATTAGGTAAAGAATTAGTTGAAAAAGAATTTCGAAAATTTGGAGCCGCGGCTGCAAAACATTTCCAAGGGGATGTTTTTAATCAATTTTTAAAAGATTTTGGTCTTCATTCAATGGAAGAAATGTTCATTCGAGTTGGCTACGGGAAATTAGAACCTCGAAATTTAGTTGAGAAATTACTCCCGAACTTTAATCAGCAGACAGAAAAGACTGAAACTCAGTCATTTATGGATAAAGTTGTTAAAGCGGCGCAAACGAAAATCAGGAAAAGTAAATCACTTGTCAGTGTTGATGGTATGGATGATGTTCTTGTGCATTTTGCAAAATGCTGCTCACCCATTCCGGGTGATTCTATCGTCGGTTTTATTTCAAGAGGGCGCGGTGTCACTCTTCATCGCTCTGATTGTAAAAAAGCGTTTGAGCTAGATCAGGAGCGAAAAGTAGAAGTTCAGTGGACAAGTAAAAAAGCAGAGCTCGGACAAGAAAGAAATGTGAAGCTTAAGGTTTTATCACAAGATATCACAGGGCTATTGAAAATGATGTCAGAAGCTTTTGCGGTGCATGGAATTAATATTGAATCAGCTCAAGTTCGTACAACGAAAGATAAAAAAGCGATTTGTGTTTTTCAAATATCAGTCAGAGACGCAAAGCAATTATCGGAAGCTATTTTAGGTCTTCAAAAAATTCGTGGTATTTTAGGTGTTGAGCGAGTCATGTCTTAAAATAGGAAGGGCGAAACTCGGTGGATTTTAAAAATAAAACATATTTTATTACAGGAGCAAGTCGCGGAATTGGTTTAGCTATTGGCAAAAAGTTAGCTTCCGTAGGTGCTAATATTGTAATCGCGGCAAAAACAGTTGAAGCCCATCCTCAATTAGAAGGCACGATTTTTACAGCAGCTGAAGAAATTAAAAAAGCAGGTGGACAGGCTTTAGCTTTGCAGCTGGATGTTCGTGACGAGAACGCGATTCAGTTAGCAATTGAAAAAGCAAATCATCATTTTGGTGGAATCGACGGCGTTATTTTAAATGCCAGTGCCATTTTTTTAACTTCAACTGAAAAAACAGAAATGAAGCGTTTTGATCTCATGCACAGCGTGATTGTCAGAGGGCATTTTGTCACAGTTCAACAAGCGCTTCCTTTTCTGCGAAAGTCATCACAGCCCGCGATCCTCGCTTTATGTCCACCCCTCAGCACACTTCATGAAAAGTGGTTGGCGCCCTATCTGGCTTACAGTGTGATGAAATACAGCTTGAGCATGATGGTCAAAGGCTGGGCAGAAGAATTTAAAAAAGAAAGAATTCAAGTCAATGGATTGTGGCCCAAATCTTTAGTTGCAACGGCAGCGGTCAAGAATTTATTAGGGGGGCCTGAAGCCATCAAAAGATCTCGAAAGCCTGAAATTGTATCAGATGCAGCCTTTGAGATTCTCAGAAATCGTGAATTAAACAGTCAGATTTTTTTTGATGAAGACATAATTTTGCAGGTGGGAAAAGACCTTCAAAGTTATGCAATTGATCCCACCCAAAAACTAATTCCGGATATTTACATCGATTAAGATCGGCACTAAGCGATTAGGGTTTAAAAGTTACGACCCCAGCCGGCTCTTAACACTAAAGAAGTAACTCCGGCTTCTTTGTCAGGGATAATTTGATATTCGAATGTGACCGGAATAAAAGTGTTACGACTTGTGAAATAATCAAGTCCACCAGCCGCCATGATCATTGTGTTGAAGAAAAAACGACTTGTTTGAAGAACAGTACTTTCTTTAGATAAGTAAATCAGAGCGCCACCGCCAGCGCCAATCCAAAATCTTTTGGGTGATGGAGTCAGGCTCAGATTAAATGTTCCATAAAAGCCAGTTTGCAAAAAAGTCGCATTACAATCTGTTGAGGTTTCATTTTTACAGATAGGAAGACTTGATTTTTTTTTAACATCGAACATTTCAAGACTTCCATGCCCACGAGCAAATAAATTGGAAGATAAGGGGTAATCATAAAAAACACTGGCTCCGAAGTTCGTGCCGACCATTTCAAAGGATCTAGAACCATAATTAGTCGTATCAAAACTTGAGATTTTCATAGTATTCATCATCAGGGCGCCTGTGAATCCATAAGCTGATCCAACAAGAGGCCCTCTTCGAATGCTACCGGCGCTGGATTCTCGAGCGCTAGCATGAGCTTTACCAGCTGCGACCATGGCCATCCCAGAAATTGCAGCACCTTTCAAAATCTCAGCGACAGCTTTGCCATTCTTGACTTGTTTGATTTGTAAAAGAGCTTTTCTTTTACCAGCTTCGTCAACTGCAAAAAACTTGTCACCAGGGTTGAGGTTTTCGCCTTCCAAATCAATGAGAACTTTTTTTTCTTTCACGTTAACAATTGTTTGAGCATTTGAAGTGTGAGTGAACGCAAAAGTAAAAATAAAGATGAAAAAATAAATATTTTTCAAAGCTGTTCTCCTTCTAAGGATTTTAAATAAAATGAGCGTAAAGAAATCCACTCTTCAACCGATGAGAAAGTAGATTGACAACGAGTAACAGAATTTAATTCCTGCGGCTGATCTGTATGATTTTCATAAGTTCGAATGCGAATTTGATATCCAATCAGATTATCTTGCCAGACTTCTAAATGCGGCAAACTTTCGATCCACTGACTTTTGGGAGAAGAAATTCGAGTTTCATACCAGTAAGTCACTTTGCTAATATCATCACATTGAATCGGTTTAAAATCTTGTAGACTGATATTTTGTTCGGCACTACTTTCAAAAGCTTTGCGTCCATCTGACTTATAAAGGGAGCAGCTACATAAAAAAAATGCAGTGATTGCTAAAAGTGTGAATTTAAAAAAAGAAATCAAAGTGAGTCGATGCACCCCTTGATTGTAGACAAAAGCCCCTGGAATCCCAAGGGCTTCTTAACTTAAAGTCTAGTTCATTTGAGATTAATCAGATGGGTTTCTTTAAAATGGAATTTCATCACTTGATTGATCAAAAGAAGGTTCTGGTCCGAAATCTTGGAAGTCTTGAGATGATCCGTTTGAAGAAGTCGTTGTTCGTTCTTGTCCTGCAGATCCTAAAAACTGAACTGTGTTAGCAACAATGTCTGTTGCATATTTTTTTTGACCTTGAGCATCTTCCCAAGAGCGAGTTTGCAATCGACCTTCAACATAAACTTGGCGTCCTTTACTGAGGTGCTTTCCGCAAATTTCTGCAAGTTTGCCCCAAACAGTGATTCGGTGCCATTCTGTTCGTTCTTGTTTTTGACCGTCTTTGCCGGTCCAAGCTTCGCTAGTCGCGACATTTAAACGAGTGACTGTTGATCCTGCACTAATTGTTTTAACTTCAGGATCAGCGCCTAAGCGGCCCACAATGATAACTTTATTAACTCCAGACATATTTTCTCCCCCTCGTCTTCAAGTTGACAATCATTCCAACGAGGTCATTTTTATTAATGGCGGTCTCTTGCCGTCAACCAAAGAATACGCAAAGCATAGCGCAGACCAAAGTCTGTCCTATTATTGCAACTTTATCGAGCATTCCGTCCGACGCACATCGGATATTAACGCAATGTAGTAATTTGTGGTGGGATGCCCCACTGTGGACTAGCAACTTTAAATTTATATTGGCCTGGACTTATTTGGTGAGATTGCAAGAAGCTTAAAAAAAGATTCGCTTTATCTTGAAATGATTTCTGAGTTCTCAGGTCGACGTCTAAATTATAACTTCCTAATTGAGGTATGATTTGTCCTTGCAGATTCATCAAAAGATTAATTTTAATTTGTCCCTTCAGAGTCGCTTGTAGTTCATCAGTTGCTTGCCCGAGATCGGCTTTTTCAATTATAAAAGTTCCGCCACTCAGGCGACCTTTCAAATCAATTTGTTTTAATTTTAATTCGGGCATCGTCAGTGGGCCGAAAGCTGTGTTGACATTAGTTGGAGGTAATTCGAACCGAGTCAGTCCCAAATTCAAATCCATATCGGGCTGTTCTTGCAGAGTCAAATCAGCCGTTGTTTTTGTCTCGATGTTTAAATCACCTTGTATAAAAAAGGGAAGACCTAAAAAACTGCGAAGTTCTTTTAAACTGATTTTTTTTGCAACGAGCTCAATCAAAGTTCTTTCAGCTCCGCTTTCACTTTTTGGAGCAGATGAAACATTGAGTTTCACATCACCTTTTAATAAACCATCAGCTTTGACGCTTCCAAATGGTTTACCTTTCAGGGCACCCAAGACTGAAGGCAGAAGTGTCACATCGCGAGCTTTCAGGCCGGATAACTGTGTTGTTTCAATATAAACGTGAGACATTTGCAGCCCTGGCGGAATCGCCGAGAGCGCTAAATCATCAAACTGAAAATAGACTTGATTTCGAGTGAGCTTTGCAACCTGTGACGAAACTAAATCTCCCAGATCGTTGAGCGGAAAAAGAATAACAAAAAAAGTGAAAGTTGAAATGATAAAAAGAGTCAGCCCAAGTCTCACTTTTTTAAAAAGAGTCCAAAGTTTTTTAAGACCTTCAAACATTAAAAACGTCCTCTTTTGCCGGGGCTCAGTTTACTTTCCTCAGATTCAGTATTTGTTGTATCTAAGCTGATTTGCGGAATTTTAATAACAACAAAATCGAGAATGGCATCAAGATACCGTGGATCTTGTAAGTTTGAATCGATGCTTAAGTTTTTTAGTTTAATCGCGGTTTCCATTGATTGCAGTTGAGACGTAATATCAACTGCTTGTCGAAGATTAAGTTTTTTTAAAATCACTTTGATTCCACCATCTTGGCGGCCCATTGGAATAAGATTCGAGTTCGAAGGCATTTCAACGTTAACGCCCGCAATTTGTTCGGGTACTAACTGCATTTGTTGAAGTCGGAGCTCGATATCTGTTTTAATTTGGCCGAGCTCTGGAGCTGGGGGGAAAGAAGGAAGCTCGCTTGTTTCTTTTGTCACTTTTAGAAGATCTCTGATGAGTTGTCGTCGTTCTTCGAACTCGGTTACGGCTTGGGAAGAATTCGACCAGTTTTCATAGGGAAAAGAAAAAACAAAAAAACTGATAACAGCGACTAGTAAAACAACAACTATTTTTTGTTGATTGGTAGGTAAGTCATCAAACTTTTCTTTTAACGATTGAAAAAGTGCAGATTCTTGAATCTTTGATCCAAGATCTTTGAGTTGTTGACCCAATCTATCGCGTAATTCATTGAGCGCCATTTCTTTAAACCTATTCCTTGCTGAGACCACGTTCGACATTGAATGAAAATGCAAATACGGTCTTGTCGGCTGGACCACGAATGGAAGGATTTTGTTTCGTGATCATTCCATCAAGAGCTAAACTTTTTAAACTATTCTGTAAAAGAGTTGATTCAAGAGGACTTTTGACAAAGCCTTCCAACCAGACTCTTTGCTCTTGAACGTAAAAGCGTCTGACATCTAAGCGTAATTGGTTT
This sequence comes from Pseudobdellovibrionaceae bacterium, assembly GCA_030158485.1. Taxonomy (GTDB): domain Bacteria; phylum Bdellovibrionota; class Bdellovibrionia; order Bdellovibrionales; family Bdellovibrionaceae. Next base: position 121,007 of record JAOASS010000013.1, on the reverse strand, counting down.
GGAGCCGGAACGAGTTCGCTCACTCTTTTTAAAACATCAAAAGCAGTTGTGACTTTCATAATCTTTGCGACATTTCCCATTTCAACAGAAACTTTGCGTTTTTCATTGATGTATTTTTTAACACCTTTTTCGTTGGCATTGCGTGCAGTGAGTTTAGCTATATTTTGAGCTTGTTTTTTAAGGACTTCATTTGAAGTTTGCGCCAAGTGATCAGCGTATCCGACACGTAGGCTTGCCCAAATTATCATCGCAATAACAAGTGCGCTTCCCCACATGATCGAAAGACTGAAGTCTTCCCAAAGTGTTTTAATTCTTGAGGGTTTATTCGATAAGTCACCACGAAGAAAGTTAAGAGCAGGGTTTCGAGGTTTTTTAAGACCTTCGAGCGCCAGACCCAAAGCGACAGAGAGCTTTACTTCTAAACTTTCATTTTTTTCAAATAAAGTCGGGCCAAATCGGTCCCACAGTTTTACTTTATTAACTGGAAGCTCTAGCATCTGAGTGAGGAAAGCTCCAAGGCCTTGGATTTGGCTGACTCCACCTGTTGTTTGAATATTTTTAATTTCACATTGAAGTTCTGTTTTTATTTCTAACAGGGAAAGTTGTAAGTCCCGAGCCATTTCTCGAACAGACTGCGAAATTGTATCTGAGAAAACTTTTGCTTCAAAACTAGCTTGTTGTTTTGAATTTAAGATAAAAGCTTTTAGTTCCATTTCTTTTTGCGCTTCAGGTAATGGAAGTTGATATTTTGTGGCGATAGCTTGGGTTATATTTTGTCCACCCCAAAAGAGACTTCGAACACTGACAAGTCTTTGCTTTTCAAAAGCGCAAACTAGAGTTCGGCTGTGACCTAAGTGCAAGAAGACTTCGACTTCTCTTTTGTTGGGACTGTGATCTAATTCAACAGACAGTGGCAGTTCGACAGGAACAGGGCCATCAAAATTTTCAATCAGATTTGAAAAAGCAACGCCTTCCGGGGAAAGAATATCAAGTTGAGCACCGACATCTTGAAAAAACGAAACAAGTTTTTCAACATTGTGTCGAGGTGTCGCACAAGCCAGAATTTCAGCTTGAGAGCCGCGAGTGCGAATCATTTTAAAATCGAGAACTGAATTATCAACAGAAAAAGGAAGTTCATCTTCTAAATCAAGAGGAAGAGTTTTAGCTATTTTATTTTTTTCAGTAAAAGGAAAAGTACGGAATCGAACAGCGACTTTGTCTTGGCGCAGACCTAAAACGAATTGAGTTTGTTCAAGATCCATTTTTGAAACAAGGCCGCGAAGAAAATCGATAACTTCAAGATCAAGATCTTGTGGTCCACCGTATTTTAACTGAAGGACGTGATAATTTGTAATGTGAAAGCTACGGGCTGTCGAAGTTATTTCAACAACTTTGATTTGATGACTTCCAATATCAATACCAACCGTTTTCATTCTTCAGATTTTCCTTTAGCGTTTGATTTAATTTTAGAACACACAACTAAAGGTGGGGAGTTTTTTAAGCCGAACTAGACTAGTCTTAATATTCGAACCAGTAAAGAATTCGAGGAGGACCAGGTGGTATCGGGGTTGGGGCGGCAGGAGTTGGAGAGGGTGCCGCCGGTTCACCAGTCGGTGTTTCAACAACAGGTTGTTCTTTTTTGACGTAATCAGCCACTCTCGAGGCAACTTTATCAATATCACTGACGACGGCTTCGATTTGTGTTCTGACGTTTCCGTAAACTCCAGTTGATTTAATTCTGAAACTAATAAGCGTATCTGTGACGATGGGAACATTTTTGGGGTCGATACTGAGGCGGGCGCCGAATTGGTTTACAGCCGCCCAGAATTCTTCGGCAGACTTAAAGGGGCCTCCTTCGTTTTCGTCATTACGTCTTTTAATAATTTTATCGGCAATTTCGGGTGTTATTCCTTGATCCAGTGACATCAAAACTTCTTTTGTTGCGGTATTGGGATTGATGCCTTTAAGCCCAAAGACCGTAATTTTATTTTCTAAAAACTGGTAAAGATCTTCTTCCATTAAAGGAAGAATTCGAAGTTCTGAAATGGTTCTAAAAGCTCTGTTGGGTGGATAACCTTGATATTCGTCTTTGTAAGCTGCATTTTTGTCCCCACCATTGAGGCTGGCTCTTTTGTCAGACATGAAATCGGCCATTTGATTAATTAATTCTTCAAATCTAAAGCTACGGTACTTTGATTCAAATCTTTTATTAGATTCAATTTCTTGAGCAAAAGAATTTAACAAAAGTTTTCGAGTGTGATCCCGAAGAACTTGAGAAGGTGAGACCAAATCATTGAGGTCAATTTTAGAACCTTCATCTGAAATTTGTGTGTCAAAATTGGCATCAAAAAAAGAAGACTCATTGGCTTCTTTGAAATCATCTTTTGCCATGAGGCCCATGTTTTCAGAAACGGCCAAAGGAAACTGCAGCGGAAATTGCCAGATCAGATTGATCATAGGATAATTTGCTGCATTTTTTCCTAATTTTTGAGTGACCTGTTGATAAGCTTTGATTCTGAGAAGACTGATTTCAACCCCAGACCTGGCGGCATAGTAGGCTTTCAGTCTTTTTAACTCTTGTGAATTCACTAGATATTCGACAGTGGCATCGTAAGTCACTTCAGTCGCTAAGTAAGTCATAAACGCAAGCGCTAGAATTGCAGTAATAATAGCAATTCCAGATTTATTTTTAATTACGCGCAGAGCGTTTTTAAAAGCCAAGTCCCCCCCCGGCTTCTTCCGTCCCTGGTCCTGTAGAACCCGACTTTTTTTGTGGATTATTTGGAAAACGGATGTTTGCTACAATTTGCATGGAGTTTTTTCTTTTACTTTCAGGTTTTTCTGTCGTGATTGAAATTTCGACAGCCAGTGGATATCTCCCTTTCATTAGAGCATCGGTTGTCTGATCAGTGGAATTCCAATCTGATATCCAATCCTGCTTCCCTTCACCTAAATAACGAAACTTAAGTTCTGTTACATTTTCAAGCAAAACAAGAGAATCACCACCTTTGGTAACATCAAGATCAACAGCACCAGCTTGCCTTCTCCAGAGACATGATGAATTTGTTTTGCCATCGGTGCTGGAGCAGTTTTTAAGTTCGTAGCCAATTTCGACGAAGTCTGCCATTTTTTTGTTTGTTTGGAAACGGGCGTTGTTCATGGTGACAAAATTCATTTTATCTTGAGATCCCACAAAGTGAGTTGTGGGATCGATTCTTTTAACTTCGGCGGGTGGTTCAAAAGTGGGATTAGTTGGATTGGCTGGGGCAGAACTTTTTTTTACTTTTTCCAGAAACTCTTTTTCCCAATCAAGATGATGATAAGCTAGATTGAGATCTCTTTCTAAAAGCTTAAGTGAGTCTCTCATGCGAGAAACTTCATCTATTGTTGTTTGGACTTTTCGCTTGGCTTTAATTCCATTTTGAATGGATGACGCGACAAAGGCTGACATCACAGCAAAAATCGAAATTGCGATAATCAGTTCAAGTAAAGTAAATCCCTTTGTGTTTTTCATGAGCCAGCGCCACCAGGAAGGGCGGGCATCGGGGGTTCTTTATTAAAATCGACATAAAATGTTGTAATTGAAAAAGACTGAACTTTTTTACTTGGTAATGTGTAAATGACAGTGACTCGGACCTCTTTAATTGTTTTCGATAAATGTTCTGTGAAAACTTTCATCGTCATTTGTGTCATTTGATCAACGCCCCCTTCGCGTGAACCTAAAAAATCAGATAATGAAGGCATTTCAAACTTGCGAGATTCCATTTTCCATTTGTACTGAGGGTACTCTGTTCCAAAAGTGTCTTCTTCGTTGTCGGGAATACTTTCTAAGGGCTTACCTTTGTACTTGGCATCGAGCTCTGCCATTTTTCTTTCAAGTAAAGCGACAACTTCCGTGTTGATTTGGGTTCGCTTCATTTTTTGAAATGTTCCGCTCCAGCTCATGCCGATAAGAAGGATTCCTGTCGACATAATGCTAACAGCAATAATCACCTCAAGAAGAGTAAAGCCCCTTTTGGCTTTATTCTCGTTTTGCATCACGTAAGGACCTTTCATCGGAAATAATATCAGCCTGCCCTGTAAGTGGTTGATAAATAAGAGTCCAAGTTATTTTTTTTCGATCTGTAATTTGTAAAGCTGTTGTTTCTACAAATCCGTTTGGAAAAAAATAAACAGTGGCAGTGCCCGTCGTGCGAGGCTCGCCATCTAAGTTTTCAACAGATTTAAAGAAAAGTCCTTCGGGCAAAGACTTTTTTTTCTTGAGTACACTTTTATCCTCTTCAAAGACTTCTTTTGGCTTTTCTTCCGGATCGAGTTTAGCAATTTCTTCTAAGTCTTTTTCAGCCAGTCTTCCTTGAAAGCCTTGAGCTGATTCAACCCAGTAAGTCTGTTCACCTTCATCCAGATTAAGAACAAGGCGAAATGTGGCACTTTTAAGTCGAGCTTGATTTCTGATTTCTTTACCCAAAATATAGAATTCTCGGGCTGTTTTTTTGATATCATTTTCTTTTTTTCGAACTCGTCCCAGCCCCATGGCAACGATGACACCCATGATAACGAGTACAATCATGATCTCGATGAGAGTGAAGCCTTTATTAGCCTTCAGATCCAGCGTCGATGTCTGAGTCATTACCTGTGCCGCCTTCTTTTTTATCTTGTCCAAGCGACTTCAGTATGTAGTTATTCCCGTCAAGCGAGTAGACTAAATCTGAACCCCAGGGGTCTTTGGGCTTTAACTTTTTATAAGCGCCTGGTTCCCACTGTTTACATTCTGCATCTTCACTTGAAATCGCTTCAAGCGAAGCGGGGTATTTTCCGCAGTCATTGTAGTACATGTTGATGGCTTCACTCCAAGTATTTAAATTCAGAGTCGCTTCTTTTACTTTAGCACGATTTCTTGAATCATTGATACGGCTGAGTACCATCGCCATGATAGTACCTAAAATTCCCAGAACGATTAGAATTTCAAGGAGTGTGAATCCACGGTTATTTTTTTTATTTAATTTCATAAAATCCTTTTTTGATTTTTCAAGTCGATTCCAATCCATGCTGAAATTAAAGTCCAGCTGTCATATCCATCATTGGAATCACGACTGAAATAACGACTATAAAGATAATAAATCCCATAATGATAGTAATGATAGGGTTGATGAGGGATGTCATGGCTTCGATTTTCGATGTCACTTGAAAGTCGTAAGCATCTGAAACTTGCGTTAGCATATTTTCAAGATCACCGGTTTTTTCGCCAATGCTGACCATGTGAATGACAAGAGGTGGAAATTGCTCACTTTTTTTCAAAGGTCCAGCAATTGATTCCCCTTCTGAAATATTAGATCGAGCATTTTCTATCGCTTGGGCGATGACGGCATTGTCGACAACGTTTTTAACAATTTCCATTGCCTGAAGCATAGGCACGCCACCGACTAAAAGAGTAGATAAGGTGCGTGTAAATCGAGCGACGGCAACCATTCTGACAACGGCTCCAAAAAGTGGAAGCTGCAGGCTCAGGGCATCCCACTGCGCCGATCCAGAGGGAGTTTTTTTCCAGCTGAAAAAAAGAAAATAAGAAGCAGTCAGGCCACCGACGATAATCATCCAGTATCTGACGAAAATATCTGAAACATAAATGACCATTTGCGTGTACCAGGGAAGAGTCAATTCTGGAAAAGATTCAAAAACTGTGACAATTTTCGGAATCACAAAAGTAAAAAGCCCAAGCATCACACCCATCACAACAACAAGCATGATCACTGGATATGTTAAAGCAGTTGAAAGTCTTTGGCGCAAATCTGCTGCGGCTTCTAAAAACTCTGCTAAGCGCATGAGAATTGTATCAAGAGCGCCGGAAGCTTCTCCGGCTTCGGCCATGGATAAGTAAATTTTAGAAAAAATATGCGGGTAGCGAGTGAGTGCTTTGTGGAAAGGACTTCCTTCGTTGACTTGATTTTTGCAGTCAGCAATCGCTTCTGATAAAGAGGGATTTTCTGTTTGTTCTGATACGGCGCTGAGTGCGTCAACAAGGGGAATATTGGCTTTGATCAAAGTTGCAAGTTGACGTGTCATTAAGGCTAAATCTTTAACGGGCACTTTCCCTTTTCCCAAATTCGATGAAGCTTTTCTTTGGGTTGGAGTTTTTTTCTTGTCTTTAATATCAGTGACAAAAACGCCATCTTTTTTGAGTTTCATTTTCGCTGTTCGAATATTATCAGCGTCAACAATACCTTTGATATGATCGCCTTTTTTGGAAAGACCTCGGTACTCAAAAATAGGCATAAGTTAGATATCCAATTGAGTGTTGTTTAGGAGTTCTTCCATAGTCGTGATTCCGTTCAAAACTTTTTGGATACCATGGTCGCGAAAAGTAATCATACCTGCTGTGACAGCTTGGCGCTTAATAGTTGCGCTATCTTTTCTTTGCATAATCATGGACCGGATATCTTCTGTTACATTTAAAATTTCTTGAATTTGAGTTCGTCCGACATAACCTTTTTGGTTACAGTTATCGCAGCCAACAGCTTTGCAAACATGGGCGCCTCGGATATGAGTTCGATTAAGGCCAAGCAATTGCAATTCAAAATCAGTCGGATCATGAGGTGCTTTGCAATGAGGACATAAAACTCGAATAAGGCGTTGCGCGACTACTCCGGCAACTGAAGTTGCAATTAAAAAAGGTTCGGCGCCTAAGTCTAACATTCGGGGAAAAGCACCTGCAGAGTCATTTGTGTGCAAAGTGGATAGGACTAAGTGACCAGTCAGCGAAGCATTAATGGCCAATTCGCAGGTTTCTAAATCTCGAATTTCACCGACCATGATGATGTCGGGGTCTTGACGCAGAAAGGATCGAAGTCCGCTAGCGAATGTCAGGCCAATTTTAGCATTGACTTGAACTTGACCGATGCCATGGATTCTTTGCTCCACAGGGTCTTCGATGGTTAAAATATTCACATCTGTTTTATTGAGCTTTGAAAGTCCCGCATAAAGAGTTGTGGATTTACCCGAGCCCGTCGGGCCCGTGACCAGAATAATACCATCAGTTCTTTTTAAAAGTTCTCCCAGAATTCGAATATTATTTTCTGAAAAGCCCAGCTGCTCGAGCTCAAGAACAACATTTGATCGATCTTGAAGACGCATAACCAATCTTTCGCCGTTTGAAGTCGGAACTGTCGAAAGTCGAATATCAATATCTTTGCCGCCTAATTTGAGCGGGATGCGACCATCTTGCGGAAGCCGTTTTTCAGCAATATTTAAGTTGGCCATGACTTTTATTCGGGAAGTAATTGAATTTTGTAAACGCTTAGGTGGTTTAAAAATATCAAATAAAATACCATCGATACGAAATCTAACGACCATATCCCGTTCGTAGGGTTCAATGTGGATGTCGGAAGCTTTTTCTTTTACGGCTCTAAATAAAAGTGAATTCACGAGTTTGATAACGGGAGCATCGTCATCGCCAGCTTCGAGAAGATCGATAATATTGTCTTCCAGATCAACGTCTTCTTCTTGAATTTCGTCAAGGCCTTGTAAATTAGAAGTGCTCTTTTCATAAACTCGATTGATGGCATCTTGTAATTTCAAATGAGTCGTCACAATCGGTTTAATTTTTTTTCCAAACATAACGCGCAAGTCATCAAGTGCTTTTAAGTTCACGGGATTGCTTGTGAGGACAGTGACAGATTCCTGATCGGATTTAAAAGGAAGTATTCCGTGTTGTTTTGCATAATTGATCGAAATATCCCGAATTAAGTCGAGTAGGATATCATTTGAAGGAATGTCTTTAATAAATTCTAAGCCCAATTCTTTACACAATTCGCCGACGAGTTCATCGGCTGAACTAAATTCACGTTTAGCAAGAGCTTCGCCTATGGTGACAGGTCGAACGGCAGAATTCGATTTTAAAATCGAAACGACTTGTTCAGCAGAAAGAGTGGTGGCTTTCACCAATACGTTTTGGATATCCATATCCTGGAAATGATTTTCCTATTTGATTTGGTCTGTGTCTAGCTTTTTTAAGTCAAACAAGCTTCCGCGACGTTGAATCTGATTTGATTAAAGAACTAGGCCATAGAGAATTGAGATTTTAATTGGATCCAAGATGATTCCTGGGGATATGGATACAGTCACGAATATGAATACAGACACAGATGCGGATACAGGCAGAGGCAGAGACACAGGCAGAGACACAGGCACAGATATGAATACAGACACAGATACGGATACGGAAAGAGTTAGGGGATCCAAAATAAGTCAAGATGACAAGGTCATTCCATTCGCCTAATGAGCATGGCATTCCTTTTGATATTTGTACCGATTGTGATGAGCACATAAAACTTGCAAGTTTTCCGGTTTATGTATTTCCGAAAAAGCTTCAATTCGTTGAGTCCAGATAGGTATTTTATGGTCAACTTGTAGCGCGAAAGTAGATCTGCATTTTTTTTGTGTTTGGGGGTCTTTGTACTGGCAATTCAAATCTCGATTGATAATATAATTACGCACTTCTTTTGTGACACGAGCCGGCTGTTTATTTGACGGCTTATGTAAGCGAGATTCCATGGACCCGTGTGTTTTTGATGCCGGTAAATTAAGATGGGTAGTAGGTCTAGAAATGGGTGAAGAACTAGAGCTATGTTGAGTTGAAGATGAAGGTCTCAATTGAGAACTTGTTGTTGAAACTTCTGATTTATTTATTTTCAAGTAATGTTCTGATAAATAAGTTAGGACAGAGCCCCAAGTCGGATTTTCATTTTTTTGAATGAGGGCCTGGGCTGCTTGTTCTTTGCACTGCAAAAGCTTTGCATATTGATCTTTTGTAAAAGTGATTTCAAGTCGCATCGATTGATCTTTTTGTGATCTTTCCACGTCATATTTTTTTAAAGGTAGACTCAAAGAGTTTGATATAATTTGCTGTGTTTCAAAATTCGATTTTCCTTCTATATTTGAAATTATTTGATATTTTTCGATTAATGAAATCCGAGAAGTTTTCTTATCAAGAGTTTCTTTGTATTTTAATTTTTCTTTTAGTTTAATTGCACGTGAAAGTTCACAAATTTGAGTTAGATTAATAGATCCGGACTGGATTTTGTGCCCCAGTTCTGGGATCTGAACTATCATTCGCGCGGCTTCTTGGCGTCTTATTGCAGCGGAGCCTGAATACCCGAGTTCTTTAACTAAATATTCATACAAAGAAGAATATGCGCGTTCTAAATAAAGTTTTCGTCGATCTACTTCTTTTATATGATCTAGAATAATGTGAAGAAGAAATCTTTCTTTTGAAACAAAGTCTTTGAGTCGCAATTCTAATTCTTGATTTGTGAGTTTTACTGTGGACATGTAGGGCCTTTCGTAAAATTTAAAAAATAAAAACAAAGAGGGTTAGGGTTTGACTCGACTTTAATATACATATAATTTACATATGTCAAAACAAAAATTTGTTGGAGTAGTAATTCGCCAAAAGAAAAAGTTTATTCTGCTAAAAATGGATCGAAAGAGTCATGCTCACGCTTTTTTGACTTGTTGCAGAACCGGTGAGCGGTTCTGCAACAAGTCAAAAAAGAAACAAAACTAAAATGAGTTCAAACTAGGAGGGCCTGAACATGAGTTAACTTGAATTG